>NZ_JBRASR010000004.1:0-471096 GCF_056033805.1 Kordia sp. E
GTCCACTATGACAACCAATACAGTTGTTTGTAATAATTGGGGACACATCAGCATCATAGGTAACCGTTTCTTCTATTGGAGGCAAATCGGTAATATCACCTTCATCAATGGTGTTTGTTGTACAGTTGTACATGAATAGTACCATTACTAAAAAGGAGAATAAAACGAGTTTGCGATACGTGTAGTTTTTGGTCATTTGTTATTTATTTTAATTAAATACTTCTGTTGGGCGTATTCCAAATTCTTTTTTGAAACATTTTGAAAAATATGATGGACTCGAAAAGCCAAATTTGAAAGCAATTTCAGCCACTGTAAAACTTTTTGTAAGTAGCGCTTCTTTAGCTTTATTCAAACGTATAAACATGATCAATTGACTTGGAGATTTCCCCGAAGTTTCTTTGAGTTTTCGTTGTAATTGTCGCTCTCCTACTCCGATTGCTTTGGTAAGCATTTCTACTCCAAAATTATTATTATCTAAGTTTTGATCTATGATTTTTAATACGGTCTCTAAGAATGAATCATATTTTGAAAAGTTGTATGGATGTTCGCTTTTTTCGGTATGCTCATTTACTTTTCTAACATTGTACAACTTACACAATTTATGTGAAGCATGTGTGAGTATGGAGTTCTCTTTAGTGAAATTAAATGCTGCGCCAGATAGTAAATGTTTTATTGCTTGTGTTACTAAAACTTTGTTTGGTTTTAGTAGAGAAAGAATGGCCGCAACCATATAATTATCTCGCTCATTTAACGTAGTATTATAATCTTCTTCACTTTCTTTCATATATATTCCTGCAGAGAACGGTATTTTGTCTGCTTGTAATTTTTGTAGTAGATTAATTCCTAAACAAATAGCTTTGCTAGGAACTTCAAATACTGCCATAAAATACTTTTTGTCTTTGCTAATGATTTCTCCACCATACTCTTCAATATAGGCATCTATATTATATGATTTTAGACTTGCATTTGCGGATGTCATAACTTGACCAAATAGTACTGTCGATAATCGTTTTTTGTAACAACCATCAAATGGTGCTAATTGATAGATGAAGTTTTTCATTTCTGTCAATACTTCCTGTGTATTTCCCGCCCAGAATAGGTGATCGTCTCCATCAAATTCAACAAATTTTGAACCTTTGATGCGTTTTGCAATAAATTTACCTTCTTCAATTTTTACATCAATATCATTTGTACGCTGCATTAGCAACGTAGGGACTTTAATGTATTCTAAAATATCAATAATATTTACCTGCGTGTTCATTTTGGTAAGTTTCATTGCTGCTCTTGGGCTTGCGCCAGAACGAAAATAACTTGCCAACCAATTCATAAATTGCTTATCATCAGCTTTAGATGGCACTAATGATTCAAGATTCATTTCTCCACTTCCCCAATTATTCTCAATCATATCATACACCTTTTGGCGCTCTTCGTTGGTTGGTGCCCAAGGATAATCTTCTGAGTATATTCGCTTTGCGAAAATTCCAAACGATATTAATGCAATGACACGATTTGGATATGTAGCACTAAATAATGCAGATACACTTCCACCTTCCGAATGTCCAAAAAGAATTGCTTTTTTAGAGTTCGTGGCATCCATTACAGCTTTAATGTCTTCCATTCGTTCTTCTAGCGTAGAGAGTTCTACTATACGATCTGAAAGTCCTGTACCTCTTTTATCAAATAGAATGATTCGAACTACTTTACTTAATTCCTGAAAAAAGTTTACCAATTCAGGACAAGCCCACATCCAATCGATATTAGAAACCCAACCTGGAATATATACTAAGTCTATTGGACCTGAGCCAAAGACCTGATAAGCTATACTTATGTTTCCGCTTTTTGTATATTGTATTGTAGGATTCATGAATTATTTTTTATACTTCTTATTACTGTATGATTTTTTAAGTAATTTTTAAATTAAACCTTAAGTATATAACTTTCTTTTTAAGAATTGAAATATTTCAAAAGTTACCTGAAATAATTCTCAACTCAATATTGTTTTCACTTTTTTATTACTGACGGATCAGTTTTATCGTTTTACTAGCTTTTTCAGTAGCTATTTTCATCAAATACATACCGCTTTGTAAACTCTTGATTTGTATTTTTTCTAAATTATTTTTTTGAGAAAGTACCAATTGTCCGTTCATTGCATAAATTTCTACGCTCTGTAATGAGTTTTCATTGTATTGAATATTTACAACATCTCTTGCAGGATTTGGATATACAGAAAGGTTTTTTAACTGAGTTTTATCTACAGAAAGTGTAGAAAAATCAAATGAACTTGTTCCTGATAATGCAGAAGTATTTGGATCTACAACATTGACAAATTCTGCCGTTCCATTGTCAACCATATCAGCTTGCATAAATGATTTTAGTGGTGTTACCGCTGTTGCCAATGCAGAATTGTTTGCTAATATTTCCAAAATTCCACTTGTTGGAGAACCATCTACTTGAATAGTTACTATTGGCGTTGTTGTTCCTGCTGAAGGTGCTGGCAATGCAGAAGGACTTCCAAGTGTTTCTGTGATTAAATAACCGTCAATAGTTGGTTGCGCTACATCGCTTCCATTAAAAAAAGTAGCATTTGCAGCTCCGCCTAATGACGATGTTATTGTTGCTGTAACTCCGTCAGGTACAATTATGGTAAACCCATAACTCTGTACTGAAGTTGCAAAGTTGCTCGTACTTGTGTTTGGAACTGCTCCGATAGTATAGCTATAACTTCCGTTGTCAATTAGTGTATACGTATAACCATCTTGCGCATACATATTGGCTGTAAATAGGCAATAAATTGCCATACATAAATTTGTGAGGGTAATTTTGTTCATAATATTCATATTTAGTTTTCTGGTAATTGTTCTTGTATTTGAAATGTGCTAAAGTTTAAAAAGTTCCCTGGATGTGCCAATACGTTTTGTAAGATGAAAGGCGCGTCTGGCGAAACACCTTCGTATTGAACGTTTCCATCTAAGTTTAAATCATTTGCATTATAACCGTTTACTACAAAAGTTGAGAAGTTTAGGAAGTTTCCTGGATCATTCAACACTAGTGATAGAATTGCTGGTGCATCAGGATTTGTTCCTGAATATTGTACAATATTGTCTCCGTTTACATTTCCTGTCCACATACCAATTTTGTCAACTGGCATTCCTCCTACTGTTTGTGCATTGCTTCCAAAAGTTTCTGGATTGTTGGCATCTGTAAAGTCAATACTCGTTATGACAGAAGATAATCGCTTTGCATTCGCCAATATAATTCCTAAATGATTTCGGTGTTTGATTGCTATAAAATAATCGTTTGCTGCTGCTGTAAATACAAATGGACTTACACCATCTGTAGTTACGATATCACCGTCTCGTTGTAACAAAGCAGAAGCACTTTCGATGCTGTTTGTATTGTTTGTTGCATCGCGTAGTTCAACAAAAATCCAATCGACAATGGCATCTGCTCCAGTAGTATTGAATACCGAAATATCGCAAGTAGCGCCATCTCCATAAGGAGAAGTGGTAGGGATTATACCTGCTACGCGCAAATCGTCACGCATTAGGCTTTCTTCTCCTGTATTTGGATTGAGACTCGCGCCTTGTAAAAAGACGTTTAATTGTAATGCTTTTGAAACTCCGTTGATTGATTTAAAACCTGTCCAACCATTATCAATATATGGTTGCACGTTTCCTGTAGGTACAAATACATCAATATTACTTCTGCCACTAAAAGAATCTCCTTGAATAGCAGAAGGTGTAAAACCTTCTGCTATAATTTCAACTAAAGGATTCGACAAGAACGAATCTTCTCCAATACCAGTTACATTAGGAGGAATTACAAGGCTTGTTAAATTACTATTTCTAAAGGAAAAAGAAGCTATTGTTATGAGTGCATCAGGTAAAACAATACTCGTTAAATCATTGTTTTCAAAAGATCGAAACCCAATAATTTCTAGACTTTCAGGTAAACTAACACTTGTGATGTCATTATTAGAAAAACAACGTTGGGGAATTTCAGTGATACCGTCTGGAATAACTACTTCTGAAATAGCATTAAAACGGAATGTTACTTCTCCTAAATCTCGTAACGTATTTGGAAAGCTAACACTCGTAATACCTTCATTTTCAAAAGCAGCATTTTCAATACCAACTACTGTAAACATCGTATTTTGTGTAGTTACCGTTTCTGGAATTACTAAATTTGTAGGTATGGTACTTCCACCCGCAGCATTGACTTCGTTTGGTGCTAAAGCCGTAATGGTATACAAAAATCCTTGAACATCAAAGGTGCTCCCAATTTGAAGAGCTACAACTCCATTTACCGAATTAAAACCTACCCAACCTGCATTTGCATACGCTGTTTCTGTTCCTGTGGGCACTGTTAAGTCTATTGAACCTGTTGTTTCAAAGTCTCCAAAAATGAAATCTGGATTACTAATTGTCGGTGGTGTAGTTGCTAAAGAAATTATTTCATCAAGAGGACTGTTGCTAAATGCAAAACTTCCAATATTAGTAACACTTGCAGGAATGGTAATCGTTGTTAAATTATTGTCATCAAAAGAAAAAACACCAATTTCTGTAACTCCATCAGGAATGGTAATGCTCGATAAATTATTATTTCTAAAAACATTATCTTCTATTATGGTGATGCCCGTTGGAATAGTTACACTCGTTAATTGATTATTTTGAAAAGCCCTCTCTCCTAGTCTTGTCATTGTGTTGGGCAGTGTAATTGTTGCCAATTGATTGTCTCTAAAAGTTGATAGTGCAATTTCTGTGACGGCATTTGGAATGATTACGCTTGTCAATTGATTGTTCCGAAAAGCAAAACTTCCAATTTTTGTAAGTGTGCTTGGTAAGCTTACACTTGTTAATTGATTGTCTTGTAATGCGCCTGCTGCAATTTCTGTTACGGTGTAATTTGTACTAGTAAACGTTACATTTGATGGAATGGTTAGACCGCTTCCTGTAATTGAACTCCCGGTAACGCTCACCGTGTTTGCACTTAATGAATTTAAACTGTAGGTAATATTATTGACTACAAAGTTTGGATTTGTCCCATTGATGGAAGCAAAACCTGTCCAACCGTTGCCCAAATAGGCATCTTCTGCGCCAACAGGAACCGTTAATGCAATCACATTTGTATCGTCAAAAGTATTTGCTTGAAGTGTGGGAGGCACAGTACCTAAAGCAGTAACTTCTGTGAGTCCTGTATTTGAAAAAGCTAAAGAACTAATGCTTTCAACTGTTCCAGGAATGGTAACACTGGTAAGTCCTGTATTGCCTTGAAACGAATTTGATCCTATGGCAATGACGTTGTATGTTACATCCTGAAACGTAACCGTAGCGGGAATTTCTACTTCATCAGTAACCGTTGCATTGAATACACTTACTTCATTCGGATTAAAGCTGCGTACTTCGTATTCAATTCCATCAATAGTGAAGCCACCGCCGCCTTCTGTATTTTGTGCAAAACTTTGCAACGTTACAAAACAAAGAATTGCTGTGCTTAGAATGATTTGTGGTAATTTTTTCATACTTCTTAATTGTCTTGTGGTAATTGCTCTTGTATTTGAAACGTACTAAAATTTAAAAAGTTTCCTGGATGCGCTAATACGTTTTGTAATATAAGTGGTGAATCTGCCGAGCCACCTTCGTATTGTGTAGTTCCGCTCATATTTACATCATTATCACTATATCCATTGATGATAAAGGTGGAAAAGTTTAAAAAGTTACCAGGGTCATTTAATGCTGCAGATAAAATCGCAGTCGTATCTGGCGTTCCTCCTAAATATTGAACAAAAGTATCTCCATTTACATTTCCTGACCACATTCCAAGAGTATCTACTGGCATTCCTGCGTCGGTTTGTGCATTGCTTCCAAAGGTAATTTGATTGGTAGCATCTGTAAAGTCAATATTGACACGATTTCCATCTAACTGCTGTGCCGTGTTTGTCATTACAGCCAAGTGATTTCTATGTTTGACAGCTACAAAATAATTTTCTATTGGTGATGTAAATTGTAAAATTCCATTTCCGTTGACATCTACCACATCGCCATCGCGTTGTAGTAATGCTGATCGTCCTTCAACTACGTTTGTATTGTCGGTAGCACTGCGCAATTCTACAAAAACCCAATCTACAATAGCATCGTTTCCTGTGGTATTAAATACATTCGCATTACACGTAAGTGCGTCAGCATACGGAGACGTTGTTGGAATTAGATTAGCAATTCTTAAATCGTCTCGCATAAGTGCTTCTTCTCCTGTATTTGGGTTTAAACTTGCGCCTTGCAGATATACTTTTGGTTCTAACGTAAGTGTTCCAATTTCAATAATTGATTTAAAACCTGTCCAACCTGCATTCAAATAGGCTTGTGTTGTGCCTTGAGGAATAAATAAATTTGTATTCGTTTTATCACCAAAAGTTCCATTATTTACATTTGGCGGATTCGTAATTTCAGAAATAACTTCTACTAAACCAGTGCTAAAAAAAGCTTCTGAACCAATTGAGTTTACATTTGCGGGAATGGTTACACTTAGTAAATTACTATTATTTCGAAATCCGCGAAATGCTATCGTTGTTAATGTACTTGGAAGACTTACAGTACGTACAAATCTATTTCTAAAAGCAGAGTTTCCAATTGTAGTGATGATAAAATCGATCCCATTTTTTGATAAAAGTTCTGGGAAAATATAATCGCTATTGGGTACAGTTCCGTTTTTTCCAACTGCGGATAATGTATTTGGCGCTAAGGTTAAAATTTCATATCGAATTCCGTTTACCGTAAATCGGGTTCCAATGGCAGGATCACTACCATTTACAGAGAAAAAACCTGTCCAACCAGCAGTTGAATAATCTGTAAGACTACTTGTAGGAATGGTTAAATCGATATTTCCTGTTTCTCCAAACGAATTACTTTCAATCGCAGCAGGTGTTGTTCCTAAAGCAACAATTGCAGTTAACGTAGTAGTTGAGAATGAATTTGAACCAATTGTAGTTATACTAGTAGGAAGTGTAACACTTGTTATTGGATCATTTTGAAATGCTGATGCACGTATAGTTTTTACTGAAAAGTTAAACGAATTAAAGGTTGCTTGCGCAGGAATTATTAAATCACCCATAACAGATCCACCAATTACCTCAACTTCATTTGGATTGATAGCCCTTATTTGGTAATTGATTCCGTCTTCTACAAAATTAGTACCAATAGCGCCATCAGAAATTTGACCATTTACACTGAAAAACCCTGTCCAACCTGCATTTTCATATACAGTTTCTAAACCAAACAACACCGTTAAATTTATGGAACTACGTGTTCCAAAACTTGAATCCGTAATTGTTGCTGGTGTTGATCCTTGCGCATTAATTGTAGTTAACGAACTTCCTTGAAAAGCATTGTTTCCAATAGTTAATACATTACCACCGATAACTACACTTGTAACATCAGTATTTTGAAAAGCATTATTTTCAATAGCAGTTACATTAAAAGTTGTTCCTGACGCTGTAACGGTTGCAGGAATCGTAATATTCTGTTCGGTAGTTACTCTGTTTAAGACTTTTACTTCATTTAGATTCACGTTTGTTACTTCATATCGAAAATCGCCTGCTGTAAATTGTGCACCAACTTGAAATTCGCCATTTATACTTCCAAAACCTGTCCAACTAGCTGCGATATAATCGTCAATTACATTTTGTTGATCTGGTATAATAGTTAAGTTTATATTACTGCGTGTTCCAAAACTTGAAGCAGTAATTGTAGCTGGTGTCGCGCTATCGGCAGTTACATCGTCTAACGGATTTCCAGAAAAAGCATCATTTTCAATACTTGTAATGTTAGACGGAATTGTGATACTAGTTAATAAATTATCCCTAAATGCATTTGCTCCTATCGCTGAAATATTTGCAGGAATTGTAACGCTGGTTAGTTTATTATTTTGAAAAGAAAACCCTAGCAATTCTGTTAAACTCACTGGAAAACTAATAGCTGTTATTTCATTGTTACGAAACGCATCATTTTTTATGGATTGTAAGTTTGCTGGAAGTGTGACACTGACCAAATCATTATCACGAAAAGTTACTGAGTTAATTACAGTTACACCATCAGGAATTACAATAGATGTCAATTGATTGTTACGAAATGCGCCTGATCCTAACGTTGTTAACGCTGTAGATAAATTGACATTCATAATTTGATTGTCTTGGAAAGCATTTGCATCAATAGTTTCTACAGTATTAGGTATGATTAAGGTTGTTATATTATTGGTTTTAAAAGCTTCTCTTCCTATAGTAATAACTCCCGTGGGAATAGTCAAACTCGTTAATTGATTGTTTCTAAAAGCATCACGATCAATGAGATCTACCGTATTTGGTAGCGTAATACTAGCGATTTGATTGTTTATAAAAGCACCATTTCCAATAGTTACCGTTCCTGACGGAATACTCACATCGGTTAATTGGTTACTTCTAAAAGCATTTACCCCAATAGTTTCTGGTCCTGATGTGAATGTAACTTGTGTTAAACTATTATTTAAAAATGCATCTTCACCAATTGTAGTAACTGATGCTGGTAGTGTGATCGTAGCTAAATTGTTAGCCTCAAAAGACTCATTACCTATTACTTCTATACTTGTAGGCAATGTAACACTGTTAAGCGCTCTGCTTCTAAAAGCACGAAATCCGATTGCTGATACTGTAAATGAAATACTATTTTTAGTCGTTGTAGAAGGTACTACTAAATCAACAATTCCGCTTCCGCCACCTCGTAATTCTACGGTATTCGGATTGACTCCATTAATTCTATAATTAAAACCATCTACTGAAAAATCTGAACCGATAAAAGGTGTTCCGTTGATAGAAAAGAAACCTGTCCAACCGCCATTTACATACGAAGCTTCCGAACCGCTAGGAACCGTTAGACTTATATCTCCACGATTTACAATACTATTTGGTTCAATAGTTGGCGCAGCAACAGCTTCGGAAGTTACTTCTGTTAATGGATTTAGGTTAAATGCCTGATCAGCAATGGTAGTTACCGATGCTGGAAGTGTAATTGTAGTAAGATTATTGATCTCAAATACTTCAAATCCTATAGTTTCTATAGTTGAAGGCAATACAACACTGTTGATTCCTCTGTTTCTAAAGGCGCGATTTGTAATAGCGTTTACTGTAAATGAGACTCCATTTTTAGTCGTTGTTGATGGTACTACTAAATCAGTTATTCCACTTCCGCCACCTCGTAATTCTACGGTATTTGGATTGACACCGTTAATTCTATAATTAAATCCATCCGCAGAAAAATCAGATCCTATAAAAGGTGTTCCGTTGATAGAAAAGAAACCTGTCCAACCGCCATTTACATACGAAGCTTCCGAACCACTTGGCACTGTTAAACCAATGTCTCCACGATTTCTAATACTGTTTGTTCCGAGCGTAGGCGCTATTATTGCTTGTGAAATTACTTCTGTTAATTGATTTGTATTGAATGCTTCATTACCAATTGTTGTCAACGATGTTGGCAATGTGATGGTTGTTAAATTATTATTCTCAAAAGCCTCATTTTTAATCGTTTCAATCGTATTTGAAAACACCACACTATTGATTCCTGCATTTCTAAAAGCACGATTCCCAACAGCTGTCACGGTATAGGTTTCTCCAAATTGTGGCTCTACTACTGTTTCTGGAATTACAATAGCTACAATACCATTTAAACGGTTAGCAACTTCAACTTCTAGCGGATTTTGTGATGTAACTCTGTACCGTAAATCACCTACATTAAAAGTATTTCCAACTGGAATTTCGTCATTCACGGTATTAAAACCTGTCCAACCTGCTAAACGATACGTTTCTTCTAAACCATCAGGAACTTCTAAACTTACGCCACTACGTGTTCCAAAAGAACTATTAGAAATTGACGCAGGAACAGTTCCTAAAGCAATGACTTCATTCAAGCCGCCACCAAAAAAAGCTTCTCCACCAACGGAAGTCACACTTGCTGGTAATGTAATTGTAGTTAAACCTCCATTGTCTCTAAATGCTCGAAACTTAATGGTCGTAATGGTATTTGGCAATACAACATTACTTGCTCCGTTTCGGTATGCAGAACTTCCAATAGTAGTAACCGTATAGGTAATTCCGCCACCATCTGTTGCGGTACTTGGAATGGTAAATGGAGAACTTCCATCGCTTCCGCCCGTAACTTCAACCTCGTTCGGATTGGTTGATAGTACATTAAAATTAAATCCGTTGTCTGTAAATGTTTGCGCAAAACATGTTGCTGCTAAACAAAGAAAAAGTATAGTTATGATTATTTTTTTCATAAGGCTTAGTTTTCTGGTAATTGTTTGGTTTTTTAGTCTTAAATACATCCTACATTTTAAGTAGAAATAGCCTTGTATTTTTAATTCAAAACAAAGAAATATGGATATCAAAGTAGATGCAAATTTTAGGCGGTATCAAAAAGGTATCAACAAGTTAATTTACTGAAAAACAGTATTTTAAAACCAAAAAAATCATAAGTAGAGAAGAAAAAAACTATGTATCACTACTGTTTTAGAGCTATCTAAACAGTCGTTTTTATGAATTTAAATTTGAAGTGTTTTTGCTTTCAATAAAAGCTATAATATCATCACTAGATTCCAAGTTTAATTTCTTACGAATACGGTATCTTGATGATTTTATTGATGGTAATGTTGTATTAAGTAATTTGCCAATTTCTGTAGAACTCAATCCTAATTTCATCATGCAGAGTAATTCTTTTTCTCGCGGTTTTAGCTCTGAAAAATGAGTATCTAATAGTACTTTGAAATCTAAACCTACTTCATCTAAGTAGTTTTGTAAACTTGCTGTGGAACTTTTTGCCGTTTTTTCAGATAATAATGATGCAGATAACGATTTTAGAGCGACTTGCCTTTCTTGTTCATCTTCAAATGTGATGATTTGTTTGATATCGTCCAAGGTATTGTTCAATACTTCTTCTGTAATAGAGTTTTCAATGACTACTTTTTTAAGTTCTTTTTCTCTATTTGCTAAAGCCAAGTCTGCTTTTAGTTTTTCAACTTTTTTTAGTTCTAACTCATTATCAACTAATTGCAAATGTTGTTTGTTGTTTTTCCTAATTAAATAGATTAAAATTAAAGCTGCCAATGCAGTGATAAATAACAATATTAAATACAGTGTTTTTCTAGATGTTTCACTTTTGAGTTCAATTGCTGCAATTTCTTTTTCTTTTTCAAACTTATAATTAAGATCAAGTTCTGTGAAACGTTTTGCTTCTGCCAAATCATTGATAGAATCATAGTAAATTTTATAGAGTTCAAAATCTTTAATTGCAGCTTTGTAATCTTTAAAGTGATAATTAATATTACGCCGTGATTCATACTGAGATACCAAAAAATCTTTATTTCCTATAATTTTCGAATATGCAATGGCACTATCTAGTGCTTGTAATGATTTATCTTTTTGACTCAAAAAAGCATAGACACTACCAAGACTCTGATAACAACTACTTAATCCTAAATACTTTTTAAGTTTTTTATGAGGTTCAATCAAACTTTCATAGGTTATTCGAGCCTTTTCAAAATTTTGATCAAACATAAAAAACGCAGCTAAATTTGCATCTGCATTTATCCTTGATTCCAAAGAATTATCATACGTTTTTGCCAACCGCATATAGTATGGCATTGAATCTTTCTGCTTGGTATTGTAAAAAAATAATGCACCTAAATATATATACGATTGTGCTATACCTGCTGAATCTTTTATCGCTTTTCGAATTTGAAGTGACCTTTTATAGTATTCTTTTCCTATTATAGTATCTTTATTTCTTATTGATAATGATCCTCTGATACGGTAGGATTTCCCTAAGCTTAAAGAATCATTAATAGTAGTTGCGATGTCAATAGATTTTTGCAGATGTCCTAGAGAGCTTGTTATTTTATTTTGCAATTCATCACAAATTGCAAGTATTTGAAAGAGTTTTGCTTTTTGTTGTTGATGATTCAAACTTCTAGACTCATTAGTTTCTATAAGTTTTTGAGCTTTTAGTGCAGTTTTACGCGCTTCATCAATATCAAATTTATGAATATGTTCCGCTAGTTTTAATAGCAATGGAATTTTTACAACCTCAGTCTCAGCTTTTTCTATTTTAAATTTTAATACATCAGCAATACTATCTTTTACTTGTGCAGTGACAGATAAAGAACATATGAAAAATAGTATTGTTATAATTGTTGCTTTCATTAAAATGATAATATGACAGGTATATTTCTAAAAATTAACTTTTGCAAGAGGCATTACTAAAACTAAATCTGGTTTATACAAAAGTAGAAGCAATTGATCTTTATGACTGTAACAATACCGTATAATGCTATTACTTTTCCGACATTATGTCGGTTTTTTAATATTAAAACTTGAAGCTCAGCAAAACAAAACTCAATAAACAAAAACTTTAAGTAACAACTACAAATGCCTTAAAAAAAGAAAGTTATAAATTAAATCCGCTCTTAAAATACACAAAAAAATAAAGGAAAGCCGAGATGAAGGCTTTCCTTTTTAAATGCATTATATAGTTGTTAGTAGTATATAATGGTATTTATATTGTTATATTATTTTTCTGCGACATCTGGAGCTGCAAGAGCGCCCCAAGTTGCTTTCATTTTTACGATGTGTTTTGTCGCTTTCATTTTTTCTAAAATATTGTTGACTGAATTATATGCTGAATCTAATGCGCCAACAATCCAACCGTGATGTACAGAGCAGCATTCTCCAGCAATATTTAAAGTACCTTTAAATTCTGGCGTAAGTAATGTTGGATATAAGTTTTTGAATTGCCCAGGATTAAATAACGCAAAAGCGCCGCCGCCTGCATGCTGATCCCAAAACCATGTTTTTGTAGTGGTTCCATCATTATATCCTGCAAAGTGTTCATAAATATCAACTTCTGGATACATGTATTGAATTCCTTTTAAACATTCGTTTACACGCTCTTCATCCGTTAATGCGCCCATACGTTCCGCATCTTGTGCCCACGAATAGATTTGTAACACTCCTTTTTCTGCGTCATATCCGTATGATGGATATACAACTTGCCTGTTTGATCGATCACTTGCTGAAACTCCTAATCCTACTTCATATTGACGATTTTCTCCTATTTCTTTCCAGAATTGTTTATTGAAGGTTATAAATGCTTTAAAAGCAGGCATATAATTGCATTCTCGTAACGCACGTGCTTTTGCAAATGATAAGTCTTCAAAGAAGTTTTTATGTTTTTGTCCATTAAGATATGCGCCATTTGGCAACGTACTGATTACGTATGCATATTCGCGATCTAGCTTTTCCTTTTTACCATTTTCATTCGTATGTTCAATAGACAAACGCATTCCTCCATTTCTATCAAACAATGCTTCATCATATCTCGCTTCTTTCACTTTATGATTCATGAAAACACGTGTCTTTTCTTTTGGTTGTTCAGGATTTGTGTTTGCTGTTCCTTTTGGATCTGCTGGCGGTACAGTACTTGGTGGCTCCGCATCTTTAGTTAGGTTTGGTGGCGAATATCCGTATTCGTTATTCTGTCCTTTTATCATCCCAATTAATACTTGCGCCAAATGTCCATCATCCGCAGTAACACCATTTTCAAGATTTAAAACCGCTTTACAGGCATCTGGAAAGTGTTGCATTCCTTCATTCATTGTAATCATATAAATGTTCGGATCTTCAGGATCGTACGAATTTTTACTTCCATCCCAATCGTATACAGCAATCACCATTTCCACAAAGGAAACCGTATACATTCCAGTTCCAACATTGACAGTTTCTAGATAACTTGCTATATTGTATGAAAGGTTTTCACATAGTGCGCCCATTGCTGGATCGTAATATTCTTCTAAATCGGCTAACGTAAATACATTTGTCAAATATGCCCACATAGAATAATTGTCATAACGCATCAATTTGGCAAATCCAGTTTCAAACGATTTGTCAATAGCTTCTAAAAAAGGACCATTTACTTTGTCTAAAATGATATTGATTGGTAAATATTTGTTTCCTTCTTCATCTGTTTTTTCAGTTACCCAAACAGCTGGTAAATCGCCGCCTTTATTTTTACCAAAGTTTAACGAATTCAGGCTTGCATCTTTTGCCATGATAGGATCTTTCATGTTATTGTAACGCAAACGTTGATAGTCAGAATTGTAATAAAACTTTCGCCAACGGAGCATTTTATCAGTCATTCCATTACGTTCTAACACATAGTTTAATGAAAGTGCTAAATGCTGAACAGGTAACATATCATCCGAGAATTGCGGAATACGCATGCCTCCTACTTCACCGTACAATCCTTTATTTTCGATACTTTTCGGATCATATTCTGTAGAATACCAAGTGTCAATTCGTCCACCAACACGATCGGAAGCTTCAAATATTTCAAATTCAATTCCTAATGATTGTAATATGAGTCCTGCATATAATCCTGCAAATCCACCACCA
Source organism: Kordia sp. E (assembly GCF_056033805.1). Taxonomy (NCBI): domain Bacteria; kingdom Pseudomonadati; phylum Bacteroidota; class Flavobacteriia; order Flavobacteriales; family Flavobacteriaceae; genus Kordia; species Kordia sp. E. Next base: position 14,471 of record NZ_JBRASR010000004.1, read on the forward strand.
ATAATTCCGACTAATGGTTTCTTTTCGGAAGGATCAGCTTCAATGATTTGCTCTGTCAGTAATCCGATATCTTTAGTTTCGGAACGCTGTTTTAGCAATGTTTCTGTGTAGTCTTTCCCGTGATTTTCAATAATCCAATCTGAAAATGCTCTACGTACTGAACCTTTCTTTTTTTTGCCTTTCCCAGAAGATTTGTTTCCAGGTTGAAATGAAAAATAACTCATGTATATGGTTTTGAGGTTAATTACCAGTTTATCACTGATCGTTTCAAAGTTAACAATCTCAAAAGGAAAGTACAACAGGCGTTTTTACGTGATTTTTGTGTAGACTTTGTTAGACTGATTTAGATTTTTGGATTTGTTAGACTTTTTGAAACATCTCTCTAAATGAAATTTTTAACGAATTCTAGTTTAATACTAACGGATTATATAATGACTTCCAAAAAGTTTATAATTGTTACTACATTTGAAATATAATTAATAATGAAAACATGTATAGATTATCAATGTTTATGTTACTGTTGCTTATAAGTTGTGACAAAAATAATAGTTCGAATAAGCTAACTACATCTGGTATTAAAAGTCAGAGTCAGACTGGAATTAAAGAAAAATTAAATGATTCAAGCGTTACTACTGAATTTGATTTTTTGTTTGACAAGTTTAGTCATAGTATTATATATCAGGCCATATTTTGTATAGGAAAAGAAGAAGGATTAAAATTTACAAAAAATATTAGTTGGAGTGATATACCTTATATTGTTGATACTTTATCTAATAAAGAAAATATTTTAATTGAAGTAATGAATTTGAACGATCAAAACATAAATATTTCAAATAGAATAGAGAATTTTTGCAATCTATCAATAACTTTGAATACGCCTTTTCTTTTTGAAGTAGATGAGCCATTCTATTTTGAAGAACTGATTTATGAATTGGATTTAACAACAGATTTAGTAAAAATATTTTTTAACCATGCAGATCAAAGCTGGGAAAGCCTATCTTCTTCTCAACAAAGAGAATTATATTTTAAAACTATTTTATATTTAACTTCATTGAAACCCGAAAAACAACTAAATTATTTAGAAGATTACTATAGTTTAAGTAAAAGAAAATCTCAAATTCAATTTGATGAATAGTATTTTATGAAATGCTTATGACTAAACGATGTATTTAGCATATAAAAAACACGTTTCCCATGTATTACCATGAAAAACGTGCCTATAATTTTGATTGATGAAAATCGTATTTATTTTTTATAGCGTTCTAAAAGTTTTTCCATTTCTTGATTACCATTCTTTTTTGCGTAATACATCGGATAATTGTTATGTCCAGTTACATAATACGGATCAGCACCAGCTTCTAACAATAGTTTTGCAATTTCTGTTTTCCCGTTCTTTACCGCTTTTGTCAATGCAGTACCAACATTTGAAGCTTCTTTATCTACTTTTGCTCCTTTTGACAGTAATAATTTTACAATTTCTGTATGTCCATTACGAACTGCATAGATTAAAGGCGTTCCAACATTAGCAACTTCTTTATCAATGTTAGCTCCATTTTTTAATAACAAGTTAACTACTTCAACATGACCGTTTCGAGCGGCATAAATTAGTGGCGTACCAACATTGACAATTCCTCTATCAATATCAGCTCCTTTGTCTAATAATAGCTTTATTGCATCAACATGACCATTTCTAGCAGCATACAATAATGGCGTTCCAACATTAGAAACTCCTTTGTCAATATTAGCTCCTTTGTCTACTAATAATTTAATTGTTTTAACATGTCCATTTCTAGCGGCATACAATAATGGCGTTCCAACATTCGCAACTTCTTTATCGATGTCAGCTCCTTTGTCTACTAATAATGTAATCACTTCTGGATGTCCATTACGAGCAGCATATAACAATGGTGTTCCTACATTGGCGACTTTCTTATCAATATTAGCGCCTTTAGCTAACAATAGTTTAATTACTTCTACATTACCATTACGAGCAGCATATAACAATGGCGTTCCAACATTAGCAACTGCTTTGTCAATATCAGCGCCTTTTTTTAATAATAATTTAATTGCTTCAGTATGACCGTTTCGAGCGGCATATAGTAATGGTGTTCCAACATTGGCAATTTCTTTATCAACATCAGCTCCTTTAGCAAGTAATAATTTAATTACTTCTGGATGTCCATTACGAGCAGCATATAGTAATGGTGTTCCAACATTGGCAACTGCTTTGTCAATATCAGCACCTTTAGCTAATAGTAATTTTACAGCTGCTGGATTGTTATTTCGTGAAGCATAAATTAACGGTGTACCTACGTTCATTACATGTTTATCTACATCTGCACCTTTGTCTAATAAGAATTTGATAATATCCACATTTTCGCTTCGCGCAGCTCCAATTAATGGCGTTCCTACATTCATTACCGATTTGTTTACATCTGCGTCTTGTCCATGAATGTATTTTACAGCATCTAACTGTCCATTACTTGCTGCCGAAATTAATGCAGTTCCGTGATTTGTAATTGCTTTGTCTATTGCTACATTATTGACAACTAGTAACTTTAAAAACGCAACGGAACCTTGTTTTGCAGAAGCTATAACTGGAGGTTCATTATCTTGCGAATGGAAATTTACTTTTGCGCCTGCATCAAACAATAGTTTTCCAATGACTACATTTCCAGTACGTGCTGCCCCAACTAAAGGTGTTTGCGGTTTGCGTTCTCGGTATGTATACTTTTTTGTACGTGTTTCTATGTATCCAGCATTTTTGTCGACACAGTTTGCGTCTACTGTTTTTAAGAGAGCTGTTACTTTTGCAATATCATTCTCTTCTATGGCTTTTAATAGTTTGGCGCAATCAGAAGAATCTACAATTACATTTTCGTTTATAAGCTTATTATTGAAAAAAGGAGTCTTAAAGGTTTCTTCCTCTTTATTTTTGCTGTCATTTTCGTTTTCATAAAACTCCTTATTGTTATTAAAAATAGAAGTTTCAAACAATGTATTTTCTGAAGTTGCGGCTGTCAAAGGTTTATTCAACAATAATATTAAAACTACTAATGTTGGCGCTAGGAATGTATATTTCCAATAGCTATGTGGATTTGATTTTTTTGAATTCATTTGTACGATTCGTTTTTTGATTAATGATTGATTGTAATTCGTCGTTATAGTTAACGGCTTAGTATACGTCGCAATCTTTAGTAAACTCAGTTGATACTGATCGTTTTCAATCGTTTCATTTGTTAGTAAACTCGCATCTGTTTGAAATTCAATGTTTTTTTCAATAGATTTTCGGTAAATCCATACAAACGGATTAAACCAAAGAAATACTTTTACCAATTCGGCTAACAATAAATCTACACTATGCTTTTTTTCTACATGTACACGTTCGTGCGCTAGAATTTGCTCATAGGTTTCATAATCGTAATTTTCTGGATTGATAAAGATATAGTTGAAAAAAGAACATGGTTCTTTGATACTCGGATGATTAATAATGATTGTATTTTCATCATGAATTTTATCATCAGCACGTATTATTTTTAAACAGATACTTATTATTTGAAATAATAGATTCAAAGCAAAAATACTTACACCAAAGAAATAAATAGCTAAAATCCAATCTAGGATAGACATAGAAGGTTTAAGAGTTGTAATTGCTGTTGTCGCAGTAGTTTTTTCAACTGGTTGTGTTATCACAACTTCTCCAGAAACTGGTTCTTTTTTTTCTATTTCTAATGGAACTGTATTTGAGTTATCTTTGGGCGCTTCTGTTGTTTCAATGGCCGTTATGACTTCTGAAACATAGCCTTGATTTGTTACTAATTGTGGTAATGAAATGAATGGTAATACAAACGCAAATATCAAGCATGCAATAAGATACCAACGGTTTACGGTATAGAAACTTTCTCTTTCTAGAAATAATTTATAGAAAACTAGAAATATGACCAATGCCAATGAGGCTTTTAGAAGAAGTGCGATCATGATTTTTTGTTTTTGTTCGATTTAATCATGTTTACTAACTCTTCAATTTCACCTTCAGAGAGATTTTCCTCTTTGGCAAAATATGCCATCATTTTCGGAAAAGAATCACCAAAAAATTTCTTCTTGATGCTTCCCAAATTATCATCGCGATACGCTTCAAAATCCACTGCAGAACTGTATTGATGCGTATTTCCAATCATTTCCGATTGCAAAACACCTTTCTTTACCAAAATCTTTACAATAGTAGCTACTGTATTGTAATGTGGCTTTGGCTCTGGAAGTTGCTCAATAATATCACGAATGAATGCTTTTTTCAATCGCCATACGACTTGCATGATTTGGTCTTCTCTTTTCGTTAGTTTTTGCATAGTTTCTAAAAGATTACACTGCAAACCTACTAACTTTTTAGTAGAACTACTAATTATTTAGTAGATAAAATGTTTATTATTTTACTAAATAGTGCATAACTATTTGTTTTTCAGTAAATTAAAACTACTAATTTTTTAGTAGAATTCGAGCGCCTCAGTCTACTAAAGTTGTCAGAAAGTTGGATTTACCATGGATATTCAAAACGTCACTTCGAGTGATTTTTGAAATGAAATGAAGAAAAATTGTATCGAGAAGTACCTGTTTTGAAAGATGTTCTAGATATAAATTTGTTCCACAAATTCACTCGAACTGACAATTTGTTTATTTTTTATATTATTAAGAATTCTTATCTAAATAACCGTCTATTAAACGTTCTCTTAGTTCTATAATAGCTTTTGAAGACTTCAAATCGTTAGGATCGTTATCATAAAATTCTTTGTGGTTTTCAACAGATTCTTTTGTTTTATATTATTGTCCTTTTCATTTGCGAAGTTTTAATGTAGCTAGTTACTTTTCATTTCGCAATTGATAATAATTATTTCTTAAATGTTTATTGTAATCTTCAATTATGATTGTTCCGTCTTTCAAATGGAAATAAACTGAGTCACTTCCACTTTTTTTATAAACAGAATCTCCTATTTTAATTCTATAATAAGTATGGTTCTCAACACGTTCTTCGTGATAATTATCTAAAATAACAAATCTTCCAGCTCTTGTATAATCACCTTCCTTTCTTTTTTTTATCACGATTCCGTTGAATGTATGATTCCTACTTTTCAAATATTTTTCCTTGTTATACTCTAAAGAGTTTGATTGATAGTTCGCAATAATGAAAATCATAATGGCAATTGGAACAAATACAAAAAGTAAATTTTTCCTGATTTCATAATCTTGTTTTTCTAATTCGTCTTTGTTTTCCGTACTCATTTGTCTAATTACCTATAACGTGATTGTATAAGGATGGTTGCGTTTTTGTGTGTGAGGGTTTTTCGAAGGAAAATCAGGCATAACAAAATAGCAACGACTTTTGATTAAGCCTAAAATAAGCAATTATTTTTATACGTTGTTGTCTACATCTACATTTTTTCCTTTTCCGTTTCTACTCATATTGAGCCATTTTAAGCTCAATTTAATTCCAATTAAAAAACTGATTCCAGCAAAAAATAAATGAATGCTTACTCCGTCAAATCTCTGATTAAAGATTCCGATAATTAAAATTTTTATTAATCCTGTACTTATAAACCAAAAAGCTATAAATTGAAAAAAAATCAAACTCTTTGAGAGTTTTAAAGTAATAGGGTTTTCATTCCAATTAGGTTTTTCAAATTTAAATCCGAGTAAACTCCAAAATTTGGTGATTAAAGGAAGAAATAAAACAATGAATAAAGAAGTTAGAATAATTATTCCGATGTAAAAGTCATTTTTAGATTCCATTTTCTCATTAAAATCCACAAGTATTAAAGAAAGAATACAAAGTATTAAAATCACTAAGCTTTTTATTTTTCCAATTTTATTCCAATTTTTTATTCTTTTGAGTGTGATTATTACTCTTGTGAAATATTTATATACAATTTTAAAGCAATTTTTATAAATTACAAGCCTCTATTCGCTGCTTATAAAGACTAAATTAATGATTAGAAATATTAGATTATCATTTTTAGATATACATATCATTGTGCATGCTTTATCTTTTTTTATTGATGAAAGTTTGAGTAAACCAAATGAAATAATAATTATTAAAGAATCTCAGTTTCCACCAACTAAATTTTCTTAGACTAGTATTATTCATGATTGATTCTTCTTCATTAGTTATCGGTTGTTTAGTTATCTCCGCATTAGATTTATTCAATTCAATAAATGCTTTTCGGAATTTTCTAAAAAAATCTTGTTCATTTTGATAGAGAAGATTTACCAATGAAATAAACCACATGATGGACACTAATAATAATGATATACCAATCCTTAGTAAAATATAATTATAGACTCCAAAGTAGAAAACATTAAAAATGGCTAGAATAATAACACAGATAAAAGCAAATTTAATAATATTCTGAGTTTTATTAGCAAATTCAACTCTACTACTTTTATCAAAGCCTTTTAGCATAAATTCTTCAAAAAAATTATAGAATGCATTATTGAAATGCTTACTAGTAGGATAGTTTCGGATTAATAACACTAGTTCTTCTTTAGGTATTTTTTTTAAAACTAAAATATCATATTGATAGGATAAAAGAGGTGGAAATTTGCTAACAAAAATAAACACAGGATTATTAAGAAAATACAGAAATGAAATAAGTAGAATGAGAAAAAAAACAGGAATAACTTTTGCTAGTCCAAACGGTTCTAGCGTTGTTCTTAAATATTCAATGTTTTCTCCTTGGTCACTAATCCATAATAGGGTTTCCTGTTGTATTTCAATAGTAACAAATGGATTTATTAAGTAACTCAAAGAATAAAATATAATGCACATTATTACTGGCGGCCATGCAAATTCCCAAACTTTATGAATTGTAGTTAATATGTCATCAAACTTCATGATTGTTTTTAATTAGGTACAACGTCTTTGTGTATGATTAGTTACTAGAAATTCGTTTAAATCTTTCCGATTAAGATACAAGTTAATTAATTTCGAGTAATTTTCATAAGTCGGCAATGATCAAGTAATTAACTATAAATATTATTAGCGCCAGTATTTTCTGTTTTTATTTAAGAATCTCAAAACATTGAATTATTCAATCTTCTTGATTATGAAAAGGTAATCTTACTCCAATAATATCAATTTCACCATCAACTTGCTTGTCTTCCTGGAAGCGAAATATTAAACCAGTTGTAATATAACCATTAAGTCTTAAATATAATGCAGCTAACTTTTCTTGTAGATCACTTTTTTCCATTAAGTTTTTTATTCAATCATTTTTACAACTTGTTCAAATCCATCACTTAATTGATTATATATTTCTTGTACAATTGTTTTATTTAGAACCTTCTTCAAGGTCAAATCAACTACTTTTCCTTTTAGTAATTGAAACCAATTTTTCTTTCCAAGATTAAAATGATTCTTTAAATCCTCAATTTCTTCGAAAATAATTTGCTGCCCAAATCCTTGTTCTTCTAATTTTTCAAGAATTTCGTTTAGTTTATTATGTAATTCAGATTCTTGTTCAACGTTAAATTCGTCTTCCGTTTTTGGTTTATATGAGTAATATCTATTTAGGTTATCGATTTCTTGGTCAATTGCAAAAATCCCAATGTTTCTTTCTTCATCATATTCACATCCTGTACAAGATTTCATATGTACATCTCTGTCATCAATGCTTTTTTGTCTGATTATTTTCAGAAAATCAAGTTTATCTCTATCTCTATTAAAGTCATATAGTCTTGTCGTGATATGTTCTTTTAGGTTTTCAAGATTATTTATCTTACCATTTTTATAAAGTCTGCGATAAAAGTTCTCAGCTTCTTTTTCTACTATATTCATTCTTTAATGTTTAATTTTCTAAAACGTATTCATAACAAGAATTTCTGTTATTTTTCATAAAGATAATGTAAGTACCACGGACAAATATGTGGCTTTCCGTAAAGTAAGGAAAGTAATTAGTGAGTATTGGATAAAAAGAGAATTATATAGTTGTAAGATGAGATGATGTACTTCAATATACTCAGCATTCAGTTTAGCATGACGAATGGATTTCTTCCTTCGCAGGAATGACAAACTAACTATCTAATGATCTATATAGTCCAACAATCTAAATAAGTCTAAAATCACAACTTCAAAGCCTGAATCCGATCAAAAAATGCCTTTTTATAGGTGTCACCAATTGGAATAGAAGTTGAGTTTACATACACCGAATTAGAATCCGTTTTGGTAATATGCGCTAAGGAAATGATATACGATTTGTGGGTTTTGATAAACATAGAAGTTGGCAAGCATTCTTCAATGTTTTTTAAGGTATTATAGGTAATAATTTGTTTGCCTACTAAGTGAATAGCAACATAGTTTTTTAAGCCTTCAATGTATTGAATGTCTTTGATATATATTTTTTCAAAGTTGTTTTTTCCATCAGTTTTTACGAATAAGAAATCGTCCGTAATAGTTGTAGTTTCAACAGTTTTTGTTGGTTCATTGAGTTTGAGAACTGCCTTATAGAAACGTTCAAATTCGAAAGGTTTAAGTAAATAATCAACAGCAGCTAAATCGTAACTTTCCAAAGCAAATTGTGGATATGCCGTTGTAAAGATGATTTTCGTTTTATTATTGATAATCTTAGATAATTGAATTCCTGAGAGTTCGGGCATTTGTATGTCAAGGAAAACAACATCAATTTGCGATTTCTCAAGTATTTGCAATGCTTCCAACGGTTTTGTTGTAGATGTCACGAGTTCTAAAAACGAAACTTTGGCAACGTATTTTTCGAGCAAACGTATTGCTGGCGGTTCGTCATCGACGATCATGCATTTTAAAACTGTGCTCATAAAGGTAGTTTTATATACGATTCAAATTGTCCGTTTTCACTTGTGTATTTTACTTCATAATTATCATCAAACATAGCTTTTAAACGACGTTTTACATTCTCTGCACCAATACCCGAATCCATATATTTATCAGAATGAAATACTTTATTTTTCGTTTGTAAACTTAAAGAATTGGCTTCAATTATAATATTTATTTCCGCAGGATTTGAAGCATCATTTACAATTCCGTGTTTGAATAAGTTTTCTACAAAGTGAATCAGAATCAACGATGGCACTTGCTGCTCTCCTATTTCACCTTCTATATTAAAATTCACAAACAATTGATCTTCGTATCGAATTTTATAAAAATACATATAATCTTCAATAAATTTCAATTCTTGTTGCAACGACATATAATCTTTATCGGATTCATAAGTTACATACCGTAATAGTTCTGACAATCGGTGAATATCTTTTGCTGTATTTGGTTGTTTGTCAATTAATTCGCTATAAAAAGTATTTAAAGTATTGAATAAGAAATGCGGACTTATTTGCGATTTTAAAAAGCTAATCTCACCTTTCGTATGTTCTAGTTTCAATTGAAAAAGTTTGTCTTTATTTTCATTGTACTGCAATACTAAAAACACAATCGTACTATATAAAATAGGCTTGATAGCATAATAAGAATTGTCAAATACATAGTAAATCAACTTACGTGAATTGTTGTGATAATTATGCTGTCCAGTAAATTCAAATAGAATCACTTCTTGTGAAAGATAGCGCAATCCTGCAAAGAGTAAAATCATCCCAAAAACCGCGATAATAAAAGGAATCAAGCGTTTTTTAGATAGCAATTTTGGAGCAATTACAAAGAAATTCAAGAAATAAATTGCCACAGAACAAATATAAAATGTAATAAATAATCCTTGGTATTCACTACTAAAATTGGTCATCAATCCTTTCATTCCATTGATAGTATAGTCTTCCAACCATTCTAGTAGTATCAATGCAACGCCAAGAATAACGTGATATTTCCAGTGTTTTTTAATTTCCATGACACAAATGTATTTGATTTCTTATTGTTTCCTGCGTTTTTAGGATAAACACTCCATTTTTTTATATAAACTCAAAAAAATAGCGGACAAAAAATCTAGTGGAATCGTTTCTAGGGTTTGTTGTGTAGTTTGTTCAACTGCGATTTTTTGAGTTTTTATAATGATTTTCAAGCATAGTTTTGGCGTAAATAATCATGCATCTATTTAGTACGTCATTCTGAACTTGATTCAGAATCACATTCTACTAAACATTTAGTTTTATGATGAGACCCTGAATCAAGTTCAGGGTGACGAAATAGTAATATGACAAAAAACAGCTAGTAATATAATTTTTAATACATGAAACATTTCATCATCATTCTCACATTTTTCTTTACTTCTATATTGCTTTCGCAAGAAATAACTTTGACAGGAACCATTTCGGCAACGAAAACAAAAGAACTACTTCCATTATCCGCCGTTACTGTGTTTGATGCTACTAACGACAAATTGATTACATATGCATATAGCGATGATGATGGAAAATACAGAGTTCAATTTACCAATAAGCCATTTTATGTAAAAGTTGAAACCTTGGGCTATATCACTTTTAAAAGTAAAACAATAACTGTAACCGAAACTGAGAAAGTATTCAATATTTCGCTGCAAGTTGATGTGTCTGAATTAGATGTAGTTACCATTCTTCAAAAGAAACGCTTGATTAAGATGACTGGCGATAAAATGATTGTAGATGTTGATAAATCTGGAATTGGCGCAGGAAACGATGCATTGGAAACCTTAAGCAAGTTACCTGGCATGCGTTTGGATAAAGACGAAAACATCATTTTTAGAGGCGATGGAAATCTACAAATCCTAATTGATGGAAAGCCTTCACTCCTATCTGGTGATGCTTTGAAACAGTTTTTAAAAACGATGGCTGGCGATAATATCAAAGCAGTAGAAATTATTGCAAATCCTTCTGCAAAGTATGATGCTTCTGGAACTGGCGGAATTTTAAATATTCGATTGAAAAAACCTATCTATCAGGGTTTTACTGGAAATGTGTACGGTTCGGTTGGTTATGCCGAATTTATCAAGAATAGTTACGGATTGAATTTATATAATCAGACAGAAAAATGGACTATAAACGCAGGTTTGTATTATGGTTATTTTGAATCGGTAAACCATAGAAATGTAGTGCAAAGTATTGAAGAACCTGGTTTACAAACTACGTTGGATCAAATTAACGATTGGTTTCCAATTTCCACAAGTCTGACTTCAAAGTTTGGTGTTTCATATAACATTTCTAAAAATGCAAGCATTGGAACTTCATGGAATTACAATATTGCCAATAGTAATGAAGAAACTGAAGGACGCACCAATGAATTTTATAATGGAAATTACGAACGTTTTACGATTTTGAATACAACTTTTGATGAAAATAATAAACGCCTGACAGGAAACCTCTATTACAGTTATGCTTCCGACAGTTTAGACACAAAGTTTGATGCACAAATAAATTATGCTACGTATAACAATTCACAAGATCAAATTACCTCAAATGAATATTTTAATGTTTCGGACAATCAACAATATAGAGATCCAGAGATTATTAGAAATGACAATCCTACGAAGTATAATATTCTAAGTACGCGTGTTGATTATGAGAAAGAATTAACGGATGAATTTCAATTGGAAACTGGTGCAAAATATAGTTATGTGTCTAACAATTATAATAATTTACTTTTTGAACGTGATGCAACTACCGGTTTCCAACTTGATGTCAATCGTAGCAACGAATTGAAATACAAAGAATCCATTGGTGCTTTGTACGGAATTATGAATTATAACAAAGAAAACTGGAGTTTTCAAGCAGGTTTGCGTGCCGAATTTATAGATTATAACGCAACTTCATTAACAAGTAATACAACGAATAAAGGTGATTATGTTTCGTTATTTCCTTCATTTAGCATCAATCACAATTTAGATCACAATCAATTTAAATTTTCATATAGTAGACGAATTCGTCGTCCGAGATATTTATCCTTGAATCCGTTTTTTGAATATGTAGATACGTATAATATTCAAGTTGGAAACCCAAACTTGCAACCACAATTTACGCATGCGCTCGATTTTACGTGGGTTTACAAGCAAAAAACTTCTGCTTCTATCTATGCGAAATTTACAAAAGATATGATGGATACTGCTTTTGATTATGATGAAGCAACGCAGATTACAACTATGTTTCAGGCAAATATTGCAGATGCAGAAGACCTTGGAATTTCATTTAACACTGGTGTTTCACCTTTTGATTTTTGGGATGTTGATTTTTATGGTGATTTTTCATTCAATCATGCAAAATCTGAGATTCCAAACTTTAGCTATGATGAAACTGGAACAAATTGGTATACAACAGTAAATCAGACATTCAACCTTAAAAATGATTGGACAATTTATTGGAATAGTTTCTATTCTGGTCGTGGACGTAATGGAAATTCTGTTTCAAAACCTTCCTATGATATGTCGTTTCGTGTGAAAAAATTCTTTTTCGATCAAAAATTACGTTTGCTAGTTAGAGCTGATAACATCTTTAAAACCAGTAGATGGCGAAGTATTACCGAACAAGATAATGTACGAACCAATTGGACAAATCGTTGGGAAACAAGAAAATTTACGCTTTCCTTGACGTATAACTTTGGTTCAGGAAAAAAGAAACGTGTAAAAGCAATTGATTTGAATGACGAACAGCGAAGATTGTAAAAAAATAGCCCGACCTTTTGACTTCGCTAAAGGTTCGGGCAATTTTAGTATAATATAATCACAAACAATACTAAAATATTATCCGCAAATTCCATTACCAGGACAACTAATAAGCGTATTGCAATACACTGGGTTTACGGAACATTGACCAGTACATATCAATGCATTGGTTTTATTAATTCCTCCATTAATAGCATTTTCTTTACTGCCTAAATTTGAAATAGATTTTTTGTTTAGTACTAATGATGTTAGATTTCTTTTTTTCATGATCTAATATTTAATGGTTTATAATAACACAATATTATTATGAAAATTAAGACTTACAAAGGACTTATCGTGGTGATTTATAAATACTAACGTGTATAACATATAATGTTTTACAGCCTTTATACAATCTAATATCGTAGCATTTTTCATTCCCATGCAGACAGGAATCCTTTAGATAATTAGTTCAAAAGTGGGTTCCGCAACAAGTGTGGAATGACATTGTAGGTTAAAACAAAAAAGCACATCAAACATATATTTGATGTGCTTTTCTTTATGATAAAAGAAACCTTATTAGTTATGTGTCGCTTTTAACTTTTTCCAGTTTTTATTAGCAGTTTTCACCAATTTTGAATGACTGTTTTCTGCTAACCATAATTGTTGTGCGTCTAATTCTAAATTGTATAAGTATAAAAAGTACTTTCCTCCTTTTACAACAAATTTGTTTGGATCTGGACGAAATTTTGCACCAGCATACACTCCAAAAGCGCAAAATCCACCGTACTCAGGAAGGTATTTTGTTGGATTCTTGTCAAAAGTTGATTTTTGTGCTGCTGAAGTAAAGTAGTAAATTACTTTTTGGTATTCTGATTTGTATTCCTTCACTCCTTTTTGAGCAATTCCTAGGTCTAAGTATGAAACTGCACTATATCCTTGCAATGCAATGTTACTGTTGTCAATATTATTTGCTTTGTTGTCTTGTGCAAGTACAATTGTACTTACTAACATACTTAAGATTACGATACTTGATTTTATTATATTTTTCATTTGTTTTGTTTTTTAGATGTGTAAATTATTATTGTGCATTAAAATATTCTTCTTGAATTACTTCTCCGTTGTCATTCCATACTCTACGAATGATTTCGTGCCAGTAAATTTTACTATCATCTTTCATATTGAAATCGAATGTAAATTCAGAAGCGGAAACGTTTCCATCAACAATTGTATGATGCAATTTGATTCCGTTTACTTGTGCAATTGCGCCAGCAAATCCTTCCATTTTTTGAACCATTTCTTGCTTATTTTTCGTTGCTAAACCATTGTAATCTGAAGTTGTAGCGTCATTTGCGAAGAATTGTTTTACAGCATCTACAATTGCTCCTTGAGCTACGATACCATCCATTTTTGTTGCTTGTTCTTTAATATTCATCTTTATTATTTTTAAATGTTAATTAATTTTTTGTTATTAATAACATTGCAAATATGCGAACGAATAGCCGTTAAGAAGCTACAAAAAACACGCAGGAAATTGTACTTTTTATTCTATGATTGAGATTTAAATATTTAGAAGTACTTTACTTTTTATAGTTGGAAGGAGAAACACCAACGTAGTGAGAAAAGAAGGAAGAAAAGTGATTGGCTTCTTCAAAACCTAAGCTGTGTGCTATATTTTTAACACTTTCTTGTTGAGCTAGCATTTCTTTAGCAGAAATAATCAATTGTGAGCGAATTAATTGACCTAAAGAAGTATTCATTTTTAACTTAACTTTCTTTGACAATGCTTTAACACTGATGTTCATTTGATCCGCATAGAAACCTAACGTATGTTGCTCATTATGAAATTCTTGAATAAGATTGATCAAATCTTGAATAAACAAATCGCGCTCTTTATAATCAAAGTTATCACGAAACTGTTTGGGTGTTTGTCCTGTTTTATTTTTGAAAGTACGATTGAAGTATCCAGGATCTTTAAATCCTTGATCGTATGCAATTTCCTGAATGTTTTTATCAGTAAACGCAATATCTTTTTGACTTTCTATGAGCTTTTTATTTTGAATTAAATTCTTAACAGACAATCCTATTTTGCTTTTCACTAAATGCTTTACCGTATATTCAGAATGCATTAAATGATTCGCCAAAGCTGCAGTATCAATGTTGTTTGCAAACTCTTGATCAATGACTTCTTTTACATCAAATATGACTTGATATTCGTCTTTATTTGCCTGAAAAGGGTTTTGCCAATACCATTGTTCCGTAGAAACATCAATAAGATCTGTCATACTATCATTAAACACGGTTGTATTTAAAAAAGCTTTACAATCATCACATTCTTTGAAATTGATATATCCTAATGAAATTAAGTGTTTGAAGAGAATTCGAACATCTTTAGATTTAAAAATAATTTCATCTGGAAAGTGAATAAAACGCACCACAAAATCATCTGAAAGAAACTTTATGTATTGTCCTTTTTCAAGATAAATAGCTTTGTCACTCCAATCATGATAGCTTTTAAAATCAACTTGAATATTTCCAGAACCTTCTAGAATATGAATCAAAGTATATTTTTCTATAAAATATACCTTATTGATTTCAGCATGAATTTTTGTGACCACGAAACCTGTGTTTTTAGTATTGTTTTCGGAAGTGTAAAGATAGTTGATAATTTACACTTCGTGAATTGTTAAGTCTGTTTTGACATTTTTATATGGTTACATATACAACTTTTTAATTGTTGATTTATACGTACTACCAATAGGAATTTCAGCAGTTTCTATGAGTACAGCGTTGGGTTTTATCTTTTTGAGTCGATTTGTATTGATGATGTACGATCTGTGAATTTGTATGAACGTTGTAGTATCTAGCTTTTTTAACCAATTGGATAAACTTCCAAGTGTAAGTATTTTTTCTTCAAGAGTAACAATTGCAACATAATCAAGTTCAGATTTTATGTAAAGAATATCATTCCGTTTTATTTTATGCGTGATTTTGTCAGCATAGATTAATATATGTTCAGAATCGTCTAGAAATGGTTTCGTTGTGCGTATTCTGTTTACTGCCGTTAATAAACGAACATATGAGAATGGTTTTATCATATAATCGATTACAGCTTGCTCAAAAGCCTCAATAGCAAAATCTGGATATGCAGTAGTAATAATTACTTTTGGAGGATTTACAAGTGTTTTTAAGAACGCTAGGCCATTGAGTTCTGGTAATTCCATGTCTAAAAACATAAAATCGGTTGCTTGTAGTATTTCCTGTGGAATATCTAAGCCAGATTCATAAACTCCGACACAAGTGATAAAGT
This sequence comes from Kordia sp. E, assembly GCF_056033805.1. Taxonomy (NCBI): domain Bacteria; kingdom Pseudomonadati; phylum Bacteroidota; class Flavobacteriia; order Flavobacteriales; family Flavobacteriaceae; genus Kordia; species Kordia sp. E. The sequence goes on from NZ_JBRASR010000004.1 coordinate 30,353, forward strand.
TTGTTTTTTCTATGTAATGCAGCAAGATTGATTGCGCATTTTTTTCGTCTTCAACAATAATACATTTTAACATAGATTCAATTTTAAACTCACTAAAAACTGATCATTTTGATCCTCAATTTTTAATTCATGCTGATTAGGATATAGTAATTCTAAACGTTTTTTTGTATTCTTTAAACCAATGCCGCTCGATTTCCAATCATCTGTTAAAAGAAATTCAGAATTATACGGATTTTTACACGTGAAGAATAATTCTTTATCATTAACTCTTAAGTAAATAGATATTATATTTTCACCTTTTAGTTTACTTGTGTATTTTACTGCATTTTCAATAAACGTAAGCAAGATTAATGGTGAGATTAATACATTTTTGTCTTGAATTTCTTCATCAACGTTAAATATAATTTTGTCTTCCCAACGCAAACTATTGATATACATATAGTCTTTAATATGTTGCCAATCAATTGCAATTGGAACTTTCTCTTTTTTACCTTCATGCAATACATATTTGAAGTTATCTGAAAGTTTTAGAATCAATTCTGAAGCCTTTGAATCATTCGTTAATGTATATGCGTAAATATTGTTTAAGGTGTTGAATAAGAAATGTGGATTTATTTGTGCTTTTAGGTTTTTCAACTCCGCAATTCTAAGGTGATTACTGAGTATGTAAGATTTTTTAAAGCTGTAAAAGCTATAGAATATTAAACAAACTAAAATATATTCACTTAAAATTCCTAATGCATGTGTTCCGTATGAATATTTGTCGATATGATATATATAAAGATGTAAAATATACTCTGTAAGTAACACACCAAGCACTGTCATAACAGCAAAAAAGAATAGTAGTATTGGAATTTTATAAGCATTTCGCCAAGAAAAAAAGAAGGAATAACATGTGTAAACGGTAATTAAAAGCATTAATATATTACTATTTCCTGTGATCCATTGAATTAAAACATGCTGACTATCAGCGTATTTAAAAAACGGATATGCAATGTAAAGTATCCAAAATAAAATGTGCAAATACACTTCTTTTTTAATGATATTTTCTATGCGAAATAGCGTCATTTATTTTTTTATTATTTTAATTCTGAAAGTACGTTTATTGCATTTGTATTTTCAGGATTTAAATCTAATGATTTTTGATAGTTTTTAACTGCATTAATTGTATCGCCTAAAGCTAAGAAACATTCTCCATAACTATCAAACGTATTGAATCCATTAGGATATAATTCCGTATTGAGTTTGAAAATTGATAACGCTTCTTTGGTGTTTCCATCAGTCATTATACTATATCCAAACTGATTTATTGTGACTTCAGACAAGTCGTATTTTGAAGTTTTTAAGTCTTCATTCTTGACAAATACAATGATTTCTTCAATTGATTTCCCTGATGAAACTAACTCAGCTAACTTTTTACTGTTCATCTTTTTAACACGTTCACGTTGCTGTGCTAAGGTTTGTACTTTAAATTCTAAGCGTTCTTCATCTGTAATTTTTGTTGTATCAATTTTTGACAATTTCCAAGGTTCTCCATTTTGCCTTTCGTATTGTGTACCATAGATTTGTGGTTCATTTTTGCTTAACAAATAACGATCTGTCGCAGCTGCTAATAACCATTTGTCTGCCGTAGAGTCTAAGTCTACAGATTTTTGCATGAGTTGTACTGCCATTCCATAATCTGTAGAATCTCTACCATGTTGAAAAACCATCGCTGCATTATGATAATCTAACGGTGTGTTTACTTTACTCGAATCTAACAGTTGATATACACGAACACGACGCAAACTGTCATTTACAGAAACGATCTTCCAATCAATTTCGCCTGTTTTGCGTTCTGCCTGATCTTGCTTGTATATTCCTTTTAATTCTTCGTTATCAGTTACTACTACTGGCTTTTGAGTTGTTGTTTGTTCTCTTTTGCAAGCATATAAAAGTATAATTCCTAAGAGTATTACTATTTTTTTCATAAGATGCTATGTTAAAATTTCTATTCGCTTTTTGATTACTTATACGAATCTCTAAAATATAATGCTAATCTTCAAAAAACATCTATGGACTTCCCTATTTGATCTATGAAAATAAAAAAACCGTTATTGCTAAGTACAATAACGGTTTTTATTTTTTCTAAGATGTCTAAAAAAATGATCTATCAATCTATTTTATTAATCATCATCATGATGTTCACTATGATTTCCAAACGGTTTGATAATGATTCCTACACTAAAGATAAATCCATCAGTTGGCGCATAAATCTCTGGAAATGTAGGGTTGCTGTGTGGTGGCGTAACCAACGGTGAAAAACGACTTTGTCTACGATCAGTAAAGTTTTCAAAGTTCGTATAAATTCCTCCCCAATCGAAGTTGCGCATTGCTAAGAATCCCATAGATACAAAATCTCTGGTTTCCGTACCATTTGATAAAAATTGTGTACCTGTATAATACGTTTCATATCCTAAACGCCAAGTGCTAGTTTCATACATAATAACACTTCCTCCATTATGTTTGGCAGTTAATGGCTTTTGTGGATTTCCAGGTAAGTAATTAAGTTTTGCGTCTATCAAAGCATAATTTAAGAACCATTTGAAATGACCATACGAGAACTTTATGTTTGTTTCTGCTCCTTTACTTATGATGTTTCCGTCAGCATTTTCATATTGAAAGAAACCATCTGAGTTTAAGTTCAATAACAATCCATTATCAATAGAAGTTACATAAAACAATTGATTGATAGAAAACCCGATTGTTTCATTGAATAACTTCGTTTTATAGTTAAAATCAAGGTTTAAACCATAAGAACGTTCTGCACTAAGCGAATTCTGATCAATCCCTAAAACATTTTCAAAATTGATAAATTCAGCCTCCTCAGTAAATAAATCGGGTGTTTTATATCCTAATCCACCACCAAATCTACTTGAAAACCCTGTGTCATTTTTATATAATAAAGATACTCTTGGTAATACAAAAATTCCCCAACCTGAAGCTAAATCAGTTCGTAAACCAGTTTCTAAAATCCACTTTTCAGATAAATCAAACGTAGTGTTTACAAAAGCTCCAAAAGTAACATCATTCTGATCGCGTTGCAATGCAGCACTATCATCTTCATTGAAATTTGTTGTGTATAAATTTGCTCCTAATGTCCAATCATTCGTTTCATTATTGTGTTGCAATGATACTTCACTAAAGGAATTGAGTTGCGTTCCTTTAAATTGCATATTTGGCACATTTAACTCACGATCAAAATACGAAATACTGTTTTTGATGGTAAAATTTCGAGCAGAATCAAGCTTTGTCGTATATACTGCCTGACTACTTAAACGTTTTGAAATGTTTTCTTCCGTATATTGGTGAATTCCATTTTGACCATTTTCAATCTTTTCAACATCGCCACCAATTCGGTCATCAAACGTACCATTTAGACCAATCCAAAATGTAGTATCTTCTGAAGGATAATAATAGAATTTTGGATTTAATGATATAGAAGTTGTTTCTGGTAAATTGCTAAATCCATCATCTTCCGGATCGTACACTTTTTGGTAATTTCCAGAAGCATATAAGCTTACACCATATTTTTCATTTCGCTTACTATAAAAGACATTCGCTGTTGTTCCCAACGCATGTGTTTGCGTTAACATGATGTCTAATGCTGGCTCAAAATCAGGTGTTTTAGAAACTAAGTTTACTAAACCTGCAATGGCGCCACCACCATATAAAGTTGAAGAACTTCCTTTGATTATTTCAAATTGATGTAAGTCTAATGGTGGAATTTGCATGATGCTCAATCCGCTTGAAAATCCGCCATATAGCGGAAAACCATCACGTAATAATTGTGTATATCGTCCATCCAACCCTTGAATTCGAATGTTTTGGTTTCCGCTACTTAATGATGTTTGTTGCATCTGAATTCCTGTACTTTCACGCAGTACCATAGAAATATTGGTCGGATTCATCATGTTCTTCTCTCCTAGTTCTTCTCCTCCAATAACTTCTATTCGTGTTGGAATTCTTCGAATATCTCTTGTACTACGTGTTGCTTCAATAACAACAGCATTTAAAGCGCCTTCATCTTCATCCATATAAAAAATGAGTTCTTTGGACGCAGGCAATGTTACAGAAGTCTCTATCGTTTTAAAACCGATAAAAGAAATCATGAGTTTATGTGTTCCACTTGGAATTTCTGTAAATGTTGCAACTCCATCAATATTGGTAATTGCTCCTTTCTTTAAGTTTTCAAATAAAACGTTAGCGCCTAATAATGGCTCTTTTTCGTGTTCTGAAAATACTTTGATATTGATGTCATTATTTTGTGCGTTGACAACGCCGCATATGATACATAGGAACAAAGTGCTCCATAATCGTATTTGCATAATATTATTTTTAATTTGTTAGTTACTGTATAATTTCTGATTAAGCTACATTGCGCTTGTTGAAATGTTGTGGCGGTTGCCAAATAGTAAATAACATGTCAAATCGGTAGTGTGATTCGTAATGAGAATATAATTTTGTAGAAATTGTAATTTTTGATTGCAATGTAAATGTTGGTAGTACTTGACTGATGATTAATGTTCCGCAACAGTTACATGCACAAAGCATTGCACACGAATCATCATGATCATTTTGATGATTGTGTTCCATACTAATTTCAGTATTGTCTTCATGTTCTGTATTGAATCCATCAGAACATGGTTTTAGCGCTAATGCTAAAATTAAAAAACCGAGTATGAAGCTTATGCTTTTCATTTGTCCTACAAATATAGGAAAAGGGTTTTGAACAATTCAAAATGTTGCTTTTTGTTTCTCAATAAATATTATATTTGAAAAAAACTGTATTGTATGGAACCCATAACTTTTGATAGATCACGTGTAGTGAGTTTTAGTGATGCCGTATTTTCTATTGCAATGACTTTGTTAGTGCTAGAAGTTGATATTCCAGATGCACATGAAGCTTCAAATCAAAACCTTGGAAGTATTTTGGGTAACCGTATTCCAAGTTTTATTGGACTTTTGGTAAGTTTTTTAGTAACTGCTTTGTATTGGATCGCACACATGCGAATTATGAAATATGTAAAAGAAGTGAGCTATAAATTATTGTGGTTAAACATTTTACTATTATTATTTATTGTACTTCTGCCCTTTTCTACTGGATTGTATGTGAAAGGTTTTAATGCAATTTCTCCCTTTGCTTTTTATTGTTTCAATCTGTCTGCAATTGGATTTTTTAATTATTTGATGATTCGATATATCGCCAAACATGAAGATGAAGTCACGCCATTTATTGGACAATGGGAAAAAGCACGCGCCTTGAATAGTACCTTTGTTTGGGTATTAGCAGGAATATTAGCTTTTGTACTTCCGCTTACTTCACGATTTGTATTTGTCTTAATTTTTGTATTTCAACCATTGATTAATCGTCATTTTAAAAAGAAGAAAGCGAAGTTGGATTTCGCCTCAACTCAGCCTTCTGAAGTTGTTGAAGAGTTATAAACGTTAAATAAAAAATAACGTCATTTCGAGTGACAAATCTCTGATTTGGTGTATCGAGAAATGCTATGATGTTATTTATCTGTGAATAATAATCATTTTAAATAGAAGTACTTCTCGATACAATTTTCTTCGAAAACCACTCGAAGTGACGTTTTAAGAAAATTATAAATCAATCAACCATTCCAGGGAAGTTTGTTACAAATTTCACTTTAATGTCTGCAAAGTTTTCTGCAACATAAACTTTTAGGTCTTCACCATATTCCACAACTTCCCACTTGCCACAATCATTCGCAAAGTTTTCTACAAGCTTGACTTTGATATCTGGAAAATTATTGACAATTTTTATTTTTATATCAGCATTGCTCGCACTTTCTACAAAACGGATTTTTCCATAGAGTTTTTTGCCTTTAAATTTACAATCATCATCATTTTCTTGCGTTTGATGACTTGCCGCTGAAATACAAAGAGAACTTATAATTAATACTAGCAAGTATTGAAGTGTACGTTTCATGATAATGGATTTTTTCAATTATGCTACAAAGTACTTAAATCAATCCGTTTTACAATTTATGGAGTTGTTATTATAAAAAAAGCGAACCGAAGTTCGCTTGTAAATTTATAGATTATGAACGCGCTTATGTTGGTTCACTATCGTCTGTTTAGATAATAGTAACTCTTACTTTTTTCTTTTTTAAGCGTGTATCCGTTGTTAGTTTAATGACTTCTTTTGCTTTAGAAGCTGCAACTGCAACAAACGCACAATCACTTTTGAGTTCAATCATGCCTAACTCGTCTTTATTAAGTTTTCCTTGTTTCATGAATAATCCGGCAATATCTCCTTTAGAAATTTTGTCTTTTCGTCCACCAGAAACAAATATCGTTTTCCAACCAGAAGCTTTTGGTCTTTCACCAGAAGAGATTTCCTCCACTACTTCAACATCTGAGATAAAATCTGGAACAGTTTCATTTTTCCACTGCAATACAAATGCAGTTCCTTCCGCATGCATACGCGCTGTACGACCATTACGATGTGTAAATTCTTCACTTCGCATTGGCAATTGATAGTGAATGATATATTTAATCTCAGGTACGTCAATTCCTCTTGCTGCTAAATCAGTTGCAATGATGATTTGATGTGTTCCGTTTCTAAATTTGATTAGTGCACGTTCTCTGTCTTTTTGTTCCATTCCACCATAGAAACAACCATGTGGAATGCCTTTTGACGTTAGAAAGTCACTTACATATTGAATGGTATTTTTGAAATTACAGAAGATAATTCCAGGTTGATTCGCGACTAGCGAAATTGTATTTAATAAAGTATCTAATTTGTCCTTTGCAGGAGAAAGTATCCGTTTTACTGCTAGTTTAGCTATTTTTTCGCCTAAATAATTAATCTGCAATGGATTTCGCATTCCAACAAATCGAGGAATGTCCATGTCTTTCGTAGCAGAAGTAAGTACACGTTTTTCAATATGTGGCAATAATGAAATGATGTCCTTCATTTCTTCTTCAAACCCAACTTCTAACGATTTGTCAAATTCATCTAGTATCAACGTTTTGATTTCTTTGGTAGAAAATGTTTCTCTACGCAAATGATCCGCAACTCTTCCTGGCGTACCAACTAAGATTGCCGGACGATGTTTTAATTCAACTTTATCCTTTGAAAAGTTACGTCCACCATATACTTCGTTGGTTTTGAAACCAGTTCCCATGTCACGTGTTACTTGTGCAATTTGAATTGCTAATTCGCGCGAAGGCGCTAAAATAATGACTTGAACCTCATTACTATTTGGGTCCAACTCTTCTATAATAGGTAATAAAAACGCTAATGTTTTTCCTGTCCCTGTTGGTGATAACAGAATTGTATTTGGATGCGAACTGATCGCCAATTTCGCTTCTTCTTGCATTTCATTGAGTTGTTGAATGCCCAATTTTGCTAAGATTTCACGTTGATTTTTAATGATTCTTGACATGCCGCAAAAGTACAGCTATTTTACGCTAACTAGAAAATTATACTAAAGAAATTAAACAACGTAAGTCAGTGTGTTTTATTTGAATACATTCAAAATAAAAAATATCGAGAACAGCTTCATTTTTAAAGTGTTCTCGATATTTGAATGTCATTCCTGCGAAAGCTAGAATTTATCGAATCTTTTTTATTACTTTTTTACTTATTGAAATTCGTAAATCAGCAATTGACTTTGAATATTCATTGGTAGACCTAGTATTTTAGTTGAAGGTTCGTATAGTATATCACCAACACTTCTACCAACCGTTAAGATGTCTTCCACGTCTCCGTTCTTGCTGATTTTCATTATTTTACCTGTATTCCAAGCAGAGATTAAAAAGCTATCGTTATCGTATATTTGAACACCATCAAGGTTTCCGAGTGTATCTTTTGAAATTTTAGTAATTTCTTTCGTGTCCATGTTAAGTTTCAAAAAATGACCACTTTGTTTTTTAGCATCACCTTCTCCAACAACATTTCCCCAAGCAGCTACATACATGTAATTTCCAATATTTAGCAAACCATTTGGATGCTCTAACGCCTCTGAATTAAACCATTCAGAGAATTTCCCATCGTTGGTTAATGCAAATATGGACGACTCAGCTGTGTCTGAAACATAAACTGTTCCGTCTTTGGCAATTTCAACATCATTTAAAAACTTAGCTTTTTCATTAGTATGTTCATTAATTACTTTTCCAGTGTTTAAGTCTGCTTCTACTAAAATTTTAACATCACTTACGTATAATTTATCTCCAGTAATGGCAATTCCTTTCGGATCATTTAACCCTGCAATAAAGATAGAATCAATCAATTTTCCATCAGCAGCAACTTTAGCAATACTTCCATCGCCTTTTTCTCTATTTCCAATTAAAGAAGCATAGTACACATTCCTTTTCTTATCATACACAACTGATTCACAATGCGTAAATCCATTTATCTCATGTAATAATTTAGGAGTTAATTTTACTTCAGCAACTTCTTTTTCAGGCGTTTTCTCTGGTGTCTTCTTCTCTGTTTTACATGAAAAAAACAGACTTACTAATAGTATAGTTTTAAAAAGAGTTTTCATATTTCGGTTTTTATAATTTGTTACTAAAATACATATTCAAGCGCAATATTTGTGATTTAGTTTTAGTATTTTGCATTCATGAGAAGAACTATCCAACAATATTTATTATTTACATTAAAATCCATTGTTTTTTGGATTTTAGCTTTTAGTTTCATGATCATCATTCGTTATTTTGGAATTTTTGAAGAAAAAGGTGTAAGTATTCTTCCCAAGTATCAATTGCCATTGTTGGATTTGTTAACCTATGTAACTTTATCTTCAATTCCATTCGGAATTTTTTATGCTGCTGTTGAGTTTCTGTTTGATCGTTATTTGGCAAAAAGTCTTGCTATGGGCGTTGTTATTTTCACAAAAACCTTTATTTACTTAGTTACGCTCATCTTTTTAGTAAATGTAGTTGTAGAATATACTGGTCAGATATTAGATGTTGAATTGGTTGAAGGAAGTCATTGGTGGCGTACGAATAAAACGTTTTGGTCCATTGTAATTTACTTTGTTGTTGCTTCTTTAGTTTTTTCATTCATTAAAATTGCTAATGAAAAATTTGGTCCTGGAGTTTTTGTCAAAATGCTACTTGGAAGGTATCGTAAACCACAAGAAGAGAAACGAATTTTTATGTTTTTAGATTTAAAAGCTTCTACTACAATTGCCGAACAGTTAGGACATTACACATATAGTCAACTAATTCAAGATTGTTTTTATGATTTAAATACAATTGTCCGTAAATACGATGCAGAAATTTACCAATATGTTGGCGATGAAGCTGTTTTGAGTTGGAAATATTCTAAAGGAGTTAAGAAAAATAGAGCAATTAGGTTGTTTTTCGCTTTTCAAGAAAACATAAAAGCTAGAAGTAGTTATTACCAAGAAAAGTATGATTTAGTTCCACATTTTAAGGCTGGAATTCATGGTGGAACTTTAATGGTTACTGAAGTTGGTACTGTTAAAAAGGAAATTGCGTATCATGGTGATGTAATTAATACAACGGCAAGAATTCAATCAGAATGCAATACGTATAATGCAAATATTCTGATTTCTGAAGAATTACTTTCTGATATGAATCTTACCGAAATTTATAAAACGGAACGAATTGATAATTTATTATTGAAAGGAAAAGCCAAAACCGTCAATATTTTCAGCATTTCTAAGGAAAATTAATCCGTTTCTTCTAAAAAGAAGATTTCATTAATCGATTTGTCAAAAACCACACTCAATTTCAACGCCAATACCGTAGAAGGTACATACCGTGCTTTTTCAATAGAATTGATCGTTTGTCTGGAAACGCCTATTTTCTTTGCCAATTCGTCTTGTGTAATGTCTAAAATAGCACGTTCTATCTTGATTCTATTCTTCATTACAATCTCTTTTTTATCATGTAGAAAAATAATAAATACATTGTTAGTAGAAACCATAATACTTGAAAATCACCTAAATCAGACAATGGACTTTTATCTTTTTCAACAATTAATGAAGCTATATAGTTTATTAATGGTTGAATTAAAGTATATACAACACCTGCAATAAATGCCATAGAAAATGCTTGCCCGCGAACAGTACGAATCATTTCGTCTTCTACTTTCTCTTTTGAAATTGCAATCATTAATAAACCGACTAATACAACTCGTTTTAGTATAAATTTTAGTGTAATTGCAATTTCAATATCAAACAACTTTCGTGCAAACATGAAAAGAATTGATACAATAACTAATATGATTCCTATTTTTTTGAATGCATGTGGTAAGCCAAAATTTTTAAATTTTTCAAATCTCCTATTCTCTGCTTCGCAAAATGTTTCTTTCTCCATTATCTTATTATTTTAATTGACAAGTTTATTTTTCATTATGTCAAATATACTTTACATTTTGTAAAGCGCAAAAAAAATGAAGGATTTTAACAATTGTTTGGTAATTATGAAAAGTTAGTGAATTGGTAACCGAATATTTGTAGAAAGGAATATAATAGTCAATAAAATCAACTTGCTATAAAATTTAAGAGTGCATAAGAAACTACTCTTTCACAATAATCATGGTGGCTTTTACACCTGTAGTTAAGTTCCACTCGTTTGCAGAAATGAGTTCACCTTTATCGTCATAGACACGAAATTCGGCAGTATTTGGTCCAGATGAACCTTGGTTGAGTGCTTGAAATTGTATTTTATTGAAACCTTTAACTAAAGTGACATCAATCTTCTTATAAGCAGCTTCTAAGCGAATGTTTTCAGCAATTACAACATCATTTACATATACACGCACACGATCACCATCAACATATTCGTGATCTCTACATACAATTTCAACAAATTCGCCATTACTTCTATAGTCTCCTAAGTATTGTTCAATTTTATATTCTGGGCGAATATCTCTATCGTTTTTATTGAGTTTCTTTTCAAACTCTTTGTTACGTGTTGCGTATTGTTCTTGTCCTGTAAAGTATACTTCTTTTTCCTTTTTTAGAGAAGCTGGTTTCGATTTTGGTAACGTAATTAAACTTGTACGTTTTTTTGTCAACAGACTTGGTGTTTTAAACTCCATGAATCTGTCAGCTTTCTTTTTCTGAATTGGTGTTGGATCTTTTGGTTTTGGAAACGGTAATTTGATACGACCTTTGGTAATATCTATATCATTCGTTTTTGTTTTGGTCGTGTCTTTTTGAGCATACGCAGAAAACATCCCCAAAAGGATGAATAGTATTAATAATTGTATGTTTCTCTGTAATTTCTTGGCCAACACTAGTAGTTTCTTATCAATTGCAACTGTGTGTTACAATATTACGTTTTTTTTAATCACAAACTTAGCTGTTAACATACAATTATCATTCCAAGTTAAAGAATTTATAATATTACAAATAAAAACCTAATTATCAACATATTAACTCCAAGCAATTTCTGTTTGTTCTAAATGTATAATTTTCTTTAACCCTAAGTTGATATTTTTTCGTTTCCAAAAACCACTATTTGGATGATGCACTTGATATTCTACATCTATAACTCGTGATAGTTCTTGTGATATGATTCCTTTAAAAGCACGCGTACTTCCATTGATATAATAATCAAATTTGTGTTGTTTTAAATAGTTCATGAAATCATTTCTATATTTTAGATTGATCCAACCATAAAACCAGAAATTTAAACGAGTTTGATTGCTTCCTCTTTTTCCTAATAAGTAATGCAATGAAGTTTGATACGGAACTAATGTATAAAATGTAATTTCAAAGTTTGTGAGTTCAGTTTCTGAAATTTGCTGCATTAGTTGTATAAATCCAGCTTTGAAACTTTGAAAATAACCAACTAAGGGATTTGTAGCTCTGAATTCATTTTTATAGTCAAATTCATTTTTATCAGGAGCTTCTACAGTAAATAATACTTTTGTATACGAAATATTTTCTGTTGGTTCCAGTTGTGGTTTTCCGTTTTCAATCCAAAATGTCCAAGGTTTTACTAAATGTGGCATTCTAAAAAAGCGATCTTTTATAATGACAAAATCACCTTGCACATCAAAAAACTCTTCATTTTCAGTCTTAATTGACTGAAAATCTTCTACTTTAAGACTTGTAACACGTTTACTTTTTCTGTTATACACAGGAATCGTTTGAACTATTTTCATTTCGGGGAATACATTTTGAACTGCATATTTAAGTATTCTTTAGCAGACAGAAAATTATTTTTTTTAACAATCAATTTGTTAACTTCTTTTTGAGTGAATTGTAAAAGCTATAAAAGTAGAAAGAGAGCACGTAGCTCTCTTTCAGGTTTAGGGGGAATATGTTTGTACATGAATGTAATAACACTACAAAAGTATAAATTTTCTTACTTTAAAGAATATTAAAACGTTTAACGGAAGTATTTATATCGATGAAAAGTATGTTAAAATCGACGTAATGGACTACATGAAGAATTTTATAAATATTTCACAAAAAACGTCCTTAATATAAGTAAATTAAGGACGTCAGCTAGTCAACATGTTAAGCCTAATTGACCAGTATGTGGAAAAAATATTAACTAAACAGCAAATCTATGTTAAGCTTTTCCTATTTAAATATACAAAAAAAGAGCCCAATTGAAGTATTGAGCTCTTAAAAACTTGTGAAAGTTTTTGATAGTATTGCTGAGTTACAAACGTACTACTTTTTATTTTTTGTAGGAAATTATATTTATTTTAAATATTATTTTATACTTTAATTTGAAGTTAAATTCAGTAGCTGAGTGTTTTAGAAACTAATTATAATTTTATTGCCAAGAACAATTATATGAAAAAGTATAGTATTGCATTTGCATTTTTAATATGCGTATTAAGTTGTAAGAATGACTCAAAAACAACTGAAAGTACTGATAACACTGCGAAAGAAGAAAAGGTTGTAGATGGATATGTTATCAACGGAACTGCCAAAAAAGCGAATGGAAAGGAAATAGCACTATATGAAATTCATCCTAATGACAGTTTACATTTAATTACATCAACAACAATTGAGGATGATAAATTTAGGTTTACAGGAAAGATTGAAAAACTTGATTTTTATTTGGTTAGAATTAATCCTGAACGTGAATGCAAAATTTTATTATCAAACAGTAATCATGATGTTTTAATTTCAGATAAAATATTTGGACATGAAATTAGCAGCTCATCTTTTGCTTCCAAATCATATGGTTTGCTACATCATAAACTTAATCGATTTATTCAAGTTGAAGATTTATACAAAGAAATTCATAAAGATGCTACTGAAGAAAACGATGTAGCCGAGTTGCTAGGTTTAGATGAAGAACTTAATAAAATTGTAGCATTAAAAAGAGAAGTAATTACTAGTTTTGTTAAACACACTACTGAAAAACAACTGATTGCCTTGATTCTTAAAGACAATATTGATTTTTTAGATTTTGAAGTTATACAAGAACGTTTTAGCTCATTACCAACTGATATTAAAAATAATACTACTGGAAAGTTTATTGCTAATTATATTGAGGAGAAAGAACCTAAATTACCTGTTATTGTTGAAACTACTAAAAAAGACAAAGATGTTGTTGCTAAAAAGAAAGTTGAGTTTAGACCTGCAGCCTATGCGCTATCTGGGAAAACACATGAAGGTACAGAATTGTCTTTGGCAAGTATTTCTTCAGGTAAAGTAGTATTGATTGATTTTTGGGCAAGTTGGTGTCAACCATGTAGAGTGCAAAGTCCGCATATTGTTTCGTTGTATAAAAAATATAAAGATCGTGGTTTAGTTATTTTGAGTGTTTCTGAAGATACGAATGAAACCGCCTGGGTAAAAGCGATTGCAACCGATCATTTTACGTGGAATACACACATTATTGATAATAATAAATCGATTGCCTTTCGTTACGGAATTGAAGCCATTCCGCATACCGTTTTGATTGATAAGAATGGTAAAATAGCAGCTGAAAAACTTTCTGGCAATAGCTTAGAAGCTAAGATTAAACAGTTATTGAATGAATAATATAATTATTTATGATGGTATTTTCCTGTTTCCTCGCTTTCTAAAGATTTGATAATTATATAATCTTCATAAAAGATAAAACCTTTTGTACTACTTTTCAATAAAGCTTTGGGTTTTCCGTCAAAGTATATCGTATCATTTCTAAGTTCGTATGTTTTAAAATCTATAAGGTCACCTACATGATAACCGTCACCAAATTTCCACCAACCTACTTTTAAATCTTCATGATCTATCGCACATGATGTAAAAAAAGTGATTACAATTATATAAAAAAACCATTTTTTCATATGATAATTGCTATTTAGGAATCCAATCGATCCTTAACAAATTCAACTTGTTGTTTCCCGTGAGGCATTGCATTTCCGTCTGTATCTAAATTTACCATCACTATATTTTCTACAGTAATAATCGTTTCACGTGTCATTTTGTTTCGAACTTCACATTTTAAGGTAATGGAAGAACGTCCAAATTTTGTGACTTCTAAACCTATTTCAACAATATCACCTTTTTTAGCAGAACTTTTAAAGTCAATTTCAGACATATACTTCGTAACTACTTTAGGGTTTTCAAGCTGAATTACAGTGTATAATGCCGCTTCTTCATCAATCCAAGCTAGTAATCGTCCTCCAAATAAAGTTCCATTAGGATTTAAGTCTTCGGGTTTAACCCATTTACGTGTGTGGAATCTCATATATTATTTTTTGTAAAAATACGCTTTCCTTCACTCCTATTTGAATGTTTAGAATAGAGTTTATCAATAAAGATTTTAGTTATTTCTATAGTACAATTTTAAAACAACGTTTGTGGTTTTTCCGGCTTTACAATTGTTTTTGGAACGGTTAGATTGGTTCCAAATCTTTTATTTAATTTTTTGATGAAGTATGCTGATAATAATGGAGATTCAACTTCCAAATTTTGATGAATAAAAAAGTGTATGTTTTGTAAACCGTAATTTGTCCATTGTTCCAAACGATCAACCCAATCATCCAAACGTGAATAATCGCTTTCATGATTAGCGCCAACATAGCGAATAAACGCTTCGTTATTTGTCATTCGCATGTGCATAATATCGCGTCTTCCGGCAGTATCAACCAATACGTTTGCAATATTATTTTCTTGTAATACATGATACAATTCATTGGCTACTTTTTCATCATTATACCAATCTGTATGTCTGAACTCCATTGATAACGGAACTTCTTTTGGCCAGAATTCGGCAAATTGAACAACTCTATCAAAATCTTTTGGCGAGAAATTAGAATGCATTTGTAAAAAAATAGTGCCGAGTTTTTCTTTTAAATGTGTTGCATTATAAATATATAAATCAACCAAAGCTTCTGTAGCTTGTAAACGTTTCCAATGACTGATTTCTTGTGTTATTTTTGGAAAAAACTTGAAATTTTCTGGTGTTTTATCACGCCATTTTTCAAATTGTGCAGCCGGAAACATTCTGTAAAATGTAGCGTTTAACTCTATTGAGTTAAATTGAGAAGCATAATATTTCAATTCATCTTTTGTACCGCGTGGATAAAATCCTTTTAAATCTTGTTTATTCCATTTTGCACAACCAACATATATAGAAGGTTTTCCATCATTTTTATACGATTGTAATACAACTTCTGTTTCTGGATGATTTTCTGGTAAGGTAAAGTCTATAATTTCTGGATTGGGTACTTTTCCAAATTGCATGCGTTTCTTTTTTGGACTATAAAAATACGAATTTCCAATATTAAATAAGATTAGAAACTATTTTAAATCTTGTTAATAAGTACGTTAACAAGTTGTTCATAACCTGTTCATTACCAAGGTAATTATTTTTAATTTTAATAAAACTTATTGTCATGAATGATAGAGAAAACGATTTGGTCAAAGCAAGACCACACATTTCCCCAAAGTCAATTTCAACAAATATGTCCAATGACGAACGCTTTCAAAATGTAACCTTACGTCCCGTAATTAAGCTTCAAAGTCCTTTATTAATTGCTTCTTTTCGCAATTATATAAAGAAACACAAAAACGTATTTCACGGGTTATCTAACGAAAAAAGGTTGTTATATATTGAAAACGCCATTCAAAGAGACATGAAATTCAGAAACTCTTTGAAAGGAATGATTATTGGGCAATTTACATTAGAAGAATATCATCTATATATTGAAAATTCGTCTTCATTAAATAAGCGTATGATGAACATAGTGACCGAACGCTTGAAAGATCATATCCTACTTTTTGAAAAAGATGTTATGTTTAGCGCAGTTATCTAAAAAAAGTACAAAACACTGAATAATAGAACATTACACTCAATTTGTAATCTTTTTTTCATATATTTAATAGTAATTTAAACCTATTAAACCATGAAAAAAAGAAATTTAAACAACTTAAAGTTAAAGAAACAAACCATTTCTAACTTAGACAGAAGAATTAATGGAGGTGTACTTCCTACATTAGGAATCATTTGTACAATTTATTCATATTTTCAATGTGATGATATTATACATACTTCCAAAGATCACGACGGAATAAAGTGCGATATAGCTACTGTAAACGATAGCTGTCTAACGCTATGTGATGACAAATGCAACGATTTTTAATCAATTAAAGAAACACCGTTTAAATCGGTAGTTAGCACTTCGCTCATGTAATTAAAAAATGGGCGAATTGCTTTAAATGCTTTGTCTGCCTTTTTCATAAAATCAGGAGAAGTAACTTCTTTGTCCGTAAGTTTTTTAGTAAAAATAAATTGTTTCTTTTTAATTAGATCAATAGCTGCGTGTTCTTTACTAAATCCTTTAGGCGCCGTTTTTACTTCATCTCCTTCAAATCCTCCCCAAATATCTTTGAATGATTTCTTATTGGTAATCTTTCTAATTTCAGTAGCATCCATTTCAAATTCTTTACGAATTCTTAATAAATCATCTTTGTTTGGTTCCCAGAAACCTGTAGCTAAAAATGACTCATTATTTGGTGCTATATGGAGGTAATAACCACCTCTAAGTTCTGGTTTTAATCTATTAAAACTGCCTCCAAAGTGTGTTTTGTATGGTGTTTTATCTTTTGAAAAACGTACATCACGATAAATTCGAAAAACTTTTACTTTATCAATTTTATCATGTTTATTGAGTTCTTCTGATAATTGATTGTAAAATTGTTTTACTTCTTTCTCAATTTCTTTAAATTCATTTTTATTTTCAGTAAACCATTCTCTGTTATTATTTTCACTAAGTCTCTTTAAGAAAGAAAAGGTTTCGCGAGGGATTGTTTCGTGCATTATTTAGTTTTTTACTAAATTACAAAATAGTTTGAAGTAAAAAAATAAAAGCGAACAGGTGAACGCTCGCTTTTAGAAATAATAGTTATTTGTACTTTATGGAATTGTATCCGTATGATGACAAGGGTAATTTGATGGACAATCAATTGTGTCATCACAACCATAAGCAAGCGACAACGCTATACATATTATACCAAATGTCATTGCTTCTCCACCTTTTATTTTTTGGGAGTCTAAATTGGAAATTGTTTCACGCTTTAGCAACAAGGTTTTCAATTTTCGTTTTTTCATATTCTAAAGTTTTATAATTAATACAAACCAAGAATACGTTACATAAATGATCCATAAAAGAAGCATACATGCGTATTTATAAATTAACACGCCAAATAGAATACTTATATTCTATGGAACAGAAGTACAGTTTGATCCTTTTGTACAATGAAGTCTATGAAAGTGTTTCTGAGTTAAATAAGGCTAAACGATGTGTCCAATAGTAGCTTTCCTCCCATCTTTTTTCCAATTCGTAATGTGCAATTAATTTCTGTAAATAGGCGCGAAAAGCATTTTCTACCACATATCTATACGTTTCTAATGCTTCTCCTTTACCGTTTAGAAAATCTGCTACAGCATGTCCACCATAAAAACCTGAAGCTAGTGCTGACGTAATTCCAAAAGAAGAAATCGGGTCGTACGAATACGCAGCGTCTCCAACTGCAAGCCAATTTTTCCCAAAAGGAATTTGTAAACAACTCGTTCCTGCTGGCATTATTTTATATGCATCAATTGTAATATTTTGAATAACTTCAGAAAGATGTATTGTCTGTTGTAATTCGTTTTGAAGAAATGTTTCTATCTTTTCCTTAGCGGGAAGTAACGTTTTGAGCGTAAAAAACATCATTGTTACTTCATTTTCTTTGAATGGCGCCACGTACCACCAACCATTTTTAGTAGCTTCTACAATGATTTCATGTGAAATTTCATCAGCTAACTTCACATTAAATGTAATGGCAAATTGAGTATCTAAGCTTTCTTTTTGAATGTCTAAATGTCTACAAACCGACGCTTTTCTTCCTGTAGCGTCAATTATAAATTGACTTTTTAGTGTAATCGTTTCTGAATCATTTTCAATAGTTGTAAGCACTTCATTATCAGTTGAAACTACTTTTTTGAGCTTGTAACCTTTATAAAACCTATTATTTGTAGTTTGATATAAATCTTGTAATTGTGTTTCAAAGTATAATCGATCTAACAAATATCCAGCACCTAAACGATCTGAAATAAATTCTTTTTGTTCTAGTTGATCACTTCCCCAACAACTTTTATTTCCGTAATATACTTTGTGTCTATCGTTTTCTACTAATGATAAAATTCCTAGTTGTTTGAGTAATGGTTTTGCATTTGGAGGAATGGCTTCTCCCGATTTCCGTACAGGTGTTTCATGTGCTTCCACTACACAACAACGAATTCCTTTTGCATGCAACGTAATAGCGGTGGCGATTCCTGCAGGACCGCCACCAACTATAAGTACTTGGTAATGTGAGTTTGATTCAAATTTCATTCTACTAAAATTTTCTAAATACCTTTGCTTTTAAAATAGTCTAAATCAATTATTATTTTCATTTTCTTTGTTCGCCCAAAGAAAAGAAACAAAAGAAACGGCTCTTTTCCAGAGGTTTTTCTAGTTTTCATTTTATAAAAAACTAGAAACGCACGAACTTTTCTAAATTTTTTCCAAGGATTCAAAAATTTTAAACGAAAAATTCTCGCTAAACTTCGGAAAAGATAAAACCATTTTTAAACTTACATTAGAACTAAGTTAATATGTATGTTTATCTTTCTCCACGAGAAAGCTTTCTTCTTTTACGCTTGCTATCTGATGAATGAGAAGCTGCTTTTGCTGACTTTAATACATTTTTGGTTAATAACCCAACTGTATCTGGAGTTGCTTTTTTAGCTTTAGTTTCTAATCCGTCTGTAATAGTTTCTGCGCGAACAACTTGTGCAAACGTAGGATCGTCTTCTCCAAATTTACGTCCTGTTTCTTTCCAAACTGTATCTGGTAAGAAACCATCTTTGTTATTCTCAGCCTTATCTTCTGTTTTAGCAATAATTCCAAGTTCGTGCCATTCAGAAATCATATGATTTATTTTTTTCTGATATACAGAACCTAAATCACGTAACCAATCTTGACGATAATCAAAATGTTTTAAACGTTGCGCTATATTTAGATTTCCAGCTTTAATACTACGTTCGTAACTATCTTCACTTAATACTTGATTTGGTACACGTGCTGCCCAAAACGATGGTAATGGCAAGTATAACGTAAGATCGTATCCTGATAAGCAACTTGCTTCATCTGTTTGCCAAGGAACGCCTAACCAACGTGTTAATGCTCCTGGTCCACTTTTTGACAATGGTCCATCTTTATCGTTATATTTTACTTTCCCTAAAGCGATAGACGGCGATAATAATGGTCCAAAATCCAAATCAGTTGGTTCACCTTCATCAACCACATTTAAACGATATGGTTTTTTCCACATTTCTTTCACTCTCATTGGCCAAGTCAATTCAATTCCTGGGTGAAATGGTCCACCCAAACATTCTTCCATTGGTGCTTGGTTCAATGCATTTATTTGTTCAGAAACTGACAATTCCTCAAAAGGAACATATTTTTGAGGTTTTCCAGTTTTAAATTCTCCTGCTGCCCATTTCTCTAAGCGTCCATATTGTATACGTGTAATTGGCAAGTCAACAATAGCAATCTTTTCATATTCACCAAAACCATCTCCATAGAATGGCGGCACTTTTTCTGGTGCATATTCGTTAGATGTTGGATCTCTAAACCATTCAAATACACGTTTTCTTAATGCTTCATTTTTACTAGAAGGATCTGATAGTTTCGCTATGAATTCTGGATTTGAAAAGTCAGATGGAGAATTCTTTCCAAATAACATAAAAAATCCTGAGTTTACCCATTGCGTATCTGTCATACGTGCTAACATTGGGTAAATGTGTTCGTAAAATACAACTCCGTTTTTTGCCGAATCTGGATAGTTCATTTCTCGAATAAATAAATCTTGTACAACATCATTCATTGTAACAACTCCATATAATCCAGGTCCAAAATTTGGTGGCGTTACCGCAACATTTGCAGGTTCGGCTTGAAATTCTTTTCCGTCAATATTTACTGTTGCACGAACTACACCGTCGCATGTATCATCATGCCAACCTTCATTGTTTGCAAAAGTTATTGCAGGTTCGTTATCTTTTGAAGCAGAATCTCCATCGCCTCCAAAAAATAGCAAACGTCCATCTTCATCCGTTTCTACATGACCTAGTTTTACTTTTTTACCGAAAAATTCACCATCATCAAAGTTATATTTTTTCCCTTTTGTATTTTTTCCAGTAATCGCAACAGGACTTGGCAAAATAGCCAATTGACTTCTGTCTGAAACACTAGAATTTCGGTATGCAGAAGGAATTCCGGCTTCTGGTATATCTAAGGCATTGTTAAACATGTACCAAGCCGATTTTACATTCGCAACTTGCAAACGCCAATGAATACTATTCTCTTTTGTATCTGTAATTTCACCTAATGGCTTGCCATTTTTATCAAACGCATAGATTCTAAAACGTGCAACTTGCTTTTTTACACGTCCTTTTTTGTCTTTGTAGCCACCTTTTGGTGTCAATTCTACACCTGGAATATCTGGCGCAAAGAAATGTTTTTTTGAGTTTCCAATACGTGCAATTCCGATTGGAGGATAAATTGCAACGCTACTAATTTCGTTTGTGTTCATAGGTTTATATGGTTGGTTATATAATCGTTTTTCGTGTTCTAAAATGATTTAATGGATCTTCTGAATAGCACTTTTTTACTTTTATTAAATCGTCATAGTTATCACCAAAGTAGGTTTTTGTTGGAATAGATGCATCTTTGAAGCTTATAAACGAGCCTCCAGAATTTTCTATTTTATAATCACGACATACTTGCATCCAGTCTAATGCTCTGTTGGTTCTATTGTATACTGTATTGTCTTGTTCCTGTTCTTTTTGAAGTAATTCAGTATTCCACCATGTTTGATATTGAATTGTGTATGATTTGTCTTTGTAAGGAAACGCACTTCTTTGCTTTGCTTCATCAGACATGTTATCATAAAATTCTCCTGAGATAGCTCCTAAAGTAATATAGCTAAATAAACCATATTTTCGATTGTCATCTAAAATTAATTTAGACGTTAAAGAACTTATAAGTTGATTTGAGCCTGTATCTCCCAATCCATTTTCGTCAGCAAAACGAGATGTGATTTTGTGTGGAGCTGGTGCATCTAAATCTGGTGGTAATGGTTTTTTTGTTGATGAAAGTTCAAATGTATTATTTGAAGTCATGTCCATTTCACTGTTATTAGCAACAGCATTTCCTATTTTATAAATTCTATCATAGGTTTCCTCATGTGTTTTTACAGTGGGATTTGCATCATTTTCTGCCATCATATCTAATTCTTCAAATCGAATACTTCTACTAATAGCACTGTAAGAAACTCTGTCCCACTCACTCATTAGTCCGTCATCAGCATAGTCTAAGCGTTGCCCACCTTTACCAATAATACGTAATTCTTCAGGCAATACATTTGCATATGATGTTTTTACAAAAGCGATTAAACTTTCTTCAGATCCACTCCAATATCCGTACATAATACAGTTATGAATTTCATTTTCTGGATCAAATTTTTCTGGATCACCTTGCAAATGCTTTCCTGAAACTTTCAAGTTTGTTCCAATAAGTTGATCATTTGTGAAATTATCATTCGCTGAAACTTCAATTTTGTTCATTATGACATTTTCCCAAGCTTGTAATACAGTTTTTGTTCGTTTGTTTCCAGTCAGTAAAGTCGGGTCATTTTTTTCGTATGGATTCCATTCCAATTCAAACTTGATCAATTTTTTAGGCAATGGAAATACTTTTAGTTGTAATTCCGTGACAATTCCGTAACTCATTCCTCCGCCACCTTTTAGTGCCCACAATAAATCTTTTTCATTACTGTTTTCAGCTTGAAGCTTTACAACTTCTCCATTTCCTAGCACAATTGTTGCTCCAACCAATCCTTCGCAGTTCATTCCATGTTTACGTGTCCATGGTCCCCAACCACCGCCGAATGTAAATCCTGCAAGCCCAACAGTGGCACAAGTTCCATGCGGAATCATTACATCATTAAAGGCTAGTTGTGGTGTTAGATCCTTGAAACGAATTCCTGGTCCAATGCGCGCATATTTTTTATTATGACTTACAACAACATGTTTGATTCGTGTCATATCTATTAAAATCACATCTGTTCCACTACATTCTGCTTCATGATCATGTCCGCCAGATCGTACTCTGATTGGTAAATTATTCGCTATTGCATCTTTGTAGACACGTTGCACATCTTCTGTAGATTCGCAATAAATGATTGCAAAAGGTTTTAGTTGAAATCTACGATTGAATACTTGACTCGATTTGTTGTATTCTATTTGATCTATTATATTTCCCTCTGGTGTTTGTATTTGATCACATTTTAGATGTCCACGCAATCCGTTTAGGAAGTTGTATACGTTTCGCATGTTGACAACCACCATATTTTCACCAATGACTAATTCGGCTTTAGCCAATAAAGGCAGATTTTCCTTAATTGCTAAATCGTCTACTAAGTCTTTTTCTGAAGTTGCAGTAATTACTGTATTGAATCTGTTTAGATTTTTATGAATTATTATTGTTGTGCTTCCACTTCTATTTTCATAGCAAAATTCACGATTGATTACCGAAAACAAACCACTTGTTAAGAAAATAATTTCTTCTTCTTCAACAGCGATTGTTCTTGGAATATGATTTGGATATTCGTCAGCGTTTTTTAAATAAAGCGTTTCAAATGACGTGTTTTGTATTTTCAAGGTGACTGACAATCCAAAATTATCTGGAAATATCTTATCTAACTCTTCTTCTATTAGATTCAATATTTTGATGAGTCCGTCGGCTCCTGTAATATCTTCGTTTTCCCTTATTTTGGCTACTTCATTTTCGAGTAATGCCTTATTCCATATGGCTACTTGACTTATATTTCCTTTAAAGAAATTTGCTTCAGATGTTCCTCCAATTGAAAATGTATTCAACTTCTCAGAAATTACGAACTCTTCAGAACTGTTTTCAATTTTTAAATCTAAATCATTGATGTATAGATATAGAAATGTATCCGTTTTTACAACTGTTATGTGATACCATTCGTTATCAATTACAGAAATATTAGTTGCTGTTATGGTTTGTGTTTTTTCTTCAGAGATTACTGAAAAGGTAATATTTCCTTGTGCATTTATATGTAAAGAAAACGAAGTTTCATTCGTATGTTTTGATAGAATTTCTCCTGATTTTTCTGTTTGTATCCAGCATTGAAGGGAAAAGTCAGAAGATTGAAAGTTTGTATTGGAGAATTCATTATTTGTAAGGTTTGAATTCCCATTGAAATTAAATGTATAACTCATTTTTTTAGGTTTGGATTGAGGTTATTTTTAGAATTGTAAAATAAAATGAATTTGTAAGGTAAACAATACGTGAATGTACCTGATTTTGTTATGTACACTAAAGTCAATTTATCTAAAAAATGGTTGTACATTGCACGCTCAAACAGAAATGAGGTTTTACATAGAGATTGTCATTTCACAAACAATTTTTATGTCATTCAAATCATTAGGATTATCTGATGCGTTACTACGTGCCATCAGTAAAAAAGGGTATACAACGCCTTCTCCCATTCAAGCAAAAGCAATTCCCTTAGTTTTAGAACGAAAAGATGTATTAGCATCAGCACAAACAGGAACAGGAAAAACAGCAGGTTTTACCTTGCCAATGCTACATATATTATCACAAGAACAACCTTTACGCAGAAGACCAATTAGAGCATTGATTTTAACGCCTACGCGTGAATTAGCAGCTCAAATTTATGCCAATGTAAAAGAATATAGTGCGTTTTTAGACATCAGATCTACCGTAATTTTTGGTGGTGTTAATGCAAAACCACAGATAGCAACCTTACGAAATGGAGTTGATATTTTAGTAGCGACACCAGGAAGGTTACTCGATTTACAAAGTCAAGGAGCATTATCATTGGCTAAAGTTGAGATTTTAGTTTTGGATGAAGCCGATAGAATGTTGGATATGGGATTTTTGCGTGATATTAAACGTGTAATTGTTCTCGTTCCAAAACGACGTCAGAATTTATTGTTTTCGGCAACTTTTTCGAAAGATATTAAGAAGTTAGCGCAAAGTATTTTAAACAATCCAGTTTCGGTTGAAGCAACTCCTGAGAATACAACTGCTGAGAAAGTAAATCAGAAAGTTTATAGAGTTGATAAGCCTAAAAAAACAGCGTTATTGATCAAATTAATTTCAGATGGTAATTGGAGTCAAGTTTTGGTGTTTACACGCACAAAACATGGCGCTAACCGATTGACAAAGAAGTTAATTGCTAAGAGTATTAGTGCGGCAGCTATTCATGGAAATAAAACTCAGAATGCACGTACCAAAGCTTTACAAGGTTTTAAGAAAGGAACGATTCGTATTTTAGTTGCTACAGATATTGCTGCACGTGGTTTGGACATTCCATTATTACCGCATGTAATTAATTACGAATTGCCAAATGTCCCGGAAGATTATGTACACAGAATTGGTCGTACAGGTAGAGCTGGTGCTAGCGGAGAAGCAATTTCATTAGTTTCTGCTGAAGAGTATGAATATGCGCGAGGAATTGAAAAGTTGCTAGGTGAAAAGCTTGAATCGGAAGAGATTGAAGGTTTTGAAGCAGATCCAAATTATACGCCACCACCAAAGCAAGAACGTCCACAACGCTCTAAAAAGAAGTCAAACTCATCATCGAGAGGCAATTTTGGCGGAAGCCAAAATAATAGAAATAATAATAGTAATTCTTCAAATTCTAATTCTAGAAATAGTAAAAACAAAAATTCACGTTCGCGTGGAAGAAGACGTGATTAGGGTTTTAGGAAGAAATAATTTTAAATTTAAAACTTAGCGTTAACCGTTTATAATTTCAAGATGTTTTAAACTGATATAACTACACAGTAAAAACCTGTACTTCATTTACTTATATATAATCCACTGTTGTATTGTTTCGTATAAGCTATAATCTTATCTAATAAAATTTCATTCAAACTCTTCATAGTTATAGGTAAAGGTTTATCGGATTTCACTTTTTTAAAGTTAGTATTTCATTTATTTGATACACATTAACTTTAAGACTTTACCATTATGAAAAAGAGAAGTTGTAAGTATCTCAATACTTAACAAAAAGTCAATTTTAAAGTTATAAACCTAAAGCGAACTTCGGTTCGCTTTATTTTTCTGTATTAACAAACTTGCTATAGGAACAAAAAAAGCTCGCAGCATATTACGAGCTTTTTGTATTATTTGAGACGGGAATGAATTAATTCTTCACAATCTTAATAGTTTCAGTATTATTGACTCTTAAGAAGTACATTCCTTTTGATAGTTTTTCAACTTTAATTTGTTGATTATTAGATAGATTTCCTTCTTGAACTAATACTCCATTTATGTTATAAATCGTATACTTACTATCTTTTGAAATACCTGAAAGTGTAACGACATCATTTACTGGGTTTGGATAGCTTTGCAATTTTATGTTTGCGTTTTCAAATAAACCAACTGTATTGCTTGCAGTTCTTGATACATAATCATATTCATGACAACCAATATCTCGATTTGCGCCTCTTGTTGTGCCTAGAATATCATGAGTTACATAAGAATAATGTGTAACATCTAGTGGATCAACATAAGAACTATTTAAAGAATTTAAAGATGCTGCCGTTAGTTTGTAAATTTCATTTGTAATATCATAACTAAGGTTTGGATTTAAGTCACTATTAGGTGCTGTAGGCGTTGTTGGAAGTGTCCAACCTGCTGTTATGTCATTATCCGTGGAAATCGAATAAAATACATTTGCATTAAAGTGATTTGCACTGAAATCTGTTTCATCTATACTTCCTAAAGTTGAGTCGTATTCATTATCCATCACAACATATCTGATTGAGTTTGGAAGACTTAAATTAGCAAAAATATTATTTTCGATTCTACAATTTAGAGGCATTTCATAATAATGTGCTGCGGATTTTCTAAAATAAATAAGTGGTATACAATTTACAATTGTATTAAAAGCAAAATCTAAATTTTCTACCCTTACATAATTACTAGTTTCAGTATTTCCCCCATACAAATCAAGTACATAAAAATTTAGATTTTCGAAATGATTATTATAAATTTTATGATCTATTCCAGATAAAGCAACACCTCCTTGATATCCGTGACTATTACTCCCCACAAATTTATTATTATTGATAGTAACTTCATTTCCACATCGTATTCGTAAGCTACCTATACATCCTAAAAATTTATTATTAGAAAAAGTGTTTTTTGATGATTTATTTGAAATAATCTCAAAATAAGGAAACTTATTATAATTATATTCTTTAAAGGTGTTGTTATCTACCAAAATATTCATTTTTCCACTACCAATAGTAGTTCCTCCACAATTTCCTAACTTTATCATTGAAGATGCTATCAATTGATATTTTTTTCCAAAAATATTATGTGAAATTTCCCCTCCAACATTAACAACATCAGATGGTGGGGAGAAATCAATCATATGATGAGGACTGTATTTATTTGAAAATTCATTATCTATAATCCTAAAGTTTATTTCATGAGTATACTTTATATAAGATCTTCTATCATTATATAAAGATGAACTATCAATTATATCCTCGTGTTCAATCTCGCTCATTATATTTCCTGAAAAAACATTGTCAATTCCTTGCGTTAAAACTGAAGGCGCTGTATACAAAAGATAATCTCCTCTACTATATTTATTTTTGAATGTACATCCACTTATAGTAGAATTAACTACGCTTGTTAAATTAATAAATCGTTTTGACCCTGTAATTTGATCTAATCTGTAATCGTCTTCAAAAAAATGAGTTCCAGAAATAGTAGCTCCAGAAATAGTTTCAATAGCTGATGATTGTAATACTACATAGCTTCCTCCACTATATTTATTCTGAAAAAAACTATTGCTAATCGTGTTATCAACTCCTCCATTCATTCTAACATAGTAACCTGCTGTAGTACTATAATTATCAGGCAATTCTAAAAACCTACTATTTGTTAATATGATATCATGACTTCCTGGTCCAAAATCTATCACTCCGCTAACATTTCCATAGGTTGTTCGAAGAAATTGAAAGCCATCTATTGTTAGATTGTTCGAATTATTAAGTTTCCAAGCGACATCTCCTTTTAGTATAACGCCATCAGCAGTTTGCGCTTGAATTTTGCAAGGACATCCTCCATCTATATTAATATTCCTATTCAAGATTGCTACCGCAGAAGATTCATATGTTCCATTTGCTAAAATAACTGTACTTGATGCAGCAGCAGAATTTAATTCCATTAGATCAATTTCGGCATTCAAGTCTGCAATATTATATACCGTAATTGGTGATTTAGTTTTGCATTGCGCATTTACCATTGCTTGAAATCCCACAAACAATAGCATGCATAGGTACATTTTTTTCATAAATAAAGGTTTTAATTAATGTTTACCTAAAAATATAATTTATGTAGTTGAAATCAAAAGAATGTAGGTTAAGAAATCTGTCTTTGCAGTTAATTATTTCACAAATCTTTAAACGTCATTTTATTCAACATTAAACCTGAAGCTGGCGCAATGTAACTGACTTCTAGTGTAGAGCCTGGCAAGAGTGAACGTTTGATAAAGTCTAAATCAAGTTCGTGTTTTCCTAGTAGAATTAATGTGCCCATCATCATGCGAATTTGATGACGCTTGAATCCTGCACCTTGTACACGTAGTACATAGCTTTTTTCTGGAAAGAAACTTGCTGTATGAATATTATTTTCAACAATTTCACATAATTCGATTTCGCCTTCTAAAACCGTATGTTCTGTAGGTTTATAACAGTATGTTTTGAGATAATGATTTCCTTCAAATAGCTTTGCTCCTTTTTTCATTAATTCTACATCTAAATCACCTAAAACATTTGTCATATAAGGTGCCGCAAACGGATGATATTTTTCGCCAAATGCAAATAGATATATGTATTCTTTAATTTTCGGATGCTGAATGATGTTGAATTTTTCATTCGTTTCTGTAATCGCTAACGCGCGAATATCTTGTGGTAAATTTTGATTGAAGAGTGGAAGAAACTCAGGAATATCAAGTGTTTCATTGTCTAAGAATAATTCAATTGCAATTTCATTAGCAGATACTTTTGCATCTGTACGTCCCGAAGCTAATAACTTGAAATTTTTATGCCCAAATACATACGCTAATGTTCGTTCCGTCATACGTTGAACTGTATTTACATCAGGTTGTTTTTGCCAACCGTGATAACGAAATCCTAAGTATTGTAAGGTGATGAGATAGTAATAGCGTTTTCTTCTCAATGGTTTTTGTTTTTGGGTTTTGGTCTTGGGTCTTGGGTCTTGGGTCTTGGGTCTTGGGTCTTGGGTCTTGGGTCTTGGGTCTTGGGTCTTGGGTCTTGGGTCTTAAAAAATACTTTTACACTTTGAATTCTTTAAGTTGCTTTGAGTAAAATTAGGCTTAAGCCAAATATAACAATAGGAATTATCCAAAGTTTCCAAACTTCAGTAACGGTAGTTTTTTCTTTTATTGCTCTATTTTTAATTTGCAGCATACGTTTTCCATTGTAAAATAAAGCATTGAATATATACAATACAATTCCTGCTAAAGCCACATAAAATATAGGTGTATATATTTCATAGAAACGTAAAAAACTACTATTGGTTGCTTTGACTAAAACAATACATATTACAAATAGTATACTAAGCTGAACCGCTGTAATATATAACGTTGCTAGCGAAATTACTTTTGTATGTTTTCGCTTTTTTGATTGTGCTTTGTAACTTAGAATTGCTTTATAAAATAGTTGTTCGAACATAGTTTTGTACTAAAGACAATGCAATAATACTTCAAAATTTAGTAAAAGGGGAATTTATTGTTAGTTTATGAGTTTATTTTCAACTCAATTCTATGTAAAAATCTACGAGTTATTAAACACCTTTCCTTTATACGATCTTGATAACGGGATCTCAATATTTGGAACGAGCGTAATTGTAGTACTCGTATGTGATTTGATAAAGTTTTTATTAATGATGTATGATCGATGTACTTTTACGAAGTTTGGAGGAAGCATTTTCATAACAGAAGACAGTTTATTTCTATCAACAATATTTTTACCATTCACATGAAATTCAACATAATTTCGATCAGCTTTTAAGTATTTAATCTCATCCAAATACAGCGTAGTTTTATTATTCAAAATAATATTTTTCCGTGCAACTTTTTCAGCTATTATATGTTTTTCTTCTTCTATAATAGTGACCAATTCTCTGTATTTTTTATTTCTATTAAGCACTATAAATACAGAAACAGATAAAAGTAAAACGATCAATAAGACAATGAAAAAATTCGTTTGTGTAAAAGATAAAGAATCGAAAAGTTGTTGATTTTCAGCTTGTAATTGATTTCGTTCGTCCTTAAAATGCAATATTTCAGTTAAAGCCTTTTTTTGATTATTGATAATCTGTTTACTAGTTGCATTCGTATATGCTTTATATTTACGTTCATTATCTAAATCAAACCCTGTATAATAGGCGCTTAATGTATGGTACGTTGTGTAGATATAATCTAAATATTGAGCAGTATCAACTTGTTTTAAATTCAATTCCAATTGTTCTGCATAATGCTTTGCCGAATCCTTTTGCTTAGTTTTAATTGCATAATCTAATAAATAGTTATTCGCGTTTAAAGCTACAAAAGGACGTTGCGTTTGATATGCATAAAACTTGAATTTTGATACGTGTTTTCTATAATCTTCTAAATTATTAGTTGTCTTAGCAATTTCAGATAGATGTTCATATTTCGAAAATACAATCCGAGTATCTTCGGTATCTGAGATACTTAGTAGAATAGCTTTACTTTTAGCATAACTGCGATCATGAATGTAAAATTTAGCTAAGTACAGTTGCGAAAAAGGATGCCAATGTAATAAACCGTTTTCCAGTAAATACGTATCTAAGGCAAGTCCTTTTTTGATAAGTGGCGCAATCTCATCAGAAGTAATAGGACGCGGTAATAATTGATAAGATAAATCGAGTTCTGTAATTCTTGAAGCTGCAATTTCAATACTATCACCTGTTTTTACAGCGATCTCAACTTCCATTTGATTATATGTAACTGCCTTTCCTAACTCTTTTTTATTTCTATAAAGTAATGCAATTCTACCAATAGCTTCAGTAGCAATCGCATAGTTTTTTGCAGCATACGCTTCTTCATACACTCGATGGAAATCAGTTAAAATACTATCCGCTGGAAGATTTGTAAAACGGAGTTTATTTTTGCTCTGTTGTAATTCCAATTTTAAAGATAAAGGATCTCTATATGCAATGTTGTTTTTATTGATTAATAAAGTAGCACGATCATAAAGTTCAAAAATAAGCGTAGAATCATTTTGATAAGCAGCTTGGTCAATTTCACAGATTAATGCATTCAGTTTTAAGAAAGGACTGCTTGATTGTTCAGCATATTTTTTTATAGAATCTAAATATTGTAACCGAAGTATCACATTATTTTCTGCAACTGCTTGTTCATAAAGTTTTGTGTAATGCGAACTTCTCAAGGAATCGTTTACTTCTAGATTTTGCCCATACAGTTTGGGTATTCCTATCAAAAAGAAAAGAAAGAAAAAATAATGAATATAGTTAGTTTGTCGATTCACGTAGTTATGTGTTGATCTAGCTAAGATAGATACTTTACTAAAAATAGAGCCAACACTTGTTCCTAATATTAGCTCTATTATGTTATTATTCATTAATTTATGATCAATTTCAGTACAGCATTTCTGTTTTCAGAACGTATATGAACAAAATACAATCCTTGTGCAAAATTGTTGATATTTAGGTGCATTACATCTGTTTGATTGTGTTTCAGTGTTTTTACAAGATTCCCATTTAAGTTATAAAGTGAAACGTTAACGTCTTTTAAAAATGTTTTAAACTTTAATGTTGTTGTTTCTGAAGCAGGATTTGGGTTTAAAATTATTTGTGATGCAAATGATACTTCTTGAATGTTTAATATACTTGGATTTTGAAAAACGCGTACATGACCAGAATTAGATCCATTTCCACCATTTTGATTGGCTCCTGAAGCTAATATGCCTCCATTATTACTAATACTTACTGAACGACCAAATGTATCACCTGACGTTTCAGCATCAATATCACTATGTGCTTGTGTCCAAGTTCCTCCAATGTTTTCAAACACACGAACATGACCTGAACTTAATCCTAAACCGCCTCCATCATTGGCAACAGCGCCTATAACTACGATAGTTCCATCATTATTTAAACTTACGGAACTACCTGCACGATCTCCACTATTTTCTCCATCAATATCAGTCCCAACCTGAGTCCAAGTTCCTCCAGTATTTTCAAAAACACGCACATATCCTCTCTGACTATTGTGTAGGAAAGCTCCAATAGCAAGTGTAGTTCCTGTTCCATTTATGCTTACAGCGTTTCCTGATCGATCACCAGCAGTTTCTCCATCAATATCAGTCCCTACCTGAGACCAAGCTCCTCCACTATTTTGATACACTCTTACATGTCCTGTAAAACTGTTATTACCAAAAGCTCCAATAGCAACAATATCTCCAGCATCATTTAGACTAACGGAATTACCAGAAAAGTCATTTGCAGCTTCTCCATCAATATCACTTCCAATTTGTGTCCAGTTTCCGCCAACGTTTTCAAATACACGAACATGGCCAGAAAAAGCTCCATTACCTCCATTTTGATGAGCTCCTGCAGCCAGGATAGTGCCAGAAGCATTTAGACTTATAGATTCTCCAAAAAAATCTCCTGAGGCTTCTCCATCAATATCACTTCCAATTTGTGTCCAAGTGCCTCCAATATTTTCAAAGACTCTAACATGTCCAGCTTGTGATCCAGTGCCATCATTTCTATTAGCTCCTGCTGCAATGATAGTACCAGCATCATTTATAGCTACAGAAAACCCAAAACGATCATCAGCGGATTCTCCATCTATATCGTTTCCAATTTGCGTCCAGCTTCCTCCAATATTTTCAAAGACGCGTACATGACCAGACAAAGATCCATTACCGTCATTTCCAATAGCTCCAATCGCAACAATATTTCCATTGGCACTAATCGCCACAGCTCCTCCACTTTCGTCAAAAGAAGATTCTCCATCAATGTCACTTGCTATTTGAGTGAATTGCGCAGACATCAAAAATGGTAAGCATAAGAAGTATAAAAAAAAGTAAAGTTTTAGTTTCATTTTATTCAGATTTATAAAGTTTCTAAACAAAACTATCTAAGAAATGTACATGAATTCTGGTAAAGGGACGAATAACATAAAAGAGTTGACGAATGAAAGTAACGATCGTTATAGCATTAAAAATGCAGATCGAGACAAGTTTGCAATGTCACCTATTTGTGTGAAATTATTCAGTTATTTAAAATTCAATAATTATAATTTTATACTACTTCTCACGACTTTTTAGAACATTTACAATATCATTCAGCTTGAAGCCTTTTGCTTGAAGTAGTATTAAGTAATGAAACAACAAATCTGCACTTTCATCTAAGAATAAGTTGTCGTTGTCATCTTTTGCTTCAATCACAACTTCAACAGCTTCCTCTCCTACTTTCTGAGCAATTTTATTGATGCCTTTTCGATATAATGAAGCGACATAACTTTTTTCATCTCCTGGGTTTTCTTTACGACTTTGTATCGTGTTTTCAAGTTGATCAAGAAAACCTAAAGATGCTTTATTTTCTTCATTCCAACATGTATCTGATCCTTTGTGACATGTTGGTCCAATTGGATTAACCTTTATCAATAGTGTATCTTCATCACAATCATTTTGAATGCTTACTACATTGAGAAAATTTCCACTTTCTTCACCTTTTGTCCATAAACGTTGTTTTGTTCTACTGAAAAAAGTCACCTTTTGCTTTTCTAATGTTTTTCTATATGCTTCTTCATTCATATAACCCAACATTAATACATTCTTAGTTGTATTATCTTGAATGATTACAGGAACTAATCCGTCGTTATTTTTATTGAAATTGATGTTCATTTTTTATTTAGTATTGAGATATTAGTATTGAGTAATGAGGTTGCTCGTTTATTCGAAAATACTTTACAATTTAAAATTTAGCATTTTACATTTATAATTTCATAGTACTTCTCGATACAATTTTCTTCGAAAATCACTCGAAGTGACGTTTTGTATTTCTAAGTAGGTCTAATAATCTAAAACTCTAACAAGTCTAAAGTCTCACATTTATTCCGTTGCTCTTCAAGTTTTCTTTTAATTCAGGAATTCCAATTTCTTTGAAATGAAAAACGCTTGCAGCCAACGCTGCATCAGCTTTTCCTTCTATAAATGTATCTTTAAAATGTTTCATATTTCCTGCTCCACCAGAAGCTATTATCGGAATATTCACAATTTCAGAGAGTTTTGCCAATGCTTCGTTTGCAAAACCATCTTTTGTTCCGTCATTGTCCATAGATGTGAATAGAATTTCGCCTGCGCCACGTTGTGCTACTTCTTTTGCCCAATCGAATAGATTTAATTTTGTAGGAACTTTTCCTCCAACTAAATGCACAATCCATTCACCATCAATTTGTTTTGCATCAATTGCAACTACAATACATTGATTGCCAAATTTGGAAGCCAATTCATTAATTAATTCTGGACGTTTTACAGCTGCCGAATTGATAGAAACTTTGTCTGCACCAGCTTGTAATAAACGATCAACATCTTCTGTAGAAGAAATTCCGCCACCAACTGTAAATGGAATATCTACCTGACTGGCAACATCTAATACTAGTTTTTGCAATGTTTTCCTTCGTTCTTCCGTTGCCGAAATGTCTAAAAACACGAGTTCGTCAGCGCCTTCATCTGCATAAATTTTTGCTAGTTCTACAGGATCTCCAGCATCACGTAAGTTGACAAAATTGACACCTTTTACCGTACGTCCATTTTTGATATCTAAACAAGGAATGATTCTTTTTGTGAGCATGATTGTTTTATAATAATGTTTCTAGTTGTTTGAGTGAGATTCTGTTTTCGTAAATCGCTTTTCCGATAATTACTCCTTCACAACCTAATTCTTTTAGTTTCGGTAGTTCGTCAAATGTTGAAATTCCACCAGAAGCGATCAATTTTAATCTAGCATCACTTTGTTCAATAATTTTTTTATATAGATCAAATGAAGGACCTTCTAGCATTCCGTCTTTTGCGATATCTGTACAAATCACGTATTGTATGTTCTTTTTTAGATATTCTTGAATGAACGGAATCAATTCTTCATTGCTTTCTTCTTGCCAACCATTAATTGCAACTTTTTCATCCATTGCGTCAGCACCTAAAATGATACGTTCTCTACCATATTTTTGAATCCATTGTGTAAATAGTTCTTTGTCTTTTACGGCAATACTTCCGCCTGTTATTTGTTTTGCACCACTTTCAAACGCAACATGTAAATCTGAATTCGATTTTAATCCACCACCAAAATCAATCTTTAAATTTGTTTTAGAAGCAACTTGTTCTAAGATTTTATAATTGACAATGTGTTTTGCTTTTGCGCCATCCAAATCTACCATATGTAAATACTGAATTCCTGCATCTTCAAATTCTTTTGCTACTTCAAGCGGACTTTCATTGTATATTTTCTTCGTATCATAATCTCCTTTGGAGAGTCGCACGCATTTCCCGTCGATGATATCTATTGCTGGTATGATTCTCATTTTTTAGCTTTTTAGTTTTTAGGTGTTAGCTCTTGGTTTACGCTCTAATTTAAAATTCAACATTAATAATTTCAAAGCACTTCTCGATACAATTTTCTACTGAAAATCACTCGAAGTGACGTTTCTAAATACTCATTACTAATATCTCAAAACTATTTTACAGATTTAAAAAATTCTGTAAAATCAAGCTTCCTGCTTTGCTACTTTTTTCTGGATGAAATTGAACACCATAAAAGTTATCTTTTTGTAACGCAGAGGCATAGTTAATATCGTATTCGCTTTCTGCAATCATTTCTGATGATTTTTTAGCATAATAACTGTGAACCAAATACATATACTCATTTTCTTTTATTCCTTCAAACAAAGAACCATTTAGATTTTGAACTGTATTCCAACCAATTTGTGGCACTTTTACATTCTCCGAAAAACGTACAACTTCTGTATTAAAAATTCCCAAACCTTCCGTATTTCCTTCTTCAGAACTTTTACACATGAGTTGCATTCCTAAACAGATTCCTAAAACTGGTTGTGTTAGTGTTGGAATTACTTTGTCGAGCTTGCTTTCGCGTAATTTTTTCATCGCGCTACTCGCCTCGCCTACACCTGGAAATATGACTTTATCAGCATTTCTAATTTCCACTTCATTATTGCTCAAAATCGCTTCTACACCAAGTCGTTGCAATGCAAATTTGATGCTTTGTATGTTTCCTGCTCCGTAATTGATAATGACTACTTTCATTAATTTAGTATTGAGATTTTAGATATTAGTATTGAGATTTTATTGCTAGCCTGAAAACTAAGTAAACTGAGCGAAGCCGAAGTTTACATCTCAATTCTCATTACTAACATCTCATTACTCCATTTAAAGCATTCCTTTCGTTGAAGGCAAAATCATTTTTTCTACATCACGTTTTACAGCTGCTTTGATTGCTTTTGCAAATGATTTGAAAATTGCTTCAATTTTGTGATGTTCATTTGTTCCTTCTGCTTTGATGTTTAGATTCGCTTTTGCACCATCTGTAAACGATTTGAAGAAGTGATAAAACATTTCTGTTGGCATTTTTCCAATCATTTCACGTTTGAAATCCGCTTCCCATACTAACCAATTTCTTCCACCAAAGTCAATAGCTACTTGTGCTAAACAATCGTCCATTGGTAAATAGAAACCGTAACGTTCTATTCCTAATTTGTTTCCTAAAGCTTCTGCAAATACTTCACCTAAAGCAATTGCCGTATCTTCAATTGTGTGATGTTCATCAACTTCTAAATCACCTTTTACTATAATATCTAAGTCTAATTGTCCGTGACGTGCAATTTGATCTAACATATGATCGAAAAAGGCAATTCCAGTTTCTATGTTTGATTTCCCTGTTCCATCTAGATTTAAATCAATTTGAATTTTCGTTTCGTTCGTATTACGAGTTAGTGAAGCTTTACGCTCTTTTGCTTTTAGAAACGCGTAAATTTCATCCCAATCATTCGATTCTAAACCTATATATTCATCTAACTCAGAACGTTTTACCGTGATTTCATCTGTTCCCAAAAACGTTTCATCATTGATATAAATTCCTTTCGAACCTAAGTTTTTTGCTAATTCAATATCTGTTAAGCGATCACCTATTACAAACGAATTTTTCAAGTCATATTCTTCTGAAAAATAATCAGTTAACAAACCTGTATTAGGTTTACGTGTTGGCGCATTGTCTTTGGCAAATGTTCTATCAATTACGATTTTATCAAATACAATTTCTTCACCTTTTAACGTGTGCAAAATAAAGTTATGGACTGGCCAAAACGTATTTTCAGGATAGACTTCTGTTCCCAAACCATCTTGATTAGTAATCATAACCAATTCAAAATCAAGTTCTTTTGCAATTTTTCGCAATGCAGATAACGCTTTCGGATAGAACTCTAGTTTTTCAAAACTGTCTATTTGTTCGTCTGCTGGTTCTTTAATGATCGTTCCATCACGATCTATGAATAATACTCGTTTCATATTTTTAGTTTGTTTCTGTGACACTGAATCAAGTTCAGTGTGACGTTTCTTTTGTATATTTTCGTCATGTGAACATGATTCAGCATCACATAAATTGCTCTTATATTCTCGAAATTGTTAATAATTCTTCAATTAATCTTTTGTTTTCTAACTCGGTTCCAACCGTTAATCGTAAACAGTTTTCACATAATGGTTGTGTTGTTCTGTTACGAATTACAATACCTTTTTCTATGAGTTGATTGTATCGTGCATTCGCATCATCAACCTTTACTAATATAAAATTTGCGTCCGAAGGAAAGATTTCAGTAATGAAATTCACATTTTCCAATGCTTTTATTAATTGTTCTTTATTGTTTTGAATCTGTTGAATCTCCAATTGTACAGCATCCTGATTTTCAATACGTTCTAACGCATATGCTTGCGTGAGTAAGTTTACGTTATATGGTGGTTTAATGCGGTTTAGAACATCAATAATAGTCAACGAAGCATAACAGATTCCTAGCCTGATGCCTGCCATTCCATACGCTTTTGAAAGCGTTTGTGTAATGATAAGATTAGGAAATTCCTCTAGTCGATTCAACCAACTTTCATGACCAGAGAAGTCTATATATGCTTCGTCAATAACTATTATTCCATTAAATTCTTTGAGTAATTTTTCTACCGTTTTGTTATCAAAACTATTTCCCGTTGGATTATTTGGCGAACATAGAAACAGAATTTTACTGTTTTCATCTGCTACGCTTAATATTTCATCCGCTTTTGGTTGAAATGATTCGGTTAATAGTACTTTTTTTGTAGCTATATCATTGATTCCTGCCAGTACGGTATACATTCCGTAAGTTGGCGGTAATATGATGATGTTGTCCTTTTTTGGTTCGCAAAACGCTCTAAAAATCAAATCCAGAATTTCGTCACTTCCATTTCCTAAGACAATATTATCAGGATTACATTTTTTTACTTTTCCCAGTGCTACTTTTACAGCTGTTTGTTTTGGATCTGGATAGCGATTAACACCGTTTTCATACGGGTTTTCATTCGCGTCCAAAAAAACCATTTCGCTCCCTGAAGCTTTGTATTCGTCTCTTGCAGAAGAATATGGCTTGAGTGTTTTTATGTTATCTCTGATGAGAGAATTTATATTGAATGTTTGCATTTGTATTACTTTTTTTGATTCCTGCCTACGCAGGAATGACAAAATTTATTGTTTTAAACTTTCTAATCGTAATGTGACTGCATTTTTATGCGCTTGTAAACCTTCGGCTTCAGCCATTAATTCTATAGCGTTTCCAATATTTTGGATTCCTTTTGATGTAATTTTTTGAAACGTCATACTTTTTTGAAAGCTTCCTAAGTTTACACCAGAATATGCTTTTGCATATCCGTTTGTTGGCAATGTATGATTCGTACCTGAAGCATAATCGCCTGCGCTTTCTGGTGTGTAGTTTCCAACAAAGACAGAACCTGCATTTTGAATTCCGTTTGTATAGAATTCTTCATCATTTACGCAAATAATAAAGTGTTCTGGACCGTATTCATTGATTAATTCCAATGCAATTTGATCAGTTGAAACATATATTAGTTTTGAATTTTCAATAGCTTTTGTTGCAATTTCTTTACGTGGCAATGCTTCAAGTTGTGTTGCTACAGCTTTTTCCACTTCCGTGAGAAAGTTCTCAGAAGTAGTTACCAATAGTACTTGACTGTCTGTTCCGTGTTCTGCCTGACTTAGTAAATCAGATGCTACAA
Source organism: Kordia sp. E (assembly GCF_056033805.1). Lineage (NCBI taxonomy): Bacteria > Pseudomonadati > Bacteroidota > Flavobacteriia > Flavobacteriales > Flavobacteriaceae > Kordia > Kordia sp. E. The sequence continues at coordinate 69,305 of NZ_JBRASR010000004.1, forward strand.
AGTCAGCATTGGCGCTTTCGTCTGCTACTACTAATAGTTCACTTGGACCAGCTGGCATGTCAATAGCAACTCCGTATTTTGTAGCTAGTTGTTTGGCAACGGTTACAAATTGATTTCCAGGACCAAATATTTTGTATACTTTAGAAATGGTTTCAGATCCAAATGTCATTCCTGCGATTGCTTGAATTCCTCCTACTTTATATATTGTTGTGATTCCACACAGTTTTGCTGTATATAATATCGCTGGATTTACCTTGCCTTCTTCGTTTGGTGGCGTACAAAGTATAATTTCTTCACAACCTGCTATTGTTGCAGGAACAGCTAGCATTAATATTGTTGAAAATAATGGCGCAGTTCCACCAGGAATGTATAATCCTACTTTCTGAATTGCTCTTTTTTCTTGCCAACAACGCACACCTTGTGTTGTTTCAATTTCAATTTTTGGCGTTTCTTGCGCTTTGTGAAATTTGGTAATGTTTGTTTTTGCGACAGAAATTGCATCTTTGAGTTCTTGTGTAACTTCAGCACTTGCAGCGTCAATTTCAGCTTGACTGATAACCAAATCATCTAGTTTTACATTGTCAAAGAAAGACGTGTACTTTTTTATTGCTTGATCACCATTTTTTTGAACTTCAGAGAAAATTTGCGAAACCGTAGCTTCGATATCATCTACTGTTTGTGTCGGACGTTCTAAAATTGTTGTCCAAGTTGCTGGTTTAGGGTTGAATATTTTTTGCATTAGAGTACCATTTTTTCGATTGGACATACTAGAATTCCTTCTGCTCCATTTTGTTTGAGTTCGTCAATTACGTCCCAAAAATCTTCTTTTTTGATTACTGAGTGTAACGAACTCCAACCTTCTTGGGCTAATGGAAGAATTGTTGGGCTTTTTAATACCGGCAAAATTTTGCTGATTGCTTTTATTTTTTCGTTTGGCGCGTTTAGTAGAATGTATTTAGAAGAACGTGCTGTTAATACAGATTTAATTCGGAATTGCAATTTGTTTAATATACTTTTTCCTTCTTCAGATATGTTTGGTGAAACTGCTAAAACCGCTTCACTTTTTAACATGACTTCTACTTCTTTTAAATTGTTTTTGAAAAGTGTACTTCCACTTGAAACTATATCGCAAATAGCATCTGCAAGTCCAATGTTTGGAGCAATTTCAACAGAACCATTAATAATGTGTAGTTCGGCATTGACACCTTTTTCTTTGAGATATGATTTTACCGTTTCAGGATACGAAGTAGCAATTCGTTTGCCTTCTAAGTCTTTTACAGAAGCATAGTTATCACCTTTTGGAATCGCTAATGAGACTTTACATTTAGAAAATCCTAGTTTTTCAACTATTGAGATATTTTCACCTTTTTCTATGAGTACATTTTCACCGATTATAGCAATATCAACTACACCGTCTCTAAGGTATTGAGGAATGTCGCCATTTCTAAGATAGAAAACTTCTAATGGAAAATTACGAGCGGAAGCTTTGAGTTGATCTATGCCATTGTCAATAGATATTCCGCAGTCTTTCAGTATTTTAAGGGAATCTTCGTTGAGTCGTCCCGATTTTTGAATTGCAATTTTTAACTTTTTCATTTTTGCCTTTTTTGCTTGAATTCAAAAAATTGGGCATTAAAAAACCCGTTTGATGAATTCAAACGGGTTTTTAATATATTTTGGATTACTTCAATACATTGTCAGCTCGCTTGATTGCCAGTATGAAAATGATGATGATGTAATTGAATAAATGTCATTTATCTGTTTTATTTGATGCAAATGTAATTAATATTTTTTATTGTTTACAAGTCTTTATTGAATTTATTTTTTTGCAGTTTATCGAAAATATGTGTTAATACGTTTATTTTTAATTTTTTAGATTGTAATATCTAAAATGAATTGTTAATTTTAGGAGCATTATTAGCCGCCCAACCTATGAAACATTTTTTTATTGCTTTTGTTCTATTTTGCACATGGCTTTATTTTGGTGTTAGATACTATGAATGCAACGTTAAGAATCTCTGTCAAGAGACTACCGTTGTTGTAGAACACCCCAAAATTGAAGTACCTAAACCTGTGGAAAAACCACTTACTTTTCTGCCGTTTTCCATTCAAAAAAATATTGCAGCTGTATCGATTATAGACAGCATTTCAAATCCTTTATATTCTTATTATGATTATTTAAACAAGAATCAGAAGAAAGAATTAGTGATTACTTCTTTTTTTAGTAAGGATGAAAACGGAACTATTGCACTTTCACGAAGTGAATCTGTTAAAAATGCACTTGCGAATTTTGGAATTAATACGGATCGTATTGTGATGCAGACAAAGCAAACTGAAATTAAGTTCTCTGATAATGATACATACGTTGAAGGATTTGCTTATGAATTTCAAACGATGTCTGAAGAGCGTATGCAAGCCATTGATAAAGGAATTGCTTCTAAGGTTTTGTATGCTGGATTTGGTTCAAAGACATTTAAACCTGATAATACTTTAAATGCATATGCACTTGAGTTGAAGAGTTATTTAGCCAAACATCCTAGCAAACATGTTGAAATTATTGGTCATACTGATAGTACTGGAGAAGCTGAAGCCAATTTATGGTATGGTGAGCAACGAGCTAAGAGTGTTATGGAATATTTTGTTTCTCAAGATATTGATGCTGCTAAATTAACGATTTCTTCTAAAGGAGAAACTGACCCCATAGCTCCAAATACTTTGGAAGGAAAACGATTGAATAGACGAATTGAAATTAACATAACTAATTGATTATATGCCACTTTTATTTTTACAAAACCTTGCCCCTGTTTCTAATTGGGAATATTTTGTTGTATTCGCAATCGGATTTGGTTGTTTTTTAATTGGCTGGATTTTTGCCAAACGCAAAACAAAACGTAAGTACGAAAAATTACTTGAAGAATGTGAATCGAAAAAAGCTGAAATTATTAATACCAACTATGCTCCTTCTGAAGGCGTTAGAGCTGTAAAAACTCGTGAACGTTCTGGAAAAGCTGTAGATTCAGATGATGCTACTGAAATTGATACTGAAAACTCACCTCTGAACTTTGATAGTTTTGGAGTTGCCGATGCTTCTCAAAAAGATGACTTGAAACGTATTAAAGGCGTTGGTCCTTTTATTGAAGAAAAATTGAATACGATTGGAATTTTTACGTTTGATCAGATTAGTAAGTTTACACCTGAAGATATGCAAACGGTAACCGAATTGATTTCTTTTTTCCCAGGACGCATTGAACGTGACGATTGGAAAGGTCAGGCAGGAGTTTTGATGAAAGGTGGCGATACAGATTTTAGTAAGCGATTAAGCTCGAAAGAGTAACTTTTACTGCTAGATTACTTAGATTAAAAATACAAAAAAAGGGAAACGATAATCGTTTCCCTTTTTGTTTTTTTATCTATCAGATTTTTATTGATTTCCTAGAATGATTGGCATTCCACTATCTCCTGAACCAATAACAATTATTTTACTGTTTGGTGATTCTGAAAGTTTTATAGTTGCCTCAATACCTTTGTCTTGTAGAATTTTGTCTGTTAAGGAAGCACTTAATATTTTATTTGCATCTGCTTTACCTTGTGCTTCAATGATCACTTTTTCAGCTTCTTTAGCAGCAGTTACTAATCTAAATTCATATTCTAACGATTCTTGTTCTTGCTTAAGTTTACGCTCAATTGCATCTTTTATAGTATTTGGTAATGTTACATCACGAACTAATACTTCATTTAACTGTACAAATTGCTTTGCTAAGATTTTTTTAGTTTCCGTAAATATTTCATCTTGAATAGCATCACGCTTACTAGAATATAATTGTTCTGGTGTATAACGACCAACTACACTACGTGCAGCACTACGAATTGCTGGTTTTATTACACGATCTAAGTAGTTTTCTCCTAAAGTTTGGTGTAAGTTTCCTAGTTCAGCATATACTGGTTGGTACCAAGCAGAAGCGTCAATTTGAATTTCCAATCCGTTTGAAGATAATACTTTCATTTTTTCGAATAATTCTTGCTGTCTTACTTCATATACATGTACTTTATTCCAAGGCGCTATGATATGAAAACCTTCTCCAAGTGGAGCTTCATCAGTAACAACTCCGCCATCAAATGTTTTGTATAATACGCCTGCTTGACCTGAATCAATTGTTACAGCTGATTTTGCAATTAGTATAATAGCTGCTATTGCTAGAATTAATAATGGTATTCCAATTTTCGGTATTTTATCCATGTTTTTAGTTTTTGATTATTTTTTTTGTGGTTTTTTCTCCGTTTGTAAATTCTATATTTAATATATAAACACCTTTTGAAAGTGAAGATACGTCAATTGTATTCTTTTTTAAACTTACTTTTATATATTCTCCAAATAAGTTGTTGATATGTATATCAGAAATGTCATTTGTTACATTGATTGTTAAAATTCCTGTTGTTGGATTTGGGTATATTTTCACTTCATCTATTTTCTCAGAGTTTTCAATGATAATATCTGCCTGTGAAGTTGATCTCGATGAACTAGACGAAACCATTTCAGTATGTGAGTAAACTAAAACTCCACCATCTGTATTTCTTAGCGTTATAAGTTCATCATTAACACTTGTATCATCAAAATTACCGCTTCCAAGAATATTTCCGTGTACTTGACTAGAATCAAAAGATTCTAATCCTAAACTACCTCTTGAATAGCTTCCATCTGTATTTTCAATCACGTAATATACTTTATAGTTTGATTCAAGGTCTCCATGCATGAGAATATCATCTTTTCCATCTCCATTATAATCTCCAACAGTTAGCGCTTGCCAATCATGGGCAGTTCCCCAACCTGTATTTTGTTCCACAACTTCAAACTTTTTAGTCTTTTGATTTAACGATAGCACAAAATATCCATTAGTTTGATTATCTGTCGAGTTTACTAAAACTACCAGTTCATCACCTGGCAAACCATCTATAATATTCCCAGAACTTATTCCTATAATCTTTGCATCAGAAGGTATTGCTGGAGTTAGTAATGTCCCTGAGTTGGTTTCTAACGATAGTAACGAAGTATCTGTTTCATAAGTTCGTGTTCCTGAAGTATTATGTGAGTATAGGAAGAGTTTTAAGTCAAAATTCCTTGCTATTACAAAGTCATCTTTTCCTCCAGTTACAAAATCTCCAGCAGCAGCATCTACACAATCAGAAGCTGGTCCAAAGCTTGTTGAGTAACCTATTTGGTTAATTGAGGTGCCTGAAACATCAAAAATATAAAAACCAATTTGTCCAGGCTCATTTGATACAGCAACAATTTCATCTTCATTATCACTATCAAAATTTCCTGTTGCTACATTTCTCCATTCAAAATTACTTCCGAAAGGACTAGAACTAGCAAAACTGTTAATTTTATGCGAAGAAATTATTTCCCCAATTCTAAAAGTTCCATCACTTTTACTAACATATACAAATTCTTCTACATCATCAGTGTCAAAGTTTCCTCCTGCTACTCCAGACCAATTTATTGTTGCATTATAAGTATGCTTTGAAGCTATTGGTGCAAATAATTTTTGTTTTGCGCACAAATAAGCAATTGATAGTGGAAAATCTAAATTTCCAGAGAAATTATCTCCAGAACTTAATGTTGGATAAAAACTTGATGTATTAAAATCATTCAGCATTTGATAAATCTTGGGCTCAGTTTGTGCATACATCATCCAATGACTATATAAATAGGCTCCTGGAGCTGTAGTATCAGACAAACCACTTTCTAAAGGATGAGTGTTTGTATTGTCTTTAAAATTCCAGTCACTATTTGTATTCATACCCGGAACATTATTATTCATCACACCATCATATAATTGAAGTACATCTATGTAAATATCGTTTAGCAAAGTATTTGCATATTCATCTATATCAGTAGCAGAAAAGTCACTTGTTAATCCTGCATTAAAACACTCATACGGGAACGTAACAGTAAGGGCACTATGTGAAATATCTTCTCGCAATGGATTACCTGACCTAACATCATCAGGGTATTCAGGATTTGTATGATCGGTTAATGCATTTGCTAAAGGATCTGGATAGCCCCAATAGGTCCATTGTTTTGCACCATTAACAATACTTGTATGATTTTTAATATGTGTAGCTAACTTGCCAATTCTGTCATCGTAAAATACATCATCAGTAGAAGTCAAATAAAGTTGCACTAAAACTCTTCCCATAGCTGACTGCATATTTATAGGATGTCTAGCTCCTTTAAATTTAAGAGGCACTGTAAGTTCTCCTGTACCTTCTAAATGTTCTCTATAAGCGCCATCAGAATCATCCCAAAGTCTTTCAAAATAATTAAAAGTATCTTTGGCAGCTGCTAAAAGATCATCAGCTGCGTCATTAAATGTTATAGATACGTTTTCTGTATAAGAATAATGAGGAAAAGTAGTTCCTTGAACACTAGGCGATGCTCCATTAATTATATTATAAAATTTTACAAATGTGTAGATAATATTTGCATTTCCAGCCAAATGAGGGATTTCTATACAGACTTCTTCAGGGCAAATAAAATAACTATTAGCATGCCAATCGTCATCTCCAGCATAACCTCCATATCTTGGACATGTAGAATTATATCGTCTAGTAGACCACGTAGGATTAGCCGTAGTAGTATCATGATACGTAGTAATAGCAGAAAGAGAAGCACCAGGAACACCTGTCCTATTATCATCTCTTCTATTAAAAACTTTATTAGCAAATTTTAAAAATGTTTGTAGGTATTGTGTATCGTTAGTACTTTCATACATCAATAGTAATGCTTCCATTTTAGCACTAACATTCCAATAATAAGTAAGTTGATCACCAGTATTAGCTGCAGAAACAAATGCCGAATCATCATACCCAGATGATACATCTATTCCACTAACTTCAAGAAATAGATCTTCATAATAATTGGTTGTTTGAGCATACGATAATGATGTACTAATTGATATAATTAGTAATAGTACTATTTTTTTCATGTAGTAATAGCTTTATATTAAACCATAATATTTTCTAGAAAACCACTCTAATGCAAGACATATGGCAATCAAGGCAAGTAAGTATTTCCAGTCTATCAAAGATACGACCTTTTCATTACTTTTTTCAATAGTCTTGAAGCGTGAATCATTAATTAATTCTAAAATTAATTGTTCTGAATTGTTATTTACATGAAATATTTTTCCATCCGATTTTGTTGCAATGGCTTGCAATCGTTTTGAATCAGCATTTAAGAATTGCTTTTCTATATCGAACTCTAGTATTTTGAAACTTCCCGATTTACGAATGTTCTTCCCTTCTGCTCTCACCGTAAAATCATATGATCCTGGTGGTAAACTATTTAAATCAACTGTATAAAAACCAGCATTTAACAACATTGGATATGTTGTCGTTGTTTCTGTATCTTTATTTTTGATGATTGCTGTTAGATTTGCATTTGCATCAAATTCATACGAAGGATTAAAGTATTGTGCTGTTAATTGAATTTCTCGATTTCCGTAATAGAATGATTCATAACCAAGCGTTAAACGTTCTCTTTTTTTGTTTGAAGCTAAGTATTGAATGAGTTTTCCTAAAAAGGTGTCAAATTCAATAAAACTTTCTTGTGCTAAAAAACTATGTGCACGCCATTTCCATATGTTTTCTCCTGTTAAAATTGCTGCGCGTCTGTTATCAACTGTGTACGTTGCTAGTAACGCTCCATTTGTGGAAACTCCAGATATTAATTGAGATAGAATGATTTCATTAGCCACATTAAATTCTACTTCTCCAAACGCATTTTCTAATGGTGGATAGTCTGAAAAGTCAATGTTATCAATTAGAAAGTTGTTATAGTTTGAGTTTAGTTGTCCTTGTACTTCTTCTGTCTCTGCCAAATCATCTTTTCGGAAATTTGATTGTATATCATTTAAGAAATTCCAATCCGTTTGTGTACCTGTAATTGTGAATGTGTTTTTTAATAATTGTTCACTTATTTCAAATACTTGCTGAAATTTTCGTGTTGGTTGATAGAAAATAACTAACTGATAATCATTTAGTTTACTTGAAGCTTCAGTTGGTTTTAAAATGTCTACACTACGTAACTCATTACTTTCCAAACTCTTTTTTAATGTTCCTAAATCTGGATGAATAATATCGGCTATAAGTGCAATTTTCACTTTTTGATCAATGACTTCAACTGCAAAATGTCGTGTATTGTTTTGCTTGTTTTTTTCCGTATTTAAAGGTGTTAATGTAGCACGCAATGTTTGTACACCAATTTTCGTTGCCGAAATATTTAGATTCACCACTTTAGAATTATCCGTTGGTGAAAAAGTAAGTTCTTTGCTTGCCAATCGTTTCCCGTTCGAGGATAATACTAAATTGGTTTGAATCGTTTCACTTCCTGTATATGTTGCAATGACTTCTACAGGAAATTTATTTTTTAGATATGCGTATTTATTCGCGTTAAGCTGATTAATTTTAAGATCAACATATGTTGTTGTATCTCCTGCTACGACAGGAAATATTGGTTGTTTTATTTCTGAAGATAGAAACTGGTAATCATTTCCATAGGTTTGATTTCCGTCTGTGATCAAAATGGTTGGCGCAATTGCATCTTCGTAAAGCTTGTTTACACCTTCTAATGCTTTACTAATGTTTGTTTGTTGTCCCTCAAAGTTAATGGAATCACTTTCAATCAATATATTCGAAAATGTATAGGTATCAATTTCAAATTTGTCTTGCAGTTCTTGTGCGTTTTGCAATGAGTTTACAAACGCTAATACTTTCGCTTCATATCCTAATTCTGTTATTGAAGAAGAATTATCAACTGCAATAATTAAATTTGGCTTTTCGTTGTAATAACTTTTTTGTTTAAATTTTGGATTGATTATTAAGAGTAGTAATGAAAATACACTTAAAAATCTCAAAAACGAAAAAAGCACTAATTTTTTAGTGCGTTTTTTCGTTTTGTAGTAGTAATGAAACAGCGCTATAAGTGCTGAAAATACTACTGCTATACTAATGTATACTATCGTTACTGTTTGCAATCGTTAGTTTTGTTTTGTTTTTATTATTTCAAACGAATTTAAAAAACGTTGAATACTAGCATTTTTATCTTTGTCTGTTAGACAAATTACTTGTGTAATGAACATAGAGTTTTCAACTAAATATGCATTGATATAGATAAATCCACCTTGCATTTCAATTTTAATACTTCTACCTGGATATCCGTTAAATTTAACTTTGTTGTCAAACACTAACTTTCCTTGTACATTTTTAACAGCTCCTTCAACAGCTCCGTCTAACACATTACCATTGTAATCATCATCTGCATCTTCGAATTGCTCTGCTGGATAATCTGAACGAATTACTGAATATACTGCATTGTCGTCGTCTGCAGTTGGTGCATGCATAATCATGTGCATGTCTAATTCTCCAACAGCTGTACTTACTTTTTGTACCGTTCGTTTTGGCTCTTGAGGAAATATAGCGCTAAAAGCTAAGTCTTCTGATTTGTACTTTGTCCAATCTTGTGCATTTACAGCACTAAATGACAGAAAAAATACTGTCATTACTAAAAATACTTGTTTCATATGTAATTATTGTTAAGTGGTTTTTACGTTAACATTCCACCATCAACATTGAGTACTTGCCCAGTAATATATGCTGACATATCGCTTGCAAGAAATACACATACATTTGCTACATCTTCTGGTGATCCACCTCTTTTTAAAGGAATGGCTTGTCTCCAACTTTTTACAACATCTTCTGGAAGTTTCCCTGTCATTTCAGTTTCTATGAAACCAGGTGCAATTACATTACTACGAATGTTTCTTGATCCTAATTCTAAGGCAACTGATTTAGAGAATCCAATAATTCCTGCTTTTGAAGCTGCGTAGTTAGTTTGTCCGGCATTTCCTTTTACACCAACTACAGAACTCATGTTTATGATAGATCCTTTGCGTTGTTTTAACATGGTGCGTTGTACCGCTTTTGTCATGTTGAACACAGATTTTAGATTGACTTCAATTACTTTATCAAAATCATCTTCTGTAATACGCATTAATAGGTTATCTTTTGTTATTCCTGCGTTATTGATTAAAACATCAATCGTGCCAAATTCTTTTAGCACGTCTGCAGCTAAGTCTTGTGATTGTTGATAGTCTGCAGCATTACTCTGATATCCTTTAGCTTTTACGCCTAAAGCATTCAGTTCTTTTTCTAGTTCGTTTGCAGCGTCTACTGATGAACTATATGTAAATGCTACATTTGCTCCATGAGCAGCAAATACTTGTGCTATTCCTTTTCCTATTCCTCTACTTGCACCTGTAATGATGGCTGTTTTGCCTTCTAGTAATTTCATGTGTTGTTCTTTATGTCTTTGTCTTTCACATGGAACATTCGTATAATCATTTTTTAGATGATTAACTTTTGTAATGAATGTTTCATTCGTTGGTTAGTTCTCGTTTTGCTGTTTGTTTTGTGATTGAATCACAGCATTCAACGATTCATACTTCAAATATAATTTTTTTAGCGCATAGATTATAGGATATTGACATAAAAAAAGCGCTTCTTTCGAAGCGCTTTCATTTTTTATTGTTTTATATCTTTCGCTTTTTCATAATTGAAGAGATAATCAATGTCCATTTCTTGAACTTTACCTAGTTTCGATAAAGTATTCATGTCCACGTCTTTTTTGTTTCCAATTACCATTACATTGTATTGTTCTCCTTTGATGTTTTCATTGAAGAATGCTTTTAAGTCAGCAAGTGTCATTTTCTTAATAGCATTGTACATTGCTTCACGGTGATCGTTATCAATTCCTAGTTTTTGATTTCTTTCATACGTCCAAAAAATATTTGATTTCGTAATACGTTGAGATGCTAATTTTTTCAAAGTAGCTTCTTTTGCAGCATTAAATTGCTTTTCAGCTTCAGGCATGTCATTCATTAAATTCATCATTGCGTCAACTGCTTGTGGCATTTTGTTCGCTTGTGTACCAATGTATGCCATTACATAGTTAGAGTTATCTTTATCTGATGCCTGATTGTAGTATGAATACGCAGAGTATGCTAAAGACTTAGATTCTCTAATTTCTTGAAATACAATTGATGATAATCCTGCACCAAAATATGTATTGAATAATGTTGAAGCTGCCATGTTTTCAGGTTTGAAAGGACTTCCTTTTGCTAAAAACATCATTTCTGCTTGTACCATATCATAATCAACAAAGAATACATTTCCTCCAGTTTCTAGCTCTGTGTATTCTGTCGCTTTTGGATATTCTTTTAATTCATTAGCAACTTTATGGTGTTCATTTAATGCTGTAACTGCAGCATTTACATCTTTTCCATAATAAAATATACGTTGATTGTAGTTTTTGAAGTCTTTTACTAAGTCAACTAATTCTTGAGGATTCATTCCTTCTAAATCACTTTTACTAAATATATTACGTAAACGAGAGTTTTCTCCATATTTAGCATAACTCATTAATCCGCTTTGTAAAATACTTCCTTTACGTGTTTTATTATCTTGTCTACCTTTAACAATCTGAGCGACATATTTATCATATGCTTCTTGATTTGGAACAGCATTAGTCCACAAGTGTGATAATAATTTCAATCCTTCAGGTAAGTTTTCTTTTAAACCATTTAAACCGACATACGATTTTTCAGAACCAGTACTTACATAATAGCTTATTCCTAGTTTGTAAAATTCTTTCTTTAATTCTTCAGCAGAATACTTATCAGTACCTAAATATTCCATGTATCCAACTCCTAAATCAAGTTTTTTGTCATTGTCACTTCCCATGTCAAAAATGATATTCATATCGAATAAATCATTTTGTTCATTTTCAATGTATGAAACCTTGATTCCATTCTCTAATTTTGCTTCTTTGATCTCAGATTTAAAATCAACATACTTAGGTTGTAATGGTGTTGCTTCTTTTGCGTTAAACGCTTGCATAAACGTTGAACTCTTATCTCTGTTTAATTTAACAGGTGTAATTCCTGGATTTTCTACTTTAACAATATTGTTATCAGCTCCTTTACGTTTGTAGGTTACAACATAGTTGTCTTTATAGAATTTATTAGCAAAATCAACTAGTTCTTCTTTTGTTATTTTCTTTAATTCATCTAAAAATCCTACTTTTTTAGCCCAATCTTCATGATGAATAAATGCATTATAATAAGCGCTAGCCAGAGCTGTGCTATTTTCATATTGTTGTGTTTGACTTAATTTTAAATCATTGATAACAGCATCAATCATCCAATCATCAAACTCCCCTTTTTTAAGTTTTTCAATTTGGTCTAATAATAAGTTTTTAACTTCGTCAAGTGTTTGTCCTGCTTTAGGATATCCAGTAAAAGAATGGTATCCGTAGTCATTTAAAAATGTTGGAGAACAACCTGCATACTGCACTGCTTGTTGCTGATTTAAGTTTAAATCTATTAAACCTGCATTTCCATTTGCTAAAATCATATCAGCTAATGTCACAAGTTTTTCGTCTTTACTATCAATACCATTAGAACGAAAAGCAATTGATATGTTTTCAGCAGTTGGACCAAATACTTCTTTTACTATAGGAGATGTAATAACTTCCTCCTTAGGAAGTATTGGATGCGTTACTTCTTGCTTTTTCATTTTACCAAAAGTATTTTCTACTTTTTGGATAGTTTCTTCAAAATCAAAATCTCCAACCAATACCATTGCCATGTTATTAGGTACGTAATATTTGTTAAAATAGTTGTTGATATCAACTAATGAAGGATTTTTTAAATGCTCAGCAGTTCCAATAGTTTTTTGTTGTCCATATGGATGATTTGGAAATAACCCTTCTAACATTGCGTAATATGATTTTCTTCCATCATTATCTTGAGTTCTGTTAAACTCTTCAAATACAGCTTCTAGTTCTGTGTGAAATAAACGCAATACTAATTGACCAAAACGCTCATTTTCTAAGTTTAACCACTTGTCTAGTTCGTTTGCTGGAATTTTATTTTTATAGATTGTTTCCTCAAACCAAGTATGTGCATTAGTACCAGTAGCTCCTAATGAACTTGTCATTTTATCATACTCATTTGCTATACTATAATTAGAAGCTTCTAAAGATACTTCATCAATCTTTTTATATAATTCTTTTTTCTTCTCTGGATCTGTTTCTGCTCTGTGTTGCTCGTATAGGTCTGATATTTGTTCTAAATAGACCTTTTCTTTTTCCCAATCGAGTGTTCCTATTTCATCAGTTCCTTTAAAAACCATGTGTTCTAAATAGTGAGCTAAACCTGTAGACTCTTTAGGATCATAGTTAGAACCTGCTCTTACAGCTATATACGTTTGTATTTTTGGCTCATCACTATTTTTACTTAGATATACTTTTAGTCCATTGTCTAAAGTATATAAACGTAAGCCAGTAGGATCATTTGTAACGGTTTCATATGAAATACCGTTTCCGTCTTTGTGTTGTTCTACTTTGATTACATCAGCGTCAGAACTACCATCTTTTTCTTTACAACTGAAAACCGCTAGTGTACACACGATCAACAGCAACAAATTAATTCTTTTCATTTTAATTTTGATTAGTTTTAGTTTATAGTAACTTAAACGCTAAAAGTATCATTATTATATGTCTAAGTTATAATTCTTTAGACTTTTAACATTTATTTGATTCACGCGTGATACGTATCAATTTTAAATATTATGTTACAGATTAAATGTTAAATTTTATAAGAAGTAATTTTAGTAGTTTTTAACTGTATTTTTATTAAGGAAAATAACTCATTATATAATATATAATACAAAAAAAGTGAACCTAGATTCACTTTTCCTTTTTTTCATGATTATTATTTTTATTAACAAATACCTATTGGTTGACAAGAGATACTTGGAAAACAATTAGCCGTTTGAGGACAAGAGTTAGTTAGGTTACATCCAACTTGTGTACCACAATTATTCGTTCCACAGTCATCTGTAGGAGGTCCACAGATTCCTACTGGTTGACAAGAAATAGTTTTCATTCCTCCTTTTACAGCATCTTGATTTCCTAAATTAGAAATTGATTTTTTGTTAAGTGATAAACTTACTAGATTCTTTTTTTTCATGATTTAAGTATATTATAGTTAATAATTTATCTAAAACTAGAAATAGAAATCTATAATTAAAAGAAAACATTCTTCACATTCATAAATTATAAGGACTAAAAAATAATATAAATATTTGATTTTAAAATATTTACACATAAAAAAACGCATTATCATGTTACTGATAATGCGCTTTATATATTTATAGTTTGAGATAAATTATCCCATTACTTCTGCTACTTTCTTTCCAATTTCTGCTGGAGAGTCTACAACGTGGATTCCACATTCGCGCATAATTGCTTTTTTAGCTTCTGCTGTATCATCAGCTCCACCAACAATTGCTCCTGCATGTCCCATTGTACGTCCTGCTGGCGCTGTTTCACCTGCGATGAAACCAACAACTGGTTTTTTACTTCCACTTTCTTTGTACCATCTAGCAGCGTCTGCTTCTAATTGACCTCCAATTTCACCAATCATAACTACACATTCTGTAGCTGGATCGTTGATTAGTAATTCAACAGCTTCTTTTGTTGTTGTTCCAATAATTGGATCTCCACCAATACCAATAGCAGTTGTAATTCCTAATCCTTGTTTTACAACCTGATCAGCAGCTTCATATGTTAATGTTCCTGATTTAGAAACGATTCCTACTTTACCTTCTTTGAAAACAAATCCTGGCATAATTCCAACCTTTGCCTCTCCTGGCGTAATTACTCCTGGACAGTTAGGTCCTATTAAACGACAGTCTTTGTTTGCGATATACGCAGCAACTTTTGTCATATCGTTTACAGGAATTCCTTCTGTAATTGTAATGATTACTTTGATTCCTGCATTCGCAGCTTCCATAATTGCATCCGCAGCAAATGCTGGCGGTACAAAAATGATTGTAGTATCTGCTCCAACTTTTTCAACTGCTTCTGCAACTGTATTAAAAACTGGTTTGTCTAAGTGAGTTTGTCCACCTTTTCCTGGAGTTACACCACCAACAACGTTAGTTCCGTACTCAATCATTTGACCTGCATGAAATGTTCCTTCACTTCCTGTAAATCCTTGAACAATTATTTTTGAATCTTTGTTTACTAAAACGCTCATTTGATATTTGTTTTTTGGCTGAACAAAAATAGTTTTTTCTAAAGTATTTATAAAGTATTTTTTGAGTTTTATCTATAATTACTTTTGAATACTTAAAACTATTCTTTTTCTAAGTTTTCTATTCGTTCTATCAATTCAGGAATTTGACGAATTGACGCAATTTCTTTGTATTTTTTTCTGAAGTCATCTGCTGGCGTTCCAAAGTAACTTTTTCCACCTTCTAAACCTTTACTTACACCAGATTGTGCAGATATAACTGCCTTTGCTCCTATAGTAATTCCGCTTGTGATTCCTACTTGACCCCAAATGGTAACTTCATCTTCTATGATAACACAACCTGCAATTCCTGTTTGTGAAGCTATTAAACATTTTTTTCCAATCACAGTATCATGTCCAACATGAACTTGATTGTCAATTTTTGTTCCTTCTTTTATAGTTGTATCGCCTGTTACGCCTTTATCTATAGTACATGAAGCACCTAAATCTACATTATCTTCCAAGACTACTCTTCCTCCTGAACGCAGTTTATCAAAGCCTTCAGGACGTTTTTTATAGTAGAAAGCATCTGCTCCTAAGACAGTTCCTGAATGAATTGTAACATTATTTCCTATCACTGCATTGTCATAAATAGCAACATTTGCATGAATTAAACAATCGTCACCAATGGTAACATTGTTTCCAATAAAACAATTTGGCTGAATTACCGTACGTTCTCCAACTTTTGCAGAAGGCGCAACAGAAGCCAACGCACTTACAAATGGTCTAAAATGATTTGTCAGTGTATTAAAATCTCTAAATGGATCATCGGAAATTAATAACGCTTTTCCTTCTGGGCATTCAACTTCTTTGTTTATCAAAACTATTGTAGCCTTTGATTCTAAAGCCTTATCATAGTATTTTGGATGATCTACAAATACAATATCTCCAGCTTCAACCACATGAATTTCATTCATTCCATGTACTGGAAACGAATCATCACCAACATATGAAGTATCGATAATTGCAGCAATTTCTTTAAGCGTGTGTATTCTAGGGAATTTCATCTGTTTGTTTTTTTAAATTAGGTCAGATGTGTAGCGTAAAAAAAAGCTCAATAATAATTATTGAGCTTTTATATGTTTTATTCTTTTATACGTTCCATATAGGAACCTTTTTCAGTTTCAATTTTGATTTTGTCACCTTCATTGATAAATAAAGGAACATTAACTCTTGCTCCAGTTTCAACTGTAGCCGGTTTTGTAGCATTTGTTGCTGTATTTCCTTTAACACCTGGTTCAGTATGTGTTACTTCTAAGATAACACTTGCTGGCATATCTACCGATAATGGTAAACTGTCTTCTGAATTGATTAGAATTTTAACATTTTCTCCTTCTTTTAATAATTCAGGAGCATCTAAGGTAGATTTTTGTAATGTTATTTGATTGTAATCAGATGTATTCATAAAGTGAAACGTTTCCCCATCACTGTATAAATATTGAAATGTATGTGTTTCTACACGAACGTCTTCAATTTTATGTCCAGCAGAAAATGTATTGTCAATTACTTTTCCTGTCGTAACACTTTTTAGTTTTGTACGAACAAACGCAGGTCCTTTTCCTGGTTTTACGTGTAAAAATTCTATGATTTTGAATATGTCGTGATTGTAACGAATGCACAATCCTTTACGAATATCTGAAGTACTTGCCATTTTTTAGTTTTTTAATTTGATGTAATATATCCTTTCATGATACCTCTATGAGAGTTTTTGATGAATTGTAATATTTCATCACGTTCCGTAGTGGCTTCCATTTCCGCTTCAATGATTTCAGCAGCTTGTGTATTATTGTAATTCTTTTGGTATAAAATTCTAAAGATGTTTTGAATTTCACGAATTTTTTCAGTTGTGAATCCTCTTCTACGTAGTCCAACTGAGTTGATTCCCACATATGATAATGGTTCACGAGCTGCTTTTACGTATGGAGGAACATCTTTACGAACTAATGATCCACCAGTTACAAACGCATGATTTCCAATAGAGCAAAATTGATGTACAGCTGTCATTCCTGCTAAGATTACATGATTTCCAACTGTAATATGTCCTGCCAATGTACTATTGTTTGAAAAGATGCAGTTGTCACCTACAATACAATCGTGTGCAACATGGCAATATGCCATAATCAGGCAGTTTTTACCAATTTTTGTTTTCATACGATCAGAAGTACCTTTATTAATGGTTACACATTCACGTATGGTAGTATTATCGCCAATTTCTGTTATAGTATCTTCTCCTTGGTATTTTAAATCTTGTGGTGGTGCCGAAATTACTGAACCTGGAAATATATTACAGTTTTTTCCAATTCTTGCACCTTCCATGATGGTTACATTTGAACCGATCCAAGTTCCTTCACCAATGATAACATTGTTATGGATGGTTGTAAAAGGCTCTACAACTACATTTTTGGCGATTTTTGCTCCTGGATGAACGTATGCTAAAGGTTGATTCATCTACTCTTTTTTAGTTATTTCTATGATTTGATTGTAAAGTACACTTTTTTTAGAAGATGTTACTTTTTTACAATGTCTTCTTCTTTTTTACGTGCTATTTGTGCCATTAATTCTGCTTCTGCCACAACTTTTCCATTTGCATATGCGAATCCACGCATATGGCAAATTCCTCTTCGGATTGGTGTTATTAGTTCAGTTTTGAATACTAATGTATCACCAGGTACTACTTTTTGCTTGAACTTTACTTTATCTATTTTCATAAAGAACGTTAAGTAGTTTTCAGGATCAGGAACTGTACTTAGTACTAAAATTCCTCCTGTTTGTGCCATTGCTTCTACTTGTAATACACCTGGCATTACTGGCGCTCCAGGAAAATGACCCACAAAAAATGGTTCATTCATGGTAACATTTTTAACACCTACCACATGTCTATCAGATAATTCTAATATTTTATCTATTAATAAAAATGGAGGTCTATGCGGCAACATCGTCATAATTTGATTGATATCCATTAAAGGAGTTTTATGCAAATCATACGTTGGTACATTGTTACGCTTTTCTATTTTTATAATTTTAGACAGTTTTTTTGCAAATTGAGTATTTACAAAATGCCCTGGTTTGTTAGCAATTACTTTCCCGCGAATGCGTGTACCTACTAAAGCTAAATCACCAATTACATCAAGTAATTTGTGACGTGCAGCTTCATTTGGATGATGTAACGTAAGGTTATCAAGAATTCCATTTGGCTTTACAGCAATGTCTTCCTTTCCAAATGCTACACGAAGTTTGTCCATTGTTTCTGGTGATAATTCTTTATCAACATACACAATAGCATTGTTTAAATCACCACCTTTTATTAACCCATGTTCTAATAACATTTCTAATTCATGTAAGAAACTAAATGTTCTTGAACTAGCAATGTCCTTTTTAAAGTCAGAAAGATGTTTTAAAGTTGCATTTTGTGTTCCAAGAACTTTCGTACCAAAATCAACCATTGTTGTTACTTGGTATTCATCAGAAGGAATGATTGTGATTTCGCTACCTGTTTCTTCATCAATGTACGAGATGACATCTTTTACGATGTATTCGTCACGAGGCTTTTCTTGTTCAACAATTCCTGCTTCTTCTAGTGCTTCAAGGAAAAATTTTGCTGAACCGTCCATTATTGGTGGTTCAGATTCGTTTAGTTCAATCAGAACATTGTCAATTTCTAAACCTACTAATGCCGCTAAGACATGTTCGCATGTTTGAATTTTAACACCTCTTTTTTCCAATACCGTTCCACGTTGTGTATTTACAACATAGTTTGCATCTGCTTCAATGATTGGGTTTCCTTCCAAATCTACACGCATAAAAGCATATCCATGATTTTCTGGCGCTGGTTTAAAAGTTAAAGAAACCTGTTTTCCCGTGTGTAGTCCAACACCTGTAAGAGATATTTCTTTGGCGATGGTTTTTTGTTTAACAATAATTTCACTCATTGTTGTTTATTTTTTTTTCTAGTTGATTGATTGTTTTTGCAAGTTTTGGAAGATTTTTGAAGTATACATACGATTTGTTGTAGTCTCCATAGTTTAATGCTGGTGAACCTTGCAGTGTTTCACCGTCTTTAATATTTCTTCCTATTCCTGATTGTGCTTGAATTTTTACGTTGTCGCCAATTGTAATGTGTCCTACGATTCCGACTTGCCCACCGATCATACAGTTTTCACCAATTTTGGTAGATCCTGCAATTCCAGTTTGCGCGGCAATGACTGTGTTTTTACCAATTTCGACATTGTGTGCAATTTGAATTTGATTATCGAGCTTCACTCCTTTTCTGATCACTGTTGATCCTAAAGTAGCTCTATCAATCGTAGTTCCAGCGCCAATGTCTACATTCGCTTCGAGTATTACGTTTCCTGTTTGTGGAACTTTAGTGTATTCTCCTTTTTCATTCGGCGTAAAGCCAAATCCGTCTGCACCTACTATAGCGCCACTATGAATTACACAATTGTCACCAATTACAGATTCAGAGTAAATTTTAGCGCCAGCGAAAATAACCACATTGTTACCAATTGTTACATTATCGCCAATGTATGCATTTGGATATACTTTTACATAATCACCAATTTCTACATTGTCTCCCATGTATGAAAATGCTCCAAAATAGAGTTCTTTTCCGTAGTTAGCTGTTTCCGAAATAAAAGCAGGTTGTTCAATCCCGACTTTATTTAGTTTTACTTTATTGTAGTATTCTAATAGCTTTGAGAACGATTTGTATGCATCATCAACCTTTATTAAAGTTGTTGAGATTTCTTCTTCAGCATTAAAATCTTTATTTACGATTGTGATAGATGCACGCGTACTATATATGTACTGTGTGTATTTAGGATTTGCTAAGAAAGTTAAAGAACCTTCTATACCTTCTTCTATCTTTGAAAGTTTGGATACTTCAGTATTTGGATCACCTAAGATGTCTCCTTCTAAAATACCCGCTATTTGTGTGGCTGTAAACTTCATTCCCGCAAAAGTATAAAAAAACTCCTAAAGTTTATCTTTTGGATAACATATATAATATTTTGTGACTAGTTTTGAGAGCGCTTTTAGGTTTAATTGGTCGGAAGCTTTGACAACATCTTGAATTTTTCCGCTTTTCATTAAGATGTTTATATTCTGACTTGTTGTTTTGTATGCTTGATTAGATATTTCGCCTGAGAACACAAAATACGATGCTTCCGCTTCAGTAATTTTATATTTCTCCATTAGGCTTTGCGTTTCATTTTGAACCTTGTTCGTAGAAATCGGCTTGTTCTTTACTTTGATTTGCAATAAATCTCTGTTGATAATCATTTGACAAAGATTTGACAAAACAAAATCATCTTCATTCATCCACTCTTTCATAGCTGAAACGATATCATAATCGTCTAACTTAGCAAATGTATCTAAGGCTTCATCGTTGAAATCTTCTTTAGATATTTCATTTTGAATGAAAAACGATAACGCTGCGCTCGCTTGTAATTCAACTCCTTGCATCGTTAATTCTTTCGCTCTTTTGAGTACGCGAATTAGTAATTGCTCAGCAACTAAACTTGTTTTATGTAAATATACCTGCCAATACATTAATCGTCGGGCAACTAGAAATTTTTCAACCGAATAGATTCCTTTTTCTTCTATGACCAATTCGTCATCAACTACACTTAACATCGTTATGATTCGTTCCGAATTGATGTTTCCTTCTGCAACTCCTGTATAAAAACTATCGCGTTTTAAATAGTCGGCTCTATCCATATCGATTTGACCAGATATTAACTGATACATAAATTTTCTTGGATAGTTTCCTTTGAATATTTCGATGGCAAGCGTTAAACTTCCGTTAAATTCTTTATTTAATTGTTCCATCAATAAGAGTGAAATCTCTTCATGATGTACGCTATTTACAATACTATGTTCCATAGCATGTGAGAATGGTCCGTGACCGATATCGTGTAATAATATAGCAATTAGCAATGCTTGTTTTTCATCTTCAGAAATTTCAACACCTTTAAAACAAAGGACTTGAATTGCTTTTTGCATTAGATGCATACAACCCAATGCATGATGAAAACGTGTATGATGTGCACCTGGATAAACCAAATATGACATGCCCATTTGTGAAATTCTGCGTAAGCGCTGAAAATATTTATGTTCGATTAAATCGAAAATTAATGGATTTGGAATTGTAATAAATCCGTAAATTGGGTCGTTTAAAATTTTAAGCTTATTCCTAGTATTCAACTTACACGTTATTTTAGATAAGCACAAATATAAGTACATTAATTACACACCTTACTAATAATTTATTAAATAAAGACATACATGAGTGCATTCAAGATTCTTTGGGTTGATGATGAAATTGATTTATTAAAACCACATATCCTCTTTTTACAGAAAAAAAATTACGACGTAACTACTTGTACAAGTGGTACAGAAGCTATTGAAATGATTGATGAAGAAAATTTCGATATTGTTTTACTAGATGAGAATATGCCTGGTTTAACAGGAATTGAAACTTTGGCAGAATTAAAGGAAAAACAGAATAACCTTCCTGTTGTAATGATTACAAAAAGTGAGGAAGAATATATTATGGAAGAAGCAATCGGCTCTAAGATTGCCGATTACTTGATTAAACCAGTAAATCCAAATCAGATTTTATTGAGTTTGAAGAAGAATTTGGATCATTCGCGTTTAATTTCTGAAAAAACAACTTCTAATTACCAGCAAGAGTTTCGAAAAATTGCCATGGACATGGCAATGGTAAATACAATTGAAGAATGGATTGAGTT
Organism: Kordia sp. E; assembly: GCF_056033805.1. NCBI lineage: Bacteria > Pseudomonadati > Bacteroidota > Flavobacteriia > Flavobacteriales > Flavobacteriaceae > Kordia > Kordia sp. E. The sequence continues at coordinate 91,254 of NZ_JBRASR010000004.1, forward strand.
GTATCAAAAATTGATTTATTGGGAATTACAATTAGAAGGTATTGAAGATACTGGAATGTTTGAGATTTTAGAATCTCAGAAACACGAAGCTAATGTTCAGTTTGGTAAGTTTATCGATAAAAATTACCCTGATTGGTTTGGAAACGAAGAAGCACCAATAATGTCGCACACATTATTCAGAGAATTGGTTGCTCCAGAAATTAGCAAAGCACAACCAACATTATTAGTTGTGGTTGATAATTTACGTTATGATCAATGGAAAGCTTTTGAACCAATTGTAAATACACATTATAAAAAAGAGAAAGAAGTTCCTTTTGTGAGTATACTTCCAACAGCAACGCAATATGCTAGAAACGCTATCTTTTCTGGCTTAATGCCTTCAGATATGGAAAAGTTACATCCAGAATATTGGAAGAACGATACTGACGAAGGCGGAAAGAACATGCATGAAAATGATTTCTTAAAAGCACAATTGAAACGTTTAGGATTGAACATAAAACATCAATATCATAAAATTACAAGCCTAAAAGGCGGTAGAAAGCTCGCAGACAACTTTAAATCACAAAAAGACAATGACTTAACAGTTGTTGTTTATAATTTCGTAGACATGCTCTCACACGCTAAAACGGAAATGGATGTTGTAAAAGAATTAGCTTCTGATGACAAAGCATACAGATCGTTAACGCAAAGTTGGTTTAAAAACTCGCCGTTATTAGATATTATACAACAATCGCAACGTTTAGGGTTTAAATTGATTATAACAACCGATCATGGGACTATAAATGTAAAACATCCTTCAAAAGTTGTTGGTGATAAAAACACAAGTTTAAACTTGCGCTACAAAACAGGACGAAGTTTAACGTATGAGCAAAAAGATGTATTGGCTGCTAAAGATCCAAGAACCATTCATTTACCAACAATAAACATGAGTAGTTCATTTATTTTTGCGAAGACAGATTTATTTTTTGCGTATCCAAATAACTACAATCATTATGTAAGTTACTATAGAAACACCTACCAACATGGTGGCGTATCTTTAGAAGAAATGATTATTCCGTTTGCCGTTTTATCGCCAAGATAACGCCATAAATACTAGCTGACTAAGTGATTTTATAGGCAATTAGAGAATTTTTAGTAAATTTGGGGAAAGCCTCAAAAATGAAATGCGTGTGCAAAAAGAATATAATCTTTCGCAAATTGAAGAAATAGCGGCGGCTATTTTGGAAGAATCGAAACACAAAATTATTGCTTTTCATGGTGAAATGGGTGTTGGAAAAACGACACTTATTAAAGTTTTAGCAAAGCAACTAGGTGTAAACGAGTTGACTAATAGTCCAACATTTTCAATTGTGAATGAATATCATACAGCAAAAGATATTTTGTATCATTTTGATTGTTATCGAATAGAAGATGAAGTTGAAGCCTATGATATCGGAATTGAAGATTACTTGTATAGTGATGCTTGGTGCTTTATAGAATGGCCTGAAAACATTGAAAATCTATTACCAAATGATATTACACAAATAAGAATTGAAAAAATCAGCGAACAATTTCGTTCTATTCGTCTAAAAAATTGAACCTTTTAGCGAAAAACAATAACTATAACCTAAAAACAAACCCAAAAGACTGACAAATAAATGACTTTTGTAGTATATTTAAGAAAATTCTTATAGATACGAAAAGAGTAAAAAATTGATAAAAATACGTAGAAAATAAAATATAGTACTTTTCTGAAAATCACTTGTTTAAATGGATAAGTTTGCATCATCGTAAAACTAAAACCTAAAACAAAATGAAATTAAGAAATTATTTATTCGCAGCAGTAGTATTTGCATCAGTAACATTTGTGTCTTGTAACCCAGATAGCATTGCAGACGAAGATAACCCATACGAAACAGAACAAAAACTCGACAGAAATAGCAAAAAAAAGATCAAAGTCCCTAGTAACGGGTAGTATCGTTGCAATACTTATAATCATATCACCATATGTATTTTATCTTTATGAAAGCTTTCCTGATGAAAAAATTTGGGAAACTACTTTTTTCACTTTTGAAAGTAAGCTACAAGAGAGTGTATATTTTACAATGTGGGTAGTTTTAGGTAAATTTGTTCCTTTATGCCTACTGACATTATGGTTTTTCACTTGTAAGCATTGGTGGTATCATGCCATATTAGTACCAATCACAATGTATGCTTTTCAATTATATACAGCAATTAATGATGAAGTACAATACCATGACGATATAGAAATTTATTGGTTGATTCCAATAATGATGATTATAGTTCCAATTGTATATTTCATTCGAATAAAATTATTCGACAAATTAGTTCTGGGTATTGATTTAAAAAAGATCGAAGCAGAATTAGAAGAATACAGACGAAAAGAGTTAGAAGAAAAAAATCTATTAGTAGAATCACAAGAATAATAATAAGTTCATTGAAATAATTTTAAGATATACTATTTTCTATGTATTTCATTCAGTTTAGCTAAAACTAGCAAAAATACGTAGAAAATATATTATGCTTTTTTTAAAGGTAACATTTGGTTATTCAATAAGTTTGACCCATCGTTAAACTAAATAATCTAAATTAATTAAGATGAAAACTAAATTCTACCTTTACCTATTAGCAGCTGTATCAACAATTTTATTTGTATCTTGTAATCCAGATAGCATTGCTGATGAAGACAACCCATACGAAACAGAACAAGGAGTTGACAGAAAAGAAATCAAACACGTACACGTCGGTTAGAAAACGGCTTATAATTGATAGCTTAATAATTTTAATTATTCTGACATCGCCTTTTATATATTATTTATACGAATATATTCCTAAAGTTAGTGAATGGAAAATACTCTTATTCACAATAACAGATAATGGCTACGGTGATGTATATATTGCCTTTTGGATATATTTAAGTAAGATCGTACCTCTAACTCTATTTATAATTTGGTTTCTAACTTGTAAGCATTGGTGGTATCATATTATCTTAGTTCCTATGATAATGTATGCTTTTCAATTCGTAAATGCCTTTTTTAAGAATTCAATGAATGTAGATGAGATTGAAATATATTGGGTTATTCCTATAGTAATGGTTATTGCTCCAATAATATATTTAATAAGAATAAAACTATTTGATAAACTAGTTTTAGGAATTGATTTAAAAAAGATTGAAGCAGAGCTTGACGAATATGATCGTAAAGAAAAAGAAGCTCAAAACATAAATGAACTAAAATAAATCTGTATATTCGCGAAAATACTTACGAAAAAATACAAAAAACTTTAAATTCTACGACTTTTGTTGAATTAACCCAAATTCAACAAAAGTACGTAGAAAATATATATTGCTAATTTTCTGGTAATTAGTAGGTTATTCAATAAGTTTGACCCATCGTTAAACTAAATAACTAATTATCACATGAAAACTAAATTCTACCTTTACATTTTAGCAGCCGTATCAACAATATTATTTGTATCTTGTAACCCAGACAGTATTGCTGATGAAGACAATCCATACCAAACCGAAGAAGGAGTTGACAAAGATAAAGTCAAACTTCCAAGGCATAACTAAAAACAGATTAATCAAATCTACTATTGTTGCTTTTTTAATAGCGATAACACCATACATATTTTATTTATATGAAAGTTTCCCAAAAGAAAAGTCTTGGGAAACTTTTCTATTTACATTTGAAAGTAATTATTATGAAAATGTTAGAATGGTTGGATGGGTATGTATGAATAAAATCATACCCTTATTTTTATTAATTTTATGGTTTCTGACATGTAGAGATTGGTGGTATCATGTTATTTTAATTCCAATTGCCATGTTTGCTTTTCAATTAATACAAGCAATCAATGATGAATCTAAACAATTTGATGAATTGGAAATTTACTGGCTAATTCCAATAATGATGATTATAATACCTATCGTATATTTTATTAGAATAAAATTATTTGACAAACATGTTTACGGAATTGATCTAGCTAAAATGGATGCCGAACTAGCGGAATACGAACGAAAAGAAAAAGAAATGGGAGAAGAAAATAAATAGTATTTTTTAACTTCATTTTTATTTGTAACTTCATTCTTCTAATCAATTATATTGCTTCATGGCAAAATCTTTATCACCTTTCACCAAACAACAATTACTTCCACAAGAAGAAACGCTTGAAATTCTGAAACATAAACAAGAATTGTTTATTGGAATTCCAAAAGAAACTTCATATCAAGAAAAGCGTGTTTGTTTAACACCAGATGCTGTTGCTGCACTTGTGGCACACGGACATCGTGTGTTAATTGAAAGTTGCGCTGGAAAAGAAGCAAATTTTTCAGATAAAGATTATACCGAAGCTGGTGGAGAAATTACAAATGACACTCGAAAAGTGTTCTCCTGCCCTATTATCTTAAAAGTTGAACCACCAACGTTGGCTGAATTAGAATTGTTGAATCCACAAACGATTTTAATTTCTGCATTACAGATTAAAATTCGTTCCAAAAAATATTTTGAAACATTAGCAAGCAAACGCGTTACAGCATTGGCTTTTGAATATATTAAAGATGAAGACGGAACGTACCCTGCTGTACGATCATTAAGTGAAATTGCTGGAACTGCCTCTGTTTTAATTGCCTCCGAATTAATGGCTAATGTCAATAATGGTAACGGATTAATGCTAGGAAACATCAGTGGAGTTCCACCTGCTGAAGTTGTAATTGTTGGCGCTGGTACTGTTGGAGAATTTGCCTCTCGTTCTGCTTTAGGATTGGGTGCAAATGTAAAAGTTTTTGATAATTCAATTACCAAATTGCGCTGTATTCAAACGAATTTAGGAAGACCAATTTATACATCTACAATTCAACCAAAAAATTTATTGAAAGCATTAAAACGTTGCGATGTTTTAATTGGTGCTGTTCGCGGAAAAAACAGATCTCCGATTCTAGTTTCCGAAACTATGGTGGAGAATATGAAAAAAGGCGCAGTAATTATTGATGTGAGTATTGATATGGGCGGTTGCATAGAAACAAGTGAAATTACAACACACGATCATCCTACTTTTGAAAAACATGGAGTGATTCATTATTGTGTTCCAAATATCCCAGCTAGATATTCCAGAACTGCCTCTGTATCAATAAGTAACATATTCACGCCTTATTTATTAAAAATTGCCGAAGATGGCGGATTAGAAAATTCGCTGCGTTTTGACAAAGGATTAAAAAATGGGTTGTACTTTTACCACGGGGTTTTAACCAATAAATCAGTAGCAGATTGGTTTAGCCTTCCGTATACAGATATTAATTTTCTAATTTTTTAGTAGATGAGCAGTCTTTTAAGACGTACAGGTTTTTATTTAGGTGGAGTTGCAATCGGATTGGTCATTTTTGCTTTTCTAATTCGTGGACGTGGTGTAACATGTGAATTTAATTATCTTCCAAATGCGCGTACACTAAAGAATATACGAATGAAAGAGCGCCATTTTTCGCCCGAAATTCACCAATTAATCGATAATAAAGAAATTGATACTTCCGAAATTTCAAACATCCTAACATATGGAGATGTAGATTTTTCTAGAAGTAAGGTTAAAATTGACAGCTGTAAATTATATATTATAGAAGGAATGTTGCGCAATAAAGAAATTGAACTTACCATATTGAATTGTGATAGTACTGCGCAAATTCAAACAATTAAAATGATTGATTAAATCTATTTTATTCTTTTAAGTTTCCGTAAATATCTAATTCAATTACTTCTCCTTTGCCAAACTTACTAATTTCATCTAGTTGTGTTTCTTTATCACCAACAACTAAATAAAACATATCTGATTCATCAATATACTCCTTTATAATTTCCTGAAAATCAACCAATTTCATGTCAACTAGTTCTTTTTGATTTTCTTCCAAGTAACTAAACGACCTATCATATTTACTAATTTGTTGTAAAATTTTAATTTTATCGCTTAATTCTTCATAATCTTTCGCACTACTTTTTAAGACTTTATTTTTAGTAATTACAACTTCATTTTCTGAAAAATCCTTTCCATAATTACCAATCAAATCTTCAATAATTTTTAATGATGGTAATGTAGCATTTGCCCTAACACTCGTTTGCGCAACAAAAGGTGCTTTCTCCTCTAATTTCTGTAAAAAAGAATAAGCTCCATAAGTATATCCTTTTTCAATTCGTAATGTCTGAAACAAACGTCCGCTTGATCCGCCACCAAGAACTTGATTTGCATATTCAAGATTATTATACTCAGAATTTGCTTCTGAAAGTCCCAATTTACCTGTATAAATCACAGATTGTTTTGCTCCAGGAAAATCAATAAAAAACAACTTCCCTGCATGTTCTTGCACTGGCAATTCATACGTTGGAAACGACACTTCTTTTGTTTGCCAGTTTTCTCCTAAACTCGCAAACGATTCGTTCACTTTAGTTTTATCAATAGCTCCTGCAACATGAACATTCACCAAATCTGCAGAAATATTTTTAGCAAAAAAGTCTTTTAAATCAACTATTGAGATGTTTTTTACAGTTTCTGTTGTTCCTAGACTTGGAATTCCTAAAATATGATTTTCACCATAAATAAGTTTTCTAAACGACTGATAAGCAACCGTTCTAGGATTTGCCTCTCGCCCTTTAAGGCTTGTCAACAATGCTCCTTTTAGTCTTACAAACTCAGCTTCATCCCATCGTGGATGTAATATGATTTCTTCAACTAATTCAATTGTTTTCTCAAAATTCTCTGCCAAACAATTTCCAGAGATAAACATTCCTTCATCTCTGCTTCTTACAAAAATGCTGGCACCCAACATTTCAATAGCTTCCTCTAACTCAGAAGGTGTCTTAAATTCAGTGCCTTCCATCAACAAAGCACCTAATAAATTCGCTAATCCTGCTTTGTCTTTTGGATCTAAATAGTGACCGCCATCAATTGATATATCGAATGAAACCAATGGAACTTCATTATTTTCAATTCCATAAACCTTAATTCCATTTGCGAGCTGACTTGTCCAAATTTTTGGTGATTTAAACAACGGTAATTCGCCAAATGGCGGCTCAGAACGGTCATGTTTTGTTACCGTTTTTTCATAACTAGCTACTTCTCCTTGCCCAACTTCCTCATTTACTTTCCCTTGCACAATTTCTTCTTGATATACTTCAGCTTTTACAGCATCTTTCATTACCAGATCTAGTTGTCCTTTAGGAACAAATGAAGTCATTACATAATTTTTATCTTTGATATATGTATTGTAAACCCTAATTACATCTTCTTTTGTAACTGCTTTAGTATACTTTGCTTCTTTTAGCACATGTGCAGGATCATTTGCATATACATTACCATTTGCCAAAGCAAATGCCTTGTCTTTTACAGACTCATTTTGTTTATACAACTGAACTTCTTGCTGCGCCTTGATTCTTTTTAATTGTGCATCATCAAAAGTGTTTTCAAAATCTAACAATGCATTGTCAATTCCTTTTTTAATTTCATTTAAATCTACACCAGCATTTCCTCTTATTCTAAATACAAATTCTCCTGCCAATTCACTACTAGAGTTATATGACGACACATTTGGTGCTAATTTTTTTGAAGTAATAATTTCTTTATATAAAGGAGATTTTTTATTTCCACTTAACACTTGACCTAAAATATCTAGTGCATATTGATCTTTATGATACATTTCTACTGTTGGAAATACCAAACGAATTTCAGGTAACTTTGCAAAATTATCCTCAAAATATAACGATTTTGTTTCTGTTAGAACTACTGGCAATGGTACTAATTTCGGAACATCTTTTCCTTTTTTAATTTCACCAAACCATTTTTGAACCGATTTTTTAGTTTCTTCAATATCTATATCACCTGCAATTACCAACGTGGCATTGTTTGGCCCATAATATTCACTATAAAATTCTTTTACATCTTCTAATGTTGCTGCCTGTAAATCTTGCAAAGAACCTATAACATTCCAATTATATGGATGGTTTTTTGGATATAAATTTGCTTTAATTACTTCGGATGTAAAACCATATGGAACATTGTCATAGTTTTGACGTTTTTCGTTCTTTACAACTTGTTTTTCACGCTCTAAAGCTTCTTCTGTTACAGTATTAATCATATAACCCAATCGATCAGAATCAATCCAAAGAATTTTTTCAAAAGCATCTTTTGGCACAACTTCATAATAAATAGTTCCATCTGACCAAGTAGCTCCATTTCGGCTACCGCCCCATTGTGGAATTACTTTTCTATTAGAACCTCTAGGCACATTTTCAGAATCGTTAAATGCCATATGCTCAAAGAAATGCGCAAACCCTGTTTTCCCAAGTTTTTCCCTATTAGAACCAACATGCATTAACGTCGCTACAGCAATCATAGGATCTGAATGATCTTCATGAAGTACAACTTCGAGTCCATTATCTAGTGTAAATTTCTCATAGGATAATGAAAAATTCGATTCTTTTTCTGTTATCGTGGGTTTTTCATTTTTGCATGCATACATCAATATGAGTAATAGCACAGTAAGTGCTAACTTTGGGTGGGTGGTTTTCATAGGTTGGCAATTTATTGGTATAGGTTAATTGGTTATTTCAAAAAATAGAAACTGTAAACTACAATTTCCGTCTTTTCCTTTCTTGTTTTAATAGACTTAATTCTCTAGATGTTTGACCCGCTACAGAAGTATTTTCTTCCGCCCTTCTTATTAAATATGGCATTACATCTCTTACAGGACCAAATGGCAAGTATTTAGCAACATTATACCCTTCTGCTGCCAAATTAAAACTAATATGATCACTCATTCCATATAATTGACCAAACCAAACACGTGAATCATTATTTTCAACTTGCTTCGTTTTCATAATTTCTGCCACTTTATATGAACTCTCTTCATTATGCGTTCCCGCAAAAACAGCCATACAATCTAAATGGTTTAACATATATATTACACCAGCATCGAAGTTTTCATCTGTTGCTTGTTTTGATATGCATATAGGAGATTTGTACCCTAACTCTTCTGCTCTATTATTTTCCTTTTCCATATAAGCGCCACGTACTAGTTTCATTCCAATATGAAATCCTTGCGCTTTGGCATCTATATGTAGTTGTTTTAAATAGTCTAGACGATCCCAACGATACATTTGTAACGTGTTGTACACTATTGGTTTCTCTTTATTATACTTTCGCATCATATCTGCAACAATAGCGTCTGCAGCATCTTGCATCCAGCTTTCTTCTCCGTCAATCAATAAAGCAACATCCATTTCATGTGCTTTTTTACAAACAATATCAAAACGATTTATAACCCGATTCCATTCTTCTTTTTCGTCTGAGGTTAATTCTTTCCCTTCCCCAACTTTTTGATATAATGAAATTCGCCCAAACCCAGTTGGTTTAAAAACGGCAAACGGAATTGCTTGTTTCTCTTTTACGAAGTTTAAGATTTTCAAGATTTTTTCTAGTGTAGCATCAAATTGCGCTTCTTCTTCTTTTCCTTCTACAGAATAATCCAACACACTGCAAACTCCTTTCTGAAACATATTGTCAACTACAGGAATACATTCTTCCTCAGTTGTTCCTCCACAAAAATGATCAAAAACAGTAGCTCTGATCAAACTTTCAACTGGCAAATGTGCTTTGATAGCAAAATTTGTAACTGCGGTTCCAATACGAACTAATGGTTGATTTGCGATAAGTTTAAATAAAAAATAAGCTCTTTCGAGTTGAGAATCTGTTTTTAGTGCAAAAGCATTCTCGGTATTATTGAAAATTTGGTCCATTTATAAATAATTACTATCACAAATATAGTTATTGAATTATTATTATTTTGTTTAAAAAAGGCTTTATTTTGTGACGATATAAAGTTTTTTCTAGTTTATGAATTCTATTCAAGCAGCGAACTATTTCGTTCATTTCAATTCAAATTGTTACACGAAACTCCACGAGCATTTACAAGATAGCAATTATTCTAAGATTTTTATCTTAGTTGATACACATACACACGAATTTTGCTTGCCAAATTTTTTGGCGGTATTAGCAACAGAAACTCCTATTGAAGTTATTGAAATTACAGCTGGAGAAATTCATAAAAATATAGAAACATGCACAGGCGTTTGGAATGTTCTTTCTGAGTTGAATGCTGATAGAAAAAGCCTCATGATTAATGTTGGCGGCGGCGTTGTAACGGATCTTGGTGGATTTGTTGCTTCAACTTTTAAACGTGGAATTTCATATATTAACGTTCCTACTTCTTTATTAGCAATGGTTGACGCTTCTGTTGGCGGAAAAACGGGCGTTGATTTGGGTACATTAAAGAATCAAATTGGCGTGATTAATATTCCAGAAATGGTATTGATTGACACTTCATTTTTAGATTCATTACCAGCAAATGAAATGCGAAGCGGTTTGGCAGAAATGCTAAAACACGGATTGATTTATGATGAAGCTTATTGGACTAAAATGATTAATCTTTCAAATTTCACCATTGAAGATTTAGATATATTGATTCATGAATCTGTTCAGATTAAAAATAGCGTTGTCACAGAAGATCCAACCGAAAAAGGACTTCGTAAGATTCTGAATTTTGGACATACACTTGGACATGCTATTGAATCGTATTTGTTAACACATGAAACAAAAAAAGCACTTTTGCACGGAGAAGCTATTGCTGTCGGAATGATTTTAGCTTGTTATATTTCAAACCAACAAGAACAATTTCCAACAGAAAAACTAACCGAAGTTAAAAAGGTGATTTTAGACATGTACGGAAAAGTTCAGTTTGATAATTCTGATTATGAAGCAATTATCGAATTGATGAAATACGACAAAAAGAATTCTCATGGAAACATTAATTTTGTTTTATTGAACGATATCGGAACACCTGTTTTAGATAAGATTGTACCAAATACTACAATCATAAACGCTTTTAACTTTTACAATTCTTAACCTTAAAAAGACGTTAAGGTGTCATTTAATTTTTCTTTTCAAAAAAAATAGTTGTACTTTTAGTATAATCTAATTAGTAAAAGATTCCCACTATTTACCTATGACCGTAGTATTAATTTTAAACAATTATTCCTATGAGAAAAGCAATCATAGATTATAAGAAAGTGACACCTGAAATTCTTCAGCTTTTACAAGAACGCTATCCTGGCGGCTATAGAGATCGTGATATTGTTATATTTGATGATCATCACAATAACACTATTGAAGCCGTTGAAGTGAAAACAACAGATACAATTTACTTAGTAAAAGTTAGTAGCAAGTTACATTACACCATGACAAATATTTCTACTGAATCAAATGATTTAGAAGAAATTGCTCCTGATACTATTGAAGATTTTTCGGAAGAATGATTTTTATAAATAACGCTCCTTAATAACGTTCATGTGGTGACGCTCATGACCTGTAATAACGTGCGCAATAGCGCGAACGGACATATCACTTCCGCTTGCAACTCCTACTCTTGCCAACATTTCATCTGAAAACCCTTGAAACATCGTGATTGTCGCTTGACGAATTGCATTATATTCACGCAACATTCCCATACTATTACGCTCATTTGCGCCCGAATACGGAACATAATCATCTTGTTCATATCCTGGCAATTCAGTCTTGTCATTTCGCGCAAAGCGTAACGCTCTATTGCAAAAAATACGTTCTGTATCCATAATGTGCTGCAATACTTCTTTTATTGTCCATTTTCCTTCAGCATATGCACTTTTTAACTTTTCTTCAGTTAGCGAAGCCATTAAATCATTAACCTCAATTAATCCTTTTTCTAAAAAATCAAGAACATTTTCGCCTTCATAAGATTGAATGTATTGTGTATAATATGGATTGTACTCTGTAGTTTCTGGAAATGGTATCATGTAGTTTGCATTTTTGAATGCTAAAAATACTACTATTTTGATTGATATTGAAAGATTGAATAATTAAAAATTCAATACTTAAATTTCAATAATAAAAATTAATTTTTAAACAGATGAATCCAAATTATTCTGGAAATTCGCATGTTAAAAAACGACAATCCAATCATTCCAGCCGCAATCATTAAGAAGATTTGAAGATTATCATTAAATTGAAATACGTGTACAAGTATCATATACAAACCAACAGCCTGTGCTACCGTTAACATATAACTTACATACATTGCTCCGAAAAAATAACCTGGTTCTTTTTCAAACTTATATCCGCAAACTGTACAGTTTTCATACATTTTTGGCATTCTCATCTTATATAACAATCCTTTTTTTTCAAAAATTTTTCCTTTACTACAGTTAGGACAGGTTCCATGACAGATATTTCCTATTGCGCTTCTCATGTTTTCTATATTTTATACAAAGTTAGAAATCAGTTGATTGAAATAAAGTTTGTATTTTCGCATTTTATAGCACAAAAAAGACATTTACACATACTATGCAATTATTACCTGTTTATAATATTTCGCAGTTTAAGGATGAAGATTCAAGCAAACATCTGTATTGCAATCGATTTCAAGAACATTTGCGCACACATCCGTTTATTGAAAAGCCGCATAAGCATGATTTTCACCTAGTTGTCGTATTTACAAAAGGAACAGGAACACATGTTGTCGATTTTAACACGTTTCAAATTAACCCTGGAAGTGTATTTGTATTACAACCTGGGCAAATGCATCATTGGAATTTATCAAAAGATATAGACGGTTATATTTTATTTCATTCAAAAGAATTTTACAATGTACATTTTAGACATAAGCAGGTGAATGATTATCCGTTTTACTTTTCTACATATAATACTCCAGAATTGCATTTGAATACAACACAGATTGAAATGGTGTCTTCATTTTTTGAAATGATTTTGAAAGAATTTCACTCAAAAGAATTATTTAGAGAACACGCAGTTTTGAGTTTGCTCGATTTAATATACATTGAACTATCACGTCACTATGTAACGTCTACGCAGTTACAAATCAAGCGTTCTCACACGATTTTACGAAACTTTGAACAATCACTTGAACAGTTTTACAAACATGAAAAGAAACCTTCTTTTTACGCTTCAAACTTACATATTACACTAAAACATTTGAATCGTGTTTGTAAAGAAACCTTGCAAAAAACAGCTACTATTGTGATTACAGATCGAATTATTTTAGAAGCAAAACGATTGTTATTATCTCCTGAATTATCAGTAAACGAAATCGCAAACCGTCTTGGATTTGAGGATTACTCTTATTTTTCACGATTATTTAAGCAAAAAACACAAGAAACACCTTCAAGCTTTAGAAGCTCAACATATTAATCATTAAAATTTATAAACAAAATAAGAAGCTATTCTGTAAATAGCTTCTTATGAATTCTTGTATTTTAATTTAAAAATTTATAAGCATATTCTTATTGAACAACCTATTTGAGTAGGTTCGCAAGTTTTTGTACAAACTAACCCAGTTTGACATGGTCTTGTATATTTCGAATAAAGGGCTATATCTGTTGGTCTCGTAGTACACGCTCCAGCTGTTAATAGCGTTCCACCTTGAATTTGTTGTTTTTCAAAGTGTGATACTACATTTTTGTTGAACTTTAACTTTTTTAAATCGTTCTTCTTTTTTTTCATGATTTTCGTTTTACAGGTTTATAACCTTACAAAAGTCTTATAATTCAGAATCTTATAAAAGAGTTGTAACACGGAGACCACTAAGGACTTGCACCTAATTTATACAGGAAAAATCCCTATAAACTACAGTAAACCATCATTTTAAAAGTGTTATTCAATGTTTAAAAATACACTACATCATAAAAAAAGCCTAATAACAATATTATTATTAGGCTTTAGTATTTATACTATGTTTTGATTTTAATTATATTCTAGATAATCATGGATCCGCATCAAGTGCGGAATGACAAATATTTAAAAATCTAACTTCAAAGCACTTCTCGATACAATTTTTCTTCATTCCATTCTAAAAAATCACTCGAAATGACGCTTAGAACATCAAGCAGCACCAAAACTTTAAATTCTTGAATCTTTAAATATTTGAATCGAGCGAAGCGTGTCTAAACTACGCTGAATTACGACTCGCATTAATGTTTCCAAATAGCGAACGTGTGACCATTTTTTCAAAGATTTCAAGCTCTTTTTCATTGGCTTTAGGATCTTTTTGTAATTCTTGAATTTTGCGCAATGCATATTGTTGAATCGTTAATAATGGCAATACAATCTTTTCACGTGCATGAATTGATGCTTTTCCAGCTTGTTGATTTTCCATTAGTTCCTCGTAACCTGTTACCTTTAACAGCATGCGCTTCGTACGTTTGTATTCTTCGAAAACAATCGTCCAGAATTCACCAAACTCTTCATTATCTTTCATATATGCCGTTAACTTAAAGAAAGACTTCGTTAAGCTCATCATACTGTTTTCAAGTAATGTGCGGAAGAAAGATGAGTTTTTATACAAATCTTCAACCTGACCAAATTCCCCATTCTTTTCCATGTGTTCAAGCGCTGTTCCAACTCCATAAAAACCTGGAACATTTTGTTTCAACTGACTCCAACTTCCCACAAATGGGATAGCACGTAAGTCTGAGAAATTGAACTCTTTAGACTTAGATCGTTTTGATGGACGACTTCCAATATTTGTTTTTGCATAGTATTTTAACGTACTCATTCGTTCTAAATACGGCAAAAACATTGGGTGACTTTTAAACGCTACATATGTATCATAACTCACTTTAGCGAGTGTTTCCATCGTCTTTTTATCATCTGTAGAAAATTCCGCTTTAGCGTCTGAAAATATTTCATTTGAGATTCCTGAACTCAACAATTGCTCTAAGTTGTATTGACATGATTCTAATGTCCCAAAGTTGGAACTTATCGTCTGCCCTTGTACTGTTAGCTGAATTTCTTCATCTTCTACAGTATTCCCTAAAGAAGCGTAGAATTGGTGTGTTTTTCCACCTCCACGCGCTGGTGGTCCACCTCTACCGTCAAAGAATATTACTTTGATTCCGTATTCGCGTGAAATTGCTGTCAGCTCTTCTTTTGCTTTGAAAATACTCCAATTCGCCATTAAATAACCTCCATCTTTGGTTCCATCAGAGAAACCTAACATAATGTATTGCTTGTTTCCTCGACGTTTTAAATGCTCCGAATACGCTTCATTTTTGTATAACGTTTGCATTACAGCTTTCGCCGCTTGTAAATCTGGAACTGTTTCAAATAATGGCGAAACATCAACAGCTGGTTGTTGCCAATCGCACAAGCGTAACATTGCAAAGGCTTCCATTACGTGAACTGCCGATTGATTGTTACTGATAATATAACGATTTGCACCACGTTCACCATTCTGCTTTTGAATGGTTTTCATGGCGTAAATTGATGAAATTGTAGAATTTGTAATTTCTTCTTCAAAATATTCAGGTTGAATAACTTCTGAAATATTTGTCAGTAGTTTTACTTTTTCATCTGCTGTTGCAGTTGCATATGCTTCTGAAAACAAAGGATTTCCTTTCGATTCCATTATAGCTGCAATATTCTCAAACACACCTTCATGCACTCTTGAATCTTGACGAATGTCTAACATTGCAAAGTGATATCCAAATAGTTTTACTTTATTGATTAAATCGTCTATTTCCGGACGAAATAATGATTGATGCTTTTCTATTACAATCGTTTTAATTGCTTTCAATTCGTCTTCAAACGCTGTAAGCGACAACATTCCTTCTTCTTTACGCAAGTATACATTGTCATACAACATGCGTTCTAAACGCGCCAAACGCTTCTCTACACCGTCAAACGTAAGTCTACGTTTTAGCTTACGAATGTCTCTGTAATAGTTTAGCAAAATTGTACTTCGCAAACGTTGTGCTACTTTTAGCGTAATTTCAGTTGTTACAAACGGATTTCCATCACGATCACCACCTGGCCAAAAACCTAAATCAATAACCTGATTATCTATTTCCTCGTCTTTGAAAATATTTTGCTGAATGTAGTTGTATATTTTACTCGCAGAATGATAGAATACATTCTCTAAATACCAAATTAAGCTCACAGCTTCATCATACGGCGTTGGTTTTTCTTTTTTGAAAAATGGTGTTTTCCCAAGTTGTGCTAATAATTTTTTAATCGTTAGTAAATCATCTTTTTCTATAGCTTCCGCAAGATCTGTAATGATTCCCAATACTTGTCCAGGATAAAACTGTGTTGGATGTGCTGTTAACACTGGACGAACTTTAAAGCGTTTTAGATATGTTTTTAGCGCATCAAGTTTTTGCTTCTCTTCTGCTTCTTCTTTTATGTTTCGAAGCGTTCCACGTCCATCCATATTATTCACAATTGCAAAAGAAGCATCTTCTACAGCATCAAACAATACTACTTGACGCTCAATAAATTGGATAAAACGAAATAATAAAGCTATTTTTTCTTCTTCTGTTTTATCTTGTTCTACGTAACGCTCAAAGAACTTTTGTACGATTTCTGATGGGTTTTTATCTATTGCGTATCCTTTTTCACAAATCTCACTAAATAAAGGCAATAAAACACCTGTATTTGAGATTCCAGCAAAAGGTAACGTCATAAATATGCTGTTATAGATTTGATATTTTGCGGAGACATTTTCTTGAAAACGTTCTAATTTTGGCTTGCGAGACATTTGTTTTCTGGTTTAAGTATGATTTTGTTAAATAAATAATGTAATTCTGTGATTAGTCAATCTTTAATTTTGAATTCATCTTGAGGACTTCTCAAAATTAGGTTTCACTAATAAAAAAACCCTCACACGAAAAATGCAAGGGTTTAGCTATGTGTTTCGTTTTCCCTTATAAATCGTTGAAGATTGAATGCATCAAGCGGTTTTTATCGTTGATACTTTCTTCCAATGAAATCATTGTTTCCGTACGCGATACACCTTCAATATCATCAATCATAAAGATGATATCTTTTGCGTGTTTTGTATGCTTTGCACGTACTTTACAAAAAATATTGAATTTTCCTGTAGTGATATGCGCTACAGTGATATATGGAATTTCGTGTATTCTATTTAATACAAATTTTGTTTGTGATGTTTTCTCTAAGAAAATACCAACATATGCAATAAATGAATATCCAAGTTTTTGATAGTCTAATGTTAATGAAGAACCTCTAATAATTCCTGCTTCTTCTAATTTTTTAACACGAACGTGAACAGTTCCTGCCGAGATTAATAATTTTTTTGCGATGTCTGTAAATGGAATTCTAGTATTCTCTATCAGCATGTCTAATATCTGATGATCCACTTCATCTAATCTAAATTTTGCCATGATTATCTTATATTATTTTTTAAAGATAATGCAAAAAAAACAAAAAAAAGTGAATAATAATGCATAAAAACCATGAAGATATGTTAACTAATTGTCAATTTTATTGAATTTTCTTAAATATTCGTTAACCTCTATATCCAACGAAAACGATTGAAATATAGAGCTTTGAGCGTTTGCCTTTTGAAAATCAATAATGCGATGAGCGAACATTTTTTTTAATATTTTTTTATCTTCAATATACGGTTCGAAGTCAATTTTACCATTTTTTAAGATTTCTTTGTACATAACACCAATATCAAAAACTTCTTTTTCGTCAGTTTGAAGGTTTTTTAAAACAACATCATAATGCTGTTTTTCATTTTCAGGAATTTCAAAATACGCGTCTGTATACTTCCCTGTAATTTCTGCGGAAGTTATGTATTGAATTGCTTCTATTAATGCATAAAATATCAACTCACGTACTTTTTCTCGTTGGTAATCGTCTGGAAAATGTCCCGCTTCAAATAAAACCGTAGGTGTTCCAAGTGCTTGAAACGTATCTCCAACACAGTTTAAATTGAATCCATCATCATAACGTCCTATATGATTAGGAATGAGTTTTTGTAGCATTTCGTTCATTTTAATAATGATTTCCATGCTTTTTTGACGATTTGGTGTAATAGAACGCTTTTCATCTTCAGATGGCGTTAGAAATGACACAATTGCTGATTTATCATGATTTCCTGCACTAAATATAGTTCGTTGTCCATGTAAGTTGAAACAATAATCAGGTTGAAACGCATCGTATATCGTTTTTAAAACAACACTTTCTGGTTGAGTTAATGCTTGTGCATCACGATTTAAATCAATTTCATTGGCATTTTCTCGCGTATATGCAGCCGAACCATCAGGATTTAACATCGGAATTACACAAATAGTACATTCTTTTAAAATCGATTTTACAATTTCCGAATCTTCATTTAAGAAGTTTAATAAGTCAAAAACTGCCTTCGTAGTTGTCGATTCGTTTCCGTGCATTTGCGACCACATCAATATTTTTTTTGAACCATTTCCAATCGATAGGGAATGAATAGGATGTTCTAATACAGAAACTCCAATTTGCTGTACATTGAATTTTGAAGGCAGTTTTTCTAATAACGGAGAAATATTATTTAAGGTAATATAACGACCGTGTAGCGATGCTTCAAAATGTTTGCGATACCAATTCGCTAAGTGATGTGTATACATTATATGTTGAATTACAGGTTACAAATGTAAACACTATTTAATTTACAATTGTAAACAGTTTAATTCAACACATCTGTTTAGTATTGTAAACAGTATTCGTTTTCAGAGCATATATTTTCCATCTAAAAACTGCAAAATTAACCACCTGAATTCATTAGTGTTTTAATGATCTTATTTTCAATAAATTAAATACATTTACTTAAAGTAATTTATAACTTATAATTTTGAATTAACATTGTTTACTTGTATAAGCAACATAAACTATTTACTTTTGTAAACATATTAATTCTATAATACTTGTTTACAATGATAAACACTGCTGATTTTTCTAAAAGATTGAAAAAAGTTATCGATTATTACGGACTTTCGGCTTCTGCATTCTCTGATAAGTTAGGCGTGCAACGCTCTAGTATTTCACATATTTTATCTGGTAGAAACAAGCCAAGTTTAGAGTTTGTAATGAAAATTTTGAGTGCTTTTCCCGAAGTAGAATTGTATTGGTTAATGAATGGAAAAGGAAATTTCCCTAAAGTTTCTCAAGAAGAAATTGTATCAACTCCACTTCCAACTGCTACTCCAAAAATTGAAAAACAGGTTTCACAACAATCGTTGTCTTTGGAAGAAAAAGTAACTTCCACCATTCCATCAAATGGAAAAGCAATTGATAAGATTGTAATTTTTTATACTGATGGAACTTTTGAAGCTTATCAGAAATAGTAGTATTCTTTTTTAGCCGACTTAAATTTTTAGTTTCTTTGTAGTGATATTCATTTTAAAACTATAATCGGTGAAAAATTTCTTTTTTATCACTTGCCTTGCCCTACTTTTGACTTCTTGTTATTCTGTGGAACGAAACTGCAAAAATTTTCAAACGGGAACTTTTGAATTTACATATGAAATTAATGGAGAAACGAAAACTGGAAGATCTATTCGTACAGATTCGTTGAGTATTGATTATTATGATAATAAAATTGATACGTTTACCATTCGTTGGGTAAATGAATGTGAGTTTGTTGGTAGAAAGCTACATCCAATTGATTTTAGAGACAGCAAACCAATTCAGATGAAAATCATTTCTACGACTGAGAACACGTATTTATTAGAGTATTCGTTGTTAGAAGATCAGAAAAATAAAAAACGTGGAACTGTAACCAAGCTTGAGTAATTTATGTTAATATCTATTTTTTATTCATGGTAAAGATTGAAGAGATCACAACTACTCCAATATTTTCTAATCAACTAGAGAACAAAGTGTTGTACTCTCATCATTCTAATGATATTTCTGTTTCTTATAAATCAACCTACACATTAAAATACATTATTGAAGGTGTAAAACAGTATAATTACAACAATCAAGATATTGAAGTTTCAAAAAATCAATACTTAATTTTAAATAATGATAGCACTATTACCACGGAAGCCAAAAGTGGCGCAAAAGGTTTATCATTCTTCTTATCAGAAAGTTTAATCAATGAAGTTTATCAGTATCATACCAATGATATAGCGCGTATTGAGTTTTTAGAAGTGATTCATAAAAAATCAACCAATGAAGTAAGTTTTTTACTTGATAAGATTGCGCATCTTTATATGTATGATAAAATTACTTTTGAACATCTCATGGAAAGTTTGTTCATTCAAATATCTGAAGTTGTTGTAAAAGAGCAGATTAACATTGACTCTAAATTTACTGCACTCAAGATTGTTAAACACAATACAAAGAAGCAGTTGTTTCAGTTAATTACTGCCGCGAAAGAATATTTAAACGATAATATTAGCGAAGATATTTCGCTCGCTAAGGTTAGTAGCGATATTGGAATTAGTAAATATTACCTACATCGATTGTTTACAGAACTTCACGGATATACGCCGCTAAGTTATTTAACTACTATTCGTTTGGAAAAGGCGAAACACAAACTTCAGTATTCTAGAGATTCTATTTTGGAAATTGCTATCACTTGTGGTTTCGATAACACCTCTTATTTTTCTAATGTATTTAAAAGACATATTGGTCTTTCTCCAACTCAATTTAGGAGTAAAATATAAAATCCGCAAGATTTTATAAATCTATCATTATGCATAGCATTATTTTTGTCATTACTAAAGTTAATAATGCATGAACGAACTAATAGCGCATATTACTGATTTACATTTAGATGAAGATTTTCCTTTTAATGATTATACAATTGCCAGACAACGATTTGACATTGTTTTAAAAGATATTGAACGCAAAAACATCACTGAAGTTGTTTGTACTGGAGATATTGGAGAAAATGAGGCTATACCCTATTTTTTCAAAAAACTTAATGATAAGAACCTAACAATCGCTTTAGGAAATCACGATACGTTTATCGAAACTTCAAAATACTACAACTTTAATTCTCCAAAATCATATCATAGCACTTTAAAAGAGTATTATAAATTTATATATTTAGATTCTTCTGCTGGAATCATTGACAAAGAGCAACTAAGTTGGCTTGAAAAAGAGTTGATTTCATCAAAACCTATTATACTTTTTATACATCATCCAATTATGGGACTTGATTTGAAAGTTGATGAAATTGGAAAACTCACTAATAGAGAAGAGTTGGTTTCTTTATTGACGAAAGCTACTGTTGAAGTTACCATTTATTGTGGTCACTATCATATGGAAAACAAATTAACCTATAAAAATATTACTCAATACATAACTCCTGCTGTTTCTTATCAAATTAAGAAGAAAACAGATGTTTTTGATATTGACACAACGGTTTTTGGCTATAGAATTATTGAACTAAAAGACACAAAGTTATTTTCAAAAATTCAATTACTAAGCGATGCAGACTAAGAAACAATCATTACTGGAAAGCCTGCTAAATGTTACTATTGGTTTCTTCATCACTATGATTTCACTAGAAATTATATTTCCATTATTAGGAATAGAGAATCATTCAGGGAAAAATATAATTATAACCTTATACTTAACCATATTGAGTATTCTAAGAAATTATTTTTTGAGAAGGTATTTCAATAGGAAAACCAATAAATAATCATCCAATAATTTTACTTTCACCTATTTCAAAATTTCATCTAACGCCTTAAAATACGCAGGATATTGAATTAAATCGTTGTGTAATGCGTCTTTTATGGTATAGAATTTTTTAGTACTACTACCCGACTTTTCATGCAATGTTTTCCCGTGTTCATAAGGAACAACAGTATCTTCAGTTCCATGAATGAAGTATGTTGGAATTGAAATTTGCTGAATGTTTTCGTCATTTTGGAACGGATATTTTAGCAACCATTTTAAAGGTAAAAACCAAAATCGATTGCTTGCAAGCTCATAAACACTTACAAATGTTGATTCTAACACTAAGCGTTTTGCTTTCGTTTTTGTAGCAACATGCGTTGCAAATGCACCACCAAGCGAACGTCCAAATATGGTAATTTGATCTTCTGCAAATTTTGTTTTGCAATAGTCATAGAACAACATTCCATCTGCTAACATGGCGTCAAAACTACGTTTTCCTGTACTTTTCCCGTAACCACGATAATCCATAATAACGACATCGTACTGGTAACGCTTTGATAATTCTTCTGCCCATTTCCCCCAATATTCCAATGTTTGTGCATTTCCATGAAAATAGACCAATACACCTTTTGGGTTTTCTCGTTTGTAATGCAAACCGTTTAAAATAGCACCATCAGAAGCTTTTAGGAATAGTTCCTCATACGGAATAGACGACGTAAACACATGATTTTGTGGCAACGTTTGACTTCTGAATATAAGTTGTTCTTGAAAATTGAGTAACATAAGTGAGATCACAAAATAAAATGCAATGATAACAATACCGATTGTTTTTAAACGCTTCATTATTGTTTTTTTCTTCTAAAGCTTAAACTTGATGTTAACGGGTCTATTTCTTTCGGTAGTTCAGATGCTAATATTTCTTCAAGGAAACGGTGATATTGCGGATATGTGTGCAAATTATTATGCCCGCCATCAATTACAGGATATAAACGTGTCCATTTTGGATTAATCTTTGACAATTTCACACTCGTTTTAAACGGAATCAGCTTATCACTTGTACCATGAATTATTTTAATTGGACATTTTACATACTCAATCCAACGGTATGTTTTTACTGGAAATCGTAATATTAACGACATTGGCATGATTGGCAAAAAGCGCTTTGTAATATGCTTTACACTATAATAAGGTGCATCTAATATTAATAATCGTGGATTGTTATTGGAAGCTAATTTGGTTGCAAAACCAGAACCTAGCGATCGTCCGTATAACGTAATGTATTCTTCACTTACTTGTTCCTTTAAACGATCATATACATGTTGTAAATCTTTCTTAATACCTGCTTCCGTGCGTTTTCCTGTGCTTTTTCCATAACCACGATAATCTACCATCAATACATCGAAACCGTAGCGTGTGAAGTCTACTGCGAACTTCCCCCAACCTTTAATGCTTCTTGAGTTTCCTTTAAGGTATAAAACAACACCTTTTGGGTTTCTAACTTTAAAGTGAATTCCATTAATGTTTACACCTTCATCAACCTCAATATTATATTCATCAAAAATTTGATTTTCATAATCAAACTTAAAATCACTTGGTAGTTTCTCAGCCTTGAATATAAAACGCTCTTGCAGAAAGTATAACACTATATTCGCAATTATATAAATGATAATAAATACTAAAATTCCAATTGCCCAATATGACATATATAGTGATGATTTTAAACCAATAAGATAGGGAATCTTTCTGGTTTTATATTAATTTCAAATTTCTTACCAACAACAAATTACAATAAAAGAAATTTACACAGAAATATAGTAACTTTACAATAATCCCTAAAACACTGATTAGTAGACCTGTTTATTCGCTATTTTGAATACTACTGTATGAAGAGAAAAATTTTACTTTTTATTTTTATTACGTTCCATGTTTTTTACTCCTTTTCACAAGGACAAACCAACATATGGTATTTTGGGGATAATGCTGGACTTGATTTTAGTAGTGGAAATCCTGTAGCCATCACAAATGGTCAGTTAGTTACAGATGAAGGTTGTGCAAGTATATCAAATGCAGATGGAGATTTGCTATTTTATACAGATGGAAGTACCGTTTGGGACAGAAATCATACTATAATGACTAACGGAACTGGATTACAAGGAAACTCTACAAGTTCCCAATCTGGTATTATTGTTCCTTTTGTTAATGATACTACTAAATATTATATTTTTTGTGTTGACCATAACACAAATAATGGTGGTTTATATTATAGTGTACTCGACTTAACTTTGAATGGTGGTAATGGAGATATTATTCCTGATCAGAAAAATATATTATTATTATCAACAAGTGCCGAAAAAATAGCTGCTATTAGCGATGAAAATGAAGGATATTGGCTTGTAAGTTATGCAACACCTACTGGTAATTTTGGAGGTAATTTCAATACATTTCATTCATTTCACATTACAAGCACAGGAATTGACTTGAATACAGTACGATCTACATATAATGGTTGTGCTACAAATGACGGAAGAGGTTATCTAAAGATTTCTCCTGACGGAACTAAAATTGCTATTTGCAATCAAAATCAACTACATACATGTTTGCACAATTTTGATAGTACATCAGGAAGAGTTGGACCAGAAATTGAACAATTAGTCACTCAAAATGCGCCGTATTGTGCTGAATTTTCTCCTAATTCAGAAAAAATGTATGTATCCTCAGGGCAATTCGTTATTACAACTACATATTTACATCAGTTTGATATTACATCACCAGATGTGAATGCAACAAGAGTTGAACTGCATTCAGCCGTTGAACGTAGAGCTGGAATGCAATTGGCTATTGATGGTAAAATTTATTATGCCAGACCTGGACAAAATTATCTTGGTGTTATAAACGATCCAGAAGCTGACGGATTGGCGTGTGATTACGTAAATGAAGCTGTTAACTTAGGTACTGGAGTTTCACAACAAGGTTTGCCGCCTTTTATACAATCATTGTTTATAGTAAATATTGATTTTGAAAATACTTGCATTGGCGATGCTACCCGATTTTCAGTTAGTACAAATACGGAAGATATAACATCTATTTTATGGGATTTTGGTGATGGAAATACTTCTATGATTGAAAACCCAGCACATATGTATGAATTTACAGGAACTTATGAAGTAACTGTTACTGTAAATACAGCATCATTAACACAAACAAATACAAAAACAGTTGTGATCAGCAATCCGCCAATTGCAAATCCAATTACTAATTATCTTATTTGTGATGATAGTATAAATGATGGCTTTACTCCTTTTGATTTATCAACTAAAGATATAGAAGCATTAACTGGTCAAGATGTTGGCGATACGTATACCGTTACATACCACACAAGTATGGAAGATGCGGAAAATGGTCAGAATGCATTGCCTACAACGTATACAAATGTTAGTAATCCAGAAGAGGTTTTTACAAAAATTACACCTGCAAATAATTCGGAGTGTTTTGCTATTACAAGTTTTAACTTAATTGTCTACGAAAGTCCAACAACCAATACAGTTACGGATATAAATGTTTGTGATGATCTTAATGATTCACAAGAATTAATAAATTTATCAGAATTAACAAATCAAGTTCTAGGGACGCAAAGCAGTAGTGTTTTTGATGTGTTTTATTATGAAACTATAACAGATGCAAATAATGATACAAATAGATTATCTGCAACATACGTGCTTCAAAATGCTTCACAAATCATTTATATAAGAAAACAGAATCGTGAAAATACTGAGTGTTTTATACTCATCAATTTTACATTATCTATGCAAACGCAATATTTTGCAAATCCTGTGAATGATATGATTATTTGTGATGACATAAGCAATGATGATGCTGAAGAATTTAATTTAGGCATGCAAAATCAATTTATAGCAAACGGTCAAACTGGTCCATTTACTATTACATATTATACTTCACAAGAAGACGCTGAGAATAGTCAAGATCCATTACCAACGAATTATACAAATACGACCAATCCAGAAACAATTTTTGCAAAAATTGAACATAACGATAATTCCGAATGCTTTTCAATTACCAGTTTTAATTTGATTGTATCTGAAACTCCAACTGCTGATATGGTTATGGATATCAGCGTTTGTGATGATTTTAATGATTCTCAAGAATTGATAAATCTATCGCTATTAACCGATCAAGTTCTTGGAACGCAAAGCAGTAGTATTTTTGATGTGTTTTATTATGAAACGATTACAGATGCAAATAATGATACTAATAGATTACCAGCATCATATGTGCTTCAAAATGCAACACAAACCATTTATGCAAGAAAACAAAATCGTGAAAACACTACTTGTTTTACAATCGTGAATTTTATACTATTGATGCGAACACAATACATTGCAAACCCAGTAAGTGATTTGATTGTTTGTGACGATCTCAGCAATGATGGAACGGAAGTATTTAATTTAGGCATCCAGAATGAATTTATAGCAAACGGTCAAACTGGTGCATTCTCAATTACCTATCATACTTCGCAAGCTGCTGCTGATGCGAACACGGACGCAATTGCTACAAATTTCTCTAATGAGACCAATCCGCAAGAAATTTTTGTTCGTATTGAAAACGATATTGAAACAAACTGTTATGACACAACTTCCTTTTTTATTGAAGTAAAAGAAGTTCCTAATGTGAATACTGACGAAATGATTGTGTATTTATGTTCGAATGAAAGCATAATGATTAGCGCCGATACTGGTTACGATGAATATGTTTGGAATACTGGACAAACTACACAAGAGATTACCGTAACAGAAGCCGGATTGTATACCGTAACGATTATTACAAATTACGCTTCCTCACCAGCTGTGAGTTGTAGCAATACACAAACTATTCGTGTGATAGAATCAGATGAAGCAATAATTACAAATGTAGAAATACAGGATTGGACATTTAATAACAATCAATTTGAAATTTTTGTAGAAGGAATTGGTGATTATGAATTTTCAATTGATGGCGTCAATTATCAAGATAGTCCAGTTTTTTCAAATTTGTTAGCTGGTAGTTTTACCGCATATGTACGAGATAAAAATGGTTGTGGAGTTGTCACTGAAGAAGTAAACCTCCTATTCTACCCAAGTTTTTTCACTCCAAATAATGATGGATATAACGATTATTGGCAGATTATTTCTTCAGAATTTGAACCAGATTTACGTATTCATATTTTTGATCGATATGGAAAGTTATTGACGATTTTAAAACCTGAATCACGCGGTTGGAATGGAACATTTCACGGAAGGCAATTGCCTTCTTCAGATTATTGGTTTATGGTAGAAAGACCAAGTAATAATCAACGCTATACAGGACACTTTACATTAAAACGATAACAAAGTATACTCTAAATAGTAAAAGCACGAATCGTAATATGATTCGTGCTTTTTAGTTTATTTTTCAATAAAGCACATGTTTCATGAATGCTTACTCATTTATCAACAAGCAGCGCCAGTAAGAAACCCATTACAATCACATGTATCGTAAAAAGTATTATCTGCTAAAGTTCTTGTATCATTACATTTTGCGGGATCATATGTTTCACAGGTAGCTACACAACTTGGACTACAATCTGTATGTAATGTATCAAGAGCAGCGTCAGTGCCAGTACCACCAACAACTTTTTTCAAATTATGAAGGTTAGCTATTCTATTCTTTTTAAATTTTAATAAGGATACGTTCTTTTTTTTCATTTTAACAAAGTTTTAATGTTACATGACAAAGTAACATTAAAACATAGGGTTTACAAAGCGTAAAGTTTGATGGTTTATGAACTATCAATTGGTTTCTATGTCTTCACGTAGCTTTTTTAAATATTGTGATGGGTAGATTCCTGTTTGTAGTTTAAATGCTTTTGAAAATGTTTCTTGACGTTTGAAACCAAAATCTTCTGCAATCGCTTTGATCGTATATGAACGTAGTCTTTCATCATTTTTCAATCGAACTAATGCAGTGTTAATTCGCAATTCAGTAATGTATGATTTGAAGGTTTTGTTTTTGTAGTTATTAATTACATTTGAAATATAAGACGTATTCGATTCTAGTTTTTCTGCTACAAAACTTAAACTACATTCTGGTGATAAATACACTTCTTCCTCTTCAAATTTTTGCAATTTTTCTAATAGTAATGCTGCTTTTGTATCCGTAACTTTTTCAGAAATTGAAACGCCAGTCGTTTTTTGTTGCGTTCGTGTTTTTTCTAGTTCACTCGCTTTTTGTAATACAATTTTTATTCGTCTTTTTACTTGGTTTACTTTGTTTCGATACCATAAAATACTGATTATCAATAAAAAAACAACAATTCCCAAAACAGCATATAGTTGTTGCTTACGAGTTGTTTCAGCAATCATTCTTTTTCTAAATTTATTTAATTCTTCTCGTAATTCAGCAATGTCATTTTTTACATATACTTCTTTTATTACTTTAATATCTTCCTCTGCTTCTGTTTCTACTAGCGTAGCATATTTTTCAAAGTATTTTTGCCCTTTTTCTATTTCACCAATAGCTGTATAACTTATAGATAGTTCTTTGTTTAATAATCGTTCTGTGTGATACTTCTTTTCAGAATTCAGAATAATAGTGTTTGCTTTTTCTAAAAAAGTAACTGCTTCTTTGTAATTATCAAGCTTTGCATAGCTTTTACCTGCATATATATATACCGAACATAATAGATTTTCATCTTTACTTGCTTTTGCTAAAAGTTCCGCTTTTGCTACTAATGCAATACTTTCTTCGTATTTTTCTTCCTCAAATAGAATCACAATTTTATTAATCAGTAAATAAGAATACGATATTGCGTCATTTTCAGGGCATTTTTGCAAACCTAATTCATTGTAATGCTTTGCTTCTTTAGTATAATCTTCTGAAGTCATTTCTCCCATTCGCAAATATGCTTCCGAAATATTTGCATATTGAAAAACTTCATAGTATAGTTTTCTACTTGCTGGTAGTGTTGACGTTTTTAGTGTTTCAAGGTTTTCTTTAAAAATACGAATGGCATCTTTGAAATCTTTGTGCTCTTTTTTAATAAAAGCAATATTAGTTGTCGACTTGATTTCATTCGCTACACTATTCGTTTTTTTTGCATATTCTTTCGCTTTTAAGTGTGCATTTAAAGCATCAGAATCTTCTCGTGTGTCAGTAAGTATGCTTCCTTTTAAATTATAGCTCTGCGACAGCATTGTATAATTTTTAATTTCGGCAGTTTCGTATAGTGAAATTGCTTTTTTTATGCTGCTTAATGCTTCTTTGTTATTGGTTAAGTGAAAATTGCTAAACGCAATTCCATACAATGACTTAGCAATCTCCTTTTCATTATTTTCTTGTAATGCTATTTGATGTGCTTTTGTGATGTATATATTTGCTCTTACGTTGTCTTTACCAATGTTACGCGCATATAGTTGCGCTAATTCTTTGTATGATTTCGTTGCTAACGTATCCGTTTGCGAAAATGCACTAGAAATTGCACTTAGATATAAGAATAGAATAAAAACTTTGAAAAATGGGGAACAGCAATTCTGTTTGAAATTCAACATGTTTTGATTTTGAAATAAGAGTTCAACAAGATAAACAATCTTCATACATATATATGTCTGAATTCTCTTTATGTTGTTACGCTAGCATCAAAATAACCCTAATTTACAGCTTCATTTTACACAAATAAAGCATTGAAAAAACAGTAGTTAGATCAATGCTTATTTATGGGTAGTTATTTAATTCGTTGATTTACAATCACATTAACAAACTCTTGTGTAGTTAGGATCAAAGAACCCTGTTCGTACATCCGAAGTTTTTAATGTTCCATCATTCGTATCACATTTAGTAGGCACTACACTATACGTACAAGGTTCATTATATGTTTCCATACAGGCTGTTCCCAGTGTAGGTATATTTGTATGCCTGTCATCCGAAACAGTATGTGTATTTCCTCCCATTAATTTATAAGAAATAGTTAACGATGATATTTTTTGTTTTTTAAATTTCAGTTTCATAAACTTTTAATTTATTAATGATTAACAAGTTCTCGTTGCAGGATTAATAGTTTTCACATGATTTGCACACTCTCTCTCATACGTTTTAATAGGTTCGCAAGCCGTTTGATATTCAGATATACAAGTTCTATATGCAGAAACACAATCTTGTTGACATGTTTCCTCACCTGCAGTTTGATTATTTGTTGGTCCGCTTGGCCATCCACCAGAAATTTTTGATACTTGGATCTTATTTAACTGTAAATTCTTTAAGCTTTGTTTCTTCATAATGTTTTGATTTAAAATTTTATCATTGTAAAGTAACCGCTAAACACAACGTTTACAAAGCTTTAGAATTGCGTATTTATAAATTCTCAATACTCTATGTATGTTTACTATCTATTTTTTGTGAGTTTATAAGAATGAATTTCCACATGGTTTTGACATGATTTTAAAAAGCTTCCAAAAGTATATTCTAATCTCAACAATATACATATCTTGATTCTCCTTGAAATCCCGCATCCCAAGTTTTTAATGTTCCATCGTTTGTATGACAATCATCCGGATTTAATGAGATAGTACAAGGTAATTGGTTTGAAGAATTACAGACCGTTTGCGTTTCTTCTACACTTGGAGGTTCTGTAAAAGCAATTATTTCACCATCTATACTTCCTGCTTTTAATTGTTGCATTAAATGCAGCGAAGCAATTGTTTGTTTTTTAAATTTCAATTTCATCTATATCAAATTTTTAGTTACACTAAAGTAACGGCTAAACTCAATGCTTATGCTAGATGGAAATTGCGTTTTTATAAATCCTCAATCATTTTTAGCAGCTTCACTCAATTTTTTAAGATATAGAGAAGGATAAATTCCAGTTTGTTGCTTAAAGGCTCTAGAAAACGTTTCTTGTCGCTTGAAACCAAACTCTTCTGAAATGCCTTTTATCGTATACGAACGTAATTTTGCATCATTCTTTAGTTGAATTAATGCTTTATTAATTCGCAATTCATTTAAGTATGAATTGAATGTTTTTCCTTTATAGGTATTAATTACTTTTGAAAGATAGGTTGTATTGGAATTCAATTTTTCAGCAACGTAGATAAGGGTACAACCTTGCACTAAGAATTCTTCATTATCCTCAAATTCTTTTAACTTCTGCAAAATTTCAAGTGCTTTTTTATCCGTTACCGTATCAGTTGCTGCAATATTTTTGCCTTTGTGTTGTGTTTTAGGTTTTTCTAAATCACGCACCTTTTCCATTACTTGTGCCACTTTCTGCTTAATTCGTTTCACTTTACGTCTATAGAAAATAATACTTACAAGTAAAAGAACTGCAAACAACGTAGCTATAGTATATGATGTTGAATTTTTACGTTTTTCTTTAGATAAATCAACTCCTAACACTTTAAGCTCATTAGTCAATTTCGTTAAATCATCATCTTTTATATGCGTAATAATTTCAATATCTTTTTGACTTTGTGACTTTTCAAGTTTGCTAAACAATTTAAAATGAAATTGCAGTTTATCCAATTCTTTTGTATTTGCAAAGTTGAACATCAACAACCTATGAAGCTCTTTTTCATTAGAATAGCTACGTTCCGATGCTTCCATAATAGCGTAAGCTTTCTCTAAAAAGTCAATCGATTTTTTATATTCTTTTAACTTAAAGTGAATTTTACCCAAATAAAAAAGTGTTGTGGATCTTAAGCTTTCATTGTTGTTTTGTATCGCATAATCCGCCACTTCCTTGGTGAATTTTATACTTTCACCGTATACTCCTTTTTCATATTGAATAATTGCCTTATTCATAACAAACACGTAATAAAAAACAGTATGTATATCTTTTGAACATTTTTTTAATCCTATGTCATTATACAATTCAGCTTCAGCTACATATTGAATGACATCATTTTCTTTCATACGTAAATATGTATCTGCTAGATTCATTAAAGTAATTAACTCAAATCGTATCTTTTTTTCTTCAGGAATCGCCTTTTCTTCCAGCAATACTAAACTTTCTTTTAAAGTAGCAATTGCACCTTCATAATCTCGATGCAATTTTTTCATGAATGCAATATTGATATCTAAAAGAATTAAATCACTTGATTTACTACTTTTAGTACTATATTTTCTAGCAGTTATATACGCTTCCAATGCCTTAGATTCCTTTCCAATATCATTGTACGCATTTCCTTTAATACTGTTTGCTCTAAAAAGTAATAGTGAATCTTTTAATTTTGCCCCAATTTGAAGAACTTTGGTCAATTGTTGTAACGCAAGCGCATTGTTTGATAAGTCAATGTTAGATTTCGCAAGGAAATACAACGACTCCGCTATTTCCTTCTGATTGTTTTTTTTAAGTGCCAACTTATGTGCAGCAGTTGCGTAGTGAAGTGCGCGTTTTGCATCTTTTTTAATTGCCGCAACATGCAACGTAGCTAATTCTTCATACGATTTATTGGATAATGAATCTGTTTGTGCGTGACTAACTGAAAATGAAAGCACAAAACAATGTATCAGCAAAATTTTAAAAAAAAAGAAATTGAAACAACGTTGGCAGATACGCATATTTTATATTTTGAAATATCTTAAATGATTAGCAATATAAATAATCTCTCTACTATATACGTATGAATTCTCTTTATATTGTTATTCAATAATCGAGATTTAAAATACACTAAGGTTTACTTCAAATTTTCAAGAATGAAATCAACAGTTTTGTTGGTGTTTTTGTTCTCCTTGTATGAATCAGTAATGTGTTTTGAAGCAACAGCACAACCATTTTTAGCCAAAGAAGCAATATTATCTTGATACGCTAATGAAATTTTCCCGCGCAATAATACATTCATGTCTTTTCCAGATTTGTAGTAATTGTATACTTTTTTCAAACCTGTTAAGTATAAATAATCCTTGGTAAATCCACCACCTCGATGTGCGCGAACAGAAATATTAAACGCAGTTTCTCTGTCTAAATCATAGGTATTTACAAACAATCGGAAGGTTTTAGAAAACGAATAGCCTTTTGCCAAACTATCTACTGCAATTACACGATAAGCAAGCTCTTTTAGGCGTTTTACAGTTAAATTATTGCTCATATATTCTGAAAAAACAGCCAAACCTTCTTGTGTTTCTTCATAGTTTGGAAATCCGTTTGAAAATATTTTTAGCGGATGCAACAATCCATTCATCGTTGTCACCATATGTACGCCAATTTCATGATTTGTCAATACTGCAATTTCATTATCTGAAAACACATGATTTTCATTGATAACTAAGGTTTTAATATTGTTTAAAACCATTGCGATAGCGCTCATATCTTTAGAGAACTTTATGTTGTATGAGAAATCGTATTGTTTAGAATAGGCTCTAAAAAGTGCTTCCGTTTCTTTTGCGTTGTGCTTTGGTTGAAATTGTGCTTCGTTTTCGTCTTCTTCTTCAAAGTGAAGGATAAACTTCGCATTTTCAACATCTTGTTCTGTTGGTGTTCCAAATGAACGCAAACTATTGTAGTAAAACTTATGCTTAGTTCCAATAGTTTCAATACATTGAATCAAACCAGAATACGCATAAATGATATCTTCATACAAACCTCTAGTATATTCGTTTTCAATACGTTCTATAGGTTGTGAAAACAGTTTTCTGTGTAAATGGAACCGATCAAAATCAATTTCAGGATACGTAAATTTTGGGTCTGTTAGATATTTCGATTTGAAGAATTTTTGTTTCTCTTCTTCAATATTTAAAGGATTTACATAGCTTAGTAATTCGACTTTTTTAACGAGTTCGTCAATATTTTTGTCAATTTCAAAAAGCACTTCATTTCCAACATGTATATCATTCATCCTAAAAAAATCTTCTTATTTGTATTTTGCGTAAAATGCAGTTGCATGTTTTGGTAGCATGCTGCGCAGTTGTTTTTCAATAGCAGCTACAACTTCGGGGAACATGACTTGATTAATTTCGTCGCAATATATCTTTTTTACTTCGGTTGCCAAAACTAAAGTGTTGCTAAAATGCTGTGTGATATACTTTAAAAAGTAGCCATTTCCTTGAAACGTATCGTTTATTTTAGCCGTTGATTCAATATTGTGCGGCAAACTGATCATAGAAAGCATTTTTCGCCAAGATTCTATAACTTCTCCAAAACGTTCATTGTCAAGATTTCCTGTTCCTAAATTAAAGGTTGGCACTTCTCTATCCCAACGTTTCCAATTGTACGAATGCATATCGTATACAATACAAGTCCCAAATTTCTCTTCTAGTTTCGTGATTAACGCGTGCACTACTTTATAAAAATTTGTGTGTTTTGCTAAACTCTTCTGTTTCATGTCTTCAGGAAGTGGCTGATGCCAGAGTTGTTTTCCCCAAGCATCTTCATAAATTGCACTATCTGGCGCTCTATTTAAGTCATATTCAAAGCGTGAATCCATTCCTGCAATAATAATCGGATGCGTTTTTACCATTTCTTTTGTTTCTGGATCTTCTTCAAACCAACGATCATATTCTGTATGTATACAATTATCCCAAAGTTCACGTCTAAATTGATGTCCATCGTGCACAGCGCCGCAAGCATATGGCACATACGCGTCAATCTTTATCGTAAATGAATAGTCTGACGAAACTGCACTAAACAGTTCTTCATTTTCAATTTTGGTTACAATTTGTTGAATGGTTAGTTTTTCCATGCGAATGACTGCTTTCTGTATTAACGTACTTTTTGTTTTTCTCTTCGTAATGTGACTGCAGTTAGATAGTCTTCATCTTCAAAATTGATATCATAACCGTAATCGTATATTTTTAGAATAGCATCTAAGCGATCTTTTTGCGACTTTGCAGCTCCAAAAGCTTCTCTATAGTTTACAAATGGTGCAAATGCATAGCCTATTAATCCTAATCCTATGGCGATTCCTATAATGCTAACAGTAGAAATCCATCCTGCTTCAAATAAGTATTGTGTAAAGTAAATATCAGCAATTATAATAACAGCTCCAATTATTGAGAATAGTATTAAATGACCTATTACATCAACTTTACGAGCTTTTATTTCTTCATATTCTAAATTGATTTTTGCAATTTGTTCTTTTGCATTACTGTCAAAAATTATTTTAGGACATTTTTTAATGAAATCAGCCTTTTTTTGGGTAAGTCCGCATAAATTTCCTGTAGAAAAATCATATTGTTTATGTTCACAAATATTGCAATGACTTACGTTTTCCATACTTTTATCCTACTCTAAAAATTTTTACTTGTTTTTCAACATCATAATCTCCGTGTGCTTCATTGATAATGTTGATAGATATTTCATAATCTAATTTATATAATTTTAAGAGTGCATCCAAACGCTGTTTGTTGTTTTTCGCAATTTTATAATCTCTTATATATTTGTTAACTATACAAACTTCCCCATTCTGTCCACGAACCATCATAGACTGAATAGTTTTTATATCCTACATATTCGGCGGCTAATGCCAGAATGCACGCTGTAATTCCCGATCCACATGAAAATACAAGTTCAGCTTCGTCAGTTTGTAACGATTCAAAAATGGCTTTGATTGCCGTTTTCGATTTTAATTGATTGTTGTGTAATAACGCTGTATATGGAAGATTTTTTGATGTTGGAATTTGCCCGCTTCGCAAGCCTTTCCTAGGTTCTGAGACTTTTCCTGAGAATCTATCTTGTGAACGTGCGTCTAAAATTAAGCTTGAGGTGTTTTGAATTTCCTTCAACATTCCATCATAATTTCTAAATAAATGCAATTGATCTTTTCCTTGAAAATTCCCACATTTTCCTTGAAAAGATAGTTTTTCTTCACATGCATAGTTTTTTTCTTTCCATATAGGAAATCCGCCATCTAAAACTGCAACATTATCAAATCCCATAGCTTTAAACATGTACCAAACCCTTGCAGATGCATAGATTCCTAATTCATCATAGACAACAATTGCGCTATCCTGATTAATTCCTAGTTCTTGTGCTTTTTGTGTAAATGTTGCTACATTAACCATTGTATTTGGAAAAGGCGCATTGAGCACACTAAAGACCTTTTTTATATCGAAAAAGCGTGCGTTTGGAATCTGTTTTGTTTCAGCGAAAGCTTCACCAACAACTTTTGAAATAGTTCCGTTTAAAATAACAAGATTGGTTGCATGAATATGTTCTTGCAACCAATCTGTTGATACTATTGGGTTAGATATTTGTATCATTTAAGCATCATCTACAGTTTTACGTAAACGTACGCGTCTGTCAAATGCTTGTAATTTATCAGTAACCTTACTTTCTACAAAGTCGATTACTTTTTCTTGTAGTTTTGCTTTGTATACTTTGTTTATATATGTTATTCCGCCTGGCGACATTACATTTACTTCAACTAGTTTTCCACCAATTACATCAATTCCAACAAAATACAATCCGTCATTAACTAGTTTTGGACCAATTTGTTTACACAAAGCTTTTTCTTCTTTGGTCAATGCATGTTTTGCTATACGTCCACCTGCACTCACATTAGATCGATGATCGTCAGCTCCAGGAATACGACGCATTGCTCCTATTGGTTCACCATTTAAGAGTAAAATACGAACATCTCCTTGGTCTGCGCCTTCTATATAATCTTGTAAGATGACATAATTTGTAGTTCCGTCACCACTAGTGATATAAAAATCGAGCAATGATTTAATGTTATTCATCGCTGATTTCTCGATTAGAATAACTCCTGAACCTCCAAAACCATTCAATGGTTTTAGAATCATTTTGTCTGCTTTCGATTCTTTTATTTGTTGTACTAAGTAGTTTTTGTTTTTTGATACATGTGTATTTGGGATAATGTTACTATGCGCATCTCCAAAAGCTGCAGTATATAGTTTGTTATTTGCTTCACGCATTCCTTGAAGTGAGTTTACAATGAAAACGTCATCTTTTACAGAGTCCAAGAAATTTAACATGATTGGATCTAATGGTGGATTTGCACGCATGAATATAACGTCAAAACCAGCTAACGGCAACATTTCTTCACGCAAGGTAGCTTTTCCATAGAATGATTTTAGTGTTGTTGGCACTTTTTCCATTCGTGCAATTACTGTACAAAAAGCATTGGTAACACTATCTCTTATGGTTAAGTTTGAAGGTGTACACATTGCAACTCCGTGCCCTCTTTTCACACATTCCTTAATCAATGCTAAACTTGTATCATTTTCTGGATCTATCTCTTCCCATGGATACATTAAAAAGCAAATATTCATAGTTGATTTTTTTGGTTGGTTATTTTTTGATCTTCTAATTTATATAAAATTGTTGGTTTTTTAAACTATTATTTTGAAGGTACATAATTATCGTCCCAGTTTTTAGGTTTCGGATCGTGTAATTTGCCTAATGATTTTGCCACAAGCATTGAAACAGTAGCATCTCCGGTAACATTTACAGTTGTTCTACACATATCTAAAGGTCTATCAATAGCAAATATTAATGCTAACCCTATTGGTAATAAAGCAGGATCAAATCCTACAGATTCTAATACAATGACTAACATTACCATACCAGCACTTGGCACTGCTGCACTTCCTATAGAAGCTAGTAATGCAGTAAATAC
Source organism: Kordia sp. E (assembly GCF_056033805.1). Taxonomy (NCBI): domain Bacteria; kingdom Pseudomonadati; phylum Bacteroidota; class Flavobacteriia; order Flavobacteriales; family Flavobacteriaceae; genus Kordia; species Kordia sp. E. The sequence continues at coordinate 128,354 of NZ_JBRASR010000004.1, forward strand.
AATAATTAATTGTGCTTCCCATGTTATGGCTTCAGGTGTTAATACTTGCATGATAAATACTGCTGCAATTGCTTGATAGAGACTTGTTCCATCCATATTAATGGTTGCTCCTACAGGCAATACAAATCCTGAAACTTCTTTATCAACTCCTAAGTGTTCTTCTACTCTTTCCATCGTTACTGGCAATGTTGCTGCACTAGAACTTGTAGAGAATGCTAACAATTGCGCAGGACTTATTTGTTTTAAGAACCAAAATGGTGATTTCTTCACATATACACTTACAATCATTAAGTAAAAAACAATCATTAGAATCAATCCACCAACAACACACAATCCGTAAGAAAGTAGTTTGAGTAAGATTTCTGGATCATCAAAGGCGACAATTACATTTGCGAGTAAAGCAAAAACGGCATATGGAGCAAATAACATAATTAAATCTACCATTTTCATGACGACCTCATTCAAGGAATCGAAAATATCAATCATTGGTTTGGCTTGCTTTTCAGGAATTAACAATAAACAGATTCCAACAAATAGTGCGAAGAAGATAATTTGAAGCATTTTAGCGTTCCCTAAAGATTGAAATATGTTTTTTGGAAATATATCAACTAACGCCTGCAAAGGTCCAGCATCATTTTGCGCAGCTGCTTTCATCAATTTATCGTTGACTCCATCAGAACTCGCATATTTCTCTTTTATCTTTTCAATAGTTTCCTGCGGCATTCCGACGCCTGGTTTCACCGTATTTACAATTCCTAAGCCAATGATAATCGCGACAAGCGTAGTCACTACATAGATTGCAATGGTTCGTAAACCCATTTTTTTAATTTTGGCAATATCTTTTAAATCAGATACACCTTTTATCAAAGAAGCTAGAATTAACGGAACTGCAATCAATTTTAATAGATTAATAAAGATAGTCCCAAAAGGCTTTATCCATCTACTAATGAAATATTCAGCACGTGTTGTTTGAATATCTCTAGCTGCAATTTGCTTGATCGTAGTTACAACTTCTCCATTGACAATTTCTTGAACTATTTTTTCAGAAGCAGGAATTGTTTTTGTGGTAATCATTTCACTTCCCCAAGAAGTTGATAGAAGAATGAACGAGAAAACGATTCCCAAAACCATTCCAATTAAAATTTTCCAATGTAATGCCATTTTTTTCATATGCGTATCGTGTTTCGTTTTTAGAAACTATCTTTTTGTTATGATTTTGAAGCAAATATATTTGCTATTGGTTTCCTTAAAAATATAATAATTATTCCAACTAAGAGGTATAATAGATTGCTATATAGGTTTTGTTTCAGTAATTGAGGATCTTTAAACTCAAAACTGTTCGTGTTTACGTTACTTTTTAGTAAAATATAACCATCATATAACATGAAAGGAATTGTTATGAATAGCATGTATACACCCATAATTGCAATTGCAATTTCGGTTATATAATTGCTTTCTACTTTAGAAAAATCGAAACGTGTTACTTCAAATCCTTTGTCTAATCGTAAAAAACTAACAATCTTGTCTGCAAATGAAAGCATGAAGTAAATAATTGCAAAAAAGAGTAAAATAATACCGATTGAACTTAATAAGAATGTATCATCTTTTTCTTGTCCATTAAAATATATAATACTTACTATTATTGGAATGATTCCTTCAATGAAAATGTATATGGCAAATATTTTAATAACAGCTATAAAAAAATCTTTTACACTCATTCTTTAATAGTTTTATTCATCAAGTAATAATCCGCCAACACCAATGCTGCCATAGCTTCTACTATAGGAACTGCTCTTGGCACAACACATGGATCATGACGACCTTTACCTGTCATTTCAACAATTTCACCATCTTTATTAATGGTTTTTTGATTTTGCATAATGGTTGCCACAGGTTTGAAAGCTACGTTGAAATAAATGTCCATTCCGTTGCTAATTCCACCTTGAATTCCACCAGAAAGATTGGTTTTTGTCGTTCCGTCAGCATTGAATATATCATTGTGCTGACTTCCTTTCATCTTCGAACCTTCAAATCCGCTTCCGTACTCAAAACCTTTTACCGCATTGATGGATAACATTGCTTTTCCTAGTTCGGCGTGTAATTTATCAAACACAGGTTCGCCCAATCCGACAGGAACATTTTGTATCACACACATAACGGTTCCACCAATAGTATCACCTTCTTTACGAATTTCTCTTATTCGAGCTTCCATTTCTGCTGCTTTTGCAGGATCAGGACAACGTACAGGGTTACTTTCTGTAAGATTGAAGTCTAATTCTTGATATGGTTTGTCTAATATAATTTCTCCAACTGAAGATACAAAAGCATTTATTTTAATGTTTGAAAGCATTTGTTTTGCAATCGCACCAGCTACTACTCGAGAAGCAGTTTCACGTGCCGAACTTCTTCCACCACCGCGATAATCACGATGTCCATATTTCTGATCGTATACATAATCTGCATGCGACGGACGATACGTTTCTTTTATATGTGAATAATCGTGAGATTTCTGATTGGTGTTATGAATAGCAAAGCCAATAGGAACTCCTGTTGTTTTACCTTCAAAGATTCCTGAGTAAAACTCAACTGTATCGGGTTCTTTCCGTTGTGTCACTATGGCTGATTGTCCCGGTTTTCTACGATTCATCTCTTCCTGAATCATTTCCAAATCTAATGTTATTCCAGCTGGACATCCATCTATTATTCCTCCAATTGCACGACCATGCGATTCTCCAAAAGTGGTTATTTTAAATAGTGTTCCAAAGGTATTTCCTGCCATAGTAAATTTTTATCAAATGTAAATTTAATCTAACAGAATTAAAAACCCAACAAATGCTTTAAATTAACTTAACATTTCGCACAATCCCTTCATATACTGTTAACATTCAAGCAACTAACCTTAACGCTATTTTTTCATCAAACATTAAGCTTTGTTATTTATTTGTGGTGTGAAAAAAGATTTTTTGAAAAAGCGAAAAATAGACCTTGTAGTTATCTCTGATGTTCATCTTGGAACATACGGTTGCCATGCAAATGAATTACTTTCTTATTTGAATAGTATTGACCCTAAAAAAATAATCTTAAACGGCGATATTATTGACATTTGGCAATTTCGCAAGCGTTACTTTCCAAAGTCACATTTAAAAGTCATTAAAAAGCTGATTAATTTCTCTACAAAAGGTGTTGAAGTAATTTATATTACTGGAAATCATGATGAATCATTACGACGATTTTCAGATACTACATTGGGTAATTTCTCGCTTGTTGATAAACTTGTGTTAGAACTCAATGGAAAGAAAGCATGGTTTTTTCATGGAGATGTGTTTGATGCTTCTATTCAAAACGCCAAATGGATTGCCAAACTTGGAAGCTGGGGCTATGACCTGCTGATTCGTTTCAATCGGTATATCAACTGGTTTTTACTAAAAATAGGGCGAGAAAAGTATTCATTATCAAAACGTATTAAAAATAGTGTAAAGAAAGCTGTGAAGTATATCAATGATTTTGAGAAAGTTGCAGCAGATTTAGCAATTGACAATGGTTATGAATACGTAATTTGTGGGCACATTCACCAACCACAAATGGAAAAGAAAACCAATAGAAAAGGTTCATGTGTGTATTTAAATTCTGGAGATTGGGTTGAAAATTTAACCGCATTAGAATATCATAAAAATCGTTGGAAACTCTATCGTCATTCGGAAGATCGCTTAACAGCTTTTTATGCAGATGAAGAGTTAAAATCAATGGATTATAAAGATTTATTAGCTGCAATTGCCATTATAGAAAGTCCGAAGAAGTAGATTTCGATACAAATTTGTTTCACAAATCCACTCAATCTGACGGTTATTATTTAACCAAAAATATCATTTCAATGCTTTTCGCAAGATTGTTATCGGATGTAAGGCATCTTTTTGAGTTCCATCTTTTATTTGATGACGACAACTTGTGCCATTTGCAGCTAAGAGTGTATCTACTGAAGCTGCTCGAACTGCAGGAAACAGCGTTTGTTCGCCTACATTCATACTCACTTCATAGTGTTCTTCTTCGTATCCAAACGAACCAGCCATTCCGCAACAACCAGAAGCTATAATTGACGGCTTATAGTTTTTTGGAAGATTCAATATGTCATAAGTACATTTCTGATTCGACAATGATTTTTGATAACAATGCACATGTATTTTAACGTCTTTCACTTCTTCTGTGAATGCTTCCGAAGTAATTTCGCCTGCTTCTATTTCTTTGGCTAAAAATTCCTCTATTAAATACGCATGTTGTGCAATTTGTTTTGCTGCAGCTTTATCATCAGCTAAACGTATGTATTCATCTCTAAACGTTAAAATGGCAGAAGGTTCAATTCCTATTAAAACAGCATTTTCGTTTACTATATCTTTAAATATATTAACATTAGCATTTGCTACTTTTTTCGCTTCCGCTAGAAAACCTTTTGAGATGAACGTTCGTCCACTTTCTTCATGCTTTACATACTTAATTTCGTATCCTAAAGAGGATAAAACAATTAATGCATCTTGACCAATTTCAGATTCTAAATAGTTCGTAAATTCATCACTAAAAATATATACTTTTTTAGTTTTTGAAACATTACTATTTAATTGATTTAATGATTTTTGAATTATCTTATTTAAAGTTTTACTTGAATTAATTGGTAATATACGTTCTTGTGCAACTCCAAGTCTTTTTTTAATGATTTTTGATGTAAATCCATTCGTTTTCACAAAGTTTGAAAGTCCTGAAAAGTTACTTGCCAATTTGTTTGATCTTGTTGAAAATGCAAACATTTTATCACGAAACGTAGGCTTGTTTGATTTGTAATATTGGTGTAAAAATTCTGCCTTTAAGGCGGCAGCATCTACATTACTTGGACATTCACTCGCACACGCTTTACAGCTTAAACACAAGTCAAAAACTTCTTTTAATTCTGGATGATCAAATTTGTTTTCCTTATCGGATTGCGTCAAGAATTCACGCAATGCATTTGCTCTTGCGCGTGTTGTATCTTTTTCATCTTTTGTTGCTCGGTAACTTGGACACATCGTTCCGGAGAACGAAGCAGATTTTCTACAATCACCAGAACCATTACATTTTTCGGCAGCTCGTAAAATTCCTTCATTATCCGAGAAATCAAAAATTGTTTCTATTTCTGGCTCTTCTCTATCTATTTCATAACGTAAAGACGTATCCATCTTTGCTGCATCTACAATTTTCCCAGGATTAAATATATTATTCGGATCAAATACATGTTTTACTTCTTTCAGTAATTCATAGTTCTTCTCTCCTATCATAATCGGAATAAACTCAGCGCGCACAATTCCGTCACCATGTTCTCCACTAAACGAACCTTTGTATTTTTTAACCAATTTGGCAACATCATGCGTTATTTTTCTAAATAATACAACATCTTCTTTCTTCTTTAAATTCAGAATTGGACGTAAATGCAATTCTCCTGCACCTGCATGTGCATAATACACTGCTTTTTGCTCATATTTCTTCATTAACTCAGAGAATTCAGCAATATACTTTGATAAATCTCCTAACGCAACCGCAGTATCTTCAATACATGCAACCGCTTTTTTATCGCCAATGATATTTCCAAGCAAGCCTAAACCTGCTTTGCGCAATTCCATCGCTTTGCTAATTTCACCACCTTGTAGTATTGGATAATGATAACTTTTCCCTTCTTGTTGCAACGAAGTGATTAATGCTTTTGTTTGTTCAACTAAGTCATTTTGGTCTGTTGCACGTAATTCTAGTAATAAAATTGCTTGTGGATCTCCTTTTACAAAGAATCTATTTTTGGCTTGCGCCAGATTTGACTTTGTACAATCTAAAATGATTTTATCCATCATTTCACATGTGTACAAATTGTGCTTCATGGTGAGTGAAACTGATTGTAGACAGTCTTCAATGCTTTCGTAGTGCGCAGCAACCACACAATGGTTTTCTGGTGGCAAAACGTCCAATTTGAGCTTTATCTTGGTTGTAAACGCTAGTGTTCCTTCACTTCCTGAAAGCAGTTTACACATATCAAACGTGTTACTTTCTTTGTTGAAAGGTGCAAATTGTAGTAATTCGTCAATCGCATACCCTGTATTTCGTCTGTGAATTTCAGCTTTAGGAAACTCTATGCGTATTCGAGCTTGATTGTTTGAATCACTAAGTGTATCGTATATTTTTTTGTAAATAGAACCTTCTAAAGATTCTTGCGTTCGTTTTGTATGAAATTCGTCTGTAGAAATCGTTTCAAATGTAGCTTCACTTCCATCAGATAATAAGGTTTCTAGTGAAATTACTTTATCGCGTGTTACGCCATATTGAATAGAAGTTGTCCCAGAAGAGTTATTTCCTACCATTCCACCAATCATACAACGATTGGAAGTTGAGGTGTTTGGACCAAAAAATAACCCGAATGGTTTTAAGTATTGGTTTAATTCATCACGAACTACGCCTGGTTCAACAGTAACCGTTTGTTCCGTTTCGTTTATATCTAATATTCTGGTAAAGTGTTTAGAAACATCAACTACAATCCCTTCTCCAACACATTGTCCTGCTAATGAAGTTCCGGCAGTACGTGGAATGAGTGATATATTTTCCTTTGTAGCAAAATCAATCAGTAATTTTAAATCTTGAGTATCTTTAGGATATGCGACTGCTAGTGGTATTCTACGATATACAGAAGCATCTGTAGCATATAATATTTTGTGTAAATCATCATAAAAAAGTGTTCCCGATAAGTTGTTTTTTAAGACTTCTAATTTTGTATTCATGCCACTAATTTGAACGCTAACTTTAATTTTTTTAGCAATATAAACTTATTTTTTTAGTTATAATACTAGAATTAAACTAAGTATAATTATTAAACATAAAGAGATGAAAAAGTTAGTAATTTTAGGTTTATTAGTATTTGGATATACAGCAACAGCTCAAGAAATTTCGGATCATGCAATTGGGTTACGCCTTGGTGGTAATAATGGATTTGGGACTGAAATTTCGTATCAACTCGGATTAAGTAATACAAATCGACTAGAGTTAGATTTAGGTTGGAAAGATAGCGACGATTATGACGCATACAAGTTAACAGGATTGTATCAATGGGTTTGGAATATTGACGGAGGTTTTAATTGGTATGCTGGCGGTGGCGGCGGATTAGGAAGCTGGAATAGTAATAGAGGCGCAACAAATGATGGTTTTTATGCGTTTGTAGCTGGTGATGTTGGTATTGAATATAATTTTGATTTTCCACTACTACTTTCGTTAGATTTTAGACCAGAAATCGGGTTTGTAAAAGGATTTAATAATGATCTTGATTTTGACTTAGCTTTAGGCGTGCGTTATCAGTTTTAAGAATATATATATTATTACACTATTCTAACTAATGAAAATAGTTACCTCAAAATATTTTCATTAGTTAGTTTTATTAACTGCTTCCTTTTATATTTTCTTTTCCGAATTCGTTATCAAAATTCCGCTATGAAAGTTATTGTAACCAATCCTTTTTTTTGAGTTCGTATTGTCTATCAATACAATTATCCCTTTCGTTAAAAAACTCCTTTACAACTGTCATAAACTTATCTAAAATCTTTACAGAAGCCAAATTCGCAATATTTACGTCAGCAGTAACGATGTCTGTTTTCATCACATTGAAATAATATTCCAACATTCCTTTAGTTGTTTCCGTTCCGTATCCTTTTCCCCAATAATCAGCTCTAAAGCGATATCCTAATTCATTTCCATTATCATCATTTAATAAAAATAAAGCTAGTCCAATCATTTCAATTCCGTCTTTTTCATAGATTCCACAAGCACATTTTTTTTCATTTAAATCGCTTAACTCAAAATTTAAACTTTTATTAAATCTTTCCGTTATTTGACTTTCCGTAAACGCCTCTTGAGGAATTGGTTCTAAAACTCTTGGATCTGTAAAGAGTTCAGCGAAATACTTTCTGTCTTCAACTCCTAGACGTCTTATGATTAATCTTTCGGTTTCAAATAGTATCATTTTTTAGTTTGCGCGTTTTTTAATTCATTAATTCTATTTGAAATTTTGTTGCGCTGAATGCCATTTCTAAACCTCTGAGATTCGATTCAGATGTATTGGTTTCAAATAATTCATTCAAATATTCGGTTTGTTTGGCTACATTCTCCTTGTCTCTTTGGAAAATTTGATATTTCAAAAGAATTAAATTTGTCATTATAGTATCTGATATACTCAAATCACTTTCTTTTAACGCTTCATCAATCGTAGTTTTTATCTTAGTATCATTCGCTGATAATTCATCAAATAGATACGCATTTGCTAAGTCGGACTTAGTCATATTGGAATAATCATTTTGATCAGACATATCTTTTCTATACGTCATTTTGTTGTTGTTTAGGAAATACCACCTTGTATAAGAATCATTCTCCATTTTTATTTCTTTTTCAAACTTTCTTTTTTTCGTACTCCAGTTTGTAAATGCAATCAAAAGCTCAGTTTCGTCATCTTTCTTTAATATTGCCATTTTGATTAAATAATTTCGTTTACCAGGTTTTTCAATTTCTATTTCCAATGGAGTTTCTACTGAAACATATTTTTTTATTGCTTTTAGTATTTTAGAAACATCTGCTGAACTAGCATCTGGAAATAAATTTTCTCTCAGGAATAAATCGATATACAGATAATGAGTCAAATAGAAATCATCTGCTTTTAGATAATTTGACTCTTTAAGGTTTTCTGATTTTATTTTTATTTTTTCTGACTGCGCATATCCAATACTTGTGAATATGACTAAAAGTAAAAGTATAACTGTTTTTTTCTGCATTTTTATTGTTTTATGTTGAAAGTTAAAGCTATTACAAGAAATGTATAGTAATTAATAAACGATACATTAGGATTGGTCCTAAGCCAAAAACAAATATTTTATTTTATTCAAATTAGAATTTTATTCTTTGATAATTTTTCCAATATCTTCTTTTAAAGATTTCTCCGTACTTATAACCTCAGACATCATTACTATCATAAATTCCTTTTTATCTTTTCCAGTTTCTTTATAATTTGAATAAATAAAGTCTATTAACTTTTCAGCCTTCATTAGGAGAAGTTCCTTTTGCTCTTCAATATCCGCTAAAGTAGAAACTTTTTCATAATCCATTAGTTCAATTTTTGAATTAGAAATAGCTTTCCAAGAGTTAATTCTTATTTTCGGAATATAAATTCCTCTCGCTTTGTTTATGATCTTGTCTAATGAAACTTCATTGTCTTTTAAATAAAAATTAAGAGAGTCAATTAAGGTCATTTGCTGAACTAATTTTTTGTCTATATCCTTATGAGATTCGGTCAATTCGTTTTTGATAGATGTTGATATTTGATCAATGTAGTTTTTATCTTTTCTATCTTCATTCCAATTGTTGATATACAATGCGACTAAAATACCAACTATGATTGGAACGATCTCTTTGAAAAATGCTTTGATAATCTTTTTCATTTAATACAATGGGTATTTTTTTAGCTTGTTGCTAACATAAGTATATACAGAATTCTATATATTTCTACTATAACAAAACCTCGTTCTTATAAAAATTTAGTTATCGATTAAAACTAAAAGAATCTTTATCAATTTCAAAAAAATATGTGCGTTTTTTAACGGAGAATAGATAGTACACAACGGAAAAAGAGTTCTTTACCTATAATTTTACGTTGTTTTTCATATCCAACTAGTGTAATTATATACATTTAGTTAAATTTGCGACTTAACTTTTTAAATTTATTCTATTAAAATGTATACAAACATGAAAAAAGTATTTTTTATCGCATGTATTGCTAGTACGTTCTTATTTACATCTTGTGATAACAAACAAGAGGAAAGCGGAGATAATTCATATGCAATCGAAACGTCTATCAATGGTATTCCTGATGGTATCCGTGCATTTTTAAAAGTACAGAATGATAAAGGACAACCAATTGCAAAAGATACTGCTATTGTTCAGAATGGAAAGTTTACTTTTTATGGTACATCAGAGGTTCCACAAATGGGATTCATTTATGTAAATGGTGCACAAGGAAATATAAACCTTATTTTAGAAAAGGGAAATATGAAAATTGATGCTGACAAAAACACTTTGATGAAAGCTAAGGTTACAGGCGGAAAACACAATCAAGAATACACTGATTTTGTAACAAGCTCTGAAGCACTTTCTGTGAAAATTAAATCGATAAATCAACGATATGCAGCTGCTGCAAAAGCAAAAGACTCTACTTCAGTTGTTACTTTAAAACAACAAGCAAAAGATTTAGAGGAAGAAGGAACAAACTATCAGAAAAACTATATAAAAGATCATCCAGGTTCTTTTATCTCTCTTCAATTGGCAAATCGTATGCTAACTTACAAAGTGATGCCTGTTAAAGAAGCAAAAGCTTTTTATGACAAGCTTCCTGAGAACATGAAGAAAACAAGAGTTGCGAAACAAATGAATTTAAAAATTCTTGAATTATCAAGAGCTGCTATTGGATCTGTTGCTCCTGATTTTAAAGCGCCAAATCCTGAAGGAGATATCGTTTCATTGTATGACATTAGAGGAAAAGTAACCATTATTGACTTTTGGGCAGCTTGGTGTGGACCTTGTCGTAGAGAAAACCCAAATGTGGTTAAGATTTATAATAAATATCATGCAGACGGATTAGAAATCATTGGAGTTTCGCTTGACGGAAGACAAGGACAAGGAAATGCAAAACAAGATTGGATTAGAGCCATTAAACAAGATGGATTGCCTTGGCATCAAATTTCAAATATTGCAGGATTTAAAGACGGAATTGCCAGAACATTTAATGTACGTTCCATTCCAGCTACGTTTATCTTAAATGAAAAAGGAGAAATTGTTGCTAAAAATTTACGTGGTGCTCAGTTAGAGGCAAAAGTGAAAGAATTACTTGGGAAGTAGTTTATGAATTTTGAATAAAATTACTTTTTAATTTAAAATTTAAAAACTGATTTTCAACGAGTTGCTTTTTTATCTGAAAAAACGCTTATTTTTTATTTGCACGATTCAAAAACAATAGTATATTTGCAACCGATTTGAAACAAAAATCAAACGCTTTTGGGGAGATACTCAAGCGGCCAACGAGGGCAGACTGTAAATCTGCTGACTACGTCTTCGCAGGTTCGAATCCTGCTCTCCCCACAAAAAAAACCGATCAATTTGATCGGTTTTTTTGTTTTATATATTTACAGGCTTTATTTTATTCTTGCAAGGTTTTAATATGCCTTGTTAAGGCTTCTCCAACTTCCTTATGCCCTTTTTTATTCCAGTGAGCATCTTCATCAAAATACGAAGATTCGCTTAATACAGGTATTGGATTGAGGAAATCAATATTTCGCTTCGTTAGTTCTGCCTGAATAACTTTGTACACATTATCACCTTCAATGACTTCTTTGATTTTATCTTTTAATTCAGGATGAATGTGTGGGTTTTTCTTTGAGAAGAAATAATTCTGAGGAATCAACAATACTGTTAGTGTTCCGCCGCGTTCCGAAATCATATTGTCCAATTCTTGCAAAGCGACAATTCCTCTGTTATTTTCTAAACTTTCTTTTCCAGTTTCCAACGCAACACTGTTTGGTACATTTGGCAATAAGCTTTCAAATAATATTTCTCTGTAATGTGAACGATTGACCATTTTCACTACTAATTTTGTAAAATAACTGTACTTAATCAGTTTGTTTATTGGAAAAATATACAATTTTGGTGCATTATAGATAGAACCTTCTTCCGAAATCATTCGCATTGGAATTTCCAAATTATTCGTTTCTCTATCGTAATTTGTTTCTTGGATGTCTGAAGCTAAATCATTTCCAATGTACATTCCGACAACGACATGTTTTGCTTTTAAATCTTTATTATTCCTAATAAAGTATTCATAGTGTTCTGGCTGAAAACCGCTTAAATACGCATAATTCGCCACTTTATAGTTTTGTAATGAATCTGCTAATACATTTGAATATCGTTCTTCTACTTCTACGCCATGTCCAAACGTAAATGAATCACCAAAGAAAGCAATATCTACTTCATTGTTTTCAAGTGTTTCCTTGTCTCGTAATCCTTTTTCATTCGTTTTTACAGAAACATTAAACTCTCTGTATGCCCAACGTGATTCATAGTTTTCTTTTACAGGAACAACCGCATTTTTTAATGGTTTTATTTCGCCTTCCTCGTTTTGCTTTTTATAAATTGTTAACGGAATCTGTGTGTATAAAGAAGTGGTTTCCGTATTTTTTGTACTTGAAGATGAAGTTACTCGCAATACAATATAAGAACCAATTTCTAGGAATATCAATGTGATTACTAAGATGATGAAATACTTTTTTAGATTTTGTAAAAACTTCTTCATGCTTCTTATTGTTTAAATTTTCCCTGTTTTAATCATTACAAATAACGCAATAATTGGCAAAGCCATTGCAATAACGATAAATGTATCTGTATGAAGTATGCTATTTCTAAGTGCTAATGTTATGACAAATCCTGCGACAGCGCCACCAAAATGTGCATCATGACCAATATTTCCGAGTTGTTTTTTCATACCATAGATAGAAAAAGCCAAATATAAAATTCCGAATATCCATGCTTTTATAGGAATTGGAATAAACATTAATCCTAAACTCATTTGTGGTTCTAATAAAATGGCCGCATATAAAATACCTGTAACAGCGCCACTTGCGCCCAAAGCACTATAATGGTATTCATTTTGATGAAAAAAGAACGATAATAGACTTCCTAATAATAGACTTGCCAAATAGATCAACAAGAAGTTTACTGATCCAAAATTCATGATCACAATATCTGCAAAGAAATACAGTGTTAACATGTTAAAGAATAAGTGTGGCGGATTGGCATGTAAGAAACCAGAAGTAAACATTCGGTAATGTTGTCCGTTTTGGATAGCACCAATATTGAAAATATACTTGTTTCTAAATTCGTAATCATCGAATCCTTTTATTGACACCAATACGTTTGCAATAATGATTCCGATGGTCACAAGTTCTAAATTCATCATAAATAGCCTTTATTAAGTGTCAAATATAGCTATATTTGTCAAAATTTAGTACACATATGCAGCTTATCGCGTTCATTATCATATATCCAATCCTCTGGTTGATTTCTATTCTTCCTTTTCGTTTACTTTACTTGTTTTCTGACTTTTGCTACGTACTTGTGTATCATGTTATTGGTTATAGAAAAAAAGTTGTTCGTGAAAATTTAGCGTTGGTTTTCCCTGAGAAAAGTGATACAGAGCGTTTACAAATTGAAAAGAAGTTTTATAGTCATTTGTGTGATATGTTTCTGGAAATGATAAAGTCACTAACAATTTCAGACGCACAATTACGCAAACGTTTTGTTTTTCCTAATATTGAAGTTTTTAACGAATATGAAAAACAAGGTCAGAGTATCATCTTAGTTTCTGGACATTATGCCAATTGGGAATGGATGAATATTATGGATGAATATGTTTCGCATAAAGGATACGGAGTTTATAAACGCCTTACTAATAAGTATTTTGATAAGCTTATTAGAGATATTCGTGAAAAACGAAATTCTACATTAATTACAACCAAAAACACATTTAAAACGATTAGAAAGAATCAAGATGCCGGTGTTTTAGGTGCGTATTATATGGTTAGTGATCAATCACCAAAACCGTTACCAAATTATTACTGGACTGATTTTATGAATATTACAGTACCTTGTTTTAATGGTTTTGAAGTTTTAGCGCGCAAAGCAAATATGCCTTTTATTTATTTTAAAATAGAAAAAGTAAAACGAGGTCATTACCAAGGTAGTTTTATTTCGTTAACACCAGAAGGTATTAAAAATTATCCTGTAAACGAACCTACTGAATTATTTTTTAGAGAGTTAGAGAAACAAATACGTGAAGTTCCTGAACATTATTATTGGGTTCATAAACGTTGGAAACACAGAGATAAAGTTCCTGCAGAGTATCAAAAGAAAAAGTAGTTACACTACTCTACCTTCTTTTGCAGCTTTAGCGTCTAATGAAGTTCCGATAGCGACTCCAACTGCCAAACCTATTGGTAAACCGAAAACAATGTTTCCAAAAGCAACGCCCCATGGCAATCCAAGTGCCATGCCTAACGCCGTCCAAGTTACCATGTAATAGCCTTTACTTACAAGCTTATGCTTTGAAGTTGCTGTATTTTTAATTTTTGCTTTCTTTTTTGTGAAATTGCGTCGAATTGTTTTGTCTTCAAAACTAGTTTCTGTTGGAATTGCTTTTACAAGTTCATCCATTTGGTTTTGAAATTCTTGTAAGTCATTTGGTGAAGCCGCATGTGTTGCCATTTTTTCAAGCAAACGCTTTAGATACTCTGTTTCTACTTTTTTGTGAAGCGTTTCGTTAAAAGAAGCTGTTTTTTCTTCTATAAAACGAATTGTTTTTTCTTTCCAGATTGTATATGTGGTTTCCATGATGATGTGTTTCGTTGCTACAATAAAATAAGTAGTGTATTTGTCTATTTTGTTACATAAATACACAAATCACATTTTAATAAGTTTTCCGAAAGTAGTTTTGAGGTTTTGTAAAAATAAAAAAAGCCATCCAATTGGACAGCTTTCTTGGTATATTTTTAACAGTATTTACAGATTTGCAATCGCTTTTATTTCATTAATAACGCGTTGTGCTAAATCGTCAGCTTCTTGCTGTGACTGTGCTTCTGTGTATATTCTGATAATTGGTTCTGTATTTGATTTACGTAAATGAACCCAGTTTTCTGGGAAGTCAATTTTTACACCATCAATCGTAGAAACATTTTCATTTTTGTATTTTTCTGCCATTGCTTTTAAAATTCCATCAACATCTAATGCTGGCGTTAATTGAATTTTATTTTTACTCATAAAGTAACTTGGATAGCTATCACGTAATTCACGAACGGTCATTTTCTTTTCTGCCAAATGCGTTAAGAATAAAGCAACTCCAACAAGTGAATCACGTCCGTAATGTGAATCAGGATAAATGATTCCACCATTTCCTTCACCACCAATTACAGCGTTTGTGTCTTTCATCTTTATAACAACATTCACTTCTCCTACTGCACTTGCATTGTAGGTTCCACCATGTTTTTCAGTTACATCACGCAACGCTCTTGAAGATGATAAGTTAGAAACCGTATTTCCTTTTACTTTTCCTAGAACGTAATCTGCGCAAGCTACTAGTGTGTATTCTTCTCCAAACATTTCACCATCATCACATATAAAAGCCAAACGATCTACATCTGGATCAACGACAACTCCAACATCTGCTTTTTCTTTCACAACCAATTCTGAAATGTCCGTTAAGTGTTCTTTTAATGGTTCAGGATTGTGTGGAAATTGTCCGTTTGGTTCACAATACAGTTCAACAACATCAACATTTAAAGCGCGTAATAGTTGTGGAATTGCAATTCCTCCTGTAGAATTTACACCATCAACTACTACTTTAAAGTTCGCTTGTTTTATTGCTTCTGCATCAACCAATGGAAGATTTAATACTTCTTCAATATGTTTTGTAATGTACGTATCGTTTCGTGTTACAGTTCCTAAGTCATCAACATCAGCAAAGTCGAAATCGTCACTTTCTGCAATTTCTAAAATTTGCGCTCCGTCAGCTCCATTCAGGAACTCTCCTTTATGGTTTAGTAATTTTAATGCGTTCCATTGTTTTGGATTGTGACTTGCTGTTAGAATGATTCCTCCATCAGCGTTTTCCAATGGAACAGCAACTTCTACAGTTGGCGTTGTTGATAAATCTAAATCGATTACATCAATTCCTAAACCAACTAATGTATTTACTACTAAACTTTGAATCATTGCTCCAGAAATTCGGGCATCTCTACCTATAACAACTGTAAGCTTTGATTTGTTATATTCTTTTTTCAACCAAGTTCCGTAAGCACTTGCAAATTTTACTGCATCAATTGGTGTTAAATTGTCACCAACATTTCCTCCGATAGTTCCACGAATCCCTGAGATTGATTTGATTAAAGTCATAATTATTTTATCTAAATTTATTTTTTAGTTTTAAAAATGGTTTTTCAAAGTACACATATGAAAAATGTGATACTATAAAAGTTACACCAAACACAAGTGCATACGAAAGTACAACAATTACAATGTTTGGCATGTCAATTTTGGCTACTAATTTAAGTAATACCAGTCCTATTAACTGCATCACTAAGGGATGATACATATATATACCGTATGATATTTTCCCTAAATAATTTAGTGGAGTACTACGTATATTTATTACAGGACTGTAACTTAGGGTCAATATTACAAAACTAAATAATACCATACTTATAAAGTGGTATAAATTTGAGTTAATTCCTTTGATGATATCTGTACAAAAATACAATACAACAAATACTAAAATAGCAATCTTAATATATTTATGTATGTTGTTTCCTAGGTTATATCTTTCATGAAGTACCGCTAACAAACCACCTGCAGAAAAATAAAAGTATAGAAAGTCAAAACGTTGCAAAAATGGAAAAATATTACTCGCAAAAAGAGCAAAGTAGATGAGCGTAAAAATAATAAAGAATTTCACAAAGAATTGCTTTCGCAAAAACAATAACATTGGTGGAATTATTAAATAAAATTGTTCTTCAATTCCAATAGACCATAATATTTCAACAGCTCCGCCTGGATGATACAACTCTGTTCCTACATTGGGTAAGAAAAATGTAAATAATAGCAATGCATTTACTAAGTTATAATCATTCTCATATGGTATTCCTACTAGATTCAACACTACATTATAATACAAAAAACCTGCAATAAGAATTACAAAGTACAACGGATATATTCGCAATATACGCCGCATATAAAATTTCTTGATGTCAATTTTTCCTTTATTATGAACCTCTTTATATAGTAAGCGAATAATTAAAAAACCACTTAACACGAAGAAAACATAGACTGCTTCTATTCCTCTATGAAAAATAATTCCATCATTAAAGTAAGGCAAATCTCGGTTTCTAAAAAACTCAGGAATATGGACAAGCATCACAAGAAGCGCCAATATAAAGCGCAATGGATTTAAATTTGGAAGTGTCAAGTATATTTTTTTTACAAATATAATATTCTTAGAAAGATATTCTTATTAAATTTAACAAATGAACTTCTTAGCACATATTTACCTTTCTCACGACGACGACGATATAAAAATTGGAAATTTTATAGCAGACAGCATTCGCGGGAAAAAATACAAAAATTATCCAACGCAAATTCAACGTGGTATTCTACTGCATAGACACATTGATACGTTTACAGATGCGCATCCAACAGTTCGCCAAAGCACGAAACGCTTACACGAAAACTATAGTCATTATAGCGGCGTTATTGTAGATATATTGTATGATCATTTTTTAGCAAAAAACTGGAAAAAGTACTCAGATGTTCCACTTGAGGTCTATGTGGATGACTTTTATCACTTGTTAGAAGATAATTTTGATACGCTTCCGCTGAATGTACAACGCTTGTTACCACACATGATTCATGACAACTGGTTATTGAGTTATGCTTCTATTGAAGGAATTACAAAGGTTTTAGAAGGAATGAATAGAAGAACACAAAATCGTTCTCGAATGAATTTAGCTGTTGTAGAACTTCAAGAATTTTATGATGAATTTGAAGCAGAGTTCACTTCTTTCTTTGATGAATTGATCAAATTTTCAAAACAAAAACTAATCGAATTATAAAAAATACCTGCATGAAAAACATATTTCTTTTTGGAATCATTAGTCTATTGCTATTTTCTTGTAAAAAAGAACAAACTCAAAAACCTAAAGCAGAAAAAATAGTTGGCGTTGTCTCTGAAAATGCAATGATAGTTTCGGCTCGTGAAGAAGTTTCTAAAATTGGAAATTTGATTCTTAAAAAAGGTGGAAACGCTTTTGACGCTATGGCTGGAATGGAATTAGCCTTAGCAGTTGCCTATCCGTATGCAGGAAGTTTAGGCGGTGGCGGATTTATGGTGTACCGTTTAGAAGATGGAAGTATTGGTTCGTTAGATTTTCGTGAAAAAGCACCGTTAGCAGCTACAAAAGATATGTATTTAGATCCTGAAACGGACGAAGTTATTCCAAATAAAAGTACGCTTGGCGCAATGGCTGTCGGAATACCTGGAAATATTGCTGGAATTTATGCCGCACATGAAAAATTTGGAAAGTTACCAATGGAAGATATCATTACACCTGTAATTGCTTTGGCGAAAAAAGGTGTTGTTGTAACTAAAAAACAACAGGAACGCTTGGAAAACTATCGTGAGCATTTTCTAAAAGTAAACGATTCTAATTTCTTTCTAGCGAAAGCTTGGAAAGCAACTGATACTATTAAACGAATTCAATTAGCAAAAACATTAGAACGTATTAAACAAAATGGGCGTGATGAATTTTACAAAGGTGAATCAGCGCAGGTTTTAGTAGATTTTATGCAGAAATCTGGTGGAATCATGACAATGGAAGATTTGGCAAAATATGAAGTTAAATGGAGAACGCCAATTACATTTACATACGATGATTTACGCGTCATTTCAATGTCACCACCATCAAGCGGTGGCGTTTGCTTAGCAGAGATTATGAAAGCTGTTGAACCATATGACTTGGACAAATTTGGACACAATACTACAAAGTCTATTCAATTACTTACAGAAGCAGAACGACGTGCGTATGCAGATAGAAGTCACTTTTTGGGTGACCCGGATTTTGTGACAATTCCCATAGAAACATTAGTAAGTGAAAAATATATAAACGAACGTATGCAATCATTTTCCTTTGAGAAAGCAACACCTTCTTCGGAAGTTTCACATGGAAATATTGAGATTGTAGAAAGTGACGAAACGACGCACTACTCTATTATTGATCAGTTTGGGAATGCAGTTTCAGTAACTACAACTATTAATGGTGCGTTTGGTTCAAAGTTATTTTGTGAAGAATTAGGTTTCTTTTTGAATAATGAAATGGACGATTTTAGTGCAAAACCTGGCGTTCCAAATATGTTCGGATTGATTGGCGCAAAAGCAAATAATATTGCACCCGAAAAACGCATGTTAAGCTCCATGACGCCAACTATTGTAGAAAAAGATGGAAAACTGTATATGGTTGTTGGAACACCTGGTGGATCTACAATTATCACTTCTGTTTTACAAACTATTTTAAATGTGCATGAATATGACATGGGCATGCAAGAAGCCATAAATCAGCCACGCTTTCACCATCAATGGTTGCCTGATACTGTAAAGATGGAACCGAAAGGTTTTAGTGATGAACTTAAAGCTGAATTGACCAAACTTGGCTATACAATTGATGCTACAAACAGTCCTGTTATTGGTAAAGTAGAAGGGATTTTGGTTTTACCAGATGGAAAGTTAGAAGGTGGCGCAGATCCACGTGGTGATGATAAAGCAGTTGGTTTTTAGGTCTTGGGTCACTTTGCTTTTAGGTCTTGGGTTTTGGAATTTTTAAATGTAAAATTATTTTAGTTCTCAATACTAACTACTAATATCTCAATACTGTTTTCGTTATGGAATTCGTAATTAAATTACAAGAAGCTTTTAAGGCAAACGCCAATTTGGACAACCAAAAACAAATGGAAGCTTATATGCGAAATTTGTTTCTTTATCATGGGATTAAAGCACCAATTCGGAAGCAATTGACCAAAGAACTTCTACCCGATTATAAATCATTTTTACAAGAAAATATTCGAGCAGTTGTGACAAAGTTGTATAATTTACCTCAGCGTGAATATCATTATACAGCAATGGAATTGTATCAGAAGTTTTCTAACAAAAAGTATGAGTTAAAAGATGGACGCTTTATAACACGTATGATTACCACACATTCTTGGTGGGATTCTGTAGATTTTTTAGCAAAACATGTTTTTGGAAAGTATTTGTTACAGTTTCCTGAACAGAAACGAAAAATGCTCGATTATTATTCTGAAAGTGAGAATATGTGGTTGAATCGCTCTGCAATTATATATCAACTGAGTTATAAAGGCGAAACTGACGAAGCAGAATTATTCAAGCAGTGTAGGTTACACAAAGAATCTGAGGAGTTTTTTATTCAAAAAGCAATTGGTTGGGCGTTGCGCGAATATGGAAAAGTTCAGCCTGAAGCTGTATTAGATTTTGTAAAAAGCACAAAATTGAAGGAATTGAGTGAACGTGAAGCTATTCGGAGGTTGATTTAAGTGAATTACCATTTAAAACTATTCTCGATACACTAAATCATAGATTTAGCACTCGAACTGACGTTTTGAAATTGAATGATCGAAAGTTAAATACCTGATTCTTACTATTAAAATTTCAAAACTAAAAAAGGCTAACATTACTGCTAGCCTTTTCAGGTTTCAACTTTACTAACTAACCAATAAGAGTTTTACATTTTTATAACTTTCTCAGTATTGATACCTTTTTCAGTACTTATTTTGATAAAATAAATTCCTGGAGCTTGGTTCGCTATATTAACATTCACTTGTTTTGAGTTGTATTTTTCTTGCTTCACAATTCGTCCTTGTATATCATAAAGTTCAATATTTTTAATAGGATTATCAGCAGTTATGTATATGTTATCTTTTGTTGGATTTGGATACATTGTAATGCTTCTATCTCCTCCAAACTCTGGATTACTTAAGGTAGCAAATGTAGTTTGCGCATTGTTGGTTTCGATTGGGAAATTGTAATCAAAGAATATGTCAGCGTTTTTTGTTACAAAGTCTTGTGGTTGAAGACTTAATTGTGTTGGTATTTTCAGTAAAATATTTCCATGTCCACCAGACGCTAAATATATCGATTGGAAGATTATTTTCACAATATTATCAGCAATTGAAACTTGAGCATTGTGTGAACTACTTAATAGATATAGAGCATTTATATCATATTGATTTGGATCAATTTCTATTTCAATGACTATATTTTCAGCTGGAAAATTTCCTGTATTTTCAAAATTAACAACATAATGTAAAAAACTTCCTATTTCACTTGGATCAACTACATCACCTTCAATACATATAATATTATTAGGATCAAACGCTCCAACCACAGTTTGATTAAAATTAAACACATTATCATTAGGTAAATCATCGCCAGCAACAGGATTTACAGTTGCTGTAAAGTTGAGTTGATCATCTATGTTTACGGCTGGCGTATCCGTAGGTGCATTCACGCTAAGTGTAACATAGATACTTCTACTCTCAAAAGGCATTAAATTGTTGTAATCCCACGTTAACTGTCCAACCGTTTGTGATGTTGTCGTTTGCGTACTTGTTAAAAAGTCAAGAACTGTATCGTCATATTGAAAACTTAAGTTTCCCGATAGTGTTTGGTTTCCTTTGTTTTTATAGGTTAATAAATATTGCGCATCAAATCCTGGTCGTGCTGGAAAGATTGGCGCAATTACGATTTCCACATCATTATGAATACCATTTGCAGTAATGCAAAAGTCCTCAATTTGAATGTTATTGTTGTTGTCTGGAAAATTGATCGTTGCATCTATTGGCGTTATATTAAAAAATGAAGGATTTTCTAACGATGGTGTAATTGTAAAGTTTCCATCTTCTGTATAAAACGTATACTCGCCATCGGTATTTGTATATGCTGCTCCTGTATCAGTTCCATCATCTATATTAATTCTCACAAAAGGAAAATCAGCATCATTAGTATCACAACCATTATTATCACCATCATATGTTATATTTCCTGTAATCGTATTATAATCGCCTCCAGGCGTAAAAGAACAGTATTCAGTTATAACAACCGAATTAGTCACTTCATTATCTAGTAGATTCGCAAAATTAGAATTAACTTGATCAATACATACAGCTTCTAAACTAGGTAAGTTAAGAAAATTATCTTCAGCAGAATAGAAAGTATTTTCCCCGTTCTTCATATTGATAAATACTAGATTTGGGTTGTTACTAAAATTAAATATTTGTAATGTAGAAATAAAACTCACATCTATTTGAGTGAATAAATTCCCAAAAACATGTAAATCACTCAAATTTAGATTATTGGATAAATCAATATCGGTTAATTGGTTATCTCCAATTGATATGCCTAACAATGCTGTATTTGTTGTTACGTCTATTGTTGTTAATTGATTATTAAATAGTCCTATATTTGTCAAACTTACAGCTCCATTTAGGTTAACATTTATTAGTTGGTTTGATTCAGCAAATATGGTTTCTAAATTTGGATTATTACTAGCATCAATCGTGGTAATATTATTAGATTCTACATTTAAATAATTAAGATTTGGAAGTCCACTTATATCTATGGAAGTTAACTGGTTGTTAGGGAGATTTATTGATTCTAATTGGGAAATATTTGACAAATTGATAGAAGATAACATACCTTGATAACCTGATATATTGGTTAATGAAGTATTATTACTCAAATCTAAACTCGTAATTAATCCATCATCAAATTTAAGCGTCTGTAGGTTGATATTATTACTCAAATCTAAGCTTGTAATCTGAGTTCTACTTACATATAAAAGGTTTAATACTGTATTGTTACTTAAATTAACAGTTGATATTTGATTGTCATCAATGGTTAGATCAGTCAAAGCAGTATTTGAGTCAACATTAATAGTTGTTAACTGATTATGAGATACATATAACTTTTCTAAATTCAAATTTGCGGAAACATCAATACTTGTTAACATGTTATTGGTTAAACCCAATACTTCTAAATTTGACAGGTTACTTACATCTACACTACTAAGTTGATTATTAAATACTCTGAGTTCCCTCAAATTAATAAAAGCTTCAATTCCTGTTAAATCAGTTATACTTTCAAAAGAAATATTTAAAGTTATTTCTCCTTGAGCTTCTGAAACTTGGATTTCGCCATCACCATTAAAATCTACATCATCTTGTATCAATGCATTCTTAAAATTAACATCAGGAATGTTTACAATTTGTGCACTTGCTAGTGAACAGATAAAAAAGGAAAAGAGGAATAGTATATGTTTCATGATTAATTCGGTTTATTAGTATAAATGTACTGCAACAGTTTGTATATTTTTTAGGCTAATTAGTATTTAGCATGTTTGACTTAGAATTCGATTAAATGGTGTTTAATATTTCTTTTAATCGATCTTTTTTACGTTGTGAAATTGGTAAGTTTGATCCATCTTCCATGAGCACATAACCGCCATCACTTTTTATGTAAGCCTTTAAGTATGTTATGTTTATCAAATGACTTTGATGAATTCGCTCAAAGCCATGTTCACTCAATAGCTCATCATATTCTTTGAGTGTTTTTGAGATTAAAACTGGACTTTGATTTTTGATATGGAACTTCGTATAATTGTCTTGACTTTCGCAACGAATAATATTTCCTATTTCATATAAATGAATTCCATTAGAAGTTGATAAAGCAATTCGTTTGAATGTATCTACTTTTTTACTGATGTTTTCGAGTAATAAATCGATATTTGAAAAGTTGGGTTTACTTTCTAAGTTGTTTTTAATTTTAGTGATGACTTGTTGTAATTCGTCTGGATCTACAGGTTTTAGTAAGAAGTCCAATGCAGAGAATCGAAATGCTTTGATAGCATATTTTTCATGCGCTGTGATAAATACAATATTTGCATTTACCTTTCCTTTTATTTTGGTAATATGTTCCAAAATATCGAAACCAGTTCCGTCAGTAAGTTGAATGTCAAGAAAAACAACTTGTGGATTTTTATTTAAAATTTCTGCGACACCATTTTCCACATTATCTGCTTCACCAATGATGGTAATTTCTGGAGCATAAAGTTTTAGCAAACCTTTCATTCCATTGCGCAAATTGATATCGTCATCTACTATTACTGCTGTTATCATCTTAATCTATGTATTGAATTGGTAAGGTAATTACCACTTTGGTTCCTAAACTATTTCCTTGATTATCATTTAGTTGATTACTTTCCATTCCAGCCTTTTTATTAGCGACTTTGGTAATCATTTTTAATCGTTTTTTGATAATACTTAATGCCATTGATTTGTGCACTTGTACTGAGTTTTCTTTTGACTGTATTGATTTTTCTATTCCAATTCCGTCATCAATAACTTCACAAATAATGGTATCTTCTTTTGTTTGAAAGTTTACTGTAATGTTTCCTGATTGTTTTTTGACAATAATTCCATGCATGATTGCATTTTCTACCAAAGGTTGTATCAATAATGGCGGAATTCCCATGTCATCTTCTATAGTGTCGCTTTTGGTAATTGTGTAATTGAATGTATTGTCAAATCTTAATTTTTCGAGTTCGAGATAGTTTTGTAAACTTTCTATTTCTTTTTCAATAGGTATTAGAGATTCTTTAGAATATTCGAGTGTTAAGCGCATTAACTTAGAAAACTTTGCCAAATATTTTATCGCGTGATCAGTTCCATTGTTAATGATAAATCCAGAAATAGCACCCAAACAGTTAAAGATAAAATGCGGATTCATTTGTAAATGCAATGCTTTCTGCTCGTATTCGGTTAGTTCTTTTTCTAAAGTCAAGCGTTTTTTTAACTCCATACGTTTGTAATATAAAAACCCTAAACCAATTAATAACAATAAACTAAAGCCTATTAGAAGATATTTCGTTGTGCGTTGTTTTGCTTCTTTGGTTTTGATTAATTCTTCATGTTCGCGCACTAATCTTGCTGAGTTTTCTTTTTTCTCATATTCAAAATTCATTTCAGCTTGCACACCTTTCCGAATGTTTTCTACATTCGCTAAAGAATCATTTAGCTTCCAAAATAGTTTGTGATGCTCCAATGCTTTTGGGAAATTACGTTTTGCTTCAAACGCTTTACTTAATATACTTTCTGCATTACGCATTTGTTCCAACACATTGGTTTCTGTGCTTAGTATTAGTGCATTGCTTGCGTTTTGAATTGCTTTTTGATATTGTTTTTGATTTAAAAATAATTCACCCTTAAAAATGTATGTATCAGCAATTCCAAACTTATCATTAATCGTATTGAACGCTGTAATAGCTTTATTCCAATGATTTAGCGCTTCATCGTTTTTGTTATTTTCTTGATAATAAAGTCCAACACTATTATGCCACTCTCCTAGCGCTCTAGGATTTGTTTGTACATGTTTTTCTGCTTGTTGATAGGCTTCAAATGCTTTAGTAGAATTTTGTAGTCTTCGGTAACAATTCCCAATATTAGTGAGTGTAATACCAATATTAGGATCTTTTAATTTTTCTTGCGTACTTTTTGCCTTTGAAAAATATTCTAATGCTTTTGTATAATCCTTTTGCGATTGATACGCAACGCCCACATTGTTATATAGTCTTGAAAGCATATTGATATCTTTCAGTTCTTCATAAATAACAATTGATTTTATATAATATTCAAAAGCTCTTGAATAATTACTTTGTTCTGAAGAAACAACACCTATACTTCCGTAAGCTCTTGCTAAACTTTTCTTAAGAGCTATTGACTCATTTTTAGTAAGTTCAAGTTCAAATATGTTTTTTGCATTGGTAAAATAAGTAACCGATTTATCATAGTTTCCTAAAATAATATTTCCATTACCTAAGTTAACATACGCTTTCCCTTCTTCGCTTTTTATTTGAAGTTTTTTTGCCAATAAGAGTGCTTTATTAGCATAGCGGATAACTTCCTGTCCATTTGTTGTTTTAAAAGCATTGGACACTTCATTTAATAAAGTGAGTTTTTCTTTTTCATCTTTTGCATTAGTAATTACCTGTACTAAGCTATCGGTAACTTTATTTTGGGAAACTACCTGTGTCAAGGTGCATAAAATGAGTGCTATAAATATCTTTATTTTCAAAATAAGTTGATTTGATATTCAAATATACTATTTACATTAAGTAAATGCTTCGCAAATTAGAATTTGAGGGGTTTGACTTAGAATTTGAAAAGTTTATATTAAATAACCCGCTAAAAACTAAAAAAGACCAACACAATGGTTGATCTTCTTTAGATAAGTTTATAAATGTAAGCTATTACATTTTTATAATTTTCTCTGTATTAACTCCTTTTTCAGTACGTATTTTAATAAAGTAAATACCTTGCATACGATTAGAGATGTCTAAGTTTACTTCTTTAGCATTGTGCTTTTCGTTTCCTATCATACGTCCATGAATATCATATATTTCAATGCTTTTAATACTATTATTTGCAGTGATGTATATGTTATCTTTTGTAGGATTTGGATATAGAACCAATGACGTATCTACATAATATTCTGAAGTACTTAATGTAAAAGCTGTACTAGCTGTATTTGTCATAATAGGCGCATTGTAATCGAAAAATATATTTGCTTCATTACTTACAACATCATCTTCTACAAGTCCAGCGTTTGTTCTCAGTTTTAATAATAAATTTCCGTGTCCGCCAGCGTCTAAAAATATATTTTGAAAAACGAAACGAACCATGTTTCCAGTCACACGTACGTCTGCATTATGTGAACTACTCAACAATTGCAATGTATTGATATCAAATTGATTTGGATCAATGTTCATTTCAACAACAATATTTTCTGCAAAGAAATTTCCTGTGTTTTCAAAATTGATAATATAATGCAGGTATTCTCCAATTTCATTTGGATCAACAAAATTACCTTCCACACATGTAATGTCATTCGGATCGTATGAACCTACAACGGTTTGTGTAAATGTAAATTGATTGTCGTCAGGTAAAATATCTCCTGCAATAGGATTTATCGTTGCCGAAAACACCAATTGATCTCCTATGTTTACTGGTGGAGTTGCCGTTGGCGCATTTACATTAAGTACTACATAAAAGTCTCTACTTTCATAAGGAACTAAATTAGTATATGTCCAATTGATATTTCCTGATGTTTGTGAACTTGGCATTTCAGTACTACTTACAAAGCTTGTAATTGTGTCATCATATGTAAAATTGATATCACCAGAAACCGCTTCATTTCCTTTGTTTTTATACGTTATCCAATACACTGCATCAAATCCTGGACGTGCAAAATCTATTGGTGCTATTGTGATTTCTACATCAGGGTTTGAACCACTATTTGTAATGCAAAAATCTTGATTGAATACTGTATTATTTGTACTTGGGAAGTTAACAGAAGCATCTGCAGGAGTTACATTGAAAAATGTTGGATTCTCCAAGTTTGGTGTTATCGTGTAATTTCCTGTTGTTGTAATGTATGAATAATCACCTACGTTATTTGTAAATACGGTTGTTGTCGTTGATCCTTCACTGATATTGATACTTGTATATGGTAATACCAAATCATCAGTTCCATTACATCCATTACCGTTTACATCATAAGACATATTTCCTTCTATCGTATTAAAGTTAGTATCATAAGGATCTGAACCTAATATGACTTCCAAGGCATTGTTTATATCATCATTATCACAATTGGCTGCTTGCCAAACTGAATTATCAGCGTCATATCCGGTATAACCAATACTTTGTACAGGATCGCAAGGATCGTTATAATCTGTTCCTTCTAAAACTTCTTGCCCGTTAGAAATTCCGTCACCATCAACATCTTCAATAGCTTCACCAACACAATTACAGTTTTCATCTATAAAATCGGATAGTGTTGCAGGATTTCCATCATCACATGGAGTGCCAACTGAAGCGCCACCACAACTTCCGTCATCAATAATAGTTACACTTGCAGTATCACTAATATTTACTGTATTTCCCGAAGTTACCACACCTTGTATTGTAAACGTTTCTGGAACTTCAAAAACATCATCATCAGTAATTGGAATGACAACATTTACCGAATTTTGAAGACCAGGAATAGTAACTGAAGTCGTTATAGAAGTATAATCATTTGGAGTTATAGCTGTATTATCTGCAGTTGTGATATTAATTGCTACATCAAAAATAGTTAAACCATCAATAGTAATAGGAACAATAATGCTTCCGGCATCTTCTGATACAGAAATATCGTTAATAATTAGTGTAATTTGATCATCATCTGTAATTGTAATAGTTCCTGAATCGTTAGTATTTGAAACGTTTCCACTTGTGACCATAGCACTTACGGTAAAATCTTCTGTTGGCTCAGATAAATTATCATCAATAATAGGTATCGAAACATTTACTGAACTCTGAAAAGGTGGAATTGTAACAGTAACTGTTGTAGCTGCATAATCTTCTGGATCAGTTGCAGTATTATCTACAGTCGTGATCTGTATAGTTGTTTCTACAGGGTTTGTATTATCTATAGATATAGGAACACTAGCAACACCAGCATCTTCAGAGATTGTTACATCACCTACGGACATTGTAGAAATATCATCATCAATAATGGTAATAGTTCCAGCATCAAAATAATTAGAGGTGTTTCCGCTAGTTTCAGTTACATTTACACTAAATTCCTCTGTAAGTTCAACAGTAGTATCTGACACGATCGAAATTGAATAAGAAAGTCCTGTAAGTCCAGCAGCTAATATAATATTAGAATCGTCAACAGCTGTATAATCTACTGGGCTTACAGCAGTACCATTTACAGTCATTACTTCAAAATTCATATCTTCACTACTAGGATTAGATAATGAAACTTGTATTGACGCCATTCCTTCTAATTCTTGTATAGTTACATCTGAAACTGTAAATGATGGAGTATCATTTTGTCCAATGGTTACTGTTCCTGATGGATTTGTGTTAGCTGTATTTCCACTAGTCACAGTTCCATTTACAAAAAAGGTTTCTGTAGGTTCTCCTATATTGTCATCTGTAATTGGAATGGAAAAACCTATACCTAATTGTCCTGCTGGAATTGTTACGGTAATGACTGTAGTTGTAAAATCATCTGGATCCGTTGCTGTATTATCAGCTGTTGAAATATTGATTACAGTATTAACTGTATCCACCACATCTAATTCAATAGAAATATCAGCAGATCCGTAATCTTCGGTAACCGTTACGTCACTAATGGTAACTACTGGCATATAACCAGTATTTGTTGTAGTTTTCTTTAAAGAAAGATTGGTTCGTTTGTTCGCATGACTTAGCGATAAAACAAATAATAGGAAAATTCCTAGTACTTTTATTTTCATGGTTTTAATGTTATTTCTGTATTGGTAGGTAGTAAAGATAAACAGAATTTCTTTTTTTAAATTTAGAATCTAAAAAAATAACTAGAATGTATACGTAATTTATAAAAAGTGTAGTGCGATAAAATTACTACAGATATACATTTGTTACCAACTGCGCTACAGTAGCATGATCGCTTCCACCAGCAGGTTCAATAGTAATGTTTAATGAAGCGGCTTTATCAATGTATTGCAAAACAACAACATCTTTGCTTTTATCGATGATTCCCATGTTGATCATTTCTCCATCAACATCTGCCCACATTTGATAAGTTTTATCTGCTGGTAACGCTGGAAGTTTTTGCGCATTTACAATAGCAGATTTACCTTCGTGATTTATGTATGCCATAGCAAATCCATCAGGAATTTTGTCATTCCCTTTCAATGCATATTGAAGTGTATTTGGGTCTTTTACGACTTCCGCTAATAATTGCGAGTCTTTTAAGCCTGCTTCCAAATTAGCAATTTGTTCTTTTACTGTATTTAATTCTTGTTGTGTAGTTTGCAAATCATCTTGAGTAGTATTCCATTGTGTAAACATCCACAAAGAACTTACCATAAATATAGCCGCCAATCCTGCGGCAATCCACATGAACGTTTGTGAACTTGCGTTTTTTTCAGCTACAGCTAAAGTATCTTTATCTTTTGCTTCTGGAAGTATTTTTACTTTTGCATCTTCTTTTATCGCTGCAAATAGATTTTCTTTTACAAAACTTGGTGGTTGCACAGCGTTTTCTAGAGCTATATTTTCAAAATCTTGTTCTATCTCAGAGAATTTCGCTGCTAAGACTTCATCGTCAGCTAACATTTTTTCGAGCGCAATAACTTGCTCTTCAGGTAAAGTTCCTAAAAAGTATTGTTCTAGCATTCCGCTTTCTATGATAGTATTTCTATCTTTCATGTTACTAATTCTAATAAACAAATCAATACTAATAATTCTTTCGAATATACAACACGCAATTTTTCTACCGCTTGTCGAATATACGATTTAAAAGTTCCCAAAGGAACTCCCATTTCTTCATGTGCCTCTTTATGTGTGAGTCCATTAAAATAAACTAGTCTTAGGGCTTTTTGATGATGTGCATCCAATTTAGACAATGCACCTTTTAGTTCAGCATGCAATCCTGCATGTTCTTCAACACCTTCTTCTTCATCTTTATATACACTTAAATCTTCTGTTTGGATGAGTTTATCATCTTTTCGTAAAAAATTTAATGTTGTATTTCTAGCGATTCTATATAACCAAGTATAAAATTTTCCCTTTGATGAATCATACAAATGTGACTTATCCCAAGCTTTCATAAAAGTTTCTTGCAAAATTTCTTGTGCAGCTTCTTCATTTCTACACATACGAATTATGACACCATATATTGCACCCGAATACTTGTCATATAGCTTTGACAATGCGGTTTCGTCTCCATTTTGAAGTTGTTCAATAAGTATAGTGTCGTTGTTCACTTTTGAAATAAATCTTATCAAATTTAAAAAAAAATTAACCAAGCTCATCCAAACGCTAAAAACTTGTGTATATAATTTTGAAAGCGCTTAACAAACTAAAAATAGAATCTAAAAAATTAAACATTATTATGAAAAAATTAATCTTAACAATCACAACTGCAGCAATTTTCTTTTTTACTATAAATACAACCGCACAAAATAAAGATATTGTAGACATTGCAGCTTCAAACAAAAGCTTCTCAACATTGGTAACTGCTGTAAAAGCTGCCGGATTGGTCGATGCATTAAAAAGTGACGGACCATTTACAGTATTCGCACCAACAAACGCTGCTTTTGCTAAGATAGACGCAAATACATTAGGTGCTTTACTAAAGCAAGAAAACAAATCGAAACTGACTAGTATTTTAACGTATCACGTAATTAAAGGAAAATTAACTGCAAAGGATGTAGTTGCTGCTTTGAAAAAAGGAAAAGGAAAAGTGACACTAAAAACACTTAGTGGAGCAAAAATAACTGTTGTACAAAACGACAAAGGAATTTGGTTGAAAGATGCTAACGGAAACCACAGCATGATTTCTAGTACAGATATCATGGCTAGTAATGGAGTAATCCATGTTATCGATAGCGTTGTGATGCCAAAATAGTGTTGGTTAGTTTACAAGTGAAAAGGGAACAATCTGGTTTGGATTGTTCCCTTTTTTTATTTTGATGGAATTTTGTTTTGGGAATTAGGTGTTAGGTGTTAGGTGTTAGGTGTTAGGTGTTAGGTAAAATATTGAATCTTGAAAAGACTACTTTGATCTAGATCCTACAAATTGCTGTGACTTGTTTTTAAACAATACATTAAATGTTGTCAAACTTCCATAGATACGCGTAATATACTGTTGTAAATCTATTTTTTCTTGTTCATCTAAATTGCTAGAATTAATCTTTTGTTCCATCACACGAATGCGATCACGAACCATTACTATTTTATGAAAAAAGCCATCAATCGGAATTTCTTTTCCTTTTAAATTGGTGTCGCCAGGCTCTAAAACAATTTTTCCACCTTTCCATTTGTCAGCCATCGGAACAATTTCAGATACATCTGACCATTTTTTTAGCATATTTTTCAAAATTGTTTCTACTTCATAAAAACTTACACTATCCACTTCATCTTCAACGGCATCAATCACTTCAAAATCACTATCAATATCAATGGTTTCCAATCCATTTTCAATAAAAGTAACCCAATAATGTTTAGATGTTACATTCGTTACAACGCCTAATCCGTATTCGGGATGTTTAATTCGTGAGCTTATTCCTAAGATGTTCATATATTAATTGGTATTATTATTGTTTTCTATTAATTCCTTTATACTTATTTTGTAAATTTAAACTTGAAGTAAAAATAACATCATATGCGGAATCTGACAATACATGCTGTAAAAAATAATGCAATTCTTTTTTTCATTAGTTTATTATGTTTCGCTTGCGCGAATGAACAAAAACAATCTTCAAATCAAACAACCGAACTCGTTTTACAAGAAGAAGTCGTTGAAGAAGAAAACTTGATAAATCCAACAGGTAAAATCATTGAAACGCGTTTTAGAACGCCAAAAGACTACACAAGAATTCCACTTGAAGCGACTCATTTTGGTTCTTATTTAAGAAACTTATCGCTAAAACCGTTCTACAGTAAAGTAAAATACTTTGATGGACGTGAAAAATACAACAACAACGTATATATTTCTGTGGTTGACATGGAAATTGGCACACGCGATTTACAACAATGTGCTGATGCTGTGATGCGATTGCGTGGCGAATATCTATTTGCTCAAAAACGATTAAATGACATTCACTTCAACTTTTTATCTGACGGAAAACCAAGACATTTTAAAAAATATGCAAATGGTGATCACTCCTATAAAAAATTTAGAAAATACATGAATTACATTTTCGCATATGCGAATACAGCTTCTTTACGAAATGAACTAATGAAAGTTACTGACATCAAAAATATTCAAGTTGGCGACGTGTTTATTCAAAAAGGAAATCCATTTGGACATGCCGTTATTGTTGTTGATGTGGCAAAAAATGAACAAGGTGAAAAAATATTTATGATTGCACAAAGTTACATGCCAGCACAGGAAACTCAAATTTTAGTAAATCAACAAAACAAACAAATAAGTCCTTGGTACAAGGCAAAGGAAGGAAAAATAAGAACTCCTGAATGGTTATTTGAAAGCACTGATTTAAGAAGATTTAAAGAATAAAATAATTAATGAAAAAAGTATTCAAAATTATAGGAAAAAGTATTTTAGGCATCATTGTCATTCTGTTACTACTTTTTGCATTTGCATACATTAAATACAACGAACCATTACCCAAAGGAACTTCTGGAGCAGAAGCAGATGCACTAGCAACTAAAATGCTAAACGCTTTAAACTATGAAGCATATAAAAACACACGTTATCTGAGTTGGACATTTCCTGGCGGACATGAATATGTTTGGGATAAAGATCAACGCAAAGTTGATGTATCATGGAATGACGTAAAAGTAAACTTAAACCTAAAAGAACCTACATCCAGTAGTGTTACTATTAACAATAATACTATAGATTCGGAAAATGCTTCAAGTTATATTGAAAAAGCACTTTCGTACTTTAATAATGACTCGTTTTGGTTAGTAGCTCCCTATAAAGTTTTTGATGAAGGTGTTACACGTAGTATTGTTTCCTTAGAAAATAACGAAAAAGGATTACTAATCACTTATGCAAGCGGCGGTACAACGCCAGGTGACTCATACTTATGGTTATTGGATGAAAATTATCGTCCAAAAGGTTACAAAATGTGGGTTAGCATTATTCCTATCGGTGGGTTGTATGCAACTTGGGACAACTGGAAAACAACAGAAAGTGGTATTTCTTTATCCAACAATCACACTATTATCTTTATGAACTTACCTATGGATAGTGTAAAAGCATGGAACTAAACGTTTGATAATCTGTTAAATTTTAACATTTAAAGCACAGAATTGTTAAATGTTTTATAAAGTATCTTAAAAAAAGAATTAACTTTACGGCACTTTTATTAAACTAAAATTAATCTAAAATTATGAGAAAGAACTACTTTTTTATATTACTACTAATTCCTATTATTGGTTTCTCGCAAGGGAGATCGTTTTGGCAACAAACGGATGAGTCTAAAATCAAGCAGACTGATCTATTAGAAAGAAACTCTACACCTATAGCGTATGATCTATTCAAATTAGATCTGAATTCTTTAAAACAGACACTTGCTGATGCTCCAGACAGAGAATTAAACATTCCTTCTGAGATAACAGTTCAATTTCCTATTGTTGATGGTAAAATGGAAACCTTTGAAGTATACAATGCTTCTGTATTAGACCGTGATTTTGCTGCTAACTATCCAGACATACAATCGTATGTTGCTGTTAGTAGAGAAAATACTGGAACTATAATTCGTTTTTCTACAACAATTTTTGGATTCCATGCAACTGTTCATACAATTGGAAAAACATACTACATTGATCCAATGACAACAGATTTACAAACATATGTAATGTATGCTAAAGAAAATCTGTATGCAAGTAATAGTCTTGAAGAAAGAATTGGATGTCTTGTAGACGATTCTACAGAAGATAGAACAAGCGCTGATGGAGCTTTCAATCCTGAAAATGCAAATGACGGTCAATTAAGAACTTTCCGTTTAGCATTAGCATGTACACAAGAATATGCAAACTATCATATCAATGCTGCTGGACAAGCTGCTGCAACTGATGCAGTAAAAAGAGCTACAGTTTTAGCTGCAATGAATGTTACAATGACAAGAGTAAACGCAGTTTTCGAAAGAGACATGTCGTTAACAATGACATTGGTAGATAATACTAGTATTATTTTCTTAGCTGAAAATGATGGATATACTGATAGTGATGCAAATCAATTAATTAATCAAAATGTTACTATCGTAAATGCTAATATTGGATTAGCTAACTATGATATCGGTCACGTATTCACTACTGGTGGTGGTGGATTAGCTGCTCGTGGTGGTATTTGCTACAGTAATGCAAAAGCTGCAGGTGTAACTGGTTCTCCAAACCCTGTAGGAGATCCTTTTGATATTGATTTCGTAGCACACGAAATGGGTCACCAATATGGTGCAA
The DNA here is from genome assembly GCF_056033805.1 of Kordia sp. E. NCBI lineage: Bacteria > Pseudomonadati > Bacteroidota > Flavobacteriia > Flavobacteriales > Flavobacteriaceae > Kordia > Kordia sp. E. The sequence goes on from NZ_JBRASR010000004.1 coordinate 163,073, forward strand.
ACCACACATTTAATGGTGGACAAGGTTCTTGCGCTGGTGGAAACAGAAGTGCAACAACTGCTGTAGAACCAGGAAGTGGAACAACAATCATGGCATATGCTGGTATTTGTGGTTCTGATAACGTACAAGGAAATAGTGACGATCACTTCCATGCAATTAGTATTGACGAAATGTGGACACGTATTACGCCTCCTGGAGAGCCAACTTGTTCTAACAATACTGCAAACGGAAATGCTGCTCCAACATCTAATGCAGGAGCTGATTATACAATTCCTTATGGAACTGCTTTTACATTATCTGGTACAGGAACTGATGCAAATGCTGGTAATGTATTATCATATTGTTGGGAACAAACTGATGTTGGTATTACAACAAATGTTCCTTCTACAACAAGTACAAGTGATCCACAATTTAGATCATACTCTCCAATGACAACTGGAGATCGTACATTCCCACAATTAAGTGATATCTTAAACGATAACTTAACACCATCTTGGGAAGTTACGCCTAGCGTTGCTAGAACAATGGACTTTGCATTAACTGTAAGAGATAACGCATCTCCAAATGGAGGACAATCTAATAGAGACGACATGACTCTTACATTAGCAAATACTGGTCCTTTCATTGTTACTGCACCAAATACAACAAACTTTAGCTATGCTTCTGGAACTACAAACACAATTACTTGGGATGTAGCTGGAACAACTGCTAATGGAATTAATACTTCAAATGTAAACATCTTATTCTCTACGGATGGTGGATTGACTTTCCCAACTGCATTAGCTACTAATACTGCAAATGATGGTTCTGAATCAATTACATTCCCATCAGTTTTTGAACCTTTCTGTAGAATAAAGATTGAAGCTGTAGGAAACGTTTTCTTTGCAATTTCTAAATCATTCTCTGTTGGAGCTACAGTAACAGATGCTACAGTTTGTAATACATATACAACTGGAGCAATTGCTACTGCTATCCCTGACGGAGCTGGTATGCCTGGACAAGGAACACCAGTATTTATTCCTGTAACTGTTACAGAATCTACTCCAATTACAGATCTTAGAATAAGTGCGAATGTAACTCATTCATATATTGGAGATTTAATTATGCAATTACAAACACCTAATGGTGGTGGATTTGCTAATATCTGGAATAGAACTTGTAATACTGCTCAATTTGGAAATCTTAACGTTACCTTAAAAGATGGTGAGCCAGCTATTATGTGTGCATCTCCTACAACAGGTACATATGCTCCTGCAAGTCCAATGACTGGATTTAACGGAAATAACCCTGCTGGAGTTTGGAATTTAGTTTTTGTTGATTTCTTTACAGGAGATACAGGAACTGTAAATGAGTGGTCTGTTGAACTTTGTACTACATCAACAACGATTGTATTAAGTAATGAAGAATTCGCTTTAGACAACTTCTCTTTATATCCAAATCCAAATAAAGGTGAGTTCTCTTTATCATTTAACTCACAATCTGGTGAAAATATCGATGTAGCAGTACACGATATCGCTGGAAGATTAGTTCACTCTAAAAGCTACAACGCTACATCTACATTCAAAGAAAATATCTCTTTAAAGAATGTTAGTACTGGTATGTATTTAATTTCAGTAACTGATCAAGATAGAAAAGTAACTAAGAAATTGATTATTGAGTAATCATATTTCATAAACATATTAAAAACTCCGAAGCGAAAGTTTCGGAGTTTTTTTATATTTAAACTTTATGGACACCATTTTTAACTATACATACGAAGTGCTAATGATTATTGCTAACGCTACAGGTTTCACTTATAAAGAAATCAATATCATTGTATGGTTTATTATCATTCCATTAACTTGGATGTTATTACTTGATAAAATATACAAACAACGAAAGTGTACCATTGTCTTCACAATTGTAATCATTGCTTCGCTCCTATTGATATCAGATTTTACACAGTTTTGCAATTGGTTATTTCAAAAATCAGTTGACTTCTTGAACCTCTTCAATAGTTTTGGAAGTAACTATGTTGCTTCTTCTGTGATTATATGTGTGTTGATTCCAATAGTTATTTATGTAATTTTGATCAGAAAAGCATTCTTTAAAAAAAGGTAATTAGATACGGTTCTTGCAGTAACTAAAAACCATAAAAAAAGCGAACCGAAGTCCGCTATTTTTTGGTTTATAATATTTATCGACCACAAATACCGATTGGCTGACAAGATATTGTTGGACATCCGTTACTTGGGTTACAGTCGTCTGTACATGCGTTTGTACCGCACGCATTTGTATTATTACAATCATCAGTAGGGCAATTTTGTGTCTCTGCACAAATTCCTATTGGTTGACATGATATTGTATTAAAAGTTCCTCCTTTAATAGCTGGTGTGTGAAAATTCGAAATAGACTTCTTGTTAAGCTTTAACGATTTTAAATTCTTTCTTTTCATGATATAAAGTTTTGAAATTAATAATACTTAAACTTATATAAATGAATCTTGAGATACTTACGGTAAAACCTTAATTAACATTTATATAGCATTATTTTATTTCAATTAAATACATGAATTCATAAATACTCAATTAAGCATTAAAACTAAAGAAATATAACAATGATTATAAATTCTGATATTGTAAAAAATTGAGATTATTCAGTGTTACTTTCTGACTGTAAAATTCGTACCTTTGCATTTTTGCAAAAGCTATGACGAATTACGAAGAAAATATAGAAGTTCAAGGTGCCAGAGTTCATAACCTAAAAGATATTGATGTTACGATTCCTAGAGAAAAACTAGTCGTGATCACTGGTCTTTCTGGAAGTGGAAAATCATCCTTAGCTTTTGATACCATTTATGCAGAAGGACAACGACGCTACATCGAAACATTTTCTGCGTATGCGCGACAGTTTTTAGGCGGATTAGAACGTCCGGATGTTGACAAAATTGATGGTTTATCTCCTGTAATCGCCATTGAGCAAAAAACTACTAGTAAAAGTCCACGTTCAACTGTTGGAACTATTACTGAAATCTACGATTTTTTACGACTATTATTTGCCAGAGCTTCAGATGCATACAGTTACAATTCTGGTGAAAAAATGGTGAGCTATAGTGATGAACAAATCAAAAGTTTAATCCTAAACGATTTTAACGAAAAACGTGTTAATATCTTAGCACCAGTAATTCGTTCACGTAAAGGACATTACCGCGAATTATTTGAAAATATTGCCAAACAAGGATTTGTAAAAGTTCGTGTGGATGGTGCTATTGTTGATATTGAAAAAGGAATGCGATTGGATCGTTACAAAACCCACGATATCGAAATCGTAATTGATCGTTTAGTGATTAATGATGAAGTTGATAATGATAAACGCCTTACGGAAACTATCAAAACTGCCATGTATCATGGTGATGATGTTTTAATGGTAATTGATCAAGATGCGCCAAAAGAAGCACGTTATTTCAGTCGTAACTTAATGTGTCCGTCTTCAGGAATTTCATACCCAAGTCCTGAACCAAATACATTTTCATTCAACTCTCCAAAAGGAATGTGTCCTAACTGTAACGGTTTGGGAACACTACATGAAGTAAATGATGCCAAAGTAATTCCAGATCCAAAAGCAACGATAAAAGCTGGTGGAATTGCACCTTTGGGTGATTATAAAAAGTCATGGATATTTAAACAATTGGAAATTATTGCAGAGCGTTACGAGTTCAAATTAAGTGATCCGATCAAAGATATTCCGCAAGAAGCCATGGATGTAATTCTAAATGGTGGAAACGAAAAGTTTTCTGTTGTCAGCAAAACACTTGGTGTTACACGCGACTATAAGATTGATTTTGAAGGAATTGTAAGTTTCATCAAACATCAATATGAAGACAGTGAATCTTCTTCAATCAAACGTTGGGCAAAAAACTATATGGACAAAGTGGATTGTTCAGAATGTGGTGGATCGCGCTTACGCAAAGAATCATTATACTTTAAAGTAAACGAAAAAAATATTGCCGAATTGGCAAATATGGATATTGTAGAATTGGCCGCTTGGTTTGACGGTTTACAAGAACAATTATCTGAAAAACAACGTAAAATAGCAACCGAAGTCGTAAAAGAAATTTCAACACGATTGCGCTTTTTATTAGATGTAGGTTTAAATTACCTTGCACTAAATAGAAGTTCAAAATCACTTTCTGGTGGAGAAGCACAACGTATTCGACTCGCTACACAAATTGGTTCGCAATTAGTTGGTGTTTTATATATATTAGATGAACCAAGTATTGGTTTGCACCAAAGAGACAATGAAAAATTGATCAATTCGCTTGAATCATTACGCGATATTGGAAACTCTGTTATTGTGGTAGAACACGATAAAGACATGATAGAACGTGCCGATCACGTTATTGATATTGGTCCAAATGCTGGACGACATGGTGGCGAAATTATCTCAGAAGGAACACCAGAAGAATTACTCACACACGATACACTTACGGCTGCTTACTTAAACGGAAGTAAACAAATTGCGATTCCAGCTGAACGTAGAAAAGGAAATGGTAAAAAGTTAATCTTAAAAGGCGCGACAGGAAATAATTTGAAAAATGTTTCTGTAGAATTTCCTTTAGGAAAAATGATTGGTGTTACCGGAGTTTCTGGAAGTGGAAAATCTACATTAGTAAATGAAACGCTCTACCCTATTTTGAATGCACACTTTTTCAATGCTGTAAAAAAACCAATGCCGTATAAAAGCATTAAAGGTTTGGAACATATTGACAAAGTAATTGATATCAATCAATCGCCAATTGGTCGTACACCACGCTCAAATCCGGCTACATATACAGGCGTTTTTAGTGAAATAAGAAGTTTATATGCCAAAACTCCTGAAGCGATGATTCGTGGCTACAAACCAGGAAGATTCAGCTTTAATGTAAAAGGCGGACGTTGCGAAACCTGTCAAGGTGGTGGATTACGTGTGATAGAAATGAACTTTTTACCAGATGTGTATGTTGAATGTGAAACGTGTACAGGAAAACGTTTCAATCGTGAAACGCTGGAAATTCGTTACAAAGGAAAATCGATTGCGGATGTATTGAGCATGACGATGAATGAAGCCGTAAATTTCTTTGAACACATTCCAAAAATCTATCGTAAACTAAAAACCATCAAAGATGTTGGTTTGGGTTATATCACACTTGGGCAACAAAGTACAACGCTTTCTGGTGGTGAAGCTCAACGTATAAAATTAGCAACAGAATTATCAAAAAGAGACACAGGAAATACATTTTATATCTTAGATGAACCTACAACTGGACTACATTTTGAAGATATTCGTGTGTTAATGGAAGTACTGAATAAATTAGTCAATAAAGGAAACACCATTGTAGTTATTGAACACAATATGGACGTGATTAAAATGACTGATTATATCATTGATATAGGTTATGAAGGTGGAAAAGGCGGCGGACAAGTCGTAACAAAAGGAACTCCTGAAGAAGTTGCTAAGCATAAAAAAAGTCATACAGCACGTTTTTTGAAGAAGGAATTGGTGTAACAAGAAATTCAAATACACATTACACATAAAAAAGCGTGTTTCTTAGTTGAAACACGCTTTTCGTCCTCTGAATTAATAAATAAACTATATAAACTAAACTAATCTTTATTCTTTTTCACAGCACTTTTATTTTCTTGAATTGCTAATTTCAATAATAATATGGTACAAATAAAGCCTCAAAAGTCACTGTTTACAATGAAAATAGTGTGAAACGGAAAAATAGCCTTTGAAAGTTACTTTCGTACGGTTGGTGAAATAGTAAACATCAGAAAGTCTTAAAATCTGATTCGTTTTTTTGAAATTACTAAAGATTCTTTTAGTTTTAACTCATTGCGTAATTTTCAAAATAGAAACAACAGGAATTCCTGTTATGTATAGGTTGTGATTAATTATAAAAAAAATGAAAATAGAACTAATAACCAAGGAAAGTAATTTAATAGAAAAAGGTGTTGATTACTTTTGGAAAAATTGGGGAAATGAATCTAATTTTAATTTTTACAAGAATTGTATTGAAAACTCATTTGATCATGAATCTATTCCAAAGTTCTACTTAATACTGAATAAGGAAGAAATTGTTGGATGTTATGCATTATTGACTAATGACATAATAAGCCGACAAGATTTAATGCCTTGGTTTGCCTGTTTATATATTGAAGAAAGCTTTAGAAATCAAGGTTTGGCTGAAAAATTATTGAAACACAGTTTTAATGAATCTAAAAAAAGAGGATTTGACACTTTATATCTTTCCACGGAATTAAATGACTTTTATGAAAAGAAAGGTTGGAAATATCACTCAAAAGGGTTTGGAGTTCTCGGAGATGAAGTGAAAATATACTCCACAAAAACGAGTTAAAAACTACAGCTAACTTAAGTCGTGTATAATTAGAAATTATGAATCTAAAAAAAAGTTTAGCACAATTTGAGGAGATACCATGAATAACGAATGAAAGAAAAACCTATTTTAATTTTAGCATTGAGTTTGACTATAATTGTTGAAGTACTTTTAATCGCCTTCATTTATAATAACGTTGGTTACGAAAGGCTTTAAGAGAAAATAAAAAGAGTGCTTCAATTAAGAAACACTCTTTTCAACACTTGAATTAATAATAAACTACGTAAAACTAAACTCTAATCTTTATTTCTTAACTACTTGTTTTGTAATTTTTGAGTTACTTTCTGTATCAGTAATGTTTAATAAATATACTCCTGATTGAAAAGAAGAAATATTAACTTGTATTGTATTATTTAAGTTTCCATTTTCTTGATATACTCTTCTTCCTGATACATCATAAATTTCTATAACGACATCAAATGATTGGCTTGATGTACTTTTCAGATTTAATATGTCATTCGTTGGATTTGGGTATACACTAAAATCAATTCTATTTTCAAAATCTTCAACACTTAAAGGATCTTGCCTTGTTACAGTGACCCAATTGTCTGAGATATCTTCACAATCATCATCTGAAAGCGTAGAAATATGATCGCCTACTACTGGATTTGGTAATCCTCTGTAATTCCATCCCCAAACATGACATTCACCTACTGGTGCAGCACTTAAGTCTAACGTGTTTCCGTTAGCAGCATTTTGCCATGCTAAGATGTTATCGTTGTCATCTGTAATGATATACCAATACGATAAGTTTGGAGCTGTAGTCGTATGTGCAACATCAAATATGATGTTTCCAGCATCTCCTGTATATGATGTTGTTACACCATCAGCTAAAGTAACCATTCCACCATCTGGAACTTCTCTGTATACCGTAACCCAGTTATCTGAGATATCTTCACAATCATCATCTGAAAGCGTAGAAATATGATCACCTACTACTGGATTTGGTAATCCTCTGTAATTCCATCCCCAAACATGACATTCGCCTGCTGGTGCAGCACTTAAATCTAAGGTGTTTCCGTTAGCAGCATTTTGCCATGCTAAGATATTGTCATTGTTATCTGTGATAATATACCAATATGATAAGTTTGGAGCTGTAGTCGTATGTGCAACATCAAAAACAATATCACCTGCACAATTAGCATACGAAGTAGATGTTCCGTCTGCAAGTGTTACCATTCCACCATCAGGAACTTCTCTGTATACTGTTACCCAGTTATCTGAGATGTCTTCACAATCATCATCCGATAAGGTAGATATATGATCGCCCACTACTGGATTTGGCAATCCTCTATAATTCCATCCCCATACATGACATTCACCTGCTGGAGCAGCGCTTAAATCTAAGGTGTTTCCGTTAGCTGAATTTTGCCATGCTAAGATGTTGTCGTTGTTATCTGTGATGATGTACCAATACGATAAGTTTGGAGCTGTTGTAGTGTGTGCAACATCAAATACGATATCACCAGCACAATTAGCATACGAAGTAGATGTACCATCTGCAAGTGTTACCATTCCACCATCGGGAACTTCTCTATATACGGTAACCCAGTTATCTGAAATGTCTTCACAGTCATCATCTGAAAGCGTAGAAATATGATCACCTACCACTGGATTTGGTAATCCTCTGTAATTCCATCCCCAAACATGACATTCGCCTGCTGGAGCTGCACTTAAGTCTAAAGTGTTTCCGTTTGCTGAATTTTGCCAAGCTAAGATGTTATCATTATTATCTGTGATGATATACCAATACGATAAGTTTGGAGCAGTCGTAGTGTGTGCAACATCAAATACGATGTCACCTGCACAATTAGCATAAGAAGTAGATGTTCCGTCAGCTAGAGTAACCATTCCTCCGTCTGGAACTTCTCTATATACTGTAACCCAGTTGTCTGAAATGTCTTCACAATCATCATCTGAAAGTGTAGAAATATGATCTCCAACTGTTGGATTTGGTAATCCTCTGTAATTCCATCCCCAAACATGACATTCGCCTGCTGGAGCTGCACTTAAATCCAACGTGTTTCCGTTAGCAGCATTTTGCCATGCTAAGATATTGTCATTGTTATCTGTGATGATGTACCAATACGATAAGTTTGGAGCTGTAGTAGTATGTGCAACATCAAAAACAATATCACCTGCACAATTAGCATACGAAGTAGATGTTCCGTCTGCAAGTGTTACCATTCCACCATCAGGAACTTCTCTATATACTGTTACCCAGTTATCTGAAATATCTTCACAGTCATCATCTGAAAGCGTAGAAATATGATCACCTACTACTGGATTTGGTAATCCTCTATAATTCCATCCCCATACATGACATTCACCTGCTGGAGCTGCACTTAAATCTAATGTGTTTCCGTTAGCTACATTTTGCCATGCTAAGATGTTATCGTTGTTATCTGTGATGATATACCAATATGATAAGTTTGGAGCTGTAGTCGTATGTGCAACATCAAATACGATATCACCAGCACAATTAGCATACGAAGTAGATGTACCATCTGCTAAAGTAACCATTCCACCATCGGGAACTTCTCTGTATACGGTAACCCAGTTGTCTGAGATATCTTCACAGTCATCATCTGAAAGCGTAGAAATATGATCGCCAACTGTTGGATTTGGTAATCCTCTGTAATTCCATCCCCATACATGACATTCACCTGCTGATGCAGCGCTTAAATCTAACGTGTTTCCGTTAGCAGCATTCTGCCAAGCTAAGATGTTATCGTTGTTATCTGTGATGATATACCAATATGATAAGTTTGGAGCTGTAGTAGTGTGTGCAACATCAAATACGATATCACCAGCACAATTAGCATACGAAGTAGATGTACCATCTGCTAAAGTAACCATTCCACCATCGGGAACTTCTCTGTATACTGTAACCCAGTTGTCTGAGATATCTTCACAGTCATCATCTGAAAGCGTAGAAATATGATCGCCAACTGTTGGATTTGGTAATCCTCTGTAATTCCATCCCCATACATGACATTCACCTGCTGGTGCAGCGCTTAAATCTAAGGTGTTTCCATTTGCTGAATTTTGCCAAGCTAAGATATTGTCGTTGTTATCTGTGATGATGTACCAATATGATAAGTTTGGAGCTGTAGTAGTATGTGCAACATCAAAAACAATATCACCAGCACAGTTAGCATACGAAGTAGATGTTCCGTCTGCAAGTGTTACCATTCCACCATCAGGAACTTCTCTGTATACGGTAACCCAGTTATCTGAGATGTCTTCACAATCATCATCTGAAAGCGTAGAAATATGATCGCCTACTACTGGATTTGGTAATCCTCTATAATTCCATCCCCAAACATGACATTCGCCTGCTGGTGCAGCACTTAAGTCTAACGTGTTTCCGTTAGCAGCATTTTGCCATGCTAAGATATTGTCGTTGTTATCTGTGATGATGTACCAATATGATAAGTTTGGAGCTGTCGTAGTATGTGCAACATCAAAAACAATATCACCAGCACAATTAGCATACGAAGTAGATGTTCCATCTGCTAGTGTTACCATTCCACCATCGGGAACTTCTCTGTATACGGTAACCCAGTTATCTGAGATGTCTTCACAATCATCATCTGAAAGTGTTGAAATATGATCACCTACTACTGGATTTGGTAATCCTCTGTAATTCCATCCCCATACATGACATTCACCTGCTGGTGCAGCGCTTAAATCTAACGTGTTTCCGTTAGCTGAATTTTGCCATGCTAAGATGTTGTCGTTGTTATCTGTGATGATGTACCAATACGATAAGTTTGGAGCTGTTGTAGTGTGTGCAACATCAAATACGATATCACCAGCACAGTTAGCATACGAAGTAGATGTTCCGTCTGCAAGTGTTACCATTCCACCATCAGGAACTTCTCTGTATACTGTTACCCAGTTATCTGAGATGTCTTCACAATCATCATCTGAAAGTGTTGAAATATGATCACCTACTACTGGATTTGGTAACCCTCTGTAATTCCATCCCCAAACGTGACATTCGCCTGCTGGAGCTGCACTTAAATCTAAGGTGTTTCCATTTGCTGAATTTTGCCATGCTAAGATGTTGTCGTTGTTATCTGTGATAATGTACCAATACGATAAGTTTGGGGCTGTCGTAGTGTGTGCAACATCAAATACGATATCACCAGCACAATTAGCATAAGAGGTAGATGTACCGTCTGCAAGTGTTACCATTCCTCCGTCTGGAAGTTCTGGACATGTACCATTTTCAGCTCCTAAAGTAGAAACATATGCTCCATAATCAGCAGCTGTATTTCCACTACCATCAAATTGAATTGATAATGAACTATCAAAAGCTGGGATAAAATCCCCTGCTGTCCAAGTTCCTGCAGCAACCGCTACACCAGATCTTTGGTGACCTGTAGATCCCCATTCGATATAATCGACAATAGCAGCACTACTTGAAAAGGCTGAAGAAGAATATAATCCTAATTCGCCATCATCACTATCAATAAAATTAAAACCGCTAATTTCTACAATAGAACCAGCAGTCATCATTAAACTTCCCGATTCAACAGTGATAGAAGCATTACTTAATTGCGTGTAGGCAGGAAAATCACATAACCAATATGTAGAAACATCAACCGTAGTTGCTCCTAGATTTTTTAGCTCTACAGATCCTGTTTCTTTTACTTCACTAATTACTATTTGAGCATTTGAAAAACTGTAGCCAAATAAAACTAAGGTTAGAAATATAAATTCTTTTGGGTGGACAAATAGATATTTGCACCAATAATCGAGTAACTTTTTCATCATTTTCTTTTTTTTGTTTGATTAATTTTATGATGCAAATAAAGTCTCGAAAGCCCTATACATACAATATAAACATGGTGAAGCGGAAAAATAGCCCGTGAAAGTTCTTATATAAAGATTGAAAAACTTCTGAATTTTGGAAAAATGAAAAAAATATGAACCTAAGAAAGCTTGTTGCACGACTGCAGGAACGTTTCGAACACGTTGGAAAGCCTGTTGCACGTCTGCAGGAACGATTCAAACGCATTGGAAAGCTTCCTGCAGCTCTGCGAGAACGATTTAAACACGTTGGAAAGCTTCTCGCAGCGCTGCGAGAAGGTTTCAAACGTATTGGAAAGCCTGTCGCATTGCTGCGAGAAGCTTTCGCGAGTGTTTATATTAAGAATTCTGCAATGAAATATGTAAAAATGATAGTTTCATTGCGAATTTCGCAAAATAAGACTTTTTAACTTAGTCTATACTTCTACTCCGCTCAGTATAACTTGTATGTCCCTAATCTTTGTTTTACTTTTATGGTATACTCATGAGCACACAGCAACTTCATACAACAACATCCAAACACTTTCCTCCAAAGTTTAGAGTGATCCTACTTGTTTCAATTGTTATTTATGGGTTGGCTATTTTCCAAGACTATGTTTTTTCTAGAATCCGAGTGACGGGTTTTTATTGGACAGATACTATGCTCTATAATATCTATTGGCTTTTGTTTATTCCTTTTATATACATTGGGAATTTCATCTATACAAAGTTTCAACCCAAAACATTCACTCATAAAATATTGTATGCATTCACTTCAGCAGGGATATTAAGCTTTGTACATATGTTTGTGTTTACTTCTATTTTTATTGCAGGAAGTACGCTTATTTTCACGGTACCACACCGATTTTCAACCATGTTAAAGCATGTTGTTTCCAATCAGTTGCACATCACAGTTATTATATACCTTTTTATTCCTTTTGTGTTTGACTATCTTAAAAGTAGGAAACAGTTAAAGCAACAACTTCCCATTCAACAGACCATCACCGTAAAGAATGGTACGCGCAGGATTAAAGTTGATATTTCATCTATTCTATTGATCAAAGCTGATAAACCGTATACAATGGTATTTACAGCTGATCAAAAACTCCTCCATGACGAGAGTTTAAAGAAACTTGAAAATGTATTAGACGCTGAAATCTTTTTTAGAGTGCATCGTTCCTTTATAATCAACAAAAATCATGTTACCGAATTGAAATCGCGAAAAAATGGTGACTATGATGGAATACTCTCCAACGGACAATCTGTTCGACTCAGCAGACATTACCGCCATAATTGGAATGCATTGCTCAACCACTAAGCTATTACACCACTCCACTTAGCCTATTTGCTGGGTTTTCTCTTTTCAAGACTTAAGATTTAGTTCATTTTTGAAACTCATTTTAAATTTTAATTCATGAAAAATATATTGAGTGTTGGATGCGTCTTCTTATTCCTATTATCATGCATAAGTTGCAACGGACAGACCATAAGAAACAAAACGCCTACAAAGAATCATCAAAACAAAATTGTTGGCGGTGGCTGTGATGGTTGCAAATTGATGTATGTGGACATGCCAAAGAATATTCAGTCAATAGACACCAGCGTAGCTTGGAACGACAAAGGTCAAAAATTACTGGTTACGGGAAAAATATTCAAACGAGACGGCACTACTCCTGCTCCAAATGTTATCGTGTATTATTGGCAAACCGACAACAATGGCTATTATGCTGGTGGCAAAGGCAAATCGAAAAGACACGGTCGTATTCGTGGTTGGGTACAATCGGATGCAGACGGAAACTACGCTATTTACACCATTCGTCCTGCTCCTTATCCAAATCGTGATAGTCCTGCACATATCCATTTGTCTATTAAAGAGCCAGACATTGATACGGAATATTATACAGATAGTTTAGAGTTTGACGATGATTCTTTGTTAACAGCAGACAAAAGAAAGCAATTAGAAAATCGTGGTGGAAGCAGTATTTTAAACATTGTTTTAGATGGTTCTCTGCAAGTTGCGGAGCATAACATTATTCTAGGCTTACATATTCCTAATTATCCAAAAACCAAACAAAACTGATATTGAATATCTCAAGAATGTTTAATGTTATATAAGCAATTAAGAACTCATTGTGTTGGGTTTTTAGTTGCTTTTTTTGTTCTTTTCTTAAGTGTAATGTGTAGTTTATTGAAAGGTTGCGGGAAACCGTAATTTTAGACTTGAGCAATGTTTTACATTTATACAAAATAACAGGAAGTTGAGATAAAATACGTTCTTGTTAGACCTAACTTAGTACAAGAAAAATGCATATAAAGGAAATTCAATTAGAAAACTTTAAATCATATCAGAATATAACTTTCGAAACTAATCATAGATTTAATGTAATAATTGGTGAAAATAACATAGGTAAGTCAACTCTATTTGAATCTATTCTTTTATGGAAAAAATGCTATGATAGAATTCTAAAATCTAATAAAACTCAATTTTATAAAGTAGATGGAAAAGAGAGTTACATACCTTTTAGTGAATTTAGTTTTTTAAGATTAATTAATGATACTGATTTATTTAACCAAGCTCCTAATAAAACAAAAATCACTTTAAATATCTGTTCAGAAATAGAGGAATTTAAACTCACATTTGAAATTGGTAAACCAAAAGCGATACCTAATTCTTATTTTAGATTTAAAACAATTAAGCATTCTGAATTTGTGAGGTTTTCAGACTCTCTTAAAAGAAAAAATATAAAACTTGACAAAGCTATTTTTATTTATCAAGCTAAGCCTGTTGCAAATATTTTAAGTCGTGAACCATATATGAATACTGGTCAGGTTTTAAAAAAGATTTCTATAGGTAAATCTGGGGAAGTACTAAGAAATAAAGTTATTCAAAAAGATAATATTAAACTAGAATTACTAACAACTCAAATTGAAAATGTTTTAGGTGTTAAATATATTTTTAATTATAGAAATAAAAATCGTTCAAATCTTGATGAATATATTGATTTAAGAATCTCTGATGGGCAAAAAGAATTAGATCTCCACCTTCAAGGAAGTGGTTTTTTACAAATAGCAGAAATATTTTCAACAATAGGTTATTTAGAAAATGCAATAAATGTTTTACTTATAGATGAACCTGATTCACATATTCATATAAAACTTCAGCATAAATTACTTAGAGAATTAAAAAAAATAACTAATACCCAAACTTTTTTGATCTCACACAATGATAGCTTTGTCAGCAAATTAAATCAAGGTGAACTATTTTATATTAATCAAGAAAATAAAATATCAGGGGCTTTAAAACCCCTTCATATTTCAGATTTTGATATTATAAAGCAAGAACTAGGGGGAATTATTTTAGCTTTAGATAAGCTTAATTCTACAAATACAATATGTCTTGTGGAAGGAGATGATGATATTGAGTACCTCGAAACATTGGTAAAAAAATATAAAGGATTAGAAGGCTCTAAAAATATTGTAAAAAATATTACATTCTATCATTTAAGAGGTAAGGATTTTATTCTTAAAAAAATAGACTTCAATAAAAGGTTATTGCTACAGATATTTAAGAATAAAACGCTTACTGTAATTTTTGATAAGGATTTTTCTACCACGATGTCGAGAGATGACTTAAAAATTCAGTTAAATAAAAAAACGTGTTCAAGTTTAAGTTTTTGTCATAACGGATATTGTATTGAATCAACTTTATTTAGTGACATTAATAAATTAAAAACCTTAATGATCAAGTTGTCTAATCAAGTCCCTATAAGAGTTAGTTTATTTATTGATGAGTACTTAAGTGATGTTTTAATAAAATTTAAAGACCCTACATCAGATTTATTTACGATTTTCGAAAAGAAATTTGAGGGGCAGAAAAAAGAATCAAGACCAGAATTAAAAAACATTACATATAATGACTTTATTCGTGATACTATAGCATCAAATTGTATAAGTTATTTTTTCAACAAATATTTAGTTGCAAATTTTATTAAGAGTTTTGAAGTACATTTTGGTACTAATATATTTCAAACCACTGAAAATAATTCAGATGAATTTTATTCTTCACTTCTTTTTAATAAGTACCTTAATTCCATTATAGATATCCAAGATATTGTAAGTGATCATATTGAATTGATAGAAAAAATATATGAACTATAAAGTAAATGGCAAGAATATACGGAACTATAGAATCATTAAAATCCTTAAAATCTGAGTTAGAGGACAAAGGAATTACCAGATTTAGTTCTGTGAGGGAGATTAATGATTTTTTGGCAAATTATAATTCAGAGAAACTCGCAATTCTGAATGATACATCAGATACTTTAGAAAAAGAATACTCCGAAACTTGCAATATCCTTGAGCAAAGAATTCAGAAAAAAGCTGAAATAATCAAATTAGAGACTAAAAAAATAGAGCATCGAATTTCTGATTTACAGACAAAAATTGATTCAATTCATACTAATGGTAACTTTTTAAAAAAGATACTTTCAAGGGTTAGACTGTATTCTCTAAAAAAGCAATCTAAGCATTTTGTAAAAAACAAAACTCAACTTATAGGTTCATCTGTAATAGGAATCACTAAAAAGATAGAAAACGATGAACTTTTTATAAAGAAATATAAAACTGACAAACAGTATCTTATTGAACAAAAAGCAAAATCTAAAATTGAAAAATTAGCGTATACGCGTAGGGTCGTAGAAAACTCAAGAAACCTAATTTCAGGAGCAATAGGAGAAAATTTAGTTGTTAAAGAGATAAAGAAACTTTCAGATGATTATGTTTTAATCAATGATTTTAATTTGAGGTTTTCTCATTCTATTTTTTACAAAAAACAGAATCAAACAATTAGTTCCGTACAAATTGACCATCTCTTAATTTCAAAAGCAGGAATTTTTATAATTGAAACAAAAAATTGGAGTAAATCATCTGTCGATTCTCTTAGCTTACGATCGCCAATTGAACAAATTGAACGGGCCAATTTTGCTCTTTACATATACATTTCGAATAATATCACCTTAAATGATCATCATTGGGGAGAACAACAAATTCCTATACGCAATCTAATCGTGATGATTCATCATAAACCAGCAGCTAAATTTAAGTATGTTACTATAAAACTACTAAAGGAATTGAATGCTTACTTAAATTATTTTGAACCTGTTTTAACCGACAAGCAACTAAATAGAATTGTAAACAGATTGATTTAATTTAAAGTTCTAGAATAACGATTCCTCCTTTTTTTGCTATCTTAGTCTCTCCACAAAAACGCTAGCAAAAACATAAAAAATGACCAAAACCACCACCAAACTCCAACAATTATTAACTAAGGGCTTAGATTATTTTGAGCAAGCTTCTGAGGTAGAAGTAAGTCGAAAAGCGTCAATTGAAAAATGGTCAAAAAAAGAAATTCTAGGGCATTTAATTGATTCTGGAATTAACAATCTTCAACGATTTACAGAAGTTCAGTTTGAAAACAAACCGTATCGAATCAGAAATTATAATCAAAATGAATTAGTGCAGGCGAATGACTATCAAAATGCGGAAACAAAAGAAATTGTTGAATTTTGGAATGCACTCAATCATCGAATTTTAAATATAATGAAGCTACAAACAGAAGAAACGCTAAACTATAAGATTGAATTGGATAAGGATAACAGTACTGATTTGCGATTTTTAATGACAGATTATGTTGAACATATAGAACATCATCTAAAACAAATATTGAAATAAAACTGTAGTCAACAATATATAACTACAATTACGGGCATAACCAATTAAAACCAGCTTTAGTGTAACAATTCACTTTTACAGTAATCTTTCATTTACTAAGTAAGAATTAGATATGAAAAGAATAACTATAGTATGTGTTTTTTTATTGGTTTTCCTCAATAGCGAATATACATTTTCTCAAACAAACAATATTGAATTAAAAAGTGCAATCGATTACTTTCATCAAAGAAACGAAGCACTAAAATTAGTTAAGAATGAAAAATGGCAAGAGTCTATCCCAATTTTAGAAAACTTAACAGCTCTTTATCAAAATGATGCTGATTTGTTTTATTTACTTGGACTTTCCTATTATCAAGTAAACCACTATAAAGATGCAATTATAGCATTAAAAAAAACTTTGAATTTAGGCGGAACCATCTTACGAGAAATCCCAACAGGTTCAGCTCCTTCAAATGATATTATGATAAAGATTGCTAAAGCATATGCTAAAGATGGAGACAAGACTAATTCATTACTATGGTTAGAAAAAGGATTTACTTCACGTTATGATGAAAAGCCATTTGTGAAAAATAGTTCAGCTTTTAAAAACTTTAGTAAAGAAAATGATTTTGCAAAGCTTTTTGGAAATAACAATACTGAAAATATAACTCGTGAAGAAGCTTGGACTAAAGATATTGAATATTTAGAAAAGCGAATTAATGAGTTGCATTATAGCCCAAATCATGCTATTAGCAAAACAAATCTGACAAATGAATTTTTAAAAATAAAAACAAATTTAACCGCGCTGTCTGACAATCAAATAGTAGTTAAAATAATGAAAGTCATTGGTCGTTTAGGTAATGGACACAATCTAATTATTCCTACTTCTCCCAACAAAGGAGCATTAAAAAAGTTACCAATACAACTTTATCAATTTGAAGATGGAATTTTTATAATTGATGCCAATGAAGGGTTTGAGAAATGGATTGGTTACAAAGTAGAATCAATTGGGAACACTCCAATTAATGAAGCGCTACAGAAGACCAATGCTGTAAATGCTAGAGATAATAGTATGCAAACACTGTGGCTTGGACCTTATTATTTGGGAATGCCTGACGTACTTGCGGGTTTAGACATTATTCAAAACACAAATCAAGTAATACTTACTATACGTGATTCAAATGGAAAATCTCAAAGAGTAACGCTAAATTCTATTGAATGGAATTTTAGAGGTTTTCCAAAAATGTCAAAACTTAAAGGCGATAAACAACCTTTGTTTTTATCAAATATTAATGATCCCTATTGGTATAAATTGTTTCCGTTAAACAATACGATCTATATTCAATTCAATGCGGTAACTCAGAAAAAAACACAATCTTTAAAAGAATTTAATATTGAACTGCGTACTAAAATCACTCAAAACAATATTGAAAATTTAATCTTGGATTTAAGACATAATCACGGTGGAAATGGCTCTATATTACCTCCTATGCTAAAAACTATAATCAATTTTGAAGTAATGAATCCCAATGGGAAAGTTTTTGTGTTAATTGGCCGTGAAACCTTTTCTGCTGGGCAAAATTTATTGACTGATATTACAAAATACACAAACCCAATTCTAGTCGGTGAACCAAGTGGTTCAAAACCTAATCACATTGGTGAAGCGGGATGGTTTAAGTTGCCATATTCAGAATTAATGGGACTAATTTCTACCCAATTTCATCAAACTTCAAAAGCAGAAGATACTCGTAAATGGATTGCTCCACATATTCCTGTAAGTTCATCATCATCAGATTACTTTGATGGAACAGATAAAGCTATGGATGTAATAATGGAAATAATCAGGTTGGATTAAAAGATAAATAAGTTAGGCACAATAACCTATATATTTAATTGCTTAGTTCTAACCTACTTCTAAAAACTCCTGCAGATTTTCTATTCGGTTTGTATTTGCTACATTAGTTATTTGAAACGCGTAACGGAATTATATACAAATATCGTTATCGATAATAAAATTAAATATGTGGTTTAAAGACTTAGTTGGATTTGAAGAAGTTTCCCCAGAAAATGTTAGGGACAATATTTCTATTGAAGGGACAAGCTTACTCTCAAAAATCAATGGAAAGTCCTTTCAATTTGGAACACTTGAAATTCCTTCTTTAAAAGAACTGAAAGAACGATCTTCAATGGAGGTTTATAAAGACAGGATAAGTATTAAGGAAGTTGTAGGCGATGTTCAAGAAATACACTGTGACCAAAAAAATAAAGATGCTTTATTTCAAGCTGCGTCTCAATTCAATTTATTAGAAATGGTTGGGCCGCATGTTACACCTGAAAGAGGTGTTGATATATACGAACGAGATTACACCCAAGGTCCTGCATGTGCAATAGCTTGTGGAGCAGGAACCATCTATAGGAATTACTTTGTCCCTCTCAATAATCAAATAGGTCAGTCCTCAACAAATCAAATCGATTGCCTAGAATTGATTGGAAAAGAATTGAATAATGAAGCATTGCTATTGTGGAAAATGAACAATGGTTATGCCTTAGCCAATCAAGAAGGTCTTTTAAATATAAGTTCCCAAATCAATAACCTAAGTCATGAGCAAAGAGAGCAATTAAAGGAGAAGCTTACAATTGGGATACAATGGAATTCTGAGGTAACTATTCGTAATTCAAAACACTTGGTTTCACAAGCATATTGTTCTGCTTTGCCAGTAGCTTACTCACATGTGAAATCAATTTATTGGGAAAGTTTTGCTCGATTAATTCTTGAAGCAACTTATGAAGCAACGTTACATGCTGCATTAATTAATTTAGAAAAAACTGATAGCAATAAAGTTTTCTTAACACTTGTTGGAGGTGGAGCATTTGGAAACGAAATTGATTGGATTATAGAATCTCTTGAAACAGCTATTTTAAAATTCAGAAATACTCCATTAGAAATCGGAATTATAAGTTATGGTGCTTCAAATCAAAATGTTGTTGAATTAATAAGGAGAATAAATTAAAACCAAGTGAATAAATGTTCTGGAAAAGAAAGAAAAATAAACCAACAGAATTTAAATGCTCTAAATGCGGAAAAGTACATTCGGAATGGCCAGCTTTAGCTTATAAATCACCTGCGAATTACGATTTCCTTTCTGATAAGGAAAAAACTGAACTTGGAAAATTGAATTCAGACTTTTGTGAAATTCATTATGAAGACCAAATTGACCGCTTTATAAGAGTAACACTTACTCAAAAAATAAAAAATGCTTGTGAAACGCTGGAATATGGACTTTGGGTTTCATTAAGCGAAAAAAACTATTTAGATTATAAAGAAAATTACAATAATCCGAATTACGAAACAGGATATTTTGGTTGGTTGTGTAGCAATATTCCTGAATATGAAGATACATCTTCAATTCCTTGCGATGTAATGACAAAAAACGGAAATGATAGACCTGAAATTTTTCCTCACGAAGATTTTGAACATCCATTTGTTAGCGATTATTATAACGGGATTTTAAAAACAGAAGCTGAAAATAGAATAAACGAAATGATGAAAAACGCTGAATAACACCTTATAAAATTAATCCTTAGTACTAACCAACTTCTAAAAATTCTTGCGTATTTTCTATTCGGTTTGTATTTGCTACATTAGTTATTTGAAACGCGTAACGAAATCATAGTTCATTATTAAAGTAAAATGTTTAAACTATTTAAGAAAAAAAAGAAAATTGGATGTCCCGTTTGCCATGAAAAAAACTTAATTGGGTTCGGAGCTGACTATTTAGAATCTAAATTTGATTCGAGAATTTCGGAATCTGAAAAAATTGGTAGCATTCAGACATTTCATTGTACAATTTGTAAATCTAAGTTCTACAAGGAGGGGAAAATATTCCAAAGGTTTGCAGATGGGCAAATTGAGACACTTAAAGAGTTTTCCAAAAAGGAATTGATACTTAACAACAAGCTAAAATCTGAATTAGAGTTAATTGGACTAACTTCTGATTGGAATATGAATTTGCATGCTCCAGCTAAAGTGACGTTAAAGAATGGAGAAGGGCTTGATTTCGTAACAGTTAAAATCTCTTCACAACCACCAATTGGTTATTATGTTGATCATTTTTCCAAGATTATTTTTATAGATGAGATCGAAGAAGTTCGACCAAGCAAATACGGAATTTCAAAAGAAATAAGAGAGAAAGCAAAAAATGCTGAAGAGATGAGAATGGGGTTTTATCCAGTAACTCTAAAAACAAGTGATGGGAAAAAAATTGTAATCAACGGACAAGTTTTGTTTTTCAAAAATGGTGAGATAAATGGTTCAGATTTGAGGCTTGATAGTGAGCTTTGGAATCATAGAAAGAAATATATGTATGAAGACAAAATTGACAATCAAATTTTGGTAGTAGCAAAAAAATAAAACCAGTTTACAACAAGTTGTTTAAAACGTTAGTAACAATTTATCTAAAAAAATGATGATTAAAAGATTAGAGTTTTCCATTGACATCAAGGCAGAGAAAACTACCATTTGGAAAGCGCTTTGGGATGAGAGCTCTTATCGTGATTGGGCTGCTGTATTTTTTGAAGGCTCGTATTATGTGGCGGATAGTTTGAAGCAAGGTAGTAGAATTATGTTCCTTGCTCCTGACCTAAGTGGTATCTATAGTAACATCGAAATACATATTCCAAACAAAATTATTCAGTTTAAACATATTGGAACTGTCGCAAAAGGAAAAGAACAAGCTATTGACAATGAAACAAAAAAGTGGTCTGGAACTACTGAAAGGTATACGCTTACTGAAGGTTCGGGTTCAATTACACTTGCCATTGAAATTGATGTCCTTGATGAACATATAGAGTTTATGTCTACAAAACTTCCAGAAGCACTTGAAAGGGTCAAGAAAAACTGTATGTAACATGTGTAATGTGATCTATACATACAACTGAATATCTCATATCGAAATACCTATGCAAAGTTTATCGAAGCATTGCGAAAAATCTCGTTGCATAACTATAATCTTTGTTTTATATTTATAGGAAATAACGGGAAGCTCAGATAAAATGTGTTTCTGTTACTCCTTAAAATTGGTATAAAAACAGGAATTCCTGTTATACTTACGTTAGGTGCAATTAATAAATAAAATCAATATTTAGAGTTTTAATACAACTTTATGTTACAAATCATCGATTTAAATTCCTCAAAAGTAAAGCTAAGTCATATATCACATGATTTAAGAATTGTGAAATGATCTATTGACATGTTTCATGTTGAAAATCCAATTTTTTTTAAAACACAAATAATTAAATAATGGAAAATACACCAAAAAAAGGTTTTAAAGGATTAATTGAAAATTGGCAAAGTGATTTAATCGCAGCGATAAGTGTCGCACTCATTGCTTTACCACTTTCATTAGGTATAGCCTTAGCAGCAGGAGCACCTGCAATGGCAGGTATCTTTTCAGCAATTGTTGGAGGTGTGGTTACTACGCTGTATCGAGGAGGACATATATCAGTTAACGGACCTGCCAAAGGAGTTATTGGTGTCATCCTTTTAGGTATAGTTTTAATGGACGATGGTTCAGGGCAAGCCTTTAATTATGTATTAGCAGCAGTAGTTGTTTCTGGTGCACTTCAAATGTTATTAGGAGTATTGAAATTAGGGCGATTAGCAGATATTTTCCATAGTTCGGTGATTCACGGTATTTTGGCAGCCATTGGTATTATCATATTTGCAAAACAGATCCATGTTGCCATGGGCACACATTCTGATAGCCCTAGTATTGTACAAAACCTTATCGATGCGGTTGTATACTTACCGCAAGCCAATCCTTTTGTGTTGATTATTGCGGTGTCAGGATTACTTTTACTACTGTTTCATTCCAAAATTAGTAACCGTATTTTCCATTTGTTGCCAACACCTATGTGGGTTATAGCCCTTTCAATTCCATTTGTCTATGCCTTTAATTTCTTTGACGAACAAACGCTGTCATTCTTTGGAAAAACATATGAGGTAGGTCCTCAACTATTATTGGATATTCCTGATACAATTACAGATTCCATTATGCATCCCAATTTTGGAAAAATACATACCATTGAATTCTGGACAACCGTATTTTCCATTTTGATAATTTCAAGTATTGAATCCTTAGCCATTGCAAAAGCAGTAGACAAAATTGATCCTTATAAACGAAAGACAGATTTGAATAAGGATTTAACAGGTATTGGATTGAGTACAGTAGTTGCTGGTATGATTGGAGGTTTGCCAATCATTGCGGTAATTATTAGAAGTACCGTTAATATCCATAATGGAGCGAAAACAAAATGGTCTAACATGTATCAAGGACTTTTGTTACTCATTTTTATTGTAGTATTGAGCCCTGTAATGAGACAGGTACCGTTATGTGCTTTTGCCATTTTACTTGTTTATACAGGATTTAAATTGGCATCACCATCAGTTTTTAAACAAATGTATAATCAAGGAACAGAGCAACTCATATTCTTTATTGCAACGATGATTTTGACACTCTATACAAATTTATTGATTGGATTACTTGGTGGATTATTATTGGCTCTGGTGACTCACATGCTATTGGCAAAGCTTTCCATTCCTCAATTTTTTAAAATGGTTTATAAGTCACGTACAAAATTAGTAAAGCTACCTGATGACAGTTTTGTTTTAAAAATTAGAGGGATTGCTAATTTTTTAGGGATTTTAAAAGTCGATAAACTTGTAGCTCAAATTCCTTCTGGAGCTGATGTAAACATTGATTTATCAAAAACAAGATTGGTAGGCATTACCTATATGGACTATCTGGTGGAATACTTAAAAACACAAAGAGCTTCTGGCGGTGAAGTCTTTATTACTGGATTGGACTCACATGTTTCATCATCAACATATAATAGAGCTTTAAAAATTTGTTTGACTAGCAATAGCTCTAAATTATCGCAACGACAAAAGCGATTGCGAAATTTAGCAACTGAAAAAGATTATCAATACACGAGTCAAGTTGATTGGAATACGACGTATCTAAAGAAGTTCCACTTTTTTGAAATTAGACCTATTGAACGCAAATACAATTGTCTCAAAGGAACATTTAATGACTTAGATGTATCTTGGGAAGTTTCAGACGTAACCTTCAATGAAGGTCAGGCCTTTACAGCTGAAACATTTAATACTACGCTAATGATCTTAAAGTTGAATAAGAAGATTCCTATTTTCACCATGGAAAAAGAAGCCGTGTTAGAAAAAATATTTGACCGCATGATGGCGTTTACAGGCTATAAAGATATTGATTTTGATATGTATCCAGATTTTTCTAATAAATTCCTTCTTATGGGGAATAATGAATCTGAAATTCGATCTTTTTTCACAGATGAAATCATTCGCTTTTTCGAAAATCACCAGATTTATCATATAGAAAGTAATGGCGAAGCATTAATCATTTTTAATAAAATTAAATTGGCTAGAACAGATGAAACCATCGCATTTATAGAGTATGGTAAAGAATTAGCTACACTATTAGATTTAATAGATTAGTACATAGCTATGGATTAGAAAATAAAAAACAGCACTTAACAATGACTATAAGTAATTGCTAGCTCTAGCCTACTTACGAAAATCCTTGCGAAATTATTTAGTTTACACATATTGGAACTATCGTAAAAGGAAAGGAACAACCTATTGACGATGAAACGCGAAAGTGGTCAGCAACTACTGAAAGTTATGCTCTTAGTGATGGCACAGATACAATTACACTTACTGTTGAAATTGATGTTCTTGATGAACACCTAGAATTCATGTCTACAAAACTTCCAGAAGCACTTGAAAGGATCAAGAAAAACTGTATATAATAGCAACTTTATACTATAAAAATTACTAAGAATGATGGCTTTTATAAGTGGCTGTACTGAATTTATCGAAGCACTTGTGCTGAGCTTATTGAAGTATTACGGAAAACCGCATTGCATAGTTATAATCTTTGTTTTACATTTATAGAAAATAATAGAAAGCTTGTATAAAATGTGTTCCTGTTATTCCTTAAAATTGGTATAAAAACAGGAATTCCTGTTATACTTACGTTGGATGTCATTTGAGAAAACCTCACCTAAATTTAAAAGAACAAGAATTAAAAAAAGATGGTCATAAGACAATATTAGCGTAATGACCAAATCATACCTTTGAATTAAAACTAAAATTAAAAGACAAAGTGTGTAAAGAATTAGAACAATATATAAAAAGTCACGGAGAAATAGGCGAGAAAGAACTACAACAAATAATTAAAACTTTTAAGCCTATTAAAACAACCCGAAATGAAATGTTATGCAATATTGGTCAAGTATGCAAGCATTTCTATTTTATTAAAAAGGGATGTTTAAAGCTCTATCAGATTGATAACAAAGGTAATGAAGTTACAGGATACTTTGCGTTAGAAGATTCTATTATATCTGCAAATACTAGCTTTATCCTTCAAAAACCGTCAAGAGATTGTCTAGTTTCTTTAGAACCTTCAGAACTGTTAACTATTTACCGAGACGATTTTTTTAAATTAGTTGATACTATACCTCAATTTGCTAATGTTTATCATCAATTTATAGAATTTGCCTTTATTCATTCACAAATGCGAATTTATAGTTTTTTGGGTATGGAAGGAATTGATAAACTCAGATGGGTTATGGAACACGAACCTAAACTACTTTCTCGTATTTCTAGTAAAGCGGTTGCATCATATCTTGGTATGACTAATTCAACCCTAAGCAAACTTCGCTCAAAATTAAATAAAACGTTGTCATAAGACAACTTTTCATTTTTAAGTACTACCCATCTTTGTACTATTGTTTGGCAATTCAGCTAAATAGTTTAAAATATAGAATCATGAGTAAATTAAAAAAAGTATTCGTGTATACAGAGTTACAAATGTCAGTACCATTTGAAGAAGTACCTTGGAAAAGAATCAATGATGGAATCAAAAAACAAGAGGGCTTTGTTAGAAAAACGTGGTTGTCTGGTGTAGGAACTCAAACCGTTGGAGGTTTATATGAGTTCAACTCTTTAGAAAGTGCGCAAAAATTTGCCTGGAACTATTTTCCAAATGAGCCAAGAGAATTTGGGGTAAGCTTTCAAACCAAAATATTTGATGGAGAAATAGTTGAAGAGGCAAGTAGAGATATGAAATCACCGCATTACGATTATTAATTATAATCATTTTAACAACAAGAGTCTTATTATCAAAGTAAGATTCTTGTTGTAATTAATAAAAAAGAAAGAAATGAAACATATACTATTCATAGTAACAAGTACAAAGAAAACAGGAACAGGACAACATACTTCGGGCTTCGAATTTTCTGAAATAGCTGACCCATATTTCGAATTTATTAAAAAAAAAATTACGATAGATTTTGCAAGTATCGTTGGTGGTATTCCACCGCATGTTGGTTACAATTCAACTGAGAAAATAAGTAAGAAGTTTATTGAGAGCAACGGTTATAAAAGACTTAACTTTAGTCATAAGTTAAGTGATATTGATATAACCGCTTATGATGCGATTTTCTTCCCAGGTGGATTGGGTTTAATGACAGATATGGTAGATAATCCACTAGTAAAAGAAATCATTAAAAACACTTATGAAAATGGAAAGATTATTGGTGCTGTTTGTCATGGACCAACGGCTTTACTTAATGTAATATTATCTGACGGGAGCAACTTATTAGAAGGCAAAAAAGTCAATTCCTTTACAAAAGCTGAGGAAGAAAAAGCTAAACATACGCTTGGAGATGTAATTCCATTTATGCTTGACGAAGAATTGATAAAACAAGGAGCAATATTTTCTCATGCCAAACCTTTCGAATCTTATGTTATATCGGATGGAAATATCGTTACAGGACAGAACCCTGCATCTGCATCAAATGTTGCACTTAAAATGATAGATTTACTAACGTAGTAAATGTTTGAACAAAAAATGCCATACAACAAAGTATAAAAATAATAGCGGTTTCAGTACTTACTTGAAATCGCTTTTTTATATTTACAATTAGTCCTAAGCTTAAAATTTAGTGTATTAAAATCCGCTACTATTCTTATACAAACCGTTCCAAATAATTTATGAGACATATATTAGAAAATAAAATTAGCCTAATAAAAAAGCTAGATAAAACTAACAAATATAACTTTTCAAAAAAAGCACCTTTGGATGACATCCTTATTTTTGAAAAAAAAATACAAATTAAAATTGCCTGAAGATTTTAAATATTTTGTAACTAATCTCACGAATGGAATAACGGACAATGAATTTAATGATGTGATTTTTGATGAAATAAATTTCATAAATTATTTTGCTGCAGTCAACAACGTGTATAGTCAATTGCTTGGTCTGTGTGACTCGGAAAATCTTAGCGAAATTTCCTTTGGTTCGTTTTCTTTTACTAATTTAGACCCAGCAACACACAAACACGTTGTATACCATAGTTCAAAAAACATTGCCCATTTATGAAAAATTTATTTATTGTATTCTTCTTATTATTTATCTATGCAGAATGTTCAAGTCAAACTAAAGCAGAAGCGCTTGAATCTTTGGGTAAAAAAATAGATATACATAAACTTTATGATAGCAAAAAAAATTACAACTATTTGCTTGAGGAGGTTGACGTTAACCATAATAAAACGATAAAATTCATACAATTCTGTACAGCTTTTAAACTTTGTTCAACAGCATATTATTTGACCGCAAAAGAATATTCAAAAATAGTAGTAAAGCTAAAAGCAGAAAGTAAATATATTCAAATATTTTTCCCCGATAATTCTATCGAAACTAAAAAGATTAACATAAAAACTGAAGAACATTTTAATGGGGAAACTGTATCTAGTATAACAATTTTTCTAGAAAAAGATACGCCACAGTCTGAAGTAGATAAAATAAAAAAGGGGTTTATTGATTTATTAAAAATGTACGGTATTAAAAAAAAGAACACTTTTGACAAAAAAGGAAACCATTAATAACCTCTATAAAACTCTTGGATAAATCTAACTTAGGTGGAATAAGAGGAATTTGCTAATTGAATTGTTAATCAAGCGTGTCTCTACATTTCATACACTAAATCTACAACTGAATATAATAAGTTGCATGAAACCCAAAGAAGAAATTTCCATCATTGAAATTGAAATTCTTAAAGGTTTGTACTATAAATGTATCTTCTGAGAAAATAGGATTGTTTGTCATTTTGAACTGTAATAACAATTTACTTACTTCCCAATTTGCGCCTAATACAAACGCACCAAAGGTTTCTCTTGATTTTAATTCATTGGCGACATAGTAATACTCAGAAACTAAAGAAACATGATTCCCCAATTTATAGCGCGTTCCAAAACCAAGTGCAAAATGGTTATGGTCATCTAACGCTGAACGTGAAGAAGTTCTGTGAATAAACGTTGGTGCAAGTTGAAATGAAAAATCTCTTGTAAATTTTCGTGCAATTAATGCCTGTGTAGTAAACGCAAATTTATCTCCCGTACTTCCACGCGATTCTATATTATTAAGAAAACGCGTTCTGTACGTTGCCGTTTGTAATAAGGTGACACTTATTGGGTTTTTATTATCGTCCGTTTGTCGAAACAATCGATATTTTAGATATGTGTCAATAATTCCATTTGGATTTCCAGAACCGAATCCAACAGTCAAACGATCAGAAATACCATAATCTAATCCAATACGAGAGCACATTCTATCAGCAATAAAAGAGCGTCCGTCAGAATTTGGCACATTCCAATAACGTGTCATTAACGAAACTTCCAATGAATTCTTTTTACGTGTTTCCACAGAATGGCTAATGGATAATCGTGTACCTTTAAACGTAGCCATTGTATAATTGTCAAAATCTTGTTGCTCATTATTTAACTTATCCAAAAGGTTTTGAGCGGATATAGATGACGATATACTTATGAAAAGTATAAATATGATACATTTACTTTTCATAGGGCGCATAATTAAAGTTAAACGATACTTCTATTTTTTTTGAAATGTTAGGCGATAATAACGGCGGAACATTAATGTTATAATCATCAATCATCACCTCTAATGATCCTTCAATAGTAAAACCATCATTAGTTTTAGTAATCTTAGCCTTCATTTCAACAGGTTTTGTTACATCTTTCAATGTAAATTCTCCTTTTATGATTTTTGTTTGTGGGTTTTGATCTGTGACATCAAAATCTAAAATTTCTCCATCAAAAGTAGCTTTTGGATATAAATCAGATTCTATATAGCTTTCATTAAAATGCTCGTGCATTAACGACTTTTTAAATACAAAAGCTCGCATCAAAATACTCACCGCAATTTCCTTTGTTTCTGGATTAAAAAGGCTTAAAACCTGATTATTTGTGGCTTGAATATTTTCCACAGAAGTATATGAGAAAAAAGTAACTTGTCCTTGGCGCTCAATATATTCATTAGTTTGAGCGTTAAAACTAAAGAAGATTATAAAAGTAAATAATAGTAAAAATTTATTCATACACTTCTCCTTATACGATTACACAATGTAATATAATAATATCCATTAAAAATCCTTTTAAAATTCCTTTCAACTTTATGTTTTGACCAGCCTCAAGCTTTACGATGCTACTATTTTGATTGGTTTGCATCTCACACAAAATATATGCTTTTTCAGAATCACCTTTTAAAATTAAACTATATTTTCCAGCTTTAAATGTAATTTCTTTTATTTCACCTTCAATTTCAATGGCTTTTTCAATAAAACCATCTAAATTTTTATGCTCATCCTGAAGTTCCAATAAAAGTTCATTCGTTGTAAATGTCTCTTCTGCTTGTATTTTTGTTGTATCTTTTATTCCGCTATTTACAATAGTATATATTATAATTAGTGTTATCGAAAATAGCGATAATAAAATTACTGTTATATGTCGTTTTTTTATTTTCATAATTACATTACAACACTATTTAAAGTAGTGTGGCACATCTAAGAATATTTACGGATAAAAATAATCTTTTCCTGCGTTTATTATGGTTTAAAAATAGGTGAAATGGAAATTTTGCTATTAAAACGGAATTATAGTCGTTGAGATTTAGTAGTTTATTCAACTCATATACTATTTTAGTGTTTTGATATAAAAGTATAATATTGTAAATGAAAAACTATAAAATATACCTGTACTCTACCATCAGTTTTGTTTTGTTATATGTACTACTTATTACGTTTGTTTTTTTGCCATCAGTAGTAAAATTTAAAAGTACCAGCTTACTACAAAATGATATCGACCTAGCAAAACAAGAAATATTAAAAGTTAGTATTATAAGTGGTGATGCTTTAGCTAATAATGTAGACAAACAAGTCATTATTAATAGCATTCAAAAAACAATTTCAGGTAGCGCAAATGAAAATATTTACTTGTCAGTTTTTGATTGGTCTGGAAAAATTGTCAATTATCCAGATGTCACTAAAATTGGAAGAAAAAATGAGCAAAAAAGCAATATAATTTCTAATATAGAAAGTGTCATTACTGGCGAAGAATTATACGAACATTTACTTCAAAGAAACCCAAGCGACACAGAAACTTCAGAGGTAATTGGCTTGCAACCTATTGCAAACTCTGATTTAATAATTGCTGCACATTTAAATATAAAAAACATAAATCTGCAAATCAACTCTTTTAAAAATCAAATCAAAACTATGTTTCTCATCTTAGGACTAGTTTTGTTATTGTTCTTTTTAATCATCATTAGAGTATTATCTATTCAATACGAACGAATCATAGATAAGAAAATTGCAAGGTTTGAAGATGGTGTTTTAAATCTATCAAAATTAAATGTCTCGCTAGAAAATTATCAAAAAAGTCTTTCAGAATTAAAAAGTGAAACTATAAATTCTACGGAAGAAAAAACAAATGAAGTTGAACAAGAAGCACCAAAACAACGGCTACTCACTTATATAAGAAACGAACTAATGCCTATTGCCATTGAAGATATCTCGTATATCTATGTGGAAAACTCTATATCGTATGTTGTACGCAAAAATGGTAAACGCTATACTGCAAACGATAGCTTAGATCAATTATACGCTACATTAGATTCTAAATTATTTTTTAGAGCTAATAGGCAAACTATTGTTGCTATTTATGCCATTGATAAAATTATAAAATACGGTAATAGCGCACTTAAAATAGAAATGCAGCCTACTTCAGAAATTGATATCATTATTGGAAAAAATAAAGTTTCTGTGTTTAAAAAATGGTTAGATATGTAAAGTTTATTACACGAATAAAGCGTTCTCACAACAACATAATACTTTGTTAAAGAGCACAATACTTATTAGCATGGTTTTTATCTTTACATTAAAAACCTAATTTATATCAATAAGCTTACAAAGTATATTCACATGTCTTCATAAAATAGTATCTTAGCACGTTTTGATTAAAAATTAATATAGAATATGAGAAAAGAAAAAAACCACAAAGGTTGGAATGAGATAAAAACAAACGATTCTTGGGCACTTTTTAAAATCATGGGTGAATTCGTAAACGGATTCGAGAAAATGAGTCAAATTGGTCCTTGTGTCTCCATATTTGGATCGGCACGTACTAAACCAGATGACAAATACTATCAACTTGCTCAAGATATTGCTCACAAAATTGTAGATCACGGTTATGGAGTTATTACTGGTGGTGGACCAGGAATTATGGAAGCTGGTAACAAAGGTGCACACTTAGGTGGTGGAACTTCTGTAGGATTAAACATTGTACTTCCATTTGAGCAACATGACAATCCATATATTGATGCTGATAAAAGTATCAACTTCGATTACTTCTTTGTTCGTAAAGTAATGTTTGTAAAATATTCACAAGGATTTGTTGTAATGCCAGGAGGTTTTGGAACTCTTGATGAATTATTTGAAGCAATCACACTAATTCAAACGAAAAAAATTGACAAATTCCCTATCATTTTAGTTGGAACAGAATTTTGGTCTGGCTTAATGGATTGGGTAAAAGCTACATTATTAGACAAATTTGGTAATATTAGCGCACACGATTTAGACTTAATCCACATTGTTGACAATGAAGATCAAGTATTAGACATCTTAGATGCTTTCTATAAGAAAACTGATCTAAGTCCTAACTTCTAATAAGAAGTTTTGTAGAATAATCGCACCCGAAAAAGAAAAAATGAAAAAATTGCTATTCATCCTATGCTTGCTAGGCTTAGGGTTACAACAAAATACTGCTCAGGAAAATATCAAGACAATGTTTTACAATGTGTTGAATTTTCCTGACATATCTCCAAGTCGAATTGATGACTTAGAAATAATTATTTCTGACTATCAACCCGATTTATTTATGATATGTGAATTGAATGACTCGTTTGGTGCTGGACAAATTTTGACCAGATTACAAACGATTAATCCTAACTATGTACAAGCAACTTTTTTCACAAACACTTCAGATGATAATTCTGGAGATTTCAATTCGTTGCAAAACTTAATCTATTATGATAGTTCTAAATTTATTTTAGAAGGACAAGATATTGTACAAACTACAATCCGTGATTTTAATAGATATACTTTAAAACTAAATACGGTTAATCAAGCTAGCAATCCTATTATTTTAGAAGTATTTGTAGGTCATTTAAAAGCAGGAAACTCGCCAGAAGATGAATTAAAACGCTTTCTAATGGTAGAAGAGTTAGTATCTTATATTTCTACACTTGACGTGAATAGTAAAATATTAGTTGCTGGAGATTTGAATCTGTATACAAGTAATGACATCACGTTTGATAAGTTAACAGATCCTACAAATTTCATTACGCTAACTGATCCAATCAATCGCTTAGGAGATTGGCACAACAACAGTAGTTTTATAGATGTATTGACACAATCAACACGTACACAAAGCGGCTTAGGTGGCGCTTCTGGTGGATTTGACGATCGTTTTGATTTCATTCTCACTTCTGAAAATATCTTAACAAACACAGATTTATTCTATGTTCCTGGTTCGTACAAATCGTTTGGAAACAATCAAAATTCAAATTGTTACAATCGTGCAATTAACTCTGCTGACTGTGCAGAAGTTCCTGGTTCCACAACAACTAGCTATTCAGTAGCTATGCGTAATGCGTTGCATGACATGAGTGACCATTTGCCTGTTGTGATGGAATTACAAACAAATGAGCAATTGTTAAGTACTTCAGAATTTGCAGAAACAGCTTCATTTAACTTTGTTCGTGGTAATGTAACGTTAAATGAACTAGCATTTCTGTTAAATTCTCCCCAAAAAAACAATGAATATGTTATATATGACGTTTTAGGACGTAAATTAATATATGGAAAGGTAGAAAATAACGATATTACTAGCGTAGATGTTTCAAGACTACCAAAAGGCATCTATTACTTGAAAATTGAAAATTATACAGAAACAAAAAAATTCATAAAACAATAATTGAACACTACACGCGCCTACTTCGTTCCCTACCTACTATTGTTCTTTAGCGTTTTTGCTTTTGGACAACACAAAAATACAATTTTTGCAACTTTACTTGCCGAAGAAAATAGTATTGAAATTTCTCAAGAAATTATATATACAAATGATTCCAACACAACATTAAACGAAATTTATTTCAACGATTGGAATCATAGTTTTTCAGGAAAAAATACACCTTTAGCTAAACGATTTGCTGAAGAATATCGCCGTAACTTTCACCTAGCTCGAAAAAGGAAACGTGGAAATACAAAAATTGAAAGTTTCAATCTTAATGGAAATGAAATTGCTTGGGAACGATTAAAAGAGCAAGTAGATATTATAAAAGTGAAACTCAATTCACCTTTAAAGCCAAATCAAAGCATTACATTCAGTCTAAAATATACGGTAAAATTGCCAAGTGACGAATTTACTCGTTACGGGTATAAAAGTGATGGTGATTTTAATTTACGTTTTTGGTACATAACGCCTGCAGCCTACAGAAATGGTTGGAAACTCTACAGTAATAAAAATCTTGATGATTTATACACAGAACAGGCAACACACGATATTACACTAATTTATCCGAAAAAATTCACGGTAGTTTCTTCAGCGGATACACAAGAAGAAAGTGAAAAAGGAATTACGAAATTCAAAGTATCAAATCAGAAAGAAATTACAATATTACTACGTCAAAACTCTGAATTCAAAACATTTCAAACAGATAAAGTAAACATAACTACAAATCTAGACGCATATGGTTTAGATGAAAAAATGCAAGCGATTGCAATTGATAAAGTTGTGCAGTTTATTCATGAAAATTTGGGTGAATTTCCTCGAAAAGAAATGATGATTTCAAAAATTGACTACAAAAATAATCCAGTCTACGGATTGGGACAATTGCCTTCATTCATTCGTCCATTTACTGATCAATTTCAATATGAAATGAAAGCCTTAAAAACAATTCTAATAAAGAGCTTACAAGAATCAATGTGGATGGATACGCGTACAGAAAAGTGGATTTCTGATGCATTAGAAACATACATGTTAATGGTATATGCAGAAACCTACTATCCAGACATGAAGCTAACTGGCGGATTATCAAAAATTTGGGGAATTCGCACATATGAGTTTGCAAAACTCAAATTCAATGATCAATATCCGTTTCTATTTATGCTTATGGCGCGTAAAAACATTGATCAACCAATAAGTACTTCCAAAGACTCTTTAACTAAATTCAATAATAATATTGGGAACAAATACAAAGCAGGTGTTGGATTAAAATACCTAAAAAGTTACTTTGACAATGCAATTATTGATGACTTTGTAAAAGAATTTTATGCAACAAGTCGATTGAAAAATACAACGCGTGCCGATTTTCAAAATTTGTTAGAATCAAAAGCTACAAAAGATATCGATTGGTATTTTGATAACTATGTAGATTCGAGAAAACGAATTGATTACAAAATAAAAAAAGTAGAAAAAACAGGAGATTCACTACAAGTTACCATTAAAAACAAATACGATGGCAACTTCCCTATTTCATTATTCGGAATTAAAAATGATTCGGTGGTTTCAAAACATTGGATCACAAATATTGGTGAGAAGAAAACAGTAACCATTCCACGTGAAGGTGTTGACCGATTGGTATTAAACTATGACAAAATCATTCCTGAATTCAATCAACGTGACAACTGGAAATCACTAAATGGTTTCTTTGCAAACAATAAAAAATTAAAATTCACATTCTTTAAAGATGCCGAAAACCCGCATTACAATCAAATATTCTTTGTGCCAATTGCACAGTTTAACTTATATGATGGGTTTACGCCAGGAATGCGTTTCTACAATAAAACCTTCCTAACAAAACGTTTATTGTATGATTTTAAACCTTCATACGGATTGCGTTCAAAACAATTGGTAGGTTCAGGAAGCATTTCATATCGTCATGATATTGAAAGTAAAAGTGACTTATACTTTGCTCGTTTTTCCATGTCTGGAAATTATTATAATTATCAACAAGACTTAACCTATACGCGATTGGTTCCAAAAATTACGTTTGGTTTTAGAAATCCTGATTTTAGATCGAATCAAAAAGAGTTCTTAGACTTTAGATATGTAATTGTTCAGCGTGAACAACCAACTGATATTACAATTGAAAACGAACCAAATTACAGTGTATTCAATGCGCGTTATGTATATTCAAATCCTGATCCTATTCGTCATTTGACATGGTTTACAGATTTTCAGTTTGCAAAAC
Organism: Kordia sp. E; assembly: GCF_056033805.1. Classification (NCBI taxonomy): domain Bacteria; kingdom Pseudomonadati; phylum Bacteroidota; class Flavobacteriia; order Flavobacteriales; family Flavobacteriaceae; genus Kordia; species Kordia sp. E. Next base: position 198,701 of record NZ_JBRASR010000004.1, read on the forward strand.
GATTCTCTAAAGTTTCGTTTACACTAAACTATAGAAAACTTTTCCAAGATAACAGACAATTAAATGTTCGTTTCTTCGCGGGTAAATTCTTATTCAATGATACAAATTCAGACTTCTTTAGCTATGCGCTAGATAGACCAACGGATTACTTATTTGATTACAATTATTACGGACGTTCAGAAGATACTGGATTATTCAGTCAGCAATTAGTTGTTGCTGAAGGTGGATTTAAATCTAAACTTGATGCTCCTTTTTCAAACAACTGGATTGGAACTGTAAATGCGAGTTATAGTATTTGGAAATGGATTGAAGCATATGGTGATGTTGGAATGTTAAAAAATTCAAACGTAAACACACGATTTGTATACGATTCTGGAGTTCGTTTAAACTTAGTTCCTGATTATTTTGAACTTTATATTCCTGTATATTCAAACAATGGTTGGGAAATAGCACAACCAGGATTTGATGAACGTATTCGATTCATTGTAACGTTAAGTCCAAAAACATTGACGAAACTATTCACACGTAAGTGGTTTTAGATTAAGTATTTGTAATTTATATTTTCATGAGTATAATTCAAGAACTTGCGGAGAAGTATTATGGTATATATTCAGAAGATTTACCTAAAGACCGAATTATAGCAATTGATGGAGCTAAAATTAGAATCAATTTAAATCAGGTTAATAGTGCAATGCTTAATACTGTACCTTTTCAAATTACATTATATTTAGATAAAACCTACGATACAGAGCTTACTATTTTTCCAAAAGATACCTGGAATACATTTCTCGATTTTATTTTACCCAAACGGAGAGCATTTATTCCTAAACATGTTCTGAAACAATTTTGGTTTGGTGGAAATAAAAAATTATTGAAACAGCTCACTTCTGATAAGTTCTTTATAGAAAGTATTATAGACGAAACAATCTATATAGAAACTACAAAAAAGCAAACTGATCGAATTGTTTTAACGCCAGCACATGGAATTAAAGATATCAATCAATTTGAAAAATTTGTTGCCATCTTAAAACGTATTGAATATAAAATTAAAAATAGCGTACAATAATTTACAAATACAATTGACGCAAACTAAAACAGATTTCAAGTAACTTATAAGCAATTCTAATTGCTACATTTACAAGGTCCAAAAAATCTTCATTTTTTCATTTGAAAAATTAAATAATTATCAGTGAAAAAGTCTTTTTCCTACGAATTTTAAATAAATCACATTAAAATCGCCTTTTTTCTGAATTATTAGCATTTTTTTAATACTTCTAACTATTGCAAAAACGCTCAATTTTTGCTAAATTTGCAAGACTTCAATTCACAAAACTATGCAAGCAAAAATTGAGAACACACAGGATATTTCATTCGAACAATTCAAAGAAGAAATCATTCGCGATTATACTACAGCAGTAATCAGTAGAGAATGTAGCCTTCTTGGTCGTAGGGAAGTATTGACTGGAAAAGCCAAGTTTGGTATTTTCGGAGACGGAAAAGAAGTTCCTCAATTAGCATTAGCCAAAGCATTCCAAAATGGAGATTTTAGATCTGGTTACTACAGAGATCAAACCTTTATGATGGCAATTGGCGAATTGAACATTCAACAATTTTTTGCAGGTTTGTATGCACATACAGATATTGATGTAGAACCAATGTCTGCCGGACGACAAATGGGCGGACACTTTGCAACACACAGTTTGGACAAAAATGGTGAATGGAAAAACTTGATGCAGCAAAAGAATTCAAGTGCTGACATCTCTCCTACTGCTGGACAAATGCCACGTTTATTAGGATTAGCACAAGCTTCAAAAATATATAGACACGTTTCTGGGATTGATACTGAAAAGTTCTCAGATAACGGAAATGAAATTGCTTGGGGAACTATTGGAAATGCTAGTACAAGTGAAGGATTGTTTTTTGAAACAATCAACGCAGCTGGTGTTTTACAAGTTCCGATGGTAATGAGTGTTTGGGATGATGAATATGGTATTTCGGTACATGCAAAACATCAAACTACTAAAGAAAACATCTCTGAAATCTTAAAAGGTTTCCAACGTACAGAAACTGAAAAAGGATATGAAATTTTTACCGTAAATGGTTGGGATTATCCTTCGTTAATTGCAACGTATCAAAAAGCATCTGATGTTGCGCGTGCAGAACATGTTCCTGTATTAATTCATGTGCAGCAAGTAACGCAACCACAAGGACATTCAACTTCTGGCTCACATGAACGTTATAAAAGCAAAGAACGATTGGCTTGGGAAGTTGAATACGATTGCAATGCGCAAATGCGTACATGGATGGTTGAAAACGGTATTGAAACTGATGACAATTTATCTGCTTTAGAAAAAGACATTAAAAAGCAAGTTCGTGATGGTAAAAAAGCAGCATGGAAAGCGTTTGTAGCGCCAATGAAGCAGGAACAACAAGAAGCTGTTGCATTACTAGAAAACTTAGCACAATCAAGTCCTAACAAAGTTTTTATCAATAAGCTAAAAGAAGAATTAGCAGCCATTGCAGAACCAATTCGTAAAGAAATTGCAGGTTTTACACGTAAAGCGTTGCGTTTAGTTATTGGTGAAACATCTAATGAAAAACAAACATTAAGTATTTGGATCAAAGCGTACTTTGAGAAAATTCAACCAAAATATAGTTCACATTTATATAGTGAATCTAACAGAAAAGTATCTAATATTGCTGCTAACGCGCCAATATATAATGATAATGCAGAAGAAGTTGATGCGCGTTTAGTATTAAGAAATAACTTTGATGCTATTTTTTCAAAATATCCTGAAGTATTAATCTTTGGTGAAGATGCAGGAGAAATTGGTGATGTAAATCAAGGGTTAGAAGGAATGCAAGAGAAATACGGAGAATTGCGTGTTTCTGATACAGGAATTCGTGAAGCAACTATTCTTGGACAAGGAATTGGAATGGCAATGCGTGGCTTACGCCCAATTGCTGAAATTCAATACTTAGATTATTTATTATACGCATTGCAAATCATGAGTGATGATTTAGCAACCTTACAATACAGAACAAAAGGAACACAAAAAGCGCCTGTAATTATCAGAACGCGTGGACATCGTTTGGAAGGAATATGGCATTCTGGTTCGCCAATGGGCGCAATTATCAATGCAATTAGAGGAATTCACGTCTTAGTTCCTAGAAACATGACCAAAGCAGCAGGATTTTATAATACGTTACTAGAAAGCGATGAACCTGCGTTAGTAATTGAATGTTTGAATGGATATCGTTTAAAAGAACAATTACCAACAAACTTAGGTGAATTTAAAACGCCTTTAGGAGTTGTTGAAACAATCAAAGAAGGAACTGATATGACAATTGTTTCCTATGGTTCTACCTTACGAATTATAGAACAAGCTGCAAAAGAATTACAAGCTGTCGGAATTGATATTGAAATCATTGATTGTCAATCGTTATTACCTTTTGATATCAATCATGATATTGTAAAAAGTGTAGCAAAAACAAATCGCTTGTTAGTGATTGATGAAGACGTTCCTGGTGGCGCTTCTGCATTTATTTTACAACATATTGTAGATGACCAAAATGCATACACTCATTTAGATAGTAAACCACAAACATTAACAGCAAAAGCACACAGACCTGCATATGGAACTGATGGAGATTACTTCTCTAAGCCTTCTGTTGAAGATGTATTTGAAAAAATATACAGTATGATGCATGAGTCAAATCCAACGGATTTTCCTGCGATTTACTAATTATATTTTTATAACATTATGCTGAAATAAGTTCAGTACCTCATCAAATATTATTTGTACTAAACATACAAACGTCAAGCTTTATAAGTTTGGCGTTTTTTTATACTACGACTATATCGTTCTTACATTTTTTTTGAAAATATTTATAATAACTAAGTAAAATTTCTCAACTATGACGTATTTTACAACAACTAACCTGTAGTATTTACTACAAATAACACTATGTTATTTACAAAAAATAAAAAAATGGCAACAACAACTGAAAATTGGATGAGTAGTCTTGATGACGGAATCACGCTTGACAAGATTTCTATACCTGGCACACACGACTCAGGAACTGAAAAAACAGGTGCTGGACCAGCACATACACAAAATTTTGGTATTAGAAATCAATTAGACAATGGTATTCGTTTTTTAGATATTCGGGTTACCTATAAAAAAAGCAACCCTACCAACGATCCGCTTCAAATATATCATGGAATCATAAACTGTGATATTTCTTTTGGAGATGTACTTAATGATTGTCTTAATTTCCTGAATACCAATCCACAAGAAGCAATTATTATGTTGGTAAATTCTGCGTCAGGAAAAGCAACAGATATTCAACAATATTTTGATGTGTATCTGAGTCAGGCAAAATATCAAGATTTGTTTTATTTAAACCCTGTACCTACTACTTTGGGTGATATGAGAAAAAAGGTTGTATTGTTTAGAAGATATCTTGGCACAGGTGGTGTAGATTTGTCGCAACCTAACGCTTGGAAAGATAATAGTACATTTTCATTAACTACGCCTCAAGGTGTACAATTTTTCATAGAAGATCAATACAGTCAGCATAATACCAAAAAAAAATGGAATGCGGTTGCTTCAAATCTTGATATGGCAAAGAGCAGTCCAAATGATAATGTTATATATATTACCTTCAATAGTATATCTTTTGGCGGACATACTCCATATCAATATGCATGGGGAGGCGGCATTGGAAAGGTTGATCCTAAAATGAACCCAGTGTTGCAATCATATCTTGAAAGCAATTCAGGATCTGAAAGATTTGGCATCATTCCGTTAGATTTTTTTAATAATAAAAGTGGTGACATTAACAACGCTAATACAGAGTTGATTATCAACTCTAATCCAGGTGTACAGTTATCATAAACTAATTTTTTACGTTATATGAAAAGAATGCGTATTGATCATTAAATAACTTCATACAATAAAATACAAAAACGCCAAGCTTTTATAAGTTTGGCGTTTTTATATATAAAGAAGCTATATTTGAATTTTGCAATGAATATAAACTCAAGAATAACATCCGTATTAAAAGCTGCACATTTAGATGATGCTATTACTGGTTTGCCAACATTTTATGTATCAGATTTAAATTTGGAAACTAATTTGAATTTTGAATTACCTACCAATCTCAGACTAGGTCATATGGTAGAAAAGATTGTTTCTGAATGTATCAAATCATCTTCAAATTACAACGTATTGTATGAGAATATTCAAATACAAAAAGATAAAAATACGATAGGTGAGCTTGATTTTATAATTGAAGAATTAAAGTCGAAACAAGTTATTCATCTCGAATTGGCATATAAATTCTATTTATACGATCCAACGATTTCCTCTGAACCAATGCACAATTGGATTGGACCAAATAGAAATGATTCTTTAAAAGAGAAATTAGACAAATTAAAAAAGAAACAATTTCCACTATTATACAATAATGAAACGAAGTCAACATTGAATAGTATAGAAATTGAAAACGTTTCACAACAGTTATGTTTATTAGCATCTTTATTTATTCCATATGAATATAAAGGAAGTTTTGATACAGTTTATGAAAAAGCAATTAAAGGGTATTATCTAGATTTTGAAACATTTTCTACTTTAGATAGTTCAGCAAAAATGTATCATATTCCTTCTAAAAAAGAATGGGGAATGAATCCTTCCAAAAATAATATTTGGACAGATTTCAAAGGTGTAGAAGAAGATCTCTATAAAAAGATTCAAGAAAAACAAGCGCCTTTATGTTGGCAAAAACATAACAACATTTATGAATCTTTTTTTATAATTTGGTGGTAATTTTAATTAAATAAAGATGGGACATATATTATCATTACTAATGCCTATAATAATTTACTTTCTATTACTAGTGCCACCATCAATATCTACACTTGTGATACTCGCAAGAGGAAAGAAATACTACAAACAAGGATTATTTTTCCTTGTATTAGTCTCTATACCGTTACTCACCAAAATTCGTTCGGATTATATTGAATACAAAGAAAGTACATATAGACATCCAGGGCAATATGTTTTAAAAGCATATCCAGATTGTAAACCTTGTTTATTAAACATTAAAAGTGATAATACATATTTTATAAATACTGACACAGACATTATTGAGCAAGGAATTTGGAGCTATAAAAATGGAGACCAAAATATTATTATATTCGGAGAAAATAAACAATTAGGTATTGAAAAATATGCCTATGACACCTATTATTACCCTAAAAAAGAAACATCAACTGAAAATGAAAAATACTTCAACCGCTAAATAATTTACAAAGTTGAGTTTCACTAAAATCTACAAGATCATCAACAGCTTATTACTAAAATTAGTAGTTATCGATACAAAAGAAGATCCTTACACAACAGTAAAATTGTTTCAAAAAATCGTCTAAAAATTACTTTCTAGACGATCTTACAATAACTAAACTTAATTATTACTGATTACAGTTAACACAGCTTGGTTTAACGACTTCGCTTGTATTTGCCGTAGAAATACAAGTTGCAGAAGGACATGCAATAACATTACTATAAAGTGCACAAAAAGTACCAATAGTACCTCCACCAGAAACTTTATCTTGTTGAAGTGTTGAAATTGACCTTTTGTTAAGTGTTAATGATTTAAGAATTTTCTTTTTCATAATAATAAATTTTTAAATTAATAATATGAAGTAAGTTAAGCAAGGTTTTATAATGTAACAGCCAAAAATGAACGGTAGTATTCGTAATTTATAAATCACGAGTCATTACAATAATAATCAGCATATAATAAACATTATTTTCAATATTTCAGAAAAAATATACCATTGAAGTTTAACTATAGTATGATCAAAAAAAGAGACTAAAAAATGGTCTCTTTTTTATTTTTATTGAAAAAAATTAAACTATTGCGCAAGTTTTTAGTCAAAATGTCATCCTATACTAAAACCACAATCTATTTGCCTATTGAAGAAATACTACTTTATGAATTTTAAAACCATCATCTTATGAAGAAGTATGTATTTCTATTTTCCATCCTATTATTTTCGTGTGCATCAGATGAAGACGTGTATACAGAGATTCCAGAAGAAAGCACAGATATTCCTGTAATTCCAACGGATCCAGTTGTTGTTGGCGTTGACATGTCTAACTATTTTTCTATAAATTTTGAAGCCTTAGAAAATTATAGTAGTCCAGACTATCCTATTCATTATATCAATGTTGTTGGTGACAATAATGAACCTAATAACAATATTACAACGAATAGTGGCGCAACTTTAGGTAGAATTTTATTCTTTGACAAACAACTCAGTATCAATGATGCCGTTTCGTGTGCTAGTTGTCATCAACAAGGAATCGCATTTACAGATAATGATCGATTTAGTACTGGATTTGATGGTGTAAGTGTTACAGGTGCACATTCAATGCGATTGTTAAATGCACGTTTTTATGAAGGTGAATCGTTCTTTTGGGACAAACGTGCACCAACTTTAGAAGCACAAACGACAGAGCCAATTATAAATAGTGTAGAAATGGGCTTTGATGTGAGTAATGGCGGATTGGACGCGTTAATTACAAAAATGAACGCTATTGCTTATTATCCTGCATTATTTGAAACAACTTTTGGTGATGAAACAATTACGGTAGATAGAATTCAACGTTCGCTAGCACAATACATTCGAGCAATGGTTTCCACAGATAGTAGGTTTGATGAAGCATTTGCTCAAAACTATAATCAGAATGCACCAGGAAATGGCATAGGGCAAAATTTTCCACAATTTACAGCTCAAGAAAATTTAGGGAAACGAATCTTTACAACAAATCAAGGTGGAATCAATTGTGCTGGATGTCATCAAATACCAACATTTGCTTTAAACGACAATGTACGTGGTATTGGTTTAGATCCTAATGAAACAACAATATTTAAAGCTCCATCGTTAAAAAACATAGCAACTTCAGCACGATTTATGCATGATGGACGTTTTTCAAGTTTAGCAGAAGTTGTTGAGTTTTATAACTCAGGAATTCAACCTGGACCTCTGTTAGATAATAGATTGATGCAAAATGGACAACCAGTTCGTATGAATTTATCAGAAGCTGAAAAACAAGCGCTTATTGCATTTTTAGAAACATTAACGGATAATACGGTTGTAAATGATCCAAAATTTTCAGATCCTTTTATTGAACAATAATTTCAGAAATATACTATAGTTTACAAAGCCTGTTTATTGAAACAGGCTTTGTATATTCATTAGGTTAAATCTAGCTTTAAGTTCTATAGAAAATTGTATTACGGAATACTCAAAAACCGAATTATTTATAATGTAAGCATTTTAGCTTTTCACTTTGTATTCAATTTTTTGTTCTGGAATCATATATACACCTTTCAATTGAATTTTTCGCTCTTTAAGGTTTTGATCAATCCATTCTGAATTGAGCTCCATCTTTTCAAAATTTGTCCAAATACGTTTATCACCAGCGCACGTATATTTACTACAAACCTTTGGACGATCATTGTAAATAGAACAACATTGTTTGTTTTCGTCTAAATGTGTGCAATATCCAGTTGATTTTTGTCTAATGTAATATGGTTGCCCTAAATCCCATTTTGATTTTCCGCTTTCTATTTCGTCTACAGACAATGCAAAATTGAGCTTACAACAAACGCCTTTACAAATATGCATGCGTTCGTCACAATTTACAGGAACAAAATCATCTTTCTTTTCTTCTCCATCAACTCTAATTGCAATTCCTGCATGAAAATGTTCTTTTCGTTGTACGGTTTCTGTACGCACTTTTTGAACCACTTCTTCAAGCTTTTCTTTTTGGACTTTTCCATCATCAATCAAAGTGTCAATTAAGCCATATAAGAACGATTCTATCTCATTAATACGTTCTGCTTGATTACTCAACGAACTATGCGTAAAATAGCCCGAACGTTCTAATTGGCGTTCTAGCTCTTGTACAATTTCTACATCTTGATTTAGTGCGTCCATATCTATTCTTTTTCTAGAAGTTCTTTTAAGCGTTCAATTTCTGCATCTCGTTTTTTGAAATCTTGATAAAATGTAATAGGAATATCTTTAATTTTTGAAATATAGAATGCTGCGAAGTCTTTGATTCTGTATTGGTAAGTGTTTCCTATGGTAGCATCTTGACTTCCTTGATATAAAACTTTTCCTTCTATTTCTAATAATTCAATCAAATCTGGGATGACAACGTCTCCATAACTAATTAGTCTTTTCCCTAAATAACCTGCATCATTATGATTGTAAAGAAATCCCCATGAATTTGCAGAAATCCCTATAAAATCAATAGCATCCATATTAGTTTTTTCTAATGCATATGCATACGATTTACCTATCCTATATTTATACTTTTCATCTAAATCAATTTCATAATAACGTAATGTCTCAGCGGATAAGAAACAAGCAAGTAAACTACTATTTGATGCTGATGTTATATTTTTTAATTTGTCTTCGTTCGTTCCAGATTTCCATATTCTATTTTCTGGATTCTGATAATACAATTGAAATAATGATTTATAACCAATATCAATCAATTCGCTTTCTAAAGTATTATTTTTTTGTTCGTTCATTTTCTTAGATTCATTTTGCACGCAAGAGCATATTAAAAGTATAATTAATAATATTTTATTTTTTTTCATCATCTATAATCTATCTATAACTTGCATCTTTATTAACTAGTTCTTGAGAAACATATCCTCTAATTATATTTCCAGTCATTACAGCTGCTCTTCCGTGTCTATTTAATATGATTCCTGCTTGTGTTTTATCTACTTGTACATGCAACCAATTAGATGAATCATTTAATACTGTTAATGTAGTATTTCTTGGTAAATCAGCCAAAATCTGAGAGTTTACTGATCTTCCAGTTCTCAATGCAGCTAATGGTGTATTATGAATTGTTCCTGACCATTGCAAAGGTAAATCAACTGTATCAGCTCCTGTAGAATCTTTAGAATCATTCCAGAGTTTAGCAGCTTTCATGAAAGTCCCACTTGGTACTCCGTCACTTATTTTCTTAAATGGTATTAATGTATGCGTGCCTGCTGCATCAGTTTTCCACCCCCATTGTACTGAACCATAATAAGTTCCTTCTTGATTTCCTTTTACTGCTAAAGCTGTAGATTCAAATATTTGTTCTGAATTCTTCGCTGCTCCATCTAACCTTGGTGAATCAATAAGAGTTGCATCTTTTGGTGGAGCCCAAGCATTCCCTACTTTTTTCCTATATCCATGTTGTCCCCAACCTGCATATAAGTTTGTATCATCTAAGCTAGCACTTGGTTGTGATTGAACAGGATATATTGGATTATTATATGCTGAAGCTCTATCGATATGTACACCTTCTTCTGATCTTCCATTAATGACATCGGCATCATTTGATGGAATAGATCTTCCACCAACGGTTGCATTAATTGCTGTTGGACTTCCTTTAACAACACTATTAGCTGTTTGTGTTATTCCTATCAACTCCGCATCTGCATCCGCATCTGGCGTAAATTTTAATTTGATATTAGCTCCTCTAACACCAACGGCAGCACCATAAACTACTCCATTAGCTTCATCTTGAACTGTTTTATATTCATCTGTATCCCACGAACCTCCAAAAGTAGGTATTGCAACCATCTGTACCACATTACTCTTCGCTTGCGCTGTTCGTACTGAACTTCTAATGCCTAAACCAGTAGAGCGATATTTTGAAACTACTTCTCCTCTAGCCGCTTTCCGACCAAAGTTATCCGCTTCACTTTCCAAACTACGATCATCATTAATCATGACACCTTTTTTCAAGGCTTTGGTAGGTTTTACAACACCTGCACGTTGTTGTGCTATATGTGTAAATTCGTGACCAATTAAATTTTTCCCTGAAGTGGAACCTGGATTGAATTCGCCAGGTGCAAAATGAACTTGTTCAGATTGTGTAAAAGCGCGCGCCTGCATCTGAACTGCTTTTTGAGAGTTTGTATGAATACCTACATTAGAAAAGTCTTGTCCAAGTGAACTTTCCATATTGGATTGCAACTTACTTGGCAAGCTTTTGTTTTGCTTTCCAGAAGTTGTTGGTGGTGAAAAGCTATTTGCATCGCCTTTAGGTTTAACAAACGATTTCCCTTCTTTCTGCTGAACAACATTAGTATTCTTTTTCTCTTGCTGCTTTTGATTTTTTCCTTCTGCTTTCATATACAACTTCTTTACAATTTCTATAGAAGAAATAGTTATCCTACAATCTACTGATATTGTTATAATTATATTAGGGGAAAAACACCGTATTTTGATATTGAAGTTTTATTTCTTAGTATTTTTCACGTACTTTATAAGTGCATAAAATCTCTAATAACTAAACTTAATAGTGTGATTAAAGTTGATCGACATAAAATAGATAAACCCGAGTTTTTTCATTCCAAAGAGTATGAACGCTTACGACAAGAAATAAGTGATTTTTACGGAATGCGCAAAAATTCACGTTCGCAACGTACGTTTACAGTTGGCTATGTTCCTAATGAAGTTTCAGATGCTTTAGCGAAACTTTTTGATCAAAAATGTGCTTTTTGTGAATCTACACTTAGAAGAGGAAAGCCAGGTTACGAAAGCTATTTGCATCGTTTTCGACCAAGTAGTTATTCACAAGGATTTGATGCTAAGGATGTTGCGCAAGATCATTATTGGTGGTTAACGTATGAATGGGAAAATTTGTATACATGCTGTCATAGCTGTAGCCGATTTAAATCTAATACATTTCCAATAGATGGAAAACGAGCAGCTATTCATACTTCACATGAAAAAATTTTAATTAAAGAAAAAGCCTTTCTGATTGATCCATGTGTTGATGATCCTAGTAAATTTTTTGAATTTAATGTATCATCTTGTGAAATAGTTCCTGCAAAAGATCAGAACCTTTCCTTTTTTTCTAAAATAAAAGAGTTGGCTTTGCAAGCTGAAAAAAATCATGAAAAAGCAGAAGCCACTATAAAAATCCTGGAACTCAATAGAAAGGATTTAATTTATGAACGTCAAATTATAGTTTCGGAGCTAGAAGTACAATTCAATACACTTAGAAAACGTGGTAAATTATCGCTTAAATTTATAGAGGAATGGAAAGAGGTTCTAGATGAAAAATCTACAAAAAATCATGTTTTATTTAGAAAAACAGTTATTCAAAATTATATAAATGATAAAGAATCGCAAAGCAGATTGGGTTCAGTAATGAATGAATTTGATAGTTATATTTCGTTTCCAAAAGAAGATATAAAACAACAAGGTTCATCTATAAATCTAAAACAAGAAGCTCCAGAAGAAGAAATTAAAGGTGGTTTTGATTTTGAAGATTTCTCACCTAGAGGTTCTAGTAATGCTATGCCTTCAGAAGAAAGCATGCCTGATGAAATAGAAGAAAATATTTTTGATGGCGTTCTTAAGAATATATATCTAGATCGTATTGTATTGAAAAACTTTAAATGTTTTTCAGATTTAACATTAAAACTTCCAGATTATTCTGAGGATACAAGTTCAGAGCCTTGGTTGGTATTTTTGGGCGAAAATGGTGTTGGAAAAAGTTCTGTGTTGAAAGCTATTGCACTTGCGTTGATGGGACAAAAATATTTAGACACGTTAGACCTTAAAGTAAAAAGTCTATTAAAATACGGAAAACAGAAAGGATTTATTCAAGTCTATGGAAAAGGGAAAGGGGAATTTTACGAAATCACATATAACAAAAAAGAGAATAAAATTGTCTCAAATATTCAACATCCATCTACATTTTTAATTGGTTATGGTTCTACCCGATTGTTACCTATTGGAAATCTAGACTGGGAACGAAATCATCCTAATTATTTAAAAGTAAAAAACCTATTTGATGCTTCTATTTCATTGTCTAATGCAAAAGATTGGTTTCTAAACGCAAACCTAAAAACCTTTAATGAAGTTTCTCGTTCCTTAAAGAACTTGTTATTACTAGACGACAAAGACGATATTAGAAGAAGTATTGTCAATAAACAGATCTTTATTAAATACCATCATACAGAAGAAACGATTGATATTGATCATTTAAGTGATGGTTATAAATCTGTTTTTGCAATCGCAATCGATATGATTTATACTTTATCAAAAGAAAATATTATATATGGACTTGCAGAAGGCATTGTATTGATTGATGAAATTGGCACACATTTACATCCGCGTTGGAAAATGGAAATCGTAAAACGTTTGCGAACTACATTTCCGAAAATTCAATTTATCATTACTACACATGAACCATTGTGTTTACGAGGTATTACAGATAATGAAGTTGTGGTGTTGCGTAGAAATGAAGAAAATGCAATTGACGCTATTACCGATTTACCTAGTCCGAGTAGTTTACGTATTGATCAATTATTGACATCTAAGTTTTTTGGTCTCAATAGTACGATGGATATTGAAACCGAACAGCTCTTTGAAAAGTATTATAAATTACTTGCTATAGATGAGTCTAAACGAGATGCAGATGATAAAAAACAACTTCTAAAACTTCAAAAAGAAGTTAACGAGTTAAAATACATGCGCTTTGGAAATGATGCACGTGAGGAAATAGTATATCAAGTTGTAGATGAATTATTAGCCAAAAATATGCGTAACAATGATTTGAAAATTGATACGAAAAAAATAAAACAAGAAACGGTTTCAAGAGTAAGAGCACTTTGGAAAAAATTAGATCAAAAAAATAAATTATGATTTTCATTAAAAGAGATTCAGTGGAAGTTCCTGAAATACTGAAAGATGGAAGCGAAAAAGTACAAAAGGAACTCGAAAAAGCAATCGCGCATTACGCAAATCCAGAAAACACAAAAGCATATAAGTTTTCTGTATACAGTCATGAAACTATAAAAAAAGCATTGATTGATATGAGTTTTGGAAAATGTGCCTATTGTGAAGGTGACATTTTAGCTACTTATGTTGGTGATATTGAGCATTTTCGCCCAAAAGGTGAAATTGAAGAATTGAAAGAAACTGGAAACTCCAAACCTGGTTATTTTTGGTTAGCTGCTGATTGGAAAAATTTATTGTTTTCATGTCGTAATTGTAATCAGAAATCAAAACAAGAAACATCAGAAAACGATGTTGCTACTAGCATGGGAAAAATGAACCAATTTCCATTGTTAGATGAACAATTTAGAGTACGCACAATTGATGGTGATTTAGAAAAAGAAGAAGAAGTTCGCTTGTTAATTGATCCTTCAGTTGAAGATCCTGAAGACTATTTTAAGTATGATATGAATTCAGGAGTCATTATGCCAAAAAGCACCCAAGAACTTAAAAAGAAACGCGCAAAAGCTTCCATCAGTGTTTTTGCTTTACAACGTGTTCCATTGGTACAAAGACGAGAAAAAAGAGCATTGGAAATTAGCGCGCAAATGAAAACTATTGAAAATTTCTTGGGAATCGTTGATCAGTTTTTTAATCCTGATGATGCATCTACACACAATTTATTAGAAACATTGGAATTTCAAATTGAGCGCTTAAAAAATTACTTAAACCCAAAAGAAGAATACCTTGGCTTGGCAAAACAAATGATAGGGAAATTCATGGAGGAAAACTTCCAAGTAGATATTAATGCAGCTTGATGTTAGATGTTAGATGTTAGATGTTAGATGTTAGATGTTAGATGTTAGATGTTAGATGTTAGATGTTAGATGTTAGATGTTAGATAAAGTAAAAAAACAAATTAACAAATAGCAAAAACTCTTGAAGCTTAAATCTTTGAATTGAGCATAACGAATCTAGTTCATAATCTTCACTAACAATTCTTTCAATAAATCACCATTTGGTAAATTACTTGCGCCAACACCTTTACTTTTCACATCCATTTCACGTAATGTACCTATAATTCCACTCACTTTTTTCATTGGATAATTTCGAGCCGCAGCTTGATATTCTTTTACAAAATACGGATTGATACGTAATACAGAAGCTACATTTTTAGGGTTCTGATCGCGTAAACCGTGATATTGTAATAATTGTGAAAAGAAATTGAACAATAACGAAACCGTAACTACTGTCGGATTGTCTTTTGGATTTTCAGCGAAATACGTAATAATTCGGAATGCCTTTTTTACATCTCTATCACCAATAGCTTTACGCAATTCAAAGTTGTTATAATCTTTACTAATTCCAATATTTTCTTCAATGATAATTGGCGTAATTTCGCTTCCTTTTGGGAGAATGAGTTGCAATTTTTCAAGTTCGTTATTAATCTTACTTAAATTCGTTCCTAAAAATTCTACCAGCATTTGTGCAGCTTTGGGCGTAATTTGATACTTTTTCCCTGCCAATACTCTACGAATCCAGTCTGCCACTTGGTTTTCATACAATTTCTTGCTTTCATACATAATACCACTTTTTTTAGTGGCTTTGTACAACTTCTTATTCTTAGCAATCTTTTTGTACTTGTAGCAAATCACTAAAACCGTTGTTGGTTGCGGATTTTCAATATAACCAACTAGTTTATCTATAGTACGAGACAAATCTTGTGCTTCTTTTACAATCACAACTTGTCGCTCTGCCATCATCGGATAGCGTTTTGCATTTGCGACAATATCATCAATAGTGACATCGCGTCCATACAACACCATTTGGTTAAAGCCTTTTTCTTCTTCTGCTAATACCTTTTCTTCAATATATTCGGCGATTTTGTCAATATAATAGGCTTCTTCACCCATTAAAAAATAAATAGGTTTAATGTTTCCTTGCTGTATATCTTTGACAATCTGTTTTGCTTCTTCCATGAGTGCGACAAATGTGGAATTGTATTGGTTTTCCATGCACGAATCGTTAGTTTTGTGCTTATGGAACTTTTGAATTTTCCAAAATATACATTCCGGTTCAAAAATAGGGAAAATAAAATCTATATTTTTGATGCAATTCGGAAAAAATTTGTGGTACTAACTCCTGAAGAATGGGTAAGGCAGCATACAGTACAATTTCTTATTCAAGAAAAAAAGTATCCCATAAGTTTGATAAATGTAGAGAAAGAACTCATATTCAACGACTTAAAGAAGCGCTACGATATTGTAATTTTTAATTCTGATGGAAGCATTTTTTTAGTGGTAGAATGTAAACGCAGTAAAATAACGATCAAACAAGATACTTTTGATCAAATTGCACGTTATAATATGGTCTTGGAAGCACAATATTTAATGGTTACCAACGGTTTGAATCATTATTATTGTACAATGGATTATGAAGCAAAACAATATGATTTTTTAAGAGAATTACCTGATTATAAAAAGTTGTGAGTTGTTTTAGTATTAGGTATTAGGTATTAGGTATTAGGTATTAGGTATTAGGTATTAGGTATTAGGTATTAGTAAAATTAATTTTAATTGACAATCAAACGTCTTTTCGAGTGGTTTTTGAAGTGAAACGGAAAAAATTGTATCGAGAAATGTTTTGAAACTAATTTTAAATTATTGAATTTGAACAAAATAGCAGTAGTCATTCTAAATTGGAACGGAAAAAAACTATTAGAACAGTTTTTGCCTTCTGTGCTGGCATTTTCTAAAGAAGCTACGATTTATGTGGCAGATAATGCTTCTAGCGATGATTCTATAGCATTTGTAAAAGCTAATTTTCCTGAGATTCAAATTATTCTAAATGCTGAAAATGGTGGTTATGCCAAAGGATATAATGATGCGTTACCACAAGTTAAAGAAGACAATTTTTGCTTGTTGAATTCAGACATTGAAGTAACTAAAAACTGGTTAACTCCTATCCTATCGGAATTTGAATTGAATGCAGAAACGGCAATTATTCAACCTAAAATTTTAGATTTTAAACAAAAAACACATTTTGAATATGCTGGTGCAGCTGGCGGATTTATTGATAAATATGGATATCCATATTGTAAAGGACGAATTTTTCACACACTTGAAAAAGATACCAATCAATATGATGAAAATGATGAAATTTTCTGGGCTTCTGGCGCCTGTTTTTTTATAAGAAAAAGTGTGTTTAATGAATTAAATGGTTTTGATGTAGACTTTTTTGCGCATCAAGAAGAAATCGATTTGTGTTGGCGTGCGTTCAATGTAGGTTACAAAGCAACGTATATTCACGAAAGTGTTGTGTATCATGTTGGTGGCGCAACTTTAGATAGTTCAAACCCACAAAAAACCTATCTAAATTTCAGAAATTCATTGTGCATGCTTGCGAAAAACCTTCCGAAAGGAAAACTATTTTCAATTATATTTTTACGCTTAGTACTCGATGGAATTGCAGCCATGCAGTTTTTATTCAAACTACAGTTAAAACACTTTATCGCGCTTATAAAAGCACATTTCCATTTTTACGCACGTTTGCCTAAAATGCTAAAAAAACGTGGAAAAACACAACAAAAACAGTACTTTCAGCACAACTCAATTATATTCTCATACTTTGTAAAAGGAAAGAAAGTCTATTCGGACTTGAAGCAATGATCTAGCTTTCTGGTATATTTTATTAAGCTTAGACATCATAAAATAAAAGGATTAAATAATATAACATTACAACTATGAGTAACCTCTATTTAAAAGTATTTGTACTATTGGTTTTTTGTTTAATTATTAGTTGTAAAGATACTAAACCAAAAAGCGAATTTATCTATAATTTTCCTATTGAGATTGATATGTTTATGGTAGAAGATTTCATGAAAGATCCAAGAAACACCTCACAAATAAGTGAAAATAATTATCAGTCAGAATGTAAATTAAGCCCAAATCAAGATTCTGTAAATTTGATAAATGTTCTTCTTGAATATTACGATTGTACATATTTCAATAAAAAGAAGCCAATCGCCAAAATTAACTTTTCAGTTTTCAAAACAGATTCCACATGGACGTTTGGTACAAACGGATATAAATTACACTATTTTGAAACGAGTGAACAAACATTTCCTTTAAAAAAAGAATTAAATATAGGTTCTTCTATTCAGGATTTTTTTAAACTATTTGGCAAACCAAAAAAAATAAAAAACAATTATATCTATCATTTTCAATTTCAGGGCTTTTCTAGTACGTTAGTTTTAGAACATACACATGAATTTGTATCAAAAATAACTATTACAAATACGATGTCACACTAACAACAACAAGAGTTTTTTTGTAAAATATATTCAAAACTCTATAAATTACTTCCGTGTTATTTGTATGATTGTTACCAAATCATTGCTCTTCATTTTATACTAGTACTAAATTTGAAGCAATCTACTTATTTCAAATTTAATAGATTGCTTCAATTTATTTGTGTCAACTATTTTTTAGAGACTAATGCTCATATTATATCGGCGCATTAGGACAAGCGGCTGCACACTTTATAAATGCACTTGTTGCACCACACAAAATTGGGCCTACAGATACTACACAGTCACAAACAGTAACCCATGTTCCTCCTTTTATAGCATTGTCTTGTAATGTAGAAATAGACTTCTTGTTTAATGCTAAACTTTTAAGGTTTCTTTTTTTCATGATATTAGTTTTTTAGAATTAATAAATCTAAAAATAGTAGGATTTGATCAAAAAAAATAAAATGTCCAACTCAAATTTAAGTATTTGAGTTGGACATTTGTATGCCATTAAAATGACACTAAAAATTATTTTCTAGCCATTTGTATGATGGTAACCAAATCATTGTCTTTCATTTTAGTTTCAACAAATGCTAAAAATTCATCATTTTCATAATATATTGATTCTATAATACCACCAGTACGTTTTGTATCATCTTCTGTTCTTTTATAGCCTCTTTTTTCCAATTCATTAACAAAAGTACGCGCAGACAAATAATCACATACATAGGCAATTTCCGCATCATCAATAAATCGAATAGCTGCGTCTTTGTTTTCATTATACCAAGTTCCTGAAGAAGTATCTCTTCTCCAACCTAATGAAATTTTATTCAATCCTTTTACCGTTGGTATAAATTCATCTGTTAAAATAGCTTCAAAATCAGCTGGTACTAAATCGCGTTCTTCTGTATCTGTAAACTGTCTGATATTATCTTCTTGCGTCAGCAATCGCATAATAGAAGGGTATTTAGACGAATACACAATATTTACTCTTTGATCTTTATAATATCGATTAAATTCATAATTTCCAACTTCTGTTTTTATTTCACGCGTCTTCCCCGTTTTTGTAGTAAATCGAACTACAATTGTAGAATAAGTTCCTGTTCCAGAACTTGTTGAAATTCCCGAAATAATGATTCCGTCTGTACGAACTTGTGTTTCTGCAAGGATTCTATCTTCAACAGCATTAAATCTGGCAGAAAGTATAAAAAATAGTATAATTGTAGGAATGATAGCGATTGCAAAAGCTGATGTGTAACTTGGATCAAGCTTGTCTTCTGCTTCTAGCGCAACACTTTCTGGTTTCCATCGATTGTAATACATAAAAGCCATTACAGCAAAAATGATGAGTAACATAACTCCAATGACTGCTAAAATAGTTGTGACTCCATAAATATCATATTCTGGTAACACAAACATAAAAATTATAAAAGTGAGTATCGTTAATGACAGAAATGTTCCAAAAATAATTTTATTCTGTACTGGTAACTTTTTTAGCTTTTCATCTTTGATATTTTTTTTCGCTTCCGCTAGAATTTCATCTTGTTTTTCTTCTGTAATACCTTTACTAGCTAGGTATTTCTTAATTTGATATGAATACTCATTACGTTGAATTCGCTTGGTAACTTCACTAATAAAATCTTTTCTTTTCATACGTACTTACTATTTTTATCGGTCTGAATATCAAATGAACATAAAAAAGTAACACGATCAAAATAACGCAACCGTAAATTCATGAATTTTGATGAATTGTAAAATACAATAAAGAAAACTTTTGTACGTTATCTGAAATCATTCAAATGAATAGCTTTAAAAGTTTGTTAATCCTTGTTAATTGAATAGCTTTTTTAATATTTTTGAATTTAGTTTAGAAAAAACCGTTTTAATTATAAAAATAAGATTTATGAAGAAGATTCTTTTATTGACAGCAACTGTCTCCATTTTGCTATCATCTTGTGTTTCTAAGAAAGAGTTTGCTGATTTGGAAGCAAGACATAAAGAGACAAAAGATTTATTGAACTCTGCAACAGTTAGATTAAATGCTTGCTTGGAAGAAAAAGCCTCTGCTTCTGCAAGAGCTGAAGCATTACAAGATCGTGTAGCTGATTTGAAAAAAACCAATGGTGATTTGATTCAGAATACAAAAGACATGACTGTTTTGACAACAAAAGGAGCTGAAAACCTTGAGAAGTCATTAGAGAGTATGAAAGAAAAAGATTTAAAAATTACACGTTTGCAAGATGCAATAAGTAAAAAGGATAGTGTAACGTTGGCAATTGTTTCTAGCTTAAAGAAAGCTGTTGGAATTAACGATCCAGATATTGAAATCAATGTTGAAAAAGGAGTTGTGTTTATTTCAATTGCAGATAAGTTATTATTTAAAAGTGGAAGCTATAACGTAACAACAAAAGCAAAAGATGTATTAGGAAAAGTTGCGAAAGTTGTAAATAGCAAGCCAGATTTTGAATGTATGGTAGAAGGTCATACAGACAATGTTCCATATAGCAAAGGTGTATTGATTGATAACTGGGATTTAAGTGTAAAAAGATCAACATCTATTATTCGTGTGTTACAGGAATTAGGTGTAAATCCAGGACAATTAATCGCAGCAGGAAGAAGTCATTATGTTCCTTTAGTTGAAAATGACACTGCTGAAAATAAAGCTACAAACAGACGTACGCGTATTGTTGTACTTCCAAAAATTGATCAGTTTTACGACATGATCGAAAAAGAAATGAAAACACTTTCTGAAGAAGGAAAATAAAATATAAATTTTAGACATTTATAAAAAGAGCGTTCAAGTAAATTTGAACGCTCTTTTTTATGAATTATATTTTAAGTTGCATCTCCTAAATTTAAAGAGTTTAGATATGCATCTAAGTTAAAATTTTGCCCATCTGCTGAAAGATCATGAGTTTCTTCTTCAAAAATATCATCGAGTTCAAAATCATCACAATCACAGAAGTCTTCTGTTTCTAGCTGAACTGCTTCCAATGTAAGTTCATCAGTGCTTACGTCTTCAATATCCAAAGCCTTCTTTAAGTCTATGAAATAAGAAGCTTCAAATTGCTTTTCCCTTTCTGGTTGAATTTGAGCTTGACTCATTTCAATTAAGTTATAGAATTCAGTAATCAGTGCTTCTTTTTCTTCGTCAGCATTTGGTGATTCTACCACAAGTACTTTTAGCTTATTTAATAACAATTCAGAAGTATTTAAAAATTGATCTAATGCATACATATTCGCATATAATCCTGGTGCAAATGTTAGTGTTCCCATGTCTGTTCTCAAGTCATTGAGCGCATGTTCTAAATAATTAATTCCGCTATTTGTAGCTCCAACTCCACTTAACGGAAGTAAAACATTTTCATTTTCTGTTAGTGCTATTTTTAGTTTTACAGTGATTTCAGCTTTTGCACCAGTATCACCGCCAGTTGCAGTAACACTAAAAGAAAGTATTATTTCTTGTTCTTGTGGTTCGTTTGTGAATTGAATGACTTCTTTTACGTCAATTTCACCATAATCATTATACACAGGATCTATTTCTGTTGCAGAAATATGAATATTCCGGTGAATCGTTTGTTGTGCTTTCTGAATCGTTTCTTCATGTATCAACCTATCTAGTTGAATTTCCCTATTGGATTCATTATTAAGGCTCAATTCGTATGTATTAGTATCAATTTCAAAATACAATATCCAATCGTTTCCAATTCCTTCTCCATTGATTGTCACAGATGTTACACTAAAAGCTAGCGAATTTGAATCACTTAAAGTCAATGGCATAAAATCTGGGTTTTGCATCTTTTTCAAAGCTTCTCGCATTTTTTCTAAGATATTTGGAAAGCGGAATTCTAAAAACCATTTATACGCTGCAATTAATTTTAGCAAACCATGTAGATCTTTTGAAATATCATAAAGATCAGATAGATCATTGATAATACTTATAAAATCTTCTAAAATTGCTTTAAAATCTTTTATCAAATCTTCAATCGCCTTAATAATTTTGTTTATTGATTGAATTACAGCAGTAATGATTGCATTATTATTAATAACATATTCTAATAAATCACGAATTCCACTAGCTTCAATAATAGCATCTATTATACCGCTTATGTAGCTTAATGCATCTAAAACATATCCTAAGAATGGAATTCTTCTAAGTACAATTTCTATTTGTCTAATAATCCAAAAAAGTGTGCTTGCCAGCTTCGCAATTTCCTGTAACCATTTTTCTAAAATTTCTGTATTTTTTGATAATGTTGCAATGATTGGTTCATAACCAGTTATTTTCAAAAGAAATGCTTTTATGGCTTCTAACATTTTTTTTGAAGTATCATTTATTGCTTTTATCGGTGCAGAAAGTTTATCGATTAGCGCTTTAATTTTGTTTAAAAATGCTGCCGGAAATACTTTTTCTATCCATTGTTGTTGCTTTTCAAGCAGTTTAGCTAGTTCATTAATCTCTTTAATTTTTGCTAAAATTTTACCAAGGTTTCTTACTAAAAATTGATATTCATCACTTTGTATTACTAATTTAAGTTGCTCATTAAATGTTTTTAATCTTTCACTTAGTGTTTTTAGTGCATTTTCAAATGGTTTTATAACCTTTCGAAATATTCCTAATACATTTTCTAAAACAGTGATCACAAACTTTAAAGGTCCTGCAAACCTTCCTACTCTTCCTAAAACTGCCTTTATACTTCTGATAATAGAAACAATTCGTCTTGTTAAAATTCTACGTAGTATTTTTATTAAAAAACGAATTGGTTTTAGAAATAGTTCAATTGCTGAAAGTAAAAGATTATAGCGCTTAAAAACGATGCCAACTATTTCTAAAATAGAAGTAGCTTCATCCATCTTTTTTTGAACTGCTTTAAAGATTGCCATGATTAAAAATATTTAGTAGTTATAAGTCTCACTAAATTAATTTTAATCAAACTGTCAAAAAAGAGGAAAAAGACCTTTTCTTTCTAACAATCAATCAATTACATTTTAATTATTCATTTTACAAATCAGTTTTACGACCTGATCGAAAAAGAAATGAAAACACTTTCTGAAGAAGGGAAATAATATAGTTTTTGGCAACTAAATTTAAAAAGCGTTCAAGATTAACTTGAACGCTTTTTTTTGATATTAGTTAATGAGTCAAAATTTACTTATTACAATAAAATATCATCAATAATGGCTGTGTATTCTTCAACCTCACTATTATCAAACAATTCAATAAAGTAAAATTAAATATATGCTCATATATAATTTTTAGCATGCAGTTACACCAACTATACACATTGAACGATGTATTGAAACACAAGCTACGCATGTTTGCTCATTAGTATTACAATTTAATCGTGTTGGTTCTGTATTATCGCTCGGATCAAATCCAGAATCACTAGTTGTCTCTGTTTTTCCTACACCACCAGTTAAGTTAAATTGGTTTAATTTTGAGATTTGTTCTTTCTTAAATAAAAGTTTCTTTTTCATAAAAATACAGTTTTAAAATTCTAATAAGTCCTTAAGAAATAGTTGAAATTTGACTATTAACTATTTCCTCAAATATAGAAGAATACAAAAGTACTTTATGAAACTCATTGCGTCAATTTATAAATAGGACCAAACTAATTGCCTTGATTATCCATTTTATTTAAATTTTTAATAAACGTTGAAGGATATATGTTCGTAACTTTCTTGAATGCTCTTGAGAAAGGTTTTGCATTTTTAAAACCACATTCTATAGCAATAAATTCAATTGTGTAAGCTCTAAAACGAGCGTCATCTTTAAGTCGTTTTACCGAGTACTGAATACGTAATTTATGTATATATGTTGTATAGGATTGATTTTTATATACATTTATTATGTTAGAAAGATACGCTGTATTTGTGTTGAGCTTTTTTGCCAAAAAAGATAATGTACAATTCTGTTGTAAAAATAAATGATCTCTTTCAAATATTTCTAGAGCATCCAGAATTTGCAGCGTTTGTTCTTCAGGAATTACTTTTTTTACGGGATTAGAATTATTTTCTTTTGTTTCATCAAGAAGCTTTTGAAAGGAAGCATATTTTTTTTGTTCTCGTCTTCTAAAAAATAAATATCCTAAAATAAGTGATGCAATCAGTATTAGAGAAAAAATATACCAAGTCGTTTTCTTTTTGGAGGTATTTTCTAAAGCAACTTCTAATTTGTCTATCCTTTTTTGAAGTTTGGGTAGTCCATACTTCATATCTATGGATCCTTTGGTTTGTTCATTATCTGAATAGAGTTGCTCAGTATGTGCAATTGCTAGCTTTGCATATTTTACAGCATTTATTAAATCTCCTTTTTGTTCATAGCACTCTGACAAAAGTGAATACGTAGAAGATTGGTTTAGTTTTTTTGAAGAATCCTTAAAAAATGGCTCGCTTTTTTTGATATAATAAATGGCGCTATCAGCTTGTTTTAATCTTAAAAATACTTTTCCCTTGTAAAAATAATTGCCTTGAAATATTTTATCAACATTTACTACTTCATTAGCTTTTAACGAATTATTAAAATGAGTGAGCGCTGTTACATAATTTTCTTTTATAAAAGAAGAAATCCCTAATGACTGTTCAAGATATGCAATTGTGTTTTGATCCTTTTCTTGAATTGCCAGTTGAAGTCCTTTCTGTCTGAAAAATGAAGAAGAATCTAATAATATTTTTTGTTCTTTATAAAACGAATATTTACGTAAATATGCATTCCCCAAACTTTTTAAAATACTAATTCTTAAATTATAAGAAATAGCCTCTACTTCAACCTTTTTATACAATAAATTAAATGCTTTTAAAGCTTTATCTAACTCGCCCAATGCATAATAAAGTACTGCAATTTTATGTTCAATTTTTATAATTAAAATTTTATCTTGCTTTTCTTCTGCAATTGATAAAGCCTTCAAATAATAAGGTAAGGCTTTATCAAAATCTCTTTCCTTATAGTAATAATAATACCCTTTTTTTTCATAAACCTTAGCCAGTTCTATACTTTCTTCATTCTTTGCCAAATCGTAAGCAGATTCTATATATGAAAAGGCTTTTTCTTTAGTTCCGTATAAAATTTCATGATGACACATTTTTAGAAAAACTGTAATTTTCTTTTCTCTTTTGTTAGCTCTTGAGTATAGCTCATTCAGATATATTTTAGCAATCTTAGAGTTTGTATTTCGAATAGATTCATATGTATTGTCTAAATGTTCAAATGAATACTTTGCCAAACTATCAGATTCAATTTGTGTAGTTGTTTGACTATAACAAAACAGTGGAGTTAAAATGTATAAGAACAATAAAGAAATAACATTTTTCATTTGAGAAGAAAATTTAGAAATCAGTGTAAACTATAAACGTGTTTCATAAAAATAAGTACATTTTTAAATATATTTTATTTTAAAACATTTTTTATGATTTTAAAATAATTTAATTCAATTTCCACTATAAATTAATACAGAAGGAGTCATACTTGGTAAAGAGGATAAGTTTGAAATTTTATACTGTACTTTTTCAATGTGCCTTTTTATAAATGGGAATAACCTTCTCTTTTGATTCTCGCATTTTTAATTTTCATTTGCACAGTAATCAATTTAAAATCACATAATTATGAAAAAAAAGAAATTAAATCACCGCGGATTAAGATTAAACAAAAACACGGTATCTAGTCTTGAATCAGAAAATGTAAAAGGTGGAACTGTTGCTAGTCTTTTCATGGATAAAGATGGAAACTGTTATGCTAGTGTAACCACTTGTCCGCATGAAACTCAATTAGTAGCTACGTGTGGATGTCCACCACCTCCAACACAACAAGGACAAACTTGTAATGATTTTTGTACAATGTTCTTCTGTTAACAGAAAATTAAAAATGTAAAAAAACGATCACTGAAAACATTTTCAATGATCGTTTTTATACTAATTAACAACTATCTTCTTTATCAATGTTTTACAGAAATACTCTGCGGATGTTGAATTCGATTGTCAGGATCAAGTTGTTGTTTCATTTTTTGTAATTCTGGAAGATATTTTCCATAATATCCAGTTTCCCAATCTTTAAAATTAATATCTGGATAGTTTCTATAATGTTTACGAATTCCATGATCATAGAAACGTTGTTGAATTTCTTGAAAAGCAGTTAACAATCGTGCTTCTTGTGTTGGTTTTTCCCAATATGATTGTAATTCTGACCAAAACGGCAAACTTCTATGCGGAAATACAGAACGCTTTGCCAACGATTCTGAATCTACATTTCCACCAACTGTATTTACTTGATAGATTAAACCTCGTGTAGAAATAACTTTAGAAATCACATCATCAATACAACCATCAATTTCTGAAAAACCTTTGTATAATCCTGCGCAAGCATTTTTAAAATACAATGGATGTTGTACACCATAAAACGTTTTTAATGCTTTAGGCAATGCACGTTTGCTTCCTATACTTCCTTTATTCGATAATTGTTTTAATGCGTTGTATACTTTTAAAACTGCAGCTTCTCCTCTATTGTCATAATTTGTAATAAGAATGGTTAAGGTTTTACCATTTAATACAAATGCTGAGAAGCTCGATTTTGGCAAATCTCCAGCCAATTCAAACCAAGATTTAAGTAGTTTTTTAGCTCTTACGGTATCTAATTTATACGATTTACATCGAAATGCTTGAAAATAAGTTGGCGCTTGATAGGTTCTAAATCGCATTTTGGTAATAACACCAAAGTTTCCATTTCCGCCGCCTTTACACGCTTTTAAAATTGCTGACTTTCCAGTTTCTACATGTACATTTCCGTTTCCGTCAACCAAAGTGATTTCTTCTAAACTATCACATGTTAAACCATATTTACGACTAAAAAAACCATAACCGCCACCTAAGGTTAAACCGCCGATTCCGACAGTAGCACAAGAGCCAGAAGGTAAAATTCGTTGTTTTGGTAATAGTTCATTGTATAATTCTTTGAGAATACAACCTGTTCCAACTGTAATGCTATGATCGTCATTCCATTGCATGCTTTTCATGGATGAAACGTCAATCACTAAACCATCATTTGTACTTGAAAATCCTTCAAAACTATGTCCACCACTTTTTACGACAACTTTTAATTCCTTAAAAATGGCAAATTGCATTGCTGCTACAACTCCTTTTGTATTGAAGCATTGTGCTATAAATGTTGGTGCTTGTTGGATTCGTTTGTTAAATCGGATTGCAAGTTCTTGATATTCTGCGTCTGCTTTTTCGAAGATTTTTATGTTTTCTGGAAGCAACTCTGGCATTTTTGGTGTTGTATCTTCCTTAGGAGTTTCACCTTTTTGCTGTTTTTTATCATCAGCACATGACCAAATTGTATATCCAATTCCGCCTAAAACAATAAGTTTTGAAAAATCTCTACGACTGTATTTAGACATTAGCGATATATATTTCGTTCGTTCAATGCTTTGTGATATTTACGTGCATTGACTTCGTGCTGTCTGTTTGTTTTGGCAAAATTTGAATAGCCTGAAAAGTCTTCTTTCGCACAGAAAAAGATATAGTCATGCTTTTCATAATTCAACACAGCATCAATATACTGAACCGAAGGAATATAAATTGGTCCTGGTGGCAAACCTCTATTTTTGTAGGTATTGTATGGAGAATCGAGCTCTTTGTCCTTGTTCAAAATTCTTTTAATTTCAAAATCTCCTAAAACCCACTTTAATGTAGGATCGGCATCTAATGGAATTCCTCTTCGAAGTCGATTTACATACACACCTGCAATTTTTGGCGCTTCGTCCATTTTTATCGTTTCACAAACTACAATGGAAGCTAAGGTAGAAACTTCTGTTTGCGTCATGTTTAATGCTTTCGCTTTTGCTTTGCGTTCAGGTGTCCAAAATCGTTTGTATTCTTTGGCAAGTTTCGCGATTAAATCATCCGCAGAAATATCCCAATATGCGTTATACGTGTTCGGAATAAACATCGTATTGATGGTTACCGGAGAAAAGCCAAATTTACTTGTATAGGATGCATCCGTAATTCTTCTTAGAATTTCATCGCCCGATAATTCCACATTTAATGCAATTTTTTGAGCAATTTCTTTCTTTGTACGAGCATTATTAAACGTGATTTGTATTTCTTTTTCACCATTTCCTTGGCGTAAATCTTCCAATACTTTGCTATAAGCTACGTTTTTTTCAAAACTATATTTTCCAGCTTCAAGTGTTTCTTGTTTTAAATTTCTGAAGGCTGCATATGCTTTAAATTCATCTACGCTTTCAATAATTCCTTTAGCATTCAAGTCATTGATAACGTCAGAAAATGTTGCGCCTGTTTTTACATAAAAGCTTGTTGTTTCTGTAATTGGAGACGTTTTATTCCCATAGAAATACATGGAAGCTTTTGGATAGATATAAATTCCTCCAATAATAATTCCAATTAAAATTACAAGTCCAACAATTTTCAAATATTTCATGTACTACTAGTTCTTTTTATTATAAAATGACATCGATGTCTCCTTTTCCTTCTCGTATTATTTCTGGTTCATAACCAGATAAATCAATAATTGTAGATGCTACATTGTCGCCATAACCACCATCAATCACAGCGTCTACTAAGTTATCCCACTTTTCCAAAATCAACTCTGGATCAGTCGTATATTCTATAATATCATCTTCATCATATATAGAAGTTGATACAATTGGGTTTCCTAGTTCTTGTACAATTGTTCGTGCAATCGTATTATCTGGCACACGAATTCCGACAGTTTTTCGTTTTTTAAATACTTTCGGAAGATTGTTATTTCCGGGTAAAATAAACGTATATGGACCTGGTAATGCCTTTTTGAGAATTTTATACGTTGCTGTATCAATCTGGCGTATATAATCGCTGATGTGGCTTAAATCGTTACAAATAAACGAGAAATTTGCTTTTTCAAGCTTGATGCCTTTTATCTTCGCTATACGCTGCAAGGCTTTTGTATTTGTAATATCACAACCCAATCCATATACCGTATCGGTAGGATAAATAACCAATCCGCCATTTCGAAGAATGTCTACAACTTTCTTGATTTCTTTCGGGTTCGGATTTTCGTCGTATATTTTTATAAACTCAGCCATCGTATTGTTACAACTTTATATCACAAAAGTAATTGATTTTTAGCAATAATATACATTCCTTTTTTAAACTGTATACGATTGCATAAAAGTATCGTTTATCAAACATTTAAACCATTGATTTAAAGCTAATTTAACAAAAATATTTAATTTAAATTTTAAGTCAAATTTAAGAACTTTGCATACTTTTTTTTAAGATATTGCGTTAACATTAGTATTAAAACCATTATCATGAAAAAATCATTATACGCAGGTATTTTAAGTCTTTTTATTTTACTGAATTTTGCATGTTCGCAAGATAATGATATTGCACTTTCTCCTACTACGACAGATCCGTCAACTATAGAAGCAGCAACGTTACTGAATGTTTCGTATGGAAGTGATTCTCAGCAAGTATATGATATTTATTTACCACAAAATAGAACACTTTCTACCAAAGTGATGATTTTGGTTCATGGTGGTGGTTGGACAGCTGGTGATAAATCTGAAATGTCAACCTTTATTGAATTAATGCAAGTAGAGTTGCCAGAATATGCTATTGTAAATATAAATTATCGTTTGGCAAACGACACAACGTCTCCTTTTCCAATGCAATTGGAAGATATTACCGCAATTATTAATGATTTGAAGGCCAAAAATGGTGACTATATTATTTCAGAAGATTACGGTTTTTTAGGTACAAGTGCAGGCGCACATTTGTCTATGCTTTGGAGTTATGAGTATGATACACAAGCTGATGTAAATATGGTTGCAAGTATTGTAGGACCTACAAACTTAGCAGATGAAGCGTATTTGAATAATGCCGATCCAACAATTCAAGCATATATAGATTTATTTGGTAGCGAGTTAGTTATTCCGTTTTTAGAAGGCTTTAGCCCTTTTCATAAAGTAACTGCTGCAGCGCCACCAACAATATTGTTTTATGGTGGACAAGATCCATTGATTCCAAACTCACAAGGAATGGATTTAAGCGATAAACTCACAACCTTAGGCGTAACTCATAGTTTTATATTCTATCCAAATGAAGGACACGGTTGGGTTGGACCAAATGCTACAGACACTTGGAATAGATTGAAAACATTTATTGCGGCACATCATTAAGATTAAATAATTTAAGACTAAAAATTCCAAGATTTACACCTATTTTTCAAACTAATTCCTAAGGTTTTCTTAAAAAACGGTATAAAAGTTGATTGAAGTACACAATATTTTAGTCTCAAAAACCGATTTTATGAAAACACTATTACCATTCGTGTTATTACTATTTTTCACCACATTTAGTAATGCACAAGAAGCGCCTATTTTGAAAGTAGGCAAAACTCAAGTTGGGCTTTCATCTTTAGACATTAGCGTTGAAATTGTTGGAAATAAAGCTACTACAACATTTGACATGTTGTACTACAATCCGACAGATGAAATATTAGAAGGTGAATTGTCATTTCCACTAGGAATGAATTTTAATGTTTCTCGCTTTGCACTTGATGTAAATGGAAAACTCCGAGAAGCTGTTGTGGTGGATAAGGAATTAGGAAGAATTGCCTTTGAAGATGTTGTACGTAGAAAAGTTGATCCTGCATTGCTTGAAAAAGGTACAGGAAACAATTACAAAGCGCGTATTTATCCAATTCCAGCAAATGGTTACAAACGCGTTGTTTTAGCCTACGAACAAGAGCTTATTTACAAAAAAGATGGTTATTATTACGATTTGCCACTTCACTTTAAAAATAAACTGGATACTTTCAATCTAGCAATTACAGTGTTTGAACAAGAAGACAAGCCTGTTATAGAAAAAGGTACCATTTCTGGTTTACAATTTAAAAATTGGGAACGCAACTTCAGAACCAAAATAAACAAGAAGAATTATACACCAAATAAAAGTATTCTGATCAAAATTCCGACTGCAATTGATACGAAGAAATTATTTGTTTCGGATGATTATTTTTATTCACATATCATTCTAAATTCTAAGAAGAAAGTTCGTAAAAAAGCAACCGAAATTACCATTTTATGGGATGCTTCGCTTTCTATGAAAGAACGAAATCTACAAAAGGAACTAGACATGTTAGCATCATATTTTTCATATGTAGAAAATGTAAAAGTTCATTTTAAATCGTTTAGTGATATCCTGTTAACAGAGAAAACCTTTAAAATACGCAATGGAGATTGGAACGATCTAAAAAACGAGATTCAACAAACAATTCATGATGGCGGAACGAATTATAACATCCTGAATTCCAGACTTAAAAGATCTGACCTTGTATTCTTATTTTCAGACGGAATTCAATCATTAAGCGCATTAACATACGATTCAAAAGTACCATTAATGGTTGTCAATAGCTTGACAAAATCCAATCATGAAAGTTTGAATCAAATGGCGCAAACTTCAAAAGGAACATATATCAATTTAGGCACAAAAACAGTTTCACAAGCTTTCTCAACTATTAAATATGAACAATACAGATTCTTAGGATTTTCATCCAATGAAAAGAATATTGAAGTCTATCCAAATACACCCGTAAATGTTAATCATACATTTTCTATCGCAGGAAAAAATATATCGAAAGATGATAGTATTATTTTAAATTTTGGACATGGTTCAACCACGGAAGAAACTATTATTCTAAATTTTAAAGATGGACAACCAAATATAGCAAGCGTTCCACGCATGTGGGCACAGAAAAGATTGACGTCTTTACAACAAAATTCTAAACAACATAAAAAAGAAATTGTGGATTTGGCAACAACTTATAGTTTGGTTACGGATTACACTTCTTTAATTGTTTTAGAAGAAGTCCGTGATTATATACGATACAAAATTAAACCGCCAGCAGAGTTATTGGAAGAGTATAATAAACTACTCGCTGAAATAGAACTTAACAAAAAAAAGGAAACTAATGGAACATCCGTTCCTGTAATTCAAGCTGTTGAAGATGAGGAGGACGTTATGGTACAGTCATTGATGCAAATTAGCGATACTATTTTGTACAATTTCTCTACGAATGGAAATGGGCTTTCATATGGTTATACCAGCGGAACGGTAAATGTTGAAGCATTAAATAGTGGTAGATCAATGCAACGATTGTTGCCACAAGAAACTACAGAAGAAGAAATTGTAGAAAATTTAGAAATCGTTGAAGATTTTGA
Source organism: Kordia sp. E (assembly GCF_056033805.1). Lineage (NCBI taxonomy): Bacteria > Pseudomonadati > Bacteroidota > Flavobacteriia > Flavobacteriales > Flavobacteriaceae > Kordia > Kordia sp. E. The sequence continues at coordinate 231,033 of NZ_JBRASR010000004.1, forward strand.
TGGGAGTGATGAAGTTCCTTTTTCAATTGTAGAAAAAGCACCTATATTTCCTGGTTGTGAAAATCAAACAACTACTATAGAACTGAAAAAATGTTTTGCAGAAAAAATACAAAAACACATAGTTGATAATTTTAATACATCATTGATAAACCAACTCAATTTACCAGCTGGAATACAACGTGTAACGACACTATTTACAATTAGTTCTAATGGAACTATTGAAAATATTTTAGTTCGATCTCCACATACTAGTATTTCTGAAGAGGCAAAACGTGTATTAAATTTATTACCACAAGTTATTCCTGCAAAAGAAAGAGGTGAAAATGTAAGCGTTAAGTATGCTTTACCAATTGTTTTTAATATTGATGCAGAAGGAAATGTAAATTCTCAAAGTACAGTAATACAACAACAACAAATTACTCCAGCTCCAAGTTATGAGAAATATAAAGGGAAACTAAAAGTTGCTGATCAAACGGTTAAAGCTATATATATAAAAGAGTTATTAGCCTATAAAACAATGGAAGATGCCTATGATTTCTATTTATTGCAACGCATGAAACACTTAGAAACTCCTGCATATTATGTAGATGTTTCAAACTTGTTTAGAAATCATTTTAATGCTCCTGAATATTCAAATAGAATATTATCAAATATTGCCGAAACTGACTTTGATAATTATGAATTATTGAAAGTATATGGTTATCAATTAGAAGCTACGAATCAATATGATTTGGCATTATTTATATTTAAACGTGTGTTAGAATTGCGAACGGAAGATGTACAATCGTACCGAGATTTGGCAATTGCACATGAAAATGTTGGCGAATGTCAAGAAGCTTTTGATTTGTTTGAAGATATTCTTTCTGGTGAAATTTACAAAAACAAAAACAGGCGTAATTTTCCTGGTTTGAATAAGATTATATTAAATGAAATCAATCATTTGGTCGAAAAATACAAAGGTGATCTTGATACGAGTAAGCTCGATAAAATAAAGTTAACCGAAGAAACATTCGACGTGCGAATTGTTGTTGATTGGAATCATAATGATACAGATATTGACTTACACATTATTGATCCAAACCTAGAAGAATGCTGGTATAAACACACGAAAACTAATATCGGTGGAAACATTTCAAAAGATATGACACAAGGTTTTGGTCCAGAAGAATTTACATTGAAAAATGCCATCAAAGGCGATTATTTTGTGAAGATTAAATACTTTGGCGATCGCTATCAAAAAGTGGAAAACCCAACATTTATGAAAGTCACAATGTATACGTACTACGGAACAAAAAAACAAACCAAAGAAGTCAGAATCATTCGTTTAGTAAAAAAAGACGATACGCAAATTGTAGCGAAGTTGAGTTTTTAATTATTAGGTTTTGGGTTTTAAAAAAAATCTAAATTCAACCATTATAAATCACTAATCATTAAATTTCATACGTCAGTTCGAGTGATTTTCGTAATGAAATAAAGAAAATTGTATCGAGAACACTTCTAGCTTTTAAAGCTCTTCTCGATACAAATTTGTTTTACAAATTCACTCGAATTGACTTTTGTTTTTATTAACCTACTCTATTATTCACAAAAAAAATAAATGAAAATAATTTGCGTAACCGAATAGTTACATTTATATTTGTAACCGATTAGTTACATAAATTATGAGAAGAGATGTTTTTCAAGCAATTGCCGATCCTGTTCGTAGAGACATTATAGAAATGTTAGCCGAAGAAACCTTATCAATTAATGCTGTTGCAGAAAAATTCGATGTAAGTCGTCCTGCAATTTCAAAGCATTTAAAGATTTTGAAAGAATGTGATATTATCACAATTGAAAAACAAGGTCGAGAACGTTTTTGCACAATTCAACCTAAAGAATTGATTCCTGCATTTCTCTGGATTGATCAATACAAACAATTATGGGAAGACAAGCTCGATAATTTTGAAAACTATTTACACCAACTACAATCTAAAAACAAAAAACATGAGTAACCTAGAAAATCGTACTATTACTATTGAAAGAACTTTTAATGCACCACTTTCACTCGTATGGGAAGCTTGGACACAACCGGAGCATATTGCTTCTTGGTGGGCGCCAAATGGAATGAAATTAGATATTGAAGAACATAATTTCACTGCTGGTGGAAAATGGAAATTTAGCATGCCAATGCCAGATGGAAACAAGTTTATTTCTGAAGGAGTTTACACAGAAATTGTTCCGCAAGAGAAAATAGTTTTTACTGCCGATTTTAAACCCATGACAGAAAATGTGGAAATTCATGTACATTTTAAAGCAGATGGCGATAAAACTCAATTTACATTCCATGTTATCCACGAAACAGAAGAGTATTGCCGTCAACAAGAAAAAATGGGGATTTACAATGGTTGGGGAAGCGCTTTTGATCGATTGGAAGGATTTCTTGATTCGTAACTCGCATCATTTTAGCAAAAAGCTATATCTTGTTGGTACATTAAAACAAACTTTACAATGCATTTAAAACTCATTACAACACTGGCATTTAGTCTTTTTTTCCTTGTCGGATATGCACAAGAAGGCGATGTTGCCAAGAAAGGACAAGACGTTTCAGATTTAGTATTTACGGTAGAAAACGGCAAAAAAATAAAAATGTCCGATTATAAAGACAAAGTCGTATTCATTAACTTTTTTGCCAATTGGTGTCCGCCATGTAAAATGGAAATGCCATATTTAGAAAAAGATGTATGGCAGAAATATAAAAATCGTGAAAACTTTGCCTTGTTTGCTTTTGGTCGTGGTGATAATTTAGAAAAAGTGCAAAAGTTTCAGAAAGACTTTAAAACGACTTTTCCGATGCATCCAGATGTTTCAAAAGCGATTTACAACAATTTTGCTACTAAATATATTCCGAGGAATTATATCATTAAAAATGGTAAAATAGTCTATGCTTCGAAAGGGTTTACAAATGCAGAGTTTGCAAAAATGGTTGAGCTGTTAGACGAACTTCTAAAAGAATAACAGCATTGAAACATGAATTAGGCTAGAAGATTTGAAATCAAAAATTCAAGCAAAATTGTAGACGGACTTATACCGAGAAAGAAAGCTATAGCGTAAATTTTAGTGCGCTTTTATTTAAAAATAAAAAAAGCCGTTTCAATACATTTTGAAACGGCTTTTTGAATATTAGCTTAAAATTTTCAGCTTTGCAAAACGCAACAGTAGCTTCTTAATTCCGCCTACTTGAAAACGAATTTCTGCTTTCTTATCGCCTCCAACACCTTCAATTCGTAGAATTTCACCACGACCAAATCGTGTGTGTTCTACTTTTGTTCCTGGCGCTAAATCGCCGTCAAATAAACTTGGACTTGGCGTTGAACTTTCTGATGTTTGCGGTTTTAACTTGCGCAATTTTCGAACTTGCTCTGGAGTTGGACTTCCCACAACTGGTGGTCTTCCTGTTTTTGGTTTTTGTAAACGCAATTTACTTTTGTCTACTTCTCCAAAAATATCATTATCTATTAACGGTTTGTATCGATAATTTTCAATTGGTGTGATATAGTCTAAATATTTTTCATCAATTTCTTCAATGAATCTACTTGGTTCTGCATCCACCAATTTTCCCCAACGGTAACGACTTTGCGTATATGTTAAGTATGCTTGTTTTTCTGCACGTGTTAACGCAACATAAAATAAACGACGCTCTTCTTCTAGTTCGCTTCGTGTGTTCATACTCATTCCGGAAGGAAATAAGTCTTCTTCCATTCCCACAATATATACATATGGAAATTCCAGTCCTTTTGCTAAGTGAATCGTCATTAAGGCAACTCTATCATCATCTCCTTTGTCATTATCCATATCAGTTGCCAATGCAACATCTTCAAGAAATTCTGCCAACGCACCTGTTGCATCTGCAACTTCTATTTGACCTTCTACGAAATCTTTCATACCATTGAGTAATTCCTCAATGTTTTCAATACGTGCAATTCCTTCTGGAGTTCCGTCTTTTTTAAGTTCCTGAACTAAACCTGTTTTTTTGGTAATATGCTTTGTCAATTCAAACGCATCAGCACCTTCATTCATAATTTGAAAACTTCGAATCATGGTGATAAAGTTTTCAAGTTTAGTTTTTGTTCCTTTATTTATTTTTAAATCAATTTTAGAAATGTTTTCCATGACTTCAAACATGGAACGTCCGTAATGTTTGGCTGCAACCACTAATTTGTCAATCGTCGTCTGCCCTATTCCACGTGCTGGATAGTTAATTACACGTTTTAAACTTTCTTCATCTTTCGGATTCACAACTAAACGTAAATATGCCAACACATCTTTGATTTCCTTACGTTGATAAAATGATAAACCTCCATAAATTCGGTATGGAATATCGCGCTTACGCAATGCATCTTCCATTGCTCTCGATTGTGCATTGGTACGATATAAAATGGCAAATTCGCCATTGTGTAATTGCTCGCGCATTTTCGTTTCAAAAATTGAACCTGCTACAAATCGTCCTTCTTCTCCATCAGTTACACTACGATTTACTTTTATTTTTCCACCTTCATCATTTGCAGTCCAAACTACTTTGTCTAATCGTGTTTTGTTGTGTTCGATGACAGAATTCGCCGCTTCTACAATGTTTTTCGTAGAACGATAATTTTGTTCCAAGCGATACATTTCAACATTATCATAATCTTTCTGGAAGTTTAAGATATTGTTGATGTTTGCACCACGAAACGCATAGATACTTTGTGAATCATCACCAACCACACAAATGTTCTGAAAACGATCTGCCAAGGCTTTTACAATCAAGTATTGTGAATGGTTTGTATCTTGGTACTCATCTACTAATATATACCGGAAACGGTTTTGATATTTTGCTAAAACATCTGGAAAACGATTTAGTAATTCATTGGTTCTCAATAATAAATCATCAAAATCCATCGCGCCAGCTTTAAAACAACGATCTACATATTCTTTGTAGATTTCTCCCATTCTTGGGCGTTTTGCCATTGCGTCAGCTTCTACCAAATCAGCATCATTATAATAGGCTCTAACTGTTATTAGATTATTCTTAAACGAAGAAATACGCGATCGAACTTGCTTGTACTTATAAATATCTTTATCAAGCTGCATTTCTTTGATAATGGAACGAATTAAACGTTCAGAATCTTGCGTATCATAAATGGTAAAATTGCTTGGATAGCCAAGTTTGTCCGCTTCAAAACGTAGAATTTTTGCAAAAATAGAATGGAATGTCCCCATCCATAGATTTTTTGCTTCGCTTCCGCCGACAATATCTGCAATACGTTTTTTCATTTCACGCGCTGCTTTGTTGGTAAATGTCAACGATAAAATATTAAATGAATCAATTCCTTGACTCATTAAATACGCAATTCGATACGTAAGTACTCTTGTTTTTCCTGAACCTGCACCAGCTATGACCATTAACGCTCCATCTTTGTGAAGTGTTGGCGCTCGTTGCGCGTCATTTAACTGATTTATATAGTGATGAATGTCTTGCTGCATAATTGCCTCAAAAATAAAACACTCAACTCGCTATTACAATACCTTTATACGAAAGTTATGCACTTTTTTTGCTAAATGATGAAAAATGGGTTTTTAATCGTTATGCTATATTCGCTAGTATCGAAAACAAAAAAATTACTGATTAGAATCTTCTCTAATAATCTTAGCTCTTTTTATTTGAAAAGGTGTAAACCAATCCCAACTAACACCAATAGAAATTTGATTGCCAGAATCGACAAAACGATAGTTATAATTATCATGTCCGTAAATATAACTTGCAAAGATGCCAATATTACGATCAAACGGATAGACTGTAAATGTAGTTTCGCTTCGTAGAGGTTCTACAAAAGGATGCGCTCCTTGAATGATTTCAAATTTTTGTTCAAGTGCATATCGCAAATTAGGTTTCCATGCATGAATATATTCATAGCCTAATCCGAAACGATTTCTACCATAAATACTGATATCAAAATCTGTATAACCACCAAACTCAAGAAGTCCAATAAACTTATTATGGTACAATTCCCAAGAAGCTGTAAGCGAATGAACTTTATAAGGTTTATCAAATTTATTTAAATTATTAAACCTAAAATTGAACGATAATTTTGTCGTATTAGTAGAAAAGTTTCCGTTAGTTCTATTTAGTAAATCTGATAAGTTACTATTGTCTGTTATAGTAGCATGAAAATCTGAACACGGCATCGTTTCGTCTTGTTCGCCTGATAAAAAAGCACAACCAGATTGCCCATTTGAATAATGTCCAGATTCAATTGCCCATGCAAAGAAATTATTATTTTTTGTTTTGTATAATTGTTGCCAACCTAGTAAAATTCGATATGAAGGTGTTTTCACAGGTTTTGAATTTTCTGCATACATGCGAATATGTGGTTGAAACGTAATATAAATAGCATCACTTCTACGGTCAACACTTTCTTGCATAATACGACGTGTGTTATTATAAATACTATAGTATACAACGGGCTTTGCATCAAATAGAATATTTTCACGAGAATTCATATTCGATTGATAACTAAATGTAGGTTTTACTGCAATTGGGTAATAATCTGTAAATCCCTTGTCATTATTCGAATCTTGGGCAACCATAAAATTTGATAGTAAGATTACAACGAAAATTAATATACATCTCTTCATGACTCGGTTGTTTGATAGTAGCGATAAAAGTAATTTATTTTTTTACACAATGAAATAGTGTTTATCCTAAATATTATAAAAAATTACGTAAAACTACGTTGTAGCAACTTTGGAATATTTTACTAATTTTAGAGAAAAATAAATACATGGGACATCCTAAAGAAATATTGATTCTTAGACATGCAGAAAAACCTGCTGATACAAGCAATGAAAACTTATCAACTAAAGGGTATGAACGCGCGGCTGCACTTGCCTACTACTTACCTGATGCTTTTGGTACTATCGATCATATTTTTGCGGCTGGCGTTGGACATAAAAGCCATAGTGAACGTCCAATAGAAACGATTACACCATTGGCAGAACGCTTGGATAAAAAAGTACATCATAAATACTTAAAGTATGAATATCAAGAAATGATTACGCATATTTTTGGAGATCATAAATATACAGATTCAAAAATAGCTATAGCTTGGCAACATACAGATATTGAAGCTATTGCAACTGCTTTTGGCGCGCTAAAAGTTCCTACTAAGAAATGGCCAGGTGATTGTTTTGATTTAGTATGGAAATTAACACTGAATGCAGACAAGAGTTATACTTTAGAACAGTTTCCACAGTTATTAATGTATGGTGATTCAGATGATATAATTGTAGATCCTGTAACTCTTTCATTTTGTGAAGAATTACAAAATGTTGATCCAGTAAGCTTCTTTGGAACTCAAATTCCTACTCCAGCAGGAAACTTCCCAAATATAGCAATGACATGTATTTTTCAAGTTCCAAAAGCTTCCGTTCCAAAAGGATTAACAGAACAATTTATTTTTGTAGGCGCAGGTTTCTTACTAAATGAACAAGCCATTATAGATAATCAAATTGCAGGTGTGTTAAATGTAGCTTATGATGAAAATGATGCAAAAGATTTACAAATTCCATTCTCAGATCCTACAATAGATAAAAGAGCCGCATTGCCATTTGAATTGGCTGATAATGAAGCATACTATTTGAATCAATTAGATAAAGTTGGTTTGGTAGATGGAAGTGAAAATGATATCATGACCTTAGTTGCTGCAGTTTTAGAAGCAGAACAGTTATTAAATTTTAAAACGCCTACGGAACAAAAAGCAGATGGAATGGTTAATTTTTATGCACAAGGAAATTTGTTAATTCATTGTCATGATGGAGGAAGTCGTTCCGTGACTGTCACTGCTTTATATTTATATTATAAGTACTATGTAACAACCAATATTTCATTCCAAGACGTATATAAAAGTATTATTTGTTTACGTTGGAATCATTCTGTCAACAATCATCCAACACAGGGAATTTGTGAAAATGCATATGAAATTCTAAATACGTTTGAAGCATTATTTCCAAAACCAATTCGTAAGAAATAATTCATACAACATACACATTACATATACTAAAAGCTTTCAGGAAACTGGAAGTTTTTTATTTTTCGAGAATTTGAAACACTCATTTACTACAATTACATAACATTTTAGAATTCCTCTCCACAAACAAAAAAATTGAATATATTTGAGAATAATAATTCCCAACCACACAAATATTATGAAAAAACCACTACTTGCGTTCTTTTTACTTGCCTTTTGTTTTATAAATGCTCAAGAAGAATTTAAAAAAGATATAGATGCTATTGAATCAAAATTGATTGAATGGCGACGTGATTTTCATGAAAATCCAGAATTATCTAATAGAGAGTTTGAAACTGCTAAGAAAATTGCAAAACACTTAAAATCATTAGGAATAGAAGTACAAACTGGTGTAGCACATACTGGTGTTGTTGGAGTTTTAAAAGGTGATCTTCCTGGAAAAGTAATTGCACTACGTGCTGATATTGATGCACTTCCAGTAACAGAACGTACCGATGTTCCCTTTAAATCTTTAGTAAAAACAACCTTTAATGGTGTTGATACTGGCGTTATGCATGCCTGCGGACACGATACGCATACTTCAATTTTAATGGGCGTTGCAGAGATTTTCTCAAAACATAAAGATAAAATTAGAGGAACTATAAAATTCATTTTTCAACCTGCAGAAGAAGGCGCACCAAAAGGTGAAGAAGGCGGCGCTGAAATGATGGTAAAAGAAGGAGTTTTGAAAAACCCTGATGTAGATGCAATTTTTGGTTTACACATTAGTGCTGGAAACGATGTTGGAACTATCAGTTATAAATCTGGCGGAATTATGGCAGCTTCACAAAGCTTTGAAATTACCGTAAATGGTAAGCAAAGTCACGGTTCACGACCTTGGACAAGTATTGATCCTATTATGGCAAGTGTAAAAATCATTGATGGTTTACAAACGATTATTAGTAGAGAATCTGAATTGACAAAAGAAGGCGCTGTTATTACTATTGGGAAATTTACTAGTGGTGTACGAAGTAATATCATTCCTGAGAAAGCAACATTAGTAGGAACAATTCGTACGTTAGATTATGACATGCAAGCGTTTATCAACAAACGAATGAAAGAAATGGTTCCTGATATTGCAAAAGCGTATAGAGCTGAAGCTACAATAGATATAGAAAAAGGATATCCTATTACATACAACGATCCAACATTAACCGCACAAATGCTTCCTTCTTTACAGAAAGCAGCTGGAGCAGAAAATGTAAAAGAAATTAGAGCCATTACTGGTGCAGAAGATTTTTCATTCTTTCAAAAAGAAGTACCAGGATTGTATTTCTTTTTAGGTGGAAAACCTGTTGGAAAAGAAGCTACTTCACATCATACACCTGATTTTTATATTGATGAAAGCGGAATGAAATTGGGCGTGAAAACCTTTGTGCAACTTACGTTAGATTACCTCAACAATTAATAAGAAAATAATGGCTTAACTCGTTGCGCATTTTGAAATCAAAAGTATAATCAAGCGTCAGTTCGAGTGATTTTGAGGCACGAAAAATCGTATCGAGAACCAATTCAGGCTAAAAAATTCTATTCTCGATACAAATTTTACTCATTTTCAATCGTAAAATTCACTCGAATTGACGAATTTTATCAAAATGCACAACGGGTTGGCTTACTTTTTTTAGATACCTTTACAATGCTATTATAAGAATACTAATTTCTATAATCCCCTATGAATAAAAGTATATTATACGTATTATTCTTTTATACAATTGTATCGTTTTCACAATCTAATACGCTATTTCAAAAGACCTATACTACACAAGATGGTTTGGAAATAGATACTGTTTCTGCGTTGTGTTTTGACGATGATGGCTTTTTGTGGCTAGGCGGAAGTAATTTAGATAACAGAGCTATTGTAGCCGGTACTGAAAAAATGGCGCTACAACGCTTTAATGGCAATACGTTTCATAGTATTCCGTTACCTGAATATGACAACTCAATAAAAATTATAAATCAAATTTATAAACGAAAAGATGGTAAGTTTTATGTCGTTTGCAAGTTAGCTAAAGGGCGTACATTACTACTCTTCGATCCTTTTACAACTGAGTTTAAGCAAGTCAATTTTGAAGGCTTTGACCTTTTTTTAGATGGCATCTCAAATATATTTTCATACGAAAATAAAGACTATTTGCTTTTGCAAAAAGACAGAACAATTTCGCTTAGACTCCTAAACTCCGATTTATCTTCAAAAGAACTCTTCAGCTTTACAAGCACAGAGAATAGATTTTTAATGGAAGACTACAGTAGAATTCTTCCGTTTAAAGATTTTGTGATGATTTCTGACGATAATTTCACCCTTAAAGTTTTTGATTGGAATGGCAACTTAATCAAACTAATTGATACGGTAGATACACATACATCACCTCAGCAAAAAAAAATTGTTATTGATGAAGTCTTTATTAAAAATAATACACAGTATGTGTTTTTACAGAACAATCCAAACCTTTATAAAATAGACGAAACAAAGAAAGATATTATACGAATCAAAAATAATGAGCTACCAAACATTCACTTAAACACGTATACAGATTCTTTTGGTAACACACGTATTATTGCTTCAAACGAGGAAAGCGTTTCTTTTAATTCTTTTAAAGACAATTTACTAACAACTGACTATCAATCAAATATGAATGTTACTTATAGCCTAAAAGTAGCTTCAAAAAACATACGTGAAGACTTATGGCTAGCGACCAATGGTAAGCTTCACTATTTTAAGTTTCCAAGTACTGCCGTAAAAAATTTTCTGCCAGACTATGAACTTAGAGCAATAAAATCATTAGACAAGAACCATGTTTTAGCAGCCACAGAAAAGAACGGTTGGTTTAAAATAAATACTAGCACTCATGAAATTGTCCCATATAAAATTACGCTAAATAATACGGCTTTAAATAAAGCGTCACGAAATATGATGCTCGAAGACAGCATTATATGGACCAATGGAAACTATGGTATTTTAAAAGTAAATACAAAAACAAGAGTTGCAAAAAGCTATCGGCATTACCCAATTTTATGTCTTGAAAAGCTAAATGATAGTGTTATTGTTTATGGTACAAAAGGCTATAGTTTAATGCAGTTTAATACGAAAACAGAACTACATACTCCTTTAATAGAAACAGATTCACTTATTATATATGATATTGAACTAAAAAAACATGATAATCTTATTGTAGCAGGAACAAATAAAGGTTTATTGACGTATAATGTATTAAACAATACAACTCAGTTTTATAACAGTAAAACGGACCTAGAAGATCCTTTTATTTTAATGTTAGATTACCATAAAGACTATGGATATTTATTGGGTTCTCGTTCTGGAATAATTACAGCATTTAATCCGAAGACGGAACGTTTCACTACAATTTACAAGGATGAATTAAATGCAGGAATCGCAACTATTTTAGTGGATGATGATGTATGGTGGATCAACACGTTTAATGGTGTAGTTGCATTTAATATTGAAGATAAAACTACAACACGTTTTTCAGAAAAAGATGGATTTAGTCATTATGAAGGCAATCGATATAGTGCGTTAAAAACCGAAAAAGGACTATTTTTTGGTATGATAAAAGGCTTAAATTATTTTGATCCAAAAGCATTAAAAACGCAAAAAGATTCAGCCAAATTAACACTCTTAAAAGTTAGGCGCTATCATAAAAAAGAACAGATTTTTAAAGATGAGTTTAATAGAAATACCTTTAAAAACAATTACAGCATTTCTTTGCCTAGTGAAAATCGTGCATTGGATATCGATTTTGGCTTAAAAAACACAAACGCTGTCAATCAAGGCTATAGTTTTAGATATAGACTGAACGATAAGGATTGGGTAGAATTAAGAGACAAAAACAGCATTCAATTTCCAAACTTAGCAGCTGGAAACTACATTTTAGAAATTGAGGCAGCGGATTATTCTAGCAATAAAATTGGTGAATCATTAATAGTAAATATTAAGAGTACTGAGTTTTTCTATAAGAAATGGTGGTTTTTCACCTTAGTATCGTTATCTATTATAGGTTTTCTTGTTTGGTTATTAGTTCAAGCAAAAAAGAGAAAGCAGTTGCAAGAAGAATTTTCAAGAGGTTTGATACAATCGCAAGAAGACGAACGCAAACGCATTGCTAAGGAATTGCATGACAGTATAAGTCAGCAACTCACACTTATAAAAAAGAAAGCGCAAAACACCAATCAAGACGAAATTACGTCGCTCACACACAATACCTTAGAAGAAGTACGTGCTATTTCTCGTGGTTTATATCCTCCATTATTAAAACAATTAGGCTTCACTGAAAGTATAGAACAACTCATTTTAGAAGTCGATGAACAAACCAATTTATTTGTTTCGGCAGATATTGAAAATATTGATGCATATTTTAATGAAGAACAAACCCTAAATTGCTATCGTTTTATTCAAGAATGTATTCATAACTGTTTAAAGCATGCAGAAGCGAAAGCAATTTCTGTGGCTGTATTAAAGTTAGATCATACAATTAAAATTAGCATTCAGGATAACGGAAAAGGTTTTGATGCTACAAAAGCACAAAAGCAACATAGCTTAGGCTTAAAAACCATGTACGAACGTATTCGTATATTAGATGGCGAATTAACTATGGATAGCAAACCAAATCAAGGAACCATAATCGTAGCTAAAATCCCTTTGAAAAATGGCTAGAAACTTAACAATTGTAGTAGCAGACGACCATCCAATGTTGTTAAAAGGCTTAACGGAAGAGTTAACATCCAACGGTTTTAATGTGATTGATACTGCCGTAAACGGTGCTATTGCATTAGAGTTGATTACGAGACTAAATCCAGATATTGCAATTTTAGATGTAGAAATGCCTTTATTAAATGGTTTTGAAGTGATAAAAAAATGTGAAGACAAAAACTTAAACACTCAATTTATTGTATTGACTTCACATAAAGAAAGAGGTTTTATATATAAAGCAAAAAACTTACATATCTCTGGCTACTTATTAAAAGACGAACCATTTACCGAAATGCAAAATTGCCTACATGCGATCAAAAATGGCGACTCTTATTTTAGTAAAATATTTGATACAGTTTTTGAAAGTGAAATTTCGCCAGAATTAGAAAAAATAAAACGCTTATCTCCTTCCGAAAAAACGATTATTAGATACATTGCGCAAGGTCATACTTCAAAAGACATTGCTGCGTCATTACTTATTTCTGTAAGAACAGTGCAAAAGCATCGCACAAATATTTTAAACAAGCTCGACTTAGCGTCCAACTTAGATGCTCTTACCATTTGGGCAAACGCCCATAAAGATATAATTCTTTCATTATAAGCCGTTTAACTTATTTTCTTTACTACGTACCCATACGTATTATTTGACATCGTTACGTATTGTTTGGTAGCAAATTGCAGTATATCTTGTAATTTCTACCAATCAATGTATTCCCTACAAAGATAAAACTATGTTTAAGTGTATTAAAAATTCACCCCTATGAAAAAATTACTACTAATTACAATTCTTTTTTTATTAAAGCCTTTTATTGTGAAACGACTACTAGTAGCTGCCATGTTATGTATATCTAGCATTTCATTTTCACAAAATTTTGATTTTCAAGGTCTCTCGTATAGCGTAAATTCCGACCCAGCTACAGTAACGGTTACAGGAAGAGCTGCTGGTAATACAAATCTAGACATTGTAATTCCAGATATGGCTACCGATGCTGCTAATGTAACCTATACAGTAACAAATATAGGTGCCGCTGCTTTTAGTAATAGTCAATTAACAAGTGTAATCATACCAGATAGTGTTATTGATATCGGGAATTATGCTTTTTTACAAAATCAATTAACTAGTGTGACTATGGGTACTAATGTAACCTCTATAGGATTTGGTGCTTTCAGACTTAATCAATTAACAAATCTCACCATTCCTGAAAGTGTTTCAAGTATAGGAGGTTACGCTTTTAATAACAATGATTTAACCAGTGTTTCCATTCCCAACAATGTAACAACTATGGGAGATTCAGCTTTTTTTAGCAATCCAGTTTCTAGTGTCACTATAGGTAGTGGTATAACCTCTATTGGAGGGTTTGCTTTCTCGTTTGCAATACCAACTAATCCAAATAGTGGACAGCACAGTCTTACTTTTTTAGGTAGCCTACCACCAACAATACAATCTGATAGTTTTCTAAATTCATTTAATCAAATAAGACGAGGAGATATATCTGTAACCGTATCTTGTTCTGCTTTAACAAACTATACAAATAATCCTTCATACACGGGTTTCTTTGGATTCACTTGTTTTGATCTTTGCACTTTTGGTTTATCATTTACAGCTCCAGCAGACCTATGCTTAAATGCAGGTGTACAAAATGGTCTAGGTGGCGGACTATTAGTTGGTGGTGTGTATTCTGGACCAGGTGTTACTGACGATGGCAACGGAACAACTTATAGTTTTGACCCAGCAGTTGCTGGTGTTGGCACGCATCCTATATCTTATACATATACAGATGGTACTGGATGTACTGATAGCGCTATTGATACCATAGAAGTATTTGCAGTACCAAATACAACTTTTACTGCACCAGCAGATGTATGTCTGAATGCAGATACTCAAACAGGACTTAGTGGCGGTACTCCAGCAGTAACTATACTATCTACAACAGTTACCTTAAATATTGATTATGATGTTTTTGGATTTGGTGGTTTTGTTGGAGGAGATATTGTATTTGATAGCTCTGGAGCTATGCTATCCACAGACGTTACTGCAAACAATGGAGCTAGTGGTAGTACAGCTAATTTAGTGAATGCAACAGCTTTGGACGACACCATAACACTAACATTTGATAATGGTCAAACTCCAAATATCGTAGCAGATACCACTATTATAGGTGCTTCTGGAACTATAAACTTCATCTCTGGAACCGATTTTACAGTTGTTGGAGATCTTCTAAATTACATTTCTGGTAATGCTACTGCAAGTACAGATTTATTAGGTACGCGTTTATATACAGGTCCAGGAGTAACAAATGATGCTAATGGAATAACTTATAGTTTTAACCCAGCAATAGCAGGTGTAGGAATACATACTATTACATATACGTACACAAATGCTAATGGTTGTACAGCTACTGCTAGTGACACCATAGAAGTATTTGCGTTAGATACGGTAACCTTTTCGGCACCAACAGATGTATGCTTGGATGCTGGTGTACAAACTGGATTGGGTAACGCTACTCCATCTGGTGGTGTATACTCAGGACCAGGCGTTATAGATGATGGTAATGGAACAACCTATAGTTTTGATCCAACAGTAGTAAGTACAGGTGTACACACTATTACTTATGATATTACAAACGCTAATGGTTGCTCAGTTTCAGCGTCAGATACCATAGAAGTCTTTGCTATTGATGACGCTTCTTTTAGCTATGACGCTTCAATGTATGGTTGTGATGTTGCCTATCCTACTCCCACAATTACAGGTTTAGAAGGAGGAACGTTTTCTGCAGGCACTGGACTTGCAATAAATCCGAATACAGGTGAAATTG
Source organism: Kordia sp. E (assembly GCF_056033805.1). Lineage (NCBI taxonomy): Bacteria > Pseudomonadati > Bacteroidota > Flavobacteriia > Flavobacteriales > Flavobacteriaceae > Kordia > Kordia sp. E. The sequence continues at coordinate 246,635 of NZ_JBRASR010000004.1, forward strand.
ACACCGCTACAACAACACCAGGAACCTATACTGTAACCTATACTACAGCAGGAAATTGCATAAATAGTTCGAGCGTTACTATTACATTTACGACAAGTTGTATGGCTGCAACTGCATTTAATTTTGACGGTGTAGACGATTATGCTGTGGCTACAAACCCTTCAGTTTTAGATATTACCACGGGTACTATAGAAATGCGTATTAAACCGCAAACAAAAACAACATCGCAAACCATTTTAGGCTATCGTAATAGTACTGGCAGTAGTACGAAATACTTGTTTAATCTATTAGAAAACCTCACTGGTATTGGTTTTTGGAACGGAAATATCTACCTAACAATTCCCTTTACGTTTAACGAAAACCAATGGTATAATATAGCCATAACTGATGATAATTCTGGTAGTACAACTGTTTATGTAGATGGAACAGCTATTGGTGCTTTTGCATCAGAGTTTAGTACAGCAACAGGAGCTAACCTCAACCTTTATGTTGGTGTTGATGTTGATTTTCCCACAAATGAATATTTCTTGGGAGATATTGGAGATATACGTATCTGGAATACAGTTAAAGTAGGCGGCACAGCTCTTTGTACTCCTACTCCATCTGGAACAGATTTAATAGCGCATTATAATTTTAACCAAGGATTTGAAAATTCAAACAATAGCAGTGTTAACAGTATTTTAGATACTTCAAGTAATGCAAATAATTTACAACTAACCAATGTAGCATTAACTGGCGCTACAAGTAACTGGGTACATACAGATACTACCATTTTCGATACTGTTCTCCCAACAGTCATAACACAAGATATTACTGTAAGCTTAGTTTGTGGTGCACTAACAACAACAATAACAGCAGGAGATATTAATAATGGTTCTTTTGATAATTGTGGTATTGAATCATTAGTTATAGACATAGATACTTTTGACATTTCTATGCTAGGTGCAAATACGGTAACATTGAGTGTCACAGATTTTTATGGAAACGTTAGCACGCAAACAGCACAAGTAACTCTTTTAAATGATAGTCCTACCAGATTATATGTGAATCAATCCGCTACAAGTGATTTTGATGGTTCTAGTTGGGAAAAAGGATTTATTGGTCTACCAAATGCTATTGTTGCTGCGCGTAACTGTGCATCAGTAACTGAAATTTGGGTAGCGAGTGGTACGTATACACCAAATTCATTTCCTTTTAATAATACTATTACTGCAGGTATTAGCAGTAGAGATTTCACCTTTCATTTACTTAATGGCGTAAAAATATATGGTGGTTTTAATGCTACCGAAACTTCAATTGATCAACGCGATATTGCTTCAAACCCTAGCATATTAAGTGGTAATATAGGCAATCCGTCATCTTCCGCAGATAATGTATATCATGTAGTAACATCGGTTTTAGACAATGCAGAAACACGACTTGACGGTTTTATTATAGAAGGTGGACTAACTACTTTTAATGAAGTAACTGGCCTTACTATTGAAGGTATAGATGTAAGACGACGACTTGGTGCTGGTATTAGTAACCATAATTCTAGTGCTGTATTTGCTAATTTAATTATTCGTAATAACACTGCTGATATTGGTGCAGGTATTTATAATAAACAAACCATTAATACGAGTTATACTAATGTTGTAATACATAACAATAATACAGTAGGCTTTGGTATTGGTGGTGGTATGTATAACCAAAGTGCATCTTTTACTGCAACTAATGTATTACTAGCCAATAATGTTTCTGATGCTGGTCCGGCAATTTATAATGATTCATCAAGTAGTGCCACATTAACCAACCTTACTATTTTTAATAATACCTCACCATCTACTGGATCAAACGGGTCTGCACTTATTGCTAATAGTAGTAGTGAGTTTACAATTACAAATACTGTACTATATAACAATACTAGAGACATTGGTTTAGGAAATAACTCTACAGTATCAGGAACTAATAATTATGTTTTGACAAACCCAACACAATTTGGTTCGCCTGCAGGTTTTACGCAACTCATAGCAGACCCATTCACAAATAGTGCTGATATTGATGGTTTAGACAATGTTTTTGGCACAGCAGACGATGGTTTGCTTCCTTCAGAAACAGGTGTTTTAATAGATTCAGGAGATACTGCATCAAACTCACAAACGACTGATATTACAAGAGAAATACGTAACCTCGGTACAGCAATAGATGTTGGTGCTTACGAATACCAATTTAAATTAATACTAATACCAAAAGTAAATTTACAAGGCGCTTTATTAGGAAATACAAATGGTTTAATGCGTGATGATTTACGAATTGCTGATTACCTACCAACCACATCACCTTATCCAGATGGTTTAACTTGCGATGCTTCTGTGTTTAGTGGAGGAAGCGCTGCCGCTAGAGGAGGTTTTTTACAAAATGATATTGTAGATTGGATATGGATAGAATTACGCGATGAAAGCGATAATACCACAGTTATTGCCAGTACTTCTGCCCTATTGCAACGTGATGGAGATGTTGTTGCGGTAGATGGTTTTTCTAATATAGAATTTTCAATTCCGTACAATAGCTTTTATATCACTTTAAAGCATCGCAACCATTTAGGAGTAATGACAGCAAACACAGTACAGCTTGATAACACAACTACATTTGTAGATTTTACAAATGCATCAAATCCAATTGCTTTTGGTACAAATGCGCAAGCAACTGTGATGTTACCATTACTTACTAGACCTACAGCAACAAATTCGCCAGAATCAAACAATGTGTTAGCACTTTGGGCTGGAAATGCAAATGGAGATACTGTAGTGCAATATTCAGGAACAACTCCAGATACGCCAAGCATTTTATCGAATGTACTTAATGACGCTGGGAACTTTTTAAACTTCCCAACTCATACTGTAAATGGCTATAACAGTCATGATGTAAACATGGATGGAAACACGCAATACACTGGAACCACACCAGATACACCATTTATACTACAAAACGTATTAGCACATCCAGGAAATTTCTTGAATTTTAGTACGCATGAGATACAAGAGCAGTTACCTGAAAACTAAACTTTTATTAAAAAAGATTCCCTATGAAAAAATTACTACTACTCGTAACTCTTTGTTTTACAGTATTTAGCCTAAACGCACAAACTACGTATACCTATTCCGGAGACGGAAGTTGGGCAAATACAGCCAATTGGTCACCCTCTTACCCTGGTACAACTATAGTAGCTGGAGATACTGTAATTATTAACGGAAATATTGTCGAGGCAGATATAATAAATGCTGGACACTTAACTATTTCAAGTTCTGGAAGTATTACAACTGGTATTAATTCTGGAATTTCTAATACCGGGACATTAATTAATGAAGGCGCTCTTATTGCGACAGAATTTGGAGGGTTTTCTGCCTTTATAAGTACTTCGGGAACACTTTCTAATACAGGGACTATTACTATAGGTTTTGGTTCAAGTGTAGATGTCACGGGATCACTTATAAACACTGGAGTAATTGAAATACAATCAGTTGCCAATTTATTTTTTAGTCAAAACGCTACAATAGAAAACTCGGGAACAGGAATTATTAATAATAACGGTTCTTTTAACACAGCAGCAACCTTTACTAATATGGCAACAATAAACAATGTTGCCGCGTTAACAAATACTGGAAGTTTCACTAATGCTCAACAACTAAATATATCGGGTACGTTTACAAATAACGGAACTTTTGTAAATACACAAACAATAGAAAACACAGGTACTTTTGTAAATAATGACCAGAAAACGGTAACAAATAATGGCACCTTTAATAACACGAATAGTGTTACAAATAATGGAACTTTCGTTAATCCTCTAACACTAAACAATACAGGAACCTTTGTAAATAATGCCACTTTAGAGAATACTTCTCTTTTTAACAACACAGGAACGCTTACTATTGCCGCAACTGGTACTATGTTAAATTTAGGTATCTACACAAATGAAGGTACTATAGAAAACAATGGTACTATTACAAATAATGGTACCCTTAATAACCCTTTATTATTTACAAATAATGGTAATTACACAAACAATAATATATTTAATAATACAGGAACCTTAAACTGTAACGGCGTATTTACAAATACGGTAGCATTCTCGAACGTAGGAATTATAAATATTGAAACGCAAGGAACACTTACTATTTCTCAAACTATAGACAATCAAACTACGGGTAGTATAACCAATTCTGGTACAGTAACTACTCTCGCATTAGGTACACTTAATAATTTTGGTACATTTTCTAACACCAATGCAACATTTACAAACGCAGGAACTGTAGTAAATAACACCAATGCAAATTTCGAGGTTACCGATAATACCTCCATGCATTTGTTTAGAAATCAGGGTACCATTAATAATCATGGTACACTTACATTAACACTTACATCTAATCCTTCTAATACCAACACAGGAACGATAAATAACACAGGAGTTTTTGATATACATAATAATAATTCTTTTCCAAATCAGGGAACTATTGCAAATCATGGTGTGTTTACTATTTTTAGTTCTCTATCTCTATTTAATGATGGTGTATTCCTTAATACAAATGAATTTAATGGATCATATCGAGGTTCTGGGAGTTTTGCAAATGAAGGAATCACAACGGGGTCTATAACCATTCTAGATTTTGGTTTACTTACCAATACAGGTACCATAAATACTAAACGTATAGCTATGTTTTTTGATAGCCAAACATTTACCAATGAAGGCATCGTGAAAATTTTTGGAGGAGAGACTGGATTTAGGTTAAGTAGAAAAATAGTAAATAATAATATCATTGAAATATTACCCGATGGCATAGCCGGTATGGGAAATGATACGTTTATAAATAACGGAACACTATTAAATAGAGGAACACTTAGCACAATTGCATTTGGTTTTCCTGTTCTTTCTACACTCCATAATTCAGAAACTGGTGTTATAGATAACAGAGCTACTTTAGTCATAGATGTATCAGATGATGGCATGTCGACTACCTTAATGCCGTCTACCTTAATCAATGACGGTGCTATTATAAACACAGGTACCTATACTAATAATGGTGCATTAGTTAATAATGGAACAATTACAAATAGTAACGCACTTAACAATGGAGGCTCCATAACTATTGAGGCTATGGGAACATTAAATACTTCTGGTGCTACAAGCAACCAAGCAACGGGTAGTGTAACTAATGCTGGTACAATAACTACGCTAGAATTAGGAACTTTCACGAATGCTGGAACCATCACTATGGATACTACAGGAACGTTAAGTACTTCTGGTACTGCAAGTAACCAAGCAACGGGTAGTATAACTAATGCTGGCACAATAACTACACTAGAATTAGGAACTTTCACGAATGCTGGAACCATCACTATGGATACTACAGGAACGTTAAGTACTTCTGGTACTGCAAGTAACCAAGCAACGGGTAGTATAACTAATGCTGGCACAATAACTACGCTCGAATCTGGAACCCTTTCAAATGAAGGAGCTATCACTATGAATACTATGGGAACGTTAAGCACTTCTGGTACTACAAATAACCAAGCAACGGGTAGTATAACCAATTCTGGTGCAGTAACTACGCTCGCATTAGGTACACTTAACAATTTTGGTACATTTTCTAACACCAATGCAACATTTACAAACGCAGGAACTGTAGTAAATAACACCAATGCAAATTTCGAGGTTACCGATAATACCTCCATGCATTTGTTTAGAAATCAGGGTACCATTAATAATCATGGTACACTTACATTAACACTTACATCTAATCCTTCTAATACCAACACAGGAACGATAAATAACACAGGAGTTTTTGATATACATAATAATAATTCTTTTCCAAATCAGGGAACTATTGCAAATCATGGTGTGTTTACTATTTTTAGTTCTCTATCTCTATTTAATGATGGTGTATTCCTTAATACAAATGAATTTAATGGATCATATCGAGGTTCTGGGAGTTTTGCAAATGAAGGAATCACAACGGGGTCTATAACCATTCTAGATTTTGGTTTACTTACCAATACAGGTACCATAAATACTAAACGTATAGCTATGTTTTTTGATAGCCAAACATTTACCAATGAAGGCATCGTGAAAATTTTTGGAGGAGAGACTGGATTTAGGTTAAGTAGAAAAATAGTAAATAATAATATCATTGAAATATTACCCGATGGCATAGCCGGTATGGGAAATGATACGTTTATAAATAACGGAACACTATTAAATAGAGGAACACTTAGCACAATTGCATTTGGTTTTCCTGTTCTTTCTACACTCCATAATTCAGAAACTGGTGTTATAGATAACAGAGCTACTTTAGTCATAGATGTATCAGATGATGGCATGTCGACTACCTTAATGCCGTCTACCTTAATCAATGACGGTGCTATTATAAACACAGGTATCTATACTAATAGTGGTGCATTAGTTAATAATGGAACGTTTACCAACAATAATATATTTGATAATTCAGGAACATTTAGTAATCCAGGAATACTTTCTGGAATCAACACAAGTCATACCCAAGATTTTACAAATGCAGGTACCTTAAGCCCTGGGAATTCTCCTGGCTCCTATACTTTTAATAACAATTATTCAGCACAAACAACAGCTAACTTACAAATAGAATTAGAAAATACTACCACATTCGATATCGTAACAGTAACTGGCACAGCAGCTATAGACGGTACACTAGAGGTAACTTTATTAGATAATTATTTACCAAATATAGGCGATACTTTTACAATTTTAACAGCAGGTAATATTTTAGGAACTTTTGATACGGTAAACTTGCCAGCAGGTTACAATTGGGATGTTAGGTATACAGCAACAGAAGTTATTTTAGAAATAATTCCAATTACTGTAAGTCCAGTAGTCTTTTTACAAGGCGCTTTACTATCTAATGGAAATACAAGCTTAATGCGAGACGATTTAAGATCTTTAGATTATTTACCAACTACATCACCATATACAGATGGCTTAACTTGTGATGCATCGGTATTCAATACTGGAGGAACTAACACAACAGGTAATACAAATAATGATATTATAGATTGGGTTTGGGTAGAATTACGTGATGCTACAGATAACACCTTAGTAATTGATGGGCAGTCTGCTTTATTACAGCGTGATGGTGATGTTGTAACTATAGATGGTATATCCTCAGTAAGCTTTAATCAAGCAAGTGGTGATTATTATTTAGCAATTAAACATCGGAATCACTTAGCTGTTATGACAACAAATACAATAGCTTTAAACAGAACAGCCACAACTATAAACTTTACAGATGCGACAACTCCAATTACTTTTGGTACAAATGCACAAACTACTGTAGCTGGCACACCAAATGTTTTAGCACTTTGGGCAGGAAATGCTAATGGAGATCAATTAGTACAATATTCAGGAACGAGTCCTGATGCGCCAAGTATCTTATCAGAAGTATTGAATGACTCTGGGAACTTTTTAAACTTTCCTACGTATACACTTTCAGGTTATAATACGAATGATATTGATATGAATGGAGACTCACAATATACTGGAACAACACCAGATACACCTTTTATATTACAAAACGTATTAGCACATCCTGGAAACTTCTTGAATTTTAGTACGTATGGGATACAAGAACAGTTACCTGAAAATTAGAAGGAATTCAAATTATAAATTAATAGAACGTCTAAACTTGAAGTTTAGACGTTTTTTATTGCAAAAAAAATAAAAGAATAGGTTCTCAAAACAGATTATTCTTATTTTTGAGCAAATCTTTCTATAACTATGGATACCATTCTTTCATTTCTTGGCTCAATTTCTTGGTGGCTTTGGATTATTATTGTGTTAGTAATTATTGCTATTCGCGATATTTTTCAACGAAAACATACCATTAGTCACAACTTCCCTATCGTTGGACACATACGATATATGTTTGAGAGTATTGGTCCTGAAATTCGTCAATATTTTGTAGCAAACAATCGTGAAGAATTACCATTCAATCGTATTGAACGCGGCTGGATTTACGCTTCAGCGAAAAAAGAAAATAACTACGAAGGTTTCGGAACTGATAGAGATATTTATGCGCACCAACATGTGTTCATCAACAATGCGATGATGCCATATCAAGTAGGAGAAAATCATCCAAATGCTATTGATAAAACATTTTTACCATGTGCAAAAGTGATGGGAGAATTCAACAAAAGAAAACGTCCATATCGACCTGCTTCTGTAATTAATGTATCAGCTATGAGTTTTGGTTCATTATCTGCAAAAGCTGTAGAATCAATGAATAAAGGAGTAAAGATAGCTGGCGCATACCATAATACAGGTGAAGGCGGATTGTCACCTTATCACAGTCATGGCGGTGATGTGGTTTTTCATTTCGGAACAGGATATTTTGGTGTTCGTGCTGATGATGGTGGTTTTTCTATGGAAAAAATGGTCAAATTGGTTGAAGAAAATCCATTCATTAGAGCTATTGAAGTAAAATTATCACAAGGAGCAAAACCTGGAAAAGGTGGTGTATTACCTGGTGCAAAAATTACACCTGAAATTGCAAAGATTAGAGGTGTTGAAGTTGGAAAAGATGTATTATCTCCACCAAATCATAAAGCATTCTCAAATGTACCTGAATTGATGGATTTTGTAGAAGCAATTGCGGAAGCTACAGGATTACCTGTTGGAATTAAAGCTGCTATTGGGAAACTAGAACAATGGGAAGAGTTAGCAGATATTATGAATGCTACAGGAAAAGGACCTGATTTTATTAGCGTAGATGGTGGTGAAGGTGGAACTGGAGCTGCGCCACCTAGTTTTGCAGATCACGTGTCATTGCCTTGGGTTTATGGATTTACGGATTTGTATAAAATGTTTCAACAAAAAGGACTTACTGAACGTATTGTTTTTGTCGGAAGTGGAAAGTTAGGATTTCCTGCTAAAGCTGCTATGGCGTTTGCTATGGGCGTTGATTGTATTAATGTTGCGCGTGAAGCGATGATGAGTATTGGATGTATTCAAGCACAAATTTGCCATACGAATAAATGTCCTGCTGGTGTTGCGACACAAAATAAGTGGTTACAAAACGGAATTGACCCAACATTAAAATCTGTTCGTTTGGCACAATATTTTAAAACATTTAGAAAAGAATTTGTAGAAATTACGCATGCAGCTGGTCATGAACATCCATGTCAGTTTAAAATGAGTGATATTGAGGTTAATGTAGATGACCATAACTTATCTAAAGAATTAGATGGCACGTATGGTTATAAAAAGACGCCTGTACCATTTACAGATATGCAAGCGTTGAAAGATTGTAGTCATTTAGGAGGGAAAGCGAACTAGTTAATTTGTTTATTTAAAATTATGATGGTTTGATGTTTGACATATTATCATTTAATATGTAACATAAAATCATTTCCCCAATGACATGCACCAAAACTGACATGGTATGTTCCAATGTCAGCTTTTGAGAATTTCAAATAATTATTCTTACCTCTAATTTTATAAGTGGTATGTTTAAAAGGCTCAGCAGTAAGCTGTAAAGAATCTTTATAAACTGTTGCAGATGAAATAGTTCCTCCATACGGGAAAGAAATTGCAATACTATCTGTACAACTTTCAGAAATATTCACGATTTGTTCTGTTCCTTTTCTAATAGATTCTGGAGTAATTCTATAGGTCCCATATTTTACCGCTATAGAATTTTCTATATATTCTTGATGATTGGTTTTAAATTTGAATAATTCTTGGTTCTTATTATAATCACGCTTGAATTTTACTTTAACTTTTAAAGGACGTTTTCTACGAATTTTAAAAGTTTCCGTGATGCTTTTTTCTTTTCCATTTACTTCTAAAGTAAAATCATTGTCATTAAAGTTAAAAGAATGTACTTCAACTTTTTTCCTAGAGTTTGTGTAAAGTTCAAACTCAAGGATGACATTATCACCTTCACAATTTAGAAATGTTCCTAGTTTTTTGGGAAACCAAATATGAATATCATCTACGCTTGTAAAAGACATTGTTACTATTAACATGAGCAATAAATATATAATCTTCTTCATTTAGATTTTTTTATGAAAATATGCAAAAAAGATCGCCAAATCAATCTTAATTGAGCCAATAGGGGCTTTGAGTGAGTAAAGTTCATATTTTAACTCCCATCTAATTCTTCTAACTCAAGAATAAGATCGTATTGTATATCTTCATGAAGCGTACTGATGGCTTTTTTTGCCATTGCTAATTGTCGATCGTATATATTTATCATTTGTAGACTTCGCTTGTGTGCAGGCTTCAGTTCTTTCAATTTTCCACAGAAATACAATAAAACATATGCTTCAGTTTCTTTCTTTTTAGAGTATCGGATGTACTTTTTGAGCATGCGTAGAATTTTGCGCACACTTTTTTTGACATAATATAAACTATCGTGATTCAACTTTGAAAATTCTACATCGATTTCTTCTTTTATTTCATGAATGTATTGGTCTTCATCATGAGAATCGAAAAGTGCGTACGTCAATAATTCTTTGTTCTCTTTCTTGAATTTTGCCAGTTTTAAACAGATTTCAATGAGTTCTTCTTGCGTGTGTTGTTTTAATTCTTTTTTGAGTATTGATACTGTAACTGCCTTCATGTGTATGCAATGATTTAGGGTAACTTAGAAGTAAATAACGGGAATTTCAACTATATCACCATCACTTTCATACAATAAATGTTTATTTGCCTAGTTAGTAAAAACGTATTATGTTTGCTAAAACTGCTATTTTTTATGGAAGACAAAATTTTTGATTTATTGATGTATTCTATTCCTGCTATTATTACTGGAGGAATTGCTTATTTTTTCTTTAGAGATCATATGATAAATGAAGATAAAAGAAGACGCTTTTTATTACACAAAGATGCTCAAAAAGAAGCATTACCATTACGTTTACAAGCCTATGAACGTCTTTCGTTATTTTTAGAACGTATTACACCATCAAAATTATTAGTACGCGTCTCTCCTACTTCAACAGATAAGAATGATTATGAACGTTTGTTAATTATGAGTATTGAACAAGAGTTTGAGCACAATTTATCACAACAGATTTATATGAGCGATCAATGTTGGAATATTATTATTGCTTCAAAAAACGCAACAATACAATTGATTCGAAAAGGTAGTTTGACCGGAAAAGTAACTTCAGCCGATAAATTACGAGAAGTCATTTTAACCGAAATGATGGAAAATCAAGCACCAAGTGATGCAGCATTATCTTTTATTAAGAAAGAAGTTGCTGATTTTTTACATGCGTAATCAATAGAAAGCTATAGTCATTTTTTAATGACTTTAAACGTATTGCTTCTATTAGCGCTATCCGTAAGTTTTACAAAGTAGAGTCCGCTTGATAGTTTGCTCATATCAATAGTTTCAAATTGACTTTTCTGTGTGAGCATTACTTGTCCTTGAATAGAATAGATTTCTAACGATTCAATATTCGTTGTTTTGCTAACATTCAATGTATTTTTAACTGGGTTTGGATATATATCTACATCAGTAAAAACAGCTTCTGTAGTACTCAATAATTGTGATTCTAAATAAATCAATTCAGTAGTTCCTGGCTCTATTACTGTAGTATAAGCATCTAAATCTGCTTTTAGCAAGTTTGCATCACAATCACACATTGCTGTATAAACTCTCAACAACGAATTTTGCATTGATGCAGGAACGTACTGAGAGAAAAAATACACATTGTGTGTCACAAATATTGCGTTGAGTCCAGTATCATTTGTAGTAATAATTCCATTGCTTGTTCCTGTTGGAGTTCCTACATTAATATCAGCAATTTTTAAAAATAAATGATTGTAAGCATATCTGTCATCTAAAGGATACGCATTTCTAATCACTGAAGAATATGCGCTTAAATCTGCTGCTAATTGATTGTTATCGCAATTATCACAAACTACCAATGTCCAATTTGCATAACCATTAGTACTAACTTGCGGTAAAGATTCTATATTATCGTAAGCTGTTACATTATTTCCTGTCAAAATAGTATTCAAACCTGTATCATTAGAATAATCTGTAGCGCCAGGCGGCACATCATAATAATATGTAGGCGCACCAACAAAAGCTCCTATTGTAGGTGATTGATCCATCATTTCTACTTGGATATATTTAAGTTGTCCAAACGAGAATTGTACAAAGAAAAATAGTATAGCGATGAAAGTAACTTTCTTAAACATATTGTGATTTTTATTTTAAAAGTAATAATTTTTCGCGTGTTTACACAAGATCATTCTTATTTATAAGTCTCAAATTGAAAAATTAGGTACTACTACGTATGTAATAATTTTATTCGTTTATCTCTTGGTTTTTCAACTTTGCATGATGATATCCTTGTTCCCACCATTCGGCCATTTGTTTTTTATTAAAAATCAAGGAATTGTCCGTTAGCTTCGTTGGTGTAAAATAAAGATTGAGTTTTACATCTCTAAATTTTGCAGATAGCTTACCAATATTTATATCATGTCTCTCTACTTGATCGATTAAAAAACTAAACAAATTTACCATTAGAGAAAACGGGTTTCTTCCTAATTTTTTATTTGATACGCCATGTTCTGTTTCTAAAATAATTGCATCAATCTCAGTTGCACCTCTTTTTATGGCTTCATGAATTGGCACAATACAGCCAAAACCACCATCAGCATATTCATCTCCATTTTTTGTAACCAAACTCATAAACGGAACATAGTTACACGAAATCCAAATCCAATCACAAAAATCTTCATACTCATGATCAGCTATTGATTTGTACTCAACGCTATTTTTAGTAAGATTAGTTACCGTTACGACAACTTCTTTTCCTGAAGTTTTTAGGTTTGTAAAGTCTTCTTTTGAAAAGTTTTTCTTGATTAATTTTCGAAGTTTTTTTGTTTCCCCAAAGGTTCGTTTTCCTTTAATTTGTTGTGTAAAAACATTAAAGTAATTGATACTAATAAATGTTTCACCCTTTTTCTTTCGAACTACAAAAGGATTATTACTAAATATACTTCTCTGATTTACAGATGTATATATTTTTTTAAGTTTTGGCACATTGTCTAAACCCAACAAAGGAGCTATTAAGCTTCCTGTAGAGGTTCCTAAAAACATGTCATACTTCTTTTTTTCTTCTTCTATAAGGTATTGCGCAACTCCGCCTGCAAATGCGCCTTTACTTCCTCCTCCAGAAATGACTATTGCTTTCATTTATTATTCTTTTTTTTGGCTAAATATGCGTTCTCTTTTTCAGTAAGTAACTTTTCTACACGTTTTAAATTTGGTTCGTACGCAGGATTTTTGATAATACTGTCTAATAATTCTCTGCAATATTTTGCAAATCGCCAATTATGATGTCGTGCTCCTTTTATTAAGTCAACCAAGTTTTTATCACTGAATGATTGTAATTCATTTAAAAAACGAAAAGCATTTTGACGCACTTCAAAGTGATATCTTTCATTTGTATATCCTGATAATTCATCATAATAATATGGTGTTTTATGACCGCTATACTCTTTTGTAACAATCGCTAATGTCAACCATAAAATTCGAAAGCTTTTATCATTAGAACCTTGTACAAATTTGGTTTCATCTAAATATTTCTTTTGATCAGCTGGAAAACTTTTCCATAACGTGAATAAAGCAGTTTCTTTTGTTATATATGAATCGTCTTTTAGTAACGTTTCATAGTCTGTTTTAAATTCTTCAGGAACTTGTCTGGCTGCTTTTGCAATCGTTTGTCGAATCTTTATGTTGTTTGTTTTTAAAGCTTCTCTATAAACCATCAGACGTTCTTCTAAAGTAGTTACTTTTAGATTTTTAAGCATATGAATAATCAACTCCTCAGAAATAGGTTCATTTTCTTCACGTTTACCTGAAAACAATTCAATTGCTTGTTTTGCTTCTGTTTTAGTTGATTCACTTTGTTTTTGTTTTAATAATTCTACTTGAAAAGGAATGCTTTTTGCTCCGCCTAAATAGTTGTATATACTCGTACTGGGCAAACTCCCAATTGCTAAAAAGCCCTTCATATCAAATAAACTATCAGGTAATTGAGGATTTTCCAGCCAAATTTGGACAAATTCAGTTAAGTTTCTCTCACTTTCTTCTTCAACTATTTTTATAAAATCTGCTGTTTCTACACTTTTAAATTTATATGTGTTTAAATAGCGCTTTACAGATTTCCTAAATACTTCATCTCCTACTTGTGTTCGCAATGCATGCAACACCCAAGCTCCTTTTTGGTAAAACGTTAAACTACTAGCTTTCGGATTTAATACTGACTCTCCTTTACCATCATTAAGTGCTTTTAATTGTAGTATAGATTCGTATAGATTCCAGTAAAAATAGTCATCTCCAAAGATTTCCTTTTCAGCTAACAATGCATAATACGTAGCAAATCCTTCTTGTAACCAATGGTGTTTCCCACTTTTGGCTGTAACTAAATCACCAAACCATTGATGTGCCAATTCATGTGCATTTACGTTGACGTAATTTTTATCTACAAAGTTTGTACTATCAATTACAAAACTATCTGAGAATATCGTTGTACTTGTGTTTTCCATTCCTGCATATAAAAAGTCTTTTACAGGAACTTGTTTATAATTTTGCCAAGGATACGGAACACCAATTTCTACTTCTAGAAAATCAAACATACGTTTGGTATGCCGATAGGTCGGTTCAAATTTGATTTCGTCTTCCGGGTAATAATACATTTCTAATGGAATTCCGCTTTTGGAAGTTTCTACCTTTTTTTTATATTTTCCAATCGCAATTGCCGCCAAGTAGCTGCTCATCGGACGTTTCATGTCAAAATACCACTTTGTCAACGAATCATTTGGTGATTCTTTTTTGAGTAGCTTCCCATTGGCAATCACTTCATATCGATTGTCAAATGTGATACTAAAATCGAATTCTACTTTTTCATTTACGTCATCAAAACTAGGCAACCAACTACTAGTATACTTTCCTTGTCCTTGTGTCCACACTTGTTTTCTGCCACCAATTCCATTCCAATCAATAAAATACATTGCTTTTTTGGGATGTGTAAATGTTGCCAATCCTATGTTATGCTTCTCTCCTTTTTTGAAGTTACTTTTTAGAATAATTTTTTTATCTCTGTAAAGATTTATCCCTTTAAAACTTTGTTGATATACTTTGTACGTATCAAGCGATTGGATGTCAAAATATATAGAATCTGTGTCTTGCAAAATTTCAAATTCATACTGTACATCAATGCCTATTTCTTTTAAAGTAGGACGCAGTACAATATCGACTGTTGCCTTTTTAAAATCTACAAATTCGGTTTGTTGTGCAAATCCTGTAAACGTTATACAGCATACTAAGAAGAGAAAAGTATATTTCATGTGATGATCTAAAACAAATAATACACCAAAATAAGCATTTTGGTGTATTATTTTATTGAATTTATATTTTAAACTGAAGTTAGTTCATAACTGTTGGTTTAACAATCGGCGTACTACTTTTTACAACTACGAATGTAGAAGTTGCGTAATATGCTCCAGCTGTTCCAGAAGTTGATCCTCCATCAGCAGTCCAATCTTGATAATCATATTCAAACGTAAATGAACTTCCGCCCATAGCTGTACCGAAAGTATCTTTACGAACTGGTACTGCCATTCCTGGGCACCAACCTGCTCTATCTGGTGTCCAGTTTCCTGATTGTGGTTGTACAGGATTTGAACTACAACCCATTGGCGCCATATTGTGTTGAAACATGTTTGCTCCGTTAATTTTTACATCATGTGTTCTAAAACACCATTCTGCACACGGTCTGTTATCACTATCTACAGGTGTAGCATGTCCCCAACCTGAAATAATTGTACGTAACTGTGTTGCTTCTGCATTTGCAGGAATTGATACTGTTTTAGTTAAATCCCAAGTCATTGGATCAATTGTAGTTCCGTATGGCACACCAGAAGTTGACCAATCGTCATATGAAATTACATCTGCAATTGCATAATATTCATAATCTGGAGTTCCTTCTACATAGTCAAACTCAACAGATAACTCCCATCCGTCTGATCCCCAAGTTTCAATACGTGCATACAATTCAGTACTTCCTTGTAATAACGATTTAAAGTCTGTTACATCAATTTCAAAACCTCTAGCTAATTGTGAGTTGTCTACTCCATACGGTGTAATATAACGTCCAATTTCATAGAAATCTCCTGAATCTGTATCTTTTACTTTAATGTTTGCATATACATCCCAAGCATTACATCCGCCAGTTGGACAACGTAATTCAACATACATCATAATTTGTTGAATGTTTGACATATTAGTGTGCAAATTATAAGTATTTGTTACCGTTTGGTTGAATCCACCTCCAAAAGCAATTCTCTGATTGTCAAATGTTTGATAATTATGACGTACCGCAGTTCCTGTTCCTGCTAAACTAATTGCTACATCTGAAGCTCCTGTAGCACTTAAAGTAATATTCCCTGTTTGCGCTCCTAAATCAGTTGCACTAGGAATGAAGCGAACATATAAATTTTCGGCAGTTGTGTTTATTGCTGTGTAATCGTACGTTGCTGTATTTGAAAATGTAATATTGTCTGTTGAAATTTCAAATGAACCAGTAACAGTAGCCGTCACATTATTTTCTAAATCCAATCCTTTTACTTGTACTGTTTGTGCTGAAGATATCGTTCCTACATTTACATCTCCAAAACTATTTACCGTTCCGATTACTTGAATTTCTCTTGGGATTTCTAATGAATTTCCTGTTAAGCTTACTTGAACTGTATTAAACTCGGAAGATGTCATTGTCAACGTTCCTGTTACTTCTCCTAATGAAGTTACTGTTGGTGCAAAACGAACATAAATGGTTTGTGATTGATTTGCTTCCGATGCTGGTATGCTGGCACTAGATCCAAAAGTTGTATTGTCTCTTGAAACTTCAAATTGTTGTGAAACACTAATACTTACCGATTGTGCTAGGTTAGCTCCTGTAACAGATACAGAACTACTCGCAGAAACTTGTCCAGCAATTACTGCTGAGAATGACAAACTGTTTTGCGATGCCGTAAAAGATGGTGTCGCAGCTTGCGTTCCATCGTCAGATTTACATGCGGTAAATATAATTGTAAAAGCTAGAAAGGTGTAAATAAAATTTTTAATGGTTGATTTTCTTTTCATTGTGTTGGTTTTGATGCTAAAAGTAAGTAAAAAAGCTGAAATTAAAAACCTAAAAAAAACCTCAAAATCAATGTTTTGAGGTTTTATTGTATATTATAATAGTAATAGCAATCGCTAAGAAAAAATTATTTCTTTTTCACTTCGCTTACTTCTTTCGCTGTATAAAAGTTTTCTGTTGTATTTCCCCATGAATTTGAAGTATAATTCATGACATCTGCAATTTGTTTATCATTCAGTCCTAACGGAGACATGATTCCTCTATATTTTACACCGTTTACTGTAATTTCTCCTTTCAATCCATATTTAATTGATCGGATACTTTCTACTACTTTATCCGTTAACCAATCTGATTTTGCCAATGGTGGAAATGCTTTGGCAACACCTTCTCCATTGCCCATGTGACATTGTGCACACACATTCGTATACACAGCTTTTCCTCGTTTAAAACTTGCATCTATATCTTTTTTTGACGCATCAGAAACTCTCGCAAATGTTGTTACTACTTGTTCTATTTCTTCTGTACTCTCAGCTTTAGTTTCAGTTTCTTTTGTTGTTTTTACAACTTGTTTTCCACCAGAGTTTTTCACCATTTTATACACTCCTTTTCCATCTATTCCTACATAGATATGACCATCTGGACCTTGACGAACCGAACGTACACGTCCAATTCCATCTAATAATTTTTCACGCTTCGCAACTTTATCATCTTCTGTTAAGACTACTAATTCTAAGTATTGAAATTTTAACGAACCAACGACTAAATGTCCTTTTAATTCAGGATATACGTTACTTGTTACAAATGCCATTCCGCTTGGCGCAATTGATGGAACCCAATAATACAATGGCTGTTGCATACCTTCACGAGCTGTTTCTTTTGTAATTGTAGTTCCGCTATAATTGATTCCATATGTAATTACTGGCCAACCATAGTTTACAGCTTTTGTTACCGGATTTATTTCATCTCCACCACGTGGACCGTGTTCATGTACCCAAATTTGTCCTGTTCGCGGATTTACAGCCATTCCTTGCGGATTTCTATGTCCGTAAGAGAAAATAGCTGTCTTAGCATCTTTCTCGTTTACAAATGGATTGTCTTCAGGAATACGTCCATCATCGTGCAAACGATATACTTTTCCACCATCTCTGGTAATGTCTTGTGGATTTTCATCACGTTTTCCACGATCACCAATTGTAAAGTATACATATCCATCTGCATCAAATACAATTCGAGAACCAAAATGATGTGCCGTTTTTACGTTTGGACTTCCTTGATATAGTTTTTCAATAGAAACCAATGCGTTATCTTCAAGTTTTGCTCTAATTAACGCAGTATGACTTCCTTTTTCTTTTTTGTCTATAATTGAATATGTAATGTAAACCCATCCATTTTGTTCATATTTTGGGTGTAATGTTACATCTAATAATCCACCTTGATTACGTGCAAAAACTTCTGGTACATTTTTGATTGCTGTTTTTTTACCATCTTTTACATGATATAATGTTCCTGAACGTTCTGTGATTAACATACTACCATCTGGTAACCATGTCATTCCCCAAGGAATATCAATTCCGTCTACCACCAATTCAGAAGCATACGTTTGTTGATCTACCGTAATTTCTTCCGTTGTTTTGATCGCAACTAATGGAACACTTTTTTCTGTTTCTACTTTTGCAACTTCTTTTTGCTTTTGTCCACAAGAGATAAAGAACAAAGAAGTCAATACAAATAAACCTAGTGATGATTTCATGGTGTGTATATTAAAAGTTTAAAATTTATAGTTTAATTGAATTCCGCCATACATGTTAAACGGTAATCCTGGATAAAAATAACGTGCATTTGTATCGTTTCCAAAAGCGTTTACTTGCAATTGTGACGCATATGCGGTATCAAATATATTGTTTGCTCCGATAGAAATGTCATATTCAAATTTTCTTCCAATCGAATTCTGATAGCCTAGTTTTCCGTTTAGCAACTTAAAAGCGTCACTATATACGGTATTTTCATCATTCGCAGGCATTTCTCCAACTGCTTGAAAATCTAAACGTCCGTAAAAACCACTTCTATTCGTCATTTCAAGTCCTAAATTTACGACAGATTTTGGAACTCCCGTGAGGTCATTACCAGAAAAGTTTGCATCTGTTTCCGTAAATTCTTTGAAACTGAAATCATTTATACTTGCATTCGCATACGACTGAAGCGTAAAGTTATCGTTTTTAATGAGTTCATAACGAAGTGTTGCTTCTATTCCTTTATGCGATGTTTTCCCTGCATTGAGCGTTATATTCTGATCTGTTGCTGTTCTCCTATTCACTAATAAATCACTCACAGCCATTGTATAGATTGAAACTGAACCTGATAATTTTCTGTTTGTTGTATGAAAACGGGAACCAATTTCATAATTCCAGCCGCGTTCTGCTTTTATTTCTGGATTGAATACACCGTTAGGTAATAAAGTTTCTTCTGTGGTTGGTGTTGAGAAACCGTGTGCAATGGTTCCATACAGATTCACATTTTTTGAGACTTCATAGTTTACACCTAATTTTGGAGAAACAATTGCGTCAAACTTATAATCTTCTTCACCATCTGAAGTATTAATTTGATCTTCAACCGTATATTTTGTTTGATTCAGATGCAATCCAAAACTGATTGATAATTTTTTTCGTGTGTAAATTGCCTCTGCAAATAGGTTGAAATAGTTTCTACTTTCGTCTATATCTGATAGTATATCGCCTGCAACACTTCCTGTTCCATCAGGAAAATCTTGATATAGATTGTCAAATTGTTTCCCGTTGTAGTTGTTAAAGAACAATTCGCCACCAACAGACCACTTTACCGTACTTTCTTCAAACACTTTCGCAGCTAACAAACGTGTACGAACTCCAAATGTCGTTGCTTTTTCTTCTAATATATTAAAAGGTCGTGGTTCATAGTTGTTGTTGAAACTTGTAAATACACTTGTCTTTTGTGTGTATGAATCATTATAGTTGTGACTCCAATTGATTCCAAATAGTGTTTTTTTGAAATCTTCAAAACCACGTGCATTTTTCCAGAAAGTTGCTGCATTCCGTGGAGAATTGTCAAAATCTTCACGATTTAACGAACTTGGAATAAATGCTTTGAGACTTGTATAGTTTCCAATAAACGAAAGTTCATTTCTATCATCTACCAACCAATTCGATGTAATTGTTGCCGTTGCCTTATCCAAAGAATTGTTATCACGATATCCATCAGAATGTGTATTGCTATAAATGACGTTTACATTCGCTTTTTTGCCGCCATGCATCAACTTGGCAACGGTTCTGAATAGTCCAAAACTTCCAACTGTGCTATATACATTTGCGCTTGACACATTATATTTTGCATATTCAGGATATAATAAAATTGTTCCACCAAGTCCAACACCGTAACTACTTGAAGAAGGTCCTTTGTGAATTTCCATGCGTGAAATAGATGCTAGTTCTAAATCTTCAATTGCTGATTCGCCATTTCCGTCTGTTAATGGAATGTCAGCATAATACGCACGAATGTTTGCCGTAGAAAATGGACTTCGCGCGCCAATTCCTCTAATGGTAATTCTATTTGTATTCAGCGAACCACTTTGCATATACACACCAGGAACTCTGTTTAAAATCGGCGCTAACTGCACTGTGTTTTCACTATTAATTTCACTTTTTGTAACAATATCAACTGATTCTGCTACAGTTTTTAATTTTTGCTTGATAGTAATTCCATTGATGACAACTTCGTCCAAAGCATTTGTTATTGGATACAAAGCTATAATTGTATTACTTCCAGTAATAGACTGAACAATTTGAGTTTCATAACCTTCCAACGAAATTGTTAATCTAGTATCTATTGCGGATTTTGTTTCAATTGAGAACTTTCCTTTTAAATTGGTTTTTACGACTACTTTAGTTTCAAAATTAGTCACTGTTACATTGACTAAAGGAATATTCGTCGATTGATCAATCACAGTTCCTTCAACAATATATTGCGCCATAACAGCAGTTGTAGAACTTAAAAATAATAGAAAAAGAAAAAAGGATTGTAGAAGTTTTGTTGGCACGCTTTATTTTTTAAAGATGTGAAGCTACGTAGATTTTAGATGATTTGTAAATTGAAGTAATAACTTTAACACTTATGATCCGTTTTGTTGGATTATTTAATGTGAATATATCTTGATAAATTCAATACTACTTTACAAATTCATTTTTCTTTTTAATGTACTTTTAACAATCAATCAAAAAACAAATATTTTAGCATATGAAACAATCAATCGTTCACATTGCCTTAGTTGTAAAAGATTATGATGAAGCTATAGAATTTTACACAAAAAAATTACATTTTGACTTGATTGAAGATACGTATCAACCAGAACAAGATAAAAGATGGGTTATTGTTGCGCCTCCAAATTCAGTAGGAACAACAATTTTATTAGCAAAAGCTTCTAAACCTATACAAGAAGACTTTATTGGAAATCAAACTGGCGGAAGAGTATTTTTATTTTTAAATACTGATGATTTTTGGAGAGATTATAATGAAATGGTTGCAAAAGGAATTGAATTTGTCAGAGAACCAAAAGAGGCTGATTATGGAACTGTTGCCGTTTTTAAAGATTTGTATGGGAATTTGTGGGATTTATTACAATTAAACCCTGAGCATCCAATAGCAAAAAGAATAGGATAATATAATTTTTAATCATGAATAAAAAGTATCAAGAGACATTCAAGACATGGAATAAGATAGCACAATTGTATGAGGATATCTTCATGGATATGGATTTGTATAATGATACCTATGCCCTTTTTTGTGAGTCATTATCAAAAAAAGATGCTGCTATTTTAGAAATTGGTTGCGGTCCAGGAAATATTACCAAACATCTTACAAAGCAACTTCCAAACATTGTTATTACTGCGATTGATGTTTCTGAGAATATGGTTACGCTGGCTAAAAAGAACAATCCTACAGTTGATTGCATGGTGCTCGATTGTAGAAATATTGCTGAGATTAATCAGAAGTTTGATGGAATTATGTGTGGTTTTACCATTCCGTATCTTTCTAAGTCTGATTGTGTACAATTGTTTTCCGATTGTTATAATTTGTTACATAAAGATGGAATTCTATACCTAAGTTTTGTTGCTGGAAATTATAAAAATTCAGGCTTTATTTCAGGAAGTACTTCTAGCGATCGTACTTATTTTTATTACCATGAACTTGAAACAATTCAAACTACATTGAAAACACTTCACTTCAATATATTTTCAATCATTGAGAAAGAATATAAAAAATCTGACGGAAGTATTGAAATTCATACCATTATAAACGCTAAGCGCAAACGTTAAACTTTCCCTATCTTCGCAGCAATGAATACACTTGATATCAGAACCGTAAATGTGGTTCAATATATAAAACCATTACGCGAAGGCGGATCGCTTCCAGCTATTGTAAAGGCAGACGATGATTTTCTGTACGTACTGAAGTTTAGAGGCGCTGGACAAGGTAAGAAAGCGCTCATTGCAGAATTGATTGGTGGTGAATTGGCACGTGCTATTGGATTGAAAATTCCTGAATTGGTGTTTATGAATTTAGACGATTCATTCAGTAAAACCGAACCTGATGAAGAAATTCAAGATTTGCTAAAGTTTAGTGTTGGTTTAAATCTTGGTTTGCATTTTTTATCAAGTGCCATTACGTTTGATCCTTTGGTGAAAGAAGTTGACGCAAATACAGCTTCCAAAATTGTATTGTTAGATAGTATCATTAGTAATATTGATAGAACTGTAAAAAACACCAATTTACTCAGTTGGAATAACGAATTGTGGGTCATTGATAATGGTGCAAGTTTCTATTTTCATCACAATTGGGCAACTTGGGAAAATCATTTGACACGTACATTTCCTTTAGTCAAAAATCATGTGTTGTTAGGTAGCGCAACAGCATTGAAAGAAGTTGCTTCAACATTTTCAACATTACTCACAAAAGAGAAGATTGTAGAAATTGTCAATACAATCCCTGAAGATTGGTTGTTACACGAATCGAATGATTTATCACCTGATGAAATGAGAACTTCATATATAGCATATATAGAAGCCAAATTGGCAATGATTGATTCACTCGTAAAAGAAGCAGAAGATGCAAGATAAAGTTACATTTGAATACGCAATCATTCGGTTTATGCCGAAAGTAGAACGTGAAGAATTCTTCAACATTGGCGTGATTTTATTCTCGAAACGAAAAAGGTTTTTAGACTTAAAATATCATGTCGATCCAAAAAAAATAGAAGCATTTTCATGCGAAATTACATTGGAAGAAATTACCGAATATTTAAAAGCTTGGGAAGCCATTTGCAAAGGTGCTCCACATGGTGGCGCTATTGGCGAATTTGAAGTTTCGGATCGTTTCCGATGGTTGGCAGCTTCCAAAAGCACCATGATATTATGTTCACCAACACATGCAGGTTTTTCTCATGATCCAGCAAAAGAATTGGATGATATTTTTGAGAAAAATGTATTGTAGGTATTAGAAGCTACAAATTGTATAACAATCTCAAATAAAAATGGTTAGATGTATATAGACGGAGTTGTGCATTTTAATAAAGTTGATTTTGAAGTAAATGATCAAGATTTCTATACATTTCTAATGTACTTAGGCAAACCTTTTACAGGAACGCTTAAGGAAGAAAATATGACGACAGAATTCAAAAATGGAAATGCCCATGGAGAAGCTTTTGAATACAATAAAAATGGAATCCTTATTTATTATGCTGTCTTCGAAAATGGAGATTATGTCCTTTGGAAAAGTTGGTACCCGAATGGTCAACCAAAAGAAGATTCTGAACTTGGACGAATTTGGAACAAAAATGGAATATTAGTTAAAGATGATAATCATTGGTTACACAGAAGCAATGGAGCGCCAAAAACACAAGGTGATCCCTATAAAAATGAATTGATTTATTTAGCGCCTAATGGAGAAATTGCTGCTAAGGATATAGAAACAGATTCAAAACCTGCTTATATATATTTTGATGATGTATTATTTGAGTGGTATGATGAAATTTTAAAAAATCCATGTCCAGAGCTAACAGCCGAATTTCATTACACAAACAGTCATACGCGTTTTATTTGGGGATGGATTTGGACACTATTTAAAAAAGATCGCAACAAAGCATTTGATTTACTACAAAAAGTAACAAAACACGAAAATAGAGCAATGGCAAAAGGTGCTATTGAAATGTTAGATGATTTAAAAAAAGGTGTCGATTTAAAATATATAGAATCACGCTGGTTATAAAATTTAGAAATCTTCTTAATTTTAGTATCTTGGAAAAGAAAGTAGAAAATTATAAAAACTGCTTTACTTTATCATGAAAAAACAATTCCAAAATACATGTTTACTTATTCTTTCACTTTTCAGTTGTGTTGTGTATTCACAAACAAATTGGGATACAAAAATAAAGCAAGAACTTCCTAGTATTCTTGAAAAACACCGTGAATTAGTCAGTATTCCTAATGTTGCTTCAGATGAAGAAAACATGATGAAAAATGTTGATTGGGTTACGAAAGCTTTTCAAGAACTCAATTTTAAGGTTTCCATATTAGAAACCTCAACATTACCAGTATTCTTAGCTGAAAAGCAAGTAGACCCGAATGCAAAAACAATCTTATTCTATTTACATTTAGATGGACAAGCGGTAAATCCTGCAAAGTGGAATCAAAAAGATCCGTTTCGTCCTGTTTTAAAAGAGCAAGATGATGATGGTGTTTGGCAAATTATCAATTGGTCACGCATTAAAACACATATCGATCCAGATTGGCGTGTGTTTGGTCGTGCTGCGGCTGATGACAAAGCGCCAATTATTATGATGTTGTCCGCGTTAGAATTCTTGCAAAAAGAACAAAAAGAAGTACAATACAACGTAAAAATCATTCTCGATTTACAAGAAGAAACACGTTCAGAAGGCTTTTTGAGTACATTGAAAAAGTATAAAAATAGATATGCTGCCGATTATATGATTATCATGGACGGACCAGCGCATCCTACCAATAAGCCAACATTAACCTTTGGTTGCAGAGGAATTGCTACCTGCAATATTAGTATTTACGGCGCCAAATTACCGCAACATAGCGGACATTATGGAAATTATGCGCCAAATCCAGTTTTTAGCATGTCGCATTTATTGGCAAGTATGAAAAATGGTCAAGGAAAAGTCATTATTGATGGTTTCTATGATGGAATTGAATTAGATGAAAATACACAACAATTATTATCACAAGTTCCGGATGATAATCTTAAAATTCAAAAAGACTTAGGAATTTCAAAACCTGATGCAGTTGGAAAAACGTATCAAGAAGCATTACAATATCCTTCATTGAATGTTCGTCATATAGAAACTTCTTGGAAAGGTCCAGGATTAAAGACCATTATTCCAGAAATTGTAACTGCGTATTTAGATGTTCGGTTGGTAAAAGAAACCGATGGAAAAGCACAATTAGCAAAAGTCAAAAAGCATATTGAAGCACAAGGATATTTAGTGTTAGATCGTAAGCCAATCAATTCAGAACGTTTGAAACATGCTAAAATTGCTACAATTAGTATGAATCCAGGCGTTAATGCATTTCGAACAGATATCAATTCATTTATTGGAACAAAGTTGCGTACAACTATCACAGACGAATTTGGTAAATCGCCTATTCTCATTAGAACTATGGGCGGAACAGTTCCGATTACACCAGCGATACAAGTATTAGATATTCCTGCAATTATTGTTCCGATGGTAAATATGGACAACAATCAACACAATCCGAACGAGAACATTCGCATTGGAAACATTTCACAAGGAATTAAAATGTGTTTAGCAATTTTATCAATGAAACTTTAGTTTGCATTTTCAACTATGTTTAATGCGCGATTTAAAAGACACGTCTTTTGACTTTCGATTTTTTAGACTTGTTAAATTTATCGTTACTTTATAAAGTATATACTAACCTAAGTTCGATATATATTTCATTTAAATAAAAATTTTGAAATTCAGTTTTTATTTTCGTTTTCTTTGATCGCACAAAGAAAAGAAACAAAAGAAAGTGCGTTTTTCCAGAGGTGTTTTTAATTTTTCTTTTTGGGAAAAATTAAAACTGCAATGATTTTTCAAAATTTTTTCCAAGGATTCAAAAATTCTTAACGAAAAATCTCTGCTATACTACGGAAAAGAAGAAAATCACTTTTTATATTTATATCAAATTCACGTTACTACTAAGATCTGAATACTGAAAATTAAAACAATATCTCAATACCAATAAAAAAATGCCAAGAATAGAATACCGCGTATATGTAATAGAACTTTCGAAGCGTGTGTTTACGGAAAACACCAAGTTTCGTTTGGCAAATCCGCAATTCAATGGCGTATTGGAATGTTTGTATGTTGGCATGACAAGTAAAACTCCGAAAGAACGTTTTTCACAACATAAAACTGGTTATAGAAATCAAAAAGGGCACAAACTTTCTTCAAATATTGTTCAAAAATATGGTTTGTATTTACGCCCAAGTTTGTACAATCATATTGGTCCGTTCCCTACTCGATTACAAGCATTAAAGATGGAAAAAATACTTGCATTAGAATTACGCAGAAAACGCTATGCAGTTTGGTTTAATTGAGTTTAACCTATTGAACTTAGTTAAGTTTTAGAATTATCAATAAAGTAATGTTAATACAGTATCTTTACATTACCTATGAAAAAAGTTATTCCAATATTACTTATCATATTTCTATTGAACAGTTGTTCTGATGGACGAAAAAAAGAAGTTTCAACAGAAAAAAAAGCTGTGACAACTGATCTTTTAAACATAAATTATCCGCTAGATAGTTTATTGTCATTTGATTCTGAAGAAGCACTTAAAAAAGTTTTTGGTAAGCATGTTAAAAGATCTGTTGGTTATTTCCCTGAAGGAATGGGCGAATATGCAAATACATTATTATTTCCTGATTCAAAAAATCAAGTGGAATTTGTTTGGGAAGATGATTCTTTAAAATATAACAAACTGCAATTTATACGCTTATCGGGTAAAAATACCGATTGGAAAACGAAAGAAGGTATCACTATTGAAACCGATATGAAAACACTTGAAACTTTAAACAAGCAATCTTTTGCGTTTTCTGGTTTGGAATGGGATTATGCTGGAGCTATTGATTGGAAAAATGGTTATTTGACTGAACGAAATATATTTGGAAGTTTAGCGTATCCTACTGATTCAATGCCTATGGAGTTTATGGATTTACTTGGCGATCACACCATTGAAAGCTCTTCCGAAATTGCTCAAAAAGCAAATTTAATTCTCACTGAAATTATAATGAAATCTTCTAATTGAATCAAAAAGACTCACAATTATACATTACAAAAATGAGCCTTTAAGTTTTTATTATATAGTTAACATTGAGAAACATCGTGTTGTTCACATTTTGGACATAAATTAGTTGGCCATTCTGCTGAACTCATAATTTGCTTTAATTGACTTCCATCAGTTAGTTTTACATCATATTCAAAAACATTTCGAGAATAATGCATTGTGAAATTTGTAAATAATCAAACTTGACTATTTATTTAAGATTTTTTCAAAATAATACTTTATATTCTTTATCTTAATTTTTATAATCAATATCAATCTTTGTATTAAAGATTCCAGCCATTTATTTTATTAAAACCATGACTAAAAAACTATACTATATACTACTTACAATCACTTTTGGAATTATTTCCATTCCAACAATATTTAATATTATTTTTCAAGAACGAATTTTAACTGGAGTTATTAACAAAGCACTTATTAAGCTATTGCTTATACTATTTATTTGCATTGTGGAAATAAGTCTTATGAAACGAACGCTTCCAAAAATAATTGGTTACATACTTTGGATCCTATTATTAATTGGAATTTTATTTAAAATACAACATTGGCCATGGGGAAATGAAGTATTTGGACTAGCTGGATTATTTACTTTAGTAAATTTGGTAATCGCGGCCATCATCGATAAAAATAAAGATTTTTTTCACTTTTTATTATATGCATTTGTATTGCAGCGACTTATTATACTTTTAACACCGGCAAATGAACTCCTGTGGTGGATTGATGTAATCATATGTGTTGTAATTACAATCGTAGGAATTGGAAAAATAATATCTTTGAAAAGTTCAAAAACATAAAAACTAATCTATATTCAAATAGTATATTGAATTTATGTTTAAAAATTAAACAACTATAAATCAAATATTTACAAACAAAGTCGGGCAAATGTCGGGTATAAATCCCTAAAAATTCGTGGACTATTTTAAAGTTAACAAGTAAAATTGTGCAAACGTTTCAAAAATGATTCAACAACCAGCATTAGGAAAAAAAATTGTAGAATATCGTAAAGCAAAAGGATTCACACAAGAACAATTAGTGGAAAAGTGTAATCTAAATGTGCGTACACTGCAACGTATTGAAGCTGGAGAAGTCACTCCTAGAATTTCTACTATAAAGCTAATTTTTGAAGCTTTAGAAATTGAGTTTGAAAATGTAGTTGAAGCAACTACAGAAAAAAATGGAACGTTTGATAAAGCTCCTAATAATTTTTTAGAGCTGTTTAACTTTAAAAACAATTCCATGAAAAAAATCTTTATTTTATTAATTCCAGTGCTTTCTATCGTACTTATGTTTATAGTAATGGCAACAAGAGAACGAACATTTGATGATGCAAACATTAAAAGGTCCGATATTACCGAAACAACCGGACTCTTTATAAAATTTTATAACTCTGGTCAAATTGATTCTATTGGGACTTTATACCTAGAAAATGCAAGTTTTTTTCCTGTAGATCATAAAGAACTACGTGGTAGAACTGCGATTGTTGATTATTATCAAGATGTATATGATGGTGGATTTCGTGTAAATTTTGACAAGCCAACATTTGTGATTATTTCTGATTCTATTGCTGTAGAAAAAGGTATTTGGGAAGGAAATAATAATGGTATATTCTCAGGAACATACTTAACGCAATGGCGTTTAAAAGATGGAAACTGGTTTATTGAAAATACGATGTCACATACACATAACTAGATCATGACAAAGAAATTAACAAAACAAATATTCAGAGTTGTATTACTTCTAGGAACTACAATCTCCATGTTCTATGTCCCTTGGATATTAGTATGGGCATGGATAGTGCCACTACCAAATACAGTTCAGCAACAAGTAGATGAAGCAATTGGTCATGGGTTTGATGGAATGATTGTGTATGTAGATGAAGCCGGGAAACCGCCAGCATTTTATACCGGTGGTTGGAAAGATCGTGAAAATAAAATACCTGCCGACCCAAAATCCTTATTCAAAATTGCGAGTATTAGTAAGTTATATGCAGCAGTATCTATCTCCAAATTAGTAAAAGACAACCGTTTATCTTTAGATGAAACGCTAGCTGATTATTTTCCAGAACTTATAGGTAGAATTGAAAATGCAGAAAAAATCACTTTAAGGTTAATGGTACAACATCGGAGTGGAATTCCAAACTTTACTAATAATCCTGAATTTTGGAAAGACGAACAGGAAAACGGGAAAAAAGCACTCGAATTTGCGCTTGATTTACCAGCTAGTTTTGAACCAGATAAAGGATATGAATATTCAAACACGAACTATTTATTACTCCGTGAGATCATTGAAAAAGTAGTCGGTTATAGTCATCATCAGTATATCAAAGAAGAAATATTGATTCCACTTAAACTAAAAAACACCTTCTTTTCACTTAAAGAAGTAAATCTAGATGATGTTATGAGTGGCTATTATGTTGGTATTCAAAAAGATTTTAAGCCGAATGAAAATGGAATGTTAGCTACCGCGGAAGATGTTGGTATATTCTTGCGTGCATTAAACAATGGATCAGTATTTGATGAAGGTGAACAGGAAATCTACTCCTCTATTTACGTCTACAAACATGGCGGTTTGGTTCCTGGTTATCAAAGTCTCGCTGAATATCATAAAGACATCGATACGGTAGTTGTTCAATTTATCAATACAACAAATTTTGATGGTTACGATTGGAATTTATCAGAGATTGTATACAGTCGTATTGTAAAAATACTTAGGAATGAGAAATAGTTATTGGTACAATACTTGATGTATTACACTAGAAATCAAAATACTAGTGAAATGAAATTTTATACCAACATAACCTTAATTTTAGTGTGTATTTTTAGTATCAGTTGTAATCAAAAGCCTGAAAAAGTTAACACTAACAATACTAAAGTTGTTGCAGCTACAGCTGAAATCGTTACAAAAGAACCAGTTAAAATTTCTAAAAATCAAATAGTTGGCACGTACTATGTAGATCGTTTTTATAGCTATTTAAAAAGTGGATTTGAATTGAAAATCAATAAACCAACAGATTATTTTACATTATATACTTTTGATTTTAAACAGAACGGAGACATCATTTTTAAAGACTTAACTGAATTCTACGGTTGTGGAAATGGAGTCATGTCTATCAAAAAAGGCACATGGAAAGTGAATGCTGACGGAAGCTACAAATTAATATTTGATGGTGAATATGCATTTGAATCAAAATTTCACTCAGAATCTACATACAAATTGACAACACTAAAAAATGGAAACATTAAGATGAAGTTAAATAAAGTTATTACCAACAAAAAAATAACTTCTTGGAACTGATAAATGCATTTTAATATTTCTACAGCTAAATAAAATGTTCTTCAAAAACTAGTGCAAAATTGTATAGAGAAACAACTTTATACAATTTACCCAAAAATCATTCGGGAAAAACACCTATTCAAGTCCTAATTCTTTTAGTCTCAATAATTCAGGACATCAAAAATTACGGTTAAGCATATGTTTGTATTGTTATGAATTCAAAATAATAATACTCATGAAAAAACATATACTCATATTAATTTTCATCATTGCATTTGCTATAAATGCACAAGGAACAACACGATTTGTAACTCCATCAGGAGCAGGAACTTTAGACGGAACAAGCTGGGCAAATGCGTATCCAGGCACTTCACTACAAATAGCCATTGACGCATCAAGCGCTACTGATGAAGTTTGGGTTGCAGCAGGTACATATTATACGACAACAACAACAAATAGAACTATTTCATTTAGCATGAGAAATGGTGTCACTATTTATGGAAGTTTTGTTGGTACAGAAACACTACTATCACAAAGAACATTAACAAATGGTTTAACTAGCATACTAAGTGGCGAAATTGGAGCTGCAGGAATAGCCGATAATAGCTATAAAGTAATCTACAACCAACAACTAAATGATACTGCTATTATAGATGGTTTTATAGTGGAAGCCGCAAATGATAATAGAAGCCCGACAAATGCAGGAAATGGATTAGGTGGCGGAATGTACAATCATGGATTTAATGGTGGTTTTTGTCATCCGATTGTTCGAAATTGTTTGTTTAGACAAAATACGGCTTCATTTGGTTCAGGAGCTTTCAATAATGGATACAATGGAGGAAATACGTTACCAACGTTCATTAATTGTGTGTTCTCTCAAAATCACGCCTTAATTGCAGCTGGAGGAATGGACAGCTATGCCGTTGCTGGAGGAACGGCAAGTCCAACAGTAATTAATTCTATTTTTTATGAAAATACGTCTGCTGAAAATGTTGGAGCAATGTATGCTTGGGGCGGCGGAAACGGAAACTGTCATCCTGTATTAATCAATTGTGCATTTATAAATAATATGGCGCTAAATGGATATGGAGGCGCTTTCATAGCAGATAATTTAGATCCAAGTGGCGGTGGATCATCTGGTTCATGTACTGTTACGCTACAAAATTGTATTCTTTGGAACAATACTGCAACAGGAGTTAGTCCACAGTTTTATGTGAGAGGTACTGGCGCACAAGTCATAGCAACCTATTCAAACATTGACCTTACGGGACAAAGTGCTCCACATGTAATTTCTGGAGCTGGAACAGGAAATATTGATATAAACCCTTTGTTTTTAGACATTGCATCGGGCGCTGGCGTAGATGGAATTTGGATGACAGCTGATGATGGATTGCAATTGCAAAATACATCTTCATGTATTGATGCTGGTGATAACACAGGAGTTGCTGCAATAGATATACTTTCAAACAATAGAATATTCAATACTACGGTAGATATGGGAGCGTATGAATTTGATTCCTCAACTTTAGGCATCGAAAACAATGAGTTAAATGTAGACATAATGTTGTATCCAAATCCAACAAGTGATAGCATCAATCTTACATTTAACAATTCAGAAATTGACACTATTGAATTATCTCTGTTCGACATCAATGGCCGATTGGTTAAAACCATTGCTAAAGGTCAAAAAACAACAGGAACATTCAATCATAAAATTGAGTTGTCGCAACAACCATCTGGAGTTTACTTCCTAGCAATTCAAACAACAAAAGGAAAATATGTTCATAAAGTTATACGAAACTAATAGTTAACTTCTCTACTTTCTATGAGCTTTGGTTTCCTTGTAATTACACTTCTTTACGGGAAACCACATTTTATATGTCTGAGTTTTGTTTTACTTTTATGTGAAATAACAAGAACTTTATATAAAAGTTTTGTATAAACATACGTTATGCAAAAGTTAAAAGAAACATTCAGCGTCTTTATTATAATTCTGATTTTAGTATCAGTATTTTCATGTAAATCAATATTTAACACCAACTCTAAAAGTGGAAAAATAGGTTCATCAGATTACTATATTTTAAAATTTGAGCCGAATGAAACTTATCCTATTTTTGAAAATGCTCAACCGACAGAATTATCAAACTCTGAAATTATGAAAATTGAATATCTCATAAAATGGCAAATCGAAAAAACAGCAGCTGAATATAAAACTGAATCAAAATTACTCAAAACTGATTATAACTATAACAGACAATATATTGCAGCAATAAATGAACAAGGTGAAAAACTGATATGGATTAACTTTTTCTGTGACGAAGATAATCATGGAGATTTCTATAATCTTAAAAAAGAAAAAGTTGATGTGGCTGATGGAGGAATATGTTACTTTAAAATGAAAATAAACCTAGATAAAGAAGAAATAATTAGTTACAGTCCTAATGTTTACGGCTGAAAATAAAAAACCATTGCATAACAAAGTGTATAATTTATTACTAGTTCTAGCCTACTTACGAAAATCCTTGCGGATTTTCTATTTGGTTTGTATTTGCTAAATTAGTTGCTTAAACAACATAACTAATCTTATACAAACACATTGTAGCTCATTAAAAAATGGAGAAAGAATACGGAAATTGGAGAGAATGGATTACAGAAAGGTTTAGTAATACTGAACTTTACTCAATAAAAATTGACGCCGAAAATATTAAGTATGTAATTCTCTCAACTAATCCCGCTATTCAATCACAAATATCTTTTCATTTTATGCGACCAGATGATGATGAAACTTTATATGACATTCATTTCGGTGGAATAGATGAAACAGAAAATAACATTTGGCTTTCTCACTTTACTACAGACCCCACGCTAGCGCGAGTTTGCAACTCGTGCCGATAAACAAACTAAAATAATTCGAACATTATTGTCAATATAAATTTCTTGCTTCACAGGAATGATAAATCAAGTTTGCTTCGCAATTCACAAAAACCTACTTTTGAATTGATGAATCAGAATGTATTACAAACTCCTATAAATTACCTTAAAGGCGTTGACTGTAATATCCCGAAATGACTAAAATTAAATATGAAAGAAGCAAACTCATTTGAAGAATTTGAAAAGGTTAAAAAACGTAGAAGAAAACTACTTCCATGGTGGATTAAAGTATTTTGTTGGATTTTTATGCTATTCGGTTTTATGTCATTTGTTTGCTTAATTCTTGGATTCACAAACATAAAACCAGATTTAGCTTTTTATGGATTTGAATCAAGTGAACCGTTCTCAATAAATGGGTTAATTGTGATTTCTCTTGGGCTTTTAAAAGGGTTCACAGCTTTCTCACTATGGTTTGAAAAAGATATCGCCATTAAAATTGGAAAAATAGATGCAATAATCGGAATTGTTCTTTGTGGAGTGTCTATGTTCATTTTACCACTTTTCCAGGATATTTTTTTCCTTGTAATTAGATTAGAAATAATATTATTAATTCCCTTTTTAATTAAACTAAGTAAGATTCAAAAAGAATGGGAAGGAGCAAATTAAGAATAATCCTATAGTTAATACCACACTAGCGCTAGTTTGCATCTCGTGCCAACAAACAAGCTAAAACAATTTATATATTCATAGCCAAAAATAGATAGCTAGATTTTCAGATTGGAAATGTAAAGCCTGTTTTGTTTTTAAATCACTTCTCTATACAAATTTGTTTCACAAATTTACTCGAAGTGACGTTTTCAATCTTTAAATCATTTAATTTTTCAATCAATTATCTTACTTTTGAATTGATGAATCAAAATGTATTACAAACTCCTATAGATTACTTGAAAGGCGTTGGTCCTAACCGTGCCGATTTGCTTCGTAAGGAGTTGGGAATACATACGTATCAGGATTTTATCAACCTATTTCCTAATCGTTATATTGATAAAACCCGTTATTTTAAAATTAACGAATTACAACGAAATGCTTCTGAAATTCAAGTCATTGGAAAAATTGTCCATATCAAAATGGTGCAACAAAAACGCGGCAAACGCTTAGTTGGAACATTTACAGATGGAACTGGCGAAATGGAACTCATTTGGTTTCGCGGTCACAAATGGATAAAAGACAGTTTAAAGCTAAATACAACGTATGTAATCTTCGGTAAAACGAGTTGGTACAACGGAACGTTCTCCATGCCACATCCAGAAATGGAATTACAACAAGAACATGAGCAAAGCTTACGAACTGCCATGCAACCTGTATATCCATCAACGGAAAAACTCAGTAACAAAGGCATTACAAATAGAGTCGTTAATAAATTGATGCAGCAACTATTTATAGAATCGCGCACGCAGTTTTATGAAACCTTGCCTCCTACTATTCTCGGAGAACTCAAACTGATTTCAAAAAGTGAAGCGTTATTCAACATTCACTTTCCGAAAAGTCAAGAATTATTAGCAAAAGCGCAATATCGATTAAAGTTTGAAGAACTTTTTTACATTCAAATACAACTCATTACCAAAAACCTCATCCATAAAAGTAAGATTAAAGGATTTCCGTTTGATCAAGTTGGTGAAAAATTTAATGATTTCTATGCGAATCATTTACCGTTTGAATTGACAAATGCGCAAAAACGTGTTATTAAGGAAATTCGAAACGATTTAGGTAGCAATGCACAAATGAATCGACTGCTACAAGGAGATGTTGGTTCT
Organism: Kordia sp. E; assembly: GCF_056033805.1. NCBI lineage: Bacteria > Pseudomonadati > Bacteroidota > Flavobacteriia > Flavobacteriales > Flavobacteriaceae > Kordia > Kordia sp. E. The sequence continues at coordinate 282,169 of NZ_JBRASR010000004.1, forward strand.
GGAAAAACCATCGTTGCGTTGATGGCAATGTTATTAGCGATTGACAATGATTTTCAAGCGTGTATTATGGCGCCAACGGAGATTTTGGCAATTCAGCATTACAATGGAATGCAAGAGTTAGTAGCACCATTAGGATTAAACATAAAACTCTTAACAGGTTCGGTAAAGACGAAAGACAGACGCGTGATTCACGAAATGCTGGAAGACGGTTCATTGCACATTCTCATTGGAACACATGCGGTTTTGGAAGATAAAGTAAAATTCAAAAATCTTGGTTTAGCAATTATAGATGAACAACATCGTTTTGGTGTCGCGCAACGTGCAAAACTCTGGCACAAAAATACGTTTCCACCACATATTCTAGTCATGACTGCTACACCGATTCCGAGAACGCTTGCCATGAGTTTATATGGCGATTTGGATGTTTCTGTGATTGATGAATTGCCGCCAGGAAGAAAAGCGATTAAAACCGTGCATCGTTACGATAGCAATCGATTGAAGGTGTTTAAGTTTATTCGTGATGAAATTACAAAAGGAAGGCAAATTTACATTGTATATCCACTAATTCAAGAATCGGAACAATTGGATTATAAAGATTTAATGGACGGTTACGAAAGTATTTCCAGAGAATTTCCTATGCCAGATTATCAAATTTCTATTGTTCATGGAAAAATGAAACCTGCTGATAAAGATTTTGAAATGAATCGTTTTATCAAAGGTGAAACGCAGATTATGGTAGCAACAACAGTAATTGAAGTTGGAGTGAATGTTCCAAATGCATCCGTAATGATTGTTGAAAGTTCCGAACGTTTTGGATTGTCACAATTGCATCAGTTGCGTGGTCGTGTTGGTCGCGGTGCCGAACAGAGTTTTTGTATCTTAATGTCGAGTCACAAACTAAGTGCAGACGGAAAAACACGTTTACAAACGATGGTTCAAACGAGTGATGGTTTTGAAATTGCAGAAGTCGATTTGAAACTTCGTGGTCCAGGAAACATTATGGGAACGCAACAAAGTGGTGTTTTAAACCTAAAAATTGCAGATATTGTAAAAGACAATGATATTCTAAAAATAGCTCGTTATTACGCGCAACAAGTCTTAAAAGCTGATCCAAGTTTAGTTATGGAAGAACACAAAGCCGTTCGCTACACGTATGCACAATTGGTAAAACACAAAAATATTTGGAATTATATTAGTTAGATTTGAGACCGCTGACGCTGTTAGATATTAGAGCGCTTTGCTTTTAGACTAGCTTTGCTCTTGGAGTTTTGGTACTCTCACTTTTATTATTAAATAATAACTGCGTCAAGCTGAACTTGATTCAGCTTCACATTAGAGTAAGCATAACATGCAGACACACTAACTAAAAATAATTCGTGAATTCGTGGCAAAAAGCAATTAATCATATTCCATTAAAATTGTGTACTTTTAATCAAACCAATTATCAACCAAAACAATACAATATGAAATTAGGTGCATTTTCGGTGAGTCTTACCGTAAAAGATATTCACGTTTCCAAAGCTTTTTATGAGAATTTAGGTTTTTCTGTTTTTCATGGAGAAATAGACCAAAACTGGCTTATCATGAAGAATGAACAAATCGTTATTGGATTGTTTCAAGGTATGTTTGATACTAATATTTTGACATTTAATCCAGGTTGGACACAAGGTGCACAGCCATTAGAATCATTCACAGATATTAGAGATATTCAGAAAGAATTGAAAAGTAAGGATTTTGAATTTTCTACCGAAGCTGATGAAAGTACTTCTGGACCTGCAAGCTTTGTTATTAAAGATCCTGATGGAAATGTAATTTTGATGGATCAGCATGTGTAATAGTAGATCGCTTACGCTATTAGAAGTGAGATTTTAGATCGCTTCGCTATTAGATGATCTCAAATTTCTTTGAAACTTTCGAAAAATATAAAACTAAAAAAGCGCCTATTGTTACAATAGACGCTTTTTTTATATGATGAATGACGGTGGAATTTCCCATTCACATAGCAATTTTTTTATTAATTGATACTTTCTCCTTTATTCGCTTTATCTAAGTTTGCTTGCACTCTACTTTTACTAGCTGCATTTGGTGCATTAGCTAATGCTTTTTTCAAGTGTTTTGCTGCAGATTTATGATCTCCTTTTGCAGAATATGCTCTTGCCATTCCGTAATGAACTGGCCAAGTATCTTTGTTGTTTTTCACATTATACTTAAAGACTTCCATAGCTTTGTCCTTCATTCCTAAAGTCAATAACTGACGTCCATATTGGTGAATTTCAAAAACTGTTGCGCTTGGCAATACACTATCCATTGCAGCTACAGCTTCTTCATTTTTATTTTGCTTCATCAAAATGGCTGCTTTAATTTGTGTATTGTTAAAAGTTTGCTTGCTGTAAAACTGTCCTGCAATTGCATTGTTAATCCAAGTTAATGCTTCATCTAAATCGCCTCCATTATTTAAAGCATAATTTGCAGCTTGTTCCCAAGTTTGTCGATTGAATCCAGGTTGATCTTGCATTTTCTTACGAATGTCAGTCATTACAATGCTAGCTACATCTACTTCAATAGTGAATGGAATTGCTTTTTTTTCCCATTGCAATGCCAACGTTGTTGAATTTGGATTAACTTCAATAAAATCAAACGTTAATAATTCTTCATGTGGAATTTCTTTCGATTGAACATCTACGCGCAATGCATCTTCCGACGACTCATAAAAATAACTTCCCCAAGAGTTACTGTTATTAGAAAAAATAACGGTTACGCTACCATTTTCTTTGATTTCCATATGCAAACCATATGTTCCTGCTTTAATTTTTTTCCCTTCAACCTTTACATCGTTAGAGAATGTAATTATTGTGTTTTCATCAGCTCCAGCACGCCAAGGTGATGATGTAGATGTTCCAAATCCGAGATTGTTCATTCCGTAAGGAACTAATTTTCCCCAAATTTCACGACCACGAACGCTTGGTCGCGCATAGGTAACACTAATATCTGAGATTCCGACAGTTTGTGAAACTGTTGATTTTTGACTTCCACGAGGTGTGTTTATTTGTGCAAAGGCTGTTGTGCTTAGGGTTAAGAACATTAAAACAGCCACACATGCAATGTGTGTAATTTTTAATTTCATACTATTAGGTGTTAGTTAGTAAAGTTTATGGAAACAAGGTAAGTTTTCAAACAAAGTATACTTGTTATAGCTTTGTTAATGTTAACCTAGTTTATGTTAATTAACATTTGTAAGAGTTTACAAAACTAATCAATACGTTTATTACGTGAATGAACTATGATTGTATCATTTTTGATCTTTAAGAACAGTTATCGGTGTGTTCTCAACTCCGGCATAAAAAACTATGATTTCCGCAGGTTCGTTACCTTCATTTTCGCCATAATGCCATGCATTTACGATCTCTACAATAGGTTCACCAGCTTTTAGGTGTAATGTATTATTAGCTTCACTAATTACCGTTAATTCTCCTTTTAATAAAACACCTGCATTAATTACAGGATGTTTATGCCAATTCAATTTTGTTTTTGGCGGAATCACAATTTTTAAAATTGTTACTTCAGGATTTCCTTCAGGATACTTTGGTAATGGCGCATCATTCCAACTTTTTGTTGACTTGGTGAGTGTCGTTACCTCTATTTTATTGTTTATATTCGGTTTACAAGCAATGAATAGCATGAATATGAGCGAAAATAATACTAGTGGTTTGTTCATTTTGAAATGATTGGTTCATTTGTTCAATCTACTAATTTAACAAATAAAAATCGAGTAAAAAACCTATATAGATTTCCTACTCGATTTGAGTTATTAATTTGTTTTAGAAATTACTGCTTTATCATTTTTTTCTTCTTACGACAATAATAATTACAATTACGATGATTACAATTACGATAATGATAATGATCGGTTTGTAAACTTCAATTTGATGATCAATGTCGAGCTTCGTAGTACTAGAAGTGGTCGTACTTCCATTATTTGCGGCATTGACTATAGCTGTTGAGTCCGCATATCGCTGTACTAATTCTTCTAGCTTTTTATCTAATTTTGCTTTGGATGACATAAAATCATCGTAACATATTAATTTTACGGTTGTGTTTCCTTCGTACCAAGATCGACCATTAAACATACCATTTCCATTAACTTTTGCTCTATGTTCAATGGTAGCATGAGAAGCCTCAATAGTGTTTTGAATTCGCTCATAATCATCGTATTTACTGTCTAATGTGGCTTTTAAGCCTAAATAATCTGTTCCTTTAATATTTAAATTTACTGCTAAATTGTCTGCGCTACTAAATGAATCATTCATTTCTTGCGTAGAGATAAATCGACTTGCACCTTGTACAAAGCTTACAGAATGTTGCACTGGGCCATTTCGCTTCACTACATTTAATGTGTAATCTGCAATTACACAATTTGGCGGTGCATTGTATACAGCAATATCACTTTTTGATTTGTTTTTATTCCAATTTTTAGGTGTTTCAATTCTAATTGGAGTTTTACCCGTAACGGTAGTAGTTGTTTGTCCAATTAATACATTACTTGCTAGAAGCATACAGATTGCTAAGAATACGTAATTTTTTTTCATTTCGTTTTGTTTTAATGTTTTACAAATGTGTTTTTAATTTTATTTTAAAATTTTAGAATCATCAAACCTTCTATATTAGTTTGATATTTCATGTTTCAAATGTAGATTGATAAAACCTTGAAACGAATAACGACCTGATTATCAGTAGATTTGATTACATAAATAGAATATCTAGTTCAATGAAGAGTATGTATATATCATAATCGTGAATATTTTGAAATCAAAAAAGCCTCTCACAATGGAAAGGCTTTCTTCGTATAAATTTATTTTATATTGTTATATTGTCTTTTTCATGTTTCACATAATACTTCTTCATTTTCTTAATTCATCAAAAACTTTTGTACTTACCCAATAAATATCTTGATTACTTGTATAGAAAAAATACTTCCCATCATTTGAGACAAACGGACATAGTTCATGACCTTTTGTATTTATCTTGTTGCCCATATTGATAGACTTTGTCCAAGTTCCATCTTCATTTTTAAAACTTATGTACAAATCTCCTCTACCCAATCCGTCTGGGCGTCTTGCACAAAAAATAATATAGGTTTCTTTTGGATCTATAAAAACATCTGCTTCATAATATTTTGTATTGATAGCTTCACTGAGAACTATTGCTTTTTGAAATTTTCCATCTACATATTTTGAATAATAAATATCAAAACTTTGCTGTCTGTTTTCAGAATTACGCTTGTTTGATGAAAAATACATGGTACCACTTTCTGTGAATGAAATATAGTATTCATCATTTTTTGTGTTGATATTTGAACCTGCATTGATTGGTTCTGACCATTTTTTACCTATTTTTTCTACATACCAAATGTCATGATCATTTTTAGAACTTTCACCATCTAACGAACGCTGTGAGATAAAATACAATCGCTTTTCATCAGGAGATAAAAACGGATCGTTAAAACCATACTTTTTATTTGATAAGATGATTTTCGGTGTTGTCCATTTGTTATTTACAAGTTCCGTAAACCGAATTTCTGAATTTCCGCCTACATCAACTCCATAGTAAAATGCAGTCGCATCTTTATTAAATACTGAACCAAATTCATATTCCGTTTTTTTAGAAATTAAATCAGACGCAAATATTTCAGGTGTTGTTGATGGTGGTTTTTGCTGTAAATATTTGAGGTTATTAGCTGTATTCTGTGAAAACCCTAAATAGGTAATACAACAACAGAAAAAAAGATAGTTGAATCGTATATGCATATAGGTTGTTTTTTTGATTGATAATTAAAACTATATGAATATGAACTAAAATCAAAAGTTTTTATTGCCTTTAACATTCTCATAATCAATATATTTTAAACAAAAAAAAGCCTTTCGCTACGGAAAGGCTTTCTTAATACTAATTTATGTTGATGAGTTATTTTTTGATGAATTTCTTCGTTAAAATTTCATCTCCATCATTTACTTGTAAAATGTAGATTCCTGCTTTTAGGTTGCTAACATTGATCGTTTTGTTGCTTAGTGTTCCAACTTTTACTAGTTGTCCTAACATTGAATGAATTTGATATGAAGCGTTTTCTTCAGCAAAGATTCTAACTTCTAATTGATTCACTGCTGGATTCGGATATATTGTAAATCCTTCTTCAATCAATATGTTTTCTTCTTCTGGGGAACGAGAAAGTAATGTTATATCGGTTTTTGTTGGTTCTGAGTACATTCTCGCGGAAGCGTTTACAATACCAGTAATTGTAACCTGATCTATGTAAATTTGATCTGCATTTGAAGAAGCATCAGCTTGAAATCTGAACTTCGCATTACTCACAAAGTTATAGCTTGCTTTGCTCAATGTTACTTTTGAACTAAAGAAGTTATTGTTTTGAAAATCTGTTCCGCTTACATACGCACGAACCGTTTGCCAGCTGGAACCATTGTGGTAACGCAACCAGAAATCTTCGCCTGTTTCCATACTATACGAATAAAAATAGAATTCTACTTCTACTTCATCATATGCAGCAACATCTACATCATTTAATGTCATTGATGAAGCTGTTCCAGAGTTATCACGAATACGCATAGATCTGCTTCCTTCGTACGATCTGCTTCCAGAGTAACGATAACAATCGCCGCCGCCATCAACCCAACCGTCTAAGCCAGATTCGAAGAAACCTTCATGTAAAACTGTTGTACTTCCTGGAGTTCCACCAGTATTTCCGCCACCATTTACGGTATGTGTTCCTAGGTTATTTGTTGTATCTGTAGCAAATTCTTCCCATTCTGCTTCTGTGTAGGATGCATTTGGACTTGTAACACTCGCTTTTCTTCTTAAAGTAACGTTTTGTGCAAAGTTAGAACTTCCACCATTGAAATTTCCAATAATATCAATCAAGACATTGTTTTTGAATAATCCAATTGGATCATTTCCATTAAAAGTCGCTACTGCTCCACCAGTTGTTACATCAGCTTCATTTTGTATTGAAGAGTTTGCTGAACTGTTTGCTATTACATATACATTTCCATTTCCTAGATTTCCAGATAATGCATATGGTGAAGACCAACTTCCAGCACCATTGGTTTGTTTTTTAATTGTATAACTAGATAAGCTTACAGAACTTCCAGTGAAATTTGCAATTTCTAAGGCTTTGTTATTTGACGAACCTTCAATGTATTCTGAAAAGAATAATTCGTCTGTGCTTCCGCCGCCAGTTCCAGGATCAACAGGATCAGTTCCGCCATTTCCAAATTTGTCTTCAGCTTGTTGTCCGCCCCAAATTTGAGTTGCAAACGCAGGATTGTCAATAAAAGGGTTTCTATTTCCTTGAATTCCAGCAATGATATCATTACGACTTGATTCAAACGCAGAAACCGGATCGTCAACATTCCATTGTAAAAATAAATCAATCATATTGTTATCACTACTTACAGAGCTTCCTGTTCCAACGAATGTTGGTAAACAACGATTTCCGTAACGGATATACATAAACATAATCATTCGGGCAACATCGCCTTTCCATTCATCTCCAGGATACCAATCGCCATTTGAATTTATAAATCCAGCCGAGCCGCTTCCTGTTCCAAATTTACGGTTGTTACGTGTAGAGTTTTGTTGTGTATCACATGGACGTAAGTTATGCGCATCTGCACCAGCTCCTGAAGTTCCTAAATCAGGATTTGCTAACGATTTTGCAAATACATGTTCTCTGTTCCAATCGCCAACACTTCCACCATGCTGAAATTTGTCACGTGTTCTATCTGTTTTAAAAACTCCATCAGTATCATTGTGTCCATAAATCAAAAGTACATCTGAGTTATTACTTGGATTTACATCCGATTGTTCTAAGGCATTCCAAACGCCTGGTGTGTATGATAAAAAAGTAGTGTGTGTGGAAATGACTTTGGTTGCTAGTTCATCTTTTAAGTTGTTTCCTGATTGTGATAAGTTCACATCATTATAATACGATGGAATCTGTGCATACGCTGTGACACTTACGGCTAAAAATAGCCAGAGTAAAAGTTTTTTCATGTGTTGTATTTTGGTTAGGTTTATTAGTTTGAAACGATGCGCAAAACATTTCTTAGCCTATAAAACAAATCTATTGGTTATATATCAAAAAAAAACGCCTTAATTCCCAAAGGAAGTAAGACGTGATCGTTGTAAATTATTTGATAAAATAATTAGTGTTTTTCGTTTTAGCCGGTAAAAATGTCGTTTGCATAGTTTCTCTTTCTACACTTTAAAAATAGGTAGGTTTTAGGAACTATACTAGTAATTTTATGTTAACAAATTGTTGGTTTTTTATTTCTACGTTTATCCCTTACGAATCAGCTACTTAAACCGTACTTTTTATTCGTTTTTAAGCTCAGAAACAAAGTTTTCAAAATCTTTTTTGAAGGCAATATATTTATCTCCAGTTGCAGGCCCATTAAAACCTGTATGAATGCGTCGGACTTTTCCTTTTTTATCTATAAAAATAGTCGTCGGATATGATAATACATGATTCAACATTGGTAATTTTTCTTGTGCTTTTTTCTTATCGGAAGTTCCAAATTGTGCCAATACGATTGGATATGGAATATTGAGACGTTTTTGTAAACGCTTAATATTTGCAAACGCCTTTTCTTTCGTCTTTATATATTCGAAAGCTACCGCAATAAATTTCACATCAGAATTATTTTTTGCATAACCAGCATAGTATGTTGATTCATCCAAACAGTTTGGACACCAAGTTCCCATAATTTGTACAATTCGTACTTTTCCTTTTAAATTGTCATCCGTAAGTGAAATGTTTTTTCCTGTTGTATCAGGAAATGAAAAATTGAACTCATCATATCCTTCTTTTATATACGTTAAGCTTTTTGCATCTGGTAATTCGTATGTTTCGTTTCGCTTTGCTGTAAATGGTTCTTTCCAATGATTTCCTGATTGAAATTCTCCAACCATTGTACTATCTGTAACCGTTGCTGTGAATAGAAACGCATGTGCGCCATCAAACGCAGATAGTTGCAATTGATCACCACTTAGTGTTCCTTCCAAATAGCGATAATCGCCTGTAGTGGTTCTAAATGTTCCTGTGACTATATTTCCGTTTTGTTTAAAAATTCCTTTCGCAATATATCGATCTGCTTCAATTTCTGGACTAAACACAGTTTCCCAGTTCCCTGTAATCATTGCTTTTGTAGCATTTGAAGTTTCTGGAAAGCGTTTTGTTTCCCCAAAAGTAGCCGTAAACGGAACGTATCTGTCTAAAGAAACTTTGATGAATTCGCCTTTAATTGTATTCTCATCTGTAAATTTTCCTTTTAAAACACCTTCATACACGTTCATTTTAATTGTGATAGAATCGTTTTTTATGCTAATATCATCCACAGAAATACGTTCTTCAGCATTGTGAATTTCAATTCCTTTTTTGGTGGTGGTAAATATGAATGGTAATTCTTTTGAATCTTGAACCGTTAAAGCAACGCGCCAAGAACCACCTTTTAATGAGAATACTTCTTTTTTAGCTTCTTTTTGCCCGCAGGACACTAGCAGGATTCCTAAGAAAAGTATATATATTTTTTGCATGTATTTGATTTTATGATATTGTCATTGAACGTTAGTTCGCACAATCGTCTACAAATTACAATAAAATGTGTGATCATTTTATATTGAAACAGAATTCAATTAATTTTAAAGAAACTACTTCCAAAAAGCATCGTGCGTATAAAAATTAATTTGGTACTATATTTGAGGATTGTATTTAACACAAACCATCATTAAAATTAGAATCAACTATGAGACATATTATATTGTTTTTATTGATAATCTCTTCTTTTTCTTGCTCTAATGAAATAGAAAAAATAAAAACCGAGAATGCTGAGTTAAATGCTACTATAAATTCCCTTCATTACAAATTAGATTCATTACAAAGTTTACCAAGTGTTCAATTTGAAAGTATCATTTCTAAAGATATTTCGCTAGATTCTTTACGGGCTAAATCTACTAGTGATTATATTTTACCTATACATCAAAATGAACTAAAAACAACAGATTCTATTCTTACTTTGGAATATTTAAATTTTTCTAAAAAATATCCAAATTCATATTTTTCAATGTATGCAATTGATCGAATTAGAAGTATTAGAGAGAAAAAAAGAATACTAAAAGTACATCAATTAGTAGGAAAATGGAATTGGGAAACAAAAACAAATTTGATGATTCCATTTAAAGGACAACTCAATGAGTACATAGAATTTGATAAAAATAACACCGTAAAATTCTTTAAAAATGGGCATTTAGTTTCTGAAGAGAAATATACATTATTAAGAAAAAGTGCTATAGGTCATCATATTAAATTTAGCAAACGTGGAATCTATGCTATTTCAATTAAAACTAATGGATTATTAACATTAACTAAAGGAGCTGGTATTTGTATTGATTGCGGAACTGATGTATATAAAAAACTATCTAAAAACTAGAATCTAATTTAATCCATCTTTGATGCAAAGTTATTTGTCAACTTACGGCATTATCTTATCTTTGCGGACTATTCAATATTAAGACTAATGAAAATATCATACAATTGGGTAAAGCAATTTATTCAACTTGATTGGGACGCTGAAAAAACTGGAGAACTTTTAACTGATTTAGGGTTGGAAGTGGAAGGAATTGAAAAATATGAATCTATTCAAGGTGGCTTGGAAGGAATTGTTATTGGACATGTATTAACATGTGTGCAACATCCAAATGCTGATCGCTTAAAAGTAACTACCGTAGATGTAGGAACTGACGAACCTATTCAAATTGTTTGTGGTGCGCCAAATGTAGATGCAGGACAAAAAGTACCTGTTGCTACGGTTGGAACTACTTTATACGATGCCGAAGGAAAAGGATTTAAAATCAAGAAAGGGAAAATTCGTGGAGAAGTTTCTAACGGAATGATTTGCGCTGAAGATGAACTTGGTTTAGGTGAAGGTCATGATGGAATCATGATTTTAGATGAAGCTCTTGTTCCTGGGACATTAGCAAGCGAAGTATTCGATATTGAAAACGATACTGTTTTTGAAATTGGATTAACACCAAATAGAGCTGATGCAATGAGTCATCATGGTGTTGCCAGAGACTTAAAAGCTGGTTTAGCTCAAAAAGATATCAAATTAGAATTAATTACACCTTCTACAAGTAGTTTTAGAGTTGATAACAGAACTTTAAAAATGGACGTAGAAGTTGAAGATAGAACGTTATCTCCACGTTATTGTGGTGTAACGATTTCTGGCGTACAAGTAAAAACGTCTCCAGAATGGTTACAACATCGTTTAAAAGCTATTGGTTTAACACCAAAAAACAATATTGTTGATGTTACAAATTATGTGTTACATGAACTAGGACAACCACTACATGCGTTTGATGCAAACTATGTTTCTGGGAATAAAATTATTGTAAAAACACTTGAAGCTGGCACAAAGTTTACAACATTAGACGAAGTAGAACGTGAATTACATGAAGATGATTTAATGATTTGTGATGCTGAAAAACCATTGTGTATTGCAGGTGTTTTTGGAGGAATTAAATCTGGCGTGAGCGAGCATACAACTAATATATTTTTGGAAAGTGCTTATTTTAATCCTGTTTCTGTTCGTAAAACAGCAAAACGTCACGGACTAAATACAGATGCTTCGTTCCGTTTTGAACGTGGAATTGATCCAAACATTACAGAATATGCTTTGAAAAGAGCGGCTTTACTAATTCAAGAATTAGCAGGTGGAGAAATTACAAGTGATGTAACGGACAGTTATCCAACAAAAATTGAAGATTTTCAAGTACGTGTTTCTTATGAAAATGTTGCCAAATTGATTGGTGAAGAGTTACCAAAAGAAACTATTAAGAATATTTTATCTTCTTTAGAAATTAAAATTAATTCGGTTACAGATGCTGGATTAGGATTAACAATTCCTGCATATAGAGTTGATGTACAACGTGAAGCAGATGTAATTGAAGAGATTTTACGTGTATATGGTTATAATAACATCAAGTTTGATGAAAAGTGGCATATCTCGGTTTCAAATACATCTCGTTATGAAGATTATAAATTACAAGATGTTGTTGGAGCACAATTAGTGTCGCAAGGTTTCTATGAAATTATGGCGAATTCATTAACAACAGCATCGTATGTGGAACTTTCTGAACAATTGAAAGAAGAACACAACATTACCATGTTGAATCCTTTAAGTAATGATTTGTCCGTAATGCGTCAATCGTTGTTATTCTCAGGATTAGAAGCCATTTCTCATAATATCAATAGAAAAAACAGTGATTTAAAATTCTTCGAGTTTGGAAAAACATATCATGCATATGATGAAAACCGTGAAGAACACAAACACTTATCTTTATTAATTACAGGAAATACAACTGCTGAAACGTGGAGACAAAGTAAACCTGTAACAAGTGACTTTTTCTATGTAAAAGGAATTGTAACAGCTGTTTTAGCACGTTTAGGTTTGCATTCACTAAAAGTTTCTCCTATTAAAAATGATATCTTTTCTGAAGGATTAACATTGAGTTTAGGGAAAACAAAATTAGTAGAATTCGGAATTGTAAAACGTGCAGTTTTAAAAGCGTTTGACATTAAGCAAGAAGTAATCTATGCAGATTTCAATTGGGATAATGTGATTGAAGTTGCTAAAAACAGAAAAATCAAGTTTAAAGATATTCCTAAGTTTCCAAAAGTTCGTAGAGATTTTGCTTTGTTGATTGATGAAAAAACAACGTTTGCAGAAATTCACGCTATTGCGAAACAAAGTGAACGTAATTTACTGAAAGAAGTGAATTTGTTTGATGTATATCAAGGTGATAATTTGCCTAAAGGCAAGAAAAGTTATGCAGTAAGTTTTACGCTTCAAGATGAACATAAAACACTGACTGACAAACAGATTGACAAGATCATGAATAAGCTTCAGCAAAGTTTTGAGAAACAATTAGGTGCTGAGTTGAGATAAAATCTCAACTGCGCTCGATGTGATATGTTTAGAAATTAAATAATAGCATTCAATATATAATAGAAACGTTTTTTACAATTGTAGAAAGCGTTTTTTGTTTTAAAGTACTTTTCAATTCTAAATCTATTTGAAATTTTACACGAAACATTATAAAAAAGTGGTACTATTTTTGTTGAATAGTTATTCATGAAATTATTTTACTTTTTATGTTTTGTAACTACTTTTGCTTTTGGACAAGTCAATACAGAAAAATTTGTTGATATCACTTGGTATCCAACTTCTCGAGAAGGACCTGGAAAAATATATTCTTCTGTGAAAAGTCACAAAAAGAGTGACTCTTTTATAAAATTTAAAAGCGATCAAACCTTTATTGTTCCAAATATACAACGACGAAGATGTCCAACTGGTGAGAAACCATTTATAGAAGGAACTTGGAGTTTAGAATTTATTGATGGTGCTTCTATTCTGTACTTAACACGTAATAATAGAACCACGTCTCATAAAATTTTATATGCCAATCAAGGAATGTTACAATTACAATTCGTTAAATAGTACGGTAAAACCGTAATAGCTACTAAATATTTTTTTTGTATTTTTAAGCTTCAAAAAAATAATCATGTTAGACAAAATTGCAAATCTTGAAGGATTTAGCTATATCGCTAAAAAAGGACAACGAAATATTATCGGTGGCGCACCTCGTTTTTGTAGTCATCGTAGACCTTGCGATTTTCCGTATGCATGTTATCAAGGAATTTGTAGACTTCCTTAAGTATATTAAAATTCAATAAAAAGAACCATATCAACCAATCCATTATAAAAAAAAGTCCCTTGAAAATGTTTCAAGGGACTTTTTAATTGTATAAATTTTCGTGATTAGACTTTAAACATACATCTTTTCACGTTGTTCTTTTATTTTTTTATCGCTCATGTAATCATCAAACGTTGAATATCTGTCGATAACTCCAGTTGGCGTTAACTCAATGATTCTATTGGCAACTGTTTGTGCAAACTCATGATCATGCGTTGTGAATAGAACCGTTCCTTTAAAGTTTTTCAACGAGTTGTTGAATGCTGTAATACTCTCTAAATCTAAGTGATTTGTTGGTTCATCTAACATTAATACGTTTGCTCTAATCATCATCATACGAGATAACATACAACGTACTTTTTCTCCTCCTGAAAGTACACGAGCAGTTTTTAATGCTTCTTCTCCACTGAAAATCATTTTCCCTAAGAATCCACGAACAAATACTTCTTCACGTTCTTCTTCCGTTTTTGACCATTGACGTAACCAATCAACTAAAGTCATGTCATTATCAAAAAACTCAGCATTGTCAACTGGTAAATACGCTTGTGAAGTTGTAACTCCCCACTTATATTCTCCGGCATCTGCTTTGACATTTCCATTGATAATTTGATAGAAAGCACTTGTAGCACGCGAATTTTTAGAAATGATCGCAACTTTATCACCTTTTGCTAAGTTAATATCTACATTTTTAAATAGTGTTTCTCCTTCTGCACTTGCAGTTAGTCCTTCAACATTTAATATTTGATCTCCAGCTTCGCGTTCTCTGTCAAAAATAATTGCAGGATAACGACGACTTGAAGGTTTTATATCTTCTACTTTTAAACGTTCTAACATTTTTTTACGAGATGTTGCTTGTTTCGATTTGGCAACATTCGCACTAAAACGCATAATAAATTCTTGTAATTCTTTTGCTTTGTCTTCTGCTTTCTTGTTTTGTTGTGCACGTTGTCTAGCAGCTAACTGACTACTTTCATACCAGAATGTATAGTTTCCACTGTAGTGGTTTATTTTTGAGAAATCGATATCTGAAATGTGTGTACAAACCGAATCTAAAAAGTGTCTATCGTGCGAAACCACAATTACACAGTTATCATAGTTTGCTAAGAAATGCTCCAACCAAGAAATTGTTTCAAAATCCAAGTCGTTTGTCGGCTCATCCATAATTAACACATCAGGATTTCCAAAAAGTGCTTGCGCTAATAATACACGTACTTTTTGTTTTCCGTCCAATTCGCTCATTAGCGAGTAATGACTTGCTTCTGATATTCCTAAGTTTGATAATAAAGCTGCTGCATTTGAATCGGCATTCCAACCATTCATTTCTTCAAATTCTACTTGCAACTCTCCTACACGTTCACCATCTTTATCTGAAAAGTCAACTTTTGCATAGATATCGTCCATTTCCTTTTTGATAGCAAATAATGGTTTGTTTCCCATAATTACTGTTTCCAATACTGGAAATTCGTCATACGCATAGTGATCTTGTTCTAATACTGACATTCTTTTGCCAGCCTCAAGATGAACATGTCCCGAAGTTGGGTCCATCTTTCCTGATAAAATTTTTAGAAACGTAGATTTACCAGCGCCATTAGCTCCGATGACACCATAACAATTTCCTTGATTAAATGACGTATTTACTTCGTCAAATAAGACGCGTTTTCCAAATTGTACGGATAGATTAGATACAGATAACATTCTTTATTATTTTTTAAACTTTTTTTATATTGCGCAAAAGTAACAATTAGATTGAATATTACAGCGGTTTGTCTTAACGTTTTAACATAGATTTTTAACAACCCATTAACAGCGTATTGTATTTGTGTTAGTTAGATTTGTTAAAACTTGAAAAAGTTGACCATATTACTATGAAATATATTACCCCTTTATTGCTTATTCTTATATGCTTTGGTTGTAATGAATCAAACAAAAGTGGTGACAAAAATGTTGCTTATTTTGGTGGTGAAATTATCAATCCTAGTGACGAATATGTGCTTTTGTTTCACAATGATGAACTTATCGATTCCATGAAACTCGATGAAGACAATCGTTTTTTAGTGAAATTAAAGGATCATAAAAATGGTTTGTATAAGTTTTTCCATAATCCAGAACATCAATATATCAATTTAGAGAAAGGTGATAGTTTATTACTTCGTTTGAATACACTTGCGTTTGATGAATCTCTGTTTTACACAGGAAAAGGTTCAGAAAAGAATAATTTTTACACTGAATTATATTTAACACAACAACAATACAGAGATAACTCATTATACAGAGATTGCAAATTGGATCCTGTTACTTTTGAAAAACGTATCGATTCTATTTACAAACAACGCATACAGCGCAATACTGAGTTTTTTACTCAAAACCCTTCAGCTTCTGAAGATTTTAAGGATTTCATTACCAATGTTATTACGTATACAAAGTATAGATGTAAAGAAACCTATGAAAATACATTTCATGAAAGAATAAACGATTCTATTACGATTCCAAAAGATTTTTTTGAGTATAGAAGAGATATCAATTTAAATGATTCTACACTAAATTATTATGTACCATATATTAGGTATGCAATGCAGCATATTAATAATGCATCATATAGTGAATGTATTAAGAAGTCATTGAAAGAGAATACAAAAATTAATACTTCACTTACGTACAATAAAAACAAGCTTAAGCTAATTGATAGCTTAATAAAGTTACCTAATGTTCGTGATGAATTGTTACGATATACAGCGTATTCTTATTTTAGAAATAATCATACAGATATTGATAAGAACAATGATTTTTTCAAGATGTTTCAAGTTATATCAAAGAATTCAGAGTCTAAGAAAGAGATTTCTAATTTACATAAAGGTATTAAAGATTTACAAAAAGGTAGCTTTTTCTCAGATAAGATATACGTACAAGATTCTAAATACAATAAGATTCCTGTTAATACTTTAAATTCTAAGAAAGGAAAAACTGTTTTCTATTTTTGGACCTCTAGACAGACAGGACATAAGAAATTGGTAACACGCAAAATTAAACAACTAGCAAAAGAGTTTCCTAATTTAAATATTGTTGGGATTAGTTTGGATACTGATCATAAGCGTTGGAAACGTGCTTTGAGAGAATTAGAATTTCCTGTAAGTAAGCAATACCGCGTTGAAGATGATGAGAGTCTTGCAAGAGATTTTGCGCTCATTAGTATTAATAAATTAATCATTACCGATCAAAGTGGACGTATTATTGATGCATTTTCTAACGTGTACAACACAGATTTAAGAGATCAATTGAAGAAGTAATATTTTTCAAAACATATCATATATAACACAAAAAAAGCGTCTTCAAACTGAAGACGCTTTTTACGTATATAATAAATGAAACTATTACTAGTTTCCTTTTTTGTAATCTGCTAAGAATTTTGCCAATCCGATGTCTGTTAAAGGATGCTTTAATAATCCAACAATTGATGATAATGGACCTGTCATAACATCAGCACCAATTTTAGCACAATCAATAATGTGCATTGTGTGACGTACAGAAGCTGCTAAAATTTCAGTTTCGAATCCGTAGTTATCATAAATCATTCTAATTTCTGCAATCAAGTTTAATCCATCTGTAGAAATATCATCCAAACGACCAATAAATGGCGATACAAATGTTGCACCTGCTTTTGCAGCTAATAATGCTTGTCCGGCAGAGAAAACTAACGTTACGTTCGTTTTAATTCCTTTATCAGAAAAATATTTACACGCTTTTATTCCATCTGCAATCATTGGAAGTTTTACTACAATTTGTGGATCTAAAGCTGCCAACTCTTCTCCTTCTCTTACCATTCCTTCAAAGTCAGTAGCAATTACCTCAGCAGAAACATCTCCTTCAACAATTTCACAAATAGCTTTGTAATGGTTGATGATGTTTTCTTTTCCTGTAATTCCTTCTTTCGCCATTAGCGATGGATTTGTCGTTACACCATCTAAAATTCCTAAAGCTTGTGCTTCACGAATTTGATCTAAGTTAGCCGTGTCGATAAAAAATTTCATTTGTTTTCTAAATTTAGTATATGAAAGTTGTGTTTGTTATTTGGGCGTTTTTACAGGCTTTCCGCTATATCTTTTACCGTGTTCTCGATACAAATTTGTGATTTTCGACTTCGCTCAATGCACAAATTCACTCGAACTAACGATAAAAGGATGCCGCTTCAAATGCTACGCATTCATGATTTCCGATTTATGGAAAATATAATGAATGAATAATCCTTAACGCAAATTCTGCGTAAAATTACAATATTATAAGATGTGATTATGAACTTCACACAGAGAATAGTCCGTGAGTTATCAACATTTCAAAACATAAAAAAGAAAGTCAATGGCTGATTTTATTATTTTTAAATTATTATAAAAAGCCAGAGTACACACAAATCAAAGCAATTGTATCAAAAAAACCGTGAACAGCAATCACAAACCACAAATCATATTTACGAAGGTAGAATATAGTTGCAATTAATCCTCCAATAACTCCAGTTACAATTTGACCCGAAATTCCTTGATAACCATGTAAAAAACCAAAGAAACAAGCAAATACTATAATATTGATGATTATACTTGTTTTTCCATCTCCAAAGAATTTTACAAACTGTTTCATAAAATACCCGCGAAAAATGATTTCTTCTCCAAATCCGGCAGAAATCCAAATGAAAGGTAAAAAGGTTAAGCATGATACCAAATCGCCTTCTAAAGCTTTAAATTCGGAATAATCCAATGGACTTCCTGTAAGTTTATTAACTGTAGGCACCAATACAAAAGCATAAAAAGCAAAGAGTCCTAATGCTACTAATGGAGCTAATATGAAGATGTTTCTGAGTGTGAATTTTTCACGTTGAAATCCAAGTGCAGAAAATGGTTTCCCTTTGTATTCTATATAGTTTGCTATAATGATAAGTATCGAGATGACGATGTTTACAAAATAATTTAAATGTATTGGTCCAAACCATAAAAAGCAGGTGACAGCAATAGTAATTAATGGAATTAATGTTTGGCGTAATGTAATTTTGTTCATTTTTTTGATTTTAACTTCAAAGCGAAATAAAGAAGTAAATCTCTCAAATGTCCTATAAACATTATTACTTTTACTGAATGGTCGTGAATTTATGACTGAATAGTCTGTGATTTTTACATCTTTTTTTCAAACCAATTTAAAAAAGCTTTTCGTTTGTAACGACTGATATTGATTTCTGGCACTTCTGAGGTAAGAATAGAAGATTTTATTTTAACCAACAACTTTCCATTTTCTATTTTTTCAATTTCATCAATGGAATTTATATGAATAATGATTTGTCGATTTGCTCTAAAAAACAACTGACTGTTTAGTGTTTCTTCTAATTCATTTAAAGTAAAATCAGTTATAATAGTTCTTCCATCATATTTAACTGCATACACAATTTTATTTTCACTATAAAAACAAGCAATATCTTCATATGTAAGTAATGTTGTTTTTGCACCATGCGCTATTGTTATTTTTGCTTCTTTGATTGATGTTTTATATAAATCATATACATCTTTCGCATATAATATGACCAATGCAATAAAGCAGATGAGTAACGTTAATAACAAACCAATTAAGAAATAATAAAATTGTTTTTGTCCGTTAGCAAGATAAGTAACCATTATATAAAAAGGAATATAAATTAAGATGATATATCCTAATGTTGATACTACAAAACGTATAATAGTAAGGGCTTCTACTTGCTTTGAAAAGTATTTTCTTTTATAAAATTTAAAATTAACATCAGTCATAAAAATAACAATAGCTCCTAATATAATTGAGGCAATAATTCCATGAAAAGGAAAGGTGTATGCATCACTATCTGGGAAATTATCACGTTCTGAAAGATGATTGATTACAAATGAAAAGATGATTAAGAATAGTAATTTTCGAATCCAATTCCATGAAAAGAGACTTGACAACTTGTGTATCAAAGTGTTGGAATTTGTTGTTTCTTTTTGTGTTTTAGGCATGAATTGAATTCTCAGTTTTCATAGAAATTCAAAAGTAAAAAATTATTTTGTGTATGTGTTAGTTCTTCTAATTTTATAAGAACTATTAAATTTATACCGTAGACTTAAAACTTTATTTTACGAAAAAAGCCTGCATTACACAGGCTTTTACAATCGAGGTTTCAAAGTATGCTACTGCTTCAAAAATTTCAAAACAGTAGTATTTTAATGATGCATATACAATGCATTTGTAAGTAACTAAACTTTGATTTCCTTTATAATAACTACAATTTTTTCAAATAGCTAATCATGACTATTTGTTTGTTACTATAAAGTACGATAAAACTTATGGAAGATGAACTAAAACATGTATAGTTGTCATGTTTATGTGTAGTGTTGGTTGTTTTTTGAATGCCAATTCATTTTATTTAATTCTTTTACAATATTTCATAAGCATTCTCTTGGCTTCTTGATCGCCAAATTGTGATGATTTTTGAAAATTAGAACAAGCGTTTGTCGTGTCTTTTTTAGCAATATATGCTTCGCCTAATAAAAAATAACTGTCTTGTAGATGCGTTTTTACAGCAACAGTTTCGTTTAGCCTAGCAATAGCATTATCATATTGTTCAAGACGTACATATTGTAATCCAAGTTGATAGATAATATCACCTTCATCTACTTTAAATAAAAGTTCATCATCATAGTTATTTTCATCATAGGTATTCAAAAAGATGTCTGTACTTTTAATAACTCCTTCTGTTTCGTTAGCTTTTAATAGATATTCAACAGCTTTTGCATGCTGTTGTTGATCACCATATACATAACCAATGTAGTATAGCGCTAATGTATTATCTGCATCAAAACTTAACACTTTTTCAAAATCTTCAATCCCGCTTTTAATTTCATCTAACCAAGTTATTTTTACATAACCTCTTTGAATCAACGCCATTCTGTAGGTTGGTGTTTTTTCAATAGCTTTATTTAGTTTTAAGATAGCTTCTTCATGTTTATGATTTCCGCTAAGCTCAATAGCTTCTTTATAATAATCTTGTGCGGATTTCATATCACAGCTTGTTAGTATAATGATTCCAAGTACTATTTTTAAAATTTTAAAGAGTTGTAGTTTCAAGATGTTGCAGTTTAGTTTATTTTTTGAATTACTTTTAGGTATAGGTTTTCAACTTTTTCACGTGCCCAAGGCGTTCGTCTGAGAAATTTTAAGCTTGACTTTACAGAAGGATTGCTTTTAAAACAGTTGATATTGATTCTTCCTGATAATTCTTCAAAACCATAATAATCTACTAAGGTTTCTACAATCTCAACTAGTTTAACACCATGTAATGGATTGTTTGGTTGTTCGTTACTCATCTTTTTTTATTCTTTTATATGTATATCTAGTGTTTAATAGGCCATTTTTATCTTTAATAAATAACGAGTCCTTTTGTACTTTTAATAAGGTGTATTGACGGTTTCCAATAACCAAATCTGAATTTTTGAGTGTATATGTAGCTTCAAACGAAAAATCTTGTATTAAAAAAATGATAGCACCATCGCTTTTAAATGCACATACTACATCTTCATTCATAAATGGATCTGGTTTTTGCTGCTTTGGTTCACTACCAATCAGTTCTTCCTCATCATCAAGGTCACTAACTTTATCTATCAATTCCCAAGTTCCAACAATTCCTTTTTTAAAATCAGCTTGAGCTGAACAAAAATTGAATCCAATTATTAAGAAAAGCAAAAAACTTATGTGCCTATATACTTTCATGTTTTAGGAAGTTTGGAGTTCCAAATGTTTTTTAAAGTAGTCAATAAACCAATACAGATCGTCCAATACGTATTGCTCGTTTTCTCCGTCAAATCCAAGTAGTAAGTGTTTTTGATTATTACTGTCTACTAAAAATAATTGACCTTGGCAAATATCATTATCAAGATGGTTTACAACGTATTCAAAGTCTTTTACATTGGCTGCTTCAAAACGCTGTATTTGATATTCTTCAACTATTTTAATTATTTTATGATCTAATATTTTTTTGTTTTTGTTTGCTTTCATCTTAGAACGCTCACGAAAAATATTTACAATTCCAATAGCCAGAATAAATATAATTATACCAAAAATTTTTCCGCCGCCTCGTCCTGTAAATTCAATTTGTGAAGTAAGAACAAATACCATAGCACTTAATGCAATTACAATGGGTAAAATGATCAACCCAAATACGACTACAAAATCTACTTTTGATTTTCCAATGATGATTTTATCATTCTCCTTTGAGAACGAGATTTTTAATCGTCTTAGTTTTGATTCTAACAGAAATGTATTAGTACTATTCATTATAGTTTAAACGATTTTTAGAATTTTAAAGGTATTAAAGGTTTTCAGATATTTTACTATGCCCAATTTTTCGAATAATAAAATCTTCATAGGTTTCTCCTTTACGTGTATCTAAATCCATTTGTGGGCAATAATAAATACCTTTCGCACCTACTTTTTCGGCTTGTTCTTTTATTGTTTTTAAATGCAATGGATGATGAAATACTTTACTCATCGTAGTTGGTACAGCATTTGCGAATTTGTCGGAAACAACGTAAATCGTAGGATCATCTGCAGATAACATGTGTAGCATACTTGTTTTTTCTATGTATGCTTTTGTTTCTTCAGTAGAAAATTCGGCACGATTGTCAATCCCATAATATAGAAAAATTCGATGTTTATTTAGTATTTCTTTGATTTCTTCTGCACCAAACCCTTCATTTTCATAGCTAGAAAATACCGTTTTGTGCCAGTTACTCACATTATAATTGGCTTGTGTTCCAATGGCAGTAATACCTTCAACTCTTGTAGATTCTCTTAAAACAACATCTGTATGTTGAGCTTCTGCCATTTCATCATGGAGCCCAATCCACATTGCCGTTGCACCACCTGCAGAATTCCCAAATAGCATCACTTTTGACTTGTCAATGTGCAATGTACTTGCATGATAACGAATGTATTGCAATGCTCTTTTGGCATCAGTTAAACTATTAAAAATTCCTTGTTTATTTCGCGGATCTATATACCGATAATTGATCGTTATTACCGCTATGTTGTTTTCCAAAAGTGTGTTGATGAGACTTCTGTGATGGTATGTATTGTAATAGTTTTCCTTTTTGCCAGTAACAAATCCTCCACCGTGAATCATAATGAGTAAAGAAGAAGCTTCCGCTTTATTGGGTTGAAAAAAATCAAACACGTTACGTTCATCAGTTCCGTATAAAATGTCTTTATAGAATAATGTTGTTGGTGATGCTATTGAAAAAGGAGCTTTAGAAGCAATAAATTCGTTTTCTAAATTTTGAGGACAAAACGAAGTTGTCTCTTGCGTACAAGAACTATATATACTTACTAACAACATTAGAAATACACTTAGCAGGAATCGTGTTAATGTACTATTTTTCAAGTTATTATTTTTAAAATTAATTTGTTCTTTAATCCAACCATCACACAGATTTTTTTTGCGTTTTCTATTTGCAAATAATTAGCATAGAAATTATTGTCGTGTATTCATGTCTGTTTAGAGGTGTTTTAGATTCTTGAGAAGCAATTTTTTCTATTTGAGAATCTGTAAATTTTTTATAATTCTCTCTGATTTCTTCAACACTGAACATTTAGTCCTTTTTAATTAAATCAAAAATAAAAAATATCTTTAGCTTCATCAGTTTTTCAACAATTAATTCTAATACACTTGTAACATCTATTAAAAAACTAGCACATATATCTTATAAAAGAAGATGATTATGAACGGTTTTTTAGAGAATATACAATTAATACAACGCAAACAAATTAAATTAGCTATTGATAAGTCTGAATTTATCAGAAGTTTTAAGCAACATGTTGATGAAGGTTCTATTGGTGGTTTTTTCACCGCATTTGAAGTATTTTCTTCTAGTAAAAACAGATATAAAGGAACTATTACACAACATACTTTTGCAATGAGAAGGCGCAGGCAGTTTTTTGATAGACATACTTATTCAACACGTGTTACAGGAACCTTTAGACAACAAAATGATCAAGTAGTAATTGATGCAAAAGTTAATGGGTTTAGTAACTTTATGATTCCTTTTTATATCATCATTACCGTGTTCTATCTATTTTTTATTTTTATGTTTTCTACTGGTATTAATCAAAGTGGTATTCCTATCCTATTCATTCTATTTCATGCGGTTTTGATGTATGGTATTCCGTATTTTATGATACGAAAAAGAGTAAAAAGTACAGTAATTGATCTTGAGAAAGAATTATTTTATATGATGAAAAAAGGTCAGTAAGCGTTTATTTCCCAATTCTTTTGATAATCAAACGAATTTGCCCCATATGATTTGCTTGGTGTTCCATCACATGATACCAAGCCCAATGGTTATTCATGTTACTATCTGTTATAGTAGCATTAAACCATTTGTCATCTTTCTTTTTTAAAAGTCGTAACGTTTGTTTTCTAACCTTATCCCAAATATCTAAATAATAGCGAATCGGCTTGTTTTGAAAAACTTTTCTACCATTTTCCCCTAAACTTAACGCAGCTGCCCATTCTTGTTCATCCTTGTTAAAGCCTCTATTTTCAAATGTAAATAATTGATAATATTTTTCTGTTGCTGCTAAATGGTAAATCATAGCACCAATTCTATTAGCATCTTCGTCTAGTAAAAAGTCTGTTTCTTCTTGTGATAAGTTTGATACACTACGAGTAACACGAATTTTTAAATCTTGAAGCATCGATACAACATTTCCAATTTGTATATCGTATCCTCTTTGAGGTTTAATTTTTTGTGCTTTTACTGTAAATGAACAAATACAAGTTAAAAGGAAACAAATAATAAGTTGTCGTGTGTATGTTTTCATTATGTTGGTTGTTGAATTTTATTTTCTATGAAAATACTGAATTCAAGCTTCACCATAGCATTATTATGAATAGTTTAAGATTAATTAACGCTAGAAAGTTAACATACTAATTACAACTTATAATGATTCATTAGCATTTTCTCATATACTTTATCTGGCAAGATTCGTTTTAATACAATTGAAAACTTTTGCATAAACGCACCAACTTTATAATGAATTTTTGGCTTTTTAGTTTGAATAACCTTTAATATGACTTCTGCCATAATTTTAGGGTCAGAACCTTCATCAACATGCGCGTCCATTTCTGTAAGCTGATGTTGGTATACTTCCTTATATGGAGAATTGTCAAAAACTGGCGTATGATAACGTCCTGCCGCAATATTGGTTGCAAAATCACCTGGAGCAACGTTTGTTATTTCTATACCAAACATTTTTGTTTCCATGCGCATAGCTTCTGTTACCAATTCTAATGCTCCTTTAGTAGCAGAATAAATTCCTCTATATGGTAATCCCATATATCCTGCAATTGAACTTACATTGATAATTAAACCGCTCTTTTGTGAACGCATTTGTGGCAAAACTGCTTTCATAACAGCTATTGGTCCGTATAGATTGGTTTGAAATGCTTTGTGAATTTCATCATCTGGTGTTTCCTCTATCGGTCCCGTAATTCCAACACCAGCATTATTAATCAACACGTCAAGTCGTCCTTCTTTTTCAATAATTGTAGCAACAGCTTTTTGAATCGATTCTGTATTTCGCACATCAAGTGCTAATAAATTGAATTCATTAAAATCTGTGAATTTATCCGGATTTCTACTTGTTCCATACACGGTAAATCCTTTTGAAGCTAGTAAAGTTCCTATAGATTTTCCAATTCCTGATGAACCACCAGTAATTAAGACCACTTTTGACATTGTATTGTGTTTAGGTTAATTTTTACAAATATGCTCAAAAAAAAGGAGAAATAGAGCCTTGACTTTAGGGAATAAAAAAAGGCAAGCTACCTACATCACACCGCTCAACCATTTACCTTTGCTGCGTTCCCGCCCTGGAGGATTCAACAGGAGCTGGTTGTGTAGGACTTGCCGCTGCAAAGATAAAATGTTTTTACATTTACACAACATTTTTTAAACTGATTTTAATGAATTAACTTGCCAGAAATAAAGTATTCTAATGAAATTATATAATGCATTCATAATCATATTTTTAAGTTTAACAATTTTTGCATGTGGTGGAGAAAAAAATTCCAACACACCTCAGTTTTCTTTAAAAATTGATGGGAAATCAACAAAATTCCCTCTAAAATCATCTTTAAAAGCGATTGTAATTAATAAAAATGATCAAGCTGTTAGTAAAATCCGTTATGCTATTAATGATCAAGAATTGACAAATTCCAATTCTAATCCGCTGATTTTAGAAACCACTATTCCTGAAGACTTTTTACTTGGAAAGCATACTTTAAAAGCTAACATCACTTATGCAGATGGAAAAACGGAAGTCGTTTCAAAAAAAGTGGTCATTTTATCAAATAACGCGCCTAAAGTTTATACGTATAAAATAGTAAACACATATGATCATGATATAAAAGCCTATACACAAGGTTTAGAGTTTTATAGAGATACATTATTTGAAAGTACAGGACAACGTGGACAATCATCATTGCGTAAGGTTGATTATAAGACAGGAAAAGTATATCAAAAAATCGATTTAGATCGTGTGTATTTTGGAGAAGGAATTACAGTACTGAATGACAAACTATACATGCTTACTTGGCAAGCAAAAACAGGCTTTGTGTTTGATCCTAATACGCTAAAACGTTTGGATACCTTTTTGTATCAAGATAGTAAAGAAGGTTGGGGATTGTGTAATGATGGTGAAAAGTTATATAAAAGTGATGGAACAGAAAAAATTTGGATTTTAAACCCTGAAGATTTACAAGAACAATACGCTATTCAAGTATGTGATCATAAACGTACGTACGTAAAAGCAAACGAGCTAGAATTTATCAATGGGAAAATCTTTGCCAATAGCTACCAAAAACAAAGTATGATGATTATCAATCCTAAAAATGGTGCGCTAGAAGGAATCATTGATTTTAGAGGTTTGAAAGAGAAAGTAACAAATCATACTGCAATTGACTACTTTAATGGAATTGCTTACAATGCAAAAACAAACACATATTTCGTTACTGGAAAGTATTGGGATAAACTTTTTGAAGTAGAAATTATGGAAAAATAGTTTTTTAGACTTGTTAGATTTTTAGACTGTTGATTTATTTGTCTTGGGTCTTGGGTCTTGGGTCTTGGGTCTTGGGTCTTGGGTCTTGGGTCTTAAAAAATATACTTTTCAATTTAAGATTTACAATTTCACAACCTCAACATTCCATGAAATTTCATAGGTTTTGCTTGGTGATAAAGTCTGTAAACCAATTCCGTTATTAAAACTATTTGAAAGCCCAACTGTGGGTTCAATAGCAATGATACTTTTGTCTTTTGGAATATAAAATTGCACAAAGTTTTTTGGAGCTGAACCTTTTATCTTTATTTGATAGGTTGACGTTGAAAATCCGATCTCATTATCTAACAATTTATACGCAGTATCAAACGGATTGTTTTTTAATTGGAAAGGCATTTGTAGTTCATGCGGCTTTGTGCCATCGGTAATGCTTCGGTCATCAGTTGTTGTGTATTCTTCTTCACAGTTAAAATTGATTGTACTTTCATATAAATTTTCAGAGTTAAAATATGGATGCCAACCAATTGTAAATGGAAACGTTTTTGTACCAGTATTGACAACTTTTATATGAACATTTAGTGATGTTTCAGTGAGTTTGTAAGTAACAAAAAAATCAAACGGAAACGGAAATCCTTGTGAAGAACCATCGTGATTGTACTGAAACGTTATACTTGCAGCTTTATGAGTAACGTGCTTGTGAAAGACTTCAAATTTTCTGGTATATAACAATCCATGAATTGCATTATTTTTTTCGACTTCATTACATGGAATTTGATACGTTTGTCCATCGAAAATATAGCTTCCATCTTTAATCCGATTCGCAAAAGGGAATAAAATCGCTGATGCGGATGAATTTTTATACGGAAAGTTCTCGTATTCAGAAATGATTGTCCTATCATTCACTTTTACATCAAACAATCGTGCGCCTTCGTCTAAGTTAATCGAAGCAGATGCTTTGTTATTTTCATTTGAAATCTCTAGGATGTTTTTGTTCTCTTGTATTTGAAACACGTTGTTTATATTTCTTCTGTATTAATAAAATCCCGAAAATACTACGAAACTATGCATTGAACGAATACAATAATGACTTTTTTTATACGAATTTCTCGGTTGCTGGTAGAAAACATTTTACATTTATAATTTCCTAAATTTTTACAATTTCATTTTTGATTGCTAATACAACCATACCAGCTGTATTTCTAACATTTAGCTTGGCTAGTAGTTTTTTTCGATGCCCTTCAACAGTTCTGAAACTTATAAAGAGCTTCTCTCCTATTTCTTTTGCAGTGAATTCTTGACAGATTAACGCTAAGACTTCTTTTTCACGTTCAGAAAGATCAAAAGTTAGATGGTCTGAATTTCGTTTTCCTTTGTACATCATGACTTTACGCATAATGTTTGTGATTTTATTGTTGAAATAATAATCGTATTCCATTACACTACGAATACTATCAATCACATCTTCTGGGCTTGCATTTTTCATTAAATAGCCATTTACGCCAAGTTCAATCATTTTAATGATATGACGTTCTTCTTCATGCATGGTTAATACAATGATTTTCATAGCTGGATATTCTTCAAGCAATATTTTTGCCGTTTCATATCCATCAAGATTTGGCATTCTAATATCTAACAACACTACAGAAGGTTTTTTTACTGAATTCCGTAACGCATTTAAAAATTCATTTCCGTCAGAAGCTTCCAAAATGATTTCCATATTTTCTTCATCCTGAAATATTGCTTTGATGCCTTCTCTAAACAATAAGTGGTCATCTACCAATGCTATTTGTATCATGTTTTTATGTATTCAATTTTAAAATTGTAGTGGTACCACTTTCCTTTTTAGATGTAATATTTAATGTTGCGCCTAAAATCAACGCTCTATCATATATATTTCGCAATCCTGCTCCTTTTTTAATGGTTTTCGTATCAAATCCTTTTCCATCATCTTTTACAATGAGTTCAAAATGATTCGCTCTATTTTTTATGTGAATTGAAACTGTTTTTGCTTCTGCATGCTTTATTACATTCACAATTAACTCTTTAATAATTCTGTATAATGCAAGTTCAGAGGAGAATTTTAATCGTTCTTCACTTCCATTCCATTCGTACACAACTTTGAGTAACTCTGTTTCACTAATTGTAAAGCATAAATCGCTTATTGATTCGTTCAAGCCGAAATCTTCAAGTGTTGGCGGCATGATATTGTATGAAATCTCACGAACTTTTTTTAGCAAACTATCTAATTGTTGCTGAATGTTTTCAGATTGCGTTGTAATTTCCTCACTTTCACCAGCTTCTTTTTTCAATCTTGAAACGCTTAATAGTATCGTGGAAATTCCGCCACCAATTTCATCATGCAAATCAGCTGCAAAGCGTTTTCGTTCTTCATCCTGAATTTCTATAGCACTATCCAATAATTGTTCTTGATGTCGTATTTGTTGTTGTAACAAACGTTTTTTGTAAATCAATACAAAGCCTACAATAGCAATTGCTAGGAAAAACATTCCTAACATGCCGCCGTATAATATT
Organism: Kordia sp. E; assembly: GCF_056033805.1. Lineage (NCBI taxonomy): Bacteria > Pseudomonadati > Bacteroidota > Flavobacteriia > Flavobacteriales > Flavobacteriaceae > Kordia > Kordia sp. E. Next base: position 311,620 of record NZ_JBRASR010000004.1, read on the forward strand.
AACGAAGTTCCTTCTTGCGCTTGACTAACCATATTCCTATTGCGATAAAAAGATAATGAATTATTAAGAATAAACCATGTAATGCCCAAGCTTCAAAAAAATCTTGAGTTGAAAGTTCTAACAAAAAATTATTCGAAATAAATAATAAAAAAGATCCTGAAAAGTAGACCAATACTCCAGCATTTACCCAAAAAACAGGGTGTTTTTCTAGTGCTGTAATCTTACCATTTACAAATACTTTATAAAACCAAGCAATAGCAAAACATAGTAAAAAAGCGCCTTCTAGCGATCTACTGTATGAATTATACATTTCTAATGATTGCCAATACATCGTATTAAAAATTGAAAAAGCACAAAATATAATTAGCAAGCTTAGTATGATTCTTTTTACGGTTCTTCTTTCAAATAATTGATAGTAAAACAGACTCCAAAATGTATATTCTAACACAGTGTATATGTGAAGTAAATACATGTTATTCACACGGCTTTTATATAACAAATAAGCACAGTATGAAACAATTGTTGCTACCAATAATAAACCACCAACTGTCCAAAATAGTTTTGTAAACCGTTTGAATCTGAACACTATAGCTAGCAAAGGCAACAACAATGATAATTGCGATATTTCGCTAAAACTTGCTAAAAAAGTTTGTGTAAGCATAGATAATTATGATTAATTACAATCTAAATATAAAGTTCTATTCACTGCACATGAACCTTCTCCGTTTCCAGTACATGGTGCTTTTATATTTTTATATACTTCTTCTGATAGAATATCACTATAATAAGCTTCTTCAGAATTAGTAGCACCAATTAGTATAACACGGTGTTCTCTATCTTCCAAGCCAAAGTATACGCGTAAGGCATTAGCTTCTTTGAATTCTCTAAATATGGCATCGAAACTTTCAATATTAAAATAGATAGAAATAAGTGTTTCTTCCATTTCACATTGCCAAATTGTGACACGATCAACTGCATCTTGTTCACTGATGGCTCCTAAATTTATAGCACATTCTTCTTCTGTAGAGTGTTGTACTCTTCTCATAGCGCCATTTGTAATAGATGAAGTCACATCACTTATCCCATGATTTAAAGGACTTTCTGGATCGCAAAGTTTTGGACAAGGCAAAGCAAAATCATAAATACCGCTAACATCAGTAAAATCACCAATAGTATTAGTGTTTTCTGTGTAAATAATATCTTCATTTAGACTATTTACACCAACAACAATCATATCAAGTGCATCTTCTTCATTTTCTTTTTTTGTAACTCCAACATAAAAACGAACACCAACAACATCAGTTTGTTGTGCCAAACATTCTATGTCATTTTTATGAAATAAAAACGCTTTTAAATAATTTTCTTTCTGCCAATTTTCCGTCAAAACTGACGCTTCTGATAACGGAATTAGTTCAAAATCAGTAATAGGTTCTTGTAGCATAATCTAATTGTTTTAAAGTTTAAGCTAAAGTATTGTATACAAGATAATTAACAAAGCGTATTTATACGTGTTTGAGCTTATAAAAACACGTGTTTTAAATCACGTAATTGCTATCTTTTATTCTGTTTGTAGGCGTTTTACTTTTGAATCATATCAAATAAAAGCTTGGCGCCGAGTGAGTAATAAGATATGAAATACTAATAATTATTAATCATTTTAAAACCTAAAAATTATGTCAACTTATTGCGGAACAATCACATCTAGTGGTCAAATTACAAGTAACGGAAACTTTTCATGTCAATACGATTCTGGGCAACAAAAATACACAGTAGATTATAACGGAAATGTTAATGCAGGTGCATCAGTTGTTGTTTCTCCAACACAACAAATTCCTGGGTTATCATACATGTTATATCCATACACAAACGGATTTACATTACAAGTTTTTCAAGATGTAAACGGTGTTTTTACACCTGTAGCTAGTAGTTCAAATTTTATTGTAAAAGAGCTATAACCATATTCATAAGCACTTTAGTAGAACTCCTTTATTTCATTTTGAAGTAAAGGAGTTTTTTATGTGAAGATGTGTTTACTCATCAAAAAAGACTGTTTACTCATTGTTGGTTTCATACCAATAGTATTTATGTTTTATTTGAATTGTATTTAAAACTGAGTTATGAAATATCCTGAATTAAAAATAAACATTCCAGAACCTTGCCATGAAGATTGGAGTGAAATGACACCAACTCAGAAAGGCAAATTTTGTAGAGTTTGCACAAAAGAAGTAATCGATTTTACTTCAGAAAGCGATGAGACTATTGTAAAGCATTTTCAGAAAAATGGTAACATCTGTGGACGTTTTCATACTTCTCAATTAGATCGGAAATTAATTGTAAACAGAAAGAAACGAAATCATTGGGTATCGTATGCAGCTTCACTTTTATTACCAATCACGCTTTTTTCACAAGAAGTAAAAAACAATACAAAACATACACCACAAATTGTACAAACCAATAGTAACAACTATAAATCATTGAATATTGGCTCTCTACATAAGCAAGAAAAAGTTAAAAAGGATAGCCTTACGGTTAACGGGACAATCACAGATGATACAGGTTTACCACTGCCTGGCGCTACAATTCTCATTAAAGGCACAAAGATTAAAACTTCAACAGACTTTGATGGTAATTATAAAATTAATATTAAAAAAAATGACTTTCTAGTGATTAGCTTTATAGGATACAAATCTGTAAATATAAAAGTGATAAATAATGTTCATAATGCACAATTAAAAATTGATAAAACTATCAAACAAGATGTTATTGTTGCTGGATATGCAACCGTTGTCCGTGAAAAATATATTGGAGCAGTAACAACGATAAAATTTAGAAATTAATATTCTTTTGATAAATCATTATTATGAAAAATAAACCGTTAAAAATAAATATTCCAGAACCTTGCCATGAAGATTTGAACAAGATGAGTCCAACTCAGAAAGGGAAGTTTTGTGGAGTTTGTACAAAAGAAATAATCGATTTTACTTCAGAAAGTGATGAGACTATTGTAAAACATTTTCAAAAACATGATAATGTTTGTGGGCGCTTCTATACTTCCCAATTAGACAGAAAACTAATTATAGACAGGAAAAAACGAAATCATTGGGTATCGTATGCAGCTTCATTATTATTACCAATTACACTTTTTTCGCAAGAAATAAAAAACAATACGAAACATACACCACAAATTGTACAAACCAATAGTGACAACTATAAATCATTGAATATTGGCTCTTTACACAAACAAGGAAAAGTTAAAAAAGATAGTCTTACGGTTAGTGGAATAATCACAGATGATACAGGTTATCCATTGCCAGGTGCAACGATTACAATTAAAGATACAAAGGTTGGAACAACTACAGACTTTGACGGAAACTACAAAATTAACACACACAAAAATGCTGTTTTAGTAATTAGCTATACAGGATATAATTCTGTTGAGATGAAAGCAACTAAGAAAAATCATAACTTTTCATTAGAGCAAGATAACAGCTTAGGTGAAGTTCAGATACTTCCTTATTATACTCCAAGAGTAGGAAAAGTAAATATCGGTGCGGTTACAACTGTAGCTGCTGAAAATTTAGAAACTAAAAGTGACAGTTTAACTGTTAGCGGAACAATCACAGATGATACTGGATTGCCATTACCTGGCGCAACAGTTCAAATAAAAAACACAAAAAAAGGTGTCACTGCAGACTTTGATGGTCATTACAAAATGAACATGAAGAAAAATGATATTCTTGTCATTAGTTATATTGGCTATGAATCTACCGAAATTAAAGCCACAAAAAACAAACATGATGCACAATTAGAGGCTGGTATTTTAGGAGGTCTTATTGTAGTTGGTGGATCCTTTACAACATCTCCACGTTGGATAGAACATTCTGAAAGATCGTTGACTAAAGAACAAAAAGAAAACAAAAACCGTATTCAAAACTACTTTGCTTTTCAAAAAAAGAAATGGAAGGAAAAACGTGAAAAGAGACGTTCCGAAAGAGCAGCGCGCAAAGCAGAAAAAGCTGCAAAACGTGTAGAAAATAAAAAATCGAGTGATAAACAATAATTAGAACTTCAAAAAGTTATATTTTTACAGCTAAATGTATCTATCAAGGATATATTATTAAAATATTACAATGAAGAAACTTTTATATACTTTTTTAATTTTTGCAATTGCTATACTTTGGAGTTCATGTCGAAAAGATTTTGTGACAGTTCCAAGTTCGGGGCAACTTGAATTCTCAAAAGATACCGTGTATTTAGATACAATTTTTTCCAACATTGGATCAAGTACCTATAACTTAAAGGTATATAACCGAAGTGATGATGATATAAATATTCCTACGATCCAATTGAGTGAAGGTCAAACGTCTAAATACCGCCTAAATGTTGATGGAATTGCTGGAAAAGTATTTCAAAATATTGAACTATTAGCCAATGACAGTCTATTCATTTTTGTAGAAACAACTGTTAATATCAACGATTTTGCAAGTGGTGATCAATTTTTATACACAGATGCTATAGAATTTGACAATGGAGGCAATCAACAAAAAGTAGAACTCGTCACACTTGTACAAGATGCAGTTTTCCTATATCCACAGCAATTTGCTGATGGAACTATTGAAACACTACTTCTGGGTGTAGATGATGAAGGAAATGAAACTCGAATTGAAGGTTTCTTTTTAGAGGATACAGAACTCAATTGGACAAATGATAAACCCTATGTAGTTTACGGGTACGCAGCCGTCGGGCAAAATAAAGTATTGAATATTGATGCTGGCGCAAGAATACATTTTCATGCAAATTCTGGTATCATCGTTGCTAATGAAGGTTCATTACAGGTTAATGGAACTACCAGTACTACAGAAGAATTAGAAGGCGAAGTCATTTTTGAAGGTGATCGTTTAGAACCTGGTTTTGCAAACGTTCCTGGACAATGGGGAACTATTTGGCTCACAAATGGAAGTACAAACAACTTCATTAATCATGCAACGATAAAAAATGCTTCTGTCGGAATCTTAACGGAAAATAGCGACGGAACTACAAACCCGACATTAACACTAAACAACTCACAAATTCACAATAGCTCAACAGTTGGTTTATTAGCCCGTACAGGTTATGTAGAAGCAACGAACACAGTTCTTGGAAGTGCAGGACAAGCTTCTCTGTATTGTAATTTAGGCGGACGCTATACATTCAGACATTGTACATTTGCAAACTATTGGACTAACAGTTTCAGAGTATTTCCAACAGTTTTATTGGACAACTATATAGATTTAGGAAATAATATGTTCTTAACTGAAGACTTAGATGCAAACTTTTCAAACTGTATCATTGCAGGAAACAACAATATTGAATTGATACTAGATAAAGAAAACGGTGCTGACTTAGGGTATAGTTTCAAAAATTGCCTAATCAAGTTTAATGATTTAAACAACAGGTTTAACGATGATGATTTATATAATTTCAATGAATCAACACTTTTTGATGAAATTACATTCAATTTAGATCCTGATTTTAAGGATGTAGAAATGAATGAATTTAATATCGGAACTGATTCTGGCGCTATTGGTCTTGGAAATCCTACTACTACTTCAACGTTTGCTCCACAAGATATTTTAGGAACTATGAGAACGCTAGCTCCAAATAACAAAACGGATGTTGGTGCATATCAAAATGTCCCTTTAGACGATGATTAAACGAGTTTAACAAAAAAATACAACCATATATCGAAAAGCATCATAAAATAACTATACTATTTTATGATGCTTTTTTTATACGTATATTGGTAAAACAATAAAAACAAAGAATAGTTTAACACTTAATTTTAAAAAACCATGGGACTTATTTTTGATATTGCTAACATTTTAGCAGGAATCTTACTTGGAATTACCGCACTTGATAAACTTGATGGAGAAAGCGATTTCTTTAACAACATTGCAAAGAAATTAATGCCTTTTACAACTGTAATTGGTGGTGCTTCTTTAGGATTAGGAGTTTGGTTTCTATTAGGTTTTAATAGCATTATTTATTCTGCTGTAGCCATTGCAGGTGGTTTGTTATTATTAACGCATGTATTAAGTCAAGTTCCAGCTATTGGTGGTGCTTTGGTAAAAGTTTCTAAGAAATTAATGCCATTTAAAGTAATTGTTGGAATTGCACTTCTCATCTTAGCAATCTTACATCTTTTCTAAAAAAATTAATTGATAACAACTTTCTGAACTGTTTTACTTTTTTCGGTGCGAATTTCTAAAAAGAAAATTCCACTAGCTAAGTTAGAAACATCCAATTTTGATTGCAAACCTTGTGATTTTTGAGAAAATACTTGTTTGCCCAAACTGTCAAAAATTGTACTAATATACGGTTCAGATAAGGTTGTAGAAATCATAATATAATCCGATGCCGGATTTGGATAAACGCTGAATTTTTCAGCGTTTTCTTCGTTTATACCTAATGTGCTTCCTTCTACAACAGTCAATAATTGATTTGCCGTTACATTTGTATACGTATCCGTAATTCCACTTGGCCAAAATATTTCGACCATATCAATAGTTGCAGCCGTTCCCAATCCAAAAAGTTCTGTTGCTGAGTTTTGTCCTAAAAATGCTTCTCCACACAATACATATCTGTACATAGGTTCTCCATTAATAGTCGCTTTTATCTTTGCTCCTATTCCTGCTTTGTTACTTGTAGTTCCATCAAGCTTGACTTTTAACCAATTATTTGTTCCGCCAGTACTTCTCCATAATGAATTATTATCTGGCGCTAAATTTATTACTACAAAATCTTGATAACCATCATTATTAATATCTCCTATTGCATTTGAAAAACTTGTATACGCATCATTTACAAAACCTGCAGCTGAAGGAATTGTGTAGCTATAACCAGTATCACATTGATAAAATCCAGTTGTTAATAATCCAGAACTAGGATCATTAATCATACTACACACATACAAATCTAAATCTGTATCATTGTCAGCGTCTAAAAAATTTGCGCCCCAACCTATACTATTAAAAATTGTTCCAGTAGTAGAAGCTACATCCGTAAATGTTCCGTCTCCATTATTTTTTAGTAAATGATTTCCTTCGGCAGTATTTGTTACGTAAATGTCTAGAAAACCATCATAATTATAATCATCAATCGTTGTAGACATTGCGTTTGCAGCAACACCAGCTCCAGAAGCCAAACTTACATCTGTGAAGGTTCCGTTTCCGTTATTCTTGTATAAAATGTTTGTATTAGCAAATCGGTCATTAGAAATATAGATATCTAAAAAACCATCATTATCATAATCAAAAAATGCAGAACAAAATGATAAGTGCCCAACTGAACTTATTCCAGCAATTAAAGAAACGTCAGTAAATGTACCATTTCCATTATTTCTGTATAACTGATTTGGAATTACTTTAGCATCATCTTTATTACTTAAAAAAAGATCTAAATCGCCATCATTATCATAATCGCCAAAAGAAGCTCCATATGTAAACAAAGTAGTTGAAGGAAATCCTGCAATTGAAGTTACATCTGTAAAATTGAAGTTTCCATCGTTATTGTATAATTTATTGGATGCATCAAATTTTGTTACAAATAAATCATTATCACCATCATTATCATAATCAACCCATAAAACTTGTTTGGAATGATCAGGAATGGTAATATTGAACGTTTCTTCTACAAACGTTCCTGAATTGTTTTTAAAAAATCGTACAGGGAAATTTTCTTTACTCGCAAAGGTTAGGTCGTCCCAACCATCATTATCATAATCATAGAAACTTACACCTCCAAGCTGTGTACTAGCGTTTCCTGTGATATTGATTCCTAGCTCAAAAGCTTTGTCTTCAAAGAGTATTTGTGCGTTTGTTAGGGAAAAACAAAAGCAACATAACACAGCAATAGTATAACTTTTCATATTTGCAATTTTTACATCTCATTACAAATATAATAAATCTTAATTTTATGTTAAAAAGTTATACTATTACTATTTTTTTATGATTTATGCTTGGAATAATGGTTTGTCAGACATCATTACATTTACTTTAAATGCAATTCCTTCTAGTTTCTCATCACTTTCGTAATTCATTAAGGCTTCATCGATATATTCAACAATTAGTGCCATATCATCTTCTTTTAGTCCTCTAGTAGTAACTGCAGCAGTTCCAATACGAATTCCAGAAGTTACAAATGGACTTTTATCATCAAAAGGAACCATGTTTTTATTTACAGTAATATCAGCTTTTCCAAGTGCATTTTCGGCATCTTTTCCTGTGATATTTTTATTTCTTAGGTCAATTAACATCATGTGATTGTCAGTTCCGCCAGAAATAATGTTATATCCTTTTGCAACAAGTGCAGCTGCCATTGCTTTGGCATTTTTCTGAACTTGCAATATGTAATGCATAAACTCATCTGTTAATGCTTCACCAAAAGCAATTGCCTTTCCTGCAATTACATGCTCTAATGGTCCACCTTGGTTTCCTGGAAAAACTCCGCTATCTAATAATGAAGACATTTTACGTAAGTTCCCATTCTTTAATTTGATTCCAAATGGGTTATCAAAGTTTTTTCCCATCATAATCATTCCTCCACGTGGTCCACGAAGTGTTTTGTGTGTAGTTGTTGTTACAATATGACAATGTGGAATTGGATCGTTTAGAAGTCCTTTTGCAATCAAACCAGCAGGATGAGAAACATCTGCTAATAATAATGCATTTACACTATCTGCAATCTCGCGAAAGCGTTTAAAATCTATATCTCTTGAATATGCAGATGCTCCTGCAATAATCATTTTTGGCTGTTCTTTAGTTGCAATTTCTTGAATTTTATCATAATCCAAAACACCTGTCTCCTCTTCTACTCCATAAAATACAGGATTGTATAATTTTCCTGAAAAGTTTACTGGAGAACCATGTGTTAAATGCCCACCATGTGATAAATCGAATCCTAAGATTTTATCTCCTGGTTTTAAACATGCTGCAAAAACTGCTGTATTTGCTTGACTTCCACTATGTGGTTGTACGTTTACGTACGCAGCTCCAAATAAAGCTTTTGCTCTATCAATGGCAATTGTTTCCACTTCGTCTACGACTTCACATCCGCCATAATAACGTTTTCCAGGATATCCTTCTGCGTATTTATTTGTCAGTACTGAACCGACAGCTTCCATTACTTGATCACTGACAAAGTTTTCAGAAGCGATCAACTCTAATCCTTCTTTTTGTCTTTGTTTTTCGGCTTGAATTAATTCAAAAATTTGTTCGTCGCGTTGCATTAGTTTGAGTCTATGTTAATAAAATCCAAAAATATGATATAGATTCCATAACTCATATAGAAAACTCATATATTTGAATACAAATAACAAAATTTATCAAATTATAAATATTTAACACAACTATGCCAGATACTACTAATAATCCCGATAGAAAAACATGGCTAGAAGTTGCTCCGGATAGCGATTTTCCTATACAAAATATACCTTTTGGAGTATTTCTTACTAGAGATGACGTAATTACCATCGGTACACGAATTGGTAATTATGCAATAGATTTAGGTGCATTGCATCAACTTGGATATTTTGAAGGAATTCCATTGACAGATGACATTTTTCTTCAAGATAGCCTGAATGATTTTATTTCTGATGGAAAGAAAACATGGCGCTTAGTTCGTAATCGTATTGGAGATATTTTCGATACTGATAATGCTGCTTTGCGCGATCATGCAGAACACAGAAATACAATTATATTCACATTAGATGAAATAGAAATGCAATTGCCAGTACAAATTGGTGATTATACAGATTTTTATTCAAGTATAGAACATGCTACAAATGTTGGTACGATGTTTCGTGGCGCAGATAATGCATTGATGCCAAACTGGCTTCATGTTCCTGTAGGATATCATGGAAGAAGTTCTTCTATTATTCCATCGGGAATTCCAATTCATCGTCCACAAGGACAAACGTTACCCGTTGGAGCAGATACACCTGTATTTGGACCTTCAAAACGTGTCGATTTCGAATTAGAAATGGCTTTTATTACAACTGATGCAAATCATTTAGGAGAACCAATTCCTATTGAAGAAGCTGAAGATTATATTTTCGGAGTTGTTTTATTCAATGATTGGAGCGCACGCGATATTCAAAAATGGGAATATGTTCCATTAGGACCATTTTTAGGAAAGAGTTTTGCTTCATCAATTTCTCCTTGGATTGTAACTATGGATGCTTTAGAACCGTTTAGAGTGGAAAGTCCAAAGCCTTTAAAGCCACAATTAGAGTATTTACAATATACAGGGAAGAAAAGCTATGATGTTCATTTAGAAGTAGCGATTCAACCTGAAAATAGTACAGAAACTGTTGTTGCTCGTTCTAACTTCAAGTATATGTATTGGAATATGGCACAACAATTAACACATCATACGGTGAATGGTTGTCCCGTAAATTCTGGTGATATGATGGGTAGTGGAACCTTATCTGGTAAAACACCTGATTCATATGGTTCTATGTTAGAATTGTCGTGGGCAGGAAAAAATCCTGTGAAATTAGATGATGGATCAGAACGTACGTTTATCAATGATGGAGATACCGTAACGATGCGTGGACATTGTCAAAACGATCAAGTACGTATTGGTTTTGGTGAAGTTTCATCAAAATTATTACCCGTTTTTGAATCGAAGAAAAAGTAAGTAAATACTAAATTCTCGCTAGAGATATTTTAATATAAAAAACTCCCAACATGATTTGATTGTTGGGAGTTTTTTTGCTAATTCGGGAAAAATAAAATAGTTTACTTCTGAAATACATTCAGAATTTCACTTTTCAAACTATTGAAAAGTTTAGTGTGTAATACTTAAATTTTTGATTCTCACAATTCCGTTTGAACCTGTATAGTTTACATTTTTAACAGATTGCAAGTAGTTTCCAACTTTAAAATAATTTCCAGAAGCACTAGTTCCAATTGCTTGAGAGAAAATTTCATTTGATCCATCAAAAACTTTGACAACTCCATTATTATAGGAAATTTTAAATGTATAGCTGCTGCCTAACTGGTAACCATTATCAATAAACTGACTACTTCCCAAAACATCTTCTGTGATATAGCCACCAATTTTTAGTCGTACGCCACCAGATGACTGATTTCGACTACCATAAAACTGTAATCTAATCACATCATCAACTGTGTTGTTTGGCCCGTGAATTTGAGCAAAACACAATACACCATTATTCTGTTCTTGTACACTACCATTTACAATTTTTGCACTTGCAGGTAACTTATCAACTCGTACTGTAAATGTCATCGTATTGTTTCCTGAAGAACCACTCCAATTTGCGAGATTTCCATTGCTCATTTCTCTGAGTTCTACTCTTGGATTTCCTGATGTAGCTGAACCTCCTAAACCTCTATAGCATTCAAAAAATGTCCATTCGCCATCTGTGTAAAAATAATTAGGATCTTCATAGGTAGCATACGTTTCTCCTGTTGATGATAAAACGTTATCTCTATACGTTGCTCCAGATCCTGGACTACCAGTAAATCCGTTTAGTTTCCAATTGTTAGAGGTCAAGCCTAAATTATCTCCTGGAGAATCTCCACTTCCGCCACCGCCAGGATTTGTTCCGCCTGTTCCATAAATTTCTGTTTCTGTAATACTATTCCAAGAACTTGAAGAGTTTCCAAAACATGAAATACGTACATAACGAACATTTACTGCATTAAAAGTGTAGGTTTCCAAACCATTTGTATTTCCGCTGCTTCCAGTCGATTTTTTATTTACAATCGTTTGTAAGTTTGATGTGGTAGTTCCTACTCTAATTTTAAAGTACGCTTTTCGTTGATTTCCTTTGTAAAAGGCTAATTTTACTGACGAAACAGATTTTACACTACCCAAATCATAAGTAATATATTTTCCATTATAGCCTTTTGACGACCAACGTGTTCCCAAATTTCCATCTAGCGTATTTTGTGGAACATTACCATCATCTCCATTGGCAGAAACACTAGTAGGTGTAATTTCACCATTTTTTTGTAGCAAGGGAAGTTTTCCATTTTCGATAGTTTCCTCCTCTTCTAAGGTAATCACTTCATCTGTTGAACATGAGTAACACATAAGTAAGCATACTAACAAGATGCATCTAAATGCTTTGTAGGTTTGTTGTACGGTAAATTGTTTCATTGATTTTGTTATTATAGTTAATAATTTATTGGTAAACCAATCTGGTTAACCAATTATACAATAATAACTTTTCAAAAAAAAATGCAAAACCGTAAAATAAAGATGGTTTTTATGTAATTAAAATAATTTAGTAAGCATTTATCATACAAAAATGCCGCTACATAAATAGCGACATTTTTTATTTACAATCAAGCCAATATACGTTGGTCATATATATAGATTCAATTACAAAAAACAACATAAAAAGTGGTTTTTGGGATACTTTAAAGTTGTGCTAGTACATATTAATAACAAAATGCGCTATTGGTACAATTTAAAGGATTTAATGAACCTCTAGAAGAATGTGGATACGTTCCTCTTCCTTTTACAGCTTTAGTATTTAATGTTGCTACTTGTGCTTTTTTTAATCCTAACGATTTTAATGACTTTTGTTTTTTCATAATGTTTTTGATTTAAATGTTAAAAAATTAATACAAGTATGTGCATGCATACAACTTGTAATATTTAAGTCAAATGAAGTAAAAAAAAGTACAACCAATGTTCACCCCGATAATAGTTAACTTATTGATTATCAATATATTTGTTAATATTTTCTTAATGTATTAATTTTAAAAAAAATCAGAGTTTAAATATGACGATAAAGCATACTATTATTTTTTTCATTAATATGAAGATGATACTATTAGAAGAAAAAAAGTATGTGTTAACACAAGGTTATACAGCAAGATAAATGATTGCTATCGATAGTAAAATAATACCATAAATAAGCGTAAATGATTTCCCTGAGATTTTACTTCCCATTCGAGCACCAAAGAAATTTGACACAAAGTAGGTTCCAAAAAGGATTCCAACCAATTGCCAATCGACAGGATTTTCAAAATTATATTTTATAAATGCTCCATAACTTACTGGTGGAATAAGAATTGCTAAACTCAACGCACGCGCATATTCTTTTTTAAGTTTGAAACCACTAATTAATATCGGAACCATTAAAACACCAGCACCAATACCAAACATTCCTCCTAAGATTCCTGTACAAGCAGCTAATATAAAAATCCAATAATATGCTATATGCTCTTTATTTGATGCGTGTGCGTTTTTCTTTAAGTATGCTCTAAATTGCATCAAAGCAATAATAATAAGTAAAACTGCGAAGTAATATTTTAAGTCTGTTTCGCCTATATAAAAGGCAAATACAGCGCCAAAGTACGAGAAGATACAATACGAGATAACGCCAATGGTAATGTTTATCCACTGTTTTTTGACATATTCATACATAGACATTACGCCAAGTAAACTCATTGGACCTAGCATCATGGTCAATACATTACCTTGTGCAGCTAATTGCGACATTCCGCAGTATAAAACCAGAAATGATACTAAAAATGGTCCTCCACCAATTCCTGCAAAACCTCCAATATAGCCAACTGCCAAACCTAATACTACATAAATAAGTGGATCACACATGTACTTTATAAAATTTGGCTGCAAGTTACTAGAAAAGTTTAGTTTGCAATACCTTTAAACAAAAAACAACTCCAAACCGAAGTTTGAAGTTGCTTTTAAAAAAAATTAAATTAATTAAAATTAGTACATGCAATAAGCATTTTACAGCACTATCTAATAGCTTAATAACATAAAACGCCTGTTCCAGCACCACAATTACCTAGTGAAAGACATCTTAAAAAGGTAATTGTACAATGATTTGAATTTCCTCCTTTTAAACGTTCTTGCGCCGCAGTATTTAAGTTTGTTACTGTTGTTTTTGTTAATTTTATTTTTTTACTTTTATTTTTCATAATAGTATGCTTTTTATTTTTTGCCTACTCGTAAGTTTTTCGGCTTCCACTTTATTGAGTGTCTTAACACGTAGTGTACGGACATTGATTACAGTTGGTATATGCTAACGTGGCACAACCTTGTGTACAATCTTCTGTATAACAGTTCAATCTATCAATTGACTCTATTCCTTCCGTTGGAGGTAATCCTCCTTTTACTTGAATAGAATTAAACTTTGATACAATTGACTTTTTTAATGCTAATGTTGATTTTAATTCTCGCTTTTTCATGATGTGATAAATTATGATAATGCTTACTCTATAAGTTTTTCAGCTTCCACTTTTTAAAATAAATGGCCGTTCATTTCTATTATAAAGTAAACTAGAAAAGTCAACAAAAGCATCCACTCCGATAAAGGTTTACAAAAACAAAATCCGAATATTAAGAAGCTTTCTTGTGTTTATTTCTGTAAGATTTAGGCGAAATTCCTGTCTTTTTCTTGAATGCATTGTAAAATGAAGTTCGATTATTAAATCCTGCAGCATAAATTATCTGATTGATATTTAACTTATTTTTTTGATCCTTCAAAAGCTTGATGGCTTCGTCAATCCGATAGTTATTGACAAACTCAAAGAAGTTTACTTGAAAATGTTCATTGATTAATTGTGAAGTATGATGACGAGATAAGTTTAACTCTTCCGATAACACATCTAGCGTAAGCGAACTATCTAAAAATAATTTATCCAATTCCATCAAGGAAACCAACCGATTCTTCATTTCATTCGCTAACGAAGTAGACAAACCGTTATTTTTATACTTTATAAAAGGAAACGCAATTTTTCCCGAAAAAATATTTGGTTGCATAAAACTGAAATACGTTACAATTCCTATAAAAAATGTAATTCCATAACCAATGAGATAATCATTAGAAATTGTCATCCAACGGAAGTAAATCAATAAGAAATAGATAAAAAAGGTAAACGTGTATCCTGTAAAACATAACCATAACGTTTTTATCCATAAACGTTGTGGTTCTGTAACATTTACTTTTTCCTTCTTATACAAGCCATAAATCTTAAACACATATAAAATCATTAACAAAGTAACGATGTATACCATGTAATATCTGGAAGTTGGCCACCAATTGACATACTCATCATAAGCGTTGGTTACAGCTAATTCTAATTTTACATCATATGGTAAAAAGTAGAAGCGTCCAAACACACTAAACACCCAAACTATTGGAATAGTATGTTGTAAGTCTGCCCAAGTAAAAGGACTTTGTCTTAGTACACGTTTGATATAAACGTATAATAATGGGCCATAAGAAACCCAAGGTATAAAATTGGTAAATGATAAATGTTCTACGAAAGAACCTTGATAATTAGACCAATACGCACAATTAAAAATTTGATTGTACGAGAACAATAAAAGAAATACGCCAAATATACTATTAGCAATTCGATCTCCTTTTCGCTTTAAAAAAAATAAAATAGCGAGTATAGCAGATTGTATGGCAAATGCAAAAAACAGCATTATCCATATATTAATGGTAGTTTTCATTAGCAGAAGTTTTAAGAACGTTTTTTGATTGAATGATGAACTTCAAGTTACAAACAAGAAAGTAAAATCCTTCTTAAAAAATTCTTAATTCTTATGACAGAATGAAAAAAAGAATAATTTTATACGAATTCAGCTAACGGAATTGCATTAATTTGACCGTGAGAAGCATGCGCTACAGTAATACCATTTTTTACCATAACTAACTGTGGACTTTGGTGCCATACTTGAAAACGAGCTGCAATTTCTTCTGAAATTGGACGGTAATTCAACAAATCTAAATAATAGACTTTCATTTGATTTTCCTCCAAATCATATAATTCTTCAAACTGTTTTATAACCATTCTACTAATTCCACAACGTGTACTATGTTTAAAAATAGCCACAGGTTGCGTTTTTGATTCTTCCACAATAGTGTCAAGTTGATCAACGTTTGTTAAAGGTGTCCAACGTAGTTTTGAAGGCTCTGGAGTTTTGGAAGGTTCAGAACTTCCGAATAATTTATTGAATATTCCCATAAGTATGTACTAAATTTAAAGAATGAGTCGTAAGTCTATTTAAAAACTTTCAAAATGTCAAAATGTCTTATAAACACACGCTTTAACCGTCATTTTGTCTTGTATTCACAAATGGAACAAGAATTGCAAAACTATCAAAAAACGCACAATAGAACGTTATGAATTTTAACAATTATACTATAAAATCACAAGAAGCTGTGCAACAAGCGCAACAGCTAACACAAACATATGGACATCAACAAATTGAAAATGAACATCTTTTTAAAGCAATTATGGATGTTGATGACAATGTATTACCATTTTTATTAAAAAAATTAGATGTAAATATTTCATTAGTCACACAAATACTTGAAAGTACACTCGTAAGTTTTGCAAAAGTAAGTGGCGGAAACATTATGCTATCTGCTACTACTGGAAAAACGCTTACAGATGCCAATATTATTGCAAAAGATATGAATGATGAATTTGTTTCTACTTCACATTTAGTGTTGGCAGTATTCAAATCGAAAAGTAAAATTGCACAGATTCTAAAAGATCAAGGAGTTACGGAAAAAGACTTAAAAGCTGCCATTCAAGAACTTAGTAAAGGTGAACGCGTCACTTCTGCAAATGCGGAAGAAACGTACAATTCACTTAACAAGTATGCAAATAACTTAAACGAATTGGCAGACAACGGAAAACTCGATCCTGTTATAGGAAGAGATGAAGAAATCCGTAGAGTATTGCAAATTTTATCGAGAAGAACAAAAAACAATCCAATTTTAGTAGGTGAACCAGGTGTTGGTAAAACCGCTATTGCAGAAGGTTTAGCACACAGAATCATTCAAGGTGATGTTCCTGAAAATCTTAAAGACAAACAAATTTTTTCGTTAGATATGGGTGCACTAATTGCTGGTGCAAAATTTAAAGGAGAATTTGAAGAACGCTTAAAAGCTGTTATTAAAGAAGTTACTTCTGCTGATGGCGATATTGTTTTGTTCATTGACGAAATTCATACATTGGTTGGCGCTGGTGGTGGACAAGGCGCAATGGATGCTGCAAACATCTTAAAACCTGCATTAGCACGTGGAGAATTGAGAGCAATTGGCGCAACAACATTGGATGAATATCAAAAATACTTTGAAAAGGACAAAGCATTAGAACGTCGTTTTCAGAAAATTATAGTGAACGAACCAGATACGGAAAGTGCAATTTCTATTCTAAGAGGAATCAAAGAAAAGTACGAAACGCATCATAAAGTTCGTATCAAAGATGAAGCAATTATTGCTGCAGTTGAACTTTCACAACGATATATTACGAATCGTTTTTTGCCGGATAAAGCTATTGATTTAATTGATGAAGCAGCTTCTAAGCTACGTATGGAAATCAATTCAAAACCTGAAGAATTAGATGTTTTGGATAGAAGAATCATGCAATTAGAAATTGAAATTGAAGCTATTAAACGTGAAAATGATGAAGTCAAGCTTAAATCATTAAATGCAGAATTAGCAAATATAAAAGAAGAACGCAACGAGATTTTCGCAAAATGGCAATCTGAAAAAGATATTGTAGACAATGTACAAGCAACAAAAGAAGCTATTGAGAATTATCGCGCGGAAGCGGAACGAGCAGAACGGGAAGGAAATTATGGACAAGTTGCTGAATTGCGTTATGGAAAAATAAAAGATGCACAAGCAAAACTTGATGTTTTACAGCAAGAATTAGCAATGCAGGAAGACAATGCATTGATTAAAGAAGTAGTTACCAATGAAGACATTGCGGAAGTTGTAGCAAAATGGACAGGAATTCCTATAACCAAAATGTTGCAAAGCGAACGTGAAAAGCTATTACAATTAGAAACCGAATTGCACAAACGCGTCGTCGGACAAGAAGAAGCTATTATTGCCGTTTCAGATGCTGTTCGTAGAAGTCGCGCAGGATTGCAAGATGTAAATCGTCCAATAGGTTCGTTCTTATTCTTGGGAACAACTGGTGTTGGAAAGACAGAATTAGCAAAAGCGCTTGCCTCCTATTTATTTGATGATGAGAGTGCTATGACACGAATTGACATGAGCGAATACCAAGAATCACATTCGGTAAGTCGTTTGGTTGGCGCGCCTCCAGGATATGTTGGCTATGACGAAGGTGGACAATTAACGGAAGCTGTTCGTAGAAAACCATATTCTGTTGTATTGTTAGATGAGATTGAAAAAGCACATCCAGATACATTTAATGTATTATTACAAGTGTTAGATGAAGGAAGATTGACCGATAATAAAGGACGAATTGCCGATTTTAAAAACACGATCATCATTATGACTTCAAATATGGGAAGTCATATCATTGAAGAAAAACTCAAAGCTGTTAAAGATATATATACAGCTACGGAAGCTGCAAAAGTGGACGTTTTAGGCTTACTAAAACAAACCGTTCGACCAGAGTTTTTAAATCGTATTGATGACATTGTCATGTTTACGCCTTTGTCACAAAGTAACATCAAAGAAATTGTACGATTGCAATTCAAAAATGTGAGTAAAATGTTGACAAAACAACAAATTACGCTCGATGCAACGGAAGAAGCTATTTCATATTTAGCAAAACAAGGATTTGATCCACAATTTGGTGCACGACCAGTAAAACGTGTGATTCAACGTAAGGTGCTAAATCAGCTTTCAAAGGAAATACTAAGCGGAAAAGTTACTGTAGACAGTATTATTTTATTAGATGAATTTGACGATGAATTGGTTTTTAGAAATCAAACAGATCTCATTTTAGATAAATCATAAATAGTGTAAAAACACAAAGCGCAACCAAATTGGTTGCGCTTTGCTTTTACTAACAAAGACAGAAACTAGTTATAGCTTCTGATCTACAAGATTCTTTATATAAACGCCTTGTAAAAGGCTTTATTTTATTAGAAAAGTTAAAGTTTTGCGAATTGTTTTTAGTACCTAATGTGACAAATACTGACAACCAGATTTTCCGCTACCATCATTACAATCATTTGGCGGACCATATCCATCATCACAACCAACGGCATACCACCAACCGTGTTTAGGATTTTTTAATAACCAAAAAGAAATACTTCCAGTTCTTTCCGAGTTTAGCATAAACACTCTTAAAAAATTAGATGCACTCATCTTAGGAACTGCAATTTTTACTTCTTTCCCAGATTCTACAATTATTTTTTCGCTTATTTCTCCAGTTTCCAAATTCATCAATTCACTGCCTTGGTTCATAAAAATTAAGGTATGGTTCTTCCAATCACAAGTACCGTTAGTCGTATTATAAACCGTTCCTGCAACCCAACCCGTTGGAGCAATTTTAGGTTTTACATGCTTAAAATCTTTAGTAGTAACTAAATTCTCACTTGTTGTCTCAGTTATAGGTTCTTCTTCTGTAAATGTTCCGTCACCATATACAAAATGTAGTTTATTGAGTTGATTTGCTTGTATTTTAATGTTCTTCTTTACTTCTTTTTCATGATTGTATTTATAGCTCAACTCTAAGTCAAAGGTTTCAGCTAATAGATCGCGTTGTACCGTTTTAGAACTTGCAGTCATCGCATACGCAACTACTTTTCCTTTATTGTTCTTAAACTTATACATAAAATCAACAGGTTTCCCTTCTTTATCAACCACTTTCAAATCTATTCTTCCGCATGGACTTAAAGTAACAATACTGTCTTTGGTAGCATTTATGCTAAGGTTCGTAATTGTTGTTCCTTGACTTTTAATTCCGTCTAATGTATGTCCATCGTAAACTTTTATAGCATAAGAATCCGGATACAATTTCAGTATAGATGCTTTACTACTTGTAGAACCTGTATATAAGTTCTTTTGATCTGATTCTCGGATAATTTCTATATAGGTTGAACGTTTTTTTCCAAGTCCGTCATTCACCACAAATTGAATACTTCTCGCTACTTTAGTACATTCTTCAATTCCTTTCCAAGCATTCGTTAAATTGGTGTTCGTTTTTAGTAAAATAGCTTTGTAATATAGTAATGCACTACCAAACTTGCGTTCGCTAATTTCTATAGAATTTCTTTTTTCCCTTTTCTTAACGCCTTTACAGCGTAAATTCAAATCAAATAACCCATCATAACGAAGGTTAATTTCTTTTCGAATTTGATCTAAAATATCTAGCAGTTTTCTTTTTAAAATATACTTATCATAATGTCCCGATTGTGTATCCTGATTTGGTTTTAATACTTTATCTAACTCTTTGATAGCATCTCTCATTCCTTTTCGCTCATAGCTAGAATATATATTTAGTAACTGTCCAATTACTGCTGTAACGGCAAAACCTCTAGAAATACGTGCTTTTTTAAGATCTGCAGGATTTAAGCTTGCATCAACCTTGTTATATAGTTCCACAGCTTGCACTAATAAATCCAATCCAGCTTTTAAGCCTGTATATACATCCGCCCAGTTACTAGAAGTTGCTTCAGAAATAATACTTGTTCCACTTTCATTAGTCACATGCTTATACAAAGCATTTATTTGTGCTAACAAAGCATCTATATCATTGATAACTTGCACAAATTTTTGAATTCCTTTTTTAGAAATATGATTTCCTGCTTTAAAAACCTGTGCTCCTGAAGCTAGGTCTAATAAAAATGAGGAAGCGCCTGCCCAAGCGTCTTTGAATCTTAAATTAGTAACTAATCCCCATTTTAAAGTTTCATTCTTATACGTTTGATCTAAATACAAAAACCATTGATCTTTAGAAATAGTTTTACTTGCGTCTAAGGCCAAATAATATTGCCGTATATCTTCTCTCAGATTATACAATACATTATAATACGTATTGATTTTTTTACAATCAACTTCAGAACAACCTTCATTCACAAACGGCGCCGTTTGCAAATTTGTCAACAATGAATTTAGATCCATTGCAGAGATATAAAATTTTTCTTCTAGTTGAGATTTTGAGGGTTGAGCTGTTATAAAATTAATTGAAAGTAGGAATGTCAAAAATAATAGAACACGTTTCATCATAATTTTGAATACTATTTACCCTTGAAGATAACAATAAATCATTTAACTGATTGAAAATCAATTGAAAATATTATAAAATTAACCTTACACAAGTTGTATTCTGAAGAAATGTTAGTCCATTGTTTTTAATTCTTAGCCTTTCTAAAACTGTTTTCATATAATTTAGCTAATGAAAAAGCAGCAATAGCCATCACTAAATCTCGTACAGCAACATCTACATAGCTCCAACTAAAAATTAACGTTAATGCAATAGCTGCCAACCAAGCAGAAACCACATATGCACCTAATTTTGTTTTTGTTAAAACAAGGATACCTGCTACAATTTCTATAACACCAACTAGCATCATAAATGTAGTAGATTCAAAAGGAAGCATTCCTGCAAAGCCTTCTGAAATATACTGACTCCAGTCGGTTAAAATATTAGTGAACTTGTCTAATCCTGCTACGATTGGCACTAAACCAAAAGTATACTTTAATACATTTTTTACTAATTGTACGTTTGAATCCATAATTTTATTTTTTAATTATATTTAAACTTGTTACATCCTTTTGATAACCGATTTTAAAAAAGGATACAAAATTTTGTATCTTTTTTTATGTTTCCCTATCTAAAGTAAAAGACATGTAAAAATGGAAGCTATAGATATCAACGATTTTAACAATCATAAAATAAAAGAAACAGAAATCATCAGCCGTATTCTTGGTGGCGAAAAGGAGCTTTACGAAATTTTAGTCAAAAGGAATAATCAAAAATTATATCGAATTATTCGAAGTCATTTAAAAGATGAAGCAGAGATTGAAGATATAATGCAGAACAGTTACTTAAAAGCATTTACCAAATTATATCAGTTTAAACAAACCGCTACATTTTCTACTTGGTTAATTCGCATTGGAATAAACGAATCGTTAGCACGATTGAAAGAAAAAAGGAAACTCCATCATTTAAGCGAACAATCAAACAATTTAAAGCGTACTACCATTTTAGAAATTCCAGATGGCACACAATTAAATCCGCAAGACAAAATGATTCGGAATGAAGCAAAACAATTATTGGAACATGCCATAGATCGTTTAGATATTAAATACAAAACGGTTTATATGATGAAAGAAGTGGAAGAAATGAGTCTGAAAGAAATTAGTATTGCTTTAGATGTAACCATTGCCAATGTAAAAATACGTTTACATCGTTCAAAAGCAATGCTCAAAGAGCTGCTATACGAAGTAACAAATGATAAGAATATTTTTGAGTTTGGTTTTAGTAGATGTGACAGAATTACTGAAAATATAATGAAACTGATAATGTAATGTCAAGTTAAACTTGATTCATCTTCACATAAAAGCACACTTCAATTCGTATAAAATTCTGAATTACTATTTTGATTCTAGCCAAGATTCTTTTAGTTTTAGCGAGGTAATCATCCAAAAGATCAACTTAAAATGAAAAATAATTTTCCAATTTTGGAATCTGAGCGCATAATCTTACGGCAATTTGTCCCTTCCGATTTAGAAAATGTTTTCAAAGGACTTTCGCATCCTGATATTATAAAATATTACGGAATTAGTTTCGATAGTTTGGAAGCGACCAAAGAACAAATGGAATGGTTTGCCGATCTCGAAAAAAATGAAACTGGAATTTGGTGGGCAGTTTGTTCTAAAATTGATGGTACATTTTTAGGAGCTGGCGGTTTAAACGATTTGAGCAAAGAAAATAGAAAAGCAGAAATTGGATTTTGGCTATTGCCAGAAAGTTGGGGAAAAGGTTATATGACGGAAACAATGCCGTTGATATTCAATTATGCTTTTGATACTATTGGATTGCATAGAATTGAAGGTTTTGTAGAAACGAAGAATACAAACTGTAAAAAGGCGCTTGCAAAACTAAAATTCAACCTAGAAGGAACTATGAAAGATTGCGAAATAAAAGATGGTAAATTTATTAGCTTAGATATTTATTCGAAGTTTTCAGAAAAGTAAAACATCTATGAAATACACTAAATTTCATGTTCTACTGCTCTTTTCACTCATACTAATTAGTTGTAAAAATTATCACAATGAAACCTTAGCATGGGCAGATACTATTGAAAACAATACAAATATTGAAGAAGTAAAGAGTTCTCAACCAAATTATATAGAAATTGATTGGAAAAATCCGCAAACTTTTGAAAATGAAAAATGGTATCTAATTACAAAAATTAAAGGAAACAATGATGTTTTAGGAATGTCTCACTATTTAATATTTATTGACGGGAAATATCAAAGAAGAGAATCGAAAAAATAACATTTGAAATTCTGAGCATTTCTCGCCACACCATAACACAAAGCGTCAAACTGAACTTGATTCAGTTTCACATAACAGTAAACTACAATTCTCGTGAGATTCTGAGTCAAGCTCAGAATGACATATGAAATTCAAAACATATCTCAATACTCAATACTAACTTCTCAATACTGAAAGCTACTCCAATCCCAATGCTTTATTAGAAGCTGCAAGTTCTTTATCAAATAATTCTTTGGTCAATTCCTGTTTCCAAAAAGGAACTAATTCGGCTAATATCTTTTTTCCGTGATCGGAATGTACCTCTTCTGGGAAAGCGATTTCTATGACTTCTAACATAATCTGAACCGCCGTAGATGCGCCAGGAGAAGCGCCTAACAAAGCTGTGATACTTCCATCTTTGCTATGAATGACTTCTGTTCCAAATTGAAGCTTTCCGCCTTCAAACTCGTCTTTTTTGATGATTTGCACACGTTGTCCAGCAACCATTAATTCCCAATCTTCATTTTTTGCATCTTTGACAAACTTTCGCAAATCATCCATACGATCGTCATGCGACATCATTACTTGTTCTACTAGATATTTTGTCAATGGTAAATTGTGCCAAAACGCACCAAACATAGAAGGTATATTATCAAACTTAATTGATTTGAACAGATCGAAATTTGAACCTTCTTTTAAAAACTTCGGACTAAATCCTGCAAAAGGACCAAATAACAATTCACGCTTTCCGTTGATATAACGTGTATCTAAATGTGGTGTCGACATTGGCGGATCGCCAACTCCTGCCTTGCTATAAACTTTTCCTAAATGCTGTTGAATAATTTCTTCGTTTTTACACACCAACCATTCGCCACTTACTGGGAAACCTCCATAACCTTCTTTCTCGTCAATTTCAACTTTTTGTAATAACAACAAGCTTCCGCCACCAGCACCAATAAATACATGCTTCGCATCTAAATGCTGTACTTCATTTGTTTGTGTGTTTTTAACTTTCACAGACCATTCTACCTCATCATCTGGATCAATGTCTAACACATCATGATTGCACTGCACTTTGGTATTGTATTCTTTTTCAAGTATTTCAAACAATTGTCGCGTTAAACTACCATAATTCATACCAGTTCCACGTTCAATCTTCGTTGCAGCTAGTATTTCATCTTCATTCCTATTATTCGCGATCAGCGGAAACCATTCCTTCATTTTTGAAACATCTTTGGTAAATTCCATCCTATCAAACATAAAATGATCTTTCAATGCTTCAAAACGTTTTTCTAAATACGAAATATTTTCTTTTCCAGTTACCCAACTATAGTGCGGCATTTTTTGAACAAACGTACCAGGATCTTTAATCAACTTATTTTTTACTAAATATGACCAAAACTGCTTTGAAATTTCAAATTGTTTGCAAATTTTCAATGCTTTACTAATATCAATAGAACCATCTTCTAATTCGGGTGTGTAATTGAGTTCACACAAAGCTGAATGTCCTGTTCCTGCATTATTCCATGCGGCAGAACTTTCCAACGCAACTTCATCTAAACGCTCAAGAATCAATATTTTTAAGTTAGGCTGAACCAATTTTGTCAATAAAGCCAAAGAAGCACTCATAATACCGCCACCAACACAAATAAGGTCATAATCAGTATTCACGTTTATCTTTTGAGAAGTCATATATTTAATTTTTTCCTAAAATAAAGAAATCAAACTATAACAAGTAGCAAAAACACTAACAAAAAAAGATAGAAGCATATTTTAGCATATACTTCTATCTTCCTTTAACTAACTCAAAATTTATAATTATAGTAGGTATATAATTCAGTTTTAAATATTTATTGCCTAATGGGGTTTATATCTGTCGTAGGTTCACATGTACAAGTTTCAATAGGACAGGTACTTTGTTTTCCTAACGAATCATCAGCAGTTGGCTGACAACCGTCTGAAGTTCTAAATCCTCCTTTTATATTTTTAAAGTCTAAAGAAGCTATTTTTTTCTTTTTCAAATACAGTTTGGTATTTAAGTTTTTTTTCTTCATGATCAAATTTTATTTAATGTGTATATAAATTTACTAATAATCAACCATTTACAACTACATATAAACAATACTAGAACTACGTTAATACAATAAAAATAAATTTTATACCGATTGGTATATTTTTTTAACTATCTTTGAACTAATGACAACCAAAGCCGAAAAAACAAAAGTATTTATTATTGAAACGGTAGCTCCTATTTTTAATAAAAACGGGTATGCCGCAACGAGTATTGCTGATATTACAAAAGCTACTGGTTTGACAAAAGGCGCTATTTATGGCAATTTTGAAAACAAAGAACAATTAGCAATTGCCGCGTTTAAATTCATGGTAAAAAGTTTAATGACTGAAATCGTTAAACACATGGAACAAAGTGATTCTCCAATTGAAAAGCTATTACTCATCTCTGATTTCTACCGAAATTATTATATGTATGCTAATAAAATGGGCGGTTGTCCTATTTTAAATATTGGCGTGGACGCGAATAATCAAAATACGTTATTGTTACAAAAAGTACGAACTATCATTCAACGCATACAAGATCAATTAGCAACAATTATTGAAGATGGAATTGAACTTGGCGAAATTTCCACCGAAATAAATGCAATGTATACCGCTAAACGAATTGATACCATGATTCAAGGTGCAATTTTTATGTCATACACAATGGATGATGAGTTTTATATAAAAGATACCATGAATCAAATTGACAAAATGATTAACGAAGAATTAAGAGCATAAACTATTTTTTTAACCTTAAATATACCAATTGGTATATTTTTATAAACAATACACTAATGACAGCATTACCAAAAATTTTAGAAAGCAAAACCAAAATCCGTTTTCAAGATTGTGATCCATTAAATCACTTAAACAATAGTAAATATTTAGATTATTTAATTAATGCCAGAGAAGATCAATTGATTGAACATTATGATTTAAATATCTTTGAAAATGCTAAAAACACAGGAACAACTTGGGTTGTTGGTTCACATCAAATTGCGTACATACGTCCAGCTTTTGTAATGGAAACGGTTACTATTGATTCACAATTAATACAATTTGGTAAAAAACAATTATTAGTAGAAATTCGCATGTGGAATGAAGACAAAACTGTCTTAAAATCAGTTCTGTGGAGTTCGTTTATTCATTTCAATATACTAAAAGGAAAAGCACACGAACACAATGCCAACTTTATGGAATTATTTACAAATGCTGTACTTCCAATTGAAGAAACGAACTTTAACGAACGTGTTAAAAATTTACGCATGGCAGCAGTTTCGTGATAATTATCAGGTTTCAACGATTATATTTTAAATATATTTACGCAAAAGAAAGTAACTGATAAAAACTAAATATTAACTCAGCACGTATCTTTTATGCAGAATAGTAATGCAAACACGTTAAAAATTTTTGAAGCCTTGGAAAAAATTTAGTGTTTGGAGTATGGTTTTAGTTCTTCCAATAAAGAAGAACTAAAAATTCCTCATAAAAGTGCCTTTTCTTTTGGTTCATTTTCTTTGGGCATACAAAGAAAAGAACAAAAAAAATTAAAACGCTGAAAGTATTTCGTTTTTCATCATGTCACTATTAGCATATAAAAATTATTATGAACATCAATCGATATATAGATCATACCTTACTAAAACCAACTGCTACATTAGAAGCAATACAGCAACTCTGTAATGAAGCTATTGAACATAATTTCTTTTCTGTTTGCGTAAACAGTTGTCATGTAGCATTTGCCAAAGAATGTTTAGAAAATACTACTTCTGTTCAAGTATGTAGTGTTATTGGTTTTCCGCTTGGCGCGATGAGTACTGACGCAAAAATAGGCGAATTGAAACAAGCTAAAAAAGATGGCGCAGACGAATTTGATATGGTTATTAATATTGGCTGGTTGAAATCTGGAAAAGCAAATTTAGTCAAAGAAGAAATTCAACAACTCAAATTAGCAGCTGGCGATAACATCTTAAAAGTGATTATTGAAACTTGTTATCTAACCGATGAAGAAAAGACAAAAGCTTCGCAACTAGCTGTAGAAGCTGGCGCTGATTTTGTAAAAACGTCTACAGGTTTCGGAACTGGTGGTGCTACTTTGGAAGATATTTCACTTATGAAAACTGCCGTCAACGGAAAAGCAAAACTGAAAGCTTCTGGCGGAATTCGTGATTATAAAACTGCTAAAAACTATATTGATGCTGGTGCTTCTCGTTTAGGAACATCTAACGGAATTGCTATCGTAACAGGATCATCATCAACAAATACATACTAACTTATGAGCATACATATCAACGCAAAAAAAGGCGAAATTGCACCAACAGTATTACTTCCTGGCGATCCAATACGTGCCAAATGGATTGCAGAAACGTACTTTGAAAACCCAACACTATACAACGATATTCGTGGAATGTACGGCTACACAGGAACTTATAAAGGAAAACCAATTTCGGTACAAGGAACTGGAATGGGCGCACCTTCTATTAGCATTTATGCACACGAATTAATCAATGAATATGATGTGCAAAAGCTCATTAGAGTTGGAAGTGCTGGTTCTTATCAAAAAGAGGTGAATATTAGAGATATAGTTATTGCTATGTCTTCTTCTTCAAATAGCAGCATGAATAATCTACCTTTTCAAGGTGAAACCTTTGCTCCTACGGCTAATGCCGAATTATTCTTAGAAGCAATCAATGCAGCAAAAGAAAAGAACATTCCTGTGAAAGCTGGAAACATCTTAACAAGTGATATTTTTTATCAAGAAGATCCTGATTATTATAAAAAATGGGCGAAATATGGTATTTTATGTGTGGAAATGGAAACCGCATCTTTGTATACATTAGCAGCACGATTTAATGTAAAAGCACTATCTTTATTGACTATATCTGATAGTTTAGTTACACATGAAACGACAACTTCAGACGAACGCGCACAAACTTTTAAAGAAATGATCGAAATTGCATTGGCAATTATTTAAACAAAAAACAAATGAAAAAAAACATTCTACTCTTATTAAGTCTATTCTTAGTGATGAATTGCTTTGCGCAAGAAAGCAAAACTACAGACACAAAAGAAGTTGAAACTTCTGTATATTACTTAATACGTCATGCAGAAAAAGATCGTAGTGATAAATCGAATAAAGATCCTAATTTAACAAAAACAGGAAATAACAGAGCAGCATATTGGGCAGATGTATTCAAAAATGTAAAATTTGATGCTGTATATTCTACATCATATAATAGAACACAACAAACTGCTACTCCAACCGCAAAAGCAAATGAATTAGAAATCATTTCGTATCATCCTTTTAAAATTAAAATGGACAAGTTTTTAAAAGATACACAAGGAAAAACTGTCTTAGTAGTTGGACATAGCAATACAACACCATCTTTTACAAACAGACTACTTCAAAAAGAAATGTTTGAATCTATTGATGACAACAATAACGGGAATGTATACATTGTAACCATTACTGGAGAAACCAGAACGGTTCAATTATTAACCATCAACTAAGTATACATATCATAGAACATAAAAAAACGCCACTCATTTAAGTGGCGTTTTTCATTCCCATAAACTTAAAACAACTACTCAAAACTTCATTCCGATACCAAATCCTATAACCAAAGGATTAATATCTACATCTGCTCCAACTGTCGCACCCAACGCAGTTGTAGCATTTACAGTAGCATCAGTTTGAAGTAATATCTTTTTTACATCAAGGTTTAAAAACCATGTGTCATTTAATGCATAATCTAACCCTGCTTGAAAGGCAAATCCAATACTATTATCATAACTTACATCATCCGCAATTGATCCTTCATCAGCGCCATAAAAAATAGTATAATTCAATCCTGTTCCTATATATGGTTTAAAATTTCCTATCGGGAAATGATACTGGACAGTTAGTGTTGGCGGCAATAACCAAACATCACCTAAACTTATATTTCCTGCAGCTGTATTAATGGCTTCCACATCATGATTTGTTGTTGCCAAAATTAATTCTGCTGCCCAATTTTCTGTAAAGAAATAGGTAAAATCTAATTCTGGCACATACGAAGTAGCAATAGAAACATCGCCTCCAATTGTCTCAATAGAAGCACTTTCACTTGGAGTTACTGCGATAAAACGTGCGCGAACTTGCCACTTTTTATCTACATCCTGTTTTACATCTTGTACATTTTCTTGTGCTGTTAGTTGAAACATTCCTAACATTAAAAAAACACCTAAAACTGCTTTTTTCATTACGTCTATATTTAAAATTATAGTACAAATGTATCGCGGTATTTCTGGGAGAAAAATGACAAAAGTCATAGTATTTTAAAACATAAAAAATCTTTTTAATTCATCATAAACACTCACTTTCTTGTCTTTTCAAGAAATGTTAGTACCTTTGGCAACCAATGCAAAAAAATATCAACATACAAAACAAGAAAGCGCGCTTTCAATATGAAATCTTAGATAAGTACACGGCAGGAATTGTCTTGAGCGGAACTGAGATTAAATCTATTCGGCTGAGCAAAGCTTCTATTGCTGAAAGTTTCTGCGAATTTAACGAGCAAGGCGAACTTTTTGTGGTGAATATGTATATTGAAGAATATGCGTTTGGCACACACTACAATCACCAACCACGTAGTACACGAAAGTTATTGTTGAATAAAAAAGAATTGAGAAGTTTACACAAGAATGTAAAAAACTCAGGTTTAACAATAGTTCCACTACGTTTATTCCTAAACGAAAAAGGATTGGCAAAACTATCTATTGCATTGGCAAAAGGTAAAAAGATTCATGATAAGCGTGATACGATAAAAGATCGTGATAACAAACGTGATTTGGATCGTATTAAAAAGAACTTCCGTTAAATTTCTACTATCTAGTATATACATCATGTCATTTTAGTAACATTTTGTCATTGCAGCGCAGGCAGGAATCTATTTTTAACACTAATTCACGAATTACACTTCTCATATTACGGAAAACTGCATTGTATATGTATAATCTTTATTTTACATTTATGGCAGATAAGAGGAAGTTGATGTAAAATTAGTTCCTGTTATTCCTTAAAATTTGTATGATATACTGAATTTGGTATATATATACGTTGTATACAATTATGAAAAACCTACTACTGACATTAATATTTTTGATTTTTATCTGTTCTTGTAAACAAAAGAAAGAGAATGATGGAAATGAGACTAAATCGGAAATTCAAATTCCAAAAAGTTCATCCACAGTGAAGAACACAAAGGAAAAGAGTGAAATAAACCTGACTAAAAGACCGAAAGAGAATGCCGAAAAACAAGAGTATAAGTTTTCTCGCTCGGAAATATTGAAGACCATAAAGTTTTATGGAGAGAATTATGGAAAAGAAACTACGAGTTTTGATTTTGTTGATTACAAATTAGACCCAAAACTTTATGTTTTGGCTAAAATGGTTTGTGACAATAAGGATAAAAAATTATTTGAGGAATTTCTTAAAATGGTTTTGGCTTCTAAAGGTTCAGCGAGTGAAACACCATCAGACATTTTTGCTGAAATCTATTTGTGTGACCCTGAAATAATGATTGAATATCTGGCAAATAAATATCCTGATGAATATCTTGCTGGACAACTTGAATTTGGATTTGAAAATGCCAGTTACGGAATGGAGAATGAAATGGAAAATTACGACAAGTTAAAAACGGATATTGAAAAACTATTTAAAAAATAACTGTGTACAACAATGGCTATAAGTAATTGCTTGTTCTCACCTACTTCTGAAAATTCTTGCAGATTTTCTATTCAGTTTATATTTGCTAAATTAGTTGCTTAACCATACACAAACACATTGTGTGTAATGAAAAAACTCGCTCAATTCTGAATTTACAATCTATGAAAAATATCCTATTATTAATGATTTTACTTCTGGCATTCGGATGTTCTGAATCGGAAAACGAAGTCTATATTCAAGAATTTGAATGGACTTTGAATATTCCTACAGATTTTAAAGATGTTCCATCAAAAACACGAATGGAATCTCAAAAAAAAGGAGTAAAAATCATTGAATCAGCATATCCTGATAATGAAGTAAATATTGTTGCTAGAAATTTGTTCCATTTCAATAATGGAAAATATAATTCAATGCAAGCACAATTCTCTGAATTGAATTTGGAACAGAATTTTATAGATAAATTTAATGAGGCGAATGAAATTGTTATAAAAGCATTTACGAAAAACAGACCGAATAGCAAAATAGAGAAGAATACTAGCAAAAAAATCATTGATGGACTTGAATTTAAAATGTTCAATCTGAAAACGCAAAATGAAGATGGAGAAAATTATGAATTTACTGTTTACAGTAGAATGTTTGACAGAAAACAACTAGAAATAATCATTTTATCTAGCGAAGTCGAAAAAAGAAAGTTAATTGAAAAAAGTATATTGGAATCAAAATTTAATTGATTAAAGCACTACACACAACAAATAGATTCTAATTTATTTTCGTTAAAACATAAACCACGCAACGTGCTATATACAAGACCATTATGCGTAATTTAGAAACTCCATAAATGAAAAGAGATAAGTTAATAGGAACCTTGATTATTTTAATTGGATTTTTGGTGCTTTTTTATAAAGACAGTGGCTTTTATGGTTGGGGAGGATATATTGATAAATCCTTGGAGAACATAATTATTAGCTCAATTCTAATTGTAACTGGAATATTGATAATGAAAAGAAAGAAAACAACTAAATAATTTAAAAATGCCACTTCTAATTGAAGAAAAACATATCAAATTGAGCGCAATCAAGATTTCTAGATTGCACTCAACTTCATACATATTCCTATTTTCTAAGCTATTGCTTCTGATTCTTTATGTTTTTCAGAAAGTAGTTGACCATCTTTTTGATAATCGACAATGCGTCCAACGAACCAAATAAATGGTTCTATCTGTCCTTCTAAAATACACGTTCCTTTACAAATACTATCTAACAATCCTTGTATATTAAATGCTTGTAACGCAGCAATTGCCGCTTTTTCAGTAAATTCTAATGAACAAAAAGAAATCGTATCGCCTTTCTGATCACTTAAGCTTACTTCATTATCTTTTATTAGAATAGAAATTGGTGCTGCTTGTGTTGAAACACGTACTTGTATCGCAAGGTTTGGAGTTGTAATTGTTACTGTCGCTAGTGTTTTTTTCACATACTCAACAAATTCAAGACTCCACGTTTCAAGATCAGCGCTTGTTATATTTGTATCAAACGTTTCGTTACGCGTTGTAACAAGTAGTTTATCTACTTCTCGCTCTGCTTCAATTAAAGCTGCTAAGGTTTTATCTACATCTTCTTTTGTGTGCGCAGCAGAACAGATAAATCGCAAACGTCCTTTACCATTTTCCACAATTGGATATGTAACTGCCGATGTTTGCACACCACGTTTGTACATTCCTTGTACGATTGCATACAATTTGTCTTTATCACTAAAATGAGGTGTTACAATTGGTCCATCTCCTGTGCCTAAATCATAACCAGCATCTTCAAACTGTTTACGCATATAACGCGTTGTATCCCAGAGTCGCGCACGCAATGCATCATCTGATCGTAAACGTCTCAATGCAGCAAGTGCCGCTGCCATATCAGCCGGACTTACAGAAGCTTGAAAAATATACGCTCTGGAAGACGATTTTAACAAATCAACATGCTCTTGACTTGCCGCAACTACTCCCCCCAAACTTCCTAATGCTTTACTCAATGTTGTCATGATAAAATCTGCTTCTTCTGTCACACCTTGATCAGCGCAAATTCCTGCACCGCCTTTTCCATAGAAACCAAAAGAATGTGCTTCATCTACCAAAACGAGCGCATTGTATTTTTTTGCTGTACGTACTATTTTTGCAACTGGTGCTGCTCCTTCTCCCATACTATATACACCTTCCAACACCACTAAAATAGAACGATATGGTGATACTTCCGATTCTAAAACAGCTTCTAAATCTGCTGCGTTATTATGTTGAAATGTTCTAATTGTTGCTCCACACAATCGAGCACCATCTACAATAGAAGCATGACAAAGCTGATCAATTACAACGACATCATTTTTTCCTAAAAGTCCTGCAACAGCTCCAACATTGGCTGTATATCCTGTTGGAAATAAACAAGCGCTTGGTTTTCCAACTAAATCGGCAAATTCTGTTTCAAACTCTAAATGCTGATTCGTCATACCTGATGCAGCAGCCGATGTTCCCATTCCTGTGCCAAAACGATGTAACGAATTTGAAGCTTCTTTAATGACATTTTCATCACGATTGAGTCCAAGATATAAATTGGTCGTCCAAATAATAGCTTCTTGTACTTCATCATTATACGCATCACCAACAATACCTTTTGTCGCACTTCCTGTTTTTAGTACTTTACTGTATGGGTTTCTACGATTATCATTTACCATACGCATTACTTCTTGCACTAGTTTACTTTTATCAGTAACACTCCATGCAGTCGCTTTTGCAGCTTGAAATGTAGGATGACTTGATTGGATGTTTGATTGAAAACTTGCTAGAGAATTTGTTAATACAACACGCTGTTTATCCGTTGCATGATTCCCTTTCCCGCCTCCTGAAGCGTTGCAAATGTAATCTGCTAAAGTATTTGGAGTTGGATATTCAAAAATGGTGCTTGCTTCTACTTTCTGACCTATTATTTTAGAAAGTCGGCTACTAAACTCTAGTGTAGTAAGTGAATCAAGTCCGAGATCATTGAATGAATAATCTGCTACTGATTTTTCAGGATTTCCTAAATTGAGAATTTTAGCAACTTCATTTTGAATCGCTGCTAAAATTGTTGCTCTCAATTCATTGTTTGAATCTGCTAAAACTTGTTGAAGATTGTTCGTTGTATTTTGTGTAGCATGCGCACTCTCCATGTTCATCAGTTTCTTGCGATCTAATTTGTCATTGGGCAAAAGCGGTAATTCTTCCAAATATTTAACAACCTGTGGAACCATATACTTTGGCAATCGCTTTGATATATAGGATTTAATGTTTTCCTCAGTAATCGTTTTATCTTTCTTTACGACATAGACTACTAGTATTTTTTGACCTATTCCACCTTCTATAGCTGCTGCCGCGGCGGCATTTATACCTTCCATTGATTCCAATGTAGATTCAATTTCTTCTAGTTCAATTCGAAAACCTCTAATTTTTACTTGTTGATCAACTCTTCCTAGAAATTCAATTTCTTCATTTTCTGTCCAACGGCATAAATCGCCTGTTTTATACAATCGATTATCAGGAATTTGTTCAGTTGGTTTTATTTCAATAAAACGTTCTTTGGTCAATGTTTCGTCATATAAATATCCTTTTGCTAATTTGTTTCCTGCTAAGTATAATTCTCCTGCTTCTCCATTGTAAACAGGTTGTAAATTATCATTCAATATATATGCACGTGAATTTGGAACAGACTTCCCAATTGTAATCACTTTCGAACCTCGCGCGACTTCCGAAATCGTTGAGAAAACAGTATCTTCCGTCGGTCCATATGCATTTAAAACTCTTTCTATTGACTCGTGCGCGTATACTTGTTCAACTAGTGAACGCTTTAGTGCTTCTCCTCCAAAAATTAAACATTTTATTCCTTCTGGTAATTTTTCTACGGAAAGCATTGCTTGCACAGATGATGGAACCATTACAAATGTTCTTACTTGGTCTAATGCGGGAAGTTGCGTCAATTCTAATGCATTTTTTGCGAGTACTATTTTGCCTCCGAGTGATAGAGTTCCCATAATTTCCATCACGGAAGTATCAAAACAAACCGAAGCTGCCGCCAACATTCCATTGAGTTCTTCATCAGTAAATAAATTTCGCACCGCATGACGCATTGCAATGACACTCTTATGTTCAACAGCTACACCTTTTGGCTTACCAGTAGAACCCGAAGTATAGATAACATACGCCAAATCATTTTCAGAACATCGTACTAAAGTATCTGTATGATTTCCTACTGTATTCAACCATATTAATTCGCCAACTTCATTGCATAAACTTGCAGTACTTTCAGTATCAACAATTGCGGCTTCTGCTTTCGAATGTGTTAGCATGTATTTGATACGATCTTTTGGATATGCCGGATCAAGTGGCACATAAGCACAACCAGCTTGCATTACACCAATTAATGTAGCAATTAATTCCCATGAACGATTCATACAAACGCCAACTAATGCTCCAGAAGTTACGTTACGATTTTTAAGCTCACCAGCAACTTCACTAGCTTTCTTCAGTAAACGTTGATAATCAATATTGATTTCACCGTCAATAATTGCTATTCGTTCAGGATGCGCTTGCATTCGCTTTTTAATCAGTCCGCAAATTGTTGCGTCTAGATTTTCTTCAATCCTTTGAGTTACTATATTCATATCATTTTTAAATTAAGTTCTCTTTTTAAAAAATCAGATGAATTAGGGAAGTCCTATAGTATTTAGCTTGTCACTAAATAGTCAATATAATTTGAAAATATTAATTTTCTATATGCGAATACAGTAGTTATACCGATTGCGAATAAAGCTATGATATAATTACTCAAATTCAAAATAAACAGTGTGATTTTAATGCTTCAATATCTTTGAAGCGTGTAGACATTTTTTGAATTGACGTTTTTAGTTTTTATTTTCTAGCATTGGTACAAAACGAAATTCGCCAAATTCTTTCTTTGTAAATTCTTTTTCAGAAGTTCGTACAAACAACGTCATTATTTGTGCTTTATCACCGACAGGAATGACAAGCTTTCCTCCTATTTTTAGTTGTGCTAATAATGGTTTTGGGACAAATGGCGCGCCAGCTGTTACGACAATTCCATCAAATGGTGCTTCTTCTGGTAAACCTTTGTAACCATCGCCAAAAATGAGTCTTTTTGGTCTGTAACCAAGTTTAGGTAAAAATAAACTCGTTCGCTTGAATAGTTCTTTTTGACGTTCTATACTGAATACTTTTGCGCCTAATTCGAGTAACATAGCAGTTTGATAACCACTTCCAGTACCAATTTCAAGAATTTTGGCGCCTTTAGTCAATTCTAATAATTGTGTTTGAAAAGCAACAGTAAACGGTTGAGAAATCGTTTGATCTGCTCCAATAGGAAACGCTTTGTCTTGATATGCATGCGCTTCAAAACTTGAATCCATAAATAAATGACGTGGAATATTTTTAATTCCATTGAGTACATTTTCATCTGTAATTCCCTTGCCAGCAACAACTTGCACTAACTTATTTCGCATTCCTTTATGTTTAAACGTATCCTTCATACACGCACAAAAATAAACGTATTTTTTATCTATTTATAGAAATAAATCATTAAAAATACAACGTACTGAGTACGAATGTATTTCTTGATAAAAAACCGATATGCTAAAAAATATGAGTTTCTAAGATAATTATTCAGTATAACTCAAAGGTTTTCGAAAAATAAATTATTTTTGTTGAAAACACTTTTTTATGTTAAAAGCTGGAGTTTTAGGTGCTGGACACTTAGGAAAAATTCATCTTCGATTATTACAACAATCTTCTCAATACGAACTTATTGGTTTTTATGATGCAAATCCTGAATATGCTCAAAAGATAGTTGCCGAATTTGGATATACATATTTCGATACAATTGATGCGCTAATTGATGCTGTAGATGTTGTTGATATTGTAACTCCAACACTTTCACATCATGAATGTGCTAAGAAAGTAATCACGAAAGGAAAACATGTTTTTATTGAAAAACCAATAACTAATACTGTTGCCGAAGCTGAAGAATTGATTGCGTTAGCTAAAGAACATAATATTAAAGGACAAGTTGGACATGTAGAGCGTTTCAATCCTGCTTTTAAAGCTGTAAAAGATCAGATCAATTCGCCAATGTTTATTGAAACACATCGTTTGGCAGAGTTTAATCCGCGTGGAACTGATGTTCCTGTTGTTTTAGATTTAATGATTCATGATATTGATGCAATTTTAAGTGTTGTAAAATCGAAAGTTGTACAAATTAATGCAAGCGGTGTTTCAGTTATTAGTAATTCACCAGATATTGCTAATGCACGTTTGGAGTTTGAAAATGGTTGTGTTGCCAATCTGACTTCAAGTCGTATTTCTATGAAAAACATGCGTAAAAGTCGTTTCTTTCAACGTGATGCTTATATCGCTGTAGATTTCTTGGAGAAGAAAGTTGAAGTGGTAAAAATGAAAGATGCACCTGAACAAGCAGATGAATACGCCATGATTCTTCAAAATGCGGAAGGCGTGAAAAAGCAAATCTATTTTGAAAATCCTGATATTCATCAAAATAATGCCATTCTGGACGAATTAGAAACATTTGCAGATGCTATCAATAATGATACAACACCAATTGTTTCCTTAGAACAAGGAACTGAAGCATTACGCATTGCAATTCAAATCATTGAAAAATTTAATAAATAATATAATTCTATATATAGTATGAAAAACGTAGCTGTTATCGGAGCTGGAACTATGGGAAATGGAATTGCGCATACATTTGCTCAATTTGGTTTTAAAGTTCAATTGATTGATATTTCACAAGCTTCTTTAGATAAAGGAATTGCCACTATCACGAAAAATTTAGATCGTATGGTTGCAAAAGAACGTATTTCTGAAGAAGACAAACAAAATACATTAAACAATATTACTACGTATACTACAATCAAAGCTGGTGTAGAGTATGCAGGTTTGGTAGTGGAAGCTGCTACAGAAAATGTAGATTTAAAGTTGAAAATATTTAGAGATTTAGATGAGTTATGTCCAGATGATACCATTTTGGCAACAAATACATCTTCTATTTCTATTACACAAATTGCTGCAGTGACTTCTCGTCCTGAAATGGTGATTGGAATGCACTTTATGAATCCTGTTCCAATTATGAAATTGGTCGAAATCATTCGTGGTTACAATACTTCTGATGAAGTTACGAATACGATTATGGAGCTTTCAAAGCAATTGAAAAAAGTTCCAACAGAAGTAAATGATTATCCTGGATTTGTAGCTAACAGAATTTTAATGCCAATGATCAATGAATCTGTTGAAACATTGTACAATGGTGTTGCTGGAGTTTCTGAGATTGATACTGTTATGAAGTTAGGAATGGCGCATCCTATGGGACCATTACAATTAGCTGATTTCATCGGATTAGATGTTTGTTTGTCTATCTTAAACGTAATGTATGAAGGATTTAAAAATCCAAAATATGCACCATGTCCATTGTTAGTAAATATGGTAAACGCAGGAAAATTGGGTGTAAAATCTGGCGAAGGGTTCTATGACTATTCAGAAAGTAGAAAAGCAGAAAAAGTTGCAAAAATGTTTCGTTAATGATTGATACGAAAACGTATCGATTAGCTAGAAAAGAATATACACAAGCGTTTTTCAATACATTGAGTAGAAATGCACTAAAGTTAATTCCTTTCATATTATTATGGGGTTTACTCTTAGGTTGGTATGTTGGTTATTTTCTAATGATCTATACTATTTTCGCATTGATTATACTAAGCTTTATACTGTTGTATTGGTTTTCGTCAAAAAACTTAAAACCTTTTTTCGCAGCGACACAATTACAATTTGATGAAGAATATATGTACATCACAAAAAATGATGGAACTTTGAAATGGAAGTTTGCGCTTTTAACTAAAATCGTTTCTGAAGAGAAATATTGGTTAGTATATAATACTAAAACTCAATATGCGTATGTGCCAAAAGATATATTCTTAACAGAAGAAGATAAAGCTACATTCAAATCATATTTATACGCTTGAAGCAATTACTTTTCATACTGTGCTTATGTTTGCTTGGTTGTCAACAAACAACGAACAACAAAAGCGCGTCTAAACAAAAAATACAAAAGACGAACGTGCCAAAAAATCCGCTCGTCTTTTTTGATTCTTTATTTGTCAAAAACTCAATATATATAGCTTCTGGCTTTGATTTCCCCGTTGGAAAACCAAATGCAAACGGTTATTACAATGCACAAAAATTTACTGTAAATAACCATTTGGGTGACGATTGGAATGGAAAAGGTGGCGGAAATACCGACTTAGGCGATCCAATCTATACTATTGGAAATGGTTATGTAAATTTTGCCGAAGATATTGGTAGTGGTTGGGGAAATGTGATCCGAATTGTTCATCAATACAAAGGTATTTATTACGAATCCTTGTATGCGCATTGTGATAAAATCTCCATAAAAAAAGGTAGCTTTGTAACTAAAGGAACGCAAATAGGCACTATCGGAAATGCAGATGGCGCATATTACGCACATTTGCACTTAGAAATTCGCGACAGTATTCTTATGGATATTGGCGGCGGATATAGTAAACACACAGAAGGATTTGTAGATCCTACTAAATTTATAAATTCAAACAGAAAGTAATTTGGCAACTATAAAACCATTCAAAGCAGTTCGTCCCACACGAGACAAAGTAAGTTTAGTAGCATCACGCTCGTATCAGAGTTACACGCAAGACGAACGAGAAGCACGTTTGGATTACAATCCATTTTCATTTTTACACATTGTAAATCCTGGTTATAAATATCACAAAGAAATTTCTGGGAAACAACGGTATACGTTGGTTAGAAATAGATATTTAGAATTTAAAGAAGATGATATTTTCAAACAAGAAGATACTTCCTGTTTTTATATTTATAGAATTGTAAATCGTGAAAAGCAAACCTTTACAGGAATTGTAGCTGCAGCAAGTACTGATGATTATAAAAATAATGTCATCAAAAAGCATGAAGATACGATTGAATATAGAGAGCAGATTTTTAAAGAATATTTAAAAACTGTCGGATTCAACGCAGAACCTGTACTACTTACTTATCCTGATTCTGATACAATTAATAATATCCTAAAAAAGTATACCGAAACACGTTCAGAGTATGAATTTACTACAACTTATAGAGATACGCATTACCTCTGGAAAGTTGAAAATATTGAAGATATCAAGGTGATTCAAAAAGAATTTGAACACATGAATGAAATTTACATCGCAGACGGACATCATCGTTCAGCATCTTCATTTTTATTAGGAGAAGATTTAAAAGAGTCTAACCCAAACCATACTGGAAATGAACCATATAATGCATTTATGAGTTATTTAATTCCAGAATCTGAATTGCGTATTTACGAATTTAACCGTTTGGTAAAAGATTTAAATGGTTTATCAAAAGAACAGTTTTTACTAAAACTAGATCAGTTTTTCCGAATTGAAAATCGTGGTATAGAATTATACAAACCTTCTAAAAAACATCATTTTAGCATGTATTTAGACGGCGAATTTTATTCATTATACTTGCGTAAAACAAATTATGAATTTACAGATTCGTTAAGTGAACTTGATACACATATTTTATATGTTACTATTCTCAAACCGATTTTAGGAATTACTGATTTACGAAATGATCAACGAATTGATTACGGATATGACAAACACAATGTCATAGAAATGAAAAATCGTATTGACAAAAAAGAGTTTGCAGTTGGTTTTGGCTTAGTTCCTGCAAATGTAGATGAGATGAAACGTATTGCAGATGAAGGTTTAACAATGCCGCCTAAAAGCACGTATATAGAACCAAAATTACGAAGTGGCGTTACGATTTATGAGTTTTGATTTCGACTTGGCTCAAACTATACATTTAAAATTCAGCATTTAAAATTTAAAAAAATAAAATGTCTATTTCAGATAAAATAAAAGAATTACACAACGATTTACCCGAAGACGTTACACTTGTAGCTGTTTCCAAAACAAAACCTG
This sequence comes from Kordia sp. E, assembly GCF_056033805.1. Classification (NCBI taxonomy): domain Bacteria; kingdom Pseudomonadati; phylum Bacteroidota; class Flavobacteriia; order Flavobacteriales; family Flavobacteriaceae; genus Kordia; species Kordia sp. E. Next base: position 352,702 of record NZ_JBRASR010000004.1, read on the forward strand.
TTGCCGCTTTACAAGAAGCCTATGATGCTGGTCAACGTGTGTTTGGTGAAAATAAAATTCAAGAAATGGCAGAAAAATGGGCAGTATTGCCTAAAGACATTTCTTGGCATATGATTGGTCATGTACAACGAAATAAAGTTAAATACATGGCTGAGTTTGTCGATTTAATTCATGGAGTTGATAGTTTTAAATTATTGAAAGAAATTGACAAGCAAGCAAAAAAACACGATCGAGTTATTAAGTGTTTACTTCAAATTAAAATTGCTGAAGAAGATTCAAAATTTGGAATGAATACTGCTGATGCATCTAGTTTGCTCGCTTCCGCAGAATTTACACAGTTACAAAACATACAAATCGTTGGCGTTATGGGAATGGCAACTTTTACGGATGATGCTGTACAAGTTCAAAAAGAATTTAAAAACTTAAAAACTTCCTTTGACGATTTACACACCGAACATACAACACTGAAAATCATATCAATGGGTATGAGTGGCGATTATGAACTTGCTATAAAAGAAGGCAGCACAATGGTGAGAATTGGAAGTAGTATTTTTGGAGCTCGAAATTATACAGCAGCAACCTAAGTAATTCCTTAAGATATCTTTATATTTATACCCTAAAACTAAAACGAAGACGCATAGCTTGTACGCAATAGTAGACATAGAAACGACTGGAGGAAAATACAATGAAGAAGGAGTCACTGAAATTGCGATCTATAAATTTGATGGTCATGAAGTTGTAGATCAGTTTATAAGCTTAGTTAATCCGGAACGTGAAATTCAACCTTTTGTAGTGAATTTGACAGGAATTAATAGCAGAATGCTTCGCGATGCGCCAAAATTCTACGAAGTTGCTAAACGGATTGTAGAAATTACCGAAGGTTGTATTTTGGTAGCACACAACGCAAGTTTTGATTCACGCATTTTACAATTAGAATTTAAACGCTTAGGATTTGAATATAAGCGTAAAACATTATGTACAGTAGAATTATCTAAAAAGTTAATTCCAGAAATGGAATCCTATAAACTTGGAAAACTAGTTCGTGCTTTAGGAATTCCGATGAGTGATCGACATAGAGCTTCAGGCGATGCATTAGCTACTGTAAAACTCTTTAAGCTATTGCTAGATAAAGATTCTGAGAAAGATATTATTCAGCAAGCTGTAAAAACAGAGATTAAGAAAAAAGTAGCAACTCGCCTACTCGATATTATTGAAAGTTTACCTTCTGCAACTGGCGTTTATTATATGCACAATGCGAAAGGTGAAATTATTTATATCGGAAAAAGTAAAAACATTAAAAAACGCGTTAATCAGCATTTTACTGGTACGAATAACAAATCTAAAAAGATTCAAAAACAAGTTGCTACGGTTACTTTTGAGCGTACAGGAAGTGAATTAGTTGCACTTTTGAAAGAAAGTGAAGAAATAAAGCGTAAAAAACCAATTTATAATAGAGCACAGCGCAAAACTATTTTTCAATTTGCAATGTCATCTTACACAAATGAAAAAGGTTATATTGGTTTAAAGATTGAAAAAGCAGACGGACGCAAAAAACACATTACTACATTCACGAATATGTCTCAAGCAAAACATGTAATGTTTAAGCTTACGACAGAATTTCGTTTGTGTCAAAAAATTAATGAATTGTATCGTTCAGAATCACACTGCTTTCAATATACTATTAAAGAATGTGATGGCGCATGTATTGAAGAAGAAGATGTTACTACATACAATGCTCGCGTACAAGAAGCCATTACAAAGTATAGTTACGATAATAAAAATATGTTGATTATCGACAAAGGTCGTGTACATGATGAACGTAGCGCTATTTTGATTGAGGATGGTGTCTACAAAGGGTTTGGTTTTTATAGCTTAAACTATCAGGTAACCAATATTGAAGTACTAAAATCTATTATTACTCCGATGCAAAATAATAGAGATGTACAACATATTATTCAGAGTCATCTCCGTAGAAAAAACAAATTTAAAATTATTCCATTACAATAAATTATGAAATTATATTGCTTGTATTTTGTGCTCCTAATCACAGGTTTGTGTTATGGACAGAATCCATTGAGTGAAAAGTTTGGTAAAGTTTCTAAGAAAGAAATTAACATGACTGTCTACGAAAAGGACACTACTGCTCATGCTGTTATTTTAGAAGAATATGGAGATGTTTCGTTTCAATTAATTAAAGATCGAATTCTATTAGTAAAACAATACTATGGAAAGATTAAAATTTTGGGGAAACAAGGTGTAGATGAAGCAAATATTCAAATTCCTTATTATAAAAATAAAAAATCCAAAGAGAAGATAAAAAACATCAAAGCAGTTACACACAATGCTACTGGAAAAGATGTACTTACAGATGATCAAATTTTCTCAATAGATCATAATGAACGATGGTCTGAAAAACGATTCACGTTTCCAAATGTAAAAGTTGGAAGCGTTTTAGAGTATCAATATACATTAGAAACTCCTTTTGTATACAATTTTGAAGGTTGGGATTTTCAAAGTAATATTCCAAAAATGTATAGTGAGTTTAGTGCAAAAATTCCAGGGAACTATCGCTATAACAGAGTACTAAAAGGTTTTCAAAAATTAGTCATTAACAAATCGGACGTTAAAAAAAGATGTTTTTATGTCCCAGGACTTGTAGACAGAGCTGATTGTGAAGTCTTTAAATATGCTATGAGAGACGTTCCTGCATTTAAGGAAGAAGCATATATGCTTTCTAAAAACAATTACTTGTCAAGAATTGACTTTGAAATGTCTGAATACTATCGTTTTGACGGTGGAAAAGATGTGTATACAAAAACATGGAAAGCCGTTGATAAAGAAATGCGAAATGACAAAGATGTTGGCGCACAAGTAAAACGTAAAAAGTTCTTTAAGAATCAATTGTCAGACGAAATTTTAGATGAGAAATCAACGATAAAACGCGCACAAAAAGTATACGATTTCATTAAAGAGCATTATGCATGGAATGGTAAAGATGGACTTTTTGGTGATGCAAATGTGCGACAAGCATTTCAAAATAAAACTGGAAACACGGCAGAAATCAATTTATCATTGGTCAATAGTTTGCTAGCCGCGAATATACCAACAGAAACCATAATGCTTTCCACACGATCAAGAGGTTTGCCAACACAAATTCATCCTGTGATGTCTGAGTTTAATTACCTTGTTGCAAAAGTTACTATTGGACAAGAAGTATTTCTATTGGATGCAACTGACAAATTGCTTTCGTTTGGTTTAACCAAAGTACGTGCTTTAAATTATATTGGTAGAGCTATGGACTTTAAAAAACCTAGTTATTGGCACCATATAAATCCGTATGCTGAAAGTCGTCAAAATACTTTAATTAATATTTCTGTAGATGAAGAAGGAAATGCTAAAGGTAAAATATCGCAAATAAATTCTGGCTATTTGGCATATCAAAAACGAAAAGAACTATCTGATACAGATGAAGATAGTTATCTTGATGATGTTGAGAAACAAATTCCTTTTGCTGAAGTTGAAAAATATACTATAGAAGATCGTGATAATACTAGAAAACCTACGAAAGAGTTTTTCTTATTAGAGTTTAATGATGCATTTACTAGTGGAAACACTTTTTTAGATCCGTTCTTTTTCAAACTATTTCCATCGAATCCTTTTCGTTTAAAAGAACGTAAATATCCTGTAGATTTTGCGTATTCGCGAATGTACACGAAGCGTTTTTTAATGTCAATTCCCGATTCATATGAATATGTAAATATTCCTGAAGATAAAACCTTCAAACTCGCAGGAACAAAAGCCATTTGTGGAGTTAAAACGATTGTAAAAGATGGACAATTGAACATGACTTTTAAATTAGTCATCAATAATTTTCATTTCACCGCAGAAGAATATCAAGAACTAAAAACCTTTTTCGATAACTTAGCTACCTTAGAAAGTAACACACGATTGACCATAAAGAAGAAGAATCCGTAAATAAATAGTAAATTAGCAACTATGGCAAAAAACTGGAAAGCTAAACTTCACGAAATTATATACGAAGCCGATACGCCTGCAGGAAAACTGTTTGACGTAGTTTTACTAATACTTATTTTAGCTAGTATTTTATTGGTAATGCTAGAAAGCGTTAACGAGTTTGCTGCCGAACATGGAGAATTTCTCAATATTGCCGAATGGGTAATTACGATATTATTTACACTTGAATACTTTGCAAGAATCATTTCCATAAAAAAACCAAGACAGTATATTTTTAGTTTTTATGGTATTATTGATTTTCTTTCTACAATCCCGAAATACTTATCCTTATTCTTAGTTGGTTCACACTCACTAGTAGCGCTTCGAGCTTTACGATTGATGCGTGTTTTTCGTATTTTAAAGTTAGCACGATTTGTTGGAGAATCAAACAATATTATGCGCGCTTTAAAAGCCAGTAGAGCAAAAATTGCTGTGTTTATCATGTTTATTTTGATTTTATGTACCATTTTAGGTTCAGTTATGTACTTAGTAGAAAGTGGTCAAGATAGTGGCTTTACAAGTATTCCAAGAAGTATTTATTGGGCAATTGTAACCTTAACAACTGTTGGTTATGGTGATATTGCACCACTTACCGCTTTAGGTCAATCTATTGCTTCTATTATCATGATTTTAGGTTATGGAATTATTGCCGTTCCCACAGGAATTGTCACTGCTGAGTTTGCAACTATGGACAAAGATGAAGTTCATTTAAATACACAATCATGTCCAAACTGTTCTGCAGAAGGTCATAGAGATGGTGCTGAATTTTGTTTTGAGTGTGGTGAAAAATTGAATCCAGAAGAAAACGATTAATCTACACATGTCTAACTACCTTATTTCTATCGTTGGTCCTACAGCTATTGGGAAAACTGCATTGAGCATTCAACTTGCACAGCATTTTAATACAGAAATTATTTCATGTGATTCGCGTCAGTTTTTTAAAGAAATGGCTATCGGTACTGCTGTTCCTTCTGAAGAAGAACAACAAGCTGCGAAACATCATTTCATTCAACATATTAGCATTTTTGATAGTTATAATGTCGGTCAGTTTGAAAAAGATGCCATTGCCAAGCTTGACGAATTATTTCAAAAACACAATGTTGTCATTATGGTTGGTGGAAGTGGTTTGTATGTAGATGCTGTTTTGAAAGGTTTAGATGAGTTTCCAAAAGTTGATCCGCAAATCAGAGAACATTTAAACCAAAAATTAGAAACTCAAGGAATTGAATCACTTCAACAACAATTACACGAGCTTGATCCTATATATTATAAAAAAGTCGCGCTAGGCAATCCACATCGATTAATTCGTGCTTTAGAGATTTGCATTGGAAGCGGAAAACCATATTCTAGCTTTTTAAAAGCGGAACATACAACGCGAAATTTTACTTCGATTAAAATCGGGCTCACCGCAGAAAGAGAAATCATATATGATCGTATTAACAGACGCGTTGATATAATGATAAATGAAGGTTTGCTGGAAGAAGCAAAATCTTTGTATGAACATAAAACTTTGAATGCTTTGCAAACTGTAGGTTATAGAGAACTTTTTCAATATTTTGATGGAGATTTCACGCTAGATTTTGCTGTTAGCGAGATTAAAAAAAATACACGTCGATTTGCCAAACGACAAGGAACTTGGTTTCGTAGAGATGAAAATACTGTTTGGTTTGACTATCAAGAAGAAGTTTCAAACATCATAGAAAAAGTTGATGAGCAAATACAATAGTTTTTTGAATACTGAATACTGAATACTGAAAAATTATGAAAACGGAAATAAACACATTAGTCGAAAGTCTACAACTTTTACCGCATCCTGAAGGTGGATTTTACAAAGAAGTATACAGAAGTTCATCTGTAATTCCTAAAGATGCATTGCCTGATGATTTTTCAGGAGATCGTAGTTATTGTACTAGTATTTATTTTTTGTTAACGTCTGAGAATTTTTCTGCTTTTCATAGAATCAAGCAAGATGAAATCTGGCATTTTTATGGCGGAAGTTCTTTATCTGTTCATGTTATTGATGAACAAGGAAATTATACAGAACACAAAGTTGGAATGGATTTTAGCAATGGAGAAGCGCCTCAGTTGGTAGTTCCTGCAGGTTGTTGGTTCGCGTCAAGCGTATCTGAAAAAGATTCCTATGCTTTTGTAGGTTGCACCGTTGCACCAGGATTTGATTTTGATGATTTTGAATTGGCTACACGTTTAGAGTTGGCAAAAATATATCCAGCTCATAAAGACATTATCTATAGACTTACTAGGCAATAATTGAAAAAGTCGACATTCGGGAAGTCGACTATTTTTTCAATTGTTTAGGGAAACAAATGTATTTCTATTCTGCTTTATTTTTAATTACTAATCTAAATCCTTCTCCGTGGATATTTAGAATTTCTACGTCTTCGTCTCTTTTTAGATACTTACGCAGTTTCGCAATATACACATCCATTGATCTTGATGTGAAATAGTTATCATCTCTCCAAATTTTCGTTAATGCAAGTTCTCTTGGCATTAAGTCATTTTCATGTAAAGCTAACAAACGTAAAAGCTCGTTTTCTTTAGGAGACAATTTATTTGGCTCATCCTGATCAAATGTTAAGAATCTCAGTTTAGAGTTTAAATTAAATCTTCCGATTACAAATTCGAATTGTTTACTGTCTGCGACAGAGTCAGATGTTTTACGTTGCATTATTGCTTTGATTTTCATCAATAATACTTCCGAATCAAAAGGTTTATTTAAGTAGTCGTCTGCTCCTACTTTATATCCTTTCATTACATCTTCTTTTAATGCTTTCGCAGTTAAGAAAATGATTGGAACTTCTGTATTTTTCTCACGAATTTCTTTCGCAAGAGTAAAACCATCTTTGTATGGCATCATAACGTCAAGTATGCAAAGGTCGTAATTGTCTTTTTTGAATTTTTCAAATCCTTCCATTCCGTTTTTTGCATGAACAACGTCATAATCGTTCATTGATAGATAATCTTTTAATACAGTTCCAAAATTCGGATCATCTTCTACTAATAAAATTTTTTTGTTTTGAATCTCCATGGTGTGTTACGATATTAATGGTAATTTAATAATGAAGGTACTTCCTTTGCCTTTTTCACTTTCAACGGATACTTGACCTTGATGGTCATCTATGATTCGTTTTACGTAAGCGAGGCCTAGTCCATGCCCTTTTACATTATGAATATCACCGGTATGTTCTCTATAAAATTTTTCAAATATTCTTTTTTGTACTGATTTGGACATTCCCTGTCCTTGGTCTTTCACCTTTATTACTATAAATTCTTTCACCTTTTCGGTGTGTATGTCAATTTTTGGTTCTCCTTCGGTATATTTAATTGCATTGTCTAATACATTTACTAATACATTGGTAAAATGTGTATCATTTGCCATGACCATAGAGTCTTGTGCTCCTGAATGCAATTTCATATAACCATTTCTATCTTCTACAATCAACTCTATGTGAGACATTGCATCTTCAATTAGGTCGTGAACATCTATTTCTTCCTTACTTATATCTAATTGATTTTTCTCTAGTTTAGATATTCGTAATACATTTTCTACCTGTGCATGCATTCGTTTATTTTCTTCACGAATCATTCGTAAGTAGCGTTTCACTTTGTCTTTATCATCAATTATTTTCGGATTCTGAACAGCATCTAGCGCAAGGTTAATTGTTGCTATTGGTGTTTTGAATTCGTGCGTCATGTTATTGATGAAATCAGTTTTTATTTCTGAAATCTGCTTTTGCTTAATTAATTGGTATAATGCACTCGAATATGCAATGATTATAATTAAGGTAAAAACAATAGACATTATTGCCATTCCCATGATAGACGAAAGAACGTATTTGTTCTTTTTTGGAAAACTTACAAATAGTGTGAAACCACTTTCTCCTTTATTATCCTCAAACAGAGGAACTTCATACATTCCGCCATCGCTGATTTTAAATTTGTTTGATTTAATTTTCGTTGCTAATCCATCATCATATACACCAAATTCATAATCTAAATCAAGGCCAAGTTTATCCGAGTTATCTTTTATCAAAAAGTCTAAGACTTCATTAGAAATACGCTTGTGAATTGGAATTTGCTTCGTAAATTCTATTATATCGTCTTTATACTGCGCCATTTTCCTAGAAATGTTGTCCACCTGTCGCATCCTTTCTACAAAAGATATACTACTGACATCGGCATCATCTAACAAGTCTTCTTTATAAATGGTACGTGTTGTATAACGTTTATAGTTTTTTATACTCGTACTATCATCTTCGCTATTATTATCAATGAACGTGGGGAATATATTATAATCTTCTTCTATGATTCCTCTTGTGTAAATACTAGTCTCGTTATTCTTATTATTTCTACTTGTAATACTTAATATATTGACTATCTGCGAATTTTCAGGTTCTTCAATACTATCAAATAATTTTTGAAATTTTGAATAATATTTAAAATTTTCGGACTGACTTACACTTTCAGAAACATTATTTATAATTTGATTTGCATTTAAGGAAAAAGATTCCTGCTTTTCTTTCACAGCAGAGGCAATCCAATATCCTTGGACAAATATAATCCCAATGAGCGATAAACTCATCAAAATGACTAGAACAACAAATAATCGTTTACTCATTTGATCAAAATTAACGCTTAATCTCGGTTATTTTAACTTTTTAACCAAACCTTAACAAATATGTTAATTTTGTCAGATTTATGAGCAAATCAGCGATATTTCTTGGTGTATTTTAGCTACTTGCGCTTTGGCATTTTCGAGATCTTCATTATGGATGACATAATCTGAGAGCGCAATTTTTTTCTCATCAGTCCATTGATTGTTCATTCTACTTTGTACAGCCTCGCGTGTCGTTGTATCTCTTAGTAAGATACGACGAAAACGTTCTTCAATCGGCGCAACAACCGTAATTATTTTATCACATTGTGTATATGAATCGTTTTCAAATAGAATAGCGACTTCTTTTATAATATATTTTTCATTGCTACGTTCATGATACCAGTCTTTAAAATGCTGTCCAACGCGTGGATGTACTATCGAATTTATTTTCTGTAATTCTTCTGGTTGATTGAATACAATGTTAGATAAATAACTTCTGTTGAGCTCACCATTTATATAGGTTTCTTCTCCAAATGTTTCTGTAAGTTCTTTTTTTATAACTTCAGAAGTATTCATCAATTTTTTCGCTTCAATGTCTGCGATGTAGATAGAAACACCAAGTTTATAAAACATTTTAGCTATAGTGGTTTTACCACTTCCGATTCCTCCGGTGAGTCCTACTATCATTTTTTGATGATGAAATTTATTTTTTTAGTATCGATTCGATATGTTTTTACTGATTTTGGCAGTTTTCCTAATTTAGGAATAAAAAAGGAAGTTCCCGTATTCTGAATGTCTTTATAATCACACAGAATTGAAAAGTCATTTTCTGTAATTTCATTAAAGTCAGAAATATTTGCAGTAAAAGTTATGGTAACTTCTTTTGGAAATAGCTTGATAGAGTATCCTTTTGGTAAATTGGAAACACGCAATGGAATGCTTAGTTTTCCTTCCGTAAACTTGTCCACTTTTGCTAGTACTTTCACAGTTGGCGCACTATAACTTACCCGTTTTAGAGAATTGTTTTTTAATAGATTTAGTTCGAGTTCTATATTTTTATTTATGTCCTCAAGTTGCCTAATTTCCGTGTATACTACTTTTAGTGAGTCTACAACATCCTCAGGTCCAGATATTTTAATTGTTTTTGGCTCAATACGTAATGAATCGTACAAGTTATAACCATTTTCAAATGCTAGTTCCAATTGATGAATAACAGGGACTTCTTTCGTTTTATTTTTTCCAAGTTTTAAAAATAAGGTGTCAGGTGATACTTTTAGAATTTCTGTATCTTGATATATATGTTTATTGATGGCATTATCAGATAATACATAAAATGTTTCTGCTGTTTTTAACTTATTTACTTTTTTTAGATCAACTTCAATAGTGCTTTTGAAGAATTTTTGTCGCAGCATTCGAAAACCTGTCGTTTTTACTTGTGCTTCTATGATGGTTTCTTGACTTCCCAATAGAATTTTATCGTTTGAAAGATTTGTATACTCAACATTCATGGTAATCGTATCCGTATACGTATTTGATAATTTGACCAAAGTCCACAAAATAAAAGAAATCACAAAAAAAATCAGGAAGACATTGATTTTCTTTCCTTTTAGTATTTCTGTAAATAAACTTTGAATTCCTTTAATCATAGATTATTTTTTAAAAAATAGTTTAGGAAACCGTTTCTCTGGATCACGTTTAAAGATTTTTATAGCAATCGTTGATTTTAAAAAGCCCAAACCATATCCATAAAATTGTATGCAAACTGCTAACATTGCCAATATAGCAATTTTTACACTTTTAGTACTTCTTAAAGCATCTAGTAATATTGCTACAAAATATACGGCATATGCATATGAAAACCAATGAAATTTAAAGAATATACTTGCTAATATTGAAATTATAAATCCGAGACAGAATAGTGTAGGAAACCAATAGGTAAGTTTTGCCGTTTTTGGATGCCACAGATTTAAAATTGGACGTACCATACCAAATTTGCGCACTTGAATATGAAATTTCTCCCATGAAATTCTACGTTTATGATATACATATGCTTCTGGAAGTAATGTTGTTTCATAACCTTCTTTCCAAATTCGGATTGTCAAATCAGGATCTTCTCCTGGATGAATTTGACCAAACCCTTGTGTTTTTTCAAAAACTTCTTTAGAGATTCCCATATTAAAACTTCTCGGCTGAAATTTGTTTACAGCTTTCTTTCCTCCTCTGATTCCTCCTGTCGTTAAAAAAGCAGTCATTGCATAACTAATTGCTTTTTGTATTGTAGTAAACGAGCTATGTGCAGCATCTGGTCCACCAAAACAATCTACATATTGCTTCTCTAATGCTTTTGAAACTTCCGTTAAGTATTGTGGTGGTAAAATACAATCAGAATCAAATATTAAGAAATAATTTCCTTTTGCGCGTTCCATTCCGTAATTTCTAGAATCGCCTGGTCCTGAGTTTTGTTTAAAAAAATAACTGATAGTAAGTTTCTCAGCATATTTTTCAATAATTGCTTTTGCAGGAATTGTAGATCCATCTTCAACAATAACGACTTCAAAATTTTCTTGAAATGTTTGTTTAGAAATACTTTCCAATAATTCTTCTACTTCATCAGGTCTATTGTATACAGGAACAATAATGGAGAATTTTATTTGCATGCAGCAAATATAGGCAAACAAAAAAAGCTGTTCAATGAAGAACAGCTTTTAATGATAAATATATTTTTATAAAATTACTTCACGAATTTCACAACTGAAGTTCTTCCATTTTCTAATGTTACTCTTGCAAAATAAACTCCATTCTTAGCTGAACCTAAATAAGCAGCTCCTGAAGGGTCATTTGGTTTAGTTGTAGTAATAATTTGCCCAACTAAGTTATATACTTCAATTGAACTAATATCACTTTGTGCTATTACATTAAAGCTATTTTTCACAGTATCTACATAGTGTAAGAAACCTCTAGTTTCAAAAGATTCTACAGATAATGGTCCACATGTAATATTTCCAGCCCATCCATCTCTTTGAACTGATCCGTCAGATGTAAATACAAATGTTAAACATCCTGTAGCATCAGAAGAAGTAATCATCATACCATCTAAATCTCCTGTTCCAACTGCAGGTGTATCATCTTCATCCCAACACCATATTGTTCCACCACCTGGAGGATCAATTGTTGTTGCAGTAGCGTCAGCACCGTCATGAATTGTTAACCCATCATAACAAGCAGCAGCTCCATTATTTTCTGTTGAGAAGAAAGTAAATTCTACTGTTACTGCATCTCCTGCATTATCAGGACATATTGTGTATGTAATATTTTCTCCAGATGAATACGGACCTGACTGTCCTCCTGAATCTAAGAATGTATCATTAGTACATGATGGTGGCACAGCTACATAAGGTGTAGCAAATGCAAATGGTCCTGCCCATGCAGATACACCATCTACTCCACAATCTGCTTGTACATAGAATTCATAGTTATTATCTCCTACTAAACCAGTAACAGCATATGAATTTGCAACTCCAGTTGCAGTTGCAGTTCCTGTCGCAGTTCCTCCAGCCGTTAAATCTACTAATTCAACATTCCATAAAATAGAGGCTCCATTTTCTGTCCAACCTAAGTCAGCAGTTGTTTCCATTATGTTTGTAGCAGTCAACGCACTTGGTGCTGGACAAGTTTCTAATGTTGAGAAATTAAGTGGTCCAGCCCATCCAGAGAATGTTCCACCACCACAATCTGCTCTTACATAAAAAGCATAATCATTGTTTTGTGTAAGTCCCATTGCTGTGTAAGGGTTTGTAACTCCCGAAGTTGTTGGCGTTCCTGTAGGCATCCCTGCTGCAGTAATATCAACAATTTCTATATCCCATGCAGTAGATGTTCCATTTTCTGTCCAACCTAAGTCAGCAGTAGTGTCTGTTATCATTGTTGCTCCTAAACCATTAGGAGTAGGACATGCAGGTAATTCTGCAAAAGAAACATTATCGATAGAGATATCTCCTTCAAATGTTCCTGCACTTGTTCCTCTAAATGTAATAGATATAGTTTGACCAGCATATGCAGCTAAATCTACAACAGCCAATTCCCATGGAGTTGTAGCTGATGCTTGTTGTTGACCAGATATTGTAAATACATTTGTAGTACCATTAACTAATACATCTAATGTTCCTATTTGTGCTCCGAACATGTGATAGTTAAATGTTAATGAAGGAGCTGTTAATGCTGTTAAATCTACTAATGGAGATATTAAATCAGTGGTATCACCATTTGCACCAGCTGATGCTTCTGTATAAAAGTAGTTTCCTGTTGTAATTGTAGGGTCAGGTCCTGTTCCTCCTGATCCTGCATCCGTTCCAGGTGCAGATTCCCAATAATAGTTTCCACCAGTTCCTGCCCAACAGTTTTCAGCAGAGAAAGCTGTACCAGCTGTAGTGAACGTTTCAAAATTTTCGGTGTAAGGTGCTGCAATTGCAGGACAAGCTGTTGTAAATGCAAATGGTCCAACCCAAACAGAGTTTCCATTAGCAGCACAGTTTGCTCTTACATAATATTCATAATTATTACTATCAGTTAAACCGCTAGCGCTATATGGATTTGGGATACTTGAAGCAGTAGGAGTTCCTGTAGCAGTTCCTCCAGCTGTAATATCAACAATCTCAACATCCCAGCGTGCTTCTGATCCACCAGCTGTCCATCCTAAATCTGCTGATGTTGTCATTATATTTGTTGCAGTTAATGCAGATGGTGCTGGACATGCCACTAAAGTAGTGAATGAAAACGGTCCTACCCATGCAGAAGTTCCATCTACTCCACAATCTGCTTGCACATAGAATTCATAATCATTTGAAGGTGTTAACCCACTCGCATCATATGGATTTGTAACTCCAGTAGCTGTAGGAGTTCCTGTAGCAGTTCCTCCACCTGTTATATCTACTAGTTCAATATTCCATAAAGTAGCTGTTCCACTTTCTGTCCATCCCAAATCAGCAGAAAAACCATCGATATTTGTCGCTGTTAATGCGTTTGGTGCTGAACAAGATGGCAATTCATCAAATGCAATATTATCAATTGCAATATCTCCTTCAAATGTACCAGCACTTGTAGCTCGTAACGTAACTGATATAGTTTGACCTGCATACGCAGCTAAATCTACAACTGCAAGTTCCCAAGGAGCTGTATCACTAGTTTGTTGCTCTCCAGATAATGTCCATACATTTGCAGTTCCATTAACTAATACATCTAATGTTCCTATTTGTCCACCAAACATGTGGTAGTTAAACGTTAGTGCAGGAGCTGTTAATGCTGTTAAATCTACTAATGGAGATATTAAATCAGTTGTATCACCATTTGCTCCAGCTGATGCTTCTGTATAAAAGTAGTTTCCTGTAGTAATTGATGGAGCTGGTCCTGTTCCGCCAGATCCTACATCTGTTCCAGGTGAAGATTCCCAAAAGTAATTCCCACCAGTTCCAGTCCAACAGTTTTCATAAACAAACGCAGTTCCTGCTGTTGTAAATGTTTCAAAATTTTCGCTGTATGGTGCTGCAATTGGAGCGCAAGCTGTTCTAAATGTGAAAGGTCCAATCCATGCTGAAGTTCCATCAACACCACAATTAGCTCTTACATAGTAATCATATTCTGTATTTTGCATAAGACCAGTTGCCGCGTATGGGTTTGAAACAGCAGTTGCAGTTGCAGTTCCCGTTGGCGGTGTTCCTGTTGTTACTATTTCAACATCCCAAGCAGTTGCACTTCCACTTTCTAACCAAGATAAATCTGCTGTTGTATCTGTAATATTAGCTACAGCTAAAGTAGATGGGTCTGGGCATGATGGTGGTGTTGCAGAGGTAATTGTTGGAGAATCAAAACAAAATCCCCACTCAAAACCTGCTCCTCCTACTAAATCATCAAAGTAAATTCTATATCTAAAACCTGATAATTGCGTCGCAGTAAATCCAACAATGTTAAGAACATCTGTCGTATATGCTTCTGTAGTTCCAGTACAAAAGTTATCAGTTGGAGCTCCTGCAGTATCAGCATCAACTGGAACACCAATTATATTCCATGTACTTGCATCTGCATCCCAATATTCATATTGTAAAATATCATCATTATTATAATTGTAAACAAAATTCCCTGAAATTGTAATCCATGTTTCTCCTGCTCCATGAGCAGCTGTTAAGTCAATTACTGGTGATTCAGCAGCAATATCATCATCACTTCCGTTTCCAGCATCATCATCATCAAAAGCAAAATTAGCATCAACAGTCGGGTTTGCTTCAAAAGCTGACGGATCCGCATTATACGTTCCCGTAACTGTCCAAGCTGCATTTGGCCACATTGCGTTTTGATTTAATGTTTGAGAGATACCAATATAGGTACCTAACAAGCAGATTATCATAAAAATTTTAAATGTAATTTTTTTCATACTAAAAGATTATTAGTTAGTTAGTACGTTAAATATAAGAATTATTTATAAAAGATTATTTTTTTAATAGTTTTAATTGTGTTTGTAATACTATCGTCTCATTTTTAATAATTATACAGCCACTTTTCTTATTAAATATATAGAAGGAAGTTGATATAACTTGTATGTCAAAAATGTTATATTCAGAAACAATTATTGAAAAATTTTGTGCGCTATATCGTAATTATAGAAACAAAAAAAAGCTGTTCTCAAAAGAACAGCTTTTAATAATATATATTTTTTTTATAAAATTACTTCACGAATTTAACAACTGAAGTTCTTCCATTTTCTAATGTTACTCTTGCAAAGAAAACACCATTTTTAACTGAACCTAAGTTAGCTTCTCCAGAAGCAGCATTTGGTTTAGCAGTCGTAATGATTTGTCCAACTAAATTATATACTTCAATAGATTGGATATTACTTTGTGCATTTACATTAAAGCTATTGTTTACAGTATCTACATAGTGTAAAAATCCTCTAACTTCTGCAGACTCTACAGATAATGGGTTACATGTAATGTTTCCTTGCCATCCTGGTCTTGTAACAGATCCATCAGATGTAAATACAAAAGTTAAACATCCTGACGCATCAGAAGATTCAATCATCATACCTTGTAAATCTCCTGTTCCATCTGCTGGTGTATCATTTCTATCCCAACACCAGATTGTTCCACCTCCTGGAGGATCAATTGTTGTTGCTGTAGCATCTGCTCCATCATGAACTGTTAATCCATCATAACATGCAGTAGCTCCGTTATTTTCTGTGCTGAAGAAAGTGAATTCTACTGTTACAGCATCTCCAGCATTATCTGGACAAATTGTATAAGTAATGTTTTCACCACTTGAGTAATCACCTGACATTCCTCCTGAATCTAAGAAAGTTCCTCCAGAACATGTTGGTGGTACTGCTACATACGGTGTAGCGAATGCAAATGGTCCTGCCCATGCAGATGTTCCATCTACTCCACAATCAGCTTGTACGTAGAACTCATAGTTGTTATCTCCAACTAAACCTGTTGCCATATATGGATTCATAACTCCAGATGCTGTTGCAGTCCCTGTAGCCGTTCCTCCTGCTGTAAGATCAACTAATTCAATATTCCAAATAGTTGCTGCTCCGTTTTCTGTCCAACCTAAGTCAGCAGTTGTTTCCATTATATTTGTTGCAGTCAACGCAGTTGGCGTTGGACATGTTTCTAATGTAGAGAAGTTAAATGGTCCAGCCCATGCTGAGAAAGTTCCTCCTCCACAATCTGCTCTTACATAAAAAGCATAATCATTGTTTTGAGTAAGTCCCATTGCTGAATAAGGGTTTGTAACTCCTGATGCAGTAGGTGTTCCTGTTGCCATTCCTGAAGCAGTAATATCAACGATTTCAACATCCCATGCCGTAGCAGTTCCGTTTTCTGTCCATCCTAAATCAGCTGTTGTATCTGTGATCATTGTAGCTGTTAATGCATTAGGTAGTGGGCATGCTGGTAATTCTGTAAATGATACGTTATCAATTGCGATATCTCCTTCAAATGTTCCTGCGCTAGTTGCTCTAAATGTAATTGTAATTGATTGCCCTGCATATGCAGCTAAATCTACAACAGCTAATTCCCAAGCAGTTGTAGCAGATGCTTGCTGTTGTCCACTTAATGTCCAAACATTTGTTGTTCCGTTTACAATAACATCTAATGTTCCTATTTGTCCACCAAACATGTGATAGTTAAACGTTAATGCTGGTGCAGTAAGTGCTGTTAAATCTACTAATGGAGATAATAAATCAGTTGTGTCTCCATTTGCTCCATTTGAAGCTTCTGTATAAAAATAGTTTCCAGTTGTGATTGTTGGATCTGGTCCTGTTCCTCCTGATCCAGTATCAGTTCCTGGAGCAGATTCCCAAAAGTATGTTCCACCTGTACCTGTCCAACAATTTTCTAATGTAAATGCAGCATCAGCAGTAGCAAACATTTCAAAGTCTTCCGTATACGGTGCAGCAATTGCAGCACAAGCTGTTCTGAATGTAAAAGGTCCAACCCAGTTAGAAGTTCCACCTGGTCCACAATCAGCTCTTACATAAAAATCATATTCTGTATCAGCTGTAAGTCCAGTTGCTCCATAAGGATTTGCAACTCCTGTAGCAGTAGGTGTTCCTGTTGCTGGTGTTCCTGTAGTTAAAACTTCTACATCCCATAACGTAGCAGTTCCGTTTTCTGTCCAACCTAAATCGGCAGTTGTGTCAGTAATCGTTGTTGCTGTTAACACAGAAGGATCAACACAAGATGGTGGTGCAGCTGAAGTAATAGTTGGTGAAGTTAAACACCATCCCCATTGCCAACCTCCTTGGTCATTGTAAGAAATACGATATTGAAATCCTGATAATTGTGTAGCTGTAAAACCAGAAATGTCAAGAACCGCAGTTGTATATGCTGCAGTATTTGCACATGTTCTGAAATCGTTTACCGTAGAGTTTCCTGCAAATGTTTCTAATGCTGACCAAGTCATTGCATCAGCATCATATGTTTCAATTGCTAAAACATCTCCTCCAAGAGCTCTATACGTATAGTCTCCAGCTACTGTAACCCATGTTTCTCCGGCTCCACTCGCTGCAGTAAGATCGATTACTGGCGAGGTAGCTTGGATATCATCACCCGAACCGTTACCGGCGACATCATCATCCCATGTAAGTGTAGTACCTGCTCCTGTTGGATCAGATAGTAATCCTCCAGCAGTATACGTACCAGAAAGTGTCCAACCTGCATTAGGCCAACTTGCAGCTTGATTTAATGTTTGAGAGACACCTACATAGGTACCTAACAAGCACATTACCATAAAAATTTTAAATGTAATTTTTTTCATAAATAAGTTTGATTTTTGTTAGTTAGTTGAATATCAGAGAAAAATACGATCTTTTTTTTGATTGGAAGGCACTAATATCGATGAAGAACATTGATTTATCGATAAAGTGTAAAATACTTGCTAATTTTCATTTTTATTTTTAGATTACTTTAACATTATATTTTTGTTAAAAACACCTTTTGAGGTCCTAATTTTTAGGAGGTAATATCCAGAGGATAAGTCTTCTATTTTTATGTATTTATTTTGGTCTACAATACCTTCTTTAATCATACTACCTTTTATATCAAATATTTGATATTTGAAGTCTTCTTGAATTTCTGTATGAACCCATATATTTCCTGAAGTTGGATTAGGATATATTGTAAGATGCGTTTTTTCTTCAAACTCATCAATACTTAATGGACTACTTCCTTCTATTATATGTAAGGTTTGGTTTGGCATTATGTTGTATAGTATATCTTGTGCGCCTCCTAACCAGGTTATTTTCACATATTCAATAGCTGTATCACCTCCTATTCCAAAAAATTCTGAACCTGAGTTTTGTGCTATATACCCTTCTCCACAAACAGTATATCTATATTGAGGTGTTCCGCCTGATTTTATTTCTATGGTAGCACCAATACCTTGTTTATTACTTGTTGTTCCTTCTAGATTTACTTTTAGCCAATTGTTTGTACTTACTGTTTCATTCTTCCATAGGAATATATTTTCATTCCCAGAGTTACTTACTATTATTTCAGGAAAACCATCATTGTCTGTATCTCCAATTGCATTTGAATAACTTTCACTTGTATCAGTTACAAAACCAACACTATTTCCTTGCGTAAATAAGTCATTACCATTATTTGTATAGAATGCTGCTGAAGCTAAACCTGGAACTCCTCCATCAAGTGAACCGCTTACATATAAATCTAAGTTACCATCGTTTTCCGCATCTAAGAATACAGATCCCCATGCTACACTATTAAATATTGTTCCTGTACTAGAAGCTATATTAGTAAACGTCCCATCTCCATTGTTTTTTAGAAAGTAGTTTCCTTGAATTCCATTTGTTACATATATATCAAACCAAGTATCACTATTATAGTCTGCAATTGTAACTGACATTGCATCAATTGCTATATTGGTTCCAGATTCTTCACTTACATCTGTAAATGTTCCATCTCCATTATTTCTGTATAGAATATTAGTTGTATTTACTTTATCGTTGGCCATGTAGATATCTTGCCAACCATCATTATTGTAATCAAAAAAAGCAGAACAGAATGATAAATGATTACCTGTACTTATTCCGGCTGTGTCACTAACATTTGAGAATGTTCCATCTCCATTATTTTTGTAGAGATAATTCTGAGAGATTACATTTACTCCTCTATTACAGATAAATACATCCAGATTTCCATCATTATTATAATCACCCCAAGAAGCGCCATAGTTATCTATTGCAGTTGATGGTAAACCACTAGCAACCGTTATATCCACAAGTGAAGTGATATCATTTCTGTATAAACGACTTCCACCTAAATCACTAGCAACATATAAATCATTATCACCATCGTTGTCAATATCAACCCAAACTACCTGCTTTTGTTGCGAAGTGTTGTTAGGATTGAGTGTAGTTTCAAGCGAAAATGTTCCGTCTCCATTATTTTTATAGATTTTTAACGGATCACCACTCTGTGTCGCAATGGTAACATCATCCCAACCATCATTATTAAAATCATAGAAAGATATTCCACCACCTAAGAAGATAGTACCGCACATGTCACCAACTCCAAGCGCAGTAGCTTGATCTTGAAAGTATGTCTGTGCATATATTTTAGTTGAAAATGTACATACTATTGTAATGAAGAAGAAACGTACTAGTTTATTCATAGTCGGTTATTAGTTTCTTAAAAAATTGAGTTCGAGATGACTAATCTATAAAAACATATGATATTTTACAAGTAATGATGTAATCTATATATATGATTATCAATTGTTCGTATACATTTTTCACACCTATACTTACATTATTCAGATTCAAAATATTCTTCAAAGTCTTATGAATAAAGAGAAAAAGTTTACCCTTTTACATTTAACACATCAAAATTTCTTTGTTCTATTTCAAAAAAAATGCCTCTAAATTTTAGAGGCATTTTTATAATATGTTATGTATTGTATGCTTATTCTTCTGTAAATCTTTCAATTACTTCCTGACTTACTCCTGTATTAGAGAATCCTCCATCATTGTAAAGGTTTTGCATTGTAACTCTTCTTGTTAAGTCCGAAAATAATGTTACTGTATAGTTTGCACAATCTAATGCTGTAGCATTTCCTAGTGGAGACATTTTTTCTGCATACGAAATAAATCCGTCAAATCCTTTTACACCTTGTCCAGCGGTTGTTGGCGTTGGTGATTGAGAAATGGTATTGACACGTACATTTTTCTCTTTTCCGAAGAAATATCCAAAACTACGTGCAATTGATTCTAAGTATGACTTATTATCTGCCATATCGTTATAATCTGGAAATGTACGTTGTGCGGCCATGTAAGTTAGTGCCACAATACTTCCCCATTCGCTCATTGCGTCGGCTTTGTATAATGTTTGCATTACTTTATGAAAAGAAACCGCAGAAATACCCCAACCTTTTGTCGTCCAATCATAATTCATATCTGTGTAATGTCTTCCTTTTCTAACATTTACAGACATTCCGATAGAATGCAATACGAAGTCAATTTTTCCACCAAGGATTTCCACAGATTTGTCAACTAAGTTTTGAAGGTCTTCTATACTTGTAGCATCCGCAGGAATAACTTCAGAACCTGTTTGTTCAGCCAAGTTTTTTATTGTCCCCATACGCAGTGCTATTGGCGCATTTGTTAATACAAATGTTCCGCCTTCTTCATGAACACGTACAGCTGTTTTCCATGCGATAGAGTTTTCGTCTAAAGCACCAAATATGATTCCTCTTTTTCCTTTTAATAAATTATATGACATGCTAGTTGTTTTTAGTCGTTTGGTAGGTCAAAGATATGGTAAAAGATTTAATTGTACGATGTGAATGTATTGAATATTCTGTTTTACGATTTCAACAATTCTTTTGCATTGGCTAAAGCAGAATCTAATATTTTTGCTCCGCTCAACATTTGTGCAATTTCCCGAACACGTTCGTCCTCTTGAAGCTTTTTTAAATGTGTTGTGGTCACTTCGTTTACATCTTTTTTATACACTTTGAAATGCTGCTTTCCTTTTGCTGCAATTTGTGGCAAGTGTGTAATGGAAAATACTTGCATACTTTTCCCCATATTTTGCATAATCTTCGCCATCTTATTCGCAACTTCTCCCGAAACTCCTGTATCAATTTCGTCAAACATAATTGTTGGCAGTTGCATATATTTTGAAAGAATTGCTTTGATACACAACATCACACGTGATAATTCTCCACCAGAAGCTGCTTTTTTGAGTTCATTAAAGTTTCCTCCTTTATTTGCTGCAAATAGAAATTGTAAATCGTCCATTCCGTTTGCATACAACTGATCTGTTTGCGATATTTTAATATTGAATCGTGCATTTGGCATTCCTAATGTTGCTAACATTGACTCCAATTGTTCTGTTAGTGTTGGAATTCCTGCAACACGTTTTTTATGAATAGAAGTTGCAATCGTTTTTAACTGTGCTTGTAATGCTTGTAATTCTTGTTCTTTAGCCGCAATGATATCATCGATATTTTCAGATACCTGTGCTTTTTCTGCTAATGAGTTTTGTATACTTTGTAATTCTTCTACAGTTAATACGTTATGCTTTTTTTGCAGATCGAATATTTTTTGAAGCTTCGCCCCTATTTGTTCTAGCAATTCAGGATCGAACTCAGCATTTGCTTGTAAATTGATGACTTCATTATATACATCATCTAATTCAATGTATACACTTTTAATACGTTCAGCTAGATTGAAAAATTCTGGAGCAATATTCGCAAGTTTCCCAGAAGTTGTTTGCAATTCAGAAATTAAGTTTAAAACACCAACTTGTTCATCAGATAGTAATTGTTCAGAAGCACTCAAATTTGTTTTAATATCTTCTGCACTATTCAAACGCTCGTATTGTGACTCTAAATCTGACATGATTAAACCTTCAAGTTTTGCTTCTTCTAATTCTTTTAGCAAAAACATATTATAATCATGTTCCTTTTCTAAATCTGCTTGCTCTTGACGTATTTTTTGAAGTTCTTTTTGTGCTTTTTGATAATCGCTCAATAGTGTTTGATACGAAATAACTTCATCCGAAACATTTGCCAATGTATCAATGACTTGAAACTGAAATTGATTGTCTGTTAGTTGCAATGTTTGATGTTGCGAATGTATATCTATCAATTGATCACCAAGCGCATTCAATACTCCTAAACGAACGGGAACATCATTGATAAACGCTCTTGATTTTCCTGAAGGTAATATTTCGCGTCTTACAATCGTATCATGATCATAATCAAGATCGTTTGTTTCAAAAAAGTTTTTGAGTTTGTATTTTTTAATCGAAAATTCGGCTTCAATCACACACTTTCGAGTGGTATCTTTTAAAGAAGATAAATCTGCACGCTTTCCTAATATTAAAGCCAGACCGCCAAGCAGAATAGATTTTCCTGCACCAGTTTCTCCTGTAATAATAGTCAATCCTTTATCAAATTCGACTTGTAAAGAATCAATTAACGCAAAGTTTTTTATAGATAATTGTGTGAGCAATGCAACAGTGTTTTATTGAATTACAAAAGTAGACTATTGCATTAAATTTTCGTAAGAATCAGAATTTAATTTTTTCCCACTTCGTTGCATGAAATGGCGCTACTCTATTTAGGGTTTCTACCAGCTTAACAACATTTACTTTTGGTCCGCCAGAATAGATACTTTGAATTTCATCTGCTTTTGCATCAAAAAACGTTTGCAATAAGAAAGAATTTGGACGTCTATTATTTAATGCTTTAAAAAGTTCTAAACTACTTGCTACAGTTGTCTTTGCAGCACGTGTATCATCTGCCATTAAATCCATTCCTGCTCTGTGATAGTTATACATTACAGTTCTGTATTCTTTGTGCGTATTGTTTAATAAGTTGTCTAATAACAACCAACGAGTACGATTTCCATCAGCTTCTT
This sequence comes from Kordia sp. E, assembly GCF_056033805.1. NCBI lineage: Bacteria > Pseudomonadati > Bacteroidota > Flavobacteriia > Flavobacteriales > Flavobacteriaceae > Kordia > Kordia sp. E. Next base: position 375,765 of record NZ_JBRASR010000004.1, read on the forward strand.
TCCACCCAACAAATGGACTTGGTTGTGCTAAGTTTACTATTTGTTGTGCTTGCGCATAATATTCAGATCCACCACGAAGTTTAAACGTATCTGAATCAATACCTAAAATTACATATACATAATACGAAATTACAGCAACTAAGTTCGTTGTAAATGCATTTGGATTGTATACAATTGGTTGAAATTCTTGATAGATAAATCTAAATTGTCTGTCATTGAAATTGAATACTGGTGATTCAAATGATGAGTTATAGATTGGACGTGATGATTGTACTTGAATCGTAGCTACAAATTCATCCGAATTGTATTGCGAAACATTAATTACCATACTACAGTTGATACGTTCAGAAGCTGCAAACTTCTTGTTTGTCCACTGAGTTTTGTTTACAAAATCGGTTAGCGAACGCTCTAATGTTTTAAAAATTTGCTGATTTGTCTGATTGACTTGTTGTGCATCAATCGAGATTTGACAATTCAATTCTTGCGCAGTTGTTGAAAAACATACTGCACCAAATACTAAGATACTTAAAACAAGATTACGCATTGATTCGCTTTAAAATTTCACTAAATATATCGTTGGCTACTTCAGCTTTCGATTTTAATCCGAAAGCTAAGGTATTCATTTTTTTGTCAATTATCGTTACTTTATTTGTTGGTTTGCCAAATCCTGCACCTTTGTCATTTAATGAATTTAAGACAATCATGTCTAATTTCTTCTTGGTGAGTTTCCCTTTTGCATTTTCTAATTCATTGTTCGTTTCTAATGCAAAACCAACTAAAAACTGATCTTTTTTTATGACTCCTAACGAAGCTAATATATCTTTTGTTTTGATCAATTCTATAGTTAACGATGAATCCTTCTTTTTTATTTTCTGAGAAGCAACATCTTTTGGCTTATAATCCGCAACAGCTGCTGCTAAAATAGCAATATCTGCCGTTGGGAAATCGTTGTGAGCCGCATTATACATATCTTCCGCACTTGTTACATCAATAACATTTACAGAAGAGTGTTTGATACTTTGATTGTTTGGCCCTGCAATTAAAATTACCTCAGCACCTAAGTTTGCAGCAGTTAATGCCAATGCAAAACCCATTTTCCCTGACGAATGATTTCCAATAAAACGCACAGGATCTATTGCTTCATAGGTTGGACCAGCCGTAATCATCACTTTTTTTCCTTTCAGCGGAAGCTTTCCTAAAATATCATTTTCAATAAATGAAATAATGTCCTCAGGTTCTGCCATTCTACCTTCACCAACTAAACCACTTGCCAATTCGCCGCTTGTTGCAGGAATCATTATGTTTCCAAAACTGGTTAGTTTTTCAAAAGAGTTTTTGGTAGAATCGTGTTTGTACATATCTAAATCCATTGCTGGTGCAAAATATACAGGACATTTTGCAGATAAATATGTAGCTAATAATAAGTTGTCGCTGTTTCCTGTTGCCATTTTGGACATGGTATTTGCTGTTGCTGGAGCAATTAGCATAAAATCTGCCCATAAACCAAGTTCTACATGGTTTGTCCATACATCATTTTCGTCAGTTTCGTTAGTAAACGACGAGTGCACAGGATTTTTAGAAAGTGTAGATAATGTTAACGGAGTAATAAATTCTTTAGCAGCAGGCGTCATAATCACTTTGATTTCAGCGCCTGCTTTTATGAATAACCGTACTAATGAAGCTGTCTTATAAGCGGCAATTCCAGCAGTTATGCCTAATAATACTTTTTTGCCCCTTAATATTGACATATACTATGCTTCTTCTTTAGTGTTACGGTAGTATATTTTTTCTTCTAACCACTCTTGTACTGCGATTGCATGTGGCTTTGGAAGTTTTTCGTAGAATTTAGATACTTCAATTTGCTCTTTGTTTTCGAAGATTTCTTCTAAACTATCATTGTGTGTAGCAAACTCGTCTAACTTCTCGATAAGTTCTTTTTTAATTTCTGAATTGATTTGTATTGCTCTTTTTGCAACTACAGAAATTGCTTCATAAATGTTATCCGTTGGCGCATCAAATTGATTTCTTTCAATTGTTGTTGTGCTAATTGGAGCGTCTAAGTTTTTAATATCAACCATAATTCAGGGTTATTTTGAAATTTTTTCTAATTCTTGAGTAATTGAAGCCATTATTTCGTCAGCTTCTTCTTTGTATTTTGATTCTGGATAAAACTTTACTAACGTTCTATATGCTGATGAAGCATCTTCAAAACGTTCTTTCATTAAAGTTACAAAACTTTTTGAAGCTAGTTTGTATGATGAATCTAATTTTAAAAACATTGCATCTTCACGAAATGAAGTTCCTGGAAAATCCGAAAGGAAGTTCTCCGTTGCTTTGATAGATGCTTTATAGTCAGCAATCGTATTATATTGCTTTGCTATCTCGTATGCTTTCTTTTCTATTTTTGTTGTCAACTCACTTACCATTTTGTTTGCTTCTGGCATATCTGGTGAGTCAGAATAGTTATTGATGAAACCTTGAAGCTTGTTAATCGCTTTTTTTGTTTCTGTTTGGTCTATACTGTAACGAGGAGATTCCATGTAGTAACTTTTCGCTTCAAAGAATAACGCTCTTTGTAAACTATCACTTTTTGGATATGATTTTGCAAAACGCTCAAATTGATACGCCGCAACAAAGTATTGTCCTATTTCAAATAAACTTTTCCCGTACATGTATGTAACACGTTCTCCTTGAGGTTTTCCACGATATCTTGGAACTACTTGCTCAAAAAGTCTACTTGATTTTTTAAATTTTCCTTCTTTGAATAAACGTTCAGCTAATTCGTATTTTACCTTTATATCTTCAGACTTTAACGCCTTTTGGTATTCACTACACGAAGCTAACGTGATTGTCACTAATAGTATGTAAAGAAACTTCTTCATATTTTTAAACATCTTGCAAAAGTATGTATTTATTATGTATTAAAAAAACATTTTTAAGCTGCTAAATTAACTTTACATATTTGTTTTTAATAGTCTTTATCATAGTTTTAACTTTTTAATGAAGATTCATTGTAGTTATGCAGGTTAAAAGACTTGCTTATTTAGTTAGAATTCAATATTTAGTATTTACAATTTGCTTGTGTTACTTAGCTTGTGATGATCTAAAACTGTATATCCTTCTTCATCAAAATAGAATGCCTTTTCAAACGCAACATCCATGAGTAACTCTTCAAAAGTATATGAATGTAACTTATAGACTTCTTCGTTAAAAGCTTCATCATAATATGTAATCATGATGAGAAATTCTCCATTTAGACTTTTTATTTCGTCTTTAGAAAATTTTGCCAACGGTGAATCTTCCGTGATTTCATGTACCAATGTCCATGTTGTTGGCAAATATGTAATTTTATCTCTTTCTAATTCTAATTGATAGAAATTTCTACGATATCCATGTGCTTCATCTTCTTCCGTAATTGCGAGTGTTACCACAATTCTCGGATTGATCATAACATCTGTTTTACTGTTTATTAAACGAAACATTAATGCTTTTCCGTCTTTAAAATCTCTGTAAATGATGTTTTTGCTAAATTCAATTGAAGCTTTTGGCTTAGAGAAACGTCCGTATAATAATCCTGTTACGAATGAAAAACTTAATAATCCTATTAAAGCGTGACAACTTGAAACAATTCCTGCTAAGATGCCTTGTGGAGCCATTGCTCCGTATCCTAAAGTAGTAACTGTTTGTGATGAAAAGAAAAAAGCATTTACAAAATCTCTCTTTAATGATTGTGGTATTACACTAATATATTCAACACCAATAATCACATATATTGTAGCAAAAAATACGTTCAATACAAAGTATGCTAGAAATACTAAACAGAAAAAACGCGCCCAACTGATGTCTACTAAATATGCATATAACGCAGAAATTCCAGCTTTTCCGTTCAGATGTTTTATGTTGAACGAACCATCTTTGTTTACGATTCGTTTTGCACTCGTAACCGTAGATACGCCAAGTCCTGGATCTTTTACTTTGTTTGTAGCCATTACATTTTTATGAATTCAATTGATCCGTAAATGTATTTAATTTTTCTTTGAGTGCTTGTGAAGCTTCTATTAATGGTAAACGAACTATAGCTGTTGACAATCCTAGTTTTTCAAAAACTGCTTTGATTCCTGCTGGATTTCCTTCTTCAAAGATGTAATCAATAGAAGGCATAACTTTATAATGCAATTTGTTTGCTTCTGTTACATTTCCTGCCAATCCTAAACGAACCATTTCTGAAAACTCTTTCGGATATCCTTGCCCAATTACAGAAATCACTCCTGCTCCACCTGCAAAAACCATTGGCAACGTAATCATATCGTCTCCAGAAATTACCAAGAAATCTTTTGGTGTACCGTCTATTAATCGCATTGCTTGTACAATATCGCCTGCAGCTTCTTTTACTGCAATAATATTTTCAAAGTCATTTGCTAAGCGAATTACCGTTTCAGGCAATACATTACTTGCCGTACGACCTGGAACATTGTATAAAATTATTGGTTTTGGACTTGCTTCTGCTACAGCTTTAAAATGCTGGTATATTCCTTCTTGTGTAGGTTTATTGTAAAACGGAGATACTGACAAGATTGCGTCAACATCTTCTAAATTAGTTGTTTTTAATTCGTTTACAACGGCTGCCGTATTATTTCCACCAATCCCCAAAACGATTGGCAAACGTTTATTATTTGTTTTTACAATGGTATTTACAACTAGCTGTTTTTCTTCTGATGTTAACACAGCGCTTTCTGCAGTTGTTCCCAAAACAACTAAGTAATCTATTCCTCCTTTAATAACATGCTCTACAATGTTTGTAAGTGCCGTAACGTCTACCGAATGATCTGCATTAAAAGGTGTAACTAATGCAACTCCAGTTCCGATGAATTTCTTCATTATGATAGTTTATTAAGTATGTGTAAATATTTGTGTAGTTCTTTTTTAAAAATAGCTATTTCTGTTTCTTTCGTTTGAATGATTACGTCATGAATTTCTTGCGCAGTTCCAGCAATTCCAACTTTTAAATTTGCTAAGTGCAAGCCTGATACTAATTGCAATGGTACTATGTCTGAACTGTAATAACTAATTAACAAATCTAACGGTGTTTTTAAAAAATGTTGTAATGTTTCAGATTTCGGTTTTCCTTTCCAACCAAAATCTTTTTCATAGAAAACAGGATAATCTACCGTTCGTGTCTTTTTAAAATCTTTATGATAACACAATACATGAACTTGAGCATCAATTCCAATATGATCCGTTATTTGCTGAATGTTCTGAGTTTCATCAGCATTGATAAGGATTCCAATAGTTGCAATTGGCTCTGTACTAACTTCTTTTGCAGTCGTTTTTGCTAATTTTCGCGTTAATACTTTTTTAGAGGACTTGTATTGTAATGCTTTTAAAAACATGTATTCTATTTAATTCATTACAAAAGTACAGTTTTTAAACAAAAAAATGAGATGCATACTATATGTATACATCTCATTCAACTTAACCTAAACTTAACTTTTACCCCTTAAAACGTTAGTTATACCGCAATTTACAAGCAACTATTGAAAGAGAAAAATATAGTTAACAAACGTCGTTTTTTAACAACGAACGTTGATTTTTGCCCTAGAATCACAAAAAAACTGTGTGTTTTTACAATTTTTTAGTGTAGATAGCGCTAATAGTATCTATGATTTTTCATAATTTGCCACATAATTTATTTTTTATGAGAAAAATTATTGCATTATTGGCTGTTTTTTTAGTGTTCGCTTGTGCTAAAGAAAAGCAAGATGTTTCCCGAATTGAAGGAAAACGTATCAATATAAATGATTCTATTACTGCTAATCAAGAAATTGAAGAATATATAAAACCGTATCGCGACCGTATCCAAGAAGATATGGAAAAAGTGCTGAGTTACGCACCTAAAGATATGCACAAACGTGATGGTGAGTTTGAAACTACCATTGGAAATTTAATGGCAGATTTTGTTAAAATACAATCAGAACCTGTGTATAAAAAACGTACTGGGAAAAGTATTGACATTTGCTTATTGAATCATGGTGGAATTCGTGCGCCAATTGCAGAAGGTCCAATTACAACACGTACCGCTTTTAATGTGATGCCTTTTGAAAATTCTATTGTCGTTGCCGAATTGACCTCTGAGAATGTAAAAGCACTAGTAGACTATCTAGCGAAAGCGAAAAGAGCACATCCAATTGCTGGTTTAACCATTAAGCTTAATCCTGATTTTAGCCTGAAAGAAGCTTTAATTGGCGGAAAACCTATTGAAGACGGACGCACCTATACTGTAGTAACTTCTGATTATTTACAACATGGAGGAGATCGTATGAATTTCCTAAAAGACCCAGTGACTTTAGAAGTTTTAGATTACAAGATTAGAAACGCAATGATTGATTATTTTAAAACAGTAGATACAATACCTGCACGACTTGATGGCAGATTTGTAAAATTATAAAACCACACATGATGAAGAGAAGAGATTTTATACAACATTCGTTAGCAACTAGTGCTTTTGTAACTTTAGGTGGTTTGTCTTTACAAAGTTTTACCGCAAGTTCAGCAAAGAAACATATTACTATTTTACATACAAATGACGTTCATAGTCATATTGATCCTTTTGGAGCAAATCATCCTAGAAACCCTAATCAAGGTGGTGCTGCACGAAGAGCAACGTTAGTTTCAAAGATTCGTAAAGAAAATCCTAATACATTGTTATTAGATGCAGGAGATATTTTTCAAGGAACTCCATATTTTAATTATTATGGTGGCGAATTGGAGTTTAAGTTAATGAGTATGATGAAATACGATTTGGCTACGATTGGAAACCACGATTTTGATAATGGAATTGACGGATTGTACGCGCAGTTACCAAATGCTAATTTTGAGTTTGTTTCTGCAAATTACGATTTCAAAAATACGGTGATGGACACACATGTGAAACCCTATAAAATCTTTACAAAAGATGGAATCAAGATTGGAATTTTCGGGCTTGGTGTAAAACTAGATGGTTTGGTAGACAAACGTATGTATAAAGAAACTGTGTATCACGATCCTATTGAGTTTGCGCAAGATATGAGTCGCGTTTTGAAAGAAGATGAAAAGTGCGATTTAGTCATTTGTTTATCACACATAGGTTATAATTATAGAAAAAATCCAGAAAGACCTTCTGATTTAATTCTCGCTAGAAAAACCAAAGATATCGATTTGATTATTGGTGGACACACACATACATTTTTACCAAAACCAACTATTGAGAAAAACCTAAATGGGGATTCTGTTTTAGTAAATCAAGTTGGTGCGTATGGTGTTTATATTGGTAGAATTGACTTTTATTTTGATGATGAAAAGAATGTCATTGCTAATGGAAAATCGATTATAGTGTAATTGATTCGTTTTCAATAGTGTCATTTGCATCTTTTATAGTTATGTATCTCCACATTTCATAATGAGAATACACAAAGAGCGCATTTGCTAATACAGAATAAAACGGTTTGCTATCTATGAATAAATAGACTCCAAACAGCATTCCCATAATAGCTGTGGCAATACCTGACATTAGTAGCTTTTGAGTGATTTTATTCTTTCTATTATAATATGTCATTATCGACAAAAACGAAAAATAGCCTATCCCAAAAGAGTAAAAGATAACTTCTCCAAAGATGTTATCACCTATTTTATCTATAAAAAATAGAAACGGCAACATGTATATAATTAAAAAGGGAATTGTATTTACTAGAAGGCTTTTAATGGAAATATAATGTGATTGTTTTAACACAATAATACCGTAAATAGATAACGCAATACCACTACTCGTAATTCCATTTGCAAGGCTTTTTTCAATAAAAAAATAATAATCCGCTATCATAAAAGCTATTAGCGCTAATAAATACAATATATTTTTTATTTCAATTTGTAAAAAATAGCAAAGCATTATCACGGGAATAGTGAGAACAATTGCATATTTTCTTTCTACATAGTCTGGAAAAAATAACCATAGAATATCTACCGCTACAATACAGAGAAGAAGGCTTACAAGTAGTAAAGTGATTTTTTTCATTAACGTAGCAAAGTAAATTATTTCTACTTTGATTTCCTATCGTTTTTATTTTTTATTGATTGCTAACCATTTCTAAATACGCTTAGTATTAGATATTTATTGTTTACTAACATATTTATACATTGCAAAGTGCATTATTAAAAAAGTACATACAACTCCAACTCTTACTACGGTTAAGTATTCAAAAAAAAGATTATATCCATGAATAGTTGTAGAGATTAAAAATAATATTCCTGAACAGAATAACCACAAGTTGGTTTTATTAGGCTGATTGACATATACAAGTATAGAAATGAAAAAGAACAAACCAACAAAAAATACGTAAAACATGATGTAGTTAAATATATCTCCTTGCACAACATCAGAATAAAAAATTAGTGGAACTAAATACACAATGAGAAAAGGTATCGTAGCAATACAAATACTTTTTATAGGAATAACTACTGCTTTTTTTAAGCTTACTATAACATAAAAAAGTACGCCTAAACCATAAAAGATTAATGCCAACTTAAAGTATGATTGAATGTTGAAAAAGACAATTCCTAAAAACGTAAACATTAAAGCTATCATGTATAACCAATTGATTTTTTTTACGGAAAACACATATAATGCCGCTAAAATTGGTAACGGTAAAAAAGTTGTCCATTTTCTATCAATCCATTCTGGAAATACAACACCAAATGCATCTAAAAAAAGTACAATGAAGTAAAGAAATAAGAGGGTTTTTCGTTTCGGCATTCAATAAAAATTAACTAGTATTAAGTTACAAAATTATTTTCGATAAGTATGAATGATTCATATTGTTTTGTAAGCTATATTTTTTTTCATCGACTACAGAATCAACAAAAAACTAAAAACCAACATTTTATGAAAAAATATATTCCAATAATCATCCGAGTTGCCATTGCAGTCATCTTGATTCAGACGTTACGATTTAAACTAACAGCACATCCAGATAGTGTTTACATCTTTGAACAAGTAGGTTTAGAGCCTTTTGGACGCATTGGAATTGGAATTACTGAGTTAATTGCAGGAATTTTAATTGTAATTCCAAAAACTGCTTGGTTGGGCGCAGGATTAACGCTAGGAATTATTGGTGGTGCTATTATGATGCACTTAACGCAATTAGGTATTGAAGTTCCATTTGAAGGAAAACCAGATGGTGGTGCATTATTTATTACTGCAATTGTTGTCTTTGTATTAAGTGCAATTACACTTTGGTTGCAACGCAAGAATATTCCAATTATTGGAAAGAAGTTTTAAATTACTCTAACACGTTTGACACATTATTTTTATCATCTTCAAGCATAAATTTGAATGAAAAATAGAGCACAAAGTGACTGCAAAATATAGCAATTACGGTAAACATAGTTTCATACATATATAACTCATTGATGGTAATAATGATGTTCATAATACCTAAGTTAACAGCAGTAATTAACATCCATAAATTTGATTGATTTTTGTTTCTTAAATAATAATACAAGGCTGCAATAATATACACTAACATTATAAAAGCCATGATTGCAAAATACATGAAATCTTCTTTTATCTCAGGATATATCAAACAGATAACTCTATTGTAAATATATAATACGGGTAGAAATATTATAAACAGCCGAAAATATGTTTTGGCTGTTGTTTTCATCTTTTCATTTTTTACATACATCAATCGGAGATATACAATATAAAACAATGACACCAAAATTGATACTTCTGGAACATACTGTCCAAACCCAATAATTAAATAAATTCCACTGAAAAGTGCTAATATAAGAGCCAATACATATAGTATATTAATTGGTTCTTTTTTTTCTGTGATATACATCAAAAAAATAGTGATAAACGTAAATGGATATACATATAACAGATCTTTTTTCTCCAAAAATATAGCAACCAACAATGAAATAAATGCTGTTACAAAAAAAGCAATATATGTCGGTTTTGTATAATTCATTTATTGGAACATATTTAATAAATCTGTATCATCATTTTTATCACTCAACATAAATTTTAATACAAAAAACTGCATGAAAAGACTACAAATAACAACAATCACAGTAAACATAGTTTCATACATGTATAACTCATTGAGTCCAATAATAATATTCATAAAACCTAAATTAATTGCCGCAATCAACATCCATAAGTTTGACTGGTTTTTATCTTTTAAGTAATAGTACAATGCTGTAATAACATAACTCAACATAAAAAACATCAAGAAACTAAAATAGACCAATACTTCCGTAAGTTCTGATGAAATTATTTTAATAACTCTATAATAAATGTATAATATTGGTATCGAAAACAGAGTGACGTATAAATACGTTTTAATTTTTTCATTTTTCATTACATTTCGCACATACATCATACGAAGGTAGATGATATAGAAAAGAGAAAATAATACCGAAACCGACTTTAAATGATCGCGCAATCCTAGTATTATCAGAATTCCTCCAACCAGTCCAATAACTTGAGAAATTATATATAATATACTCGTCGACTTACTTTTTTCAGTAAAATAAATAACTAAAATAGCTACTACCGTAAACGGCTGTACATAAATCAAGCTAAGTTTTTCTAAAAATGTAGCCGCAAATATAGTTACCATTGCGGTAATTAAAAAAGCTATATGTGTCGGTTTTGTTAAATTCATTTATATCATATTCAGAAACTCATCTTCTGTTAAAATTGTGATGTTTAGTTTTTCTGCTTTCTCTCGTTTGCTGGGTCCCATTTTATCTCCAGCAACTACAAAAGATGTTTTAGAAGATATAGAAGAAGATACTTTTCCTCCATTATTTTCTATGAGTTTTTTGAGTTCGTTACGAGATACTTTTTCAAATACGCCCGAAACTACAAACGATTTGCCTAGCAGTGTTTCCGTAAGTCCTTCCAGTTGTTCTGCCGAAAATTCTAATTTCACTCCAAACTCATTTAAACGTTCAACAGTTTGTAAATTAGCTTCCTCTGCAAAAAACTGTGCTACACTTTCAGCAATCTTCACTCCTATTTCATCAACATTTACTAAATCTTCAGAAGAAGCGTTCATTAATGCTTGTATAGACTTATAGTGTTTTGCTAGTTTTTTAGCAACCGTTTCACCTACATATCTAATTCCCAAAGCATACAATACACGTTCAAACGGAATCTGTTTTGAGGCTTCAATTCCATTTACCAAGTTTTCAGCACTCTTTTCTGCCATACGTTCCAAAGGAATTACTTGTTCCTTAGTTAATTCGTATAAGTCAGCATAATTAGTGATCAAACCTTCTTGCACTAGTAAAGCGACTGTTTCGCCTCCTAAACCTTCAATATCCATCGCTTTACGCGAAATATAATGCTGAATTCTTCCCACAATTTGTGGTGTGCAACCAGCAGTATTTGGACAATAGTGTTGTGCTTCGCCTTCTTTTCGTTCTAATGGTGTGTTACATTCGGGGCATTCGGTTGCGTATACAGTTTCTGTAGAGTCGGCTGGTCGTGCATCTAAATTTACACCAACGATTTTCGGGATAATTTCTCCTCCTTTTTCTACAAATACGGTATCGCGTTCTCGTATGTCTAATTTAGCAATTTGATCTGCATTATGCAAGGATGCACGTTTTACAGTTGTCCCAGCCAATAAAACGGGTGTTAAATTTGCCACTGGTGTAATAGCTCCAGTTCGTCCAACTTGATACGTTATTTCATTTAAAATTGTAGAGACTTGCTCAGCTTTAAACTTATACGCCATTGCCCAACGTGGTGCTTTTGACGTATATCCAAGTTCATCTTGATATTGTAAATTATTAACTTTAATAACAACGCCATCAATTTCATATTGTAATTCATGACGATTGGTTTCCCAATAGTTTACAAACTCCAAAATTTCATCTACATTTTTAGCAACCTTTGCAACTGTTGGTACTTTAAATCCCCAATCTCTAGCCTTTTCTAAACTTTCAAACTGTGTTGAAATTGGTAATCTTTCACCTTTTATATTATACAACAAGCATTCTAACGGACGTTTGGCAACTTCGCTACTATCTTGTAATTTTAAACTTCCTGAAGCTGTATTTCGAGGATTCATGTATGGATCTTCGCCATTAGCAACTCGTTCTTCATTCATCTTATGAAATCCGTCAAACGGAAGAATGATCTCTCCACGAATGTCAAACTTTGGTGGAAAATCACCTTTTAACTGCAATGGAACCGTTTTTATCGTTTTAATGTTATTCGTTACCTCATCACCTTGAAAACCATCGCCACGTGTAACAGCTTTGATTAATTTACCGTTTTCGTACGTCAAATTCATCGAAGCACCATCATACTTCAACTCACAGGTATAATCAACATTCTCAACACCTAGAATCTTTTCAATACGTTTTTCCCAATCCAACAAATCTTCTTTCGAATATGAATTATCCAACGAATACATACGATATTCGTGTGCAATTGTATTAAAATTCTTCGTAATAGTTCCCCCAACACGTAACGTAGGCGAGTTTGGATCGTGGTATTCAGGATGTTTTGATTCTAACGTTTGCAATTCTTTGAGTTTCATATCAAAGTCATAATCGCTTATTGTAGCGTTATCTAGTACGTAATAATTGTGATTATGTTCGCGTAATTCATCGCGCAAAGCATTTAACTGTTGCTGTATGCTATTCATGTATTATTCTAAAAATTCTTTTAATAATTCTACTAATTCTCCACTACAAGATTGATCTCTAAAACTAATTGCTATGTTCTCATTATAAATCCTATAATCAAAAAATAATGTACATAAACTTAATTTTGATGAATCTATTTTTGATCCAACACCTATAAGTTCTTCTAAAATTCTTCTTTTCTTATCTGAAAAATTTATCTTTTTTGTTTCTAATAAGGAGTCATTATCTGAAAACAATTTATAATCTATTATTTCCTTTTTTGAATCTATTCTCATCTTGGTGTTACTACAACCAAAACATCCACAGGAAGTTATTTTAAAGGTGAAATCTTTCTTTAAAATAGTTTCAATATTTTCCTGAGTAATTTCTACCTTTTTTGGTTGACAACTAGATAAAACAACTAAAGCAAATAGTATATAAAGAAATCTCATTATTTATTTTTCTTATGTCTAAGCTTCCAATGCTCGTTTTCGCTGCTTTGTAAAGCCGTATACCATAATATACCCATAACAAGCCAATACTAATAGGAATGCCGTTTTAAAACCTATATTATCGGTTAATAACCCATATAATGGCGGAATCACTGCTCCACCAACAATCATTGTACATAAAATACCAGAAGCTTGGGGTTTTAAATCATCCAATCCACCAAGCGCTAAAGTAAAAATTGTTGGAAACATTATCGAATTAAATAGACCAACTGCCAAAATACTCCACATAGAGATAAATCCTACAGTATTCATAGAAATTAGAATCATTAATAAGGCACCAATAGCAAAACCAATTAATACTTTTGCAGGATCAATAATTTTAGTTAAATATGCTCCTATAAAACGGCCTATCATGGCTCCAGACCAATAAAACGTGACAAACGCACCAACAATCGCTTTTGGATCTAAGGTTGACAAATCTGCACTAACAATCCATTCAGAAATACTTTTCATGGTTGGACTTGCTTTTACGGCTTCCGCCAGATTCATATCGATAAAGTAATTTGTTAAGTAACTACCAATGGCTACTTCGGCACCTACATAGACGAAAATTCCAATCGCGCCCATTACTAATGATGGTTTACTCAATAATGAGAAATAGCCATCTTTAGGTGTTTTTTGTAATATTTTAGGCAATTTCACATACACAAAAATGATTGCTAATAATAGTGTAAACAATGCAATTGCCACAAATGGCGTTTGCACACTAGTTGCTTCTGCTGCATAATACACTTCTTTATCAGCATCACCTAATACCGAAATTTCATCACTTGTTTTTATTTTATCACTCAAAATAAACATCGCTCCAACGGCTGGTGCTATAGCGGTTCCTAATGAGTTAAAGGCTTGTGCTAAATTTAATCGACTACTTGCGCCATCTTCCGAACCTAAAGCGGCTACATATGGATTGGCGGCAACTTGCAAAATGGTCATTCCACTTGCTAATACAAATACTGCCAATAAAAATACGATATAGATTCGTGACGAAGCTGCTGGATAAAAGAGTAAGCAACCTGATCCCATGATGATTAATCCTAAAATGATTCCTTTTTTGTATCCGATTTTAGATAAAATAAATCCTGCTGGAATAGATAGTACCAAATAAGCTCCAAAAAACGCAAATTGTATCAATCCTGATTGAAAATTAGTCAATTCAAATACTTCTTTGAGTCGTGGAATTAACGGATCGACTAAAACCGTGATAAATCCCCAAAGAAAGAATAATGTGGTTACAAATATAAAAGCACTTTTGTAAGAGTTTTTAGTTGTTGATGACATGCTGGCTAGTTAAGTTAGTTATTTGTTGTGTGTTATGTGTTATGTGCTAGTTAGTTACTCACTCCCTATTTGTTTTCAAAGTATAAACTATTAGACTCCAAAACTTGGTTTTTACTCATAACTTCATAACTCACAACTAGTTTCTATTTTGTTTTATTATAAAAATCAGATTGTATGTTTTTGTTTTCTCCTTCTTTGAATAGGTTGTAACTAAAATACTCATGAATTGAATAAGCTCCTGTTTCTCCTTGTTTGTTTACAGCGATGTATCCAACTTGAAAGTTTTTAAAGTCACTATTTGGCTTCTCTACAATTCTTCTAATAGCTTCTTCACAGGCTTCTTGTGGCGATTTTCCTTGTCGCATTAATTCTACGATTAGAAAGCTACCAACAGTTTTTAGCACTTCTTCTCCAAGTCCTGTTGCGGAAGCGCCTCCAATTTCATTATCAACAAATAATCCTCCTCCAATTATTGGTGAATCTCCTACTCTACCAGCCATTTTATAGGCTAGCCCACTTGTGGTACAAGCTCCTGAAATATCTCCATTTTTGTCAATGGCCAACATTCCAATCGTATCGTGGTTTTCTATATTGATAATTGGCTTGTATTCAGATTTCACTTTCCATTCTTCCCATGCTTTTTTAGAAGCTTCTGTCAATAGATCCTCTTTTTTGAATCCTTTTTCGTAAGCAAACTTTTCTGCTCCTTTTCCTATCAACATTACATGTGGTGTATCTTCCATAACTTTTCTTGCCAAAGAAATTACATGCATTATATTTTGCACACCAAGTACAGCACCATAATTTCCGTGTTTGTCCATTATACAAGCATCTAAGGTTACATTTCCATCTCTATCGGGCAAACCGCCTTTACCAACAGATTGTCCTTTTTCGTTTGCTTCTTCAACTCTACAACCATACTCTACAGCTTCTAATACCGAACCTCCTTTTTGTAATACCTCAGCCGCAGTTTCTACAGCCAAAGGTGTGTTCCACGTTGCAATTACCAAAGGTCGCACAGGTTTAGAAGTTGTTGCTGCTTTTGCCGTTGCTGTTCCAGTGTCTGTATTTTTTTCATCTGCGCAGGCAGTTAAGGCTGTTCCGACCGTTAGTCCTAAACCTGTTAAGGCTGCGCTTTGTATAAATTTTCTACGTTTCATCTGTAAGTGGTTATTATTTTTTAGTTGGTGTTGCGCTCATTTCAAAAGTTAATTCTCCGCCATTCATCAATTCTTCATGCAATATATAGTTTCTATCAATTTCTTTTCCATTCAAAATTACTTTGCTAACATATACATTTTCTTCATTTTGATTATTCGCAGTAATTTTCAATTGCTTTCCGTTTTCTAAATTCAAAACAGCTTCTTTTACTAATGGACTTCCTAATGCATATTGATTTGACCCAGGCGTAACAGGATAGAAACCTAAACTACTAAATATGTACCAAGCACTCATTTGTCCTGCATCATCATTTCCACACAAACCATCTACACCTGGCGCATACATACTACGCATGATCATACGAACACGTTCTTGTGTTTTGTATTCCTTCCCTGTCCAGTTATATAAATACGGAATGTGATGTCCTGGTTCGTTTCCGTGCACATAGTTTCCTATGATTCCGTCTCTTGTAATATCTTCATGATGCGCGATGTATTTATCATCTAACTCCATGGTAAACAGAGAATCTAAATGTTGGCTAAATCGTTCTTTTCCGCCCATCATAGCCACCATTTTATCTAATTCGTGCGGAACGTATAAACCATAATTCCATGCATTCCCTTCTATAAAACCTTGTCCGTGTGTATCTAATGGATCAAAGTCTTTTCTGAAAGTTCCATCTGCTAGTTTTGGACTCATGTAACCAATTTTAGCATTGTATACATTTTCATAAAAGGTTGCTCTTTCTAAGAATTCTGTTTCAGTGGATGTATCTCCTGCTTCTTTTGCAAGTTGTGCAATACACCAATCGTCATAGGCTAGCTCTAAAGTCTTAGAAACTGATGAATGGCTTTTATCATCTGGAACATAATTATACTTTATATAATCGCCCAAACCATCAAAATAAGGAACTTTAGCAGTATTTACCGAAGCTTTCAATGCATGATTGACATCAAAGTCTCCTACATTTTTAATCTTAGCATCTGCTATTACTGAAGTTGCATGATACCCAATCATACACCAATTTTCATTCGCATAATGACTCCAAATTGGCAGCATGTCATGTACACTTTCATCATGGTGTGCTAACATCGATTTTATCATATCATTGTTTCGCTCTTGCTGAATGATATTAAACAACGGATGCAACGCACGATAGGTGTCCCAAAGTGAAAAAATAGTGTAGTTTGTAAAACCATCAGATTTATGAATATTTTGATCTAATCCTCTGTATTTTCCATCAACATCTTCATAGAGTATCGGACTTAACATGGTATGATATAAAGCTGTGTAAAACGTTTCTCTATCTGCTTCTGTCAACAAAGTAGCATCAATTTTAGAAAGTTCAGTATTCCATTTATCTTTTGTTTCAGCTTTTGTTTTGTTGAAATCCCAATGCGGAATTTCTGCAACTAAGTTTTTCATTGCACCTTCCGTGCTTACTGATGATAAAGCAAACTTTACTTTTATTTCTTCATCTTTAGTAGTGTCAAAATTAAAATATGCTCTGATATCATTTCCTGCCATTTCAGGAAAGTTCTCTTCTTCATTAAAGCGGCGATAAAAACCATTATACTTTGCTGCGTCATAGTTTTTATGTCCGTAACTTTTAAATGGTTTTGAGAATGTCATGGCAAAGAATACTTTCTTGGTTCTTGCCCAACCGCGTGTTTGGCGATATCCTGTAACCAACGTATCGTTTTCTACGCGAATAAATGTCCATACATTTTTATCTTCATGATGATATACATTATAAACCAAGTCTAGTAGAATGTGTGCTTCTTCAGATGCTGGAAACGTATACTTATGAAACCCAACACGATCACTCGCTGTTAGTTCTGCTTTTATATTATAATCTTCTAAGTCAACTTTGTAATAGCCAGGACTAGCCTTTTCGGTATCGTGTGAAAATGTACTATAAAATCCTTTTGTGTCTTCTTTTGTTTTTATCGGATCTAATACTAATTTTCCTGTGGTTGGCATAATTAAGAAATCGCCTAAATCAGCATGTCCTGTTCCGCTAAAGTTGGTATGTGCAAAACCTACAATTGTTGAATCTTTATATTGATATCCTGCGCAATACTCGTATGTTTTTGAATTATAACTTCCATCTTTTTTAAACATGACTTCCATGTTCGTTTGCGGACTCAGTTGCACCATTCCAAAAGGTGTTGTTGCACCTGGAAATGTATGTCCCATTTTACTTGTTCCAATCAATGGATTTACAAACTCTGTATACTCTTTAGCTGATGTTGTCGTAGCATCTTTTTTGTTTTCGGCTACAGTTGTTTGTTGATCTTTACATCCAATAAAAGTGGCTAACCCAATTAGAATAAGTGTCTTTTTAATCATTAATGGTTTATTAGTCTGTTGTTTGTGTATTATTTAATTTCTATTTCGTCTATAAATAACCATGAACGTCCATCATGTTCGTATCCTATATGCCATTCTGGTAATACGCCTAGTTTCTTAGCTACTACTTTTATATACCGTGCATTTTTACTTTTAAAAGCAAAACTAAACTTCTCAACAGTTGGTTTCTCTGCTGGTTTTAATTCACCAAAATTACCTGAATAGATCGATTTAAAATTCTTTCCATCTGTAGAAGTTAACAATTCAACTTCCGTTGGTAAAAAGATCCATGATTTTTGATCTTGCAAGAAGTTTACTTTGATAGAATTGATATTTTTCACACTTCCTAAATCTACCGTAGCAATTACATCTTTATCAAAATATCCTTGCCAAGTTCCTGTGCGGAAATCTTCTGTTCCAAAAATTCCATCAATTAAAGCGTTTTCTCCGCCAGCATTGTATTGATTTGCGTATTCAGTTCCAAGACTGATTTTTAAATTCGGATCAATCTTAAAGAATTCAGTAGTAATAGCTGTACTTTTTTGATTTCCACGTTGTGCATACACATTTATGATACTTTTTTCTGAAATCGTAAAAGGTTTGGTGTATTCAATATGTTTATCTCCAAAACTATAGTAAATCTTAGCTTCTGAATCCACCGTTTTTAAAACAATTTCTGTTTCGCCTTTAAAGGCAATATCTCCTTTTGCAATAAATGGTGGTGGCACAATCAAATATTCTTTAATTTCCGTTACTGGAATATGCGCTTCTTGTGTTCCCCAATCTGTTGCTGCGTTTGTCATTTCAAACACTAAACTTCCACCATTCATAATGTCTTGATGATTGATAAATGTTTTTGGATGATTCTTCCCATTTAAAGTTACTGACTTAATGTATTTGTTCTCCTTAGAAATATTATTCGCGACAACTGTAAACGTTTTCCCGTTTTCTAGATTAATCGTTGCTTTGTCAAATAATGGCGTTCCAATAATATATTCGTTCGTTCCTGGTGTTACGGAGTAAAATCCTAAACTACTTAATACATACCAAGCACTCATTTGTCCACAATCTTCATTTCCAGAAACGCCGTCAGGTTCGTTTTTATATAAAGTTGTTAAAATTTGATGAATATATTCTTGTGTTTTGGATGGCTTATTGATGAAATTATACAAATATGCCATGTGATGACTTGGCTCGTTTCCATGTGCATATTGACCAATCAAACCAGTTATATCAACTTGATGACGCCCAGAAGTTTCTTGATTGGCTGTAAATAACTTATCCAATTGTGCTTCTAGTTTATCTTTTCCGCCTAACAATTCAATAAAACCTGAAACATCTTGCGGTACATAAAAACTGTATTGCCAAGAGTTTGCTTCTGTATAATTAAAGTTTACTTCATACGGGTTAAAAGGTGCAAACCATGTGTTACGAAAACGCCCACGCATGAACTGTGTTTCTGGGTCAAATACATTTTTATAATACTGTGCTCGTTTTATAAACGTTTCATAATCGTCCGTTTTCCCCATTGCCTTTGCCATTTGCGCTATTGTCCAATCGTCATACGCATACTCCAAGGTTTTAGAAACTGATTCTGATTCCTTTTCTACAGGAATATATCCAATTTCTTTATAATAATCTAAGCCCAATTTATCACGCGTAGCACTGTGTTTCATCGCTTCAAATGCTTTGTCTACGTCATAACCACGAATACCTTTCATATAGGCATCCGAAATTACAGGAACTGCGTGATAGCCAATCATACAACCTGTATAGTTTGCTGATAAATCCCAAATTGGCATAATGCCACCAGATTCATATTTCTTTATAAATGTCTTAATAAAATCATTTGTTCTGTCTTGCTCAATAATCGTATATAATGGATGTGCTGCTCTATATGTATCCCACAAAGAGAAAACCGTATAATGTGTATGATCATCCGATTGGTGAATCTCTAAATCCATATCACGGTAGCGTCCATCTACATCTTGGTATAAGTTTGGCGCAATCATCGTGTGATACAATGCAGTATAAAAATTTGTTTTATAATCTACATTATCACTTTCTATTACAATTTTCTCCAATTGCGTTTCCCAAGTTTCTTGCGCTAGCTGTTTAACCTCCTCAAAAGTCTTTGCTTCTATTTCTGTTTCTAAATTTTTTCGCGCACCAGCGACATCAACCGCAGAAATTCCAACCTTAATAATAATTGGTTCATTATTTGGGTTTTTAAATGTCAATGCAGATCGTCTTGCACCTGGCATTCCTTGTTTTGGAGGCGACTGCAACATATCATCAAAAGGATGCGATGTTTTTATAACGTAATACAAACGTTGATCACTTGCCCAAGCTTCCGAAAATCGATAGCCAACGATTTCAGTATCAGAAATCTTTTCAATTTTAGCATCTAGTACTTTATCACGATGTACCAAATCTAACATTACAACCTGATTTTCCGCAGAAGGAAACGTGTATTTGTGAATTCCGCTTCGTTTAGAAACTGTTAGTTCTACATCAATATTTGTGGTGTCTAAATGTACTTTGTAATATCCTGCTTCAGCAATTTCATTGTCATGTGAAAAATGTGCACGATAACCTTTCTTTCCATCTGCGCCATTATTAAAGTTTACTTCATTGGTTGGCATTAGTAGAACATCTCCATAATCAGAAACACCTGTTCCACTTAAGTGTGTATGCGAAAAACCATAAATATATTCGTCTGAATAATGATAACCCGAACAACCGTCCCAACCATCTAAACGTGTATCTGGACTTAGTTGCATCATTCCGTATGGCATGGTTGCGCCAGGATACGTATGTCCATGTCCGCCAGTTCCAATAAAAGGATTTACATAGTTAATTAATGAATTGTTTTTTTGTGCTATTTCTGTTTTTTCGGTCGTATCACAACTAAAGAATAGCGATATAACAATAAAAAAGGTGATGTGTTGAAGTTTCATTAAAATAGATTGCTAAATTTATGGCATCTAATATACTAAAATGAGAAGCAATATTTTTTTCAAATTCGTAATTTTCCTTTGTTTAATTGGTTGTTCAAAACCTCAACCACCGATTAGACCGCATATCATCCCGATTCCCAATGAGTTTACCATGCAAGAAGGTGTTTTTATATTAGATAAAAAAGTTTCGTTCTATTCAGATCCTAAATTATCTACTACATCAAATTTCTTAAATGATTATATAGAAGAAAAACTTGGATATCGATTGATTGCACATAGCATGCCCGATAGAAATGGAATTATATTTAAGTATGATGAAACTATTGAAAATGATGAAGGTTATGAACTAATTGTAGACACTTCTACAATTACAATTAAAGCTAAAACTGAAAAAGGAGCTTTCTATGCGTTTCAAACATTTCGTCAATTGCTACCAACGACTATTGAAAATGATCAAATTTCCATTAGAAATGTTTCTATAAAAGATTCGCCACGATTTGTATACAGAGGAATGCATTTAGATGTTTCACGTCATCTATTTTCAGTTGATTTTATTAAGAAATATATTGACATGATGGCAATGTTAAAGATGAATACATTTCATTGGCATTTGACGGATGATCAAGGTTGGCGAATTGAAATCAAGCAATATCCCGAATTACAAAAAGTTGCTGCGTATCGCGATGAAACATTAATTGGTCACTACAATGATTCACCGCAACAATTTGATGGAAAAAAATATGGCGGTTATTACACACAAGATGAAGTAAAAGCTATCGTAAAATATGCTTCTGAACGACAGGTTACAGTTATTCCTGAAATTGAAATGCCCGGACATTCACAAGCAGCAATTGCTGCATATCCAAATTTAGGTTGTACCGGAAAAGACACAAAAGTTGCAACAAAATGGGGCGTTTTTGAAGATATTTATTGCCCTAAAGAGGAAACCTTCACGTTTTTAGAAAATGTATTGGATGAAGTAATGCCATTATTTCCCGGAAAATATATTCATATTGGTGGAGACGAAGCTCCAAAAACACGTTGGAAAGCTTGTGAGCATTGTCAAAAACTCATCAAAAAGGAAAATTTAAAAGACGAACATGATTTGCAAAGCTATTTCATTGCACGCATGGAAAAATATATTAATAGCAAAGGAAAAAGCATTATTGGTTGGGACGAGATTTTAGAAGGCGGTTTGGCTCCAAACGCAACGGTAATGTTTTGGCGCGGAACAAAAGGCGCTGTAGAAGCTACAAAAGCTGGTCATGATATAATAATGACACCTACTTCGCATGTATATTTTGATTACTATCAATCAGATAATGAAGATGAGCCTTTGGCTATTGGTGGCTTTTTACCATTAGAAAAAGTATATAGTTTTAATCCAATTCCTAAAAACATGAGCGCTGATGAAGCAAAGCATGTATTGGGCGCACAAGGAAACATTTGGACAGAATACATTAAAACTCCTGAAAAAGTAGAATATATGGCGTTTCCAAGAATTATTGCCATGGCAGAAGTTGTTTGGTCGAATCCTAGAAAAAGAGATTATCAAGATTTTACGTATCGTTTATCGCATTTCCACAAACGATTGGACGCTTTAGACATCAACTATGCAAATCATTTGTATGAAATTGTAGGTGAAGTGACCAAACGAAATGATCAATTAGTTTTTGATTTACAAACGATTATTAGAGACAAAACTATTCGGTATACCATTGATGAATCGTCTCCAAGTTTGACTTCTCAGGAGTATACAAGTTACTTACCTATTGAAGGTTCAACTGTTTTAAAAGCAGCCGTTTTTGATGAAAAAGAAAAATTAGGTCATGATTTTACACTTATTTACAACAATCATAAAGCCGTTGGAAAAACAATTACAATTGATCACAAACCAAACAAAGCGTATCCCGGAAGTGGAAAAGAAGGCTTACTCAATGGTATTTCTGGAAATAATACACGTTATGGAGATAAAGAATGGTTAGGCTTTTGGGGAAAAGATTTAACTATTAAAATTGACTTAGGGAAACCGACAAAAGTCACTAGCATTTCAACACGATTTTACAATGCAAACGGACAATGGATTTATGCACCAACAGAAATCGGTTATAGTATTATAAATGATGAAGATGGAAGAACTTTACATGACATCAATCAAATTAAAGATAGTACATCATTGCTAGTTCCTCATATGTTCAAATTTGAAGAAATTACTACACAGTATTTAGAAATCTTTATTCCGAACTACGGAGTTATTCCTGATGGTTTTCAAGGTGCAGGTAGCAAAGCGTGGACCTTTATTGATGAGATTGTTGTTAAATAGTTGTCGGTTTTCAGTTATCAGTTATCAGTTTTCAATACTGTTTGACGTGACAGTTAACTCACAACTCAGGATATTTAAAAAACTACATTGCACACCTATAATCTTTGTTTTACATTTACGGAACTTCACAGGAAGTTACTATACGCTAAACAACCCAAAAAGATAGATTCAAATTTTCAATGGAAATAATTACTAACTTTTTTAAAAAGAAAAGAAAAATAAACTTTTGGATTAGAAACGGCTTTATAATTGTACTACTTTCTATATTAATTAACCACCTTACGGAGCCAGAAAATTTTCCACTACATGAATCCTACAAATTCCCTTGGATTCCTATTGTTACTTCAATTATTGTTGGAAGTATAGTGCTTATTATCGCTAGCTTTAATTTCAACTATTTCAGAAACAAATACTTCACTAAAAAAATTAACACACAACTACTATTACGCTTCCTATTTTCAACTTTAGGTTATATTACCATACTATATATTCCTTTATATTATGGTTTAAATGGTTTGATTAATGGAACTGAATCATACAGTATTTATCATCTACTCACGGGACTTTCAATTTCCTTACTAATGTGCACACTTGGAATTGCTCTTTTATTTTCAAAAGATATTTATAAACTTCACAAACTTATCTCCATAAAAGGTACACTTAAAGTTCAACAAAGTGGTAAAATAACCTTGATTAACTATCCAGAAATTGCTTATATATATAGTGAAAACAAAGTAGTATATATTGTAAAAACTGATGGAACTACAATTAGTACAGATTTCACTTTAAATGAAGTTGAAAGTAAAGTTAGCGAACAGAGTTTTTTTAGAGCTAATAGACAAATAATTCTTCATGCACGTTCTATAGAACAAGTACAATCAATTGAAAATGGAAAACTATCTGTACAACTCAAATCTACCTTTACAGATAAAGAAACTTCTCAAATAAATATAAGTAGATATAAGAAACAAGCGTTTATGGATTGGTTTGAAAAGAAATTATAAATTAAGGATGATTATTCAGGTGTTTTTTTGATACCATTCAGTAAAACTTACTGTCTTTCAACAGTTTTTCTTATGCAATCGTTGTTATTTCGTTTAAATCTTAAAACGAAAAAAAATGAACAAAACTTCTTTAAAAACAAATTTGACTCCTATAATCACTATAATTATTTTATGTCTTTTATACGCATCAGGTCATTTTAAAATGATTACAGCCGCTTTAATAATATTAGTAGCAAGTGCAATAGAATATAAAAAAGGGCTCTTTAAATCATTAGGGTTTCAACGAAAAGGGTTAACCATAAAAAACCTCTTAATTATAGCTCCGCTATTGGGTGCAGGTTTTTTTCTATTTTATCTATACATAATGGTGCCAAGTGTTACTTACATTACTGGGCAAGCTATAGACTTTTCTATATTCGAACCATATAAAGGAAATCTACCAGCTATACTAAACTTACTTGTTTTTATGTGGGCAGCAGCAGCGTTCGGTGAAGAAATTGTCTTTAGAGGATATTTAATGAGACAGTTTACTAAGTTTTTTGGTTCAAGTAAAATAAGTCTTGTAATTAATATTCTATTATTTGGATTTATCTTTGGTTGGATACACGCATATCAAGGGATTACGGGTCAAATCGTAGCTGGTATAACGGGTATGCTCTTAGCAATTACCTTTCATATTCGTAAGAGTGATTTATGGTTTAATATTGCTCTTCATGGTTTTATTGATAGTGTTGCTTTTTTATTTATATACTATGGGTGGATTTAATAGTTTAAAAAGTATGGCCTATGTATAAAAAAAAGACATTTCAATGTTTAATTTTGTGAAAACTATTTTAAATTGGTTTTTTTCATCACTACCAAATTGGGTTGAAACTTTATATAGTACAACTGTTTTTATTGTAGCTGTTGGTGGTGCACTAGGAGACACATTTGAGTGGTTTGAATAGAAAACAAAGCATCGCAACACAAAAAATTAATTGCTTAACCATTCACAAACACGTTAGCACTTATTAAAGTTACTTCTTCAAAATATAAAGTTTAACCCCATTTTAACATCAAAAACTCATTGAATAGTATAGATTTAACAACCCGAAAAATACAGTCATGAGTTTAAAAAAAGTATCCTTATTTTTTATTTTGTTTTTTCTGTACGTTACATCAAGTGCTCAAATTGATAGAAAAGATATTGTTGTTGGTTCTTCTTTTATAATTCATTCTAAAATAATGAATGATGAAAGAGAAATTCAAGTTTTTTTACCTGACAGTTATGTTGAATCTAATAAAAACTACCCTGTCCTATATATTTTGGATGGACAACGATATTTTTTGCACGGTGTTAGTTTACAAAAATCGTTTGTAGAGTTTCGACACACTCCTGAGTTTATTGTTGTTGGAATTTCTAAAAAACAATCTGAAAGAAATAGTAATTTTAGTGTTAATTCGAAAAAATATCTTGAGTTCATTGAAAAAGAAATCATAGCACTTATTGATGAAAAATTTCGTACATCTAAAAAACGTTTATTATTTGGATGGGCATACGGAGGAGGCTTTGTTGTTGAGACTATGACTACTAAACCTAACTTATTTGATGCGTATATTTCGGCTAGTCCATTTCCTTTAAAAAATAAAATAGACAACGTAGATAGCCTATTTATAAAAAATCCAAAATTTGACAAACTCTTATATTTCACTTCTGGCTCAGACGAAGGTGTCGTGAAAGATGAAACAGAGAAACTGAACTTACTCATGTCAAATAAAGCTCCAAAAACAATGAATTGGACCTTTAGAGAATTGAAGGGAGAACAACACAGATCAACTCCATTCACTACGCTTTATCACGGAATTAAAGAATATTTTCACTTCTATCCAGAACTGCAATTTAGTAGCCTTGAAGATTTCAAAAAAGCTGGTGGTTTAAATTATGTATACAATTACTATAAAAAAAGAGCAAAACAATTTGGGTTCTCTGATGAATTGACAAAATGGACAATGTTTACCCTAACAAGAAATGCCATGCGTGCAAATGATTATAGCCAGTTTGAAGTGTTTGTCAATGAATTTAAAAAAACAAAATTTCTTGGTGAAATAAGAGCGAGTAGAGCCTGCTCTATTGCTGAATTTTATCTAAAGAATAAGCAATATGATAAAGCAATAACTCTTTTCACATATTTAACTGAGAAACATCCAAACGCTGAAAGACCTCTAAACGGATTAGGAGATTCATATAAAGAACTGAAGGAGGAAGAAAAGGCATCTATGTATTATAAAAAAGCAAAGAAGCTGTCTGAACATAATTCTAACTAACAAATAATAAGTGCTAACAAAATTCGTATTCAATACGCAATGAAAAAACAGCTATACATACTATATCTCATACTATACATACTTCCCTTTGGTTTGTTAGCTCAAACTTCTGTAATGTCATTCAACATACGATATGACAATCCTAATGACAAAGAAAATTGGTGGGAACATCGAAAGGAAGATCTTTCAAAAATGATACAATTTTATGCGCCAGATATTCTTGGAGTACAAGAAGCATTGCATACTCAAGTAAAATACCTTGACAGTACCTTTGTTGATTATAATTATATAGGCGTCGGAAGAGATGACGGAAAACGCAAAGGCGAATATGCTGCAATTTATTATAACAAGAAAAAGTTTAAACTACTGAATACAAAAACGTATTGGTTATCTGAAACACCCAATTCAATCTCTGTAGGTTGGGATGCCGCTATGGAACGCATTGTAACCGTAGGAGAATTTCAAGACAAAGAAAATGGAGATCGCTTTTATGTATTTAATGCACACTTTGACCATTTAGGAAAGATGGCTCGGAACAAGTCAGCTGAACTACTTTTAAAATTGATGGAAGAAATGGGCATACAAAACAATAAAATCATACTCATGGGTGATTTAAACTCTGAACCCAATGACGCACCAATAAAAACGCTTCAAACTAAAATAGCGGATGCTTATATGGTCAGCAAATCAAAACCCTATGGACCTATCGGAACCTTTAATGGTTTTGATCTAAAAAGCAAACTCACAAAACGAATTGACTATATATTTGTCAAAAACTTGGAAGTAATGCAATACATTACTATTGATGACCGAAGAAGTAATAACTTGTACCTATCAGACCATTTACCAGTGTTTGTTCGAGTAAAATAAAAAATCACATTGCACATATATAATCTTTGTTTTACATTTATAAAAAATAAGGGGAAACTCCAGTTAAGTATATGTTGTAACTCATTATTAAAAACTAATTAAACCAATAATCTAAATTTTTGTCATCAATCAATATTTCGTTAGTAGAGATCGTTTCACTTGTAGCTGCACTTCATTGCTTAGTTTTAAGCTTAGTGATTCTCTTTTCCAAGTTTTTTAGAAGTAAAAACAACAAATATTTAGGGTATACTTTATTAATTATCGCTGTTGTTGGTATTAATAACTGGTTTTGGGATATCGGTTCCGACCCAATAATAATCAGTTTCCTCGATTTATTTCTTTGGCAATTCTTATATCCAACAACACTATTTGTCTTCTTTTATAAAACCTCAAATAATACTCCTGATAGCACACAACGTTTAGCGGTCTTTTATTTGCCTTTTGTTGTATTAAGTACACTCAATATTTTTTTGTCCTTAAGTACCGTTTTTCAGTTGTATAATCTACCAGACATTATTTTAAACTACGTCCCTATATTCTATAAAATAATTAGCTTTCTGTCCATTATTTTCCCTATTTGTATGATTGTTCTCTCCTATAAACATACGCTAGCTAAAAAGAACAATTTGAGTAAAAAATGGTTAAAATACCTTTTAGCTTTTCTTTCGTTAATTATACTCTTTGGAGTTGTATTAGAATCGTATCGATTTCTCTTTTTAGAAAAATTACCACTAACCTATTTATGGACATGTAGCTCTATATTTATTTATTGGTTAACCTACAAAGGTATGTATCAATTTAAACTGTCGAATGACCAATATGAAATTAGAGAAATTACGAAAAGAGAAAAAAAGAAACCAATCGATTCTGGAGACATTAAAAGTTCTCATTTTAAAAAATTAATGTTTTTAATTGAAGAAAATAAAATACATCACAACCCAAATCTAAGCAGAGATAGTGTTGCTGAGCAACTAGAATTAAGTAACGGTTATCTATCTCAAATTATTAAAGAAAATGCTTCTGTTAATTTTTCAGACTTCATTAATTCACATCGCATAAAAGATGTAAAACTAATGCTAAAAGATCCAACGTTTGATAAATATAGTTTACTCTCTATTGGTCTGGAATGCGGGTTTAATTCTAAAACATCGTTCTACACAAATTTTAAGAAAGAAACAGGGCTAACACCCAAGGAATATAAAAACAAATAAGTTCTATTTTATCAAGAGTACCGATTTCCGAACTACAAAAACTATTCTGAAAAGTACGTTTGCATAAATTTATAAATCAAAAAAAATGCGAACACTAAAAAATTATCTATTACTATGTATTCTAATGTTATGTGCTGTTGCCATGGCTCAAACTAAAGTAATTTCGTTTGAGAATGTGAATGTAGTACCTATGAATATTGATACCATAATTCCTAATCAAAGAGTACTTATAGCAAATGGCAAAATATTGAAAATTGAACCCGCTTCCAAAACGATAACCAATCGTATAGATATTACAATTGATGCCTCAGGCAACTATTTAATGCCTGGTTTAGTAGAAACACATTATCATCTACAAAACAATATTGAAAATGAGTTCAAACTCTTAATTGCAAACGGAATAACCGCTGCAAGAAACATGGCAGAATATAATGGTCAGGATCATATAAAAATAAGAGAGCTTGCTCAAAGTAATACCATTCTATCTCCTCATTATTATACTACTGGACCTTATCTAAAAAGGAATCATTTTAGTCATATCGATTCTGTTGAAACCATCGTAAAATATCATAAAAAAAGAGGGTACGACTATTTAAAAATTGCAGACAATCTTCCTAAAAACATATATGTAAAGCTACTAGAAGTTGCTCAAAGAGAAAAAGTTGAAGTCGTTGGGCATGGGCAAAGAAAACTACCTTTAGAATTCTCTTTAAGAATGAAATCAATTGCGCATGTAGAGGAGTTTATGAACATTTTCACCGAAGAAGAGAAGAACTCAAATATGTTTTTAATGCAGAAAGCAAAAGAAATTAAAACAAGTGGCATTTATGTCTCTCCAACGCTTGGAATATTTGAAATGATTAGTCGATATGCAGATAAGACTAAATCAGAGATCTTGAATAACGACAAAAATATCAAGTATCTCCCAAAACACTATTCGGATTATTGGAGATCTGACAAAATTAACTATAGACAAAACGCATGGTTTACTGAAAAAGAATCGTTAATTCGACTTGAAAAGGAATTAGAATGGCAAAAGAAATTTACATTACTACTACATAAGCAAGGCGTACCATTAATGGCTGGAAGCGATACATATGGTTTATTTCTTCCTGGTTTTTCTCTTCATCATGAATTAGAGTTAATACAGAGTTCAGGACTTTCAAACTACGAAACACTTAAAACCGCTACCGTAAATCCAGCTCGTTATTTAAATACAATCTCCCAAAGTGGAACTGTTTCTGAAGGAAAACTAGCCGATTTAGTTTTATTAGAAAAAAATCCGCTAGAAGATATTAGAAATACAAAGACAATTATAGGTGTTGTTATTAAAGGAAAGTGGCTTGATAGAGAAAAACTGAATAAAATATTAGTAGACGTTGAAAACTCAACCAAATAAAACGAGCTACATGCATTGCTGTTTATTTCTTTAAATTCTATAGTATTTTATGGAAAACCGCATTGCATAGCTGTAATCTTTGTTTTACATTTACAGGGAATAACGGGAAATTGCTATAAACTAAGTTCCTGTTATTCCTTAAAATTGGTATGAAAACAGGAATTCCTGTTATACATACGTTAGCCACAAGCAAGACAGACCGAAATGGCAGAAGATAAACCAAGACTAACAAGATTGACAGCAATCATTACTCAATTACAATCAAAACGAATTGTAACTGCAAAAGAAATTGCGGAAAAACATAATGTTAGTATTAGAACAATTTATCGAGATATTAGAACACTTGAAAAATCAGGAATTCCAATTGTAATTGAAGAAGGAAAAGGATATTCTATAATGGATGGTTATAAAATTCCACCAGTAATGTTTACCCAAGAAGAAGCAAATGCACTTATTACGGCTGAACAATTAATAAAAAAAAATAAAGACCAATCTTTAACTGAACATTATGAAAGTGCCATAATAAAAATCAAGTCAGTTTTAAAATACTCACAAAAAGAAAAAACAGAAATACTAACCGACAGATTACAAGTTCGTAACAATAATAAAAACGAAAAAACAAGTAACTATCTAATTGAACTTCAATCCACTATTTCAAATTATCAAATAGTGAAAATTGATTACTTGTCATTAGAAAACAATAAAAGTCAAAGAGAAATAGAACCTTTTGCACTTTACACAACACAAGATAATTGGGTGCTTATCGCATTTTGTAAACTAAAAAATAATTTTAGAGCATTTAGACTTGATTGCATTGAAAAATTAGAGGTTTTAGAACAACATTTTGAACCTCATAATATGACTTTAGAAGAATATCTTGAAAAATGTAGAG
This sequence comes from Kordia sp. E, assembly GCF_056033805.1. Classification (NCBI taxonomy): domain Bacteria; kingdom Pseudomonadati; phylum Bacteroidota; class Flavobacteriia; order Flavobacteriales; family Flavobacteriaceae; genus Kordia; species Kordia sp. E. Next base: position 406,712 of record NZ_JBRASR010000004.1, read on the forward strand.
AAAAATACAAAACCACCCCTGACACACCTTTGTCACAAGTCAATTTATCTTTGCATTAAATCAAAAAATAAATAAAGATGCAAACAGTAAAAATTAAACCTTTTAACATTATCGGAATTTCGATAAGAACAACAAACGAAAATGGACAAGCCTCTCAAGAAATTGCAGAGTTATGGCAAAAATTTATGTCCGAAACCATAGTTTCTAAAATTCCGAACAAAATAAGTAATGATGTTTATTCATTATACACGGATTACGAAAGCGACCACACAAAACCTTACACAACAATTTTGGGATGTAAAGTGGAGAGTTTAGACAACATACCAAATGGAATGGTTGGCAGTTCTTTTAAAGGAGGAACCTATATTAAAACTTTTGCAAAAGGAGATTTAATGCAAGGTTTGATTGTAAACCATTGGTCAAAAATATTTGAGATGGACTTAGAAAGAATTTATTCAGCAGACTTTGAAGTTTTCGGAGAAAAAGCACAAAATCCGTCAGATGCTGAAGTGGATTTTTATGTGTCAATTAAAAGTTAACTAAAAAAATATGCAAATAAAAAAGTTTGAATTAAAATCAGACCCAAGAGTAGAAACAGTTTTTGCAAATTATCCCGACTTTGTTCGGGATAAAATGCATTTTTTGAGAGAGTTGGTAATAGAAACGGCAGAAGAAATTCCAGAAATCACAAAATTAGAAGAAACTTTAAAATGGGGAGAACCGAGTTTTTTAGCAAAAAACGGAAGTACTTTAAGAATGGATTGGAAAGCAAAATCACCTGACCAATATGCAATGTATTTTAAATGTACAAGTAGATTAGTTGATACTTTTAGATTAGTTTTCGATAACAAATTTCAATTTGAAGGAAGCCGAGCAATTGTATTTCAACTTAATGAGAATATACCTATTGAAGAATTAAAAGAATGTATAAAAGCAACATTAACATATCACAAGGTTAAGCAATTGATGACATTAGGAATCTGAAAAAAATGCCAGTGGCTAACAATGTATAAAAAACATAGGGCGTTAGTGCTAAACCGAAAGGTCTGTGTGTATTTACAAAGTTCGCTAAATATAAAATTTGGCATTTAAAAAGAAAAGATAAAAGCAAAATATTTATATTTAGCTAAGTAATAAACCGAAACGAAAGTGCTTATCACCTGCCCTACGTTTCTTATACTAAACGTTGGATGAAATTAAATCAACAACAATTGAATGAATAAAAAGAAGCTAGAATATCCTGCAAAAATCATAACCAAATACACTGAATCATTTGCGAGTTTTTGGCAACAAATTCAAAGATCAGAATCACTTATGAGCTATTTAGAAGTTGGAAACAAGCTAATTATAAGTAACAATGACAAGGCAAGAGAATATTATTCAAGTATTTATGATCATGTATACAACCCCAAAATTGCAAAAAAAAGCTTGAATGAAAATTTAGATAGCCTTTTAAATGTGAAATTTTATGAAATTCACTTAAGTTCAATGATATACGTAAATTCAATTGATAACTTTATTACTTATTTTAAAGATGTTCTTTCAGAAGTTGTCGTGGCAAAACCTCAAGTTTTGAAATCTCAAGAATCTGAAAAAATAGACTTCATTTTGGAACATAAATCAATGGATGATTTAATTAATTCTATTGCTAGTAAAAAGATTGAGGAACTATTTTATAAAGGAATTAAAGACATTGAAAAATTCTTTCAAAGTAGATTGGGGTTGGATATTTTTAAGACTGATGTTCAAAGAAAAAATATTAATTTTCATATTAAACAGCGAAATTTAACGGTGCACAATAAAAGAAAAATTTCAAAAGAGTTTGCTAAACAATTTCCTGAGTTTGAAAATGATATTGGTCAATACTTAAATTTCGAATTCAAGTATGTTTCAAAAATGAATTTAATATTATTCAATTTTCTAGCAACATTAGACGAAGAGATTGCTCAAAAGTTTAAACTTAAAACAATAAATACACATACTTAAACTACGCTCAAAAACGTGTACAGTTCACGGTGCTTAAAGATCGGTCGTGGATTTCTAGCGAAATCCAGCTACTCTTCACTCCTTTTTGCTAGCTTTAGTACTTAAACACACACCGAAATCATACACAAAACCATTACCTCAACACCCAAAAAACCACATCCATTGAAATTTAAAATCTTTCTATCACTATTCTTCATCTTTGGCTTCTTCTTTTTTAGAAAAGTCGGACCAATACTTGTTGGGAAACTCAAAGACTTTCATATCAAAAACAATACTGGATTGGTTGAAAAAGCACCTATCATATTTAAAATCTTCGATGTGTTTTTTAAACTGTCAGCAATAATTTGCTTGGTCTATGTCGTTCTTATTTGGACAGGCTTTATAACTATTCCTGCAGAGTAAATCATAATAAATCATTTCCTACGCAACGCCTTCGACCGTACCTTCACTACCTGATTATACTGTCGTACCAATTCATAAATTTGATGATACAATTGTGCATATACTACGTTTGAATTCAAAATTTTAAAGGCTTTAATACGTTCAACCAAGGCACGATAAACTACTTTGGTAGCTGCACGCAAACTTGTAAAACTAGGCGTTTCATTAGCTGACATTTCGGAAACTCGCGCTAAATATTGTTTGCCAAACGCTGTATTTACGTCTTGTAGTGCAGTCACCCATTCAGACAAATGTAACAGTGCTACGGCTTCCTGCAAATAGGTTTCTGTTTCCCATTCGGTCAACATATGGGCTATATTGGCGGTTTGTGCTTGATATCCCATACGATTTACTTCCTTTCCATAACTCTGTAGGTGAAACAACAATCGTTTGGCTGCTTCTTGTATCGTTGGGTTAAAATGATATGCATTCCCTTTTAACAAATGCTTAATGCCTATATACAAATTGTCGCGCTCAACATCTAAATTTTCCAATACCTCAGCACTCTTTTGATACTGTTCTGGCTCAAATGCGATTGCCAAAGTTTCTATACTCAATGTCAATGCCTGCTGTTGTTCGGTAAGTGCTAACAAAGACACATCAGTATTATTTACCAACTCCAATACGTTTTTCATAAACTGTAAAAACTCGCTATTTCGGTAATCTCTAAACATTGGTTCTCTAAACTTGCTCATACGATGGAATTCTTAATCATTTAACTCTTTAAAGTACTTTTTATACTATTTTCTCAATAAAATAACTCAGGGATTAAATATACAATAATGTATTTAACTTTCCTGAACTTAGGAATGATTCTAACTAGTATGTTATTAACTTCCCTGAATTCAGGGAATACTATTGTAAAGTTGTAACTAACTTTCCTGAGTTCAGGAAACGTTCCTGCAACTCTGTGTCTAACTTTCCTGAACTGTGGAAATGCTCCTGCAAACAAGTAACTAAGCTTCCTGTGAAAACAAATCCTATACACTTTTCTGTTTTATCGTATGAAATACTAAAAAATCAATGAAGCATCCAAGGAATCGTTTGCAAGCGTATCAGATTATGCATAAGCATCACTTTTTTGAGATTTACTTCTCAATTCCATCCCTAATGCAACATATTAGTTAGAATACTTCAAAAATATACTAGGAATTGAACGTTAAGAGCTAACAGAAAACGAGAATAAATGATATATTTGATACTTCGGCAAGCTCAGCATCCTTAAATTAGGAACGAGTTGGTGAATCAACAAATTAACGACATCCAAAAGCGAAGCGACCAAAAGCCTAACACCAAAAACCCAACAACCATGCTCCTCGAAATCTGTGCTAACTCTTATGAATCTGCTATAAATGCCGAGAAAGCTGGCGCGCATCGTATTGAACTATGTTCAGAATTAGCCATTGGTGGCATTACTCCTTCGTATGGTTTGCTCAAAAAAGTAATGGCAGATTTAAAAATCCCTGTGCAAGTACTAATTCGTCCAAGAAGTGGCGACTTTACCTATTCGCGTAGTGAATTTGAAATCATGAAGGAAAATATTATTTTCTGTAAAGAATTGGGTTGTGCAGGAATAGTTTCAGGAGTTTTATTGCAGGATCAAACGATTGATCAAACACGTACAAAAGAATTAATTGAATTGGCAAAACCAATGACATTCACCTTTCATCGTGGATTTGATTGGACGCCAGATCCATTAGAAGCCGTATTACAACTAGCCGTTTTAGGTGTAGATCGTGTGTTGACTTCCGGACAAGAATCAAGTGCTGAAAAAGGTATTTTATTATTGCAAGAACTACAAGAAATTGTAGAAAACGAATTGATTGTGATGCCAGGCGGCGGAATTAACGCAACTAATGCCAAGCTATTTAAAGAAAGTGACTTTCAAGAAATTCATTGTTCGGCTACAAGCATTCATCAATCTATCAACAATCCTAAAATTAGCATGAATAGTCCTAACCTATTCAACGATACTCGAATTGCGACTTCCAATAAAGAAAAAATTAGACAAATTTTAGAACGTATTAATCCCAATCATGAATAAATTTTTTACGCTTTTAGCAGCATTGCTTTTGATCAGCTGTGCTAAAGATGATCGACCGACAACGGCAACTATTCACCAAAACTGGGAATTTAAACAACAAAAAGATACTGCTTGGAATGCTGCAACCATTCCCGGAAATGTATATTCTGATTTGTTAGCGCATAAAAAAATTCCAGATCCATTTTTGGGTTCAAACGAACTCAATGTACAATGGGTTCCAACAAAGAATTGGGAATATCAGACTACATTTACGCTTGACGAAGAAACCTTAGAAAAATCACATATCGAACTTACATTTGAAGGTTTAGATACCTATGCAAGTATCTATATGAACGATTCATTACTAGGTAAAACTGACAATGCGTTCCGTACATGGAAGTTTGACATTAAAAAAACTGCAAAAGCAACGAACTCATTGCGTATTGAATTTCAAAAAACAAGCATTCACGAAGACAAAGAAGCAGCTAACTTAGCTTATTTATTACCACCTGGAGCGCGTGTATTTACTAGAAAAGCACAGTTTCAATATGGTTGGGATTGGGGACCAATTGTAAATACTGCTGGAATTTGGAAACCAATTACCATTACTTCTTGGAACAATATAAAATTGGATGATGTCTACTTTAAACAAGAAAAACTAACCGATTCGCTTGCACTACTTTCTGTGGAATATACGATTTCATCGGATGAAGACATTGAAGAAACTACATTTGAAATTAAGTTCGATAACACAATTCAAAAAACGACAGCGCCTGTAAAAAAAGGAACGCACACATACACCACAAAACTTGAAGTCAAGAATCCGAAACGTTGGTGGACACATAATTTAGGTGAACCGTATTTGTATGAATTTGACATTACACTAAAACAAGGAAGAGATTTAAAAGCACAGCAAAAAGCAAAAGTTGGCTTACGAACTATTGAATTAATTACAGAAAAAGACACAAAAGGAGAAACTTTCTATTTTAAATTGAATGGCGTTCCTGTGTTTATGAAAGGTGCCAATTACATTCCACAACACAGCATGCAAGATAAAGTGACGGATGCACATTATAAAAAACTCTTACACGATGTGGTAGATAGTAACATGAACATGTTACGTGTTTGGGGCGGCGGAATTTATGAAAATGATATTTTTTACGAATTATGTGATGAAAAAGGAATTTTAGTGTGGCAAGATTTTATGTTTGCTTGCGCGATGTATCCTGGCGACAAGGCATTTTTAGAAAACGTAGAAAAAGAAGCGATCGATCAAGTAAAGCGATTACGAAACTATGCTTCTGTTGGACTTTGGTGTGGAAACAACGAAAACAATGAAGCTTGGCATCGTTGGGGCTGGCAAGCTGATAAAACGGAAGCACAGAAGAAAGAAATATGGACAAGTTATTTAGCCGTTTTTGATAGTATTTTACCAAAAACTGTAGCGAAACTAAATCCTGAAATATCCTATTGGGAAAGTTCTCCTAGATTAGGACGCGGCGATCCACAATCGCAATTTGAAGGTGATGCACACGATTGGGGCGTTTGGCACGATGCCTTACCTTTTGAACGTTTTGAGCAAAAAGTACCGCGTTTTATGAGTGAATTCGGGTTTCAATCATTTCCTTCCTATGAAGCCATTCGGAAATTTACCGGAGAAGACAGTATTGACATTAATCATGATAGTTACATAACGCATCAAAAACATCCGAGAGGTTTTAAGCTCATTCGTGAATACATGGAACGTGATTATCCTATTCCAACATTGGGCGAAGACTATGTGTATATGAGTCAACTTACGCAAGCCAAAGGAATGACCATGGGAATGGAAGCACAACGTCGTGCCATGCCGTATTGTATGGGAAGTTTGTATTGGCAATTAAATGATTGCTGGCCAGTTGTTTCATGGTCGAGCATAGATTTTATGGGGAATTGGAAAGCCTTGCATTACAAAACCAAAAAATCGTTTGAAGACGTGTTGATTTCTTCTGTTGTGGAAAATGACACTATTAAAACCTATATCGTTTCTGATAGATTAGAACCAATACAAGGTGATTTCTTTCTTGACTTTATAGATTTCAATGGAGAAAACATTCACAATGTGCAACAACAATTAACGATTGCACCTAATACGAGTCAACTTATTGCGCAGACTCCACTTTATCATATCAAAGCAGATGTAAGTGATTATGTGATGAGAGGAACTTTTGTTTCGACGCCGCTCAGCGAAAACCTATTAACTACGGTAAAAGCTTCTTCCCTATTCTATTTGACAAAACCAAAAGATTTAAAACTACCGCAACAAGATGTTGCTACCAATATCACAAAAACTGAAGATGGATTTACCATAGAAGTTTCTGCAAAGACATTACAAAAAGATGTGTTTTTACATACCAAAGCAAAAGGTCATTTTTCGGATAACTTCTTTGATGTATTGCCAAACGAAACGGTTACTATAACCTTTATAACCAAAGCTACGACTATTGATGATTTAGCAATTAAAACATTGAATGGAATGAAGTAAATAATTGTACAACATTCGCATTACAAAAATACTCATCTTAGTAAAAATAAGCGAATTACCTGAATTACAGTTATTTATAAATTTATACTATATTTGGATAACCGCCATAATTAAAATAACCGCAATGCGTATATTAGGGCGTTGTGGTGCATTAAAAAAAACTCACAAGAAACAAAATGGCTACTAAGAAAAAAGGGCAATTAACTACCTCACCTGAATGGGCTAAACATTTACGAAAGTATATGAAAAAGCAATTTTGGAAAGGAGAGCGAAATGCGGAAAAAAAATTGATTCACGAAGAGCTTTATAAAACTGATAATTTACTATGGCAGTTTAATGAATTAACTAAAAACCTGATTTCAATGTCAATGCCTTTAGAGAAACAAATTGATTTTTATGGACTTGGAGCAACAGCGGACGAAATGCTAGAAGATTTCTATAGTTATTATACTTTAAATAAATCAAGATTCTTTGATAAAGAACTCATAAATGAAGAAATAAAAAATTCTTTAGATGATATTGAGAATCTGACTAATAAATGGACTTCTGAAAAAAATGAAGACTTCTGGTTCGAAATGGCTAAATATGAAAATGATTGGAACATTTTGCGTGAAATTGCTAAATCGACTTTAAAACAAATGGAATTAGACAATCTAACTGTTGAAATAAAACACAAAAATGAGACTGAAAACGGACAAATAATTCAACAAAGCACGAAAATTAAATTAATAGAAAAATAACGACACCACAACAACGTGTATAACCAATTACTTGGTTTGTGTGTACTCGGAAAATCCTGCGGATTTTCCTACTGGTTCGTTTTCTTTTTGTTAACTTAGTTCTCGCCAACGCAACTAGCCATACACAAACACGTTGGCACCAATTTTAAAAACGATATGAATAAAATTTTAGTAATAGCTATCCTATTAATAACGACTCAAAATTTAATTTCTCAAACTGCACAGGAACTGAACTCTAAAGGGATTGAATTTGCGAAAAAAGGTAAAATAGATAAAGCATTCTCAATTTTTGAAAAAGCAATAAAACTTTATCCAGATTCACCAGGACCATATTCAAATAGAGGAAATGTGTACCGAATGAGAAAAGAATATGAATTAGCTATATCTGATTATTCTAAATCTATAGAATTAAATCCTGAAAACTTAAGTGTCCTTTATGCAAGAGCCAACACTTATATGGACAATAACAACTTTGAAATGGCAATTTCTGACTATTCAAAAATCATTGAGAAAAAACCATCTTTCTCAAATATATACTTTGACAGAGCTTATGCCAATATAAGATTGGAGAAATATGAGAATGCAAAAACTGATTTAGAATCTCAATTGGAAATAACACCAAAGGATTTCAAGTCATTAGCGAATCTGATAAACATAAAAAAGAAATTAGAATTGTTTAATGAAGCATTAGCGGATTATCAAAAGATAGTGACTGAATTTCCGAATCAGCCAAACCTTCACATTCTTTATAACAATTGGGCAAGTCTTTATAGAGAAATTGAGAAACCAAAAGAAGCATTATCAAAAATCAATAAAGCCTTGAAGTTGAAAAAGAACTATGATATTGGACTTTTCAATAGAGCAGGTATTTATTTGGAACTTGGCGAGGAAAAAGATGCTTGTAAAGATTTTAAGAAAGCACTTAAGTTAGACCTTGAAAAGAATGAGCATTTTGAGGCTGATGAAGATTTTGAGGAGCTTAAAAAATTATGTGAATAAAAACTGGTGCCAACACCGTATATAATTTATTGCTAGTTCTAGCCTACTTACGAAAATCCTCTCAGATTTTCTATTCGGTTTATATTTGCTAAATTTAGTGCTTAAAACACGCAACGAAATCATATACAAACACGTTGTACGCAAGCTAAAAATGAACCAAATTGACAAGAAAATGAACCAATAGGAAAACCCTATACAATTTGTAAAAACTATCTTTACAAGAAAATAAAATGGTACAAGACTATAAAACCATAGACTTATTTGGCAAGTTACTATTTGAAACCATTATTTTAAAGCCACCTTACAAAAAGCCCAATTTAATGCCAAACGAAGCTTGTTTTTTGTATATTCTAAAAGGTGAATACGATTCTATTTCTGAAACTGAAAGGCTTCGTATTGAAGCAGAAGAATCGCTTTTAATGAAATGTGGCAATTACACATGTAATATGTTGCCTTCTAAAACTTCAGATACGTATCAAGCACTTGCAGTTCATTTCTACCCAGAAATACTATTAAAAATCTATGAAAACAAACTTCCAGATTTTCTATCACAAAATATCACTCTAGATATTGGAATGTCAAAACTAAATAGTGATATATTAGTTCGGAAATATATTGAAGGTATTTTGTTTTATTTTGAAAACCCAAATTTGGTTACAGAAGAGATACTCATTTTAAAGCTCAAGGAAATCATCTTATTGTTAAATCAAACTAAAAGCGCACCAGCAATCAGATCTATACTTTCTAACCTATTCAGTCCAAACTCACATTCATTTAGAGAAATTGTAAAAGCTCATTATTATGAAAATATTACATTGGAAGAACTGGCTATCTTAAATAATCAAAGTTTATCTACTTTTAAGAGAGAATTCAAAAAAATATATAACTCATCACCAGCAACTTACTTGCGAGAAAAAAAGTTAGAAAAATCTAAAGAACTTCTTGTTTCCACAGACTTAAGAGCCACAGATATAGCATATGAATGTGGGTTTTCAAATGTTTCTCATTTTTCAAAAACATTTAAAAATAAACATGGTATTTCACCGTCAATATTTAAGTTGACCCATTTAGACAAATCTTTGAGCTAATCCTAAAACACTTACTTCTTTACTGTTCTCATCTTTGCATCACATTAAAAAAACATGTAAATATGAAAACAGTACTTATTACAGGGTCAAGTAACGGATTTGGTTATTTATCTACATTAACATTAGCCAGAAAAGGGTATAATGTTTGGGCAACAATGCGAGATGTCAATGGAAAAAACAAAGCAAAAAAAGAAGAGTTTAAAGCTATAGCTCTCAAAGAAAACATTTCAATTACCGTAGCAGAATTAGACGTAACTAGTGATAAATCTACTAATGATTTGGTAGATAGAATCAATAACGAAGAACCAAAAGGTTTAGACATTTTAATTAACAATGCCGGTATTATGTATGTTGGTATTACAGAGGCATACAGTTTAGAGCAAGCACAAGAGCAATTTGACACCAACTTCTTTGGCGTAATCAGAACCTCAAAAGCCTTTCTTCCATTATTAAAAAAATCAACTGATGGGCTAATTATTAATATTTCATCATTAGCAGGACGATTAGTATTTCCTTATTTCGGAATTTATTGCGCAAGTAAATTTGCTTTGGAAGCCTACTCTGAATCATTAAAATATGAATTAAAACCTTTTGGTGTCGATGTTTCAATTATTGAGCCAGGACCTTATCCTTCAGGTTTATTGTTTAGCGGACCAAAAGAAGATGATTTAACTGCTTTAGAAAGTTATGGCGAAATGGCTGATGTACCAAAGGCAATGCTTCAAAATTTTGAGCAATTTTTTAAAAGTGATGAAGCGCCAAATCCACAAGAAATTCCAGATGCTATTTTAAATCTAATTGAATCACAAAAAGAAAATAGGCCTATAAGACAAGCTGTAGGAATAGATTATAACACAAATGAATTGAATAGTAAAACAAACCCAATTCAAGAAAATCTAGTAAAAGAAGCCTTACAAATGGGGCATTTAATTTAAAAAAACAATCATGAAACAATTAAAAAAACTAGCAAGTTTTATTTTACTAGTATCATTATTAATATCCTGTGTTACTAAAACACAAAAATCTAATAACAACACAGAAAAAACAGATAAGATGAATACAAAAAATCAAGAAATAGTAAACGTTGCATTAATGTACATAAAAGATGGCGAGGAAGCACGGTTTGAAGAATACAAAGAAAAAGGGGGGGCAATTTTAGAAAAACATGGTGGTAAAATTGAACGTATCATCAAACCAAAAATGTTAGCAGAAGGCGATTTAGAAATGCCTGATGAAATCCATTTTGCCACTTATCCAAGTATTGAAGTGTTTAATAAATTCAATGAAGATCCAGAATTTATTAAAATAAGAAATGAGTATGCGATTCCTGCTCTTAAAGATATTTCTGTTTTTACAAGTAAGAATACTGATTTTGAATTTAAGAGAGAACATGGTGATAAAAGCAAAACTTATGGTGTGGCATTAATTTACTTTAAAGAAGGAAAAGAAAAACAATTTGAAAATTACCATGATGAAGTATGTGAAATAATGCCAGAATTTGGTACTCATTTCGAACGGTTTATAGCGCCATTTCAATCTAAAGGAAGCGTAGAACAGCCAGATGAAATTCATCGTTTCTATTTTGATTCTATGGAAGGGTTACAACAAATGGGAACTGATGAACGTATGCAAGCATTGTTCCCTAAAAGAGATGCTTCATTAAAAAATCTATACTTTTTTATTGGCGAAGCTAGTTTATAATAAGATATAGCTAATAAAGAAATCAGCCAGCGTACAACAACGTGTATAAGCAATAGCGATTTGAGTTTAATTCAAATCGCTATTCTTTTTTATTTTGTAAATTACTTTTTGAAAAAGTAGTGCTTTTAATTCGCTACTACTCATACACAAACACGCTGTATGCAATTAAACAAAATGACAGATAAAGGAAAAATTAAAGAACTTAATCAGCGAATTGATGAAGTTCTCTATTATGAATGGGATCCAATCGGAGTATCTGACGAAACTTGTGCAAGAGCAGAGTATAGTTCTTACACAATGACAATATTAAAATACGTATTAAAAGGAGATTTAAACCAAATAGCAAATCAGTTAAGCAAAATAGAGACGGCTTCAATGGGATTGACGTCAGACAAAGACCGTAATCTAAAAGTAGCTCAAAGGCTTTTGGACTATAAATATGCTGTTGAAGAAGAACTTAAATAAATATGGATAACGAAAAGAACGAGGTAATAACAAAGAAAGTGGGTTACGAAGCAATGCTCTATTGTATAAAAGCTTATTGGAAAAATAGTGGCTCGAATGATTTAACGGATATTCTAAGTGGTGGTGAATATTGGAAAGGCACAAATGAACCAGCTGATTCGGCTTTTTGGGAATATTGGACAGAAGCGATTGAGAAAGTCAAATCAGATGGACCAATGTATAAAGAATTAAAATAGAAATAATAACTGCACACAACACCGTGTATAATTAATTGCTTTGGCAAGTGCCTATTTGGAAAATTCCTTCGGAATTTTCTCGCGTTCGTTTTTGTTTACTAAATTAGTTGCTCAAACACGCAACTAACCATACACAATCACGTTGTGCGTAATATTCATTGAATGAAATTATATAATTTAATCCATGAAAGTGGAAAAAGAATAATTTACTTCCCACTAAGTCAATTTAGCAGAGTAACTGTAGATAAAACTAAACACAGTTTTGGAAATAAGAAATTTAAAAGGCTTGTAAATCAGAGTTTAAAACCCTTGCTTGAACAAAATGGTTTTCTTGGAAAAGACTACTTTTATTACAGATTAAAAAACAACAATTTAGAAACTATATTATTAGGAACATCTCCATACGGAAAAGCTATTTGTATAAATGCCGAAATAAAAAAATATAATGGGAATATAGAATTACTAAGTTTAGAGGAAATCGATTCACTGGAATCTATATCTCCAACTCCACAAGGATGGAAAAGGTTAAGTCCAGATCAAAAAGACTGTTGGTGGAAATTCAGAGCGACTGAAATTGAAAATAAAAAAGTAATAAAAGAAGTTTTTAAATTAATTGAATTAGAAGGAGAAAAGTATTTCAGAAAATATAATAAGTAATACTACACACAACAACGTGTATATTTAATTGCTATAGCTGGCTAAGACGAAGGTCCTTCCCTCCTTTTTTGTATATTGTTACTGCGGAAAATTAATCGCGTGCTTGACCGCAACAAACCATACACGAACACGTTGTGCATAATTTGAGAAACAGTCCCTTTGACTAAAATTTTACGCTAAATCATACTAATTTGGAATGAGTAACAAAACCATTACAATTGAAAATTTTGAAGAACTCACTACTAAAATGAAAACAATGGAATTCTCTGTTGAGTGGAGAGTTACCTCTGATATTGGTCCAGATTGGATAGGAAGTTATAGAATAATAGATTTTTATTTAAATGAACTTATCTTGAGTGAAACAAATTTTTGTAAAAGTTTAAAAGATAAATTAATCAAAATAATACCAATCCCAAATGAAAGTAAAGACCATGTAATTACTGGAGATGGCGACATTACTTTAGAAAATAAACAACTTGAAATATATTATTCGTGGGAAAAAGCAATTCCTTATGACAATCCGAGTGAATATAAAGAAGAGAAAGTGTTATTTTACCCTTGATATTAAAAATAAAAAACTATGCACAACAACGTGTATAGATAATTGCTGGTTTTGTGTGTACTCGGAAAATCCTACGGATTTTCCTCTGGTTCGTTTTCTTTTACTAACTTAGTTCTAGCCAACGCAACTAATCATACACAAACACGTTGTGTACCATTAGAGAACTAACTTCACAGATAAGAACAAAATTTTGAATCACAACCACTCGTATTTTAAGTACAAAGACTTCATCGTTATTGAAAAAATGAGGACAAGTATGTCATTTAAGTATGAAGCTGTTTTTCAAGATAGAGGTTGCTTTATATACTTTAAAAACGGCAATACTAAATTACTTTCTAGTGAACATAAAGTCGATATAAAAGGACAAGAAGCTGTATTATTAAAATGTGGAAGTAACTTTCTCGAAATACTTAAAAACAATCAAAGTGAAGCGTTAGAAACCATTACCATTCATCTGTTTCCAGAACTGCTTAAAGAAATTTACAAAGGTGAATTGCCAACAGCTATTTTAAATCGTGGAAAAGGCAATCAAAGTATAAAAATAGCTTCTAACGATATCATAACGAAGTTTGTCGATTCTTTAGAATTCTATTTTGAAAACCCAACTTTGGTTAATAATGATTTACTAGAGCTAAAAGTTAAAGAATTAATTTTAATCCTCATTCAAACTAATTATATAGATTCTGTACAAGAACTAATTGCCGATTTATACAATACCAAAACCTTAAAACTAAATGAAGTTGTTGCTTTACATACATTTTCTAATCTTTCAGTAGATGAACTGGCTAAACTTTGTAATATGAGCCTTTCATCCTTTAAAAGGGCTTTTAGAATCTTTTTCAATGACAGTCCAAACAACTACCTCAATACCAAAAAAATTAATAAAGCTAAAGAGTTATTACAAGTAAGTGAATTGAAAATTAGCGACATTGCTTACGAAATCGGCTTTAATGATCCGCTATACTTTACACGTTTATTCAAAAAACGTATTGGTCTTTCACCATCTGAATTCCGACTACAACATACTAGTTGAACCTTTTGTCCATATCATTGGCCGTTTTCTGCATTTTAACACTTAAATGTAAGCTTACTTTTGTTCTAGATTATTTAATAGACAAGACAATGAAAAAAGTATTAAGCCTTTTAGCAATGAGTATAATTGCATTTAGTATCAATGCTCAAAACGTACAATCACAAATTAATAACAATTTGAAAACAAAAAAAATGGACAAAGAAAACACAGAATTACAGAGTTTTAATGAGTATAAAGATGTTGAAAAAGCCTTAGAACCATATATTAAAAGTGCTAAGTCTGGAGACGGGAAATTAAGTCGGTCTGCATTTTATGACCACGCACATATTATCGGTTCCGTAGAAGGTCAAATTTATAATATGACTGCTGACGAATTTGGTGGTGCGGTTAATGAAGGTGGACCTTCAAAAAACGTTCAATCTCATATTGCTTGGATTGATATTTCTGGACCAGCGGCAGCTGCAAAAGTCGAATTTTATGATTGGAATGGATTTCGATTTACTGATTTCTTTGTCTTATTTAAAAAAGATGGAGAATGGAAAATAAGCGGTAAGGTTTACGATTCTCATAATAAAAATTAAACTTGAAAAAGTCAAACTCATTTAAAATATTAACATTTGAGCGATAAAATAACGGTACACAACAATGTATAAAAGTAATAGCGGTTTGGGTTTTAATCCAAATCGTTTTTGCATTTAATTAAGTATATTGCTATCTGAAAGTAGGTGCCTTTTAATCCGCTACTACTCTTATACGAGACGTTGTAGTGCATTTGACAAACCAATGAACATTGTTGAAAAAAATAGAGATTTTAACCAACCAATAATTTGGAATGGTGATTTGAAAGACGACTGCACAGCGAAATGGTCAGGTCTAATGTTGCGTGCAGAATGGATGGACGAAGATTATTGGTGGTGGTGTGTTTACGATATGCTTGACAACCAAAACCAAATTGATAGTTCTAATGAATATGATGAACGATTTATTGGTGGAGAAGTTGCGAGAAGCAAAGCGGAAGAAATAGCAAAAGATTATTTGAAAAGCGAATTAATCTCTGAATTAAAAAAATCTGACATAGAAATAGATTTTGACAAATTGATTTCGGATTTAAAAAATATTGGAATTGTACCAGCTGAAACGATTATGGTTCTAATTAAAGATTTTGGATTTGAATACTCTGACGCAAAAAACAAAGTATTCGATTCACCTGATTGGAATGGATTACGAGAACAATCTGAAATATTGACTCAAGCATTTTTGGATGTTGGAGCGGAAGATGCTGATGATGTTGAATATTATGAAGATGGACACGTAAAGTCAATAACTTTTGATTTGACAAAAGAGGATACTGAAAATGAAAAACAAACTTTTTGGAAAAGAATAAAATCGAAATTTAAATAAAAAAACGCACTACAACACCGTGTATAATTCATTGCTAGTACTAGCCTACTTACGAAAATCCTTGCGGATTTTCTATTCGGTTTATATTTGCTAAATTTAGTGCTTAAATACGCAACAAACCATATACAAACACGTTACCAGTAATTAGATGACAAACGAAAATCAAATATTAAATTGGTTAATGATTGGAATATCTCAATCTCCATTCAGCCTGAATGAAGTCTTTTATTTAGACAAAAATAATAATGAGTTTTTTTCTATTTTGGCTACTGATTACTTTATGCTCGATGAAGATTTAGAAATAGCTAAAAATACCACCACGACATATTCTAACCAAAATGAAAACAGCATAGTTAAGAGAATACAAAGAATAGAAAATGATGATAAAGAAATAATTGAAATACCAAGATTGTCATATAATGAAAGAAAAAAAATACTAATTGAATTCCTTGATTCTATTAATGATGAGAAAGAAAAAGAAAGAATTACTAACCTGTATATTAATATTGAGTCAGAAACACCAGATATGAGAAATCTTTTTAATCGAAGATTTGAAATAGAAAGTGATAAAAACACAGTTGAAAAATGGAATGCTCTAAAAAATGAGATTTTATTGACAAAGGCAGAGTCTTTTGTAAATTTAAATAACATCAATTTATCGAACACAAAAATTTGGGAAGTTGAAGAAAAAGGAACTATAAATATTGACCTTACCAAAGATGATAAAGGAAAAATGTTAAACAATAAGAATGATAAATGGTGGGAATTCTGGAAGTAAAAAACTACGGGTAACACGGTGTATAAAACATAGCTAATAAGTGCTTAACCGAAAGGTTTGTATATATTTATAAAGTCCGCCAAATTTTTAATTTGGTTTTTAAAAGAGAGAAATTAAAAATAAAATATAAAAATTCGGCTCTGTGTTAATCCGAAAAATTAGTATCTTTTTACACGCTACGTTTCATACACAATACCGTTGGCAATAATATGAAAAGACGAACCAGAATAATAATTGCAATTGCATTTCTTCTCACTTCACTTTTGAGTAGCTTTTATTTTTTGCCTAAAGAATCTGAATTATACTTGAAAAGTGATATATCCGAATTACGCAGTTCTATTTTGCCGATCTCAATTTTATTATCCATTGTTTTAGCATTCATCATTGCTTTTCATAAATCTGAATTTAATGGTGGAAAATGGTCTAAAGTTATTTACATAGGATACATTGGAATTACAAGCTATCTGATTTTGAATTTGACTTCTGACTTATTAACTACTATTGCTCTGAAAACGAACAGAATATCAAAAAACGAAACTGTGAATAAAAATTTCGTTATGAGTACATTCACCGTAACAACCAATGGAGAATTAACGAAATCTGGACCTTGGGTTATTAAATCTGAAAATAAATATGAAGTTCGTGGGAGAATTAAAGATAAATCATACGAAGATGATGTTGACGGAATATTTATGGGCAAAAATGATTATTCAAAAATTGAACATAAAGAAGAATTCATAATTACTTTATCAAATGGACTTTTCGGAATTCCTTATGAACCAATAATAAATGAGTAAAATACTATTGCCAACAACGTATAAAATTAATTGCTGGTAAAAGCCTACTTACGAAAGTCCTCGCGGACTTTCTATCTGTGATTTATTTGCTAACTTTAGTGCTTAAACACGCAACTAATCTTATACAAACACGTTGTAATTATAAATGAACATCTACAAAGCATTCTTACTTACTGCTATTATAATTGGATTCGATTATGGCTTGAACTACGGAATTACCCATTTGTTCATATTGTATTTTGAATCTAATGATTCCATAGAAATTCTTGAAACTTTATCTCAAACCATCGGCATAATTAGTATTCTGTTTACTTTGATTACTTATTTTATTGTCATCAAATTTTTTAAAGTGACATCGGTATGGAATAAAGAAACATTCAACACTAAATCAATAAAAGCAAGTCACCTAATTTATCTAATAATTATTGCTACTGGACTAGAATTTATGGAAAGACCATTCTTTGACTTTAAATTAATTTTAGATAAAATAAACAGTATTCCTCTTGAGCCATATTCCTATTATGAAAGAGATAATATTACTCTCGTTTATCTTGGTATTTCTTCATTAATTGTAGCACCGATATTCGAAGAAATCATTTTTCGTAAGCATATGTTTACAAAATTAGCGCAAAAGTATACGTTGAACACATCAATTTTAATCTCTAGTTTTTGCTTTTCCTTAATTCATCTTCCAAGCTATAGAAACTTATTGCCAACATTTATTTTTGGAATTATTTGTTGTCTGATCTACATTAAAACTAAACGAATAATTTATACTATTACACTTCATTTTATCGGAAATTTAAGTTGGTTAATATTAATCATGTTTGGCGAAAAGTATTATAGTTGGATATATAGGTATGAATTTGGATTTATGTATTGGACAGTGGTATGTTTTGGATTATTACTCGTTATACTTGGGTTAAGAAAAATAACTACAGCTAACAAAGTGTATAATTAATTGCTTTGATCGTTGCCTATTTGGAAAATTCCTTCGGAATTTTCTCGCGTTCGTTTTTGTTTACTAAATTAGTTGCTTAAACACGCAACTAACCATACACAAACACGTTGGCAGTAATTAGAAAAATGACGAACAAAATAGATAATATAGAAAAAAAAGAATACGAAAGTGTAGTTAAACTTTGGGAATCTTCAGTTCGAGCAACGCATCACTTCCTAAAAGAAGAAGATATTGAATATTTTAAACCACTAATTTTAAATACTTATTTAGATGCGGTTGAATTGAAATGTATAAGAAATAATGACAACAAAATAGTTGGTTTTCTTGGAGTAGCTGACCAAAACTTGGAAATGTTATTTATTCACCCTGAATATAGAGGGAAAAGAATCGGAAAAACACTTTTAGATTATTCAATTGACCAATTAGGTGTAACAAAAGTTGATGTAAATGAACAGAATAAACAAGCAGTCGGATTTTACAAACATTGCGGATTTGAAACTATAAACCGTTCTGAATTGGATTCTTCAGGAAAACCTTATCCAACTTTACATATGGAATTAAAAAAATGCGAGAATGATAAGAGAGTTAAAAAACTCAGATATTAAAGGTTTAAATCAGCTTCCTCCTTTTGAATGGCAATTTGACTATGAAGCTTTTTTAAGAAACTTTATAAACGAAGACTTTTTTTATGCTTTTATATTATTTAAAGACAATAAAATTGTAGGGACAGGAAATGTTTTACTGAAAGGAAAAACTGGATGGCTTGGGAATATTATAGTAGATAAGAATTATAGAGGTAAAGGTTTAGGTTATGAAATGACAAAATTTCTTGTTAGTTTTTTAGAAAATAAGAGATGTGAGACACAATTATTGATTGCTACTAAACTTGGAGAAAGTGTATATAAAAGAATTGGGTTTAGAAAACTGACAGAATATCATAGTTTTGATTCAAAGGTTGACAATTATTTTAAATATACTAATTCAATAAGAAAGTTAGAATTATCAGATTTAAAAAACGTTTACAAATTAGACTTGGAAACAAATTCAGAGGACAGGGCTCATTTGATTGATAAATTTCATAATAATGGATTTGGATATTTTAATCCTGATAATGAATTATTAGGGTTTTATCTACCCGAATTCGGTCAAGGATTAATTTTATCTAAAGACAAAAAAGCAGGTATTGAACTATTAAAACTAAAACATTCTACTAAAGGAAAAAGGACATTATTACCTGTTGAAAACCAAAATGGAATGAAACTATTAGAGCAAATAGGATTAATAAAAGGCGAAATAAGCTCAAGAATGATTTTAGGAAAAGAGAATAAGTGGATACCAAATAATATATACTCATATGGAAGTGGGTATTGCGGATAAAAACTACTGCCAACACCGTATATAATTTATTGCTAGTGCAAGCCTACTTACGAAAATCCTCGCGGACTTTGAATATGTGATTTATTTGCTAACTTTAGTGCTTAAACCACGCAACTAATCTTATATAAACACGTTGTGTATAAGCTGAACAAACCAATAAACATTAAAAATAAATCACTAAGTTTTCAATACCAATACAGTCGAATTTTCACTTTCGGTCTGAATAGAAAAAAGTTTCTATGCTTACCTAAAAGTAATAGCTTATTTGCGTCAAATAATTCGAGAAATTACATTTATTGCTCTCGGATTTATATTATTTTCTTGTGGATAATTTTTTTCTAGAATTATCGAAGAGTTTATAAACGGAAATGAAATTACAACGGAATTTATACTTGTGTTTTTTGTAGCTCATCCAATTGTTGCGACTATCGGATTACGACAATTTTTGTGGCTGATTTGATTAATGGACGACAAGAATTACGGATTAAGAATTGAAAAATGACATTAACTAAAAAAGGAACTTTTCTAAATATACCTGAATATAAAATGAAACACGTAGACGTAATAATAATTAGTTGGGCAAAAGATGATTCTCTACTTCAAGTAACTAAGGATGGTTTAGATTCATTATTCAAATCTGAAAGCGAAGATATTCAATTCCATGCTTATATTGTTGAATCAAATCCTGATGTAAACTACGATCATTTTAATCGAACTTATAAGAGACATACTGCAACTACAATACATCCAATTGTTCCTTTCGGATATCATAGATATTTGAATATTGGCAGAAAGGAAGGTATCTCTCCGTATGTAGTGCTATGTAATTCTGATTTGACTTATGAAAAGAATTGGGCTTCTAAGATAATTGAGGTGATGGATGCCAATCCAAAATACCTTTCTGCCTCACCATGGTGCCCACAAACCCAAGGTGATAATACACCAAATGCCGGAAATATATTTGAAGGTTACCAAATAAGAGGTGAATTAGCAGGATGGTGTATATTTCAACAAAGAAAAATCTACGATATCTTAGGCGAATTAGATGAACAATTTACTTTCTGGTATTGTGATAATGATTATGCAATGGAATTACAAAAAAATGGAATCTCACATTGTTTAGTTGCCGATTCTATTGTAAATCATCATAATAATCATTTAGGAGATACAGGTAGTATTTTAACAGCTGAGCAACAACATGAAATAACATATGCTCAATCTGAAATATTTCAAAAAAAGTGGAATTAATAACGGAAATCAATAACCTAAAAAAAAGCCTACGCACAATACCGTATAAAATTAATTGCTAGTACGCTCCTACTTACAAAAATTCTCGCAGATTTTCTATTCGTTTTTATTTGCTAAATTAGGTGCTTAAACCACGCAACTAATCTTATACAAGCACGTTGTGGGTAATTTAACGCAACCTTTTAAATCAAAACACATCTAGTTAATAAAAACTATGAAAGTCACTATAAATTTCTCAATACTAATAATAGCATTAATAATGTTTACATCTTGTGGTAAAGACACGTTTGAAGCAGGTGGAATTGAAACTAGAGTCTTTGGAAGAATATATGATAATACAAACGATTTACCAGTTAGTAATCAAAAGCTTTTAATCAGTGAATGGAATTCAGTACCGCAAATTAGCCCTGGACCAAATGATGATTTTGTTCAATTTTTAGACTCTACTTATACGGATTCAGATGGTTATTACGATTTAAGTTTTATAACAAGTGGAAGAGGAGATTTATATTTTATTGATTATGAAAATGATAATTCATTATGGACGTATTACAGAGACCGTGTAGAAATAGAGGACTTAGGTAATGACAAAGAGGTTAACTATGAGTTTTTACATTTATATCCTGTTAATTTACTTATTACTTTAGACTCAGATGTAGAGTATCTTTCAATACGAATTAGTCCTGGATTTTCATCTTTTACGTCATCCGACTGGTTAACCGAAACGAATGTTCAATATACTAGACAAATTTTTACCAATAAAAATACAGAAGAACAAATACGATTTTTCAGAACAAAACCTGATGGGCTTTATCAAATAGCAACCTTTACTGTACCAGCAACAAACACGAATGAATTAACTGAATTTGAAATTATAATTACAAACGATGACTTTATCGATTTCTAAAAAACTGCCTACAACAATGGCTCATATATCAAACGTTGACGTAATTTAAGCATGAATTAAATCCTTAAAATTATTCAACTAGAAAACTAGTAATTCATTCTTTTCAATACTATACCTTTATTCCTTTTCAGTAACAATATTTAAACTGAATCGTCCTCTTATTAATACACTAACAATTAATCTCTTTGAAATAAGATATGCTAAATATTAAAGCTATTTCACCATTTGCTTTAGGATTGCTTATTGTTTCCATTATTGGTCTGATAATGCAAATACCATTCGATAAAGTCATTTCAGAAGTGCATTTCTCAAATTTTCAAATTGAATATTTGGTGTTAACAGTAAAAATGTTATTAATTTTCATTTTTAGCTTGATACTTATAAATACCCTAAAAGAGAAGGCATTAGCTGGCTTGTCAACACACTATAAATGGTCTTTCAAGTTCATTAACTTAATACCTTTTTACCTTTTCATACTAGGCATTATAACTTTTATAGGTAAAGACCTAACACAAATAAGCATCTATAATCTATTGTTAATATTTTTTGCTTGCTTAATGGTAGGTTTCGCAGAGGAGTTTATATTTAGAGGGTTCTTACAACCTCTTTTTATACAAAAATACATAGCGCATAAAAATGGCCTCTTTTTAGGTGTATTATTTCCTGCTTTATTTTTTGGAGCTTCACATCTACTAAACTTAACAGTTAATGATAACATTCCTCAAGTAATCGGACAATCAATTTATGCTGTTTTTATTGGGTTCTTTTTTGGAGTAGCATTACTAAAAACAAACAAGTTAATACCGCTTGCAATCACACATGGACTCATCAACTTTTTCTTCTTATTTAGTACGCTTCCAAACTTAAATAATATTACAGATATTGATAGAGAAACTACACTAGAAATAACTCTTGCAGAACAGATATCAGCTACTATTGTACCACTTTTTATTTTTCTACCATTGTTTATTATTGGTCTTATAGTACTTCGAAAAATAAAAAAAGAGCAAGTTCTCGAAAAAATAAATCTTTAAATATTAAATTATAAAATTGGGATGCTTAATACTGATCACTTCTTTTGATTAACGGTATTAAGTAAATAACGCCTGCAACTTGGACTATGATTAATATATAATTTAATGAAATGCTAACTTTAAAACTCTACCTCAAGATCGCCTAATCATAAATATGTATCTCAGCAAAAGACTAAGTTTTGAGAGACAAACCTTAAAAAAGCGAACCGAAGTTCGCTCGTAGGATACATACTTTAGCAACCTAAAGTGAAAATGTGGCATTCAAGTTGTTGAGTTTCACAAACAATATGTGAATCTCCAGTTGGAATATTGCAAATCTCAGGAATAAATGTGAAACATAAATCTGAAAGTCCTGGTGGCGGTGGCGGTGGCATGCCTCCTTTAGCACGATCAAGATTAGAAATAGGTGTTTTGTTTAATCTTAAAGATGTAAGGTTCTTTTTTTTCATGATTAAATGGTTTAAAAGTTAATAAAGAACAATCTTATAAAATTAAAACTTGAACCATTTACGGAAAACCCGTAATTAACATTTAAACAATAGTAGATATTTGTATTGTTATTTAATAATTAGAAAGACATCATAAAATTTGATATTTTAGAAGTTCTAAAAATTCAAACATTGAACATTTTTCACAAACTCCTTATATTTTTATTTCTCTTTTTACATATTCCAACTTGCTTTTCACAAGAAACCTCAGCAACACATGATAGTATTGTCTCTTGGATTGAGAAAGCGAAGGATAAAGAATTAAACTTAGATGAGAAAAAGGCATTATTAGATAAAGCCTATTTTTTAGCAGGTAAAGAGAAGAGTGATTCTTTAAAAAAAGAACAATATCTTTTAATAACTATTGGATTTAAAAAAATAAAAGATACTACATTAGAAAGAAAGTCAAATACCAGAGCTTTATTGTTAGCTAAGAAACTAAATGATACTTTTAACATTGCTAGATGTTATTGGAGATTTGGAAGCTTCCAAAAAAAAACAAATAAAAATGATAGTGCTTATTACTATTACCGTAAAGCATTTAAGCTATATGATTTTATTGATAAGAAACAGGAAGCTTCACACATGCTTTTAAATATTGCAATAGTCCAAAAAAATTTGAAAGATTATGCAAATAGTGAGTTAACTACGATAAATATATTAAATAGATCTAAGTCTATAAATGATAGCTTATTAATTCATAAATGTTATAATAATCTTGGAATAATCTATAATAATTTTAAAGAGTATGAAAAAGCTTTAGAATTTCATAATACTAGCATAAGTTATATTATAAACAATTCTAAAGAATTTGTAAAACAAGCTAGTGTCTTAAATAATATAGCTATTGTTTATAGAAATCAAAATAAACATAAATTAGCTATTGAAAATTTTACTCAAGGCTTAAAATTTGATAGTTTATACTACAAAAACCCTAGATTATACGCTACACTAAACGATAATCTTGCATATTCAAAATTTAAACTAAATGATTATACAGAACTTCCTGATTTATTCTACAAAGCTTTACATATTCGAGATAGTTTAAACATTCACTATGGCATCATTATAAATAAGATTCACCTCTCTGAATATTATTTAGCTCAAAAAGACACTGCAAAAAGTCTACGGTTTATAAAAGAAGCTAATAGGCTTTCTCTAGAAAAAAAACTTCCCGGACATATATTGCAAACCTATGATTTACTTGCCAAAGTTGACCCTAAAAACAGTACGAAATATCTAAGACGTTATATTGAAATTAGCGATAGTACTTTACTAGAAGAACGTCGACAGCGAAACAAATTTGCACGAATTGAGTATGAAACTGATGAAATTGAAGAACAATATACACAAGTACAGTTAGAAGCGGAAAAGCTAGGCGGCGAAGCCACAAAATATAAACAACAAAACAAAAGAGTCTACCAAATTCTTTGGTGGCTCGGCGGAATTATTGTTTTAATTTCTATTGTTTTAACGATTAGATACTACCAACGTCAATTGCGCAACAAATATGAAAAAGTAGTATTGCAACAACAATTGTTACGTTCACAGATGAATCCACATTTTTTGTTTAATACATTAAACACTATTCTACATACAACGGATACTCAACCGCAAAAAACGAAACAGTACATATTAAAATTATCTAGACTACTACGAACAACATTAGAAAATTCCAGAGAAGAATTTGTTCCCATACAAGATGAAATTGAAGCGCTTGATAATTATCTAAACTTACAATCTAACTTTTCAGAAAAGTTTGACTTCAAACTAACAATTGCGTCTGAATTAGAACAAGAATTTACCTATGTGCCACCAATGTTGATTCAACCATTTGTAGAAAATGCAATTATTCATGGTATAATGAACACTAAAACAAGAGGTTTAATTTCTGTTGATTTCAAACAAAATGGAGATGAATTGATTTCATGTACCATTACTGATAATGGAGTTGGATATTCTAAAAGTACTATTGAAGGAAAAGAAAATGCTAAAGAACACAATTCTATTTCTGGAGATATAGTTAAAGAACGATTGGCAATCTATAATAAACAGACAAAAAGCAATGCTACTTTAAACATTGAAGATATTTTTGATGATCAAAAAAATTGTATTGGAACAAAAGTAATGTTGAACTTACCTTCTTATGAAATCTAAAATTTTTGAATAAAAGAAACTTCTATTATACAAAATCAGTCGATTTCTATATCTTTGACAACGAAAAAATCGATTTCAACAAATGAAAAAAGTACACTATATTTTCGCGCTTTTTGTAATTGCTTCTACTCTATTGATATCATGTGATGAAACAAAAGAACTAACTTCTTCTGACGATATTGGAACATATGCTTTTAATGTTTTGAAAAATATAGAAAACATTTCCGAACAAGAATTTCTGAATAGCTTGTATACATACGAAGAGCTTAAAGAATATGTAAAGAGCAATTCGGATCAATTTGAAGAAGAATTTATAGAAAATATTGCTGTACTTACTAAAACAAACTTTGATTCTAGAATAAAATTAGATTATAAAAATCTTAAAGAAAAAGGTGCTTCATTTAAGATTGATTGGAATACGATTGAAGCCATAAGTTATCAATATTGGCCAAGAGCAAAAAATGGTGTTGAAAGCGTGAAAGGTGATTTATTTTTTACACACAACACACAGACATACAAAGTAACTGTAACCGCTTTTAATGCTAAAAACAGTTATTTCATTACAAAGATTGAAGGTTTAAAAAAAGTTCAAAAAGAGAATTAATTAGCTTCTACTCATAATCCATTTTGATGTAGCATTCGCAACAAAACTTCATATGTATTCTAATAGTATTAGAATTTTTAAAATGCTGTTAAATAAAAAAGGACAATCATATCCATACGAATAAGATTGCCTTTTTTTACTTGATATTCAAAAAACAACTTACATTACTTCTTAATAAAAATTACATATCACATTGCATTCCAGCCATCATAGAAATAACTGTTGTCCAGTCATTATGATCATTATCAACTGGAGTATTACAATCGTCCTCTTCAGTTGGGCATTTATAAGTTTCCGGATGATAACCTCCTAAGACTTCTGAGCTATTAAAGTTTGAAATTTTTGCTTTGTTTAGAGAAAGCCTGCCGTTTAGTACTCTTTTTTTCATAATAGTTTATGTTTTGATTTATAATTAGACTCCAATATTGAAGTCAATCTTGACATAAATTTAGCATCTATTCTATCAAAAAAAAGCGTTTCTGGCTAAGTGGTCATAATCATTTAGAGTTTGGTTGAAGTCATTTAGAAATCGGTTATGTAGTACTTTTAAATAAGCGCTCAATGTTCACTTTACAACCATTTTGGCGTTGATGTCGGCACAAAGTTTTGCATACGATCTAATAATGTTGAAACATCTGCTTCTATAATCAACATATCGAAGTTTTTCTCTTTCAGCAATCCTTTTTGCATCATGGTTTGCATCATAGCAATCAGTTCGTCATAATAACCGTTACTATTCAAAATCGCAACTGGATGTGAAATTTGCGCTAATTGT
The DNA here is from genome assembly GCF_056033805.1 of Kordia sp. E. Taxonomy (NCBI): domain Bacteria; kingdom Pseudomonadati; phylum Bacteroidota; class Flavobacteriia; order Flavobacteriales; family Flavobacteriaceae; genus Kordia; species Kordia sp. E. The sequence goes on from NZ_JBRASR010000004.1 coordinate 433,694, forward strand.
AATGCCGTAATTACTTCAAATAGTTCTTCCATTGTACCAAATCCACCAGGAAGCGCTATAAAACCTTCTGCAAGTTCTATCATTTTCATCTTACGTTCTACCATCGTTTTTGTGGTATGCAACGTTGTAATTCCATGATGTACAATTTCTTTTCGTTTCAAAAACTCAGGAATAACACCAATCACTTTTCCATTGTTTTCCAATACTGTATTTGCAATAACTCCCATAATACCTACTTGAGCTCCACCATATATTAAGGTGATATTTTGTTTTGCTAACGTTTCAGATAATTCAACAGCGTCAGCTACAATTTTTGGATCGTTTCCTAAACTACTTCCGCAATAAATGGCGATACTTTTCATATGTTGAGTTTTGGGTTTTGTAAAGAAATTCTTTTCTATTTAAGATTCAACATTTAAACTTTATACTTATTTCGTTGATCATTATTTACAACAAACGAAAATACTTATTTTATATCGCTGTGCAAAATCTAGAATTGATTTCAATTTGATAAAAGATTACGTATCTGTAACGCATTAAAAAAACCTATTTATAACCAGAGAACTAGCTAAAAATAGGTTTTAAATCTTTGTTAGGATTACAGTACATTGATTACGATGGCAATAGTTGTATCGTCACTGTTGCCTCAGTATCACTATGAGGATCCATTGCTACAGTTACCGAATATTTTCCATAAGAACCAGAACCCGATACATGCCATTTACTAGTACCACAGGTTTCTTTGAAATGTACATATCCAATATTACCTGATTCAATTTCCGAATCATTATCCCAAAAATAAAGTGCCCATTTACTGTCATCAAAGGCACATGAACCAGAACCTTTTGTTTCACAACTGCATATAGGATTCGCTGTATCATAAGTTATTGGAATACCACAAATCGTACGACCAGATACACATTCGCGATACGCCGTCCAATCATTTTTATCTTTATCCGATTGCGAAGCGTAATACCAATCTTGGATGTAAACCTTAATAGGATTTCCATTTGTGTCTTTCATGTTCTTTGAAACGTCTAGTTTCACTTTTAGTGATGTGCTCATAATAAATTGTTTTTAGAGTTATTAGTTAAATACACTCCAAAGGTAAATTGACACACTCGTTTTTTTCAGCGCTGTAAAGCCTGTTTTTAAAAACCAAGCTGAAGTACTTGGTAGAAAATAATCGTTCAGGAAATTTGTTATTTGTAGAAATTAAAACTTCTGCATTTAGAATTAACTCTTGTAGTTTCGTTGTTCTCTATTCTCTATTCTCTATTCTCTATTCTCTATTCAAAATTACTCAAATCGTCAGTTCGAGTATCAAATCTATGATTTGATGTATCGAGAACTACTCAGAAATTCTATTTATCTGACTTAACAGCTTTCGTCATTCGGTCCACGCCGAAAATATCTTTCTTTATTTCTATGTTTTGAAACTGTTTTTGTTGTAATAAATCAATCATTTCTTTACCTAAATACTGATTGATTTCAAAGTATAAACTTCCGTTTGACTGTAAGTTCGCTTTCGCGAGATTAGCTATTTTATCATAAAAAATTAGTGGATCATGATCGTCCACAAACAATGCAGACTCTGGTTCAAATTCCAATACATTTTTATGCATCATTTCTTTCTCCAAATTTCGCACATATGGAGGATTGGACACAATGATATCAAACAATTGAGGATTTTGCTGTTGAAGATTTAAATCTTCAAGTTGTAAAACATCTGCTTGTACAAATTGAATTTCAACTTCATTCGTTTTAGCATTTTCTCGTGCAATTTTTAATGCTTCTTCCGAAATATCAATTGCAGTAATTATAGCTTCTGGAAGATTCTTTTTTAGTGCGATCGGAATACAACCACTTCCAGTTCCAATATCTAAAATTCTAAGGTTTTTAGTAGCTGAATCACTTTTTACAGTATCCAAAATCCATTGTACCAATTCTTCCGTTTCTGGTCGTGGAATCAACGTGTGTTCATTTACACAAAATTCTAAACCGAAAAAATGTGCTTTTCCAAGAATATGTTGAATTGGCTTTTGAAGTTTCAATTCACTCAATGCCGCAAACAAAAGAGTTTCTTGTTCTTTTGTAATTGTATATTCAGGATCTAACGCCAGTGCAAAACGTTCCAAATTAAAATAGGCTTCCGTCAACATAAAGAAAAAGCTATTCACCTCATCTTTTCCATAGATTTCATCTAATTCATTATGAAATATGTTTTGTATATCTTTTAATCTCAAGGGTTTTGGGTTTTGGGTTTTGGGTTTTGGGTTTTGGGTTTTGGGTTTTGGGTTTTGGGTTTTGGGTTTTGGGTTTTGGGTTAAAGAATTCTTTTTTATTTAAAATTCAACATTTAAACTTTACAATTTCAAATACCAAAAAGCGAAGCAATTTAATACCAAATTTAAGATAACTCTTTCAACATCCAAACGCCACATGAATAATGTCCTGTATTTCCTAAAGGTCCATCTAAATGTGTAAATCCAAACGATTCATAAATGTGTATCGCAGCTTTTAACTGTGAAGCCGATTCCAAATAGCATTGATCATATCCAAAATCTTTTGCAGCTTCTAAACACTTTGCAAACATTTGCTTTCCGTATCCTTTTCCTCTAGTTTTTGTCAAAAAGTACATTTTCTGCAATTCGCACACATTGTCTGTATTATCTCGCAATTGCTTTATTCCTGCACCACCAACTACTTCTCCATCTTCTTCAATTACATAATACACTTCACGTTCACCTTGATACGCTTCAAACATAGCGTCCGTTTCAGGATCTTCGTATGCTGTGCCAATTTTCGGAATTTCAAACTCAGGAAAAGCCGCTCTAATAAACGTTGCAGCTTCTTTGTTGTCTTTCTGTTGTATTTCTCTAATAACCATTAAGATGTAATTTTTATATCATACTTTTTTAATAAACCATGAATTTCTGAGCGTGAAAACTTCGCCTTTTTCAATTGATTTAAACTTGGATCGATTGTGTAATTGTATGCCGAACTCAAATCTGCTTTCTCTAAATTTGTATTCTCAAAAATAGCAGCTGTCAAATCGCAATCATCAAATATAGAATTCTCCAAATTCGTTCCTGTAAAATCCACTTCTCGCAAATTAGACGTTCTAAAAGTTGTTTGCTTAATTTTTAATTCGGCAAACGAAGCTAATTCCAACTTACAATCCTGAAACGTTGCCGAAAACAAAAAATTATTACATACACTAAAATCTATACCAAGCAATTTGCAATTCACAAAATCGACTTCATTAAATGATGTACTTTTCACTTTTGCATTTGTCATATCACAGGTATCAAATGTACATTCTAAAAATGTTATTGTTGATAAATACACAGCTTCAAACTTACAATCGATAAACGTACAATTGTCATATTCTCCTTTCGGGAACGGACTTTGTGTATAATCGATATTTTTAAAAACTTGATCGTGATAGAATTCTTGACTCATTTTATGTTCGCTTCAGATAGAAATTATGTAGTTTTGCGATGCTGTGAAGATACTGATTTTGGCTGAAATATCATTGTTTGTTCTTCGTTGCTTGTAGTTGGTTTATAATTATTAGCCACAAACATCTTTTCGAATGGTTTTTGAAATGAAACTAGAAAATCATATCGAGAAAATTTAAAAAATAAAACATATGAAAAAACTCATCATTATTCCAATTGTATTACTCATTGTGAGTTGCAAAGTCAAAGAAAAACCATTATTTGTAAAGGTTGATAATGTAGAAGTTGTAAATGCAACACTTGATGTTATTGAACTAAAAGCTGACGCGTATTTTATTAATAAGAATGATGTTGGTGGAAGTTTGGAAAGCAAAGGAATCGAAGTTTTTGTAAACGATGTTTCTATTGCACATGTAAGTTCGGAATCGTTTAAAGTTCCTGCACGAGAAGAATTTTCAATTCCATTAAAAGTGATCATTCCAACAAAAGAAGTGTTAGAAAAGAATAAAAACGGTCTTTTAGGAGGTATTTTAAGTAGCTTTCTCGATCAGAAAATGAAAATACAATACAAAGGAACAATTACCTACAGTACGTTTGGCTTTTCATATGACTATGAAATTGACAGAACAGAAGACGTGAAGATAAAAATGTAATGCAACATAGTCACGAAACATATATGCAGCGTTGTTTACAACTGGCTGCTAATGGTTTACAAGCCGCAATACCAAACCCTTCGGTTGGCGCTGTCATTGTACATAATGATGTTATTATTGGTGAAGGTTATACAAGTGCGTATGGTGGAAATCATGCAGAAGTAAACGCAATTCATTCAGTAAAAGACAAATCGTTATTGAAAGAAGCAACTATTTATGTTTCACTTGAACCGTGTAGTCATTTTGGAAAAACGCCACCGTGTAGCGATTTAATCATCAAACATCAAATTCCTAAAGTTGTGATTGGAACTATTGATCCTTTTGCAAAAGTAGCTGGAAAAGGTATCGCTAGGCTTCAGAATTCTGGCTGTGAAGTGACTTTAGGTATTTTGGAAGCAGAATGTATTGCTTCAAACAAACGGTTTTTTACATTTCATGAACACAAACGTCCCTATATTATTCTAAAATGGGCAGCAACGCAAGATGGTTTTATTGATAAGATTCGACATGAAAATGATCCTGTGCAACCCAATTGGATCACAAACAAGTTTTCGCGTCAATTAGTACATAAATGGCGAAGTGAAGAACAAGCTATTCTCGTTGGAACAAATACAGCAATTACAGACAATCCTAAACTAAATACACGTGATTGGCATGGAAAAAGTCCTGTGCGAATTGTGTTGGATAAATCATTACGAATTCCACAAGAGTATGCATTGTTTGATCAAACTATAAAAACAATTGTACTGACGGAACAACATAGAGAATCACACAAAAATTTAGTTTTTGAAACCATTGATTTCTCGCAAAATATAGCCAAACAAATCTGTGCCGTTTTATACAAACATGAATTGCAATCTGTGATTATTGAAGGTGGAAAACAAACCTTGCAAACGTTTATTGACAGTAATTTATGGGATGAAGCACGCGTTTTTAAAGGAAATGTATCGTTTCAGCAAGGAATTGAAGCGCCACAACTAGAAGGAAAATTACAAGCAACACAACATATTTTAGACAATTCGTTAGACATTTATATAAATGATTAAAAACTTACTTTTCGATTACGGCGATATTTTTATCAATTTGGATAAACCTGCAACTGCGCATGAATTGAACAAATTGGGCATTCAAGATTTTACACCCGAAATGATGGAAAAGAATCAAGCCTACGAAAAAGGTTTGATGACTACAGAAGCGTTTGTAGATTTTTACCATAAAGAGTTTCCACATACAACGAAAGAAGCATTAATTGATGCCTGGAATGCTATTTTACTAGACTTCCCGAAACAGCGTTTGGAATTCATCAAGCAATTAGCCAAAGACAAAACCTATCGTTTGTTATTGCTAAGTAATACGAATGATTTACATATTTCGTGGATTCAGCAAGATTGGGGAATGGAATTATACAACGAATTCGCAGCTTGTTTTGAGCAGTTTTACCTTTCGCATGAAATCAATTTACGAAAACCTGATGCCAATATTTATGAGTTTGTATTACGTGAAAACAATTTAAAAGCTTCCGAAACCTTATTTATTGATGATACAAAGGAAAACACAGATGCTGCTGCAAAACTAGGAATTCATGTTTGGAATTTAATTCCTGGAGAACAAGATGTTGTTGATTTGTTTACACATAAAAAGGAGTTATTTTGATTTACCTCATTCTTAGTATTTGTATTTCAAGCTTGTTATTTGTCATCTTTAAACTGTTTGATACATATCAAGTCAATACGTTTCAAGCAATTGTTGTCAACTACTTCGTAGCATTTATTTGCGGATTTTTCTTTTATGGAAACGGAATTACAATTACAGAAATGTCGCAACGACCTTGGATTATTGGTGCTGTAATTTTAGGAATGTTATTTATTTCGATTTTCATCTTAATGGCACTTACCGCACAACGAAATGGACTTTCCGTAGCTTCCGTAGCTGGAAAAATGTCTGTCGTAGTTCCTGTAATTTTTGCTGTTATAGTTTATAATGAACACTTAAGTTTATTGAAAATAGCTGGAATCATTTTGGCATTATTAGCAGTTTATCTAACAACTGTAAAAGAAAATGGTGGTTCGTTTGATCGTAAAAAACTACTCTTTCCAGCATTACTATTTATAGGTTCTGGTGTTATTGACACAACTATTAAATATGTTGAAAAAACATATGTTGCCGAAGGAGAAACGTCAATTTTCTCTGCAGCTATCTTTGGTTGTGCATTTATTATTGGAGTCGTTGTTATTACTATTCGTCGCGATTTTAAGATTACAGGAAAAACCATCCTTGGCGGAATTTTACTTGGAATACCAAACTTCTACTCTATTGTTTTTCTATTAAAAGCATTACAGCCTGAGCATGTTGGCGACAGTTCTACGGTTTTCCCAATTAATAATGTGGCGATTGTAATGTTATCGACTATATTTGGAATACTGTTTTTTAAAGAAAAACTAATTTTAAAAAACTGGATTGGAATTGCCATTGCAATTATAAGTATTGCGATGATTGCGGTTTCTGCGCAACAGTTGTAATTCTTAATTTTGATGTAAAAATTAAACGCACTGTTTTCTTTTTCCGCAGTGTAGTAATTATTTTTCGTTAAGAATTTTTGAAGCCTTGGAGAAAATTTAGAAAAATAATTACGATTTTAGCTTTTTCAGCTAAAAACACCTCTGGAAAAAGCGCCTTTTCTTTTGTTTCTTTTCTTTGGGCGAACAAAGAAAAAGAAAATAAAAAGCTATAAATTTCTTAAGAATCTAACAATTTTATTAGTAACGAATACTATAAACTCATAAACATTGGAAATAAAAGATACCTATAAAACCATTGATATTCCTTCAGAAGAAGTTTTGTTTAAAGACAGAAATAGTAAATTCTTTGGCTATGCATTTCCTGTGTTTAATGAAGATGATGTAAAAACACATTTAGAAGCGTTGAAAAAAAGTCATCATTCTGCGCGACATTGGTGTTATGCATGGCAATTTGGTAAAACTGAACCAGTTCGTTTTAGAGCCAATGATGATGGTGAACCTTCCAATAGTGCAGGAATGCCGATTTACGGACAAATTCAATCATTTGATGTGACGGATATACTAATTGTTGTCGTTCGTTATTTCGGTGGAACAAAATTGGGCGTTGGCGGATTGATCAATGCATATCGTACAGGCGCACAAATGGCGTTAGAAGCTTCTGAAATTTTGGAGAAAACAATCAACATTGATTATTTACTCGTATTTGATTATAAGAATATGAACAAAGTGATGCGTGTTGTAAAAGAGCGAAACTTAAATATCATTGCTCAAAAACTAGAAATGGATTGTAGAATTACCATTTCTGTACGTCAAAAAGATGCACAACAGATTTTTGAATTGTTTGAGAATTTGTACGAAATTCAGATTAAGGAGTTGGATTGATCATTCTCAATCCAAAACCTCTATATCTTTTATTTATCTAATTAGATTTATTACAGTATCAAGATTGGTCTGACCTCCACAAATTTGAGACAAGTCTTGTATAGTTATTTCTTGGCTGCATTCTTTCTCTTTGAAATTTTCAATGTTTTTCATTTTGTATAAATTATCTGATTAATCCGTTTAAATCGTCTACAATTGAATTACCAACATTTACAATCTTAGTATTGCTTGTAGTTGTTGTTTCTGTAGACTCTCCACCACAAATTCTATGTAGCTTTGCTGTAGGCAATTCTTCTTTTCTTAAATTTTTGATACTTTTCATGATATATGTTTTAAAGGTTAATAATACCTAAATATAGCACTTATTATATAGAAAAATGGAATTACACTTTAATCACAACCTCCACAGCCTCCGCAACTACTACATCCGCTATCGCATGACGAACAACTTGATGCGTCAAATTCAGAATCGAAAGAATCTATCGTATCATAAAAAAACGAGTCGAAAGAATCATAGTCATCAAACTCATTATCAAACAAATAATCATCTTCATAAAAATCTGTATAAAAGAATACGCTATCATCGTAATTGTCACCATCAGCATATAATACTTTTTGTTGCCTTACGAGCTCTTTATCTATCTGTTTAAGTAGATCAAAATTTATATTTCGTAATAAGAATATATTTCCACCGATAATGATTAATAGTTCTAATGCTTTTTTCTGATCATTTTCTAATAAATCATTAATATCCTTATCTACTGCTTGTAAATATGTATCAATTTCTTGTTTAATCTTTTTCCCATCTTCAGTTAATTTAATCAATCGAAATAGATCGATAAAGAACGACTGATTAAAATAGCTCTTTAACTCTTTAGTACCTTTTATACTTTCTCTATAACTTTTTTTCCCTCCAGAAGTGTCATATATCATTTTCACAAAATGTTTAAATAATATTTGTATAGATTCTTCTTTTACAAAAGGGCTTATGAAGATTAACTCATGATTTTTTGGTTTATATATACTAAAATTTTTGCCTGACTCAATATAAGTATACGTACGAACTTCATCTCTTGGATGTGGTTGTTTGTCTACTTCTACTATTTTAATCACTTTTTTAAGAAGCAAGTCCATAAAAGTAAATTTTAATAAACTCTTTAATTGTACTGAACCACAATCTCTGATAAGTAGAGTTTCTGCAGGTGTTATTCTTGAAAGTAACTTCATTATTTTTTAAATAGTAATTTAGGAATGATCCAGTTTCTGTGCTTATTAACTCTAGTAAAGTGAATTTCTTTAAATCGTGTATCAACATCAATCCAAATATCTTTTGGAGGTTTTTTTAAAAAAATAGATTCATAAAAATCGAGCGTCTTTATATATTGTTCTTTAAATAGCGGTTTTTCTTCTGAACCTTTAGTTGGTCCATGATGAATTGATTTATGAATTGTATTTTGACAAAAATCTACCCAATACGATTGTGTGTATAATAAATGAAGATGCCAAATTTGATCTACTTGATCAGAAGGTGTTTGTGGAAAATCTGAAATTACAATTAGAAATAGAAACTTTTTATACTCATGTACTGCCCTTAAAGAATATTCCAAAGACCAATTGTTTTCTCTTGCTAGTCGATCAGTAAATGTAAAAGAAGAATCTATATCATCGATTTCAAAATTTCGAATTTTGTCCCATAATATTAGTTGTTCTTCTGTCATGAATATATTCGTAATAATATTAAGTGAAATTTTAATTATTTCAACTGTTGCTCAATCTATTTGTATCTTTTTTAAAATTAATGTTACAGAAGTGACTTTCTAAAAAAATAATTCTTAAAAGTTTTATTCAGAAAAGTCAATCGTCGATAATTTTTCGATTAAATGCTCAGGACATTTCATCGGTCTTTTGGTCTTCATGTTAATAAATGCCAAAATGGTGCTTCCTTGTGTAATAATTTCCTTACTTTCATTAAAAATTTCAAACTCAAATTCAATCTTAACAGAAGGCAATTTTTTAAGTGTCGTTCTAACTGTCAGTACATCATCATAATAAGCCGACTTTTTATAATTAATCTGAATAGAAATAACAGGAAGCATCACACCTGCGGCTTCCATTTCTTTATATGAAATTCCTAAGGCACGTAACCACTCAGTTCTCCCCATTTCAATGAATTGCACATAGTTAGCGTGATAAACAACGCCCATTTGGTCAGTTTCGCCGTAGCGAATTCTTGTTTTTATTTCGTGACTTCTCAAAGTTTTATATCTAAATTTAATAATGTTAATGAATTGTAAAGAAATTGTTTATAGGCATGCGAAAAAAATTTAAGAAATTCAATAGCGTACGAGTTTTTTTTTCACTTTTTTTTTCACATATTTGTTCACGCTAAAAAACATAAGGAGAAAACCCCGAATTTTCTCTTTTTCCTAACCTAAAGAATAACAATTTAACAGTAATAAATGAGTGTAACTGCGCAATCAGTATGGGATAATTGTCTGTCTTTTATAAAGGACAACATTCAGCCACAAGCATATAAAACTTGGTTTGAGCCTATAAAGCCTGTAAAGTTAACAAATAAAGCATTAAGCATTCAAGTTCCTAGTAAGTTTTTTTACGAGTGGCTAGAAGAGCATTATGTTAAGTTGTTGAAGGTTGCTTTAGTAAAAGAGTTAGGAAATACTGCACGTTTGGTATATATCATTAAAATGGAAAATACCTATGGAAATAAAAAACCATTCACAGAAAAAATTCCAAGTTCAAACCGTAGCGGCGTAAGAGCACAAGAAATTAATGTTCCTATTAAAAATAAAAGTCCTGAACTGAAAAATCCGTTTATCATTCCTGGTATCAGAAATGTAAAGATTGAATCTCAGTTAAATCCTAATTATAATTTTGATAATTTCCTTGAAGGTGATTCTAACCGTTTGGCTAGATCTGCAGGAATGGCTGTTGCCAATAAACCTGGAGGAACTTCCTTCAATCCGTTATTAATTTTTGGTGGTGTTGGATTAGGAAAAACACACATTGCACATGCAATTGGTGTTGAAATTAAAGATAAGTACCCTGAAAAAACTGTTTTGTATATCTCTGCTGAGAAATTTACACAACAATATATAGAATCTGTAAAGAAGAATACTCGTAACGATTTTATACATTTCTATCAATTGATCGATGTATTAATTATTGACGATGTACAATTCTTCTCTGGAAAATCTGGTACACAAGATGTATTTTTCCACATATTCAATCACTTACACCAAAATGGAAAACAAGTGATTTTAACATCTGACAAAGCTCCTGTAGACATGCAAGACATTGAGCAACGCTTATTATCTCGCTTCAAATGGGGACTTTCTGCAGAGTTACAAACACCTGATTTTGAAACACGTGTTTCTATTGTAAAAAACAAATTGTATCGTGATGGTGTACAAATGCCTGATGATATTGTAGAATATGTTGCAAAGAACATTAAATCGAATGTACGTGAATTAGAAGGTGCAATCATTTCGTTAATCGCACAATCGTCTTTCAACAAGAAAGAAGTTACGATTGAATTAGCAAAACAAGTTGTTGAAAAATTCGTAAAGAATACAAAACGCGAAGTTTCTATCGATTACATTCAAAAAGTGGTTTCAGATTATTTCCAAATGGATGTTTCTACATTGCAATCAAAAACACGTAAGCGTCATATTGTACAAGCTAGACAGTTAGCAATGTTTTTTGCAAAGAAATTTACAAAAGCATCACTTGCAAGTATTGGCTCGCAAATTGGAAAACGTGATCACGCAACTGTACTTCATGCTTGTAAAACAGTAGACAACTTATCCTCTACCGATAAGCAGTTTAGAAAGTATGTTGAAGACTTAACAAAGAAACTTTCGTTATAATTACACTTCATGAAAACTAAAATTTTAATGGTTTGCTTAGGGAATATTTGTCGTTCTCCTTTAGCGGAAGGAATTTTAGCTTCTAAACTCGATCCAACAAAATTTGAAGTTGATTCTGCAGGAACCGCAGGATATCATGTTGGCGAACTTCCTGATAGAAGGTCAATTACAACAGCAAAACAACACGGAATAGACATTACCTACCAACGTTCGAGAAAGTTTGTTAGAAACGATTTTCAAACGTTTGATTTCATCTTTGCGATGGATCAATCAAATTATGATAACATTCTCCGTCTAGCGGAAACGAAAGAAGATCGTGCAAAAGTTCACATGATTTTAAATCAAATTTCCCCAAATTCTAATGCAGAAGTTCCTGATCCGTATTACGGTGGTGATCAAGGTTTTGAAAATGTATATCAAATGTTAGACGAAGCCTGCACTATTTTCGCAACAAACCTTAGCAAATAGTAAAAGTAATTAGTGTCTGCCATTTTTTTGTATCTTACTAGAAAAAAAGCAACCTACATTTACTATGAAACTAAGAAACTACGTATTACTCGTCCTACTTTCCCCTATATTATTATTTTCTCAAGATGTATCCCTACAATCATTTGCAACAGGATTCTCAAGACCAGTTGACATCAAACACGCCAACGATTCACGATTATTTATTGTTGAACAAGATGGTGTTATCAAGATTGTAAGTTCAGGAGGAATTACAAATCCGACTCCATTTTTAGATATAGATGCACGCGTGCGCTCTAGTGGAAACGAACAAGGTTTACTCGGTTTGGCTTTCGATCCAAATTATGCAACCAACAGTCGATTTTATGTAAATTATATCAACAACAGCGGTAACACAGTTATTGCACGGTTTACTACTTCTGCAAATCCAGATGTTGCTGACGATACTTCTGAAGAAATTCTACTAACAGTTACACAACCCTACACAAATCATAATGGTGGTTCATTAGCTTTCGGAAACGATGGTTATTTATATATTGCTTTAGGTGATGGCGGAAGCGGTGGAGATCCAGACAATTATGCACAAAATTTACAATCACACTTAGGGAAGATTCTACGAATTAACGTAAGTGGCGCTACAGGCTACACAGTTCCTGCAACAAATCCATTTGTTGGAAATCCTGCTGGTTTAGATGAAATTTGGTCATATGGACTTAGAAACCCTTGGAAAATATCCTTTGATAGTGATAATGGCGAATTATGGATTGGTGATGTTGGACAAAACAATAAAGAAGAAATCAACAATGTTCCTATTGTAGATGCTGGCTATAACTTTGGTTGGAGATGCTATGAAGGAAATAGCACATTTAACACTTCTGGTTGTCCAGCTATGTCTACAATTACATTTCCAGTTAGCGAATATAATTACGGTGGAAATCCTTTTAGATGCTCTATTACTGGTGGTTATCGCTATAGAGGCTCTATGTATCCTGACTTACAAGGATTATACTTTTTTGCAGATTACTGCACCAATGAAGTTGGAACATTAACTCCTGCAGGAAATTCCTGGACAATGACTATGAATGGTCCATTTTCTGGAAATATTGCAACTTTTGGCGAAGATTCAAGTAAAGAATTATACGCTGCAGGTTTATCAAACGGAATTATTTATAAAATAATTGATACCACTTTAGGTGTTGATGAAAATTCACTTTCAAATAATTATCAAATCTATCCAAATCCTGCAAATGAGTTTTTTCAAATTAACAATCAAAATGCAGCTTCACAAATTAAAGAAGTTCTAGTGTATTCCTTTAGCGGAAAGTTAGTTTCAACAACAAATATTTCGACTGAGAATCAAAAAATTATGACGGATCAACTTAGCAAAGGAATCTATATTGTGGAAATTATTTCAAATAATGATGCAAGTGCATATCATAAATTAATTAAAAATTAGTTTTATTTGCAATCAAACTCCTCACCTATGCAATCATCAAACGGAATTTTATATTTAATTCCAACAACTTTAGGCGATAACGAACCGCTAGAAGTTTTACCGTTATCTGTAAAGAAAATCATTGAAACTACAAATCATTACATTGTTGAAAACGAAAAAACAGCACGTCGTTTTATAAAAAAAATTACACCAAACAAAGCACAACCTTTGTTAGAGCTTCATGTATTAAATAAATATACACAAGATCAGGAATTACCTTCATTTTTAGAAGCTTGTTTTCAAGGAAAAAATGTTGGACTACTTTCGGAAGCTGGTTGTCCTGGTGTTGCTGATCCAGGTGCGGAAATTGTAAAGATTGCACATGAAAAAGGAATTCGAGTAGTTCCACTAGTTGGACCTTCTTCTATTTTAATGGCAATGATGGCTTCTGGAATGAATGGGCAAAATTTTGCATTCAACGGATATTTACCAATTGATAGTCACGAACGCAAACGCGCTATTAAACAATTAGAAAAACGTGCTGGCGATTTTCAACAATCTCAGGCATTTATTGAAACTCCATACAGAAACGATAAATTATTAGCAGATTTAACTGCTACACTTTCTGGAAATACACGTTTATGCATTGCATGCGATATTACACTTTCAACAGAATATATTAGAACTATGACCATTAACGAATGGAAGAAAACTTCTGTGAATCTTCATAAGAGACCAACAATGTTTATTTTAGACCGCTAACGCTGCTAGATATTAGAGCGCTTTGCTTTTTGTATATAGATAAAAAAAACCTCAGCATGTTTCCATACTGAGGTTTTTTTGTTTTGAAACACCTCATTTGCTTTTCAAAAATATTTTTTACTATCGTTAGATGTAACGTTTTGAATTCGAGTTGATTTCTATAAGTTCTACAGGAAAATAATGTTGTAATTTTTTTACACAAAAAAAAGCTATAACTTACATTTTGCTAAAACTTAATTTTATGCTTTCAATATTAAACCACTTCTATTTAGTTTTTTTTAATAAAAATTTCATCATTTTTATTTTTTTATTCTCTTTTATAACACCTTCTTTTTCTCAATCGGATTTTACTCCATTTTCAGAAAAAGACAAAGTCACACAAGATTTCATTATAAAAGAACTCAAAGAAAAAGGTAAATTAGGATTTGATGATGAGTTAAAAACTTTATCTATAAAGCAGGGTAACTCAGGAATATTACATATTAAAATGCAACAATATCATTTAGGTATTCCTATAGAAGGTGCATATTATTCTTTTCATAGTAAAAATGGTTTTTTAATTGCGGCTAATGGAAGTTTAAAGCAAGTTAATTTAATCTCAAACAAATCAAAGATTGACAAATCTAAAGTACTAGATATTGCATTGAGAAATGTTAATGCCAAAAAATACATTTGGGAAGATCCTACTTTAACTAAACAACTAAAGAAAAGTAACATAAATACAACTCTTTTAGAAAAACCAAATCCTAATTTAGTTTATTATAAGTATGGTGAAACTTATATTTTAACATATAAAGTTGAAATTCAATCCTTACAACCTCAAGGAAGATATATTGTTTATACAGACGCTAATTCTGGCGAAATTTTAAACAAAATAGATATTACTACACACACAACAGGAAGCTGTACTACAATCTATCACAACACACAAAATATTGATTTTGATGAACCTACATCTGGAAACTATGAGTTAACTGATACTGCCAGGAATATTGAAACATATGTATTACCAAATAATAGTATTGATTATGCTGTGGCTCAAATTCCAACAAGTTCATTTTTAGATTGGAATGATATTAATTCACAAGATGCCTTAGATGTACATTGGGGCAGTCAAGTTGTGTATGATTTCTTGTCTAATTATGGAATACAAAGCTTTGATAATGAAGGGGAAAGTATTGTGAGTTATGTAAACTATGGAGACAACTATAATTCAAAAAATAACGCCTTTTGGAATGGTGTCTTTTTAACTTATGGAGCTGGAGGAGGCAATCTTTTACCTGGTCCAGTAGCTACACTAGACGTTATTGCACATGAAATAGGACATGCTTTAACAGAAACTTACGGAGGTGGTTTACAGTATTATGCAGAATCTGGCGCCATAAACGAGTCTTATTCTGATATTATTGCTGCTGCAGTAGAAAACTTTGTGAATACTTCTCCCAATTATAATGGTTTAATGCTGAATGAATGGGTTTTGTCAGATTTAAATGGAACAGGTTTACGAGATATGTCTAACCCAAATGCTAACAACAACCCAGACACTTATCAAGGAGATTTTTGGGCAAGCACAAATGGTCCCGACAATGGAGGCGTACATACAAATAGCAGCTTAGGTAATTACTGGTTTTATTTATTAGCTAATGGTGGTACTGGAATTAATGATAATGGTGATTCGTTTACTGTAAACCCTATAGGAATAAATAATGCTTTTCAAATTGTTTTAGAAGCCTATCAATACCTTCAGAATACTTCTAATTATGAACAATGGAGAGAAGCAACTATTTTTGTTTCTGGGTTAAATTTTAATTGTACAATAACACAAGAAGTCATGAACGCTTGGGAAGCAGTTGGTATAGGCGTATTAAACGAAAACTGTTCTTTACTTGCAAAAATTGATAATGTTACAGTCACTCAATACTGCACGAACGCTCCTGTAATTTTTAGTTTTTCAAGTAGTCCAAATGCAACAACAACTTGGAGTATTGATGATGGAGCAGCACAAACATCAAATACATTAATTTTTACATCTGAAGGTTTTCATACAGTAACCTTAATAAATACGTACCCAAGCGGAGAAATTGCAACTGATGAGATTGAAATTTATGCTACTGATTGTCTACCTATACAAGGAAGGGAAAATACTTGGTATATTTCTAATTCTTTTGGATTTGACTTTTCTTCAGGAATAGCAACTATGATATCGTATCCAAATACAAGTTTTGAATCTACTATTTGCTATTCGGACGATCAAGGAAATTTGAAATTTTATATTGCTACCTTAGATAATGGAGACCAAGATTCACACCTTTTTAATGCTAACGATCATTCATCTATTGCTGAATTACCTCCATTAAGACAAAGTTCTTATCAATTAGGAGTAACCATTCCTAATCCTTCTGGGAATTTGGTAAATGTATTCGTTGCAAATGCAAATGAAGACGGTTTAGGTTTTTACAGATTTATTATAGATGAATCTACTTCGCCTGTTACGTTAACAATGCCTGTAACTCCTATTACTATTCCTAACTCAGGTGTTTCCTACGCATCAGACGGAAGCGTAAGATTAGGTGAGGCTGTGACCGCCATACCTTCATGTAATGAAAATATTTTTTGGATTGTTGCAAATAGTTTTGGTTCTCATAATAAAATGCTCGTTTACAAACTAGATTATAGTATGAATGTACAAGGAGATCTCACATTTTCCCATACGTACACTCCTTCTAATTTTGATACAGGCTCCAGAGCTATTATCGTGTCGCCAGACGGAAATTATATATCTACAAAAAATAAATTACTCCGTTTCAATAGAGAGAATGGTATTATTTCTTTCATTGCAGATATCCCATACAATCAACATGAAGCTGTTTTTGCAGGTTTTAGTCCTAACTCTCGTTTTTTATACCTCAGAGAATTTCCAAGTACACTTATGCAATATGATGTTTTAAGTGATGATATTCCTAATTCCGGAGTTCCTATTTTTACTAATACCACAAATAGTGGCATGGATATACAGGCAGGACCAGATGGAAAAGTATATGTCAGTTATAGAGGCCCTGAAAAGTACATTGCAGTTATCAATAAACCAAATTTGAAACAAATCACAAATGAAATTGATTTCAACCCTAAAGCGTATCGGGTCCCAAATAGTCCTTACTTGACTATTCGTTTTCCTAGCTTTATGAAGGCGGAAAAAGCAAACATTGTTCCATTAGATTTCCATTTTGGTTTAAACAGTTGTAATACTATAAGTTTTAACTCTCCAGGATGCAAGCCTTATTATGATTGGGACTTTGGAGATGGCAATACAAGTACAGAACAAAATCCAGTACATACATTTTTAAATAACGGAACGCACACTGTTTCTTTAACTTCTGTTGTAGAAGGACAAGCCATAACAGTAACAAAAGATGTAAATATAGGTTTAGATACTACAGGATTAGAATTATTAGCTCCAGACACAACTTGCGAAAATAATACAACTATCATTGCGCCAGTAGGGTTTGCAAATTATCAATGGACATTACCAAACGGAGGAGGAACAATCCAGAATCAAGGTGCCCAAAATGTAAATATCACATGGAGTTCTTTAGGGAATATACCTGTAGATTTATTACTTACAGATTATAATGGCTGTACTACTAGCATATCTCATACAATAACAGTTTTAAATGAAGATTGTGAATATAATCTTAGTATAGATGATGATTCATTTGAAAAAGATCACTTACTAATTTACCCTAATCCAGCAAAAGATAAACTTACAATTAAAAGTAGTTCTATAATTAATAAGCTTACTGTTTTCGATGTTAAAGGTAGATTGTTGTTTTCAACAATACCTTCAAATTTACAATCAGAATTTCAACTAAATATTAATGATTTATCGAATGGTTTTTATTTTATAGAAGTACAATCAGAAAACTTAAAGCAAGTCAAAAAATTTATCAAAAAATAGTTTTCTATAATCAATATGTTAAACAAAAAAAACCTCAGCATGTTTCCAATACTGAGGTTTTACTTTTAACTAAACTTTGAGTAGACTATACTCTAGCTTTTTTGTTGGCTTTGATAGATGAAACATCATATCCAGCGAAACGCTTCATATAATATTTTACTGTTGAGCCATAAGCATCGGCAAATCCTTGTTTCCCGCCACTTCTTAAATACTTCTTTACGCTTCCTGGTCCGGCTAAATGTGCAGCAGCCAAAATTCCTGACTCTGTTACAAGTACACCGTTGATTCTTTTACCAACTGAGCGTTTAATGTCTCTTCTAAGAATCCACTTATTTCTTGAGGCGTTTGCTTCAAAGGCTTTTTCTTGTAGTTTTGGGTTGTGTAAGAATGCTTGCGGATTATAAATTCCGATCATTTCTAATGTTCCTCTCCCAAATTGATACTTTCCAAGATAACCTAAGGTATTTACCACGAAATAATTTCCTTGTGATTCTTTAAATGCTACAGCTTCTTTGAACCCCAAATATTGATTTCCTGTATACGGAATTGGAGCTTCTTTGCTTGTAGCTTCATCTAGTGGTAGCACTGTAACTATGCTAGATGATTCGTTATTTTTTTCAATGTTATTTCTAAGAACGTTGGCTTCTTTTTTCGAAGTGAAACCTAAACTTACAAATGTTAAAACAGCTATTAAAATTGAAAATTTTATTGCTCTTTCCCCCATAAAATTTGATTTATTTAAGACTTACTAATTCAATGAATTAAGCTTAAAATTTCAGCGTGCAAATATACACATTATTTTTTAATACAAGGATTATTATGTTAAAATATTCTTAAAAGTAGATTCCGTGCAACTTCACTTTACCTAAGCTATTGATTTCCAATGTTGGAGCAGGTATTTTAATGAAGTTTAAGGTGTTGAAGACTGTTTTTAGAAACTTAGAATTTGTCTCTATTTTTGTTAAATCGATATCAATACTGAGGTAAAATTGTCGATATCGTTGCTGATTTGGCAAAATTTCGCGTTGAGTTTCAATAGTTCCAGCAACTAAACCTTCGGCTCCGTAACCAAAAGCGACGTTAAACCATTTCGGAATTTTACTTTGTTTGAAGAACGAATACACATTTGCACTCAGCCAATAAGTTTGCCCATTATAATCTTTTAGGAGTTGTTCTGAAAAACTTTTTCCCAACTTATTTGGACGAATTTCTGCAAAGCGAGTTGTATGAAATGAATACTTTAATTTGACACGTTGTTCTTCCCACAATAATTCTTGTCCTACATATAAACCTGTTCCTAAGCCGTTTGCAGCCACATCTCCCCAAGAAGCTCCCCATTCAGCAGAAAAGCCGTCCATGACTTCTACAGCTGTTAAAAAGCCGAATCCGAGCGTTGCTCCATAAATAAGCTGATTTTTCCTTGAAACACCGCTCCATTGCAGTACATCAGCACCAATTTGACCAACATAGTACGATGTAAATACATGACCAGCTTTGTCCATTTGCAACCATTCATCAGTATCATTTATGAAATGAAAAGATGATCGTGGAAAATCTGCATACCAAATCCTGTCTAAACCAACTAGTGCAATCGCTGCCAATGAAGTTTCCGTAATAGCAACAAAATTTCGCCTTGGTTTGTGCAATGTATCAGAAGCTACCCAAAAACTTGGAGGCGTTAATTGCGCACTTACTGTATTTACAAAACAGAGAATGAAAAGTAATTTCAGGAATGATTTCATCAATTATTGCTTCTTTCTTTTTTCATAGGATTTATACAAAATAGCTCTAAATTCTTCCGCAGAAGTATTCCAAGGAACTGTGTAAGTATTGGCGTCATATATATCTACTAATTCTGCAAGTTTATATCCTTTTTCTTTCGGATATAGTGTATCTATCATTACTTCATGTATTTCCTTTTCGGAAGCTTCTATTTCCATAGAAATATCTTTCGCAATATCCCTTATTAAAGGTAAAGGGAATCTACGACTTGGAGGAAGCGTAATTTTTACCAAATCGCTTTCTTCTTTTAATGTCCGAACAATTTCTAAGTTAGACATCCCTTTTTTAATGGTATATTTTCCAGCTTTCGCTTGATATCCTAACTTGGCAGCTACTGTTTTAAAGGATTCTTCATCTTTTAAAAGTGCAGAAAGTTCATCTTTTAGACTAAATGTACTCGTTTCTGTCGGAATGTATATGTATGCTTCTTCATTATTAAATGCAGTATTAGAACCTGAAAAAACCTGAACAATACCATATACTTTTATTCCACAAAATACCAATCCTAATACAGCAATAGCTACTAATATTTTTTTGATGTAACTCATTCAATTATTTTTTGATAGAGGATTTCATTTTTATACTCACCATTTATATAAGTCCAATCGCGCTTGACGCCAATTTTTATAAAATCTAAACTTTCAAATAGCTTGATACTTGCCAGATTTTCTTCTCCAATGTTTGCAAATATTTGATGTACGTTTAAATGTTTAAACGCAAATTTACATACCAATTGCAACGCTTCTTGTCCGTATCCTTTATGCCTGTGTTCATTTTTCGCGATCAACAAACCAACACCAACACGTTTGTTTTTAGGATCAAATTCAAAAAGATCTATTAAACCAATCGATTCTTTTTTATTACTTACCATTACCAAACGCAATTGTTTGGCTTCATAAATATCTTGATGTGCATTTTCTAAATATTGCTTTATCAAAAATCGTGAATATGGTGTTTGCGTTGCGCTAATTTCCCAGATAGATTCATCATTTTCTATTTCATAGATAAAGTCTAAATCTTCAGGCTCTAAAGCTCTTAGATATAATTTTTCACCTGTAAGTGTTAGCATGTAATTTCTCCTTTAAATACTTGTATTGCTTTTCCTTTTAGAAAGATCTTTGTATACGAAGTTGCTTCATTTTGAAACGATACATTCAGCGTTCCACCTTCTACTTGTAATGTAATTTCATTAGCAGTTGTTTCGTTTAGCGAATGCATTGCTAGCGCAACAGCCGTTACACCAGTTCCACAGGAAAGTGTCTCATCTTCTACACCTCTTTCATACGTTCGAACTCTGAATTCTGAATCTGATATTTTTTTGACAAAATTGACATTAGATCCTTCTTCAAAATATGGCGAACCATACCGAATTGCAGCTCCTTCTTTTTTGATATCAAATTGTTCAATATTTTCTTTAAATTGTACATGATGTGGTGAACCTGTATCTAAAAACACATATGTTTCATGCTTTTCTATGTTAGAAACATCCTGCATTTGCAAATCCACAATATCATTGGAGATTGTTGCATAATGCTTTCCATCAATTGCCATGAATGTAGTTTCATTTTTGATCACACCGAGAAAATTCGCGAAAGCCACGATACAACGTCCACCGTTTCCACACATGGTACTTTCATTTCCGTCTGCATTGTAATACACCATTTTAAAATCATGTTCAGCATCATGCTCTAACAAAATTAATCCGTCAGCACCAATGCCAAATTTTCGATCACATAAATGGTTTACAAGTTTTGTGTCGTTTTTAGGAAATAGTAATTCACGATTGTCTAGTAAGACAAAATCATTTCCAGTTCCTTGATATTTGTAAAAAGAGAGTTGCATTTCTTTCATTTGATAGCGACAAAAGTACAAAATAAAAGAGAGGAAATTGCAAAGGAACTAGTCCAAGAAGTCACAATACTACATGAATTCGTATTATTCGACAAAATACCTCAAATAATGATTTTAAGTTGATTTTAACAGAGGTACTAAAATTGAGTTAAAGTGTCGTTAAAGTTAAAGTATGCCTACAATAAATATGTAATTTTAAGTGTTAAACAAAGACAAAGATCATATAAACAACACATTAATGCATTAATGTGATACAGTTTAAATTACTAACAAGAATTAAATATTTTTTAAAAATGAAAAAATTTGCAAGTTTACTATTCGTATCTATTTTAGGCGGCGTTATTAGTATTGGAGCTTATAAATTCTTTTCGGAAACCCCTGAAAAAGTTGAACAAGCTTCTGTTTTAGAACAATCATCATACATTCCAACAAATTTTGTAAACAATCCTACACCAACAACAAATGCGGTGAATGCAGGAATTGATTTTACCGAAGCTGCTGAAAAAACAGTACATGCCGTTGTACACGTTAAAAACAAAATCACCAAGATTGCTCCAAGAAGTATCTGGGATTTATATAATGGTGGCGGACAAAAACAAACTCAAATTGGTACAGGTTCTGGTGTAATTATTACGCCTGATGGACATATTGTTACCAATAACCATGTGATTAAAGGATCGAATGAAATTCAAGTTACGCTAAACAATAATAAAAATTACATCGCAAAAGTGATTGGAACTGATCCTTCAATGGATATTGCTTTATTAAAGATTGAAGCTGATGAAGCATTACCTTATATCTCTTTTGGAGATTCAGATAGTGCAAAAATTGGCGAGTGGGTTTTAGCTGTCGGAAATCCTTTCAACCTTACTTCTACTGTTACTGCCGGAATTATTAGCGCTAAAGGAAGAGATTTAAACGAAGGTGATAATTTAAGACAATCATTTATTCAGACTGATGCGGCTGTAAATCCAGGGAACTCTGGTGGTGCGTTGGTAAACACAAATGGTGAATTGATTGGAATCAATACTGCAATCACATCACAAACAGGTTCTTATATTGGATATTCATTTGCTGTACCAAGTAATATAGCTCAAAAAATTGTGAGTGATTTATTAGAATATGGTGATGTTCAGAAAGGATTATTGGGAATTTACCCATTAAGAAAAAATTCTAAACAAGCCATAGAAAATAATTTAAATGAAGTTAATGGTGTCTATGTTTTAGACGTTGATGAAAATTCAGGCGCATCGGAAGCAGGAATTGAAAGCGGAGATATTATTCAGAAGTTAGATGATGTAAAAGTTTCAAAGTTTTCTGATTTATCAGGATATTTAAGTTCAAAGCGTCCAGGTGATGTTATTGATGTTACTGTTTTGCGTGATGATGCTTATAAAACATTTCCTGTAGAATTAAAGAAAGAAGAAGCAGTTGTTAGCGTGAACTTAATGAAAATGCAATTAGAAGAATTAAGCAAAGAAGAAGCTAAAAAATTTAAAATATCATCAGGATTAAAGGTTACTAGAAATAACAATCAACAATTGTATCAAGAACTAGGGATTACGCCAGGTTATATTTTAATAGAAGTGAACAAGCAAAAAGTAAAGTCTGCGCAAGAATTACAAGATTTTATCAATTCATATGGCGAAAGTCAAATTAGAATCCTTGCCTTTATAAACCCAGAAGGACAATACGAGCGTTTTATCTTCCGATAAAAAGTGCCATCTCTATATGTCAGGAAACCATCAGAACATTATATATATTCTGATGGTTTTTTTATTACTAATTAATTATTAACAATTTGGAGGTGATGTTTCACAACCAAGTCCTGTTACAGGCACTTGACAAGTTTCAGTGTGATAACAAAATACTTCTGTGTAGCAGTTTACATCCGAACACTTAAAATACAATGTGTACTGCGTTCTACAATCATATGTTTTTGGAGGTCTTCCTCCATGGATAATTGACGAATTTAAAGGCGCAATTTGTTTTTTCGCCAAACGCAACTCTTTAGAAAATTTCTTTTTTTTCATAATTAAATTAATTTTTTCCTACTCTATTTACTATTAGGTTTTTCAGATTCCACCTTTATAATGAAAGCTTTCATCATATAGTTTCCTTAGACTAAAATCGTTACCCAATGAAGCGTGTTAAAAAAAGTTTTTCTTTTGTTTACGAAAACGTTTGAAATTGTATACTTTTGCGCAAAATTGTAAACACAACTACACAAATTTTAAGACTATGAGTTTTAATGAAACTTACGAAAAGGAACTAACTTTTCAAGCAGATAGAAGACGTGCTACTGTTGAATTTATTAAGAATGTTAGCGATTTATGGTATGATAAATCAATTGAGCTTGTTCTTTTTAGAAATCAATTAATTGACAGAAATGTTAGTGAAATTTTAAATTTACACGAATATGCAGGTCAATTTGTACAAAAACCTATTTCTATTTTTGATACGGTAGAAATTGCTCAAGCAATTGCTAAGATTGATTTGCCACCATCTAAAATTGATATTGGTAAATTAACGTACGAATATCACTTAGAAGACAATCAGTATGCAAACGCAACTTCATTTGTAGTCGACAAATTAAAAGATGCTAAAAAATCTAATGGAATTACACCAAAAGATGTAGTATTATATGGTTTTGGTCGTATTGGACGTTTATTAGCCAGAGAATTAATGACACGTACAGGTCGCGGAAATCAATTACGCTTACGCGCGATTGTAACTCGTGGAAAAGTTGACAAGACAGTTTTAGAAAAAAGAGCTTCATTATTACGCAACGATTCTGTTCACGGGGATTTTCCTGGAACTGTTGGTATAGATGTTGAAAATTCAGCATTAATCATCAATGGAACTACTGTTCATATCATTTCGGCTAACGGACCTGAAGAAATTGACTATACAGCATATGGAATTAACGATGCGCTAATTATTGACAATACTGGAGCTTTTAGAGACAAAGAAGCTTTAGAAAGACATTTAGTACCAAATGGAGCTGATAAAGTATTATTAACAGCGCCAGGAAAAGGTGTTCCAAATATTGTATATGGTGTAAACCATGCAGAACACAACCCAGATGAAGTAAATGTTTGGTCAGCTGCTTCATGTACTACAAATGCAATTACTCCTGTTTTAAAAGTTGTAGAAGATTCTTTCGGGTTAAGTCACGGACACTTAGAAACAATTCACGCATATACCAACGATCAGAACTTAGTAGATAACATGCACAACAAATACCGTCGTGGTAGAGCTGCTGCATTAAATATGGTAATTACAGAAACAGGTGCTGGAAAAGCAGTATCAAAAGCATTACCATCATTAGAAGGTAAATTAACTTCAAATGCTATTAGAGTTCCTGTACCAAACGGTTCATTAGCAATTTTAAACTTAGAGGTTGAAAACGCTACTTCTTTAGAAAGTGTTAATACTATCTTTAAGAAATATGCTTTAGAAGGTAATTTGGTAGAGCAGATTAAATATGAATTGAATGACGAGTTGGTATCTTCTGATATTGTTGGTTCTTCTGCACCGTCAATTTTTGATAGTAAAGCAACAATTGTTCGTGAAGGTGGAAAAAATATCATTCTATATGTATGGTATGATAACGAATATGGATACTCACACCAAGTAATGCGTTTAGCTAAGTATATTTCTAAAGTAAGACGTTATACGTATTATTAATAGAAAGACTATAAATTATATATAAAAAGAGTCTCTAAATTGGAGACTCTTTTTTTAGTTAATAACTCTCTTTAAATTTCACACAATAAATAAAAATATCTTCGTTTATTTGACAACTGTTATTCTTAACCTGAAAGACCATGAAAGTGAAACAATTATTTACAGCAATATTGCTATGTTTTTCTGTCCTAGTTAGCGCACAAAATGTAGCTAAAAATGCAAACTTAAAATTAAAAGAAGGTCCAATTGCTGAGCAATTTGAGTTCATTCTTAAAAATTCTAACAAATACAAAAATTACAAAGTTGTAAAACGTGTTTGGATTGAAAAAATGCAAAAAAACGTTGCAGATTCTATCAATGCAATTCGCAAAGATTACACAACAGAAGTTGCCAAAGTTGCTACACAACAGACTGAAATTGAAAAATTAAAAACTGATTTAGCTACTGTAAATCAAAAAATTACAGATTTAAACACGGAAAAAGACAGCATATCACTACTTGGAATGCAACTCAGTAAAGGTTCTTACCAAACATTAATGTGGGGAATTATTGGTGTCTTAGCTATTCTGTGGTTATTTTTTGCATACAGATTCAAATCGAGCAATACAATTACAAAACAAGCTAACGCTAAATTAGCAGAAACTGAGCAAGAATTTGAAGAACATCGCAAGCGTGCATTAGAACGCGAACAGCAAGTTCGTAGAAAATTGCAAGACGAAATCAATAAGAACAAAAGCTAATTTCCTATAACGATGCGTATAGATATCATTTCTGTAGTTCCTGATTTAATGAGAAGTCCTTTTGAAGCATCTATTATGAAGCGTTCAATTGATAAAGGCATTGTTGAAATTCATTTTCACAACTTACGTGAATATGCAACGGACAATTACAAATCTATTGATGATTATCAGTTTGGCGGTGGAGCAGGAATGGTAATGATGATTGCTCCGATTGATAAATGTATTTCTGATTTAAAATCTGAGCGTGACTATGATGAAATCATATACATGACACCAGATGGAACAACTTTAAACCAAGGAATTGCCAATGAACTTTCGCTAAAAGGAAACATTATGATTCTTTGCGGACATTATAAAGGTGTTGATCAGCGTGTTCGCGATCATTTTATTACAAGAGAAATTTCTATTGGAGATTATGTACTTTCTGGAGGAGAATTGGGCGCGGCAGTATTGTGTGATTCTATTATAAGATTGATTCCTGGTGTTTTAGGAAATGAAACTTCTGCCCTAACCGATTCGTTTCAAGATAACTTACTAGCGCCACCTGTATACACAAGACCTGCAAAATATAATGATTGGGAAGTTCCTGAAGTATTACTTTCTGGAAATTTCCCAAAAATAGAAACTTGGCGTGAAGAACAAGCGTACGAACGCACAAAGACATTGCGACCAGATTTACTGGATGATTAATAAGGTTCGCTTAGCTCTTAACTCTTAACTCTTAACTCTTAACTCTTAACTCTTAACTCTTAACTCTTAAAAGAAATGCTTTTTTCATTTAAAATTCAAGATTTAGCATTTAACATTCAAAAAAAATACTTATTTTTGCACTCAATTTTGGATTAACCTCTGGCGATAGACGTGAATGTTGGTTTGAATTAATATTTATAAAAAGTTTAAAATGGAAGCTTTAATTAAATTTGTACAAGACGAATTTGTAACAACAAAAGATTTCCCTGAATTTGCAGCAGGAGATACTATTACAGTTTATTATGAAATCCGTGAAGGTGAAAAAACACGTACACAGTTCTTTAGAGGAGTTGTAATTCAACGTAGAGGTTCAGGAACTACTGAAACATTTACAATCAGAAAAATGTCTGGTACAGTTGGTGTTGAACGTATTTTCCCAGTTAATTTACCAGCACTTCAAAGAGTTGAAGTAAACAAAAGAGGTAAAGTTCGTAGAGCACGTATCTTTTACTTTAGAGGTCTTACTGGTAAGAAAGCAAGAATTAAAGAAAGAAGATTCAAATAGAATCTCTTTAATAACATACAATAAAAAAGTCCTGCAAAATTTGCAGGACTTTTTTCGTTATGAACAATTGTTAATAAACTAAGTTCATATCTTGTTGATTTCTAATTTATTATATTTCTTGCTTTTTAAAAAACTTAGATTACATTTATAAAAGAATTTACTAAGAGAGCGACGAAAGTCACCTTTTGTAAACACTAAAGAACGTTCTAAACAAGTTGTATTTTAATATGTTTTTCAAAAGTAATTTTTGGGTACAGAAACTACTGAGAAAAATGTGACTCTATTTCTACTATGGCTTGCTATAGTGGACTCAAGGAGAAACGCCGAAATTTATTAGTATTGCTAAGATGTTAATAAAGCGTTGTATATAGTCAATTTCTGCAAAGAAAAACTATATATGAATGGGCAAATCGCGAAAGCTGATCTGCACAAGTAGGTATATTAAAAAACAATTAGAGATAAGTTTCAGCAAAGGTAAAATGCCAATAACGACGAAACTTATTTCGACTTAGAAGTACGGTTTACATTTTTTTTGATAAGCAATTAACAATAAAATACTAAACTAACTTCAGAAAGCCATGTCAAGGTAAGAAATTACAATGATATGGCTTTTGTTTTGTTAAAACCTATAATAATAACACATTCTAGCTCTACTGTTTCGTTATATCTTCTGAAATCCCCTATCATTTTCGTATATTTGCACTTCGAAAAAATACATGAAATTAATCCAATCTTTTTATTTGTAAATTAATATGACAAAATCAACTAAGATTATCTATACAAAAACTGATGAAGCGCCAGCTTTAGCTACACATTCTTTTTTACCAATCGTAAAAGCATTTACAGCTCCATCTGGAATCGACATTGAAACCAAAGATATTTCTTTAGCAGGAAGAATTTTAGCCAATTTTCCAGAATACTTAACGGATGCTCAGAAAGTAAATGACGCCTTAACAGAATTAGGAGAATTAGCCAAAACACCAGAAGCCAATATTATCAAATTACCAAATATTAGTGCTTCAGTACCGCAGTTGAAAGCTACCATAACAGAATTACAAGCAAAAGGATTTGCAATCCCTGATTATCCAGAAGAAGGTGAAACTGAAGAAGAAAAAGCCATTCTTGCAAAATATAATAAAGTAAAAGGTTCTGCCGTAAACCCAGTATTACGTGAAGGAAACTCTGATCGTAGAGCTCCTAAAGCTGTAAAAAATTACGCAAAGAAAAATCCACACAGCATGGGCGCTTGGTCTTCTGACTCAGAAACACATGTTGCTACAATGAGTTCAGGTGATTTTCGTTCTAATGAAAAATCTGTAACTGTTGCTAACGCTACTTCAGTAAACATTATACATACTGATGGAAATGGAAACACTACAACATTAAAAGCTGGAATCTCATTATTAGCAGGAGAAATTATCGATGCTACTGTACTAAGTAAAAAAGCACTATTAGCATTCTTAGCTGAAGAAATTGCTGATACGAAAGAAAAAGGATTACTCTTCTCGCTTCACATGAAAGCAACAATGATGAAAGTAAGTGATCCAATTATTTTTGGACATGCAGTTCGTGTATATTTTGCTGACTTATTTGAAAAGCATCAAGCTGCATTTGAAGAAATTGGTGTTGATGTAAATAATGGTTTTGGAAATCTTCTAAACAATCTTGAAGAATTATCAGCAGAGAAAAAAGAAGAAATTGTTGGAGATATCGCAGTAGCTATGGAAAATGGGCCAGATATCGCAATGGTAGACTCTGATAAAGGAATTACAAACCTACATGTACCAAGTGATGTAATTATTGATGCTTCAATGCCTGCAATGATTCGTGATTCTGGTAAAATGTGGAATGCCGATGGAAAAAGACAAGATACAAAAGCTGTAATTCCTGATAGTAGTTATGCAGCTTTATACGAAGCTACGATTAACTTCTGTAAAGAACACGGAGCTTTTGACCCTACAACAATGGGAACTGTTCCTAATGTTGGATTAATGGCGCAAAAAGCTGAAGAATACGGTTCACACGATAAAACTTTTGAAATTCCTGCAAATGGAAAAGTTACTGTAGTAGATGCAGAAGGAAATACATTAACTGAACATGCAGTTGAAACTGGAGATATTTGGAGAATGTGTCAAGTAAAAGATGCACCTGTTCGCGACTGGGTAAAACTTGCTGTAAGTAGAGCGGCTGCAACTGGATGGCCAGCAGTCTTCTGGTTAGATTCTGAAAGAGCACATGATGCAGAATTAATCAAAAAAGTAAATCTATACTTAAAAGATCATACTACTGAAGGATTAGAAATTCATATTCTTGCCTTAGCAGAAGCAACACAATTCACGTTAGAACGCATCAAAAAAGGAGAAAATACAATATCTGTTACTGGAAACGTATTACGTGATTACCTAACAGATTTATTTCCAATCTTAGAATTAGGAACAAGTGCAAAAATGTTATCTATCGTTCCATTAATGAATGGTGGCGGATTATTTGAAACTGGTGCTGGCGGATCTGCTCCAAAGCACGTACAACAATTCAATAAAGAAGGTCATTTACGTTGGGATTCTTTAGGAGAATTCTTAGCATTAGCAGTATCATTAGAACATTTAGGTTCAAACTACGACAACAGCAAAGCAATCGTTCTATCTGAAACATTAGACGATGCTACTGACAAATTTTTAGAAAACAAAAAATCACCTTCTCGTAAAGTTAACGAGCTTGACAATAGAGGAAGTCACTTTTACTTATCATTATATTGGGCGCAAGCGTTAGCTTCTCAAGATACAGATGCTGAATTAAAAACACGCTTCACCCCTATTGCTGCTCAATTAGCAGAAAATGAAGAGAAAATTGTGACAGAACTAAACGATGCGCAAGGTTCACCAATGGATATTGGTGGTTACTATATGCCAAGCGACGAAATAACATCGAAAGCAATGCGTCCTAGTGAAACATTCAACACTATTTTAAGTTCAATTGCTTAAATTATAGCATAAATCAAATATTAAAAAGCTTCTTATTCATAAGGAGCTTTTTTTATTTGGGCGTTTCCACAAGTGGTCGTGCTATCTACTATATCTTTTGCTCACATTTTCACTTCGTTCAATGCTCTCAAAAGGATGCCGTTTCTATCACTAACGCAAAAAAACCATTCAATATATAATCAAAATAACGTATTTTTGAACTATGGAATTTATCAAAACAACAG
Organism: Kordia sp. E; assembly: GCF_056033805.1. NCBI lineage: Bacteria > Pseudomonadati > Bacteroidota > Flavobacteriia > Flavobacteriales > Flavobacteriaceae > Kordia > Kordia sp. E. The sequence goes on from NZ_JBRASR010000004.1 coordinate 464,239, forward strand.
AGCAAGATTCAAAGTACAATCATCTTGAAAAAATGAGCGTATCGGAATTATTGACCAACATTAATAAAGAAGACAAAACAGTTCCGCTTGCCGTTGAAAAGGTACTACCACAAATAGAAAACCTAGTTTCAAACATTGTAACTCGCATGAACAATGGAGGACGATTATTTTACATTGGAGCTGGAACTAGTGGACGATTAGGAATTGTTGATGCCTCAGAATGCCCTCCGACATTTGGAGTTCCACATGAATTAGTTGTCGGATTAATTGCTGGTGGAGATACCGCAATTAGAAATGCTGTAGAATTTGCCGAAGATGATACGCAACAAGGTTGGAAAGACTTACAAGAACATGAAATTTCAGAAAACGATACAGTTATCGGAATTGCTGCTTCTGGAACAACTCCATATGTAATTGGAGCATTAAAAGAATGTAATAATCAGAATATACTAACTGGTTGTATCACTTGTAATCAAGATAGTCCACTATCAAAAGTCTCACAACATCCTATAGAAATCATTGTCGGTCCTGAATTTGTAACAGGAAGTTCTCGCATGAAAGCTGGAACAGCGCAAAAGTTAGCACTAAACATGATTTCAACCGCTGTAATGATTCAACTTGGAAAAGTAAAAGGAAATAAAATGGTTGATATGCAACTGAGCAACCACAAACTAGTTGAACGAGGCGTAAAAATGATCATGAATGAACTGCAAACTTCCGAAGAAGTTGCTTCAGGATTATTAGAAAAATATAAAAGTGTACGAATAGCAATTTCAAACTATGACAAAGAGAACAAATAAAGAATTATTAGGCAAAGGACTTAAATTAATGGCAGGCTCACTGGTTTGCATGTTTACTGGTCCAATAATAATTCACTCTGCATTCAAAAATCAAGAACATCCATTATACATTCCTGTATTAATAGTTGGACTCATCATTGCAGCAGCTGCCATATTATTAGCATTTAAAGGTATGCGCAAAATAATGAATTCAATATTCTAATAATTTTGGCGTTCGCAGAATTGTAATCAAAATTTCATTTTCAATAGTTATCAAAACCATAATCTAAAGCTCTCAGAGCTTTCACAACACAATTACAATCACTCTCCATTAGTTAATATGGATCTAGTCAATATTAACCATATATTCATTTTCTACCTCCTTAAAACCCAACTACAAAAAGCTAACACATCTCGAATATACACTACCAATACTTAAATAATAAAATCATTTTTTGATTTAACATTTTTATACAAAAAAACCCTTACTAATCATTATAATTAGTAAGGGTTTTAAAAAAAGGCGGCGACATACTCTCCCACATTTCTGCAGTACCATCTGCGCTAATGGGCTTAACTTCTCTGATTTAACATTTTTATACAAAAAAACCCTTACTAATCATTATAATTAGTAAGGGTTTTAAAAAAAGGCGGCGACATACTCTCCCACATTTCTGCAGTACCATCTGCGCTAATGGGCTTAACTTCTCTGTTCGGAATGGTAAGAGGTGAGCCCCATTGCTATAACCACCTTAAATCTTTAATAGCATTGCTAGTTTAATAACACTACTATCTAATAAGTTAACATATTGAGATAAAAAAAAAAGAATTGAACAAATAACAAGAGCCAGTACATAAGCCTACGGGTAATTAGTACTACTCGGCTATGACATTACTGCCTTTACACCTATAGCCTATCAACGTGGTAATCTCCCACGACCCTTTAAAGAAATCTCATCTTGTGGTGGGTTTCGCGCTTATATGCTTTCAGCGCTTATCCCTTCCCAACGTAGCTACTCTGCAATGCTCCTGGCGGAACAACAGATACACCAGAGGTTAGTCCAACTCGGTCCTCTCGTACTAGAGTCAGATCCACGCAAATTTCTAACGCCCACAGCAGATAGAGACCGAACTGTCTCACGACGTTCTGAACCCAGCTCGCGTGCCACTTTAATGGGCGAACAGCCCAACCCTTGGGACCTTCTCCAGCCCCAGGATGTGACGAGCCGACATCGAGGTGCCAAACCCCCCCGTCGATGTGAGCTCTTGGGGGAGATCAGCCTGTTATCCCCGGAGTACCTTTTATCCTTTGAGCGATGGCCCTTCCATGCGGAACCACCGGATCACTATGCTCTTGTTTCCAACCTGATCGACCTGTATGTCTCTCAGTCAAGCACCCTTATGCCATTGCACTCTACGCACGGTTACCAAGCGTGCTGAGGGTACCTTTAGAAGCCTCCGTTACTCTTTTGGAGGCGACCACCCCAGTCAAACTACCCACCACGCACTGTTCCTCGTTAGAGGTTAGGCTTCAGATAAGCAAAGGGTGGTATTTCAACAACGACTCCACACAACCTAGCGATTGCATCTCGTAGTCTCCCACCTATCCTACACATTACTTATCCAAAGTCAATACGAAGCTATAGTAAAGGTTCACGGGGTCTTTTCGTCCCGCTGCGGGTAATCGGCATCTTCACCGATACTACAATTTCACCGAGCTCATGGCTGAGACAGTGTCCAGATCGTTGCACCATTCGTGCAGGTCGGAACTTACCCGACAAGGAATTTCGCTACCTTAGGACCGTTATAGTTACGGCCGCCGTTTACTGGGGCTTCAATTCAGATCTTCGCCGAAGCTAAACCCTCCTCTTAACCTTCCAGCACCGGGCAGGTGTCAGGCCTTATACATCATCTTTCAATTTAGCAAAGCCCTATGTTTTTGATAAACAGTCGCCTGGACCTTTTCACTGCGGCCCATCCGAAGATGGGCGACCTTTCTCCCGAAGTTACAGGTCGATTTTGCCTAGTTCCTTAGCCATGAATCTCTCGAGCACCTTAGAATTCTCATCCCAACTACCTGTGTCGGTTTACGGTACGGGCTGCTTCACTCGGTTTTCTTGGAAGTCGATTTGCTAGATTATCAGCGCGGCCGTAGCCTTACTGTACTATCGAGGTGTTACCACTCTCTTCAACGCACTATTCCGTCAGTGCGCACTAACTTTTCGCCTCCGTCACTTTTAGTGTGAGCAGGTACAGGAATATTAACCTGTTGTCCATCCACTACCCCTTTCGGGTTCGCGTTAGGTCCCGACTAACCCTCAGCTGATTAGCATAGCTGAGGAAACCTTAGTCTTTCGGTGTGCGGGTTTCTCGCCCGCATTATCGTTACTTATGCCTACATTTTCTTTTCTATCCGCTCCAGCAGTCCTTACAGACCACATTCTGCGCAAATAGAATGCTCCCCTACCACTCCATTGGAGTCCATAGCTTCGGTAATATACTTATGCCCGATTATTATCCATGCTCGACCGCTCGACTAGTGAGCTGTTACGCACTCTTTAAATGAATGGCTGCTTCCAAGCCAACATCCTAGCTGTCTAGGCAGTCAAACCTCGTTTATTCAACTTAGTATATATTTGGGGACCTTAGCTGATGGTCCGGGTTCTTTCCCTCTCGGACATGGACCTTAGCACCCATGCCCTCACTGCATTAAAACATTTTATAGCATTCGGAGTTTGTCAGGAATTGGTAGGCGGTGAAGCCCCCGCATCCAATCAGTAGCTCTACCTCTATAAAACTATTAATACGCTGCACCTAAATGCATTTCGGGGAGTACGAGCTATTTCCGAGTTTGATTGGCCTTTCACCCCTACCCACAGGTCATCCGAAGACTTTTCAACGTCAACCGGTTCGGTCCTCCACTGTGTGTTACCACAGCTTCAACCTGCCCATGGGTAGATCACACGGTTTCGCGTCTACCACTACTAACTATAGCGCCCTATTCAGACTCGCTTTCGCTACGGCTCCACACCTGAAGTGTTTAACCTTGCTAGCAACGGTAACTCGTAGGCTCATTATGCAAAAGGCACGCCGTCACTGATAAATCAGCTCCGACCGCTTGTAAGCGTATGGTTTCAGGGTCTATTTCACTCCCTTATTCAGGGTTCTTTTCACCTTTCCCTCACGGTACTAGTTCACTATCGGTCTCTCAGGAGTATTTAGCCTTAGCGGATGGTCCCGCCAAATTCACACAGGGTTACACGTGCCCCGCGCTACTCAGGATACCACTATCAATTATTTACATTACCTATACGGGACTATCACCCTCTGCGGTCTGTCTTTCCAAACAGTTCTAATTCTGTAAACATTAAATGTCGTGGTCCTACAACCCCAATATTGCCGTAACAACATTGGTTTGGGCTATTCCGCGTTCGCTCGCCACTACTAGCGGAATCACTTTTGTTTTCTTCTCCTCCGGGTACTTAGATGTTTCAGTTCTCCGGGTTCGCCTCCTTGCGGATACTATATCTTCAATATAGTGGGTTGCCCCATTCGGATATCTACGGATCAATCAGTATGTGCCTGTCCCCGTAGCTTTTCGCAGCTTATCACGTCCTTCATCGCCTCTGAGAGCCTAGGCATTCCCCATACGCCCTTACTTAGCTTATTGTACTTTTTGTCTCTTTATTATTTTTGTTCTCTCGAAGATTATTATTTTAATCTCGTTTCTCTTTTATCTCAATATGTCAATGAACTTTTTCAACCTTAATAGTTGATTGTGGAGAATATCGGAGTCGAACCGATGACCTCCTGCGTGCAAGGCAGGCGCTCTAGCCAGCTGAGCTAATCCCCCATATACTAGTAGTTAGTATATAGTAGTCAGTAGTTAGTACTTAACTACTACTCAAACTTCTAGAATTTCCTTAATACAATACAAATCAGTAGTCTCAGGCAGACTCGAACTGCCGACCTCTACATTATCAGTGTAGCGCTCTAACCAGCTGAGCTATGAGACTCTACTTGTATATATATTGTTCAATTTCTTAATTAACAGCTAAGCAAAAACAACTCTTATAAATTTAATAATTCATCGTAGTCGCTCTAGAAAGGAGGTGTTCCAGCCGCACCTTCCGGTACGGCTACCTTGTTACGACTTAGCCCCAGTTACCAGTTTTACCCTAGGCGGCTCCTTGCGGTGACCGACTTCAGGTACCCCCAGCTTCCATGGCTTGACGGGCGGTGTGTACAAGGCCCGGGAACGTATTCACCGGATCATGGCTGATATCCGATTACTAGCGATTCCAGCTTCACGGAGTCGAGTTGCAGACTCCGATCCGAACTGAGATAGGTTTTGTAGATTCGCTCCTACTTGCGTAGTGGCTGCTCTCTGTACCTACCATTGTAGCACGTGTGTAGCCCAGGACGTAAGGGCCGTGATGATTTGACGTCATCCCCACCTTCCTCACGGTTTGCACCGGCAGTCTTGTTAGAGTCCCCACCATAATGTGCTGGTAACTAACAACAGGGGTTGCGCTCGTTATAGGACTTAACCTGACACCTCACGGCACGAGCTGACGACAACCATGCAGCACCTTGTAAAGTGTCCGAAGAAAAATCTATCTCTAGACCTGTCACTCTACATTTAAGCCCTGGTAAGGTTCCTCGCGTATCATCGAATTAAACCACATGCTCCACCGCTTGTGCGGGCCCCCGTCAATTCCTTTGAGTTTCAATCTTGCGATCGTACTCCCCAGGTGGGTTACTTATCACTTTCGCTTAGCCACTCAGACCGAAGTCCAAACAGCTAGTAACCATCGTTTACGGCGTGGACTACCAGGGTATCTAATCCTGTTCGCTCCCCACGCTTTCGTCCCTCAGCGTCAGTATATAATTAGTGATCTGCCTTCGCAATCGGTATTCTATGTAATATCTATGCATTTCACCGCTACACTACATATTCTAACCACTTCATTATAACTCAAGTTATTCAGTATCAAAGGCAATTTTACAGTTGAGCTGCAAACTTTCACCTCTGACTTAAACAACCGCCTGCGGACCCTTTAAACCCAATGATTCCGGATAACGCTTGGATCCTCCGTATTACCGCGGCTGCTGGCACGGAGTTAGCCGATCCTTATTCGTAGAGTACCGTCAAACAAATACACGTATCTGCGTTTCTTCCTCTATAAAAGAAGTTTACAACCCATAGGGCAGTCTTCCTTCACGCGGCATGGCTGGATCAGAGTTGCCTCCATTGTCCAATATTCCTCACTGCTGCCTCCCGTAGGAGTCTGGTCCGTGTCTCAGTACCAGTGTGGGGGATCCCCCTCTCAGGGCCCCTATCTATCGCTGCCTTGGTAAGCCGTTACCTTACCAACTAACTAATAGAACGCATGACCATCTAATACCGATAAATCTTTAACTATTTTACCATGCAGTAAAACAGTACTATGGGGTATTAATCCAAATTTCTCTGGGCTATCTCCCTGTATTAGGTAGGTTTCATACGCGTTACGCACCCGTGCGCCGGTCGTCATCTGTAGCAAGCTACAATGTTACCCCTCGACTTGCATGTGTTAAGCCTGCCGCTAGCGTTCATCCTGAGCCAGGATCAAACTCTTCATCGTTGTTTCTTTATATAAATATTTCTTCAACTTCGAAAAATTATCTTATTCTCAAAAGATGTCTTTGCTTATGTTTTTATCATTATATCGTTTCCAATATAATTGCTGCTAATCAATATGTCAATGAACTTCTAATTATCTATTTTAGTAAACTTCCCGTAGAAAGCGGGTGCAAATATAAAACCCTTTTTTCATTCCAACAAAACTTTTTGAAGATTTTTTTTAAAGCTCTTTTCAAACTTTTTGCATCCTTCAAAACAAGTATTAATCTTAGAACTTTTTCCCTAACAACGTTGCCGTTTTTAGCGGCTGCAAACATACAACCTTTTTTATTATCCCAAAACTTTTTAAACTTATTTTTTAAAAAACTTTTTTCCTCCAAAAAATCAATAACTATCAGAACTTTTTTAGCTAATTCGTTTCCTCTTTAGCGGCTGCAAATATAAATACCTTTT
>NZ_JBRASR010000005.1:0-67672 GCF_056033805.1 Kordia sp. E
TTATGAGTATCAATTAGATGATGGAGCTTGGCAAACTGATGGAATATTCACGGATCTGCAATCAGGACAGCATACTATTACGGTAAGAGATACCAATGGATGTGGAGAGATTGTTAAGACCTTTGGATTGATAGACTTTATGCAGTTCTTTACACCAAATGGAGATGAGTATAACCCAACATGGAATATCATTGGACTGCAGAATCAACCAGCGGCGAAGATTTACATCTTTGACAGGTATGGAAAGCTCTTAAAACAGATTAGTCCTGCAGGACCAGGATGGGATGGAACTTTCAATGGAAACATTATGCCATCAGCTGATTATTGGTTTAGAGTCGAATATGTAGATCCATTTGATGGAACTCCAAAAGAGTTTATCAATCATTTTACACTTAAGAGATAATTTACACTGAAATAAAAAAAAGAAAAAACCGAAGGAATACTACCTTCGGTTTTTTTAGATATTTATAAGATTTTTAATATCAATCAAGTAATGATATAGTCGTTGATTTAAATTTAAAATAATTCAAGGGTGTGTAATGACTTTTAAATTATAATAAAAAAGAAATTGTATAGTGTTTGACCAAATGTAAAGCTAGGAAAATAACTTATTAAAGAAAGAACTTTCTGAATTAATTAAAATATAAAATCAAAAGGAAGAGTATAATATAAAAAAAAGCCTCATTAACAAATGAGGCCTTTTTTTATATGTATTTCCAAATCAATTAAGATTATATGTTCTTTATAATTTAAAAGAAAGTGATAACGTAAGATTTGTGTTGATGTTATTGATGGCAACAGCGTCAACTAAACCAGCTTGAAAAAGTTGTGAGTTGTTTGTTTGCTCACTTCTATCATAAGCCAAATCTAATGATATACTTCCAAAGTTGTACCCTAATCCTAAAGAATAGCCATCTAAATCACCAACAGTAGTGCCGTTTTTGTATGGACTTTCTTGGAATCTGTATCCGCCACGTAAGCTGATTTTTTTTATTCTATATTCCCCACCAATTCTATAAGTAGCTGCAGCTTGTAAGTTATCTCTAATACTATTATTAGCTACAAAGAAATCATTATCAGGACGTAATTTTGCATTCGCAAAATCTTGTACAGAATAATCAAAACTAATTAATCCTTTCTTTCCAAATATGTATGCTAAACTTCCTGTAACGATTGCTGGAGTTGTAATTTGATGTTCTCTATATGCATTTACTACATTTGGAAAAATATCTCTTCTTAAAATATCATCTGTATTACTTGGGTCTCTAAAATCTGTACTTAACCCTTGGATTAATTCGTCGTTTAAAGTGTACCAAGTAGGGGACTGATAAGAAGCTCCAATACGAAGATTTTTTGCTTTGTAAATAGCTCCAACTTGAAAAGAAATACCAGAACCGTATGTGTATAGTTCATTAGAAAATTCTGCGTATTGTAATCCAGAATCAACATCTACAGGCGTTTCAATCAAAACTCTACGTTCTCTATAGTCAACATCATGTGAGTTTACATTCAAACCAAAATACCAGTTATTTCTATATTGCGTACCAATATTAAATGTATATTTTCTATTAAACCCTGAAGTTTGTATAGTGTATTCATGATCTGCTCCAGCTGCATAATTTGCATTTGGACTATATGATGTATTTGCATTACTTGTATCATCAGGGTTAATCGCAAAACCTTCATACCCTAAGAAAGCTTGCTGTGCTGCAAAACCAAAATCTTCTCCTAAAATTAAATAGGTATCTGTATCGGTTTCTCCGGGTAATTGCGCAATATTTCCTAATTGTTGCCCATTTGCATAAAAATTGAAGTAATCTCCAATTCCTCTTGATGTGTTTCGTCCAGATGCGAAATAATTATTGTAATAATTGTCATTGTTCTGTACATTGACACCTAATGTGATTTTATTCCAACTACTATCTCCTAAATCTTTGAAGACAAAAACAATTCCAGCTTGATTTAAATCGAATTCAGATTCATTTCTACTTGCAGAAGTTCCGAAATAAGAAGTTTTATTATTATTATCGTAATTGCTTAATGTTACAGCTGTTTCGCTATTTGTGAAAACGGCAGATCCTGCGGCATTGATTGTAAATGCAGAGAAATCTCCTCCTAAAGCTCCGAAAGCTCCACTCATAGCTCTAAAACGGGCTGTTCCATTGACATTTTCCGTTGAAAAACGAACTACGTCATTTATATTTTGGGCGCTACCTATGTGCATAGATAATACACCTATGAATAGCATGAATACTTTTTTCATATTTTTTTTTTTGATTCTTATTTCTTAAAAGATATACGAGAATGTTTGGTTTAACCTCTTCCTCCGCGGCCTCTACTAGATCTTCCGCTACTACTAGATCTTCCTCCTCTAGATGATGATGATCTGACAGAATTACTTCTTGTTGAACGGTTATTACTTCTAACAGAATTACTTCTTGTTGTACCTCTTGTTGTAGATCTCGTATTAGACCTTACTTGTCTGGTGTTTCTAGTAACTCTAGTATTATTTCTTGTTCTAGTATTTTGAGTAGATCTGATTGTTCGTGTGTTAGATCGAGTTGCACGAACATTATTAGCTCTCCTTGAAGAACGTGAAGCATTATATCTTCTAGTATTACTATTTCCTCTTCTTGAATATGCAGTATTAGAACTTCTACCTGCTAAATCAGGGTTTCCGTAGTAATTTCCTCTTCTTCCTCTATTGTAAGCTACGTATGGGCTTCCATATCTATATCTATTAAAGTATGGATGTCCATATCCGTAAAATCCTCCATAACCAAAGTATGGGTTGTAGAATCCAGGACTCCAAAAACCAGGATATGGTGGGTAAGGAGACCAAAATGCTCCTCCAAAACCAAGTCCCCAATTGTTGCCCCAACGGTTATAACCCCATCCGTTATTAAAGCCCCATCCTCCGAAGCCCCAACCTCCATAACCAACAGAGCTTGAGTATATGTTAACAACGATATTATCAGCTACGTCTCCCCATGGAGAATAACTTTCTGAATAACCGATAGCTTCTGTGTCTGTGTCTGAATCAAGATTTTCTTGACTAGAGTAGGAGTCAACATCAGTGAAGATATCTCCATAGCGATCATCTGCTTCTAAAGATTTTTGTTCAAAATAATTTTGATATGCGCCATTCTTGTTTACAGTGGCAACTTCTGTAGTTTGTTTACGTTCTTTATTAGACCCGTAAATACCATCATCATCATACGATGCTTGCTGATAAGTACCACATGATGTTAATGTTAAAAATGTTATGGCTAGTATATGTATAGCTCTTATGTTGTTTTTTAAATAGTAAATAACTCGCATATCTCCTAAAATTAATTGTTGAACAATGCAAAAATAGTTAGTTTTGTCGAAACTATTTTTTATTTAACATATTCACAATATTTGTGCCAAACTACACAGAATGAGCAAGAAATTAACGAAGCGAAGTGACGATTACTCAAAATGGTATAACGAATTGGTTGTAAAGGCTGATTTAGCTGAGAATTCAGCAGTAAGAGGTTGCATGGTAATAAAGCCATATGGCTATGCAATTTGGGAAAAAATGCAAGCTCAATTAGATAAAATGTTCAAAGAAACTGGACATGAAAATGCTTATTTTCCATTATTTGTGCCGAAAAGCCTCTTTGAAGCAGAAGAAAAGAACGCCGAAGGCTTTGCAAAAGAGTGCGCAGTAGTGACACATTATAGACTTAAAAGTGATCCGGATAATGAAGGGAAACTAATTATTGATCCAAATGCAAAACTGGAGGAGGAGCTTATTGTTCGTCCTACGAGTGAGGCAATTATTTGGAACACTTATAAAAACTGGATTCAATCTTACAGAGATTTACCAATCTTAATCAATCAATGGGCAAATGTTGTTCGTTGGGAAATGCGTACACGTTTATTTTTAAGAACAGCCGAATTTTTATGGCAAGAAGGTCATACAGCACACGCAACTAAAGGTGAAGCTGTCACAGAATCATTATTAATGCAAAAAGTATATGCTGAATTTGCTGAAGATTTTATGGCAATGCCAGTTATAAAAGGCGCAAAAACCGAAAGTGAACGTTTTGCTGGTGCACTTGAAACATATACAATAGAAGCGCTAATGCAAGATGGAAAAGCATTACAAGCTGGAACATCTCACTTTTTAGGGCAAAACTTCGCTGAAGCTTTTGATGTAAAATATGTAAACAAAGAAGGGAAACAAGAATTAGTTTGGGCAACTTCTTGGGGAGTTTCTACACGATTAATGGGTGGTTTAATTATGACACACAGTGATGATGCAGGATTAGTATTACCTCCAAAACTAGCGCCAATACAAGTTGTTTTTGTTCCTATCTATAGAAATGAAGAACAATTTGAAGCTATTGCCGAAAAAGTGAATGAAATAGCTGATCAATTAAAAGAAAAAGGAGTTTCGGTAAAATTTGATAAAAGAGATACGTTAAGACCTGGTGCTAAATTTGCTGAATGGGAATTAAAAGGGGTTCCATTACGAATTGCTTTGGGTGCAAGAGATTTAGAAAACGGAACCTTAGAAATAGCTAGAAGAGATACTTTTGAAAAGCAATCTGTTGCTCAAAAAGATGCTGTAGAAACAGTTTTAAGCCTTTTAGAGACTATTCAAGTAGAATTATTTAACAAGGCAAAAAACTATCGATCTGAGTTTACTACGAGCGTAGATACCTTTGAAGAATTTAAGCAAGTCATTGATACTAAGGGTGGTTTCGTATCTGCACATTGGGATGGGACAGCTGAAACAGAAAACAAAATAAAAGAGCTTACAAAAGCAACAATAAGATGTATTCCATTAGATGCTTTGGAAGAAGAAGGAAAATGTGTATATTCGGGTCAGAATTCGACTAAAAGAGTTTTATTTGCTAAAGCATATTAAAAAAAAGAAAAAAACTTTTAAAAATAGTTGGAGCATATAAAAATAGTTGTATTTTTGCATCCGCTAACAGAAATAATGGCCCGTTCGTCTAGGGGTTAGGACGCCAGGTTTTCATCCTGGTAACAGGGGTTCGAATCCCCTACGGGCTACTAATTTTTTCTGTAAGTTTTATTTGCAAATGTTAATAATTAAATTAAATTTGCATCCTCATTGAGAAATGAAGGCCCGTTCGTCTAGGGGTTAGGACGCCAGGTTTTCATCCTGGTAACAGGGGTTCGAATCCCCTACGGGCTACTAAACATTAAGTTTAAAAAAGATTAATTAAGAAGAGAGATGGCAAATCACAAGTCAGCATTAAAAAGAATCAGAAGTAACGAGACTAAGCGTCTAAGAAATAGATATCAGCATAAAACTACTCGTAATGCAATTAAGAAATTAAAAGGTATTACAGATAAGAAAGAAGCTGAAACTTTATATACTAATGTAGCTTCTATGATTGATAAATTAGCAAAGCGTAATATTATTCATAATAATAAAGCAGCTAATTTAAAATCGAAACTTGCAAAGCACGTAAGCGCATTATAGTATAATACGTTTATTAGATATACAATAACTCCAACTAAGTTGGAGTTTTTTTTATGCCTTCGTTTTACCTAAAAGCTAAAAATAAAAAAGCTGCTTACAAATTGTAAGCAGCTTTTTTATTTTTATAATCTTCTTAATTTCTTCTATGCATTCATAGAAATTAAGAATTCTTCGTTATTTCTAGTTTGCTTAATACGTTGATTAATGAATTCCATTGCTTCTACAGGATTCATATCTGCAAGATACTTACGCAATACCCACATACGTTGTATAGTAGTTTCGTCAAGTAATAAATCATCTCTACGTGTACTTGAAGAAGTAAGGTCGATAGCAGGGAAAATTCTTCTATTAGAAATCTTACGATCCAATTGAAGTTCCATATTACCAGTTCCTTTAAACTCTTCAAAAATTACTTCATCCATCTTAGATCCAGTTTCAGTCAATGCAGTTGCAATAATTGATAAAGATCCGCCGCCTTCAATATTTCTGGCAGCTCCAAAGAAACGTTTTGGTTTGTGAAGTGCATTTGCATCAACACCACCACTTAATATTTTACCAGATGCAGGTTGTACAGTATTATATGCTCTGGCAAGTCTTGTAATAGAATCTAATAAAATTACTACATCATGACCGCATTCTACTAAGCGTTTTGCTTTTTCCAATACGATATTCGCAACTTTTACGTGATCTGTAGCTTCTTTATCAAAAGTTGAAGCAATTACTTCTCCTTTTACATTACGTTGCATGTCGGTAACTTCTTCCGGACGTTCATCAATTAATAAAACAATTTGATACACTTCAGGATGATTTGCAGCAATTGCATTCGCAACATCTTTTAATAACATGGTTTTACCAGTCTTTGGTTGCGAAACAATCATACCTCTTTGTCCTTTCCCGATAGGAGAGAATAAATCCATAATTCGTGTAGAAATTGTACTTTGACGCTCTGCCAAATTAAATTTCTCATCTGGAAATAATGGTGTTAAGTGTTCAAAAGCAACACGATCTCTCACAACTTGAGGATCCTGTCCATTAATTTTACTTACTTTAATTAATGGGAAATATTTTTCTCCTTCTTTTGGAGGTCTTACAATTCCTAAAACAGTATCTCCAGTTTTTAATCCGAATAAACGAATTTGAGATTGTGATACATAAATATCATCAGGAGACGATAAGTAGTTATAATCAGATGATCTTAAAAAACCATAGCCATCTTGCATGATATCTAAAACACCTTCACTTTCAATAATTCCATCGAATTCAAAATCAGGCTCACGGTAACGATTACGCTGATCTTTATTTCCGTTATTCTTGTTAGAAGAATGATCTTTCTTATTATTATGTTTAGAATGATCTTTCTTATTAGTATGTTTTTGATTGTTGTTATGTTGCTGCTTGTTATTATTGTTGTTATCTGATTTAGTATCATTTCCAGACTTCTTCGAATCATCTTTCTTATTATGAGTGTGAGAAGGTGTATTTTTTTGATTCTTATCAGATTGTTTACGAGCAGGCTTATTTTGTTTTGGAGCCTGTTGTGATTGTGTGTTAGACTTTTCAGGAGTCTTTAATTCTGGTTTGTTTTGCTGAGGAGGAGATTGTTTAGGAGAAGCCTGTTGTGGAGGAGTAGAAGTAGAAGGTTGTTGTTTCTTTTCTGTTCGCTGATTAGGTTCTCTTTTTATTCGCTTTCGTTGTTTCGGTGCAGCGTCTTCAGCAGTTTTTGATTCAGATTTTGTGATTGGTGCTACCGATTCAGGATTGCTTGCTTGAAGATCTAATATCTTGTAAATTAAATCTAATTTCTTTAAAGTTCTATATTTAGGAACAGATAAAGTTTTGGCGATTTCCTGTAATTCGGGGAGCTTTTTGCTCTTTAATTCTGAAATTTCTAACATTTATATGGCTGTAATGAATTATTGTTTGAAAAAATTGAGTGATAAAGTACTCGTATGAAGTGTGTAAATCTATTAGTAACAATAGATTATGAATTGTCTATGCAATAATACAAATTTATTTTAATAAACAAAATAGTATTTTATGAAAAGAACTATTATTTTTGTGAACCAATTATAAGATATGATCCAAAGAATACAAAGCATTTACATGTTATTAGTTGCCGCAATAAGTGGCGGACTAACATTTGTGTTTAGTTTGTATACAATGGCAAATAAAACTATTGTGTTTGCAAAAGACGATCCTATATTCATAGGTTTGTTTATAGCTTCGGCTGTATTAGCATTGATCACTATCTTTTTATTTAAAAATAGAAAATTACAATTTGTGTTGAATCGTTTCAACAACATATTTAATCTTATTTTATTAGGAGTATTTGTATATCGAATGCTAAATTTATCTGGAGAGATGGAAATCTCTGAGAAAGGTATTGGGATCATTCTTCCTATTATTTCTATCGTTTTATTAGTGCTCGCAAACCGAGCAATAAAGAAGGACGAAGATCTCGTAAAATCTGTAGATCGATTGCGATAAACCTAACATCTTAGTAATATTAGTGCGTTAAAAACTCCAAAGTCAAAAGCTTTGGAGTTTTTTTATTAGTATAATTCAATTTTGAAAAGTCTGAAAAGTGTTTTTTATATTTAAGTTGAATCAATTCTGCAAAAAAAACAAACCCTCAGTCTTTTCAATCTAAAATTAGTAAACAAGTAAAAATACGGGATTCTTAAAATCAAGAAAATTACGTTAAAAAACACGATGATTCAATTGTAAGTTTACGGAATAACAAACTAAAAAACTTTAATTATGGAACTTACAGCATCAATTTATGGAGGTGGACCTTTTTACCCAGGAGAAAACTCAGCATTACCAAGACTTAAAGAAACAGGATTTACAACAGTGGTCTGTTGGGCACTTCATGTACGTCCAAATGGAGATATAGCATATAATGATACACTTATTGTTACTAACGGACAGTACGTTGGAGATGAATCATGGGGCGGAATGTTAGAAGAAGTAAAAGAAGGCGGAAGCGTTAATAGAATATTATTTTCAATTGGTGGATGGCAAACGAATGACTTTTATCATATTATGAGTTTACTAAATACATATGGTGACGGTCCTTCAAGCATTTTATATAAAAACTTTGAAGCATTACTTCGTGAGATTCCTGCAATTGATGGAATTGATTATGATGATGAAGGAAACTATAATATCAATACCATTGTAAGACTTAGTCGTATGTTAGCAGGTATTGGATATAAAGAAATTACATTTTGTCCATATTCTAATTCATCATTTTGGATCAATTGTTTGGTATCAATAGAACAAATGAATCCAGGGTTAGTTACAGCATTCAACTTACAATGTTATGCTGGTGGAGCATCCAATATAGGAAATGTGAAAAAGGATTGGATCAATCCTTTACAAATAGCTATGGGACCAAATTTTGATGCGGCTGGTTTTGTTGATCCAGGTTTATGGTGTAAGCATGGTGATGAATGTTCACAGGGAATGACTCCAAAACAAATTCAAAGTCAATTCGCAAAATGGAAAAAGGATAAAATTCAAGGTGGATTTATCTGGTTATATGATGATATTGAAAAATGTGGGAACGATCCAGAAGCATATTCAGATGCTATATTGAGTGGATTAAGCTAAAAGAAATAAAAAATACTACATATTGAATGATTCAAACCTCAGTTTTAAACTGAGGTTTGTTGTTTTTAGAGATTTCCACTAAAAATTAAATAGTGTTTTCCCTGTGTTATTCTAGTTTTCTTCCTTGTATTCTTCTCTTACAATAATAGCAATTTTGCCCTGTACAATTTCGAAACTGAACAGGCGAATACCGAAAAGCCTTTAGAATAGAGTAGGTGAAACAGAAACACAATATTATGAGTTTATCAAAATATAACCCAGGACAAGAACTGGCAAGTATTGATTTTGAATCTATGATTGGTGGACCGTTAATCTCGGTAGTAAATGCGCAAGCACAAGCTTCAATGAGTTCGGTAGATTTTATCCAAAAAGTAGGTTTTACAGAAGACAAAGATCCGATTTATGTATCTTTTAAATATCCAAAACAAGTTGCACCGTATCAAGATGGAAACACAGATCAGGTATTATCTATTACAGTTACAGCTGGAGGAGAAGATTATGCAACAGCACCAACAGTAACACTTAGTGGTGGAGGAGGAAGTGGAGCAACAGCAACAGCTTACTTAAATGCTTCAGGAGAAGTTGATCGTATTGAGATTGATAGCCCAGGAAGTGGTTATACTTCAGCACCATCTGTAGCATTTGCAGGAGGAACAGCAGTAGCAAGTGGAACAATAGTACAGCCAACAGCTACAGCAGCTCTAGGAACACAAGTTGCAAGAGCAGCACAATTTCAAGATATGAAAATTGAAGTGCCAATCTTAACAATGTTACCTATTCCTTTTATTCGTATTGACGAAACTACAGTAGATTTTAATGCTAAAATCAACTCGGTAGAATCTAGAAATGTAGAAACTGAATTCGGAATCAAAGGAGATTTAACAGTGAAACAACGTTGGCCAGGTGGATCAGCAAAACTGAATGTTTCTGCTTCGTACAAACGTAAGTCACAACAAGGATTTAACATTGAAAAAACATATTCAATGGCAGTACATGTAAAAGCAGTACAAGATGAAATGCCAGCAGGAATGGAAAAACTGTTAGGAATTTTAGAAAATGCAATTGTTTCAACTCCAAGTGCTATTCCAGCAGCTTAATTTTAATAAGTAAAAAAAACAATGGCAAATTTACAAGATTATTTAGGGACATTGGTCGCTAGTGTAAATCAAGCAAGAGTATTGGCGGATATTGAATCCGCCAACATTGCTGAACAATATGCGCAGCACCGTTTGTTAAAGCACTTTTCTATTCCAAGAATGAAAATGCAAAATGTAGAGTTTACAATTCCTATTGCGATAGAAGATGTACAAACTACGGAACCAAGAGATTATCAACCAATTGATAATAAATCGTTTGTGTCACAAGCGTATGATGAATTAACGAATGTGTATCAAGTAAGGAGTTTTGATAGAACTTCGTCTTTACAACTACGAAAAGTATTGTACAAACATGCAGATGAACTAGAAAAACGTTTAAAATCTGGCGAAAGCGTTGATATTGCTTTAAAAGAATTTTCATATAAAATTGCAACTGAAGCATTAAGTATAAAAGCACCAGATCAATCTACATCAGCAAATATTGCAACTGGCGCAACATCTATCAAATCAAAAGGAGAAAAAGCTGAGAGAGCCGAAAAAGTAGTGTCGCTTACGAAAGATGTAATAAGTGAAAAAATGATCACACGATTGCAATCGGAAGTACGACCAAAAGAAATGCAACGCAACATAGAAAACGCTAATGTTATTGTGGAAGCGAGCAGGCTTAGAGAGCAAAAAACAGAAAACATGGTTTTCATCAAAATGACTGTTCTTGAAGAAGGAATGGAATGGCATACGATTGAAAATGAAGATGGAACAAGCAATTCAAAACTTTTACCAGAATAGTAGCAAGAGAAAAAATGTAAAACAATACCGATGAACAAATCTTTAGTAGATATCGTAGAGAAATGTAAAGCCTTTTTATTTCAAGTTCCCAATTTAGCAGACAAGTTAGGAGAAAAAGATGTACACTTTATAGCGGAACTGACAACATGGTTACAAGAATCGGAAGAATTCTTAAAAACATACAACTACGCACAATGTTCAGAGATAGCAGGATTAAGGAGTCAACTCATGACTCCTTTGTTATCCTCTGAGAAAAATTCGTCCAAACGAAAAGAACAACTATATGTTGCTTCTACCATATTATATCCAGCACAAGGCGTATTGCAAGCGGTTTTAGAGCCAATTGAATTTAAAGTACAACAAGCAAGAGAAATTATTGCGCAATTATTACAATTGGCAAAACAAGCAGGAATGATTCGTTATGAAGCGCATATTGATTTCAATACCTACATCATGGGAATATTTGAAATCTTTAAAAGTCACGAACAACTTAGAGCAAGTATGACCAAAGTGTTAACGATGGTAAACCGATCAGATGTATTGCGAATTATGGCAGAAGAAATTGATTTTTCTTAAGACATGATTTTTTAACTTAAAAGTTTAGCCATTTCATCATCATCCCAATATTTTGCAACCTCAGAAGCTTTTGTTCCTTTATTAAAACTTGCAAACGCTTCTGTACTACCTATGTTTATGTCTAAACCTTTTTCAATAAGGAATTTCGCCATTTCTGGATGTCCACCTTGATCTGCTAAATAATGTGCAGGTGTCCAACCATTCTGATCAAGTACATTTGGATCTGCATCTTCATGAATTTCAAAATAAGTCTTTAGTCCATCCAAACGTTTACTTCTTGCCAAATAGTGTAAACAATGAATACCTTGCTCATTTTTAATATCGAATGGAAATTTATTTGAAAATAAACCTTCAATTATTTCTGGTTCTCCTACAGAGCACGCATGAATTGTGGCAGAACTTCCAGCATTATCTACATGGTTTTTATTTAAGTTACTTCTATTAAGATACAGGCTAATACAACTTATGGCATTTAAATATTTCTCCAAACCATCAGGTGTCCATGAATATTCGCTGATTTCTTCTTGTTCCCAAATTTCTAAATCTGTGCTTGAATCATTTACATCACCTGTATACGGTTTAATATACTGCATCCAACCGTTTGTAATTTTGTATTTAACACGTACACCATCATTTTCACCAATACTTTCCCAATCTTTAATTTTTGTATTATCCAAATGCATAATACTATTTAATAAAGGAGAAGCGCCGTAATTATCAGTAGTGTTTATATCAGCTTTCATCCTTAGTAAATCTCCAATCATGAG
Source organism: Kordia sp. E (assembly GCF_056033805.1). Taxonomy (NCBI): domain Bacteria; kingdom Pseudomonadati; phylum Bacteroidota; class Flavobacteriia; order Flavobacteriales; family Flavobacteriaceae; genus Kordia; species Kordia sp. E. The sequence continues at coordinate 12,327 of NZ_JBRASR010000005.1, forward strand.
ATAACTTCCTGATGAAGCAGCAACATTTAAAGGCGTTTGCCCGTAAATATCTTTAGCTTCTAAATCAATTTCTTTAATTTCTTCTAATTTAAAAATATAAGTCAAATCTATCGCTGCGGCTAAATGTAGTAAAGTTCCTCCTTTATCGGTTTTCACCAAAACATCAGCTCCATGCTTGATAAGAATTTTACAAATATTAATATGTTCTTTTGAAACGGCTAATTGCAATGGATAGAATTCTTGATTGTCAGTGATATTCAAATCAGCTCCATTGTCAAGTAAAATTTGTACAATATCATCATGACCATTAAATGCAGCACAATGCAATGCTCTTGAATTTGGTCCCATAAAATTTACGTCTGCTCCGTTTGCAATACAATTTTCTACAGTTTCGAGCACGCCATTTTCTGAAGCAATGATTAATTCTTTATTGAAATCCATGATTAGCTATATTATATTTTGAATTGTTATTGATGTGTTTAATGTCTATTGGCGAGTTCTATAATCTCTAAATCTTTAATTTTATCTCCATCAATCACAAAACGAAGCATAGTTCGTACTTTATGAAAACCATGTTTTCCACATGCACCTGGATTCATGTGTAATAAATCGAGTTTCTTATCAAACATGACTTTCAAAATATGCGAATGTCCACAGATAAATAGCTTTGGCGGATTTTTCTGAATTTCTTCGCGTATACGCACATTATATTTATTAGGATATCCGCCAATATGTGTGATCCAAACATCAACGCCTTCACACATAAAACGATTGTTTTCAGGAAACTCCATTCGTGCTTTATCATTGTCAATATTTCCATACACGCCGCGCAAAGGTTTCAGTTTCTGAATAGTATCTGTCACAGACAAATCGCCAATATCGCCTGCATGCCATACTTCATCAGCATTTTTGACATGCTTTAAAATTTGATCGTCAATATGACTGTGCGTATCTGATAATAATAAAATTTTCTTCATAAAATTGCTTTGCTAAACCTGTGCGTTATTTATAAGAAATTCACCTTTAAAATATCGAATCTAACTTCTATATATTTAAATCTCGATTATCGAGTAAAACTTTGCTAAATAATTGTGAATTCAAGTAAAATAATGAATTAAAACTTATCTTTGTGAGTCTGAAACAAAAGTAGCAAATATTACCTTGAGATACTTCATTGAACTTTCTTATAATGGCGAAAAATATCACGGTTGGCAAAATCAACCAAACGCTATCTCTGTACAAGAAGTTATCGAAAAAGCAATCTCAACCTTATTGCGAACAAAACTTTCAATTTTAGGTGCAGGAAGAACAGATGCAGGCGTACATGCCAAGCAAATGTTTGCACATTTTGATACGAATCTCGAAATAAATTGCTCAGAATTAACGTTAAAACTCAATTCATTTTTACCGAAAGATGTTGCAATTCAAGATATTCATGCAGTAAAAGATGATGCGCATGCACGATTTGATGCCACAGGAAGAACGTACGAATATTTAATTGTTACCGAGAAAAACCCGTTTCAAAATCATTCAGCACACTTAGTTTACAAAAACTTGAATGTCGATTTAATGAATGAAGCCGCAAACGAATTATTTAACTATGACGATTTTAAATGTTTTTCAAAAACACATACAGATGTAAAAACATATATCTGTAAAATTGAAAAAGCATTTTGGGAGCAACGAAATGAATTTTTAGTATTTACAATCAGAGCTGATCGCTTTTTAAGAAACATGGTAAGAGCAATTGTTGGAACACTGTTAGAAGTTGGGTTGGGTAAAATATCAATAGCAGAATTTAAACAAATTATAGAATCGAGAAATCGAAACAACGCAGGAACTTCCGTACCTGGAAAAGCATTATATTTAACCGCGGTAACATATCCTGCAGAAACATTTAAAACACATGGCTAAAGTAACAGGAAAAGTATTCGACGTAGGTCTTTTTAGAAGATTGTTGGTCTATACCAATCCGTACAAAATCACTTTATATTTTGTAGCAATAGCAGCAGTATTACTATCTGTTTTTGCAGTCACACGCCCTATTTTATTAAAAACTACAATAAACGATTATATCTTAACTAAAGATGAGTATGGATTATTAATCTTTATATTATTGATGCTTGGCGTATTGGTATTTGAGGTTTTATTTCAATTTTTATTTGTCTTTTATGCAAACTGGCTTGGACAGAGTATCATTAAAGATATTCGTCAAAAACTATTCAACCATATGCTAAATTTTAAAATGGCATATTATGATAAATCATCTGTCGGACGTTTAGTCACGAGAGCTGTAAGCGATATTGAAACCATTGCAAGTATTTTTAGCCAAGGATTATTTGTCATCATTGCTGATTTATTGAAAATGTTAGTAGTAATGGGCGTAATGTTGTGGATGAGTTGGAAACTGTCGATAATTGTATTTGTGATACTACCAATGATTATTTACGCGACACGAGTATTTCAGAAAGCAATGAAACATGCTTTTGAAGAAGTGCGTGCTGAGATCTCCAATTTGAATTCTTTTGTGCAAGAACGCGTTACAGGAATGAAAATTGTACAACTATTTTCAAGAGAAAAAACGGAGTACAACAGCTTTAAGAAAATCAACGAAAAGCATAAAAAAGGTTGGTTAAAAACGGTTTGGTATAACTCTATATTTTTCCCAATTCCAGAATTAGCAAACGCTATTGCAGTTGGTTTGGTAGTTTGGTATGGAGGATTAATGTCTGCCCAAAGTGGTTCGATAGATTCAGTAGGTGAAATAGTAGCATTCATTATGATGATAGGAATGTTATTTAGACCATTACGACAAATTGCAGACAAGTTCAATACATTACAAATGGGAATGGTAGCTGCAGGTCGTGTTTTTTCAATTTTAGATACTGAAAGTAGTATTTCGGATGAAGGAACAATTACAGCATTAGACATCAAAGGAGATATCAGTTTCAAAGATGTGCATTTTTCATATATCGAAGGAGAAGAAGTATTACATGGAATTTCGTTTGATGTAAAACAAGGACAAACAGTTGCAATTGTTGGTGCTACTGGAGCAGGAAAATCAACAATTATAAACTTGCTAAATCGTTTTTATGAAATAGATTCTGGTACAATATGCATTGATGAAACAAATGTAAAAGATGTAAAACTAGATGCTTTGCGTACTAAAATTGCAGTGGTTTTACAAGATGTATTTTTATTTGCAGACACTATTTTAAATAATATCACACTACAAAATCCTTCAATCACACGGGAAACAGTTGAAAAAGCAGCCAAACAAATTGGTGTACACGATTTCATCATGAGTTTGCCTAATAATTATGATTACAACGTAAAAGAACGTGGTGGAATGCTTTCTTCTGGACAGCGACAATTGATATCATTTTTACGTGCATATGTCACAAATCCTGGAATCTTAATCTTAGATGAAGCAACATCTTCGGTAGATTCGTATTCGGAACAACTCATTCAAAATGCTACGGATACCATTACACAAGGAAGAACTTCTATTGTTATTGCACACAGACTGGCAACCATTAAAAAAGCAGATACAATTATTGTAATGGATGCTGGGAAAATTGTTGAGCAAGGTTCTCACAATGAGTTGCTTCAACTTGAAAACGGATATTATAAAAATCTGTATGAAGTGCAATTCATTCAACAAGAAAACAATTAACTATTTCCCTCTCAATTTGCGTTGTTCTTCTATCATTTCAAGCATAGTGCCATCTAAAAACATATTGGTAACCATGATCACACCTACAATTAAGGTAATAATAATATAGAAGCCAAGCCCGACAACTAAAAACAAAAGTGTCTTTAAAAATATTTTTTTAAAACTTAGTCCATACAATCGTTTCAATACATATGCTACATACAAAGTACTAAATGGTATTGACAGTGCAGTTAAGTAATTTAGTATTGGGGAATAAATGATAATAGAAATTAAATACAATACATTAAGAAGTACGAGCGTATGTGAATATGCATATAGATAAATAACAGCATGTTCGGTGTAGTTATATTTCTTATAATTATAAAATACAATTTTAGAAATTAATGCTAAAAGCGGAATCATTAGGAAGTACATTAATGATTGATAATCAAAAATTGTAGTCATCATGTCCGAAAACATTTCCTGTTGTACTTTAGATTGCTGAGATGCTTGTAAAACATCCATGGCTCCTTTAAAGATTTCAGGGAAAAATTTCAAGAAAATAAAGGTAAAAAAACCAGTAATGGTAAGTGATATAGCAAAGTAGTTAAAAACGTTTAAATACTTTTTTCGTGTACCATTTATGAAACTATCAATAACGACTTCAGGTTGTGTAAACATATGACGTACCGTTTTAAAAAAGGTATTATCATAATTTAGAAATCGTTGTGAAAATTCACCCCATAAACTTTTTAGCGTTAAACGATTTTGAATCACTTTTGCGCCACAATTTGGACAAAATTTTTGTTCAGCTTTTAGTTGATGTGTACAGTTTTTACAATTCATAAGCTTAGGTTTTAGCTTAAATTTTTAAGGGAAATATAATTACTAGTTTTTGGTCAATAGTTGTGATATGGGCAAAATGTTACCCAAAAATGATTAGCTCAAATCATTTTGAACCATTTCTTGCAACATCGGAACATCTTCATACAACACAAATTCACCATTTTTGATATATGAAATTTGTCCGGTTTCTTCTGAAACAACGATTACTAATGCATCTGTTTTTTCGGTAATTCCGACGGCAGCTCTGTGTCGCAAACCAAATCGTTGTGGAATAGTTGTTTCCTTTGAAATTGGCAAAATAACACGTGTAGCAGTCACACGATTACCTTCAATAATAATAGCGCCATCATGCAGCGGGCTATTTTTAAAAAAGATACTTTCCAAGGTAGGAACGTTTACATCCATGCCCATTTTATCACCTGAATCCTTTACAAAATCCAATGAATTATTGCGTTCAATTACAATAATAGCACCAGTTTTAGTAGTAGCCATTCGCGCGCAAGCGGTCATAATAGCTTCTACATTGGTTTCAGTATTGATATCTTGTTTCAAAAACTTAAAGTGCTTCACAAAACTTCGTCTTGTAGCAAAATTAGTAGAACCAATCATCAATAAAAACTTTCTAATTTCTTGCTGAAAAACAATAAACAAAGCAATAATTCCAACATTAATAAATCCACCAAAAATATTGCTCAACACTTTCATTTCAAGTGCTTCTGTAACTTTCCAAATAATGAAAATAATTACAATTCCGATAAAAATATTAATTGCAGCGGTTCCTTTCACAAGCTTATATACATAATATAAAAGCACTGCTACCAAAATGATTTCAATGAAATCTAACCAGCCAAAATTTAAAAAGCTTAAAAAATCCAAAATGAGTTGGGTAAACGATTGGAGTAAAAATAGCAAATATTATAGAATGTAAAGCTAAAACCTGCTTTTTTTCAAATTTGAGAGGTGATCATTTCTATTTAAGGTAAAACCTTACTTGTTAAATAAGTTATTACAGTATATTTAGTATTATTAATCAAAAAATTTACACTATGTTACACAAAATTTTAAACCTAAAAGGAGTAGAAGAAATTGCAAAACAACAACAGCACAAAATCAATGGAGGTCGTGCTAAGTGCTTTAACGGAGGCGTTTGTACAGAATGTGGACACCATTGTGCAGAAGTACAATGTTGCTTCTGTTTAGATTAAATCTCGAGGAAATATTAAAAAAGTTGTCTAGAAAATAGTTTAGGCAACTTTTGCTTTTTTAGAATGTGTAGTTTTCTTCTTTTAGTTAGGTGTGAAAAAATTAATCAGTTATCATTTCTACTAACTTTATACATTCCATAGCTTCTTTTACATCATGAGCCCGCAAAATAGAAGCACCATTTTGCAATGCAATTGTATGCAAAACAGAAGTTCCGTTTAAAGCTTCTTGCGGAGAATTTTTTAATACTTTATAAATCATAGACTTTCTGGAAACACCTGCTAATACGGGGAAATCTAACAATTCAAATAATTGCAATTGTTTTAAGATTTCATAATTATGAGCAACAGTTTTTCCAAATCCAAATCCAGGATCAATGATGAGGTCGTTAATATTATAAGATTTCGCTTCCGCGATTTTACTCGAAAAATAATGAAGTAACTCTTTTACAATATGATCATAACTAGGGTTTTCTTGCATTGTTTTTGGAGTTCCTTGCATGTGCATCATAATATATGGAACGCCAAGTGTACCGACAGTTTTCATCATTTCATCATCTAAATTTCCTGCGGAAATATCGTTAATCAAAGAAGCGCCAGCTTCAATAGCTTCTTTGGCAACAGAAGCTCTAAAAGTATCAATAGAAATAATTGTTTCAGGAAATTGTTTCAAAATCAATTTAACAATAGGAAGTAAACGTTGTTTTTCTTCTATTTCAGTAACATGCGGCGCATTTGGTCGCGAACTATACGCACCAATATCAATAAAAGTTGCGCCATCCGTGAGCATTTTTTCTACTTGCGACAAAATAGACGTTTCGTCTTTATATTTTCCACCATCAAAAAAAGAATCAGGTGTTACGTTTAAAATCCCCATTACTTTTGGGGAATTCAGGGAAACTAATTGACCTTTACAATTGATACTTTTCATACATATATACCTTTAAAACAAACTTATGTCCGTTTCTTTTTATAAATTGAAAACTTTAGGCGAAATTTACATAAAATCTCACGCATAGCACAACAAAACGCTAATAATGAAGTATTTTGCTTGCGCGAAAATGATAATAAAAAAATACGCATGGAAAAAATCGGAGAAGAACAGCATATTGATGTGAAAAAAAAATCAATTTGGAACATCATTATAGAATGTAAAGACATCTTTTTTAATAGTATTTTTGGTAAAATACTAGTCATACTTTCACAACTTTTTGTTGGAGGATTATTTATATTTTCAGGATTTATCAAACTAAATGATCCTGTTGGTTTTTCATTTAAGCTCACTGATTACTTTGCAGAAGATGTGTTAAATATGGAGTTTTTATCACCTTATGCCTTATGGATTGCAGTATTTGTTGTGATTCTTGAAGTCATTCTCGGTGTTATGATTCTACTAAGTTTATACAAAAAAACTGTTTTGTGGAGTTTATTAGGATTGATTGTTTTCTTTACATTCCTTACGTTTTATTCTGCATACTTCAATAAAGTTACAGATTGTGGTTGTTTTGGTGATTTTTGGAAACTCACACCTTGGGAAAGCTTTGCAAAAGATATAATTCTATTGATATTCATTCTATTTCTGTTTGCAGGCGTGAAAAGTATCAAATCAATATTTCCGAAAAAAGTGAACATTGCAATTACAGCGTTAAGCTTACTTGCTTGCATACTTTTTGGACGGCATGTACTAAATCATTTACCAACATTTGATTTCAGACCTTATAAAATTAATGATAACATCATGGAAGGAATGTCGGTTCCGCCAGATGCACCATTGCCAGTATTTCAATACAAGTGGATATTTAATGTAAATGGTGAAGAAGAAGAAATTATTACAAATTCGGCAAACTATCCTGAAGTTGAAGGCGGAACTTATGTAAGTGTTACAAGTGAAGTTCTAAAAGAAGGTTACGAGCCTCCAATTCATGATTTCTCTATAGAAAGTATGGAAGATGGAGATGTAACAGAAGCAATGATGGCAGAAGAAAAATTAGTAATCATTGTAATTTACAGTTTGGATAAAACAGAAGAAGATGGTTTATTAAAAGTAAAAGCCATTACAGATAGAGCTATTAATGCAGGTTACAAAGTAATTGGTGTATCATCTTCTGATCCGGAAGACTTACAAGATTTGGCATCCGTAGCACAGTATAATTTTGATTTTTATCTAACGGATGAAACTGCATTAAAAACAATCATTCGTTCAAATCCTGGTGTGTTAAAACTTGAAAAAGGAACCATTGTAGACAAAGCGCATTACAACGATTTTGAAAGCATAAAATTTTAGAAAACACCTTTTGGGAAAATACATCATACATAAAATTGGGTATGCATTCTTAACACTTTTTGGAGTTGTTACGGTGATATTTTTCTTGTTTAATATATTGCCAGGCGATCCTGCAAAAATGATGCTTGGACAAAATCAGACTGAAGAACAAGTAGCTATTGTAAAAAAGAAATATGGGTTTGATAAACCTTTATTAACGCAATACGGATATTATATAAATGATTTATTGCCGTTATCTTTTCATTCCACAGAAGAAAACGATTATACATATTTAGCGACCAATAAATATAGTGCAGCAAAGCTATTTACAATTGGAAATACAACAACAGTTTTAAAACTACCATACTTACGTGAATCATTTCAAAAATCTGGAAAAAGTGTTTCAAAAGTAATCAGTGAAACCTTGCCAAATACTATTGTATTAGCTATTGCAGCTATTAGTGTTGCAATGTTATTAGGAATCATTTTTGGAATTATTTCAGCCTTATACAAAGACACATTTATAGACAAATGTATTCAAATCATAAGTACATTAGGAATGAGTGTTCCTTCGTTTTTTAGTGCAATACTATTTGCATGGATTTTTGGTTTTCTATTGCATGAATTCACAAACTTAAACATGACAGGAAGCTTATACGAAGTTGATGATTTTGGTGAGTCCATTAGCATTCGCTGGAAAAATCTCATCTTACCAGCAATTGTACTAGGAATTCGCCCGTTAGCAGTTGTCATACAATTGATGCGAAATTCATTACTAGAAGTCTTCAATCAAGATTACATCAGAACAGCAAGAGCCAAAGGATTAAGCGAGTTTCAAATCATAAAAAAGCATGCAGTAAAAAACGCATTAAATCCTGTAATTACTGCAATATCAGGTTGGTTTGCTTCCATGTTAGCAGGAGCAGTTTTTGTAGAATATATATTTGGTTGGAATGGACTCGGAAAAGAAATCGTTGATGCTCTAAACAGTCAAGATTTACCAATCATTATGGGTTCTGTATTAATTATTGCTAGTATGTTCATTATAATTAATATATTAGTAGATATCATATACGGTTGGCTCGATCCCAAAATACGTTTACAATAAAATTAAAAATGTCTCCTATGAAAAAAATTGTATTGTTTGTGGTGTTGCTGTGCACTTTTATTTCAGCAAAAGCACAATGTCCAACAACAGATGTTGTATTAACAACACAAACTGAGCTTGACACTTTTGTAGCAACTTACGCATCAACCTGTACTGATATTCCTGTAAGTATTACAATAACATATAGCAGCACATCAGGTGGCATATCCATATCAGATATAAGTGGACTAAACTTTATTACTTCAATAAATGGTTCACTTGAGATTAGACAAACTAGCATCACAAATGTAGATTTTAATAATCTAACAACAGTAACGGGAGATATCATCTTCTATCAAAACGGTGGATTTGATGTTATTTCTGGATTTGATAACTTGACAGATGTTGGTGGATCTATAGATTTCAGACAGAATGTCGGCTTGGATGAAATTTCAGGTTTTAATAACTTGGTAACCGTAGGGTCATCAATAATTTTTGACCATTTTACTAGTTATTTTACGTTTCAAACTCCTTCGAGTTTAGATCTTATAACTGGATTTAATAGTGTACAAAATATTGGTGGTAATTTAGCGATTTTTGCAAATAAAGATATTACTTTTAATGCGTTTGCTAATCTTGAAAATATTGGTGGAGCTTTATCTTTTAGTAAAACAGACTTCATTAGCTTTACGGGGCTTACGCAATTAGAACGAATTGATGGCGGTATTGGTTTTTTCTGTATCAATTGGACTGATGCCGAAGTTGACGCAATTAATAATTTCACCAGTTTAACTTCTATTGGAGGCAGTATTAGCTTTACAGGTGATCCCGGACTGGGAATTTGGGAACCTGCTTGTAGTACTTCTGTTGGTTTAGATTTTTTAACAAATCTCATCACTGTAGAAGGAAATATATACTTAGATAGAGCTAACTTGCGTTCTGGATTGCAAGCTTTAGAAGCAATTGGAGGGAATATTGAAATTAAAAAGTCAGACGAATTTTGTGAACTGCCAAGTCTTATTAGTATAGCAGGTGATATATTACTTTTAGGTAGCGATACTTCAACCTCAACCTCTTTAATTTTTCCAAGTCTTCAAACTTTAGGAGGAGATTTAAAATCAACCGCAGTATTCTCGCTGACCATTAATGCCATTCAAATGGATAATCTAAGCTATCTCGGTGGCGATATTCTACTTGAAGAAGTTAGCGTTGGTGATGTTTCCATTAATTCGCTAACACACATGGACGGCTCTATAAGAATTTATTTACCACTTTCGTTCACAATGAATTCTTTACAAACCATGGGAGGCGATTTAGTTATTCGATATCAATATTCTGGCATTAATCTAGCTTCCTTTGATAATCTTTATGCAATAAATGGAAATTTAGAATTGCAATGGTGTGAAGAAATAGACTTTTTTAACCTGTTATTCGCTGTCGGTGGTAATGTTAAAGTTGTATGGAATTATGACCTACAGAGTTTAAATGGTTTAGAAACCATACAAAACATTGGTGGTAGTTTAATTGTTAAGAACAATTCTAATTTAACTGACTGTTCTGCAATCTGTGAATATGTTGCTAACAACACAAATTACAACATTGCGAATAATACGCTTTCTTGTATTACAACACAGACATGTACAAGCAATACAATTGAAGGAACAATTCAAAATGATATTGACTTTAATGGTTGTACTGTGACAGACTTGCCACTTGAAAATCTTCAAGTTACTGCCTCCGATGGAGTAAATAACTTTACAACATACACAAATGCAAATGGTGAATATTCCATTATAGTTCCTACAGGTTCATATGTAGTAAGTACAGAAACTATACCGGGAACGATGAGTATTGCGCCAGCTTCTCAAAATGTTACATTTACTGGAAGTAATGCTACTCAAGTAATTGACTTTTGTGTAACATACAACCCAATTGATGATATATCACTCACAATAGCACCAATATATATTGCTGTGCCAGGTTTTGAAGCTCGCTATAGTATTGTACTCGAAAATCAAGGAACAACAATACAAAATGGTACCATCAATTTTACGTATAGTGGCGCAAACTTGAATTTTACATCGGCTACAACGCCACCTACAACACAAACTACCAACCTATTAACTTGGGATTACACAAATTTAATTCCTGGAGAAACAAGAAGCATCATAGCCTATTTTGATGTATTACCACCACCAATTAATAATATTGGAGACCTTCTTACCTTTTCAGGAAATGCTCCTTTGGCAAGTGATGCTAATCCTAATAATAATCAAGATAATATTTTTCAAGTAGTTTTATCATCTTTTGATCCAAATGATAAAACGGTAATTGAAGGCGAGCATCTACTGATTGACGATATAGACGAATATTTGCATTATGTTATCCGTTTTCAAAATGAAGGAACTTCACCAGCAGTTAATATTCGGATTGTAGATATTATGAGCGACTTGATTGATTGGGATACTTTTGAACCAGTCGATGCCAGTCATAACTATTCAGTAGGATTAGTTACTGGAGATGATCAAAAATTAGAATTTTTCTTTACTAATATTTTTCTACCAGATAGTACTACAGACGAACCAAACAGTCACGGATATATAGCATTTCGAGTAAAACCAAAAAATACTGTGCAAATTGGTGATATTATTAATAATCAAGCGGCAATTTATTTTGATTTTAATGCACCAATTATCACTAATAAAACAGAAACTCGTATTGTGGAGGATACCGATAGTGATACGATATACAATTACTTAGACAACTGCCCAAATGAGCCCAATACTGATCAATCTGATATTGATACAGATGGAATAGGCGACGTTTGCGATGATGACGATGACGATGATGGTATTTTAGATGCAGACGATATTTGTCCACTAATTGCAAACCCAAATCAAGAAGACTTTGATGAAGACGGAATAGGAGATTTATGTGATGATGATGATGATAATGATGGAATTTTAGATGTAGATGATGATTGCCCTTATTATGCAGGAACAGCTATAGATGGATGTCCATTCCATCTTCCAACGGATAACTTTGTTATAGTAACGACAAGTGAAACGTGTGTGAATCAAAACAATGCAAAAATAAATATAAAAACAGCTTCAGTTTATAATTATGAAATTAGCTTAACAATAGATGGAGTGATGGTTGCACTTCCAGTAAACACATTCACTCAAGAATTAGACATTGAAAACTTAAGTGCAGGAACGTACGAATTATGTATTAGTATACCATCAGAAAACTACGAACAGTGTTTCACTCTAGAAATAGAAGATCCAGCAACACTTAACGCAAATTCAGCATTATCAAGAAGTAACGAATACAGTTTAGACCTAATTGGAGCAATAAACTACAGTATTTTTATTAATGGAGAACAACATACAGTAATCGCTCCAAATGAAAATACGGTAATAACATTTACAAAACAACTAAGTGAACCAATAAACAATATTGAAGTAAAAACCGAAAAAGAATGTCAAGGAAAATATACCGAAGTTGTAAAAACAATATCAAATGCAAACTTTGTAATGCTACCAAATCCAAGTAGCGATTATATATATTTAAGTTTACTAAATATAAATAAAACAACAAAAGCAAACATAAGTATATACGACATATCAGGACGATTGATTATAACAAAAACAACCAACACTCCTGTAAATAATCAAAAAATAGAGATCAAAAACTTAGAGACAGGTATATATTTCGTAAAGTTAGCTACTACCAAATATACATACACTCAAAAACTAATAAAAAAGTAAAGTTATGAGAAAAACTTTAGGATTATTCGCAGCATTAATATTTGTTAATTGTAGTGGTTCAGATGATTCAGTAGGTGAAGAGCCAGTAGTTGAGGTAAATGCTCCAGTAGCAAGTAGCTATATACTTCCAATAAACAATGCTGTATGTACTGGTGAAGAAATTTCAGAGACAGAAATTAGTGTTGACTTTCAGTGGAATACATTCTCTGATGTAGAAGATACAAGTTTAGAGTACACGTTTATACTCCGTAACTTATCTACAAATTCAATAATAACTTCTGAAACATTATCTGGAACAAGTACAAATGTTACGCTAGAAAAAGGAGTTTCATATGCATGGAATATTAAAGGAATTGACAGTGATAATAACGCTACCTTAGGAGAAACATGGCAATTTCAAACACCATTTACTGCAATATCCAATCATGTACCTTTTCCTGCAACAATGGTTAGCCCAGATAATGGTCAAGTCATTAACGATACAAATATTACCTTAGTTTGGGAAGGAAATGACCCTGATGCTGGTGAAACGGTAGAATTGTTATATACAGTATACTTAGGAACAACAAATCCTCCAATAGAAGTAGCAAACATGCTCACGACAGAAACATATTCAGAAACACTCTCTACGGGAATCTATTATTGGAAAATTGATTCAACGGATCCGAGTGGAAACATATCCAATTCTCAAATTAGGCAATTTGTTATTCAGTAGATTTTACTAAAAATCACTTGCATGAAAGTTAAAACACTTTATTTCGTCTGTATGATTATGTTTTTCATGATGCAATCATGTAAAAATGAACAATCGAAAGCTGTAAAAGAAGAAGCAGCTTCAAAGCTAGTATTGCCAATGAATACATCTGTAAATGTAGTTATTGATAAAAGTGAATACACACTTTCGATATTTACAGCAGATACATTAGTAAAGCAATATGATGTTGTTTTTGGCGGAAATCCAATAGATGACAAACATAAAGAAGGTGACAAATGTACACCAGAAGGTGTTTTTGGAATGCGAGATAAATATCCACATCGTAGTTGGTCGAAATTTATTTGGATAGATTATCCAAATGAAGCATCTTGGAAAAAATTCAACAAACGCAAAGCTGATGGAATTATCAAAGAAGGCGAAACTATTGGCGGCGAAGTCGGAATTCATGGAGTTCCAGAAGGAATGGATCATATGATTGATGACAAAAGCAATTGGACATTAGGTTGTATTTCAATGAAAAACAAGGATCTAAACGAACTATATCCGTATATGACAAAACAGACAAAAATTACAATTCAAAAATAATGAGAAACCTCATATACATATGTATTATCGGATTGCTATTTACAAGTTGTAAAAAAGAAATCCTTACTGAATTCCCACCAGAAGCATTGCAAGAAAGTATGCGAACTGTTGATGGAAAAAATATCACTTTTGAAGAAATCCTAACTAAATACAAAGGAAAAACAGTATTTGTAGACATTTGGGCTTCTTGGTGTGGCGATTGTTTAAAAGGAATTCCAGGTGTAAAAGAAATTCAAAAAAATAATCCGCAATTAACATACCTATTTCTATCTTTGGATCGTAAAGAAACAAACTGGAAAGCTGGAATACAAAAACATGGTCTTGTTGGAGAACATTACTATGTGAAAACAGGTTTCAAAGGAGCTTTTGGAAAAGCTATTGGACTCGATTGGATTCCAAGATATATGATTATCAATCCTGATGGAAGTATTAAACTTTTTGAAGCTATAAAAACTAACGATAAAGCATTGCTAGCAGCAATCAAATTATAACAATAAAGAACATGAGACGAAAAATAGTTGCAGGAAACTGGAAAATGAACAATGATCTTTCACAAACGGAAGCATTATTAAATGACTTAATAGCACAAGTACCAAATACAGATGCAAGTGTAATGATTGCACCAACGTTTGTAAACCTTTTTCAAGCGTTCAATGTATTAAAAGGACACAATATTGAAGTTATTGCACAAAACATGCATCAAGCAGAAAAAGGTGCTTATACAGGAGAAATCTCAGCACAAATGTTGAAAAGTGTAGGCGTGAATACCGTAATTCTTGGACATAGTGAACGTAGAGCTTATTTTGGTGAAATAGACGAATTATTAGCCGCAAAAGTTGACGCAGCTTTAGCAAATAATATGGAAATCATTTTCTGTTTCGGTGAAGAATTAGAAGACCGTAAAGCTGAAAATCACTTTGCAATTGTAGAAGCACAATTAAAAAATGCAATATTCCACTTAAAACAAGAAGACTGGAAAAGTATTGTATTAGCATACGAACCAGTTTGGGCAATAGGAACAGGCGAAACTGCTTCTCCTGAACAAGCACAAGAAATGCACGCATTTATCAGAAAAATAGTTTCTGAAGCTTTTGGAGATGAAGTAGGAAATGGAGTTTCTATATTATATGGAGGAAGTGTAAAACCAGCTAATGCTGCCGAAATCTTCTCAAAAGAAGATGTTGATGGTGGATTAATTGGTGGTGCAGCTTTAAAAGCAGCAGATTTCGCAGCGATCATAAAAGCAATATAATGTCAACAACATACATAGGATATACATTTAAAGTACAACCATTACAACCTGGTGTAGAAATACTTATAGCAGAACTTGGTTTTGCTGGATTTGAAAGTTTTGTAGAAAATGAAGAAGGCGTAAAAGCGTATATTCAAAAAGATGACTGGAATGCGTCAATTCTTGAAGACATTCAAATACTACAAAATAAGGAATTCCAAATTAGTTATCAGCACGAAGAAATTGCACAAGTCAATTGGAATGAAGAATGGGAAAAAAACTTTGACGCTATTGAAGTAGACGGAAAATGTTTAGTTCGTGCGCCATTTCATGAAAAGCGTGATGTGGAATATGATATCATAATAGAACCAAAAATGAGTTTTGGTACTGGACATCATGAAACTACACACATGATGTTGCAACATATCTTAAAAACAGATGTGAAAGATAAAAAAGTGCTTGATATGGGTTGCGGAACAGGAGTTTTGGCAATACTTGCCGAAATGAGAGGCGCGCAACCATTAGATGCAATTGATATTGATAATTGGTGTTATTTAAATACATCAGAAAATGTAGAACGAAACAATTGCAAACACATTTCTGTATATGAAGGCGATGTATCTCTATTAAAAGATAAAAAGTACGATATCATTATAGCAAACATCAATCGGAATATCTTACTAAATGATATTCATCAATATGCTACATGTTTACATTCGGATGGAGTTTTATTCCTAAGTGGATTTTATACAGAAGACATTCCAATCATTACTGCTGAATGTGCTAAAAACAAGTTAAAATTAGAGGATAAGCTTGAAAAAAATAATTGGGTTGCCTTAAAATTTGTAATTTTGCCTTAAAATATTGAATATGAGTACGCAAGAGAAAGTTGAAGAAGAAGTACTAACCTTAGAAGATATACAAAAGAATAACGAAATTGTTTTGTATAATGATGATGTAAATACCTTTGATCATGTCATTAACACATTAATTTATGCATGTGATCATACTGCTGAGCAAGCCGAACAATGTTCAATAATTGTTCATTACAAAGGAAAATGTACAGTGAAAACTGGACAGTACGAAGAATTGAAACCAAGATGTAGTAAATTACTTGAAGCAGGGCTTTCTGCAGAAATTGTGTAGTATAACTATATTGTTTAAAATAAATTAACGAAATAAGCGCTTTCTTCAAGCGCTTATTTTTTTTGATGAATATTTAACAAAGCATGTGTAATCTGTTAATTTTTTAAGAATTATCAGTTTTTTTAACATTTTATTAGCAATTTATCAATCTTATTCTTACTTTTGGTCTGTGTTAAAAATCGCTCCAAACTTTAATTAACATTAACAAGAAAAACTTTTAAAAATGAAAAATTTTAAAAACTTAACCTTAGCATTATTATTGGGAGCAGGAATCACTATGGTATCGTGTAGTAAAGACACTGCTGTAGTAGATGAAGAACAAGACACTGCAATTGGAATTCCACAAGACGTTCTCGAAAAAGCAAGATCTCTTCACTTTAACACATTTGACATGCAGGAAACTACATTCGAAAAGCCAAATGGTAAAATTGTAGAAGCTTATCAAATGGAAGGAGATATCATCATGACGCGTGATCAAATAATGAACATGGAACTTGGTGGAGATATTACAAGCAAACATTACCGCACAAATAACTTAGTATCAGACGGCGTAATTACGATCATTGGATACACAGGAAATAATTCAAACGGATTAACATCAACAATGCAAACTGGACTTAGTTGGGCAGTTGCAAACTATAATAGATTAAACTTAGATATTAGCTTCAACCTAACATTCGGTACTGACTATCAAAATAAAGATATGGTAGTATACCAAGTGGCTGGAGGAGCAGGAGGATCTGCTGGTTTCCCTTCTGGAGGAAATCCAAACAAATGGGTTCGTATTAACTCAGGATTAGCTGGTTACAGTACAAACGTACACGAGCATGTAATTTGTCACGAAATTGGTCACTCAGTAGGATTCCGTCATTCAGATTACTTTAGCAGACAAAGTTGTGGTCAAAACACAAATGAAGGTAGTGCAGGAGTTGGAGCAATCCATATTCCAGGGACACCAACAGGATGGGATCCATCATCTTTAATGAATGCATGTTTCAGCAGCAGTGAAGATGGAGAATTTAATGGAAATGACATTACTGCTTTAAATTACTTATACTAAGAATAGTATTAATATAGTATTTAAAAAATAACACCACGAGTGATTTTTAACATAGAAAAGACGCCTAACCAGCGTCTTTTTGCTATTTAAATACTTTTGTTTTTTTGAACGTTCTATGTTTGTATAAATGAAAACAATTAGAAAATAATAAACGTATCTTTAAATAAAATAAATTTGTGCATCAATCGCAATGCATGGCACACGTACTTTATAATAAGAAGAATGAAAAGATATTAACGGTGATGTCTATCACTAGTAATACGTTTCCTTTATTGTTTGAAAACCCAAATTTTTATGGTGTATTCTTCTTCAACCAAGCAAATGGTATGCTTACTATTGATGCACAAGAAATGACAATATCTGATCATTATATCTTGTTTTATTATCCGTATCAAAAATTAAAACTACAAGGAGATTTTGAAGGTATACTTGTTCAATTTCATCCTGATTTTTTCTGCATTGATATTCACGCAAAAGATATTGGTTGTCAAGGATTATTATTTAACAATTTTATGAATGATACTTTATTGCGTTGTTCTCAAATTGAATATAATGATTTGTCTACCTTTTATTTCAATGTACAATCAGAACTGTCTAAAAAAGAAATTGGGCAACTAGACATGGTGTCAAGTCAATTAAAAATGTTTTTAATAAATGCTGTACGTTGTAAAAAAGGAAAACAAGAAATTGAATCAGTAAAAAAAGAAAATATACATTATCAAATTGAAAAACTGATTGACAAATACTATATACAAGAATCTTCCGCAGAATTTTATGCAAAAAAAATTGAAGTATCTATTTCTACGTTCAACAGATTGTGTAAAAAATATTTCCAAAATAGTTTTGTAACATTACTAAATTTAAAACGAGTTGCAAGCGCAAAAAACAAACTATTTCTTACCAATATTTCTATTAAAGACATTGCATATGAAGTAGGTTATAATGATCCTTTATACTTTAGTCGAGTCTTTAAAAAACACACCAATATCTCTCCAAAAGATTTCCGGAAACAACTGAAAAACAATCGATTGATTTAATTGTCCATGTTTTAGTTCAATCGTCCTTAATTGTAAGGTAGTCGTTATGTTAATTTTGTTTCAAACTTGAAACTCAAAACATGGAACAAAAAGAAATTTGGCTTCACAGTCTACAAACAGCAACGCCACAAGAAGGATATGAATTGGCAATAAAACTTTCTAGAATGGGCGTAAAATCTACACAACCCGATATGGAAGTTTTAAAAAAATTAAGACCAGAATATTCAAATAATGCAACAGACCTTACGATGGCTTCACATGTAATAGCTGTTAACTTTCAAACAGTTTCTGCAGCAAACAATTATTGGAAATAAAACAAACTTACATTTAAACGAAAGCTTCGCGGAAATGTGGAGCTTTTTATAAATTATAGTTACGTAATTTCATTTCGGTAGTTGTTAGGGGAATTTCCAACATGCCGTTTAAAATACTTTACAAAGTATGATGGATCTTCAAAACCAACTCTAAAAGTTATTTCTCCTATTTGTAAAGAAGTAAATTTTAATAAGCGTTTAGCTTGCAAAATAACTCGATCTGTAATGACCTGTGAAGCAGATTTTTCAACTATTTTCTTGGTAATTGTATTCAAGGTTTTAGAGGAAATGTGAAGCAAATCTGCATATGCTTGTACCGTAAGTCCTTTTTGATAATTTTCTTCAATCAATTCTTTGTACTGTGCAAATTGTAATTCGTAGTGATTGTTGAATGACAATTGTTTTTGTTGATTCTTCTGATGTACACGTTCCAAGTTGATAAGCAAAGATTTCAATGAAAACCGAATACTATCTTCATAGCCAAATTGATGTCTTTTCAATAATTCCTTCTGCATCAATTTCATATACAAACTAGCAGTTTCGGCAGTTTCTTCGTCAATACTATAACAAGGGTTTTCTTGTGAATTGAAAATATTATATTTCAAAAAAATATCTACATCTGTATGCATAAAAAAGCTTTCATTAAAATGAATCAGCCAACCATGGATATCTAAATTATCATCAAACGCATGTATGCGATCTTTGGAAATAAAAAATATGCTATTCTTTTCAATTCCATACGACTCAAAATCAACATGATGCATTCCACTATTATCAAAAAACCAAATAATTTGATAATAACTATGTGAATGTGCTACGGCAGCTTTTTCGCCACTTCGCTTGCGATATTCATGTAAATCATAAATCTCAAATTGAAGCTTCTCAGGATGCGCTTTGTGTAGATGATATGTTGCGATATTGGTTTTAGAATCTTTCAAATAATACGTTTCAAATTCATTTTAAAAATACAATAACTTTTCATTTCTATTCTTACGATAAAAGTTTATTTGCAGCATTCAAACCGCTATAGACAGCGCCATCCATATATCCACCGTGAATTGGAGAAGTTTCTGCACCTGAAAAAAGTATTTTTCCATTGCCATAGAAATCTTGAAATACAGGATTTCCATAACGCGGACTCATGTAAATAGATTTTACAGTATCACTATTTGTGAATATATCTTGAGACCAATCTTTTTCTTCATACGTGAGATATTCCAAAACTTCATTCCCTAAATACTTTTGCAAATGATCTAAAATTCGCGATTTGCGTTCTTTAGCAGAAACATCGCGCAAAGCTTCATTTACAAAGCCCATTAAGGCAAAAGTTTCTTCCTTTGCGCAGCAATGATCGTACAATTCAGTAACACAACCAATCTGACCAATTAATGTACCCGACATTTGTTTGGCTTTCCAAAAAGGTGTTTTAAACGTCAACCCAACTTTCATGGCATTGCTCATCCACGTATGTGTGTCTTGCATACTTTCCATAAGTGAAATTGGTAATTCTGGAGTGAAAATAAGTTGAGAAGCAATTCTTGGAGGAATAGTAATAATGACTTTAGCAGCTTTAAATTCTCCTTGATTTGTAGTTAAAACAATTTGATTTTCTACTTCTTCAATATGTGAAACGTTGGTATTTGTGTAAATTTTCTCTTCATGTATTTTTGCCAATGTATGAACCAACTCAGACGTTCCACCTGAAATTCTATATGCAGGAGGATAACTCGGATCATTCTCAAAATAATGTGCAGGCGCCATAGAATTATAAACTAAAACGCTCTTTCCTTCACTATATTGATGAAACTTTTTAATATTTAAATGATCTAAAATAGAGGAAACATTTTCATGATGATCTTGAAACCAAGTAGCGCCTAAGTCAATACCATTTTTCGTTAAAATTCGTCCACCAATACGATCTCTAGCTTCTAAAATAATCACATCAGTCTCACCTTGCTTATAAAGTGCATAAGCTGTAGTGAGACCAGATAAACCTGCGCCAACAATAATATATGTTGCGGTTGTTTTTTTCATTAGTGTTCCATTAAATGTGTACCATGCACTACGGCAGCACCAGCACGTAAAGCTGCTGCAATAAACGTAACTTCGGCAAGTTCTTCTTGCGTTGCGCCAGCTTCAATAGCATGTTTTTTGTGAATTTCAAGACAATATGGACATTGTGTTGTCAATGCTACTGCAATTGCCATTAATTCTTTATACTTTTTTGGAATAATTCCATCACCAAGCGCAGCTTCGTCTAATTGTTGAAATGCCTTCATAGCAGGCGCTGCATTTTTCCCTAAAGCTCCTAATTGTTTTAGGTTTTTCATATCATACATAAGTAATTCTTTTTTTAGATTTAAAAAAGCAAAGTCTACTAAACTTTGCTTTTCGTATATGTTTTGCTTGCTTAGTTTCTTCCAGACATAACACCACCATCAGTATCCCAAATTGCTCCGGTAACCCAACTAGCTTTTTCAGATAATAGATATGAAATTGTGTCAGCTACATCTTGTGCTTTTCCGTTACGTCCAATTGGATGAAAACCATGAAAGTTTTGTAAAGCGTCATGTGCTTCTTGCTTTCCACCAAAAACACTTTCGTATACAGGTGTTTCTACAACAGCGGGCGAAACTGCGTTCACTCGGATTTTATGATCAGCCAATTCCATTGCTAAATGTTGTGTCAGCGAATGTAAACCTGCTTTTTGCATAGAATATGCAGAAGAAGGCGTAGCTTTTACAGCTTGTTTTGCCCACATAGATCCTACATTTACAATTGCTCCACCTTCAGTAGTACTCATTTTTTTAGCGGCTGCTTGTGTGATGAAAAAGAAACCTCTATTTAAATCTTGATACGAATCATAATCAGCAACAGTATGGTCTAAAAACGACTTTGGCCCAAAAATACCAGATGCATTTACCAAATAATCTAGATTGTCAAGTCCGTTAATTTTTTCGTTTAACGCGTCTACTTGCGCTGCATTTGTAATGTCTACTTGATGTGTATGTAAATTTCCTGAAGCTTCATTTTTGAATGCTTCTAATTTTGAAGTGTTTGTTCCAACTACGTGTACTTCAACACCTTCGTTAAGTAAATTTTGTGCAGTTGCTCTTCCAATTCCACTACTTCCTCCTATAATTAATGCTCTTTTGCTCATGTTTATATGTTTTATGTTTGTTATACTTTTTTTGAACACAACAAAAGTAATAGCTGCGCAGAAGCATAAATAGTGCATACGGGAGAATAAATGGTAATTTTGGGAAAGTTGATTTCAGAGAAAAAAAAAGTCCTTTTCATTTTTATCTGAAAAGGACTTTAATATATGTTTAGTTTACTTTTATGAAAGTGTAGATGGACAAACAAATTCAGTAAATGGTAAATCAGTTTTTTTAATAGCACCAAATCCGCCAGCGACATCTGTTACTTTATGAAAACCACGTGCTTTCAAAATAGAAGCAGCAATGACAGAACGATATCCACCAGCACAATGAATGTGATATGCTTTGTTTGCGTCGATCTCGTTCATATTTTTATCAATGTAGTCTAATGCAAAATGTTGTACACCTTCAATATGTTTCGCTTGGTATTCACCAACTTTTCGAACATCTAATACATTTATAGTATTATTTTTAAAACGATTTGCAAATTCTTCTGCTGAGATTGAAGTAATACTAGCTGTTTCTTTTCCAGCAGTCTTCCAAGCGTTAATTCCGCCTTCTAAATAACCAAGTGTATTATCATATCCAACACGCGAAAGTCGTGTGACAGCTTCTGCTGATTTTCCTTCAGGAACAATTAATAAGATTGGTTGCTGTAAATCAGTGATCAATGCGCCAACCCATGGAGCAAAACTTCCGTTAAGTCCAATAAAAATACTGTTTGGAATATGTGATGCTAAGAAATCTTTTTGAGGACGAACATCCAAAATTAAAGCATTTTCTTCATTTGCTAGAGCTTCAAATGCTGTTGGATTTAACGTAACATTTCCTTTTTCTAAAACAGTTTCAAAAGCTGCATACCCAGATTTATTCATCAGTGCATTCTTTGAAAAGTATTGCGGTGGTGGCGCAATTCCATCTAAGACTTCTTTTACAAATTCATTCCTTGTCATATCGGCACGCAATGCATAGTTAGTTTTCTTTTGCTCACCAAGTATTCCGACAGTTTCTTTACTTAAATTTTTTCCACATGCTGAACCAGCTCCATGTGCAGGATATACAATAATATCGTCTGCCAGTGGCATAATCTTCGTGCGAAGTGAATCGAATAGCATACCAGCTAAATCTTCTTTTGTTAAGTCAGATTTGATAGCTAAATCTGGTCTTCCGACATCACCTAAAAACAAAGTATCTCCTGAGAAAATAGCATGCTCTTTTCCAGTTTCATCAATTAATAAATATGTAGTAGATTCAAGTGTATGTCCAGGTGTGTGTAATACTTTTATTTTGATATCTCCAATAGTGAAAACTTCATTATCTTTTGCACTATATATATCATAATCTGTAGTAGCATTTGGACCAAAAACAATAGTTGCACCAGTTGCTTTAGCCAAATCAAGGTGACCAGAAACGAAATCTGCATGAAAATGCGTTTCAAAAACATACTTTACAGTAACATTATTAGCTTTTGCTTTGTCAATATATGTTTTTGTTTCTCGTAGCGGATCAATAATGGCAGCTTCCCCTTTAGATTCTATATAATAAGCACCTTGTGCAAGGCAACCTGTGTAAATTTGTTCAATCTTCATAATACTATAATTTGCGCTACAAATATAACAAAGATTACGCTTATAGGTATTGTGCATGCATTGTATTTATTTGTTAAAAAAAGAAGTTACTTATTGTGAATGCAGTAATTATGAGGATCTTAAATTGGAATAACATATTTAAATATAAAAGGAGTGAAGACAAATAACAGTTATGGTTTACACATAAAATATATTATATTTACAAAAAAGCAATTCATATGTTTATAATTTTTGGAACAAGAGGAATCAAGCATACAGTAAGCGAGAGTCCTGTGTTAAATAATAGTTGTCCTAATTGCGACAATGGAAACTTAGTAAATAAGTTATACAGACGTTGGTTTACGTTATTTTTTATTCCTGTAATTCCGTTAGACGTTGTTGATCGTTTTTATGAGTGTACTAATTGTAAAAGTGCTTATAATGAAAAAATCAAAGATATTTTAGGACAGTCACAATCAATACAAGAGAATGCACAACACCAATCACGCTATATTTATGCAAAAGCATTGATTGCAACCATGACACATATGTCAGTAATTGATAATGATTTTGCTGCTGAAGAAGAACGAGAAATTAAAGATGCTATTGAGCAATTTGATGATATTAAAGCAGAGTTAGTTGAAATCATGGAACGTGTAAAACGTGATCAGAATAAAGACAATTTTGTGTTTAATTTATTAAATGAAGCACGAACCGAATTATCAGCAGAAGCAATTATGAATATTTTGGCGCAAGCTGGAGTTGTATTATTAGCAGATGGTGTTATTGATAAAGCAGAAGAAGCATTGATGAAAGAATACTTAATTGCATGTGGACTTCCAAAAGATATGTACAAAACATTAATTGATAAATTACAAGTAAAAGAGATTCAAGAAGTGAATTAAGTATATAAAATATTGAATATAAAGCGAGCTAATGCTCGCTTTTTTTATGCTCTATTTATAAATAATAACATTATTTAGCTAAAATAACACAAATCAAATTTTTATAGGTCAACTCTTAAAAAATAGCATATTAATTATTGATTTTCAGCATGTTAGAAGTTGTTTTATTAGTACGTAATTTATAAATTACGTATTGTATTTCTTTTATATTCTATCTACAATAGCTAAGTTTACCACAGGTTTTTTAGGTTATTTATTCTTCAGTAAAATTTCAAACTGGGTATTCTATTCCATGAAAAGAAGAATATATTTCTTATGAAAAAGGAGTGTTGGGGGACACTCCTTTTTGTTTTTTATATATTTTCACAACGCTTATTAACTTTCTACTACGCTTATACAAAATGTAAGTGTTACGTCAACTGCATTTACTACTTTCGAACTAAGTTTCAATGAGTATTTATTGAGGTTTATTATTCTACAATTAGAAAGGAGTGTTGGGGAACACTCCTTTTGTTTTTTTAGCCGGATAGCGATTACAATTATAAAATATGTTCTTTTTATATTCTATTAGTAAAAACGATGCTATTGTTATGAGTGTAGAGGATTTTATCTTCTTTAAATGCTTGATTTACTGAAAGAAAGGCTTTCTTTCAAATGCTAATCGTCTTAATAACGTCATTCGTCTATACTATAGGCTAGGTTGATCGACTTTTATCGGTACGCTACATTGATAAACTTATATTTGGTACAGAATATTTAGTATTACGATAAAATTACAATCTGGTAAATTGTATAAAATTTAGAACTTTTGTGCCCCCAAAAGTTCTTTTTTTGTTTATAGCTATTAGTTAATTTTTAAAAAAAATAGAAAAGCTTTGTAAGCTTATCGATATAAAACGACCACTTATCTATATGTAGTTACAATTTCATCGACTTTGTAATGATAAAGAAGTTAAACTACATTATTTTTATGCTATTAATATTTAGTATTAATAGTGTTAACAATCTGATAAATTGTATTAAAAATAAAAAGAGAATCCTTTGCCCTAAGGATTCTCTTTTTATTTATAGATGTTTCTGTAAGATGATCGATTATTAGGCAAAAGATCTATTGTTTCTCTGTTTTTGTTACCGCATCTAAAAGTTTCAGAACTGTTGGCATACGATGTTCGCCATGTAATAAATTTATTTTTTCAAGAACTATTTCTTTAGCAATACCAATACAAGAAACATACAAAGGGTTTTCACTTGATCCACGCAAAATAGGAGTTGAAACTTCTTCGGTATCAATAAATGATTTTTTTGCAACGCCAATGACAGGCACTTTTTCATCGAGCGCTTGCCATAAATAAGCTCCTAAGCCATATTTTTTATTATTATGCACAAACACATGTCCGTCTACAATAATCGCTTCTGTGTTTTCTAAATCAACTTGTTCTAATACTTTTAAAATACACGGTAATTCTCTTTTGTAAAATTCGCCAGGAACATAGGGTTCAACTTCATCAATGGTTGCTGTATAAACCTTTTCAGGAACAGCATCTTCCCAATCAAAAGCTACACAAACAGCTTTTGCATAGGTTTCTTTATAATGAATATCAGTGGCTATAATCATATATTAAAACTAGTAAATAAAAATAAAACCGCCAATAGTAACTATTGACGGTTTTGATATATAATTTGTATCTAAAAACTATTTTCTTGGATAGCGTAAATCTTGTGCGTTGATTGTATAATCAAATGCTTTTTTTCCGTCAGAATCATAAATGGTTAGCAATAAAACACGTTCACGACGCTTTCCAGAAATATCAATAATACCAAAATTACGGTTATAGAATGTTTTATCTTTTACCTGTAACGTATTGCCTTCGTCTCTTGGTTTGTGAGTTCCGGCAGTTAAAGGAGAACATGTAATATCAATTAATGGATATGCATCTTTACGTTCCAAACGCGAAATTTCAGTATGATGTCTGTCTCCACTTAAAAATAAAACACCTTCAATTTTAGCTTCATGCAAACGTTTAAATAATTCTGCACGTTCTGTTGGATACGTTATGTAATTTTCAAACTTAGCTACATCACTCACTACTTGTCCACCATTAATAACAATTTTAAAGGTAGCTCTACTAGTTGTTAATGCATCAATTAACCAATTGAGTTGTTGTTTTCCTAAATAATCTTTGTCTTTATTTGGATCTCTATTGGAAGCACGATGATAGCGGTCATCTAGCATAAAAAATTCTACATCATTCCAAGCAAAATGTTGTGTAACTCCACCGTTTCCAGCAGCATTTGTATTTAAATTTCCCCAATAATCATTAAATGTTTTCTCTGTTAGTTGTTTATTCACATAACTACGGTCTGCATCATTTGGACCAAAATCATGATCGTCCCAAGTTGCGTAATGATGCACACTTCCTAATAACGGTTGTAATTCGGGCAATGCACGTGTATGTCTGTAACGATGACGAATTCCACGATTTGTCATAAAATCAGGTGTTCGTAAATACATATTGTCACCAATCCACAACATTAAATCTGGATTTTTAGCTACTATTGAATTGAATATTTGATACTTTCCTCCGTATGGTTTTGGACGATCGTCTTTTGTTTCATTAATAAAACTACACGAACCTAATGCAATTTTAAAATTTGGCGGATCTGTTCTGAATTGCCATAAAGTCTGAGTTTGAAACGTTAATTTATAATCTCTAGGAATATATACATCGTTGATATAAAGTTTGTATGTGTATGTTGTTCCATATTCAACATTGCTTGGAGTTAATTTTGCAATCAAATCACTTTCAAGTGTAGTTTGTACAGTTTTTGTGAATTTTTCAGTTTTATCAGTAGTGAAATAACCAATTTTTACGGAAGCTGGCTCCGTAGTTTGTACCCAAATTAAAGCTTCTCTAAAATCAGAATACCCAACCATTGGACCAGATTGTAACAAAGATTCTTGTGCAAAACTTAAAAAAGAACACAACACAAAAAGACACGACAATACTATATTTTTCATCATAGAAATTAAATTAAAATGCAAATTTCAACATAAAAAAGTACTTTCAGATTAAATCTAGGTTATAAATTATGAACAATTACATATATTAAAATGATTTCTTATTGTAAAACCCTTTACAAATATTGTTGGAGCTTTTATTTTTTATGTGTAATTCTAATGAGTTACAAATTAGTATGAGTGAACTAAATTTTTTGATCATCTTTGTAACGTATGCAATTGTCATGATACCAATAGAAAAGTCTTTGACAATAAAAGAAATGTCACTTTTTTAAAATATAAAATAGTATGAGAAAAATAATTGTAGTAGTTGTTGGATTGTTATTAATTTCATGCGGAAACGCTGAAAAATATGATAAAATTGCTGGAGAATGGAATTGTGCAGAATGGATCATAGCATCTACAGGAGAAGATAGATGCAATAATAATGTATACTTTAATTTCAAAAAAGATAAAACATATTCGTCTAAAATAGGAAGTTTAGAAGAATCAGGTGTTTATAAAATAGCAAACGGATTACTATATTCAACTCCAGAAGGAAAACTAGAAATAGGAGTTGAGATTAATACATTGAATAAGGATACATTACAATTTGTGATGAGCAGATCTGGAGAAAAAGAAACATTGACATTACTGCGAAAAAAATAGTAACTGTTCGAAAAAATATAAAAACCTAAAAAGACCTAGCTATTAGTAGTTAGGTTTTTTATTGTCTTTGAAAATTTAAAATCACTTAGTTTTCTTGTAAAAAAGTAAGCTAAATTATCAATTACTTCTTAAAAGGATCAATGATTTTCATTATACGTTATAAACAACGCTTTTTTTAAGATATTCGTAAAACTCAAGAAAAAATTATTTTTTAATGTCTAGCGTAAAATTATAATTTGTACGTTTGTATCAATGATTACTCAAAATAAAATATACAATAGAAAACCCAGTTTGCGTTTACGCAACCGCCGCCGCTAATTCTACAATCTAGCAGTACACTCTATTTAGTAATTTTATTTTTTATTTCTTGTATCATTTAATATTCATATCATCTTTTCAAAATGTAGTTATTTCTCAAAATAACAGCATTCCCACACGCCGCTTTTTTCCACGCCGCCCGTAAGGGTACGTTTTATATTAGGAACTTCGGTGCGTCCAGTTCTTCATTTCCAAAATACTACAAATACAATTTTAATCATTTTAAATCAGCACAATGGATATTGTTATTGCTAACAATTCGCATCGTATATATGCAGATACTATTTGCGAAACAATCTTAGAAGCCGCTCAAGTAAGAGGTACAGGAATTGCCAAACGAAAACCTGCATACATTATTTCAAAAATGGAAAAAGGCAATGCTGTCATTGCTTTAGATGGCGAAAAATTTGTCGGTTTTTGCTACATCGAAGCTTGGAGTCATGGAAAATTTGTAGCCAATTCAGGACTCATCGTTCATCCTGACTACAGAGGTAAAGGAATTGCTAAGAAAATCAAGAAAAAGGTTTTTGAACATTCCAGAACAAAATTCCCAAATGCAAAAGTATTTAGTATTACTACTGGATTAGCTGTGATGAAACTCAATAGTGAATTGGGTTATAAACCCGTAACATTTTCTGAACTCACAGAAGATCAATCCTTTTGGAATGGTTGTCAAACCTGCAAAAACTTTGATGTATTAAAACGAACACAACAAAAAATGTGTTTGTGTACAGGCATGTTATACGATCCGACTACAAATGATTCAAAAAAAGATATAAAAATAAAAGAAAAGGTTTTTGACAGATTGAAAAGCATCAAACAAGCCTTGTTATTAAAAAAAGATAAAAAATGAATACTTCAAAAAAATTAGTGCTTGCCTATAGTGGTGGATTAGACACTTCTTATTGCGCTGTGCATTTAACCAAAGACAAGAAATTTGATGTGCATGCAGTTAGTGTAAACACAGGAGGTTTCACGCAAAATGAGATCAACACGATTAAAGAAAATGCTTATAAAATGGGCGTTTCAACGTATAAAAATATTGATGCGGTTACTACTTTCTATGAAAAAGTAGTGAAGTATTTGATTTTTGGAAATGTCTTAAAAAACAATACGTATCCATTATCTGTAAGTGCTGAACGTATTGTACAAGCCATTGAAATTATTGAATATGCAAAAAGTATCAACGCTACATACATTGCTCACGGAAGTACTGGCGCAGGAAATGATCAAGTGCGTTTTGACATGATTTTTCAAACTTTGGCGCCAGAAATTGAAATTATTACACCAATAAGAGATCAAAAGCTAACACGTCAAGAAGAAATTAAATATCTAAAAGATAATGGAGTTGACTTGTCTTGGGAGAAAGCAAAATATTCCATCAATAAAGGACTTTGGGGAACAAGTGTTGGCGGAGAGGAAACTCTAACTTCTAAAAACTCGTTGCCTGAAGAAGCGTATCCATCGCAATTAGAAAAACAAGAAGAAGAAAAAGTTCAGCTTACTTTTTTACAAGGAGAATTAGTTGCTGTAAACAATCAAAAAAATGCTTCTGAAGTCAATATCGAAATCTTAAATACAATTGCTTCTGCTTTTGCAATAGGAAGAGATATTCATGTAGGTGATACAATTGTTGGTATAAAAGGTAGAGTAGGATTTGAAGCTGCTGCGGCAATAATTTGTATAAAAGCACATCATTTATTAGAAAAACATACACTTACCAAATGGCAATTACAACACAAAGAATATCTATCTAATTTTTATGGAATGCATTTGCATGAAGGACAATACTTAGATCCTGTCATGCGAGATATGGAAGCTTTTCTACAAAGTAGTCAAGCAAAGGTTTCGGGTAATGTTTTTATTACGTTGAAACCATATCATTTTACGTTAGATGGAATTGAATCTGAGCATGATTTAATGAATGCGAAATTTGGCAGTTATGGCGAAGTAAACTCAGGTTGGACAGCTGATGAAGCAAAAGGATTCATCAAAATCTTTGGAAATCAAAACAAAATTTATCAACAAATAAACGCTGAATTATGATACAAGCAGGAATTATTGGAGGTGCAGGATACACAGCTGGAGAATTAATTAGACTATTGTTACATCATTCAAAAGTAGAGATCAATTTTGTATATAGTACGTCAAATGCTGGTAACAAAATAAATAGTATTCATCAAGATTTAGTTGGAAGCACGGAAATGTCATTCACCAATTCGATCGATACAACTATTGATGTATTGTTTTTGTGTTTAGGTCATGGAAATTCGAAAGTATTTTTAGCGAAACATACGTTTTCAGAAAATACTAAAATCATCGATCTCAGCAATGACTTCAGATTACAAAAAGATGAAGAGTTTGAAGAAAAAACCTTTGTGTACGGATTGCCTGAATTGCAAAAAGAAACTATCAAAAAAGCGAAATATATAGCTAATCCAGGTTGTTTTGCTACCGCGATTCAACTCGCACTATTGCCTTTAGCACATCATAAATTGTTAGCAAATGATGTGCACATCAATGCGGTTACTGGAGCTACAGGCGCAGGAACTTCCTTATCTAAAACCACACATTTTACATGGAGAGACAATAACTTTTCGTACTACAAACCTTTTACACATCAGCATTTAGGAGAAATTCATCAAACCGTACAGCAATTGCAAACTGACTTTACTTGGGAAATCAACTTTATGCCAAATAGAGGGAATTTCAGCAGAGGAATTTTTGCAACAGCATATACAAAGTTTGAAGGAAATTTAGAAGAAGCTAAAAAACTATACACTTCCTTTTATAAAGATGCTAAATTCACTTTTGTTAGTGATGAAAACGTTCATTTGAAACAAGTAGTCAACACCAATAAATGTTTGCTTCATCTACACAAGCACGACGGAAAATTATTAATCACAAGTATCATTGACAATCTTTTAAAAGGCGCTTCTGGTCAAGCAGTTCAGAATATGAATTTACTGTTTGATTTTGAAGAAACTGAAGGATTACAATTAAAAGCTAACTTTTTCTAACATCTAACAATCATGAGTTTATTTAACGTATATCCATTATTCGATATCACTCCAACAAGTGCAAAAAACGTGCATGTATATGATGAGAATCATAACAAGTATTTAGATTTTTATGGTGGTCATGCTGTAATATCTATCGGACATTCGCATCCAAGATATGTAAAAGCGATAACCGATCAAGTTGAGAAATTAGGGTTTTATAGCAATGCTGTTCAAAATCCATTACAAACAAAATTAGCAACTAAACTAACCACTTTATCAAACTGTAAAGGTTACCAATTATTTTTGTGTAATTCTGGCGCAGAAGCCAATGAAAATGCCTTGAAACTTGCATCATTTCATACGAATAAAACAAAAATTCTTGCGTTTAAAAATTCTTTCCACGGACGAACTTCTGCTGCTGTTGCTGCGACAGATAATGCTAAAATTGTGGCACCAATTAATGCACAGCAACAAGTTGATTTTGTAGAACTAGGCGATTTAGAAACGGTAGAAACCATTCTAAAAGAAAATAAAACTTGTGCCGTAATTATAGAGTGTATTCAAGGTATTGGCGGATTGGAAGAAAGTACAACTGCTTTTTATCAAGGTTTGGAAATACTATGTAAAACTTACAATACCATTTTAATTGCTGATGAAATACAAGCTGGTTTTGGGAGAACTGGAGATTTTTTCTCGTTTCAAAAACATCATATTACACCAGATATCATTTCAATGGCAAAAGGCATGGGCAATGGATTCCCGATAGGAGGAATTTTAATTCACCCAAAAATCAAAGCTTCTTTTGGATTGCTCGGAACTACATTTGGTGGAAATCATTTGGCGTGTAGCGCATCTTTAGCAGTATTGAATGTTATAGAAGAAGAAAGAGTGATGCAAAATGTTGCTGAAATTTCTAGCTATTTCATTGCCAAAGCAAATACATTTTCTAAAATTAAAACGATCAAAGGAAGAGGTTTGATGCTTGGATTGGAATTTGATTTTCCTATTGCTGAATTACGAAAAAAACTCATTCACAAACATCACATTTTCACGGGAAGTGCCAAAAATCCAAATTTATTGCGGATTCTTCCACCGTTAACAATCACCAAAAAACATGTTGATCATTTTTTTGAGGCATTGAAAATAGTGTTAAAATGAAAATAAAGTCTAATTAAAAAAGGTTCCACTTTCGTGGAGAATGCATATGAAGAAATACACAAACATATACGACATCGACAACATTCCCGAAATCATACAAGAAGCAATTGAGCTAAAAGAAAATCCTTTTGCTCATGAATATTTAGGAAAACATAAAACCATAGTCATGCTATTTTTCAATGCGAGTTTGCGTACGCGTTTAAGTACTGAAAAAGCTGCAAAAAACTTAGGAATGAAAGTCATGATCTTAAATGTAAATGACGCTTGGAATTTAGAATTTGAAGATGGTGCTGTAATGAATTTCAATACTTCTGAACATGTAAAAGAAGCTACGGAAGTCATTTCACAATATGCAGATATTATTGCGATTCGTGCATTTCCGAGTTTGACAGATAAAGAAAAAGATGCTTCCGAATGGATTCTGAATAGTTTTGTGAAATATGCTTCTGTTCCAATTATAAATATGGAAAGCGCAACGATGCATCCATTACAAGCATTGGCTGATGCAATGACGATTGAAGAATTAAAAACGAAGCAGAAACCAAAAGTGGTTTTGTCTTGGACGCCGCATCCTAAAGCATTGCCGCAAGCTGTTGCAAATTCGTTTGTGGAAATGATGGAGAATATAGAAGTTGATTTTTCCATTACACATCCAAAAGGGTATGAATTAAACCCAGATATTACGTTAGAAACACCAATTAATTACAATCAAGCAGAAGCGTTGAAAGATGCCGATTTTGTATATGCAAAAAATTGGAGTAGTTATATAAATTATGGTGAAATTCTAAACGAAGATGCTAATTGGATGATTACTAAAGATAAATTGAAAACTGCAAAATTCATGCATTGTTTACCAGTAAGACGAAATGTAGTTGTTGAAGATGCTGTATTAGATTCTGACAATTCTATTGTCATCGAACAAGCAAACAATAGAACCTACGCAGCACAAATTGTTTTAAAGAAAATCTTAGAAAATATATAATTATGCAAACATTAAAAGTTATAAAAATAGGAGGGAACATCATTAATGATGAGGTTGCATTAGCTGTTTTTTTAAGAGGTTTTGCACAACTTGAATCTCCAAAGATATTGGTGCATGGCGGTGGAAAATCAGCAACTAAATTAGCAGAAGAAATGAGCGTTGAAGTTCAAATGAATCAAGGAAGACGTATTACAGATGCTAAGACTTTAGACATTATAACGATGGTATACGCTGGAAAAGTAAACAAAACGATTGTAGCTAAGTTACAAGCAAATAACTGTAATGCTGTTGGTTTTTCGGGTGCTGATGGAAATAGTATCGTTTCAAAAAAACGTCCTATACAAGAAGTGAATTATGGTTTTGTAGGCGATGTGGAAAAAGTAAATACTTCTACAATACAAATTTTACTAAATAACGATGTAACACCTGTTTTTTCAGCTATTACACATGATGAAAACGGACAATTATTAAACACAAATGCTGATACAATTGCTTCCGAACTAGCGATTGCTTTTACAACTGATTATACTGTTGAATTGTATTATTGTTTTGAAAAAAATGGCGTTTTAGAAGATATCAAAAATGAAGATTCAGTGATTGAGCATATCAACACAGAAACGTATCAAACCTTATTAGAAAACGGCATTATAGCCGATGGAATGTTGCCCAAACTCAACAATTGTTTTTATGCACTAACAAATCAAGTACATAAAGTATGCATTGGAAAACCAACAATGCTTTTTAATGAAAATGTAACACACACAACTATTCAAAAATGAACATTCAAGAATTAACAAATAATGCAATTGCATTGCTGCGACATCTGATAGAAACACCATCTTTTTCTTCGGAAGAAGATCATACCGCAAAGTTGATAGAAAATTGGTTTCAGAATTATAATATTCCTTATACACGAACTAAAAACAACGTTTGGGCAACTAATTTACACTTTGATGAAAGCAAACCAACATTGCTATTAAATTCACATCACGATACTGTAAAGCCAAATAATGGTTATACAAAAGATCCGTTTAAAGCGATTGAAGAAAACGGAAAACTGTATGGGTTGGGAAGTAATGATGCTGGCGGTTGTTTGGTTTCACTGATGGCAACATTTACACATTTTTATAATAAAAAAGATTTAAAATACAATCTTGTGATTGTTGCTTCCGCAGAAGAAGAAAGCAGTGGCGAAAACGGTTTGAATAGTATGCTGTCTATCATTCCAAAAATTGATGTAGCCATTGTAGGCGAACCGACATTGATGCACTTGGCTGTTGCCGAAAAAGGGCTTTTAGTTTTTGATGCAATTGTAAAAGGAACACCGAGTCATGCAGCACATCCAAATACAGACAATGCAATATATAATACAATTGATGTATTGAAATGGTTTCAGGAATTTACGTTTAAAAAAACATCTTCTGTTTTGGGCGATGTAAAAATGACAGTTACACAAATAAATGCTGGAAAACAACACAATGCAGTTCCTGCGAATGTAGAATTGGTGGTTGATGTTCGTGTGAATGATGCGTATACAAATACTAATATTGTTGGAATTCTTCAAAAAGAAGCACCATGTGAATCTATAATTCCAAGAAGCTTAAAATTGAATTCATCGTCAATTCCTAAAGAACATCCATTGGTACAAGCAGGAATCGCTTTGGGCAGAAAAACCTATGGTTCACCAACGCTTTCAGATCAAGCAGTATTGTCATGTCCGTCTCTAAAATTTGGCCCTGGCGATAGTACGCGTTCACATACTGCCGATGAGTTTATTTACATTCATGAAATAGAAGAAGGTATTCAAATTTATATTGAATTATTAGATAAGGTTATTATATAATATAGTTGTCATTCCTGCGTAGGCAGGAATCCACAACAAAAAAGAAAATAGATTCCTGCCTTCGCAGGAATGACAAAAAAGGAAACTTATGAAACTCTGGGATAAAGGAATTAATATAGATAAAAAAATAGAAAATTTTACTGTCGGGAATGATAGAGAAATTGATTTACATATTGCAAAGTATGATATACAAGCTTCGTTAGCACATGCAAAAATGTTGGAAAAGATTCAAATTATTTCCTCTGAAGAATTGCAACAACTTTCAGAAGGATTACATGAATTACAATTGCAAGTAACCAATGGAACTTTTGTGATAGAAGCTCAATTTGAAGATGTACATTCAAAAATAGAATTCGAGCTTACTCAAAAATATGGCGATATTGGAAAAAAGATTCATACGGCACGTTCTCGAAACGATCAGGTTTTGGTTGCCTTGCAGTTATTCTACAAAGACAATTTAAACCAAATTACTGCTAATACTAAAACGTTTTTTGAGACACTTATGCAACTCGCTGAAACACATAAAGAAGCTTTGTTGCCAGGGTATACACATTTACAAGTTGCGATGCCTTCTTCTTTCGGGTTGTGGTTTTCTGCGTATGCAGAATTACTAATTGATGATGTACATTTATTAAATGCAACATTAAAAACGGTAGATCAAAATCCATTAGGTTCAGCAGCAGGATATGGAAGTTCATTTCCTATTGATAGAAATTTTACAACAGACGAGTTAGGCTTTGAAACCTTAAAATATAATGTCGTTGCCGCACAAATGAGCAGAGGGAAAAGCGAACGAACCATTTCAATAGCCTTGGGAAGTTTGTGCAATACATTAGCACGGTTTGCGATGGATATTTGCCTGTATATGAGTCAGAATTTTGACTTTATTTCCTTTCCAGATGCATTAACTACTGGAAGTAGCATTATGCCACACAAAAAGAATCCCGATGTTTTTGAATTGATTCGAGGTAAATGCAATAAGATTCAAGCGTTGTATACAGAAATGCTCTTAATTACGAACAATTTGCCAAGTGGTTATCATAGAGATTTTCAACTTCTAAAAGAACATATGATAACAGCATTTTCAGATGTAAAAGATATTTTGGAAATATTCAATCATTCTATTCAACAAATTTCTGTAAAAGACATTGATTTAAACGATGAAAAATATACATACTTATTTACCGTAGATAGTATTAATAATTTGGTGATTGATGGTGTTTCTTTTAGAGAAGCATATCAACAAATTGGGAAACAAGTAGCAAATGGAACATATTCACCAGCACAATCTAAATTGCATACACATATTGGTAGTATTCATAATTTATGTTTGGATGCTATTAGCGATAAATTTCCTGTGTAATTTGGTAATGACTAGAGAAGGACTATTAAATAGAAATAAAAAAATATCGAGGAATAATCCTCGATATTTTAGTTTTGAGATGATTAAATCAATATTTATAAATTGTTTTATTCTGCTAACTGTTTGATATCTGCCGAAACTGGTAATACTACTTCATTTAATACAGTATTGACGAGTGGGAATAAATTATCTAACGCTACACTTGTCAAATTTGCAACACCATTGGCAAATGCACTGGTTACTAAATTAGCAACAGGATTAAAAAGTCCTAAACCATGAACATCAATGTGAATTTCACCAATACTTGTGTTCGATTGTTCAATAATTAAACCTTCTATTGTAACGACACCGTTTTTTATTTCTCCAGAAACTGAAACTTTACCTCTAAGGTTATATCCGTTAATAGTTGCAGTTGCGCCTAAACTAACTGATTCTGATATATCTTTGAACCAATTTTTAAACGTTCCAGTTTCTCTTCCTGAACCTTTTGCACTAAGATGTTTTTTAGTTCCAAATTTATAGAAACCAGCTCCAGAAAATCTTTTTCCATCAGGAGAAATATGCGCACTATCTATAATTAGTTCATCAAATGAAGAAGTAGACAAACCTGTCAAACCTTTAACGGTATATTCCAAAGAGCATTCAAGACTTACACCAGCATATCCGATTTCTCCTGTATCTGCACTACCGCTACTTGATCCACCAGCTGGGTCAAAGCCATTTTTTTTAATTTTTTTTGATATTACCTTATTGATCTCATTCATGTTTTGTTGAATAACATAGTTTAGTATTCCTACGAAATTTTCCATAATTAAAGTGTTTTTTAGATTTCCTTACTCTATTTAATACAGGCTTTTCAGGTTCCACCAGATATTTGTTTTTTTAGAAAGTTTGGTAACACAAAAGCATTTATTTCTAATGTTCTTTGGCTAGGCAATTACTTCTAAAGAGTTTTATATAAATAGCTATTTATTTGATTCAAAAGTAGTTGCTTAAGTAGTGTGAAATTTATGTTATGTTATAAGTGCAGAAAAAAATGAAACGAGTGCAGTGAATATATGAATGAGTGATATTTTGATTGTATATTCTTTTTCTATTGTAAGAATATTATTAAATTGACAGCAAAGAAATGAACTAACCTAATTTAGATTTTATGCAAAAAATAGATGTTATTAAAAATAAGTCTAGTATAACGAATCTTTCTCTTCTAGATGAATTTAAACTCTTCTTTACAGAACAACTTCAAGAACCTCCATTTGTTAAGATATATGAAAACAATATATATATAATTGTACTTTTAGATAACGCAATTACAAGTGATGAAATAAAAATTGAACAAATCACCAAAGATGAAAGCAAGCAATTATATTGCTCAATAAAAATTATAGAAAAAGATATACGAAAGACAGGTCAATTAAGCATTCGACAAATCATATTAACATTGGATGAAAATGATCCATTTAATGATGTCAGTCAAGTTTTTGTTGAAATTGAATATAATTGTAGTACAGATTTAAGTAATGTAGGAGAGCCCAAAAGAGGTACCATTGTAGTTCCACCAAAGTAAACTTTTTCAATGCTTTTAAAAAAAAGAAAGTTATTCTTTTGTTGTTTTTTAGGAATAATAATGTGTTGTTTTTCACAGAATACATATGTTGATAATTTATTTGCCAAATATTGTATGCAATGCGATGTGTTGTCTGCTAACTATGAAAAAATAGAATTAGACATTCCTGTAAATACTTGGCATAACGCACATGTTAGTTTTAAACATGAAGATTATGAAAAAGCGCAATATTACTTATTAAAAGACATCAAGACTGCCAACACCTTAAAACAACTTTTTCAAGGACACTTACTATTAAAATTAGGAATATACGATGAAGCTAAAATAAACCTCATGAATGTCCTAAAATTAGGAAGTAAGAGCCAACAACAAATGGCTTACAAAAGTTTAGGTGATGTGTTTTATAAAAAGAAAGAATATGATTCTACAGTTGTATATTATCAAAAAGCATTTGAAGTTGATACATTTCAAAGTGCTTTTTTTAAAAATGAAATATATGAAAACTTAGCATACATTGCTTTAGCGAAAGAGGAATATACTACAGCAGAAACCTACTATAGAAAAATTTTAGGAGCATATATAAAACAAAAAGATTCGTTGCCAATTGCTAGAGCCTATTCTCATATGGGAAACCTATATTTTGAACAATATAAAGATCAAATTGCAAGAAAATATTTTGATTCTGCTTATGTATATTTAAAAAATTTAAAAGACTTAGAATTAAAAATTGCTGTAACACACAATCTATATTTTATTTCAGAATTATTAAAAGAACCAAAAACAGCAATACGTTATTTTAAAGAATATACAATTCATAAAGATTCGTTGCAACGGCAAAATATGGTTTGGGAAGTTGCGCAGGAAAGAGAAACGTTCAATATTGGTATAAAACAAGTAGAGTTAAAAGCAAAAACGGCACAGCGTAATACATTTTTTGCAATAGCAATAGGAGCATTTTTATTAGCTTTAATTGCATTCTATGCATATAGAAATAGTAAACAAAAAAACCGACAAATAATAAAGCTAAATACAGCATTAACAACATCCAACGCAACTAAAAACCAATTGTTCTCTATTGTTGCTCACGATTTGCGTGCTCCAATTTCGCATTTAAAGCAACGATTTGAAAGTAAAATATCTCAGAAAAATTATCAAACGGATGAATCTTTTTTAAATACAAATTATAAAGCTGTTCAATCTGTCAATCAATTGGTTGATAATTTATTAAATTGGTCGTTGAGTCAATCCAATTTAATAGCTGTACATCCTGAATGGTTTCCGTTAAAACCTATTATTGATCAAGTTCTGTTTCCATTTCTATCATTAATAGAAGAAAAACAAATTGAATTAGAAGTAGAAATTTCGAAATCAATCTTAATTTTTGCTGATATCAATACAATTAAAATTGCTTTGAGAAACTGCATTGACAATGCTATAAAATTTACGCCAAATAATGGAAGTATTGCAATTTTTGAAAACTCAAAGACGAAAAAACTATTTACATTGTCAATTGAAGATTCAGGAATAGGAATTTCAAAGGAAATAATACATACTATTTTTGAGGTTGATACTAAGAAAATAAAAGAAGATACTTCAGGACATAAAAGCACAGGATTAGGCATAGTCCTCACTAAAGCGATGATTGAAAAAAATGATGGAACATTAGCCATCACAGCAAATACAGAAATTGGAACAACAGTAAATGTTACATTACCTTTTAAACTTATAAGCTAAGAATTATGAAAAAAATAAAAATATTACTTTTAGAAGATAATGAGTATGATGCAGAAATGTTAGAATCAGTGTTATTCGAAGACTATGAAGTAATCGTTTCTAATACTTATAATGAAGCAAAAGAAAAATACAATCTGCATGCACCAGATTTATTAATTTTAGATATTTATATCGATAAAGAACGAGATGGTATTCGCTTTGCAGAATATCTTACTGCAGAATATAATGACGTACCGCCAATAATGTTCTTAACAAGCGCCAATGATAGTATAACTTTCAAACAGGCAAAAAGTATAAAACCCGATAGTTATTTATTAAAACCATTCAATCCATTAGAATTACAATTCTCTATTGAACTCGCTTTTGAAAAATATGCAAAAGAAGCTGGCGGATTCACTGCAAGAAAAAATTCTGTCTTAAAAATAAAAAACACCTTTTTCATTAAAAAAAATGGAATATTATGCAAAGTCACTACCGATGAAATCTCTTCTTTAGAGGCAGATGGTAGATATTGTATTATTTACACTGATACAACTCAATTTTTGGTACAACAAAGTCTTAAAGAATTGGCTAGTAAAATGCCAGATACTTTTGTGATGACACATAGGAAATTTGTAGTTAATTTAGAGAAAATTTCAAGTGTTAATGCTGCGGAATATTATCTAACAATGAAAAATGGAAAAACTGTGCCTGTAAGTCAACGTCATAGAAAATTCCTTTTAGATCATTTCAATATCATAAAATAAAATTTCCCACCTATTTTTTTCAATTGAATTATTGGTTTTCTATATCCTAAGAATTCCAATCTTATAAAAGGAAATTTCAAAAAAAGACCTCTTTTTTTGAATATTTACTTCAAAATTCAACGCTTATACAATAATTACTACGCTTACGAAAAACTATTGGCATTTCTGAAACTTCTATCGTAATATGCACGAAAATCACGTTACGAATCCCCATAAATAGAAGTAATGAAATTTATATTCACAGTATTTATCGTTCTTATAATAACGCCTCAAAAACGAATTATCAATCATCAAGATTATGATTATGAATTCTACATTACGCAAGAAGTCGTTAAAAAGCCAAAAGAAAATAGAGTTTATTATTGGTATCGCTCTGGCGAAATTCACCAATCAAACTCAGGAATTGGTGGTCCAATCTTAGTAGATAATTATCAAAAGTTTTACAAGTCAAAACAACTTGCCGAAAAAGGAAACTTTAAGAATGGTTTAAAGCATGGAGTTTGGCGCAATTGGCAGGAAAACGGAAAACTTCAAAAAGTAGTACACTGGAAAAAAGGGCTGCTTCATGGAGAATTTATAGTGTATAATACTGAAGGTGAAAAAGAACAAGAAGGAAACTATAGAAACGGACATAAACAAGGAACTTGGATTGATTATATCAAAAAAGACACCTTATCATATAAGTCTGGGAAAATCATTCCTGAGAAAGTAAAAGATACCGTAAAACGTGAACCATTTCTGAAGCGAATCTTCAAGAGAAAAAAGAAAAAAACGTCTAAAAAAGATAAAAAAGATGCTAAAATGGTATAAAGCATCTTCACTAGTACACGCAGTATTTGTGTGTTTGTTAATTGCGCTAACCTGTTTTGGAATGTTACTATTAGCAAGTTATAACTCGTTATTTCAACAACAAACTTTAGCGAAAACACAATTACAATTAACCAATGATGCGGCTATTGAATGGCAACTTTCAAAGGACAATCTTGATCAAGTAGAAACGATACAGACTTCAATTTTTGATGACAATATTCAGACAAATATCAAAACGATAAATTGGGGATTTTACAAAGTAATTACAGCAAACTCTACGAATAAAAAGGATACAATTCGAAAATCTGTTTTAGTTGGAAAAATTAAATCAGATAAAACTGCATTATATGTTACAGATTATGATAAGGTACAAAGTATTGCTGGTACTATAAAAATTGTTGGTGCTATAAATGTTCCAAAAGCGCGATTGGATGAAAAGAATATGCAAGGTGAAAAAAACACAATTCTTATCAATGGAGCAACTAGAGCTTCGCAGGATAAATTACCTGTAATTAGCTCAAAAATATATCAACTTCCAAGCACGTACGATCGTGAATTTACACTGGAAAATCTAGAAGAAAATCCAGTATACATACATTCGTTTGATACAGAAACATTGTTATTAAAAAATGTAAATGATCGTTTATTAATAGGTAAAAAACTAAAAGGTAATATCATCATTGAAAAATCGGGAACGTTTACCATTACAAAACAGATGAGGTTAGAAGATGTAATTGTAAAAGCAGATGAAGTAAATATTGAAGCTGGATTTATTGGAAACATTCAAATTATTGCTAAAAAAGCAGTTTTTATTGAAGAAGATGTACAGTTGAACTATCCTTCTAGTATTATAATTGAAAAACCTAACAAGTTTGGGTCTATAA
Organism: Kordia sp. E; assembly: GCF_056033805.1. Taxonomy (NCBI): domain Bacteria; kingdom Pseudomonadati; phylum Bacteroidota; class Flavobacteriia; order Flavobacteriales; family Flavobacteriaceae; genus Kordia; species Kordia sp. E. Next base: position 54,946 of record NZ_JBRASR010000005.1, read on the forward strand.
CTATTGGTGAAAATAGTGTATTAATAGGAGGAATTATTTTGAAAAATTCAACTAAAAAAAATGCATTGGAATCATTCATAACAATTAAAAAAGACGCTTTGATTGTTGGAGATATCTATTGTAATGGAAATTTAGAATTATATGGAAAAATATATGGAAGTGTGTACACAGATTATTTGATGACACGTATAGAAGGCGCTTCTCATAAAAATATGTTGATGAACATTGAAATTGATCGTTCTAAACTCCCAGAAACATTTGCTGGTATTTCAATATTTGAAACTGCATCAATAAAAAATACAACATATGAAGTCATTAAAGAATTTTAAAAAAATACAGGCTTCTTCATTACTAGAATCAGTGATGGCAACTGCAATAATTGCAATTTGTGTTATTATGGCAACGATTGTATTTGTAAATGTATTTAAAACGTCACATTCAACTGCCTTTTTTGAAGGTTCGCAAGAAATTCACACCATTATAAATAATCTAAAAGAAACGCAAAAGGCAATTGACGAAACGTATAAGCATTCAAACTTTACGATTGAGCAAACGGTAACTAAGTATGAAAACGAAACCAATGTAAAACACATACAACTTGAATTAATTACAAATCAAGAGCGAAAAAAATTTCATTATATACTTAATATGAAAGCTGATGAATTTGAATAGAAAATTTAAAGCATTTACATTGACAGAAACCATTTTTGGACTGATTATTACAAGTGTTTTAATTGGCGTGATTTATACAGTATTTACGACATTCAACAAACAATTTGTATTATTTCAACAACAACAAATACAAAGCAATGCATATGTTTTATTTGATGCTACCTTCAAAAAAGACTTATACAAAGCTACTGCTGTTACCTATGAAAATGAACAGCTTATACTTAGAAACTACAAAGAAGAAACAAAGAAATATATACTTCAAAAAGATAGCCTTATACGCACATTCAATGAACAATCTGAGATCATTCTTACAGATATAATTTCATTTACATATACTAAACAAAAAACCTATCATACCATGCATATGCAAGTACGATTGTATGATGAAATTATCAATTTGACATACCAAAAAAAGGAGAATCCTGTGAATGTAATCAACGAAACTTTTACGAATGAGATTAGACATTAAAAAACATAAAGTTACGGCAACAGTTGCATCAAAAAGCACAAAGAAATCAAAAGGATTGAACTTTGATTTCTTTGCGAAATTCTCCAATAAAGACAAAGAAGCATTCTATAGAGAATTTGCCGTATTGATAAAATCGGGCGTTGATTTTAATCAATCATTACAACTATTAGCAGCACAACAAAAATCTGAAAAAATAAAAAGTATTCTCACTACAATTAACAAGGATGTGGTTTTAGGAAGTACACTTTTTGATGCGTTACAAAAACACAAAGCATTTTCTCCATATGAATATTACAGTATCAAAATTGGTGAAGAAACTCGAAAACTAGCAGAAGTACTCACACAATTGCAGCGCTTTTTTGCACGTAAAATAAAAATGAAACGTCAAATTGTTTCTGTAATTACGTATCCTGTATTTGTGTTGGGAATTACGTTTATCGTACTCTATTTTATGCTCAATTATATTGTGCCAATGTTTACATCCGTTTTTAAACAGTTTGGAAGTGAATTACCTGGTATCACAAAATTTGTAATTCGATTGTCTGAAAACTTCAATACAATCATGTTTGTCATTGCTGGAATTATCACAACAATAACTGTCATTCATAAATTGAACAAAAAGAACAATCGATATCGTGATATTTTAGGGAAAATTATATTGAAAATTCCGTTTGCTGGTGCTTTTCTAAAAAAGATATACGTAACACAATTTTGCCAATCGCTAAGTTTATTACTAAGTGCAAAAACACCTTTAATAACATCTTTAGATTTAACGAAAGAAATGATCACGTTTTATCCAATGCAAAAAGCAATTCAACAATTGAAGTTTGACATTTTGAAAGGAAATACGCTTTCAAATAGTTTAGAAAGACACTCCATTTTTCCTAAAAAACTAGTTTCATTAGTTGGCATTGGTGAACAAACCAACGAACTCGACAGCATGTTTAGTAAACTTAATGATCAGTACAATGATGAAATAGAACACACTACAAAAATGGTTGGAACTGTGCTTGAACCATTACTCATAATTGTGATTGGTGCTTTGGTCGGATTCATCTTAATTTCTATGTACACACCAATGTTTGACTTGAGCAAAGTGATTGGTTAAAATGTAGTTTTTTTCTTCAAATCCCTCACTTTTATTCAAAAAACGCAACGCTTATTAACTATTTGCTACGCTTGTTAATTAGAGCCGTCTCAAACCACATATTTAGTATACTTTAGTTTCAGAATAATAAAAATCAAATACAAATGAAGGAGAAAAAACCCATCCCGAAAAAGCAGTCTTTGTGGCTGAAAGGATACTCTTTAACTGAAATTCTTATTGTGTTGTGCATCATCGGAATATTGATTTATTTAGTATTGCCAAATCAGACACAAGCCGTTGTGCAAGCACGTGCTATTGAAGCAAAAACGACGCTCAACTCGTTATATTCATATCAACGAAATTACTTTTTTACACACGCTAAATATTCTTCTAGTTTTGACGATATCGGATTCGAAAGAGAAGTCACAATTGATAATGGTGGACAAGCTGTATATCGTATAGAAATCATTGAAGCTAGTATCAATAGTTTCAAAGCGCGCGCGCAATCGATTCAAGATTTTGATGGAGATGGAAATTACAATACTTGGGAAATTGACCACAAGCGAAATTTAAAAGAAGTCGTAAGAGATTAATCTTTTGAAAACAATTGTGACCATCGTATTAATCGTGGTATTTGTAATCATCACTTTTCAAGATTTCAAATACAGAGCCATTCATACAGTTACCATTATTGGTATCGGTATTGCAGCCAGCATTCTAAACTACCTCGAACCAAAACTTACATTTTTTGACATGCTGCAAAGCATCAGTTTTTTAATGATTACAAGTATTGCATTCATGATATATCAAACAATAAAAAATAAAGAATTTCAAAATCCTATTGATCAATCAATTGGACTGGGTGATTTGCTGTTTTTCATAGTCATAACACCTTTGTTTCAAGTACATCAATATGTATTGTTTTTTAGTATTGGATTAATCATTTCGGTTGTGCTATTTATAATTTCAAAATCAATTTTAAAAGAACAAACCATTCCATTAGCAGGATATTTATCCTTTTTACTCATTATCTGTTTTGGTTTGAAAATGTTGAACATTGTAAATCCTTTTTTCCTTGAACTCTAACAGTCAACATATCACTATTTCTATAACGCAACAGCAAATTGTAAATGCTGAACTCGCCAATCATTATCGAATTATTCCATTTGATGAAGATGTGAATCGTATTTCTTTTTATACCGATAAAAGCGAAGCTGATCGTGAAAAATTAATCCAAGAATTACAATTGTTATTGGATAAGAAAATTGTGATTGCGTTTGCAACTACAGAAGTGATTCAAAAAGCATTGGCAACCTATTATAGAACGAGTGATAATGAAGTAACAACTTCAAATTCATTAGATCAATTAAGCACAGATTTCTTAGATGAATTATTGCATGAAGCGAAAGGAATTAGAGCAAGTGATATTCACATTGAAATATTTGAAGAAGAAGCACGCGTTCGGTTTAGAATTGATGGTTTATTGATTGAGAAATATAAAATTCAGACTGAGAATTATCTAGAATTAATTAACAAAATAAAAATCAGATCCAACTTAGATATTACTGAAAAACGTTTGCCGCAAGATGGAAGAATTAATGTAGAAACTTTTGATATTCGTGTTTCTATTTTACCAACACACTATGGTGAAAAAGTAGTGATGCGTTTATTAGGAAGAGATGCTTCTCACCTAAACTTAAATGCTTTAGGAATGGACGCAGAAGAACAAGAAATATATAAAATTGCGGTCAAAAAAACTAATGGAATTATTTTAATTAGTGGTCCAACTGGTTCAGGAAAAACGACAACATTATATGCTACTTTAAAGCACCTGAATCATTCCAAAACAAATATTGTCACTGTTGAAGATCCGATTGAATATACATTGAAAGGCATCAATCAAGTGCAATTAAAAGAAGATATCGGGCTTACATTTACGGCTGCATTACGTTCGTTTTTACGTCAAGATCCAGACATTATCATGTTAGGAGAAATTAGAGATGCACAAACGGCTCAAATGGCTATTAGAGCTTCACTTACAGGACATTTAGTGCTTTCTACTATTCATACCAATTCTGCATTAGGAACCATTTCACGATTGATTGATATGGGCGTTCCTGCATTTTTAATCGCGGAAACGCTCAATATTTCTATTGCACAGCGCTTGGTGCGAAAGCTTTGCGAAAACTGTAAAACAGAAACAATTCTTAATGTGGAAGATTTGCCAAAATCATTACGAAAAAATAATACGATAACACATCAACATACCGCGAAAGGTTGTAACGATTGTTACTATACAGGATATAAAGACAGAACTGCAATTTATGAAATGATTGCCATTACGGAAGACATTGCCGAAGTAATAAAACAAGAACGCATACAAGAAGCCAAAAAACATATTGATCAAGAAAAAAGTTTGGCATACAAAGCATTACAATTATTCAAAGACGGAATTACCTCATTAGAAGAAGTGTATCCAATTTTATTAAACTCCTAAAACATGTATAAGCACTATATATTCATACTCCTATTTCTATTTTCTGGATGGACATTTGCACAACAAAAGAATGACTGCCGAGAAAAATTAGAGACCTTATCTACGGAAGTTAAAGCGTATAACAAAACGATGCAAGTTGAAGTTTCTGGCATTACCTTATACGATTTTATTTCTGCAATTGCGGATGAACACAAACTTAGTATTGATGTTGATACAGAATTAGAACAACTGATTTCTAGCAATTTTTATGATGTTCCTGTGAAAGAAGTATTACTCTTCTTAGTCGGAAAACATGAGTTGGAAATGGACGTGAAAGGTAAAATATTGGTCATTAAGAAAAAGGAAGTAGTTCCAGAAATCCCTAAACCAATTCCGCCAAAGAAAATAGACGTTCATTACAATAAAGAAAATGATTTTCTTTCTATAAAGCTGAAAAAAGATTCTATTTCTAGTGTAGCGAAGGCAATTACAGATGCTTCTCAGAAGAATATTATTTTGTCTCCTTCTATCAAGAAAAAAACGATTTCCGCATACATTCTTAACCGTCCATTTGACCAAGTATTAGAAATGATGGCAAAGTCAAACGACTTGATGATTACGAAAGATGAAAACGATTTTTATTATATCGATAAGAGTGATATTGTTATCAAAGACAATCCAACTACAAAAAAAACGAGTCGTAAAAGAAGCGTACAAAAGAAAAAAGGAACGAATACAAATAATGGAGAATATACACTTTCCATTGATAAGAAAGGTTTTTTATCTATCAATGCTTTTGAAGCAGATGTACTGAGCATTTTGGTGGAAGCTGCGGAAAAGTTGAACATTAATTATTTCATGTATGACAAACCTGAGAAAATAACAACAACATTACTTGCTACAGGAATTACATTTGAAGAGTTATTAGGGCATGTTTTAAAAGGAAAAGAATACACGTATAAAAAGGTAGATGAAACATTCTTGATTGGAAAACACGATACAGACGGCATTAGAAAAACAGTCTTAATTCAAATGGAAAACAGAACTATTGAATCTGTAAAAACAACATTTCCAAAAGCATTAGTTCAAAAAATGGACATCGTAGAATTCATAGAACTCAACGGTTTTGTGGTCACAGGTTCAGACATTCAAGTGCGAGCTATGCAGGAATTTTTAAGAGAAATTGACAAAGTAGTTCCTAATATTGAAATTGAAGTGATGATTGTACAATATCAAAAAGGATATGAAGTGCAAACAGGTTTTCAAGCTGGATTAGATGATAACAAACGAACAACTTCAGGCGTATTATTTCCAACTTCTGATGTACAAGTAAATGCGAATTCCGTAAACAAATTAATTGATGCGTTCAACGGGCTTGGTATTGTGAATCTTGGAAAAGTAACCGAACGTTTTTATCTCAGTTTAAAAGCACTCGAAAACAACTCATATATCAAAGTAGAATCGACGCCAAAATTGGTAACCTTAAACGGTCATGAAGCCAATACTTCTATTGGTGAAACAAGCTATTACTTTGAGCAACAAAATCAATTAGTGCCAACTGGCGTTAATAACAATATTTTACAATCGGGACAATGGAAATCTACGGAAGCGAATTTGAGTGTTCGTATCAAACCTTTTGTTTCAAAAGATGAACATGTAACGCTTGAAATTTCGGTAGAACAAAGTTCATTTTTGGGAAGAGCTGGTGAAAACGCGCCTCCAGGAAAGGCAACACGAAAGTTTGAATCAATGGTTCGAGTAAAGAATAACGAGATGATTTTACTTGGTGGATTGGATGAATTGGAGAATGAAAATTCAGGAACAGGAACACCTTTCCTCTCTAGAATCCCTGTCATAAAATGGTTTTTTAGCAGTCGAAAAAAGAAGAAAGAAAAATCAAAGCTTCACATTTTAATTAAACCAACAGTTACGTATTAATCATGTTTGAAAAATTAACACATATCATTCCTTTAAAAAGCACATTTCAAGTGATAGGAATTCATTTTCTGAGTGAAGGTGAAGCGCAGTTTTATGTGTTGACAATTCACAAAAAACAAGATGAATTTTCTATTGGAAAACGATTTGAAACAAAACAATTTGAAGACATTTTTAAAGAAATTGAAACAAAATATCCTGTATTACTGCACTTTTCTGGAATTGGTATTTTAAACAAGCGCTTAGAACGTGCGGTGAATTACAGACAAAAATTACTCTTCAAATCAAATCCTGATGATTTCTATTTTTATGAGTTGCACCAAGAGAAAACAATTTTTGTATCGATGTGTCGAAAAAAGATCATTGATGCGTATTTGGAACAACTTGAAGCAAAAAAATATCATGTAATAGATATTGCAATTGGACCTTTTGTGACGTATGCATTGCGTTCATTCTTATCGAATCAGGCAATAACTTCTAATTTGTCAAATGTTATTTTAACACAAGATAAAATTGCTGATTTTGAAGTGTTAGATGAGGTACAAGAAAACAAGTCATATCAAATAGATGATTTAAACTTTTCATATAAAGAAATTGCGCTTTTTGCAATGATTTTACAATATCATATTCAAGAAGAAGAAATACAATTTGAAGCACCTTTTTTAGAAGAAAATAACACAGGTTTTACCTATTATAAAGCAACAAAAGCTACTTTGATTTCAGGTGTTGTGATATTGTTACTCAGTATTTTAGTTGGGCAATTTTTGTTAGATGCATATCGAACAGAAGCTTCTCAAAAACAAGCTATTGTTGCTGAAGTGAAAGGCGCTCAAGAACAGTTAATCGTTCTTAAACAGCAGAAAGAAGATAAAGAAGAAATTATTGCAACTTCTGGGTTGTTCAATCCTCAATTTTTGACACAATATTTTTATGAAATAGGAAACTCAGTTCCTCAAAATATAAAGCTTTCAAATATGAATATTACGCCCGTAACTAAGAAAATACGAGCTGATAAAGAAGTAAGTTTTTTTAAGAAGCAAATTCATGTAGAAGGACGTACTACTAACGATGACGATTTTGAACAATGGATTGCTTCATTAAACGAAAAATTGTGGGTAAAAAAGACTGAAATAGAAGATTATACGCAAGTAAGAAGATCGAAACAAAAATCATTTATAATACATATCTATTTCTAATGATAACATCACTTTCACATAAACGTCGTTTTTTCTTAGTTCTCATTGTACTGATCGTGTTGATTTTTGCAATGTATAAAAAGACATATAGCCCAATTTTTCAATTGCGAAGTGAATTGCAATCTTCAGAAAAACTGATGGCAAATTCAGAAGCATCTTTTGACAAAATTCAAGCATTACAGCAAGAACTAAATGGCTTAGACATGATTATTGGTAATTCACAAAATCATGCCTTAGTGCAACAAAAAATATTGCGTTTTATTACAAATAGCTCACTAAATATTAATGTGGTTTCTATGGAAGATACTCATGTTTTTGAAGAAGATATTTTTACCGTTTTTACAAATAAAATTGTTCTAAAAGGAACGTATGAAAATTTATTAAAACTGATGTATACAATGGAAAAGGAATTTGTCGCTTCTAAAATTGCAAGTGCAAAATTTGTTTCCAAGAAAGATTATAACACCAATAAAACAGAATTATTACTAGAACTATATTTTCAAAATTATGGCAAATAACAATAAACTTTTAAGCCTACTGATTCTTCTATTATGTATCTCATGTGATGATATTTTAGAGGAAAACATCTCAGATGATTTAATCACACCAATTACACCGACTTCAGAAAGTGTGATAACAAACAATGTAATTAACTTTTCATGGAATGCTTCGGACGGAGCTGACGATTACCGATTGCAAATATTAAATAGCGATCAAAACAATTTACTTGTATTAGATTCGTTGGTTTCTGTAACATCATTTCAACACTCGTTAAATCCTGGGAACTATGAATGGCGAGTGCGTGGAGAAAATTTCGCCTATGAAACAGCATATTCTTTCCCTATTTCATTTAGCGTTGTTGCTTCTTCTGATTTAACGAATCAAAGCGTGATTTTGAATACGCCAACTGACAATTTATACACAAATTCTACCAATATAGTCTGTACATGGAACGCATTACAATTTGCAGATTCATATTCGTTTGAGTTGATTAAAAATTTAAATGGACAAACTACAGTTATACCGCCAACGGAAATTACAGCCACAAGCTATAGTATAAATACGAGTGTTTTTGATACAGATGCGGAATATATCTGGAAAGTAAAAGCTATTAATGCAGCAACGGAAACAATGCTTACATCGCGTTCTATATTTTTAGATCGTCAAGTACCAAATCAACCTTCATTGGTTTCTCCAGCAAATGATGAAATCATTACAACGATAGACATTGATTTTAATTGGACACTTGGACAAGATAGCGGAAATGTACAATCAGAAATTCAAAGTGTTTTAGAAATTGCACAAGATGCTAATTTCAATGCTATTGTAGAAACAATTCCTGTAGACAATGGAACCTCTCAACAGGTTTCTATTGAAAACATTGGAACTTATTATTGGCGTGTCCGTGCAAAAGACAATGCGCAAAATGTAAGCTCGTATAGTATTTCAAGATCATTTACAACTGAATAATTTTAACAATTTGAAAACGAAAAAGTATCTAAATATCGGATTAATTCTCTTAACTATTTTCATTTGGGGCGGAATCGGCTATACTTTTTTTTACAAGAAAGAAATGCCAAAAACGAATGCATATGTTCCGAAAACGGCAACTAATGTAGATTTTTCGATTCGGAAAGATACTTTTGATTTGGATGTAATTAAAAACCCTTTTTCAAATACCATGAGAGTTCCCAAAAAAGCTTCTCAAACAATTAAAAAAAGTTCAAGTCAACAAAAAAAAAGAAGTATTCCTATAGTTGTAAAATGGCCTTCAATTTCATATCACGGATATGTGGTTCAAGAAGGAAGTACTAGAAAATTAGGAATTTTAAAAGTTAACGGAAAAATTACTAGAAAGAAAACACAAGATATCATTCTGAATGAATTCAAAATTAAAAGGATATATGAAGATTCAATTCAGCTAACATATAAAAACACACTCAAAACATTTCAAAAACAAAAATAAAGACAAATGAAAACATTAAAAATTCTTCCATTGGTAAATATCAGCCTTCTGATTGCAGCGATCATTTTCGTAGTTATTAAATTTAATGATACACCGAAAAAATATGGCTATGTAGACAACATTTCATTGTTTAATAAATTTAATATGGCGAAAGATTTACACGATATGACATTACCGCAATTAAACGCACAGAAAAAGAAAGTAGACAGTTTATATCAGGTATTACAAGCGCAAAAAGATCCGAAATTAGTGAATGAGTTGAAACAACGTGTATACGTTCAAAATACGCACTTACAAAAAATGGATACTGAGTTTAAGCAAGAGATCAATAGAAAAGCTTGGGAACGACTCAATAACTATTTAGAAGAATTTGGAAAGCAACAAAACGTGCATTTGATTTTTGGTATTCAAGGTTCTGGAAACATCATGTATGCTGACGAATCTTTTGATTTGACTGCTGAAGCCATAGAATTTGCTAATGCAAAATATGAAGGAAACCAATAAAAAATAAACTCATGAAAAAAATCATTTTACTATTCAGTGTCGCGATTTTATGTTTTATATCGTGTAAAAAAAACAAAAATGAACGTGTTATTACGGAAGATTATAAGTTTTTTAATTTAGCGGTTGATGGCTGGAAATCAAAGAAGATAAATCAATATATCAATTCAATAAATTATACAGCTACTGAAGTTCCATTGCATTATTACATACTAAAAGAAAACGAACAAATTGAACCAAAAGCAGTTGATTCGATCTTTAAATTACATGAAAAAGAACGTGTATTAGAAATTGAGTTTCATCATGATGAAGAACAAGACTTATTGCAAAAAGAGTTCACTAATTTACCATATGATAAGGCAGTGGAATATATGGCATTCAAAATTAAGAAAGATTTTAAGGTTGTGACGAGTTCGAATGATACCATTATATGTTCGGGAGTTTTGTTTGAACGAAACTTTAAAGTTGCTCCATTTAAACGAGCTCTATTATATTTTGGGACTGTAGATCCGCAGGAAGAAATTCAATTAATCTATAACGATCAATTATTTGGAAACGGTTTGATGAAGTTTAATTTCAAATCACAACCGCTAAAATTGTAAGTAAACACCTCTAATTAGGCTATTTTTTTAACGCTTATATAATAATTGCTACGCTTATGAACTCTGTACTACACAATTCGACATAAATACATACTTTAGCACACGTAGAATAAAACCCATCTTGTTTCTTTCCCCAAAAAGGAACAAAAATTCCTCAAAAAATAAATTCATTGATCAGCAACTTCGTTCTGAAATCACTTCAGGCAGAGCTTGTATTGCATTCCCCATTTTATATATCAAAAACATAAAAATTTAAGTTTAAAATAAAACTTAGTGATCAATGATGATACAGCATATTAGAACCGGAAAATTTTCTAAGGTTTTGTCTTGCTATTTAGCAATTCAATTGGTATTAACAACCATACAGCCTTCACAACTATTCGCGCTGACCAGTGGTCCGTCGCAACCCGAATTTAACTCTTTTACACCAATTGGAACTTCTGATATGGTGAATATAAATTCAGGGAGTTTCAATTACAATATTCCTATTATGGATGTTGGTGGCTATCCACTTAATTTAGCATACGATGCTGGTATTACCATGGATCAAGAAGCTTCTTGGGTTGGACTTGGTTGGAACCTTAACGTAGGACAAATAAACCGAAATGTTCGTGGAGTTCCTGATGATTTCAAAGGTGATGTGATTACTTATGAAAACAGTATGAAAAAAAATAAAACTGTCGGAATGACGCTTTCTTTTAATCCGCAAATTTCTGGAACTGAATTTAGTTTCTCTGGAAGCACAACACTGACACACAACAATTACGAAGGTTTTAGTTTTACGCCTTCATTTGGGTTGTCATATAAATTCTCTAGTGGAACAAGTATTGGAATGAATTTATCTCCTTCGGTAGAAAATGGTGCAACAATGACGCCAACCGCTACACAAAGTTTTTCTCAAAAAGGAAAGGAAACAGAAAACCTAGCTGTAGATGGAATAAGTCATAATGTTGGTATAGGAATTGCGAACAATAGCAGACAAGGATTAAGTAATTTTAATATCAATACTTCCTCATCAGCAAAAGTTTTTAAAACTTATGTAGATAAAGGGTATGGTACTATGTATGATACTTCTAATAGTGGAAGCATGGGAAACTTATCTTTCATTGATAATACTTTTACACCAGCAAAAAGAACAGCATATCATAACGAAAATTACACTTTCAGAGCTTCATTTGGTGGACAAGCTGGTCCTTTTAGTTATGAAGCAGGTGTTTCTGCTTTTTATTCTGTACAACGATTAAAAGATCAGGTAAAGCCTGAAAAAGCATATGGTTATGAATTCACGGAAAGTGCTTCATATGATGATGTGTTAGATTTCAACAGGGAAAACGAACGTATGGTGACAAAAAGTACATTAACACTTCCGGTTGTAAACTACACACATGATATTTATCACATACAAGGACAAGGAATTGCAGGGCAATTTAGACCGTTTAAAGGACAATCGGGCTTTGTATTTAATGAACGTGTAGAAGATTCAGGTGATAGTTTCAGTTTAGGCGGTGAAATAGAAGGTGGTTGGGGATTTAGAAATGGTATAGATATTCACTATTCTCCTACAAAAAGTCATACGGGCGTTTGGGATACGCCTGCGCGTTATAAATTCCAGCCAGTAACAGATAACACTGTTGATTATGAAGCAACGTATTTTAAAGCTATTGGGGATTTAAGTATTGACAATGATCAAGAGTTATATGAATCTGCATTGTCAGGTGAAAAACCAATGTCTTTAGTTTTATCACCTTCAGGAAGAGCTTATAATAAAGAAGCCATGAGTGTTTTTAATGTAAAAGAATACATGCCTAACAACACCGCAGAAA
>NZ_JBRASR010000006.1:0-730770 GCF_056033805.1 Kordia sp. E
TTTATTATCCCAAAACTTTTTAAACTTATTTTTTAAAAAACTTTTTTCCTCCAAAAAATCAATAACTATCAGAACTTTTTTAGCTAATTCGTTTCCTCTTTAGCGGCTGCAAATATAAATACCTTTTACAAACTCACAACCTTTTTATTACCTTTTTTTACCTTTTATTTTAAACCCAAACACAACAACCTATTTACAAGGATTTTACATCACAAAATTATTTTCTAAATTTATTTCAATTAATTAACCTTTGGTGTTTGGTGTTTGGTGTTTGGTGTTTGGTGTTTGGTTAAAAAATCCTTTTGTATTTAATTCACAAATGCTTCCTTCCTTTTACATAGGTAACCATAAGTAACCTAATCGGGTTAACGATGGAGCTTTTGTTGGAGCTCCTCACCTTTACCTATCATTACTTCAACTACGCTAAGACTATACTTTTAATACACTTGGTAAAACAAACATATATATAGTGAGAGCGACTCGTGACAGCGTGACCAGTTTTCGTTTACTCTAATAGTAAAAGAAAAATGGAAACCCCATAAATTAGACTATACTCAGTAAGCACTTTTAACATGTGTTATATTTTTTAGATATTATACCTATATATATTGTACAGGTTTTTGGTTCGTATTATCTTTGTTGGCTTAATATTTATTTTTGTATGATAAAAATTACATTGCCAGACGGCTCAGTTAGAGAATTTGATTCGGGCGCCACTCCAATGGATGTTGCCAAGAATATTAGTGAAGGTTTTGCTCGAAATGTTATTTCAGCAAAGTTTAATAATGTTATTGTAGAAACCACTACTCCACTTACAGAAGATGGAGACCTTGTATTGTATACCTGGAAAGACGACGAAGGAAAGAAAGCTTTTTGGCATTCTTCTGCACATATTTTAGCACAAGCTATTCTGGATTTGTATCCAAACGCTAAGTTATGGGTAGGTCCTGCTGTTGATAATGGCTTCTATTATGATGTAGATATGGGCGAAGGCACCATTACCGATAAAGATTTTAAGACTATTGAAGATAAGATGCTTGAAATTGCTAGAGGAAAGCACGATTTTAAAATGCGTTCCGCTACTAAAGAAGAAGCATTAACCTATTATAAAGGTAGAAACGATTATAAAGTAGAACTCGTTGAAGGATTAGAAGACGGAACTATTACTTTTTGTGATCATGATACGTTTACAGATTTATGTCGTGGTGGACATATTCCAAACACAGGAATTGTGAAAGCCGTAAAGATTATGAGCGTTGCTGGAGCCTATTATAAAGGTGATGAAACGAATAAACAGTTGACACGTATTTACGGAACTTCTTTTCCTAAGCAAAAAGAGCTGAAAGAATACTTAGTATTACTAGAAGAAGCTAAGAAACGTGATCATAGAAAATTAGGAAAGGAACTTGAATTGTTTACTTTTTCGCAAAAAGTTGGACAAGGTTTACCATTATGGTTACCAAAAGGAGCTGCTTTACGTGGACAATTAGAAAGTTTCCTAAAGAAAGCACAACAGAAAGCCGGTTACGAAATGGTAATTTCTCCACATATTGGACAGAAAGAGTTATATGTAACTTCTGGTCATTACGCTAAGTATGGAGAAGATAGTTTCCAGGCTATTAATACACCTAAAGAAGGTGAAGAGTTTTTATTGAAACCGATGAACTGTCCACATCACTGTGAAATTTATAACGCAAAACCTTTTAGTTATAAAGATTTACCGAAACGTTTTGCAGAATTTGGGACTGTATATCGTTATGAACAGAGTGGAGAATTACATGGATTAACTCGTGTTAGAGGTTTTACGCAAGATGATGCACATATTTTCTGTACACCAGACCAACTAGATCAAGAGTTTAAAAACGTAATTGATTTAGTAATGTATGTTTTTGGTTCATTAGGGTTTGATAACTTTACAGCACAAGTTTCATTACGCGATCCGGAGAAGCCAGAAAAGTATATTGGTTCTGATGAAAATTGGGAAAAAGCTGAAACTGCAATTATTAATGCAGCAAAAGAGAAAGAGCTGAATTATGTTGTTGAATATGGAGAAGCCGCATTTTATGGGCCGAAGTTAGACTTTATGGTAAAAGATGCACTTGGAAGAAGCTGGCAATTAGGAACAATTCAGGTTGATTACAATTTACCAGAACGTTTCGATTTGACATATAAAGGCAGTGATAACGAGCTACATAGACCTGTAATGATTCACCGTGCACCGTTTGGAAGTATGGAACGATTTATTGCAATTTTACTAGAACATACAGGCGGAAATTTCCCATTATGGTTGATGACTGAACAAGTAAATCTTTTACCTGTCAGTGAAAAATATGAGAATTACGGGAAAAAAGTTTTAAATTTGTTAGAAAATCACGAAATTCGCGCCCAAATAGATAACAGAAACGAAACTGTAGGAAAGAAAATTCGAGAAGCAGAAATGAGCAAAGTACCATTTATGCTGATCATCGGAGAACAGGAAGAGAAAGATGGCACAGTTTCTGTACGTAGACATGGAGTCGGAGATATCGGAACATTAACCATGGAAGCATTTGCTGAAATGGTAAAAAAAGAAATAAATAATAGCTTGAAGCCATTTAATGTTTAACCTAAAATTATAGAACCATAGCAATACGAAGAAAAAGAAGTAGAGCTCCTCGAAGAGAAATCAAGGAAGATCCACACAGAATTAACAGAAAAATCAACGCTCCTGAGGTTCGCCTTGTTGGAGACAATGTTGAAGTTGGTGTTTATCCAACAAGAAAAGCGCTTGCCATAGCAGAAGAACAAGAGTTAGATTTAGTTGAAATTTCACCTAAAGCTAATCCACCTGTTTGTAAAATAATGGATTATAAGAAATTCCTTTACGAACAGAAAAAACGTGAAAAATCATTAAAAGCAAAGGCAACGAAGGTTACTGTTAAAGAAATTCGTTTCGGTCCTCAAACTGATGATCACGATTATGAGTTCAAAAAGAAGCATGCCGAAAAGTTCCTTCGTGAAGGCGCTAAATTGAAAGCATATGTTTTCTTTAAAGGACGTTCTATAATCTATAAAGATCAAGGTCAAATCTTGTTATTAAGACTAGCACAAGAACTAGAAGAACTAGGGAAAGTGGAGCAAATGCCAAAATTAGAAGGAAAGCGAATGATTATGTTCATCGCACCTAAAAAGAAATAAAAATAATAAGCGAAGTATTTAAAACAACTTAGGAATTATGCCTAAAATGAAAACAAAATCCAGTGCTAAAAAGCGTTTTAAGCTTACAGGTTCTGGTAAAATTAAAAGAAAGCACGCTTTCAAAAGCCACATCTTAACAAAGAAGTCTAAGAAGCGTAAGCTTGCGTTAACTCATAGTGCATTAGTGCATGATCATGATGTTAACAGTATTAAAGAACAATTACGTTTAAAGTAATCCGTTCTTTCGGTTAAAAACAATTTATAAACCCTGGAGTTAGGCTCAATAAAAGAATTCAATTTTGAATCGCCTACTACAAAAACACATTTAAAAGTATGCCAAGATCAGTAAACGCGGTTGCTCGTAGAGCCCGAAGAAAAAAGGTATTAAAACAAGCCAAAGGTTACTTTGGAAGACGTAAAAACGTTTGGACAGTTGCAAAGAACGCGGTTGACAAAGCTATGGGTTATGCCTATAGAGACCGTAGAAACAAGAAAAGAACATTTCGTGCATTATGGATTACTCGTATTAATGCGGGAGCTAGACTAAATGGAATGTCTTATTCTAAGTTTATGGGGAAAGTTAAAGCTAATGAAATCGAATTGAACCGTAAGGTTTTAGCTGATTTAGCTATGAATCATCCAGAAGCTTTCAAAGCAATTGTTGATAAAGTAAAGTAAATCGTCAAATAATAATATATATTTCGCTTATAAAAACCGACTCTCACGAGTCGGTTTTTTTATGCTCAAAATTTAACCACGTGGATATACGCATTGAAGATATAATTTTACTTGTTTTTAGAATTCATGTAATTTCACGCTAATACTCCTATAGATTTCTGTTGATCTTTGCTATGTAATCAAAAAGAAAATAGTGTACAATGTTTTTCAGATTACAAAAGGAGCAAACCGAAAATCCTAAAAAACAGAGTAGGCATTATTTTTTAAATATTAAATATCATGGCATCAAACAATTTTTTTAACATAGTAAATATTTCAGGTGGACCGTTAACAACAAAAGTTAATGGAGACAAAATTGAAGTTCCTACAGAAGGAGATCAATCAACTGGGCATACTTTTCAAGCAGGTGACAAAATCACAGTAACAATTAATGGAAACTCTGTAAATTTAAATTTACCTGGAGGTGCTAACTCTTGGTCAACATTAGTATACACCACACAAGGTATCAATGTTTTCCCATCTGCGGCAAACCAGCAAGTACTTTCTTACTAGCATATCAGTTTATCCTAGGTTTACAAACAAAAAACCGACTCGTTTTGAGTCGGTTTTTTTTATACATCAATCAATATCTTTTTTAAATTTATTCAACACAAGTTAGGCAATACAACAAAAATAAGTCAGGATTTTTATTTTTGTTAATTCCTAAAGAATTGAATTCTACACACAATCTCTACACGTAGGAAGTTCAGTTTGTGTTATACATGTTATTATTACACTTACTTCACACGCTTTCTGATTTGTTTTAAAGCAAATATTGACTCCATTCAAATCTAATGTACGAATACATTCATTGAAAGAATTGTCAATAGCACCTCCTTTCATGTTTAAAAGATCTAGCTTGGATATGACCTTTTTGTTTAACAGCAAATGTTTTAAATTGCTTTTTTTCATAATGTTTGATTTTAATTAATAATGAAACAAAGCAACCTATAAATTATGAGGTTTAAAACAGAAACTACCCTAAATTGACCGATTTATGCTAGTGAATTTATTGAATAAAAAAACGAACCGAAGTTCGCTTTAGCCTATAAATACTACACTACTAATAGAAGTAACTACTATCGCCACTTCCATAAATCATCAGTAGCTGTGTAACCTCCATGAATGGCATTTGGCTTTTCAATACTAAACTGTTCAAGTTTTTCTAACATAATTGTATTGGTTTTAAAAATTAATAATGATACGAGTTAATAGAATAATATAGATTCACTAAGACTTCCATTGAGTATACCCCGATAAAAGAAAAAGTGTTACACTCTTTTAGAAATAAGAAGCTGGTTTGATACTAACTGTATGACAAAAAAAAGTGTACTATTAAAATAAAGTCGAAACCTGTTTATATACTAAGGATTTGTTTTTCTCCATTTAAACAAGTCATCCGTTGCTGTGTAACCTCCATGAATAGTATGTGGTTTTTCAATTCTAAATTGTTCAAGTTTTTCTAACATAATTGTCATTTTTTAAATTAATAATAAGCTAAAGCTACCTATAAATTACAGAACTGAAAACTCAAACTACCGTAAATTAGGCAATTTATGCTAACAAAAACTTATTCTAAACGTTGTAAATTATATGAATAATAATAGATCTACATGAGAATTGAGGAAGAAATTTACTTCATGTTATAATAAAAGAATCACGTTTTCTGCTTCTTCTTTTTAGCTGCTGGAAATAGAATGTTGTTTAAGATTAATCGATATCCTGGAGAATTTGGATGTAGTTCCAATTCCGTTTTTGGATCTCCTACTCTATGCTGATAATCTTCTGGGTCGTGTCCGCCATAAAAGGTGAAAAACCCTTTTCCTTTGATTCCGTGTATGTAGCGACCTTCTCCATTTGTTCTGTTTTCTCCTAAGATTAATACCGATGGTTTTATTTGTGAACGATCAAAACTTGTCGTTTGTCCCATGAAACCTTTTACCAATGCTGTATGATTTTGACATAACATCGTTGGAATTGGATCCCATTTTGCTGAAAAATCCATTAGTGTAAAGTAATCTGCATCTTTAACTATTCGCCTTTTAGCGGTCATATCAATAGACGAAAACTCATATTTTGTGGAACTACGTTCTAATTCGAAGTTTGTAAAAGCAAATGTTTTATTGAAATCTATTTTGTTTTGATAATTTCTATCGGAAACATCACCATCAAACATTGGCTCACAAATGTCTACGCCTTCTGCAGCAAGCGCAATATCAAAACTATCTGTTGCACTACACATGGCAAACATAAATCCGCCACCAATTACATAATCACGAATTTTTAAGGCAACATCACGTTTTTCTTCTGAAACTTTATCGTATCCAAGTTTTTTTGCACGCTCTTCAGCTGCTTTCTTTTCACGAATATACCAAGGAGCTGATCTGTAAATTCCATAAAACTTACCATATTGACCTGTAAAGTCTTCATGATGTAAGTGCAACCAATCATATTGAACCAATCCATCAGCTAATACTTCCTCGTCATAGACAACTTCATATGGTATTTCGGCATATGTCAATACCATTGTAACCGCATCATCCCAAGGAACATTTCCCTTTGGAGAATATACAGCGACTTTTGGCGCCTTTTCTAAAATAACTGCTTCCTGATTTTTACTTGGACTCGCAATTTCTGCTAACATCGCAGCTGTTTTGGAATCTGAAAGTATTTCGTATGAAACACCTCTGATTTTACATTCTTTTTCAACTGCATCAATTGCAGGTAATAAAAATGATCCACCTCTATAGTTAAGCAACCATTTTACTTTGATCTTTTTTTCCAATGACCAATAGGTAATTCCGTATGCTTTTAGATGATCTTTTTGAGAATCTACATCCATTGGAATCAGAATATAGGAAGCATAGCTACTTATCGAAAATAGTAAGACTACGACTAATGTGATAACATTTTTAACTTTCAATTGCATTGTATTTTATACAACGGAAAGATACGTAAAAATTATACGTTTCATGAAGAATTTATAGTTTCTATAACAGAAGTATAGTTACACTTAATAGTTTATGGTTTCATTATTAGCTTATCATTCTTTAAGATTTATTACAATACCTCCAAATCTGGCTTCTTCTGCAATAAATTCTTTTTCTTGAATAAAACATATATCAGATTCGTATTTTTCTTGTTGATTCGTTCCTAAGTAATAACCTTGACAGCCATAACCTTCAATATGGGAATTAAAAAATTCTACGCTTCTACCATTATTGTCTGTGACTTTAAGGGAACAATCATGGCAAATTGATTTTGGATACCGTTGACTAAACCCTATTCGTTCTTTCCCGCAATTAGCACAAAAAGTTTTTAGTTTTTGACTTTCTTTGAAAACTAATTCACTTTTCTCCTTATATCGAAAAAGTAAATCATCCCATGCTGCAATAATGTAGATATCTTTATCTAAAAATTCCATTTTTCGCCTCAATTCATTTGTTGAATTTACTATAAGTGGTGCCAAAATCTCTATATAATCTCCTATACCTTCAATAGAATTTGCCTGATATTCCAAATACCATTTTTTAGATTTAGTAATGTAGTTCCAAAATTCGAATAGTGAGCGAAATTTTTTAGTAAAGATATGTTTTGTTTGAGCTTCAGATAATGCATTTGTATTGATCCGATCTGGAAAAAATACAATAGTTTTCTGCATCTTTTTTAAATAATAAACATTTTTGGAATCGTAAAGCACATAATGTATATGTACTTGCTTTTTGGATTTGTTACTACCGCCAAATAGTTTAGAAAATATATTCATAATTACATCTAATCAATTTCTAACACATAGCAAATTAAGAGAATTAAATGTATAGCGTAAAATAATACTCAAATTAATTGCTTCGATTTCGCTTAGTTGGCAACACAGATATAAATGTTGTGCCATGTTTCTGAGATAATCGAAAATTCATCAAAGTTCCCACGTTTTTATCAAAAGTAGTTTTTTGTTTTGATCACCCAAGCTTCAAAATGTTGTAAAAGTGAGTTTTAGTGTCTTTTTTTGGATAAAAAACTGATAGAATTCAACGCATAGATTGCTGTGTATCGCCATTTCATCGGAGACACTGTTTGTTTTTTTACGATTCCTATTTCACTATAAAATAGTTCTTGTATGTATACTTAGATTAACTTGTGTTTAAAACGGCACTTCGTTGTCATCTGGAGTAAAATCATCATTCATTGAACTTCCGAATGCTTCATCTGCACTAGGTAAATTGCTTGTTTTGAATGTATCATCATTAGCAGCGTCGTTCATTTTTGAATGAAATTCAAATGGTGAATCAAAGGTTTCTAAGTTATCAAACTTACCTAAATGTCCAATAAATTTCAATCGAATATTTTCCAAACCACCATTTCTGTGTTTTGCCACAATAAATTCTCCTTGCCCTTCAGTTGGTGAACGTTCATCATCATCCCATTCTTCAATTTTATAATATTCTGGACGATAAATAAATGATACAATATCGGCATCTTGCTCAATCGCTCCAGATTCACGTAAATCTGATAATAAAGGACGTTTTGTTCCTCCACGTGTTTCCACTGCACGCGATAACTGTGATAAAGCAATTACTGGTACATTTAATTCTTTTGCTAACGCTTTTAGGTTACGAGAAATTGTAGATATTTCTTGTTCACGATTTCCTCCTCCTTTTTGACTTCCTCCAGCAGTCATTAACTGCAAGTAATCAATCATAATCATTTTGATTCCGTGTTGCGATGCTAAACGTCTTGCTTTTGCACGTAAGTCAAAGATGGAAAGTGAAGGTGTATCATCAATAAATAAAGGTGCTTTTTCAAGTCCTTTTACTTTTACATTTAATTGTTCCCATTCATGTTTTGCTAGTTTTCCAGTACGTAGTTTTTCCGAAGACAAACCTGTTTCCGAAGAAATTAAACGCGTAATTAACTGTACAGAAGCCATCTCTAATGAGAAGAAAGCAACAGGAATATTTTGATCTACGGCAATATTTCGTGCCATCGACAAGGTTAATGCCGTTTTTCCCATACCAGGACGTGCAGCAATAATAATTAAATCACTCGGTTGCCAACCAGAAGTTAATTTATCTAACTGCGTAAATCCAGTTGGAACACCACTTAAACCTTCTTTATTGGAAATTTCTTCAATTTTTTTCTTTGCCTGAATTACTAAACTCTGTGCAGTTTCTGAAGATTTTTTAATGTTTCCCTGTGTCACTTCATACAAACGAGATTCTGCTTTGTCTAATAAACTAAATACATCCGTAGTTTCATCATAGGCATCTTCAATAATTTCGTTTGAAATTTTTATCAAACTACGTTGAATGAACTTTTGAAGGATGATACGTGCATGGAATTCAATATGTGCTGAAGATGATACTTTTTGCGTAAGCGATATTAAATAGAAATCACCGCCAACTAAGTTTAATTTTGTGTTTTTTCGTAATTGAGATGATACCGTTAATAAATCTATTGGTTCTGAATTTTCGAATAATTGAAAGATTGCTTCAAAAACAAATTTATTTGCTTCCTTATAAAATGCTTCCGGGCTTAGAATATCAATTACCTCATCTACACCTTTCTTATCAATCATCATTGCACCAAGTACAACTTCTTCTAAATCGATGGCTTGTGGAGGCAATTTCCCTTTCTCAAGGCTTATGATATTACTTTTATCGGTTTTATATGTTTGCTTAGGGTTTGTATTTTCCATGACTGCGAAAGTAGGTATTACTTTTACGTATGCGAGTTAAATTAACGTTTGAAACGTTAACGTACGATTGTTAATAAGTTACGATTTTTTGTTGATAAGCAGAAAAAAAATCCGAAGTGTTAACTTCGGATTTTTATACTTCCTTATATAGTATAGGTTTATCCTTTGAATTCTCCCATTTTAGAATACTTGTCCATGCGGGAATCGATCAAATCTACTTGTGATAAGTTTTTTAAATCATCATAAGCATTCATAATTGATGTGCGAACAATTTCAAAAGTTAATTTTCTGTCATTGTGCGCGCCACCAAGTGGTTCTTTCACGATTTCATCAACTAATTTCATCTTTTTCATGTCCTTAGCTGTAAGTTTTAAAGCTTCTGCAGCTTGTTCTTTGTATTCCCAACTACGCCATAAGATTGACGAACACGATTCTGGTGATATTACAGAGTACCATGTATTTTCTAACATTAATACTTTGTCACCAACTCCTATTCCTAAAGCTCCACCAGAAGCTCCTTCACCAATAATCACTACAATGATTGGCACTTTTAGGCGTGTCATTTCAAGAATATTACGAGCAATTGCTTCTCCTTGTCCTCTTTCTTCTGCTTCAAATCCTGGATATGCACCTGGTGTATCAATTAATGATATTACAGGAATTCCAAACTTTTCAGCTGATTTCATTAAGCGCAATGCTTTACGATATCCTTCAGGATTTGCCATACCGAAGTTACGATATTGACGTGTTTTAGTGTTGTATCCTTTTTGTTGTCCGATGAACATAAAACTTTGATCTCCGATTTTTCCCAAACCGCCAATCATAGCTTTGTCATCTTTTACATTACGATCTCCATGCAATTCTAAGAATGTATCTCCACTTAGCGCGTTGATATAGTCTAATGTATATGGACGAGATGGATGTCTTGACATTTGAACACGTTGCCAAGGTGTCAAGTTCTCGTATAATTCTTTTTTAGTCTTTGCTAACTTTGTTTCGATTTGCTGACAAGTTTCAGTAACATCAATATCACTTTCATGTCCAATAGCGACACATTTTGACAGCTGCTCTTCTAATTCTTTTATAGGTAGCTCAAAATCTAAATATTCCATGCTTTTGAGGGTATGTTTAGTTGTTTCAATTTACAAATATAAAACTTTAATTTAGGAAACATCAATGCCGACATCGGATTTTCTTTTCCTTTTATTTTTTATGATTCCATTTGCTAGTACAGTTGCTACAACAAGTAGACTTCCATAGTAAAATCCTGGCGTCATTTTTTCTTCTAACGGAAATAATAGCAATGCTAATATAATTCCATATACAATTTCTAAATTATAGGTTAACACTACTGTATATGGGCTAATATAACGCATTATATGTGTTGATGCAATAAATGCATATGCCGTACATACAGAAGCTAGAATGAATATATAAATCCAATCGTTTGTACTTAGAAAGAAGAAATCTTCTTTTCTAAAACCGTCTGCTGCAAATATAAGATAGCTTGATATAAATACAACACCACAGATAAATTCATAAAAAGATATGGTTGAAGCGTCATGCTTTTCTACAAATTTACCGTTTAATACCGCAAATAGTGACGACAAAAATGCAGAAATAACTCCTAGAATGATTCCGTTGATGTATTTAAATTCACTATTCATAATGATAGAAACTCCAATAATTACAATAATTCCAAAGATGATTTCATACCAAATTATTTTACGCTTGTAAATGATAGGTTCTATAAAGGATGCAAAAAATGCTCCTGTAGAAAACATTACTAAGGTTATAGATACGTTTGAAACATCAATTGCACCAAAAAACGTGATCCAATGCAATGCTACCACAATTCCTGCTATCGCAAATTTCGAAAATGTTTTTAGCGTAATTTTGAGATGTATTTTTGAAATTTTGATGAAACCAAACATGATTACACCTGCAATTAACATCCGATACCATACTAATGGAATCGCCTTAATTGTAATTAACTTGCCTAGTACTGCTGTAAATCCAGCAATAAATACCAGTAAGTGTAAGTGTAAATAGTTTTTGAGTTTATCGCCTAGCATTGTACAATAAATATATGGCCAATACTCCAAAAACTAAATTAGGAACCCAAACAGCTAACATTGGTGAGAAACCAGATTTCTCTGCCATAGTTCCAAAAATCTTATCAAAGAATATGTATATAAACGCTATTGAAATACCAAAGGCTAAATTCACACCCATTCCTCCTCTACGTTTCATAGAAGATACTGCTACCGCTATAATGGTAAGGATGAAAGCTGTGATTGGCAAACTCCAACGTTTGTATTTTACTAGTAAATGCTTGCTTACATTTGGCGAACCAGCCAAGCGTTCTTTTTCAATAAACTTATCAAGTTCTTTATAATTTAATGTTTCCGCCATATAGGTTACAGGCGTTAAGTCTTCTACTTCAAAAGGAAAAATAGTATCAAGTTTTCGCTGACTGTGTATACTATCATTCATCACTCCTATCATACGTTTTTTTACACCTCGTAACGTATATGTACTATCATCTTCATTATACCTGATAGAACGTGCTTGTATTTTATATTTCAATACATTGTCTTCAAAATGCTCTAACGTAAAGTCATCTCCACGCTTTTGCTCAAAATTGAATCCTTTTAGGTATACAAAATCATTGTTAGAGACTTGCTTGTAGATTTCTGTATTATCTCTTACCTTTTTACGATTCTTTTTTATGTATTCAAATCGAAATTCATTAAATCCTCTACTCGCATTCGGAACAATAAACATTCCCATTATAAAAGCTGCTACCGCTACAATGGAAGCCGCTACTAAAAATGGTCGTAAGAAACGTAGATATGAAACTCCTGAACTCAGAATAGCAATAATTTCAGTATCATTCGCTAGTTTTGATGTAAACCAAATTACCGAAAGGAATAAAAATATTGGAAATAGTAAATTGGCAAAGTAGATGACAAAGTTTACATAATACAATACAATAGCTCCAGCTGGAGCTTCTGACGCAAGCATTTTGTCAATGTTTTCAGAAATATCTACCATTATTCCAATAGGAACAAAAAGCAACAACATTACAGAGAATGTTGCCAGATATTTTTTAATGATATACCAATCTAATATTTTCATCTGTTATTATAGACGTTTATCCATTTGTTTAACCATCATATCCTTCCAAGTTCTAAAATCTCCTGCTAAGATATGTTTTCTTGCTTCTCTAGTCAACCAAAGATAGAATCCTAAGTTGTGAATGGTTGCAATTTGCTTCCCAAGCAATTCATTCACAGAGAATAAGTGGCGTAAATATGCTTTTGAATATTCTGTATCCACATATGTAATACCCATTTCATCAATAGGAGAAAAATCATCTTCCCACTTTTTATTTTTGATATTGATGCTTCCGTGTGCTGTAAATAACATTCCATTACGCGCATTACGTGTTGGCATTACACAATCGAACATATCAACACCTAATGCAATGTTTTCAAGAATATTAATTGGTGTTCCAACGCCCATTAAATAACGTGGTTTGTCTTCTGGAAGAATTTCACACACAACATCTGTCATTGCATACATTTCCTCAGCAGGTTCTCCAACGGATAATCCGCCAATAGCATTTCCTACTGCTTCACGCGAAGCGATAAATTCAGCAGATTGCTTTCGTAAGTCTTTGTATGTACTTCCTTGAACGATTGGAAAAAATGCTTGACTGTAATCGTATTTGAATGGTACTTTTTCTAAGTGACTAATACATCTATCCAACCAACGATGCGTCATGTGCATAGAGCGTTTTGCATATCTGTAATCACATGGATATGGTGTGCATTCGTCAAAAGCCATGATAATATCAGCTCCGATGGTACGCTGAATTTCCATTACATTTTCAGGTGTAAAGAAATGGTATGAACCATCAATATGTGATTTGAACTTTACGCCTTCTTCTTTTATTTTTCGGTTTGCCGAAAGTGAATAGACTTGATATCCACCAGAATCAGTCAGAATATTTCTATCCCAATTCATGAATTTGTGCAATCCTCCTGCTTTTTCAAGAATTTCTGTGTGTGGTCTTAGATATAAGTGATATGTATTTGATAGAATAATATCTGGATTTATATCTTCTTTCAATTCACGTTGGTGTACTCCTTTTACGGTTCCAATCGTTCCCACAGGCATAAAAATAGGCGTTTCAATCGTTCCGTGATCTGTTGTCATCACTCCTGCTCTCGCCTTGCTTTGTGGATCTTTTGCTTTTAATTCAAATTTCATGTATATGCTATTCTCTTTCTATGCTGTCATTTGAGTTGTATATGATTTTTTCGGCTACAGCCAGAAATTACTTTTCACAACACAACATAGTATGATCAGTTGGCAAATATAAGTAAGATTGCGTGATCATTTTACTAATAAAAAATTAAAATTTAAGAATCAACTTATGATTTTAATTTTTAATTGAGTTTTTCAAGCTTTGTGAATTGTAATGTGCGAAAAAATCTAACAATGTGTTAGAGTTGGTTGTTTTCAGTAAAGCTAGAAGCCCGCAACAGTCATCATTAATAACTTAGAGACATTTATCAACCATTTTTAGAAAGTATAAAAGTGGTTTCTTTTTAAGTTCCTTTCTCTTTTTTTTTGATTCCGCTGCTATACCGCTACAATTACTAAAAAGATTATTTAATTCTTTTACAGTTTTTTTATTATTTATATTACTAAACTTAAACTTAATCAAATTACTTTCTTTGTCTGTTATATATATACTACTCGAATGACCTCTATCCATCATTATACTATATGAATAAAAATTGTGGTTCTTCCCTTCAAAAACTAATTTACTTGCTAATGGCGTCTCTGGTCTTCTTTTTGGGTTATACAATATTTTAAACTCCGCATGTTTATTTGCTAGATCAATTGTATCTCCTCTTTTAACCTCAGCAAATAACTCACCAAGGTTTGTGTTATCATCAGGACTTGAATTGATTATTATTTCAGAAATATCCTTAAGCTTATATTTTGTGCAATTTTTATAATTGTTGTCACAAAGTTTTATTTTAGCGTTTTCCCTAAAGTTATGAATCCCTCTGAGTATGACTTTTCCTTCTTTAACAGTACCGCTTGTAAATTTAACGATATCATTTTTAGCTTTTTCTGTTTTATCTGACTGAGTTTGTGAAAAGATTATTTGTGAAAAGATTGCACAAATGACTATAAGTAAGTGTTTCTTTATTTTCATTTTTTAAAAAATATGTATCCACAAACCTAAAGAATTCTAACTAGAGTAAAAAGATATAACCTACAAAATAAGAATACTTCCAAGAATCCAAAACACCAATCAAAACAAAAACGATACGACTTCAAAAATTAAAACAACCCACTTTCCTACTTCATTCTCAATTATTTACAATCATTTTTTTACTTTTTACCTTATTCACATAGTTTCGTTAATAAAAGCCTGCAAACTTCCTTTGTGATCGGTATTTTATAACTTACTTTTGAAGCTGTAAAAAACTACTAACAAATACACAATGTCTGATAACAAATCATTAGAAAATTTAGTCACTCAAGTACGTAGAGATATCTTGAGAATGGTACATAAGGTAAATTCTGGACATCCAGGAGGTTCTTTAGGATGTGCTGAATTTTTAGCAACTTTATATAATGATACCATGAAACTGAAAGAAGGTTTCGATATGGACGGAAAAGAAGAAGATGTTTTCTTTTTGTCTAATGGCCATATTTCACCTGTAATTTATAGCGTATTAGCGCATCGTGGTTATTTCCCTGTGGAAGAGTTAAACACGTTTCGTTTGTTAAATTCTCGCTTACAAGGTCATCCAACAACACATGAAGGTTTGCCTGGAATTCGTATTGCTTCTGGTTCGCTAGGACAAGGAATGTCAGTTGCAATTGGAGCTGCGTTAACGAAGAAGTTAAACGGTGATGATCACTTGGTATACTCTTTACATGGTGATGGAGAATTGCAAGAAGGACAAATTTGGGAAGCTGCAATGTATGCCGCTGGAAACAATGTTGATAATTATATCGCAACAATTGATTATAACAAAAAACAAATTGATGGTGCTACGGACGATGTATTGCCTTTAGGTTCACTTAGAGCAAAGTTTGAAGCATTTGGTTGGGACGTTTTAGATATTAAAGACGGAAATAACATCCAAGCAATTAAAGATGGTTTGGCAGAAGCTAAAGCTAAAACTGGAAAAGGAAAACCTGTTTGTGTATTACTACATACTGAAATGGGGAATGGTGTTGATTTTATGATGAACACACATGCTTGGCACGGAAAAGCTCCAAGTGATGAGCAGTTAGAAAGTGCATTAGCGCAAAACCCTGAAACGTTAGGTGATTATTAAATCCTAGAGTTTCTAAAAATTAAGTTTAATCAAAAAGAGGTATTCACTTTCGTGGATAATGAAATATGAAAAAATATACAAATACAGGAAATAAAGATACACGTTCAGGGTTTGGAGATGGACTTACTGAACTTGGAAAAACAAACGAAAATGTAGTTGCCATGTGTGCAGATTTAACAGGTTCGTTAAAGATGGGCGATTTTAAAAATAATCATCCAGAACGTTTTTTCCAGATCGGAATTGCAGAAGCTAACATGATGTGTATTGCTGCAGGAATGACTATTGGTGGAAAGATTCCATTTACAGGAACGTTTGCGAACTTTTCTACAGGAAGAGTTTATGATCAAATTCGTCAATCGATTGCCTATTCTGATAAGAATGTAAAAATCTGTGCTTCACATGCTGGAATTACGTTAGGAGAAGATGGAGCAACACACCAAATTTTAGAAGATATTGGTTTGATGAAAATGTTACCCGGAATGACTGTAATTAATACGTGTGATTACAATCAAACTAAAGCAGCAACTTTAGCAATAGCTGAGCATCATGGTCCAGTTTACTTACGTTTTGGACGCCCAAAAGTAGCAAACTTCACGCCTGCTGATCAAAAATTTGAAATTGGAAAAGCAGTTCAATTAACAGAAGGAACTGACGTAACTATTGTAGCAACTGGACATTTAGTATGGGAAGCATTACAAGCTGCTGAAACCTTAGAGGAAGCAGGAATTTCTGCAGAAGTAATCAATATTCACACTATTAAACCATTAGACGAAGAAGCTATTTTAGCGTCTGTTGCTAAAACTGGTTGTGTGGTTACTGCAGAAGAACATAACTTTTTAGGTGGATTAGGAGAAAGCGTTGCTCGTACATTAGCATTGAATACGCCAACACCGCAAGAGTTTGTTGCAACACAAGATACGTTTGGAGAATCTGGAACACCAGCACAATTAATGGAAAAGTATGGTTTAAATGCTGCCTCAATTGTAAAAGCGACACAAAAAGTAATTAAAAGAAAATAAAAAGAATAGAACTTAGATCCCGCTTTTTATGCGGGATTAGTTCAATATATAATTTTGAGTTCTTCGTATAGGTTTCTCAAAATTGATTTTCTTTAAAGTACTAGATACTGAAAAAAACCGTTTCTAGTACTGTAACATTAAATATTAAAATCATGAAAAACAACCTATTATGTTTAGTATTTCTGTTTGTTTCAGCAAGTTGCTTTGCGCAATTTGGTGTAAAAGCAGGATTAAACTTCAACTCTAATGGAGAATTAAGAGAAGTAGTAACTGCTGGAGAAAATATTTTAGAAGATAGCGGTGAAGCAAAAATTGGCTATCACGTTGGAGCATACTATAATATTGATTTGGGTAAATTATACCTTCGTCCAGAAGTTGTATACACAAAAACAAAAAGTGAATACCAATCAAACGCATATGATATGTCTAAAATTGATGTTCCAGTTTTATTAGGATTAGATGTAATTGGTCCTTTGAGTGTTTTTGCTGGACCAGCTTTTCAATATACATTAGACAATGATTTTGAAAACGCTACAGTTTCTGATGTTAAAAATGATATTACTGTTGGATTCAACTTTGGTGCAATGGTTAAATTTGGAAATATCGGATTGGACGTTCGTTACGAAAGAGGTTTTACACAGAATGAGGCTAGTATTTTGGATAGTAATAATGTTCAAATAGGGACATTAGATTCAAGACCAAGTCAAATTATTTTTAGTCTTTCTTTGAAGTTATAAGAATTTAAAAAATATTATACCATAAAAAAAGCACTTCTATATAGAAGTGCTTTTTGTTTTTATTAAGTTTTATAGTGTGTTAGTTTACATCTAAATAATCTGGAATTCCATCTCCGTCAGTATCTGTAAATACTACTGTTGTAATAGTTATAACACCACTATCATCTGTATCTCTTGTTTTTTCAACTTCGTTCGCTGCTAATACAGGTTCCATATCTCCTAGGTTTACTGTATAAGTATTTTGACCTATTTCATTTACAGTAAATGTTCCATCTCCATCATCATCAGGGTCTATGAAATTAGGAGTTCCATCTCCATCTGAATCATCATTCGTTACATCATCATCACCATCTATATCTTCCATTGAAGATATCAATCCATCATTATCATCATCTTGAAATTGCACATCAAATATATTGAAAGAGAAAATTAATTGAGAATATGTTGGAATTCCTGTTTGAAATGTTCCAAAATATCCTAATCCAGAAGGAAAGAATATAGCTCCTATTCCACCATTTCTAGCATTTAAAAATCCTCCTGTACCTTCTACAATATCTTCTGCTGCACTAAATTCAGCGATACCAACTTGAAATCCTTTTACAGTACCTACTAATCCAAGAGCTTGTTGTGTTATTCTATAATCAAACGTTGACAAATCTAATATTTGACCTCTATATGTTAAACTTACAGCATCTGAATTTGAATATGATTTTCCACCACCTTGACGCAATTTTAATACATAATATGTGTATTCTACATCAAAATACGTGATTGTTCTTGTTTCTATTTGACTACTTAATGGTGTTTTGCCAGCATTTGCTCCTTCAATTTTACCAAAAGTCATCTGAAATGTATCATTTACAGCACTATCAGGATTCGTAAAATCGAATTCATCATAATTATAAAAATGTGTGTTTAAGAATTCTGTCAAATCTGCAGCATCTTCAACTTGTTGCTCGCCTCTATCTCTTAACTGAATAGTAGCTCCATCATCATCATCATTTTTACACGAAAATATAACCGTACTTACGATTATCATTAGGGATGTAAATTTTATAAACTTCATCATTGTTTTTTAAATTTTGGCTTGCAAGATACAATTTTATCCTACTTTTGTATCTTCTTTAACGTAGTTTTTAGAGTTTTTATATGAGGATAGATAAATACCTTTGGTGTGTACGTTATTTTAAGACACGAAACATAGCCACAACAGCCTGTAAGAAAGGTCATGTGCGAATTAATGATGCCGTTGTAAAACCATCGAGAGATGTATATCCTACGGATAAAATTATTGTACGAAAAAACCAAGTCCATTATCATTTAACCGTATTGGACATTCCTCCAAATCGTGTAGGCGCTAAATTGGTTGATATTTATAGAGTGAATACAACTCCGAAAGAAAATTTTGAACATTTAGAGTTATTGAAACATGCAAAAGATCATTATCGTAAACAAGGAACTGGGCGACCTACCAAAAAAGATCGTAGAGAAATTGATGATTATCTAGAGGATAATCTTGATGAAGACCAAAGTAATTCTTAATTTTAGCCTTAAATTTTTGAAGTCATGACTGTTACGGGAAATATTATATTGAATCATCAACAAATTCAACACAAAACACGTCGAATTGCATATCAAATCCTAGAATCTAATGTCAATGAGGAAGAAATCATTGTAGCCGGAATTGCCAAAAATGGATTTGTCTTTGCAAAAAAGATTAAAACTGAATTAGAGAAAATCACTTCGGCAACAATTACACTTTGTGAAGTAATGATTAACAAGCAAGAACCTTTGCAAACCGTAACAACTTCATTAACCAAAGAACAATACATTAATAAGCCTTTGGTATTGATTGACGATGTATTGAATTCAGGAACCACATTAATTTACGGTGTAAAGCACTTTTTAGACGTTCCTTTGAAGAATTTTAAAACTGCGGTACTTGTCAATAGAAATCACAAAAAGTATCCTATAAAAGCTGATTTTAAAGGAATTTCATTATCTACATCTATTCAAGAGCATATTGATGTTGTTTTTGAAGAAGATCAGAGCAAAGCTTTTTTAATTTAAAGTATCTTTTATTTCATCCACTAACATAGCAATCGTCTTCTTATCAGTAAAAATAGAATGTGTTGCTTGTTGATAGAATATATTACGTTCAAATAGATGTTTTCCAATAAATTCTGGTAAATCTTCATCTGCAATAGCACTAATCAATGGGCGTGTTGCTTTTTCATCCTTTACTCTATTGATAATTTCAGGAATAGATGTCTGCAGATAGAACGTATGTTGTGTGTATTCATGAATTAAATTCATATTATTCGCATAACAAGGTGTTCCTCCACCTAAAGAGATGATAACATCTTCTTTTCTATTTAAAATCTCTTTTAAATGTTGATGTTCTTTCAATCGAAAATAGATTTCTCCTTTCGATTCAAAAATTTCACGAACAGAAGTTTCTTCTTTTTCCTCTATATACGTGTCTAAATCAATCACAGGAAGTTTTAATTCTTTTCCTAATAATTTAGAAACAGAACTCTTTCCACTTGCCATATATCCTAAAAGTATAATCATCATTTCAGTATTATAATATATTTATTTTTAAGCGCTTACAAAAATCAGAAAAAAAAAGATAAAAATATATTAAAAAACGCTTGAAAAATAAAATTATGATGTTATATTTGCACCCGCATTCAAGGAATTAATTACAGTTAATTTATGAATGACCTGGTAGCTCAGTTGGTAGAGCATCTCCCTTTTAAGGAGAGGGTCCTGGGTTCGAGCCCCAGCCAGGTCACAAAATATAAAATAACGAAGGTCTTAGACCTGGTAGCTCAGTTGGTAGAGCATCTCCCTTTTAAGGAGAGGGTCCTGGGTTCGAGCCCCAGCCAGGTCACAAAAGTTAAGCAATCGCTTAACTTTTTTGTTTTATATTTACTATAAACTTATAAAGTACACACCGAAGTGCTGGAACTGGTAGACAGGCATGGTTGAGGGCCATGTGTTCATTAGAGCGTGTGGGTTCGACTCCCATCTTCGGTACTGAATGGGACAAACTAACATTTTTGTTTTTTTGTCCTTTTTTATTTTTATCAAAAACAATTGATAGTGAGCTTATTAGTTTCAATACGCTATTTGGTTTTGTGGTTCGACAACTATCATTTTCCTTATTATATAAGATTCCATGAGGGAATAACAAGTTTTGTAACTTCTGTTTTTCCGTGTAACTTCCTAAATTCCAGATATTATGCAAGTTACACGATAACTGCAACGATTTTTCAATGTAATTATCTAGGTTCGACTTTTCTAAACTCGTTTTTTTGATTTCTTGCTCGATCTCTTTTATTTCTTCTTTGTATTTACTTGAAAACTTTTCATAGAGTCTACCATCAATTTCTCCAATAGCGTAACGCTCCTCTATTTTTTCTAATTTCTCATTCGTTGCTTTTAAATTGTATTTTAAGCTTGCTGTATTATCTTTATTTGAACTCGTGAAGTATTCAAATGTATTCTTCAATTGTTTTTTTAAAGGAGCAATCATTTTTTTTTCTATTCTGTATGTATTTAAAATATCTGCGAATTGATTGTTCAAGCCTTTAGCACTTTTATTAGTACAACATCCTTTTGTTCCACATTTATAATAATGTATGTTCTTTTTCTTAACCACGTAACCTGTTAGTGCTCTATTACATTTATCACACTTCACAAACCCACCTTTTAGAGGTAAGTTAGTATTTGCTTTATGTTGTTTGTAATTATGTGGATTGTTTAATTGTAAACCACTAGCCCTTAAAAACATTTCTTTAGATACAATTGCAGGATGTTTCCCTTCTATTATTTCTCCGTCTAATAAGTTATGTGCAATCAATCCGCAATACACAGGATTCTTGAAAATTTTAGTAATATGTTGTCGAAACATTTTTATACCATGTTTTTTAAGACGTTCAATAATTTGTGTATTTGTGAGTCCTTCATTTACTTTCCAAAGAAATATATTCTTTATTGTTAAGGCGTTTTTATCTTGGACAATAATAGGTGTATTATTTTTATCTCTAGCGTTTACATATCCCAAAGGAGCTTTTCCCATCCAATAACCATTTAATAGACGTTGACGCATTCCCATAACTGTCTTATCTCTTCTTTGGTCATTATCATACTTACTAAATAATAGATTTAAATTTTGAAAGAATGTTCCTGTGGATGTTTCTACATCTACAGGTTGTGTTACAGATAATACATGAATTCCTATTTTCTTTAATTCCTCTACAGTAGCAATAGCACTCGCACCTGCTCTTGAAAAACGATCTATACTATACACGATGATAAACGATATTTTATTTCGCTTGACATAGGTTATCATTTTAGAAAATTCTTTACGATCATCAGTTTTAGCACTTTCATACGTGCCTCCAAAATAAGATGAGATATTTAGTTTCAAACGTGATGCGTATGAAGTACATTGTATATTTTGACTTTCTAAACTGGTATTGTCTTCTTGCTTCGATCCTGAAACTCTTGTGTAGATCACCGCATTATTATTACGAATAATTTTTTGCTTATTCTGCTTTGCGAAACTTTGAAACTGATTCAGATTGCTCATAGTTTGTAACGATGTTATGCGTTAATAGTGATAATTCTTTTAAAGTATTAATAATATGACTTGCTTCTTCATTAGACACATCAGCAAAACCATCGAAAGCTTTTAACTCTTCGATAGTGATAACTTTTAATGTTTTTATGTCTTTTGAAATCTTCATATAAAGGAACTATCTTATCATACATTGTTGCTAGTAAAGAGCAACAATTTGTAATTCCCATTTTAATTCTTGTAAAATTTCTAAAAATCATATCTTCTATAGTACAAAAAAATAAAAGACTTGGCAACTGCATCGCTATTAATTAATAGTTAAAATCTTACAATTTTAATTTTAAGGGAATTATTAATTTCTATATCATTATTTTTAAACTTATACCTATACTCATGTAAAGGTTCTAAAGAAAAAAATAGTACTGGTAGTATTCGGTAGGTTATGGTCGAGTTTTGTTCAACTTTTTAGCTATTTTAATTTTCAATACGTTTAAACAATCACAAAGTTTAGTTGAAAAAAAGTAATGAATTATGTATATGCGTGTTTATAAACGGATAAGGATGGCTAGTTAATTTCTACGAGCATTTTTTAAGTTGCGAGTTGCTTTTACAAGTTCAGCGTATCCATTTATAAAATGCTTAGAGATATAAAGGAATCCATAAATTGAAGCTCCAATAATTACAACTTTTGTAATAGGATGCTTTAAAACTTCTTTTATCTTTATAATTGGTTTTGCTATTTTTGGTATTGATTTAATATCTAATTGATCTGTTATAGATCGTCGTCTTTTTCTTGTTCTATTCTTTTGCATACATAATTTAGTTTACTAATTGGAATACCCTATTCTAGTTTGGCTTATAATTAATTTAACGTGACACAAACTCTCTAAACTTTGATCGTCAATTTGAAAGCGCATAAGGTCTCTAAACCTACTTTCAATACAAATATGAAATGAATTGCTTGAATATCATTTGTACACTTTTGTCACTCGCGACGTAAAAAGATTTGGAATATTCAAAAAAAGAAAAAGCCATTGATATTTATTTATGGCTTTAGCATTGCTACTTATATATTTCTTTTATAAAAGGTTGACGTTTTATTTATCAAACATTTATGTTTTCTTTATATGAATTTTATTTTAGAGAAGTCATCATCTATACACATGCTTGGCTAAATGGCTTATCTAAATAATGAATAATTTCAGAATCTTTTAAAATTGATTGAAAAATGCTTTTCTACACAAGAAATAAAATTTTTATTTTTAAAAAAAATATCAATCGATTAACATTCAGTGAGTTATAATTAATTATGTAAAAAAACTAAACGAATTATTCTCAAAATTTCGAGAAATATTCATATAAAAAGAATGAAAATTTTCATGAAACTTCTAAGAAATTTTCAGTAGTGTTGGATTATTTTTCATAGAAATTTCATAAAAAGTTCACACATTATTCATCAAACATTCATGCCGAGTTTATGTGTTTATGTGTTTATGTGTTTATGTGTTTATGTGTTTATGTGTTTATCGTAAATAAATAAAATGGTATAAAAAATCAAGATTGGAATCAGAACAATTTTACGTTTTTGCATTGAATGATTTATGATGTCGTTTTTCTTCAAATGCTTAAAAACTCCTCTCTTAAGAAGTAGTAACAAATTCACTCGTATTAAAACTCCTGGTTAAGGAAGTAGCTAGAATATAAAACTTGTTCTTTAGGAAGCAGGAACTACTCCCTAAAGGACGAGCAACAAACTCATTCATTCCATGAAACTCCTTGCTTAAGGAGTAGTAACAAATTCACTCATATTAAAAACTCCCTCTTAAGGAAGTAGTAATAATACAGCCGTTTTTTAAACTTGTTCTTAAAGAGGTAGTAGCAAACTTCCTCTTTTACAGTACTTACTGTCAATATGCAGTTTACAGAATGCTTGTATTCTGAAAAAAGAATACGAAAACTAGGAAAATCAAAATTGTTTAATCAATTCTATAAAGTAATTTTGAATGGTAAGAATGAAGATATTCTTAAATCTACTTAAATCTGTATCATGAATTTAAAAAAAATACTATTTCAAGCTACTTTAAATATTAGTTGAAAGTTTGACAAATATTCAAGTAAAACTTCAGAAAAAACAATTAAACTTTTATCAAATGTTGAATAGAAGTTTGACGAAACTTCGATGAACATCTACATGAAGTCACAAATAACTTTGACCAAAAAATGCAGAAATTTCATGAAAAACTAATTAAAATTTCATGAAATATTTGCCAAAACTTTGATGAAACTCCAATGATTATTTATAAAAAACTCAATTAAATCTTTATGAAAAAGGTATTTAATTACATTCCTTTTTCTTGAGCATACTTCAAATTAGAAAGCTCCATTTCCATTTTCCTATACTTTCTTGATTTAGATAAATAAGAAATAATCCTATGATAAAAAGGATTATGCTTATGAATAATACTATGAAACCTGTTGACTTTAACTCATTCCTCTGAAAATACTTCATCTTGTCAAATTCAGATGCAGCTAATACTAGTACTCCATAAGAATTCATTAAAAAGCTTACGATTATTAAGATAATTCCAATTATTTTTTTCATGTTCTATTTTTTTAGGGTCAATAATTCTAAATTTTTAATTGCATTCAACTGTATAAACTTTGTATGGAATATTAAGAATTCTACACACACCACCATGATGAGAACATGCACCTCTACCAGTAGCAGAACTTGTAGTACCATCGCAACACTTTGATTGCTGATAATAACGTGTTTTAGCACTGAGTTCTCTATATTCATGACAAGCGTCTTTATGACCTAATTCTGCAGCTTTTTTAAGATGTGATTTTGCACTTCTTTTGCTTCCTCTATTCAAATAACCAATACCTAAGTTGTATAAAAACATATCATTATTGGGTTCTGCTTTAACGGCTTTTTTAAACTGAGACAATGCACTTTTATTTTTATGCATTCGAGAATATAAAACTCCAACCTTATTATAAAACGTGCCTGTGTGTTTATACTCTTTGCTGAGTTGTAAATAGAGATTGATAGTTTCAAGCGTATCACCAATGGTTAAATACTTCTCAGCAGCATATTCCATGATTTCTATATGTTTTAAGGAATCATTTTTATAAAGTTTTATTTCTTCTCTGAGTAATTCCTTTGCTTTTTCTTTTTCTCCATGTTGTAAATCCCAATTGATTAATTCCTGTATTCGAACGTTTTTTAAAGAATCGGTCTTAGCAAATGTTAGAGTACGTTTGAAATCTTCTTTACTGTGTAAAGTATCTTGTAATTCATACAAAATTTTCCCTCTAAACTCATAGTATTCCGAATTGGTACTATCTTCATGTATGGCTTCATTAATGAATGTTAAGGCTTTTGAATAATCTTTATATCTATATTCAAATTTGGCTTTTGAATAGAAGTCTTTTTTAGTTTCTAAGTCATTATCTTCTTTTGTTTCTGGCAAAAGATTTCCAATAATCATTATTAGAATAATAACTCCAATTGCAATTAAACAACCTTTACCGTTTTTCTTTTTTTTCATTGTATGTGTTTTATAATTATTTATCAAGGAGGTTTAACGAATCTTTATTACAGATATATTTATCTATAATATGATCGCTAATTGGTTTTAGAGCTTTGCCTGTTTCTGGGTGATAGTCTAGTTCAGTAAAATATTCGAGTTCTCTTTTTTTATTCTTTTGATACCAAATATTTGCAGTTCCATCTGGTTTGAAGAATTTTGTCGAATCACAGTTTGCATTTATTCTTTTGAAATGCTCGATTTTATATGCATCATAAATTTTTAATTGATTGAAATCATATTTGTTTAAATCAAAATTTACTTCTATAAATTCAGTTTCATTCCAAATCATCCAACGTTGTTCAGTAAGTTCAAAAATGGAATAGGTTACAATTAGGATAAACACAACAATAGCATAGTCTTTATATTTTTTTAGAATACTAATAGTTGTTGAATCATCATTTGTGCTAATAGTAGGAGGTTGTTGTATTTCATTCTTTTTCACAAAATCTTCATAAGTATTGTATTCTAAATATTTTGCTACTGCGCTTAATAATTCAGTACTAGGGTTCTTGTCACGCTCAGTACTTTTTTCAACAAATTGCTCATAGTAACGAGAAAACGTAATCTTACTTGTAGGAAATTTAAGTTTCTCATCAAATGCTTTCTCTAAATGCGAAGCAATCCCATTTTTTGTAGTCTTTCCACTTTGTTGTTCAGCTTTTTTAAATGCTTCTAAGAATAGTTTTTCTCTCATAAAAGTTGATGTTAGTGTTTATCATAAGTTCAACATGAATTACACATAATATGCTCATCAATGTTTATACATAATTGATTACATATTGAGCATTTTGTGTTGACAGTTTTCTTTCATTTTGTTTGTTCATTTGCTTCAGAATTTAATGATGCCTTACTCGCAATAAGGTTTGCGACATTAAATCTTAATGAAGCTATAAGCTAAAGTTGTATTACACGTGGGAAGTGATATTACCTCTTTTGCTTTTAAGCTTCCACTTCCCAAAATCGGAGAGACGTCTCCACATTTTTAGCGTGCGGCTAGTCTGCAATAAGTATCTGAACAACAACTTCGGACAGCCACACTAATGTCAAATTTTTAAACAAAACAAAATGAAGAAAATATATTTTATTATACTCGTGGTTTTCCACATTATAGGATTTCAATCATGTACTCCAGAAGCATTAAATGAAACAACTGTAATTCAAGCATGTTGTGGAGATGAAGGTGAAATACCACCACCTCCGCCACCGCCACCGCCAGGAGATGGAATTGGAGGATAGTATTAGATCATAAATTAGTA
The DNA here is from genome assembly GCF_056033805.1 of Kordia sp. E. Lineage (NCBI taxonomy): Bacteria > Pseudomonadati > Bacteroidota > Flavobacteriia > Flavobacteriales > Flavobacteriaceae > Kordia > Kordia sp. E. The sequence continues at coordinate 27,163 of NZ_JBRASR010000006.1, forward strand.
TTTTAGAGGAATGAAAAATAATACAAATTCATTCCTCTTTTTTGTTGTAATAGTTAGCTTTTTATTTCTAACTAACGGAAAGATATTTGGGCAAAACATTAATGATAGTATTCCATATTATGTTGATAAAGTTCAAAATTTTAAAACTGTTGATGAGTTAAAAAAAGCAAAAGCCTTTTTTGAAGCAAAACTTAAAACTACAAAAGAAGATGATCCCTATGTACTTTATTTTAAGTACAACCTTGCAAGTATTGAGAAAAATATGGGAAACTCCATAGAAGCAGAAAATCTTCTAGTATCTATTCTAAAAGAAATTGATTTACTTCCCAATTCAAATTATAAAACACAATATCAACGATCAGTTCTAAACTTGTTAGGAAATATTTACAGAGCACAAAGAAATAAAGTGAAAGCAATTGAATTATACGATAGGGCATTGCAAAAAGCTAGTTCTCCTTTAGACAGTGCAATAATTTTTAATAATAAATCTAATATTTATAAAGACTTTGAAGAATATATCAAAGCTAAAAAAGAATTATTAAACGCATATCATCTTTTTCCTAAATTTAAAGATACACTTGAACAGGCTAGAATACTTGATAATATAGGATATGTATATACTAGATTAGATAGCAGTTCTTTAGGTTTAGAGTTTATAAAAAAAGGATTAAAACTTCGTCAGGAAGTGGGAACTAATACTGAAATTTTTGCGAGTTATCAAAAGCTGATGAAATACTATAAGAATCAAAAAAATGATTCGCTCTCAAAATTGTATGCAAATAAAGCTTACCAACTCAGTCTAAAAATAAAAACACCTGATTTTAGAGAGAAAGCACTAGGCATGTTAATAGAATTTAACATAGATCCAAAAGTTAGAGAGTATAAAAAGTTAAGTGACAGTCTCTATAGAATAAAATCATCAGAGAATAATAAATATGCAATGTTACAATATGATAGTTCTAAAAAGTTTGAAAGTGCAATATTGAAAGAAAAACTAGAGAAAAAGAAACAAGAAAGAAAAGCTTTATTGTTTGCCTTTTTAGGAGGTTTGATATTTGTAGTATCCATTTTCCTTATCATACTTCAACGCAACCGCAATAAACGACATACTATAGAACTGGTTCATAAAACTGAACGTGATTTTTCTAAAAAGGTACATGACGAACTTGGTAATGACATCTTTTATTTAATGAATCAAATACAATCAAATCCTGCTTCTTTGTTTGAAAAAGAAGGATTGAAAGTTTTAAATGGATTGAGTGATATATATGTAAAAGCTAGAGACATTTCAAAAAAGTATACCAATATTGATACAGGAACCGCATATCATGATGAATTACTTGCTTTATTGAATTCCTTTGGAAATGATACTATCAAAATTGTTACGAATGAAATTACGCCTGATTTTTGGGAAACTGTTGCTCCATTAAAAAAAGAACAATTATACAGAGTACTTCAAGAACTACTAACCAATATGAAAAAGCATAGCGAAGCTTCTTTAGTGGCAGTTACATTTACTAAGTATAAGCGCTATATCGTTATAAAATATGTAGATAATGGTAAAGGAGCAGAAGCAACTCTTCTTTCTAAGAATGGTTTGCATAATGTGGAAAACCGCATGGACGAAATAAAGGGAACTATTACATTTGACACCAATCCTAATGAGGGATTTAAAGCAGAAATACGATTTATCGCGTAAAATTTATAATATGGTATTTAAAAAGATCTTAGTAGCAGAAGATACAGATAGTAATAATGTTGGCTTAGTTGCTAAATTGAATGATTTAGAGATTGAAATAGTAGAATCTTCACAATCTTGTGATGGAGCATTATTAAAAATTAAAAAAGGGTTGCATGAAAAGAAACCTTTTGATCTACTCATTAGTGATTTGTCCTTTGTAGCTTCAACTCCAAACCCTAAAATTAATTCAGGAGAAGAACTTATAGCATCGATAAAAGAAATACAACCCAGTATAAAAATTATTGCCTTCTCTGTTAATAACCAACAAAGTGTTATTAAAGACCTTTTAAATGAAGTCAATATTGAAGGATACGTATGTAAAGGTCTTCACGGTTTAAAAGAACTTCATAGCGCGATATTAGCTATTAGTGAAGGACAACAATATATATGTCCAGTAGCAAAGGCTACTCTAGAACAAAAAAATGTTTTTCAACTAGATGATTTTGAAAAACAATTACTTCAATTAGTTGCTAATGGATATAAACAGGATGATATTTCAGAATATTTTAAATCCAGAAATATATCACCTAATAGTAGACGTTCTATAGAAGATCGTCTGAGTAGACTTCGCGATAATTTTAATGCAACTACCACTTCGCAGCTTATTTACCTTGCTCAAAGCTTAGATCTTATCTAATTTCTTTTCCCTTTATTTTTTACGACCGTGGATTTCCACAAGTGATTGATTCATAATCAGATTAAGTTTGGACTATAAAACTTAAAAAGATTATAAAATGGCAAAATTAGGCACAATCAATTTAGAAGGGTGTTCAGGGGAAAAATACCAATTTGATGTTTATCCTTGGGGAACAAGTTTTAAGGCTCTTGGAGCTATATATTTTATTAGTAGAGTAATTGATAATAGTCATACACCAATCTACTTAGGAATTACAGGGGATTTATCTACACGATTTAATGATCACCATAAGCAGGAATGCTTTGAAGAACATGAAGTAAACTGTATTTCAATTTATCTATGCTCTTCTGAAAAAGAAAGAGAAAAAATAGAGAAAGACATATTGTGCAAGTATGATTTCCCATGCAATGAAATGAATAATTAATATATACTCACAAAAAATATAAAAATGAAAGACCTAAGAATAATATTGATTATACTAATTGCCGTATTGAATAGCAATTTCACACTAGCTCAGACACAAGAATCTAGGGAATCTAAAATGCTAGATTTTGTTTCTAAAAAAGGTGTTATTATCAAGTTTGAAGATTTTGACTTACCAAGTTTGAAGACTACATACAATACTTGTGAGTCAAAAATCAGAAAAATAATATCAGGAAGTGAAATCAAATACTTTCTTCAAATTTCTAACAAAGGAAAGTACAGTTCAGTAACATCTTCAATTGCATATGAAGACATTGTTGAAATTCAAAAAGCCTTAATTGCTTTGCAAACACAAACTACTAAGGATATTTCTACAAAGGCTAATTATTTGGAAAATAAATTTATAAGTGATGATGAATTGCAAATAGGTTATTATGTAAATAAAAATAAAATTGTATGGTATATGAAATTAGATTCTGGGAATGATGGTACTATATTTTTTAAAACTTATGAACCTTTATTGAATGCATTTAAGCTAGGTAAAGAAAAAATTATCTTGTTGAAACAAGAATAAATTATTGATTACATATTGTTTTTTATTTCGAAATAGTTATGAAACCAATTCGCTACATCATTTTTATTCTGTTATCTCTAACGTTTTCAAGTGCAATATCACAGACAGTATATACCACTAAAACAGGAAAAAAGTATCATAGGTCTTATTGTAAATACTTAAAGTATTCAAAAAAAGAAATAAAGCTCGCTAAAGCGCTTTCTTTCGGTTACAAGGCTTGTAAAGTATGCAAGCCCAAATTAAAGACTACAAAAGTCAATGATTCCATAATTCAAACAATTTCTAGTAAGCCAAAAGGTAAAAATTCAATATCAATTAAAAGAAACTATTTTGTTCAATGTTCTGGACGAACAAAATCGGGAAGAAGATGTAAACGAAAAACTAAAAATGCTAGTGGAAGATGCTGGCAACACTAATTAATCAATAAAATATTTTAACGAATGAAAAAACTAATCATAATACTAATTACAATCGGTTTTGTAAGCTTATCAGCCTGCACAAGTTCTGATGACACAGCAGAAACTGAAATACAAGCTACAACCGGAACTACAACCGAAGTAGATATAAAATGTGGGTTTCATAATGGAAATCAACTCTGGAAAGGACCAGAAGGAGGTTGTTATTACATAAATAGTAATGGCAACAAAACATATGTAGATAGAGATGAATGTGATTGTTAATTCTAAAAACTATACCAAATGATAACAAACGAATTAAAAAGTCATTTTTTAAGACTCTATCAAATAGCTTTTGCAGATGATGAATTTGATATTCTTGAGTTGCAAATGCTCTATAAGTTTGCAGAAGAAAGAGGAATTTCTAAAGAACAACTAAACAATATTCTATTGAATCCATCACATGATTCTTCGATTCCGGAATCTTTGGAAAAGAGAATTGAGTATTTATATGATTTGGCACTCATGGTTTGGGCAGATAAGAAAGTTACAGATGATGAATACATAGCTTTAAAAAAGTATTGTAAGAAGTTTGGATTTCTTGATGAAAATATAATAGATATCGTTGACTATTTAATAGACTGTGCCAAGAAAAACATGGCAAAAGAAGAAGTTATAAAAGCAATTAATTCCTAAGTAATGAAGTCACTAAAAAATTTATTTAAACTAAAAGATAGTTCACCTTCGACATTGGAAGGTGAAAACACAGAAGAAGCTAGAGAACAACTGCGAATAACATATTACCAAAGTGGTTATGGAGCTGCTAAAAAGGCTTCTGGAGGAGCAATTACATTTGGTGTTGGATTAAAGAATTTATACAATAGTTTTGAAAATTTATGTCGTAAACAATTGAATGAACAAAGAATTCTAAAACAACCGTATGTAGAAGAACAAGAAAAAGAACAAACGGAACTCAAAAAGAGAGAAACTGTTATTTCAATATACGAAGAACAAAAGCAAAAAATTATTGAAAATATTGATGTGCATAAACATGATATGATCAATGTAAAGCAACATCCTGATAAGTATGGAATTGACACTGATAAAAGACCACAAGCTCAGTTTTATATAGGGTTATTGCTACTCTTCCCAATTACAATATATCTGTTTGTATTTTATATATCAGCTTCCTATTCGTCATTTTTTAAGAATTTTGAAAGTGATAGTTTAACAGCCGCAATATTTGATGGAAATGCTTTAGGGAAAGCAATTTCCGATGGATGGCTTGAAGCGTTGTTTGTTGGAACAATTCCTTTTGTATTTATGGGCTTAGGATACCTCATTCATATGTTTCAAAAAATTAAAAAAGCAATGTCGATTGTAAAACTTGCGGCATTATTTATACTGACTTTTATGTTTGATGTCATACTAGCATATTTAATTGAAAAGAAAATATTCGATTTTGAAAGAGTTCTTGGGGAGAGTTTTTCCCCTTCTATTGCTTTAAAAAGTGTGAATTTTTGGGGAATCATATTTGCAGGGTTTGTAGTATATATTATTTGGGGGGTAGTATTTGATTTTGTAATGAAAGAGCATGAAAATGTTGACAAAATAAAATCCTTTATCAGAAACAAAAAACAACAGATTAGAAACGAGTTAGAAAAAATAGAAAAACTGACACTAAAAATGGACACTATTAAACAAGAGATAACATCAATTAATGGTAGTATCTCTGAACTTCAATCAAAAATTGATGGTTTTGTATTTCCTGTCAAAGAGTATCTTCATTATCATTATCAGTACAAAGAAGGATGGTATCAGGCAATAAATGCAGAAATAGCACTTCCTGGTAAAGAAAAAAATGAATTGAAAGAACGTTGTGAAGAAGTTTCAAAGATACACTTACAAGAATTACAAATAAATGAAGTTATGAATCATCAACAGTTAGTGTTTACTAAAAATTAAGTCATGAAAAGAAAACTACGAATACTTGTTTCTATTTTAGTATTGTTTATTGTGTCATGCGAAAACGATGTGAAAAAGGAAACTATAAAAGAAGATTTAAAAGTTAATACAGCAAAGTCTGTATCAACAAAAAATCAAAACTTAAACATTAGCTTTCTACTAGATTTATCAGACAGAATAAATCCTAAAAAATATCCGAATGCTTCTATGGAATTTTATTTGAGAGACGCAGCTTATATTAAGTCAGTTTCGGATGTTTTTATTACACATCTTGAAAATAAGAAAGTAAGAAGTATGAATGATAAAATACAATTATACTTTGATCCAGAACCTAAAAGTCAAAATATAAATGAACTCTCTCAATCTTTACGATATGAAGTAGATAGAAGTAATGTGTCATTAGAAATACTAGAAGAAATTAAAAAAGCATATGCCACTAAACCTCAAAATATTTATGAGTCAGCAATTAAAGATAACACATATGTAGGTTCAGATACATGGCGTTTCTTTAAAAATAAAATAGATGATTTTTGCATTTTAGAAGATCATAGAAATATATTGGTTATACTTACTGATGGTTATATATATCATAAAAATACAATCTTAAAAGAAGACAATCAAACTTCATATTTGACTCCACAATTAATTAGAAAAAATAAACTCAATGATAATAACTGGAAAGACAAAATGAATTCAAAAGATTATGGATTTATTGTTGCTAACGAAAATTTAGACAAACTAGAAATTCTAGTTTTAGGAATTAATCCAGACAAAAAAAATCCATATGAAGAAGACATTATTTTAAAATACTGGACTGATTGGTTTCGTAAAATGAAAGTAAGTAAATATGAAGTTAAAACGGCTATATTGCCTTCAAACATGGATAAGATCATAAAGGACTTCGTACTAAATTAAAAAACGTCAAAACATATACAGTTGTGTATTTCCACAAGGTTTTAAATGCTAATGAATTTAGATTTGTAATATAACACTAAAAAATAAAATCATGGCAGTAAAACATACTCCAACGGGAGTAGTACACAGCGGAAGTAAAGGAGGAACAACAGGGTGTGGCTTTGACACAACAGAACATTCTCATCATTGGGTAAGTAGTAACAGTAAAATTGATTGTGATAAGAATGGTTGTAAAAACTAATTAAATTTTACTAAAAACAAAAAGTGAAGCCTTGTAGTATATTGCAAAGCTTCACTTTTTGTTTTTTTAATTAACGTTGATTTCTAAGGAAAACCGTAATATACTTTTCTTTTTTATATCTAAGCATAACTTTAGATTCTCTACAAACTATCTTTATTTTATGGTTTTACTATAGTACTATTGTAAACATTTTATTACTTTTGTTATACTTCCCTTAAGCTTTTATATAATTTTTATAACTAACCGCTAATTATCTATTTGTAATAGCGAATCAAAAAAAGATTATAGTAATTTTCTTATTGAATTTTAATTAGAAAACCTATAATCATGAGAAAATTAATTGCAATTTTTGCATGCATATCTATGATGGCATGCACACCGACAAGCGTAGAAAATGAAACAGAACACTTCGGAATTGATAAAGACAAAGTCGAAACACCAACTACAAGAGGAAATTAAAAATCCTACTAAGATTTTCACTTATGAACTTTTGGGTAATATACTTATTATTCTAAGTGGTGTATTACCCTTTGTTCATGTAATAGTACACGATAAACCTTTAGAAGATAAGTTTTTTGGCTATACTAGTGTGCATCGTTTTTTGTATTCGGTAGGGACGCATAGTAGTTTACTGTTCTTGGCAATAGGAATGTTTGTTATCATATCTATTTTACTAAAAAAGGAAGATATCGGGCTTACATTAAAGTATTTAAAATTGAGTTTATATTCCCCATGTTTATCAGCTATATTCTTTGTTAGCTGGGTGTTTATCCCACAAATCAATTATAATATATTGGCGTATATTTTCTTTGCAATTTTAGTAATCATAATTGGAACGCTTATGTTGTTGAAAATTCGTAATTATTTAAAATACCTAAGACAAGTCCATAATTATAAAGAATTATTGTTGAACGAAGGTTTAGAATTTGTTAACCATAAACTTGACAATAAATCATGAAAAAAGACAAGAAATTATTGGCAAGGATTGCACATTTTAAGCGTGAGCTATATAAGTTTAAATCAGGGAATTTATCTGAAGAAGATTTTAGAAAACTATTGTCAGATGAAATATCATATACGAAAAGAAATGTAATTGAACTATATGAAGCTGAGTTAGTAAAAGATCAGAAAGAAATAGAAATCTTAAAAACGATCAAACATAAAATTTTAAATAACATTCAACTCAATTTAGAAGAGAAAGAAGTCATTTTAGCTATTGTCAGTTAACTTTTTAATATCATCTTTCAATTTGCTAATATATAAGTCAGAAGCAGCTTTATCAATCACGACCTTTATAATCTCATTCTCCAACAAGCGTTCTTTATGTTTTGTAAAGTACAATGCAAATTCATCATCTGAAATCGTAGAAAACTTATCATCTACTGTTTTTGGTATTACTTGTTCAATATCAAGAAACATAGTTCCCTTACCATGTAATAACCATTCTTCATTAAGTTTGGGAATTATTTTTTTAATACTATATAATATAGAATCGCTAATGGGTTTACGTCCAGTAATCATCATAGATATATAATTAGGATTTACCTCAATCTTAGTTGCAAACGACTTGTTAGAGTCATTATTTGCAACAATTAATTCCTTAAAACGCTTCCCTATTTCAGACATAATCAAAAAAAATAAACAACTTTAGTTGTTAAAATATAACTTTATTTATATATTTGATTTGTATTTATACAGAATAGTATTACTAAAGTTATTTTTTAACTATGATAGGTTTCATTAAAATTCAAAAATTAATGACTGCTGTAGTACTATTCTAAATACAAAAAACTAATAAAAGTCCAAGATACTAAAAAACTAAAATAATGAACCTTTAAAATCAATATTAAATACATGAATAATCCCCTAAAATACGGGGAAGATTCTCCTTACATAATTCGCTTTTTTTCATTTTATTACTGGTTGAGTAACGTATAGAAATTTCCCTGTCCCTTAAAACTGAATTGCTTTTTAAGAATAAATAATCTTTAAAAACCAATTTTATGAGAAATCATTTTTTATCCCTTTTTAGACTAGCACTTATTGTGTTGGTATTCCTTACTTTTTCCAATTGTGAAAAAGATGAAATTGTCCAATTAGAAGAAGAACAAACCGTACAAACTATTCTTGACTTTGAAGCTAAAAACGTTTCGGGACAAAAGCTATTTCAAGAGAATAAAGACCTTGATAGACACATATCATCTACATTTTTGAATGATGATGTGCGTGAAGATAATTTGAATTCTGTAATCTATGGAGTCAGTATAAATACGTCAAATGTTCAAGTGATTTCGGGAGAAACTTTTGATAGTTATACTTTTATTGCCAAGCGTGAAGAAGCTACGCCTAATGTACTAGAAAATTATATATTGACCGTTTTTGATGATGGTGGGTATACACAAATGCTAGTAGCGTACCCTTATGTTGTTACTAATGGTGAAATTGAATACATATTTACGCAAGCAACAGCACAATATATAGTTGATGATAATTTATTATTAGGAGAATCAGAATCACCATGCCCTAGCACATCAGAAGAAATAATTGCATGGGAAGATGGCGGATGCATTCCTGTAAATTGTGGAGAAGGAGCTAACCATAGCCCAGGAGAAGCTTGTCATAATGGTGAATATGTTGCTTATTGGCAATGTACTGGTGCATGGGGAGTAATTGGTTGTGTGTATACTGGTGGCGGAATGTACACAGGAACAACTGACCCGAGTAACAATACAACTAATGGTGGTGGAGTGAATACAACCCCACCCCCTTTTAATTACCCATCTACAATTCCTATTGTTCCAAAAATACAAACATTGTTAGGAATTGATGGTATTACGCTTGAAATGAATGAATGGTTGAATGAAAACCCGACTATCAAAGAAAAATTAAAAAAGTTTCTTGACGAAAATAATTGGTCAAGTGAAGCAAAAGAAGAAGTAAAACTAACTATTCAAGCGGAATCAATTGAAAGTAATGAATGGGATTATTCAAGAACAGGAGTAATAAACGGTAAACAATCTTTGACATATGTAGCGGCTTCCGATGGATTTGATCAATCAAATGGCGGAGGTGCATATACCATGTATTTATTAGAAAATGGTCATATATTATGTGAATCAACTACTAGGAGAATAATTAATCCAACTGACGGAAATACAATCGCTTCTCAAGATTATGCAGCAGAAAATTATTATTACGTTCAACTAAATGAAATTGAAGGCGCAACAAATGATGAAGAAGAAGGATTGAAAAATAGATGGTATACTTATCGTATGCCTCCTAATATGAATACTGCTGATTGTATTTCTTGTGGTATAGACTACTTATTTCAATTACTAATAGAAAATTCATTAGTAGCGGCTGGGCGTTATGTTTTACCTATAGAAGATGCATTAATTGTACTAACAGGGGAAGATTTTTATGGAGTAGAATCAAGTGTGGGACTTGCAGGCAGTTTTCTGATATTAGATATAATTGGTGTAGGTCAAGTTATAAAAATACTTAGAGCAGTAAAACATGTAGATGAAGTATTTGAAGTAGTTGAAGCCGTATATCGTTATATGGATGAAATATATGAAACACAAAAGGAAAACATTAAAAAGGTATTGAGAGGAGACATTCCACTAGAGACAGGTAATACTATTAGAAAAGGAAATTTTGGTGAAATGGTTACAGATACGGATTTAACATCATTAGGGTATGAACCATTACATAATAGAATTACAGATATTGATCTCCATTCAGGTAATGGAATTGATGGAGTATTTAAGAATCCACAAACGGGAGAGTACTTAATAGTCGAAAGTAAATTTAACACATCTACTTTGTCGAATACCTTAGATGGTAAACAGATGAGTGATAGTTGGATTTTAGGAACTAATACAGGTACAAATAGATTGGCTCTTGAAGTTGGAACGGAGTTAGCTGATGAAATAATTGAGGAAGGTTACAAACGTATCATTAGTAAAATCGCACCTAATGGATCAAATTACTATCAATTATTAGATAGTGCAGGAAATATTATCGAAATTTGGTTTCCGTGATAATTTAAAAAGTTAAAAATGATTAGAGATATTATAAAGGACAAAAATTATTTTGAAGAAATAATTCAAAGGGATTACAGTAGACTTAATAAGAGAGTAAAAAAAATTGAAGAAGGTCAAATAAAACCCGAAAGAATAAGTATTGTTAAAGATGGTATGTCGGGAACTTATAAAAATATCATTATAGCTCATTATTCACTTGGAGATAACATGAATTCTAAAGAAGTTATTTCTGACTATATCAATGCTGTAAACTTGATGGAAGAAACTTGGTCTCCTAAAGTGTGGAACATGCTAGCTAGTGATTCAACACCATTAAATCAGTATACTTTTTCAGGTTTTTTAGATTTTTCACGGATGTTGTCATTAGGTGTTTTATTAAAGATCCCAAAAAAATATGTTTTAAAGCTTATTAAGTTTATTGATGATGATGGTGTGAAAGATTTTTTTATTGAGTTTCTAATACACTATTTTTTATCAAATAGAGAAACTATTGAACAAGAGAGTTATACAGAATTTTTTCATATAAATGAACGGTACGGAGTTTTAAAAGAAATCATAAATGAAACCAATAAAACATTAGCCGAAGAAAAATTAAAACATTTTTTAGAAAAAAAATGGTATCAATCTTTTAAAGGAACTCCATTATATAATCAGCATAATAATCCACATAATGTATATGTGGGTTATTGGTGCTTTCAAGCTGCTGCTATTACTAAAATTATGGGATTAGATGATAGTACCTATAGAGACAATCAATACTATCCAAAAGATTTATTATGATGCTACGATTTATAGTTTTAATATTATTTTTCACTAATATTTTTAATCTCAATGCACAAGATCAAAAAAAGCTAGGAAGTATTGTTTATTTGAAACATACTTTTATGGCTAACAAGCATTTAAAACTTTCGGATTCTATAATAGAAAAGAAAAAAGCAGGATTTAAAAAATTTGTAACAAAGCATATTGATTCTGTTAATCCTGATAAATTCATTAATTCTATTCCCAAAACTGTATTAGAAGTAAGTGGAGGAGATATAAAGTGTTTGTATACTTTAGACCTGTATGAAAATTTTTATGAGTCAAAATCTAAATGTGATAATGTAAAATATTCAAATACTATAGAAAGATGTCAACAAATTAACAGAGAAACTCTTGAAGGTAATTCAGTTGTAAGAGATATCGAAAAAAACAGCTATAAAATAGGACAGAAATTTAAGGTTAGGAAATTAATACTTTCCGATAACTATGAAATCATAGAAAATCGTAATACTACTAAAGTAATTGAAGGATTTAAGTGTTTTCAAGTAATAGTCAAAAGAAAAAACATAACGAATTCACATCTTACAGTTTATGATTTTGAAATATACGTTACGGAAGAAATAAAACTTAACTACAATCCTGTATGGAATTACAAAGAGTTTCTTAATAAATATTATCCTCTTGAAATTACAAAAAAGCCAAGAAAAGAAATTATGAGCCAAGTGGTAACATGGGAAATTCAAAAAATTCATTTACCTAAAATATACTAAAAATAAAAATTCATGAATTTAATAAATCAATTACTTATTGAAGTGTCAAACTTTTCAGCGGGAATATTTGTACTTCAATTAGTTATAATAATCATTGCTATAGTTGGAATGTTTTATTTTATAAAGTTATGTAAAGCAGTTTACAAATATGTAACTCGTTTTGATTTAGATAATGAGTTACAGAAATAAAAAGAATAACACATCAAAAATGTTTCATTTTTTCACTTTTTTCAAAGCACTTGCTCTAACACGAGTGCTTACATTTAAGATGTGTTATTGATGTAGGATTTACGTAAATCCTGCTGTTTAGGGCAAGGCGGCTAACACGTAAGGCTTACTACACGCCGTCTTGCTATTAAACAAAAGTAAAAATTAAAATGAATGTTTAAAAATAGGTTTTTTTTAAAGGATTTATTGCAGGCTTCTTTACTGCAATTGGTTTTATCATTTTAGTTTTACTTTTTGCAATCTATTATTCTAAATAGTATTAATAAACAGAATAGTTCCCTAGATACCTCAATATCGTAAAACTAAATTATTCTGAATGTGAAACGGCAATTGTAATGATTGCCGTTTTTGTTGCAAGTTGTTGCAAACACCATGTGTCTGATATTTAGCAAAATGAGTTTTAAATGTATGTCGCTAATAATTAATAAATTAGCTTTTGTTGCATTCTGTTGAGAGTTGTTGTGTTTCGTTGCTAATTGTTTTGGGTTACACTAAGGTCAATCGTATATATACATTAATACCTTCTCCTAAACATTCCAAAGCATATACATAAAAGGTTTTTCAATTGATTTGTTATGGAAAAAATCAAATCGAATGTCTTGAAAAACTTCATTTAATAATAAGTACAATTTGTACTCATATGAACTGCGTAGATAATAATAGGTAGCTGTAAAGATTAAACTATCCTGTAAATCGTATTTTTTAAATAAATTATAAAGATCAACAAGATTTTTCAATATTGGTAAAAAATCAATGAAGCCTATATTAACATAAACTTCACTATCATTTTCATCATTATCGTACATATAAGCTAAAGGATCTTTTTCTTCTAAAAATGAGCTATCTTCTTCTTCTGTGAAACCAGACAAACAACCTTTTGTGTAAAGCTCATCTTCTGGATCATATTCACTTCCAATTACTACAAGTATGCTTTTTTATGGTTTCATTTTTAGTTAAAAAAGCCTCTCATGTTTCACAATGAGAGGCTTCTTTATTTTGTATTAATAGAGATTATTTATTATGCACTGTAATATCTTCATTTAAGTATTTAATTAATCTACCTAAAAATCTATTAGATATATAAACTCTTCCTTTATCTAACCTCATAAAGAAGTCAAGGTATACAAATAATGTAATCAAGATCACAAGTGAGTTAGATGATTTGAATATAATATGATTATCGGATTCTTTATTAATTAATATTTTATGATATATCTTACTTTTTGTAGAGAGTTTAATAAAAGTTAAATGTTCTTTTCTTTTATTAATATCTAAATTCTCTTTAATCTCTGATATTCTTCTCTCAATAGAAAATTGTTTTCTTAAAATATATTTATCCCAATAAAAGAATTTTAAGTCCTTAAAATAACTATCTTTTAAAAGATATATTCCTCTCAAGATTACAATTGATATGAATATATAGTCTAGATTGATTAAAGTCTCTCTTATTATATAAGCGCAAGTAAAGATTGATACTAATTTTAAAACCTCTATAAATATAAATCTATTGCTATCCTTTAATATAGAACGATATCGTTTCTTACGAGTATTAGATAATATAAATACATTAGATTTTCCATTATTGCTAGTATTTATTTTACTTTTTCGAAAAAGTTCTTCGAAAAACTCTTCTAAACTTTCAAAAGCTTTCAAAAACATTTCTTTAGCTCTATCATTTATAGATGTAAATAACTTAAGTTCTTCATTAATATTCAAGTTTTTATCTTGAAGTATATTAGTATTACAATAATATTTAGTTCTTAATGATTCCTTAAAAAATTTACATTCCTCTAAGATACTATTTGTTGTTTTTGAATAACTAGACAGTTCTTTGTAAGTATTTTCATTTTCTGAGGTGTCAATAATATTAAAAGAGTCATTTATTTGCGAGTCTTTTAAGTTCCTGTTTTCTCTAAACATTGATAGACACTCCTTATTATAGTTATCTAATGATGATATATAGATTTCAGATGCCCCAATGCTTTTACCTAATAAATTTTCTTTTTGAGATGTATCAAAAAGGACTTCTATTTGAGAATCAATTAAGTCTGAATTATCGAATAGCATAGGTGAGTATCTCTCATTTGAAATATATAATGACGTAAATATTCTAGTTCTTTTTTCGTTAACAAATACTTTTTGTTTTTTAACAACTGTATCTATAAAACCAAAAGAATATTTAATAGAATCAGAATAACAACAATCCAATACTATAATAGCATTAGACTTTCTTTGATTATTTTTATCTAAATTCTCTTTTTGAGATACATTAGCAACGTTTGCATACTGATATCTAAAGTACCTTCTAAGGTCTTTGATCTCAGCGAATAATTGTTGATATAGTTTTTCTTTTCTTCTATCGATTATTTCTGCCTCTATTATATATTTTGTTTTTATTTTTTTCTTTAACACAGAAGGAAAGATTGTTGTTTCATCTTCAACAAGTATAATATCTAATAATTTAATTTCTGTATTCAATAACCTAAAATAGTCTGTAAGTGTACTTCTTCTTACATCAGTACTTAAAGAAACATATACAGATCTCACTAAACTATTTTCGATATCACTAAGGTTCTCTTCTTTTGTCTTATTATCAAATAATTTTGAAAATTGATTTGGTAATCTAAATTTGATCGGACTATTTGGAGTGTTTGGATCATTAGGTTCAATTGAACTAATTGGATCATCGGGTCCGTTACCTAGATACTTATTGATTTCTCGTTGAAGTTTATTAAGGACTTTTTGTTTGTAAGGTAACCTTGGTTCATCATCTATGGCATTGTAAATACCGCTTAAAATATAAACTGGATGATAAAAAAAGGTTAATTTAATTCTATACTCTTTGGAAAGGGCAATTAATTTGTGTTCGATGTTTTTTCCAGTAGGCACTTCTTTACCTGCCGACTCTAAAATTTGGATGCGTTTTTTACTAATCAACTCTTTTGATAATTTATCAGCATAATCTCTTGGGAATAATTTACCAATAGTTAGACGTTTCGATAATACCTCTTTAAAAAAGAAGGAAACTACACCGCTAAAAAAAGAATTTAAAAACATATTTTTCTTGTTTTTTCGTAAAACGATAATCATAAGTTAATCAAAAAAAGTGAAAGCGCCACTTAATCCGTTAAAGAATAGCAATTTAAACCCTTAATTCGTTAGTTTTATGTTCAAAATCATAAAAAAAACAATTAAATTCTAACAAATATTTGTTCTGTACGAAGAATTATTTTTCTTACATTTATAAAAAATAATTCTTCGCTAAAATGGTATGAAATTAACAGACTACTCATGACAAAACTTTTAGATACGTTTTTTAGCTCTAAAATCACTCGCTATATTTTCCTTTATATTCTAATAACAACTTCTTTTTATTTTTTCAGCAACACGATAAACAAATTGATTTATGATTATTTTACAATTGAAGAGAAATCTTTTGAGAAGATTTCTATTGGGATACTTCTCTTAATATCCATCTTTAGTGGATTATTTCTCTATTATAAATTCTATTTAAAAGCTTATCAGCCTTCTACTAATTTATTACACGGAATACTCATTTCTACTTTACTTTTTTATATTCTGAGATTTACAGATTATGCTAATGAATGGGAATTTATTACAGTAGGAAAAAGTACATTTCGTTATCTAGATTTTGTAGGTATTCTATTATTCTTGACTACATTTCTTTTAATAATACAACTAATAAAAAGGTGCTTTTTGGCAGAACAGAAATTGCCAAACAATCCTTTTGTTGCTGATAATCCAATAGAATCATTTGCGGACGATAAGCTAAATTATGAGAAACGAGCAGATGATTTGATCGGTTATTTAGAAAGATCAAATTTCAACAAATCATTTACTATTGGAATCGTCGGTCCTTGGGGAAATGGTAAATCAAGCCTTATTCGGATAATTGAAAAAAAGATTGAAGAGAAGTATTTAAAAGATACAATTCAACTCAAGTTTTTACCTTATTTGAATCATAATGAAGATGATATCATTAGTGAATTTTTCAAGCAACTTAGCAGAGAATTAAGTAAGCATAGTGGACAACTATCAAATCATGTCCTTAATTATTCTGACAAGCTTTTAAAGCTTTATGAAAATAAAAATATTAAAGAGTTTTTTACTAAAGCTTCATCTTCCTCAAATTCTTCTTCACTTGAAACTTATGATACTATTAATTCAATACTAACAGAATTAAATAAGAAATTTATAGTTTTCATTGATGACCTAGACAGACTTTCAAACAAAGAAGTGCTACAAATTTTAAAATTAGTACGAAATACTGCAAATTTTAGAAATTTCATTTTCGTAATAGCATTAGATAAAGATTACATTCTGAATACACTCATGCAAAAGAATGATATTGTAGACCATACTTTCGTAGACAAATTTTTTCAGCTAGAAGTGTATTTGCCTGAAATAGAGAAAAAACAATTAAAGCAAGATTTTGTTGACTTATTGGAAATATCAGACTTACAATCTGAAATATTATTTATTCAAGAAATAAAAAAAGCTATTTACAGAAAAGATAATTTATTTGACGATTATATTTCCAACCATAGAGGCGTTAAAAGATTAGTAAATCAACTAGTATTCGATTATCAATCACTACCAGATAGACTGAATACAAATGATTTCCTAAACTTCACTTATTTAAAAATGAAGTTTCCTTCTATGATAAAGTTTCTTAATGAAAATTGGGCTTCTGTTATTCCTTATGATCTAGACACAAAACTTTGTGAGTTAAAGAAGGTGGATAATAATGATAGTCAAAAAGATTTCTTTGATATCTATAAAAGTTTTAGTTTTCATAAAGTCAATACTTTTAATCCAGAATATAAAAAGTATAATATATCTGCCTCTCTAGTTGAACATGAAGAACTAGAGAAAGTTAACCAATTAAGCTATGAACAAAATCTACTAGTTGCCAAAACATTAATTGCTTTATTTGGAGAAATTAATAAATCAGAAGGGCATACTTCAATAAAGTTTGGGAATAACCTTAGGAAATTGTTACAACAAAAAGTTGTCGATAATGAACTTACGTATAATGAGTTTGAAGCTGTTTTTAATTTAGAAAATAATTTTTCAAATCTTAAAGAAGCATTAGGAAATAAGCAAACTCAAGATATTCTAGATAAAATTAGTTTTTACAATATAGAAGAATTAGATAAAATAACCTCAGTTACACTTAGTTTATTGTTTGTTTTTGATAAAGCCGAAGAATATGGAACTTCTCCTAATTTAGTCTTAGATACTTTAGGGAATTTTATAGCTAGAAGTAATAATATAAACAAAGAGTTGAATAATTTAAATGAAATTACTGAGGACATATGGAAATTCATAGATGAAAGGTATTTAAAAGATAATGACTACAACACTGCAAAAAAATTACAATTTTTATCTTTTTTAAGTGAGAATAGAATCAGAATCAGCGTTGATGACTGGGGGACTACTGAAGAAAAACTAAAAAATATTTCATTAGAGCAGTACCAATCATTTATAGATGAAAAAAGTAATACAACATGGGGGGTAAATGATTATTCATTTTATGGAGCCTATCATGACGTACGTAAATTTAATCCTAAAGAAAAAGTCACACCAATATTAATTGACTATTTAAACAATAATGACATTCATTTATTCTGCGCTCAAATAACTGATACTGGATTTAGCACAAAAAAGATGCTGAAAACCGCAGATTTCACTATTGAGTTATTTGGATCAAAAGTATTATACAGAAAATTTATTCAAAACAAGTATGAAGAAATCAAAAAGGAAAAAACAGAAGATAAAGCCTTAGCTGAATATCTAAATTTCTTAGAACTTGAATCATATACTAATTTTTCTAAACCTATAAGATTCGAGTTCCTTGAATTTGATTTAATGAAAGAAAAGTTAAGCACAATTACCAAGAAAAGTGATGAAAGGTTTGAGAACGTAATAGAGATTTTTATAAAATCAATAAATACAACTTTTCATAGAGCCACTAGTAATGATTTAAATGGTGAAAATATACCTGGATTCATCAATTATCATTCACATGAAGTACAAGGCACATACTACTCTTCTTATACTATAGAAGCTGGAAAGATTCATGAAGCTAAACTCTCTATCTTTAAACATTTTATAAAATATTTAGATAAAGAAGAAGCTAATAAAATTAGTGATGGTAAAAAAGCAATAGTTAATAAAAAGAACGAAAAAGTTATTGAAATTGTTTCAATTCAACCTAGTAGTTATGCTTAAAAACTTAATTTAACATTTCATGACTTCATTATAACTTAGTAGTAAATAAACTACTTTTTTAAATCTAGTTTCTTATCTTACATTATTAAGTTAAACTCATTAATATTAAAAGTGTCTAAAATAGGAAGAAACGAACCATGCCCGTGCGGTAGTGGAAAAAAATATAAAAAGTGTTGTATTAGTAAGAATATTGAAGATATTATTAATACACAATTTCCTTTTTCATTTCCAGAAGTAAAAGAAAGTCGTTCTTTTAAAAAATATATTGCTAAAAATAATAGTCTTGAACTACTTAAAATATTCTCATTATTACAACTTACTCCAAAAAATCAGTCTAAAGAATTCAGATTAGAAAACATACAAAAGATAATAAGTAGCAATTTGAATTCTATTAATTCGTCAATAAATTATAAAGAATTAGAGAACTTGATTCACAAGGAATATGAATCTAATTATCGAGAAGATCCTTGTGAAGCTGCTTTTACAGAAAATATTATGTTCCTTAATGGAAATAATATAGTGTTTCCTGGTATGACAAATGATTCAACGGTATTAAATCAAAATTTATTAAACACTATCTTATTATGTGATAACGATTTAACAGAAAATTTAAAAGCTAAGATTAAGGATGGTGGATTTTTTATTCTATATTTATTTAATGAGATTGCAGAAAAATTAGACTACAAAAGAAATATCTTTGAGGATAATGATTGGCAAGGGAAAATAGTTTTTCCAAGTTCCAAGTTCTTAGAAAAGCATTCAAATCATTTTGAATTCAAAAAAGAAAAAATTCAAAAAATCTATAAAGACTTAAATATTACATTTGATATTATTACAGAATTTGTGTCTTCTTTTGACGAAATCAAGAAATCTACATCAGAGAATAATATACTAACCCGAAAACCTTTTATTGAGTTTCAAGAGAATTTCTATTTAGTAATGCCTTCTTGCCAGATGATGTGTTTGAACAATTTTATTTTAAAAACCGTTGAAGAGTTTAATGAAATTGATAAATTATCATCTTTGTATATTAAAACAGTATTGAATGATTTACATAAATATTTATGCTCAATATGGGAACAGATAGATGTTAAAACACCATTGTCTTATGAGGAATCAATATGGCAGTTTGATCATAATAAATTTGCTTATGTATGTTTATTGACGGTAGACCAAAAACATTTTGAAAAAAGAGCTGATGAAGCAATACAAAAGGTTAAATCAGAATTTGAGAATGAACAAATAGAATTTCTAGCATTTCATGTTACTGCTCCGATGTCGACAGAACTATACTCATTAATGTTCAAGAAAATTAAGAATGCAAAATATCAATTAGCAACCAGTTATTTTAATGTTGAGTGTTTAATAACATATTGGAACTTAGATAAATTATCTCTATGGAAGTATTTGAGAGCTAGAGAGAGAGCTGAAGAAAAAGAAATGATAATGAACCCAGCTTTTTCCATTTTGAGTTATTTTAAATGGTACAAACGTAATTTTGAATCATTTTTTCCTACAGATGAAGAGTGTCCAAGTTTTATTTCTTTTGATTTTGCAATACAAGGAGAAATAATTATTGATGCAAATAAAAAGAATGACAGGCATTTTATTCTTCATCATAATAGTGATAATATTTTAAGCTATTTACCAGTAATTAAGACCGAAAATCATGCTCCTATATATACATCTGAGGAACTTTTTAACGGTTTTTTACGAGTGTGTATTGAAAAATATATATGTCCTATATGGGTTTCTTTAAAAGCACCTAAGGATTCTTATGGTAAAAACTTCATAGATTCAATACTTTTTTGGTTAAATGAATTTTATGAGTATCTAAACCCGCTTATACAGGAATTGGAATCTCTTCCTGTAGAAATAATACTTGAATTTGATGAATCACTAAACAACATTTTATTAGACGATGTTGAAACTAATGATTTATCAAAATTATTGATTAAGTATAGAATTGAGCCTTACACTAGGAGAATTCATTTAAAAATTCCAATCGGAATTTATAATGCACTAAACAGAAGTGATAATCATGGAGAAAGGGTTTTGATGGGTTGTGTTATTAAAGGGCTGAGTAATTTATTAGAAATAGCTGAATTTAAAGGAATATCAGAAAGTGAAATTCAAAATATTCTAGATTCATGTATGCCCTTAAGTGAAGCAAAGATGATCTTGACTATGTTCACAGATAATATCCAAACTGAAAGTAGATTTATTCCTAAAGTTAGATTCATTCAGGAAGCTGATACAGCTTTAGTATTGGAAAAAAATATAGAATGGCTAGGATATAATAAGCCTATTCCCAAAAAAATAGCAGACTCCAAACAAAAAATAAAATTATGTGAAGATTTAATAAATTCTTTAATCAAACAACTTCGATATCGACTAAAAA
The DNA here is from genome assembly GCF_056033805.1 of Kordia sp. E. Lineage (NCBI taxonomy): Bacteria > Pseudomonadati > Bacteroidota > Flavobacteriia > Flavobacteriales > Flavobacteriaceae > Kordia > Kordia sp. E. The sequence goes on from NZ_JBRASR010000006.1 coordinate 48,516, forward strand.
AATATGATTCAAAGAAATTATTAGAATTTTTACTGTTAAAACATGAAGCATTAATTCATGAAGGAGCTAATTGGTCAGTTCAAATACCTACTAGATTAAAATGTTTTAGTAAGTACGATGATGTAATTAAAGAATTTCGAGAATATGAAGCTAAAAGAATCAAAACTTCAATAGCTATTCGCGGCTTGATAGAGTTTGTAGTAGCTGAACCATTTTTTGGAAATAAAGAAGAAAACGATGACGATGTTGATTTTCTATTAGCAATAATGATAGAAATAATAAATTACGGAACAGTTAAAGATTCAATCCAGTACAAAATTGACAATCCAAATATAGGCTTACTACCATCTGGAAGAATTGGAATTGATCATAGTTTCCACAAGAATATTTTAGTAAAATATAGAAATGATACTACAAATGATGAAATTGTTGATTTTAAGGAGTCTTTTAGAAAAAAGTTTAGAAATAATAAAAAAATAAATGATTCAACATCTAAACAAGAAAAAGAGTTTAATATTTACTATGATCATGTTGATAAACAATTCTTAAAAGATTGGAAAATAAGTTTATCAGAAATTGATAATATTATGTTTTTTCTCTGTGAATATTGCTTAAGTAAATCAAAGTCCTACATTCAATGTTCTGAGGGTGAGTTCAAAAATATTTTAAAAGAAAAATTAGAATTGAATAACGACAAGATAGAAGCCTTTATAGATCAATTTGTTCTTAAAACAAGAGGGAAAATGGATAAGCCTGAAGATTTGAAAAGTTTCCATGAAATATTTCCATGGCGATTTAATAGAAAGTTTTCTTATCTAAGGAGACCAATATTAAATATAAAAAATCAAGATAATTCATGTACCTTTTTATGGAGTATGAGACATTTAGATTCAGCTTCAAAAAATTTACAAGCTATTTTCTATAATGGAATTATGAAAGTAGAACCTGTCTATAAAAATATAAATCGTCTGTTAGCAGAACGCAATAATATAAAAGGAAAAGAATTTAGAAAAGAAGTTTACAGTTGGCTAAATAATAATACATACCTTGAAATTATACCTTATGAGGTTAAAATATTAAATAGAAAGTATAAAAATCAAGATAGAAATATTTTAATAGCGGATAAAAACTATGGAGATATAGACATTCTTGCATTCGATCATAATACAAAGACTATTTATTCTATTGAATGTAAAAACACTAAACAAGTCAAAATCATTTATGATTTTAAAAATAATATAAAAGAATACATTGAAAAACATATTCCAAAACACCTCAATAGAGAAAAGTGGTTAAGTAGAAATAAATCTCAAATAAAAAAGGTTTTTAGACTTCAATCAAACGAATATCAAATTAAATCACTAGTAATTTCGTCTTATAGAATACCTGCAAATTATATAGAAAAAACTCCCATCTCAATTTATTCTTTAAATGAAATCAAAGAGAGTAATATTTTTTGAAATTGTTTAAAAAATACTTTTTTATTCTATAAATCTTTTAATCTTAGTAAATATGTAAGCTTTACACAACTATGATTCACTTATTTTTAATAATTTGTCCTATATTCTTCTTTAAGCTATAAAGTTTCTTTCGAAGCAGAACAAGGATTTTATCAATTTAAAAAGATATCATAGTATTTAGAAAAACTGTTTCATTTTTTATTGCAAGTCTATGTTATTATTCTTCATTTTTATGAGATGAATTTTTTATCAAAACAAAAGTAATTAATAGTATATAGAAAACCCCAATAGATATTAATTGAACTAAATAATAATCGTTATCAACTAATACGTCAAACTTAAAAAATAATTTTTCAATTATTTTAATTGTAATATATGATAAAACAGATGAGAAGAATAATTTTTTAGATAAATGCAATTGTTCTTCTGCTTTTTTGTCTGGATCCGAACCAGATTTTGTTATATATCGTTCTAAATCGTATTCATAGTATTTTAGAAATCCAAATAATACAAAAATAGGTAAAAAATACAAAAATAAATTTTCTGAAAATTCTAAAACAAATGGGAAATGATTTTTGTCATAAGGTTTGTTAAAGTGAGTTATTAAATCTGAGCCAAGGTGATAAGCAGAGAAAGTTGCTGTTAATAATAGTAGTAGAATTAGTGTATATTTTATAATATGATTTAATATATCTATTTTAAGAATGTCTTCTAATACATTACCTAAATAATCATTTATACCTGACCATATATTTTTCATTTTTTTCATACTACATAATTTTTTGTTCAATTAATCTTTTAATTGGTCTAATCAACCTCCAATCTCTATTCTTATTTTTATTAATGAAGTTTCTTCCAATGTCAACTTTTATATTAAAGTTATTTTGGTCATATTTACTTAATATAATAAAATTATCGTTGGTTTCTATTTGTTGAAAAAGTTCCAAACCTTTTTCATCATATCCTCCTGTTAGAGCAACATCAATAATAATTAAATCAAAAGATTTGGATAGATTATCCGAAATCCATTTTTCTCCTTTTCCATTGTCAATAGCATTTCTTAAATCTTTTATTTTAGAAACTGTTTCAAAAATAGTTACTTCATCAGAGCTAAATAATTCTAAAATACCTTTTTTAATAAAATCAGTGGGTTTTTGTTCATCTTCAATAATAATAATAGTTTTCATTTACTTTAAAATTTTTACTGTTACGATATACTTTTGTCCATTTTTTGGAATCGTAGTAGGGAAATTAACAATCACATTTGTTAAATTTTTTATTATTTCTTCACATAAATCTTGTCCATAGCCATCATTATTACCTCTACTATTTATAATGTTTGAAAAAATGATTTCCAAGTTGGCAGGCGTATCATTACATTCTATTTGACAAATTTTTCCATACTTTTTTTGATTAATTATTAATTCAGGGATTACAGAATCAATTAATATTGAATAAGTTTCAAACTTGATAAAGTTTATTGAAAGTAATGGAATATCTAACCTACTTGATGTACCAAATCTATCTGATTTAAAAATAGTACTAATCATTTTACCTAAGTATTCAGGGAAAAATACTTTTCTTTGTGTTATGGATTTTAAGTTAAGCCCAACTTGAGAACCAATTAAATTATTAATTATCTGAAATTCAAAATAGTTAGAACTTGCATATTTTAGGACTAATCTATCATCGGCTTCTGTAGAATCCAAAACATCATCAAAATCATCTTTACCATTTATTTTCTTTCTTATTCCTTCGTACTCACTTATTATTCCATACTGTGAATCTAGGAAGCCGCCTACCCCATGTTTTAGTTTTCTTTGATAATCTTTTAATTTATCTAGTTGGAGTAATTCTAAAAAAGTATTAGCGGAAATTTCATTTTTTAAAAATTTACTTAATGACTTTCTTAAAAGCAAAATGAGTCTTAATTTTTCTTCGGCAATCCTTTCACCTTTTTCTAAATAAAAAGTTAATACTGCTTGCGTATAAAGTTTGTTTTTTTCTTTTTCTGTAGAGTCATCTTCATTATCCGATAATTCTTTGTAGAAATCAGAGATTCTGACAAATAAAATTGAATACGTATCATTTCTTAATTGGTAACATTCATTAAAGTTTCGAATATCAGTTTCAATAAAGCCATCACGATATTCTGGTTTAATATCATTAGGTTTATTTTTATACACCTCAAAATTAGATAGTTCTATTTTTGAGAATTTACTTTTTTCCCTATTTAGGTTAAATATCTCTAATGTTAGAGAGGTTTCAATATTGCTTAAAATATTTTTTGGTGAAACTTTATTTTTTTTATTCTTAAATAGATATAAATCATCTTTGTTTACTTTTTGTTTCTTTTTTTTGAAATTTACAGTTAGATAAGATTCCTCAACTTTGCCAATGATATTACAGCATTCACTGAGTAATTTTTGAATATCGTTTCTGATATTTTCATCTTTGTTTTCTACATAACCATTTTTATTCTTTATTTCAATATTATATAATTTTGTTTTAGCATTACAATAAGCTTTGTAGCTAACTAGTGAAACCAAATTCGCTTTAATTCCTTTCCCAATTAATAATCTAAATTTTGGATTTTCTTTATAATCTTTGAAATCAATATTATGTAATTTTTCTTTTCTTTTCTTTCCTTTTGAATTTTCTTTCTTGAAATCCTCCCAGAATTTGAATGCAATTTCTGTGTTTTCGAGTTTTAACAAACGTAGATAATGTAAATAATTACCGTTTTTAGTGTTATCGCGAAATTTTGATTTTCTTGATATAATAATGCGATCTAAATTTTCTTCCAATTTTGCAGATTTAGTTTCATGCTCTAATACAAGTTCTTGTATTAAGGAAACTAAATAAATTATCATTTTTTTTGAATTTGTATAATGATATAATAGAGTTTGATTAATAGTCGCGTAAAAAGAGTCGTCAAAAACCTCCATACTTCTTGTTCCACTCAATATTGAGTTTTCATAAGCAACTCTGCTAATTCTTAACTTTTCTAAATTAATTGAATTCCAAAACTTTTCAAATTTATTTTCAGGAAAACAATCCTTACTCTTCTGTATATGCAATGCAATTTCATATTTCCCAACGTCATTACTCTTTTCAAATGTTGTTATTAAAGAATTTAAGCTTGTAGTACATAATTCATTTAATATATCTACTTCTCCTCCAATTGAGTCTATGACACCTTTAATTGCATTAAAAAAACTAATACTAATAATTAAGTTACTTTTTAATTCAACTGATCTCTTTAATAAAAATTTAAAAGCCTGATAGCTAGAATACTTACTGGGTTCTTTTTCAAAAAAAGTCTTCACAAAATCTTGGCTGGGCTCAAAGTCTTTTATAATATCTTTTAACTCATCATTAATCCATTTAAATGATGCTTTTCTTATCTCTTGATAATAAATTAGAGGTGTACTACATATAATTTTTAAAATGGTATACTTTCTATTATATTCATAAACATTAATAACACTTTTTTTATGTTCGTCTAACTCTTTATCTAGCTCATCTTTTATTTTATTTTTTAACACTTCAAATTTAAATTCCTTAAATATTTGAATTAAATGTTCCTTATGAAGGTGTTTTTCATTTTCATAATTAAACAAGGTATATATAGCATTTAAAACTAATAACTGGTTTAACTTTTTATATTTCCAAATTCTTTTATGGTCAAAAATTTTAGTTTTTAACTCTTTTGATAAATCATTTGTTTTTAAATCAATTTTTTTAGTATTGAATCGTGACCTTATAGAATCTAAAGATGATATTGATGAAAGTAGTTCGTATCTATCTTTTTCTTTCTTTAATGGAAATACATTATTTGGTTCTTCTATAGAAGGATTATTAATTTTTGTATAGTACAGTAATTTATTTTTTCCGTTTTTTAGATCAAATTTTTCATCTAAAGGAACTAGTTTTAAGATTAAATTATTTTCATTATCATAAGACATTCGATTTATTAATGAAATGCAGAAATCGATACCTTTTCCCGATGTAGGCTTATTCCTAATATATTTAACAATGTCATTTACTTCAAAAAAGGACTTAACAGTAGATAAAACATCATCAACAAATATTACAATACTTGCATTTTGCAAACCATCTGAATATAAAAACTCGGCATTTTCTATATAATCCTCTTCTAATGAAATAAATAAGCAATTTGCTGTATATTCAAACAAATGTTCATTTACTAAATCAAGAAAGTTTGATTTAGAACCTGAAATTGGTGTTACAATTACAATTTTTTCATTTTTTAATTCACTAAATGAATCTTCTTTTAGCTTTTTAAGCCAACGAATTATATTGTTTTGGTTTTTATAAATTAATTTACCTTTTCTATCTTTTGTTTGCTTATTAATTATCGTTCCTGTTTTTGTGAAGTATAGATAATTATTATGATTCTTTTTTAAATTCCCATATAATAAAGAATCTCTTAAATCAAGTTTATTTTCTACCTTAATTTTATCAATTATCTCTACCGAAGTTAAGTTCACCATTTTAGTTTTTGGGTATCCAAAAATTAGTTGTGGTGTTACTGAGGCAGAACTAGTTTCAATTAAACACCGCTCTTTAGACGTTTTAAAACAATAATCACAATTATGAGCCTCATTCCATTCAGTCAATAGTGGAATAAAATATTTTTGTGCTGTTTTTTCATTTTTATCAAAGGGGGTTACTTCAACTATTTTGGTTGTTTTATTTATTAATTTCCAATTAAAATTATGAAGTATTCTATCTGTTGTTTGGGTTATTTTTAATGAGTTTCCTCTCCTTTTCATTGAGGCTTTATTTCCAACCAACAGTATATTTAAATAAGATGCAACATTTTGTTTTTTATTAGTACCCTTAATTCCTTGGAGTATTCTATCTATGTCTTTTTTTATTTTTATTGATGTTGAAAAAGTAGATGCAATTGGAACAACTATTATAGTATTTGAATGAAGATTGTATTTGTCTCTTGATAAGACACCATCTTTTGAAATAGTAAAATGAGATAAATTTACATTTTCTGGTTTACTTTTCTCAAGCAAATTTTTTATTGTACTTGATAAGAAGTCTGAATATTTATCATAACCAATAATTGAATAATTAGTATTAGCTTTAAGTATGCTATTTTTAACAATATATTCAGCTAACTTATAGGCTAATGGCGTTGTGAAAAAACTATTCTGGAATAACCTTTTGCCGTAGAAAAAATCGGTTATGTGAATTTTTGAACCCAATCTAAAATGAGTGTCTACTATTTTGTAGCCTTTATTCCTTGATCCTACTTGTTCTGGTCTATAGATAGTGTTTAATGAATATTGAACTGATTCTTCAAACAAACTCATTTTACTATTATATTTATCAGTGTTTGTAATCAATAGCTCAAAATATTTTAATTTTTCATTATGAAATAAATTGTTATTATATATATTTTGGGGTAACTTAATATTTAAATTAATTTCTTTAGATAACATTCCATCATTTGAATCAAAATTATAATGATGATGTCCAATATTAGAATTAATTAACTCAAATTGTTCTGTATTGTCACCTGTTAAAAGAGTTGCTCCAAACCTCTGAGAAGGATCATCATTACGCTTCTTAAAAGAATAAAATAATACACGAGAATCATCTAGCCAAAATTTATATCGCTTATAAAACTCATTACTAATTTGATTGTTTTTACTAATGCTTCTCTCTAATCTTTCTCGTATTTTTTTTATTTCGACAACTTCTTTATAATCAGTATTATAAACTATAATGTCCTTGAAATTTTCATTTAGAGCAGATAAGAGTCTTGTCCAATTACTTTCATTGGAGATTGAAATTTTTTTTGCATTTATCAATAAAATACAATTCTCTTTATGTTTATTTGTCTCTGTAATTATTTCATATAACTTAAAATTGTATAAATATTTTCTTTTAACTAAATCTGCTTCTTTTATTTCTTTTTTAAGTCTTCTAATTTTCGGATATTGATTTTTACCTGGAAACTCATAAATAGGAATTCTGCCATTTAGCTCCTCACTTTTAAAATCATCTATATAAACTCTTTTATAATTATCTAGATCTTTGAAAGTGTTAATTTCAAGAGCGCTTTTTGCCTTCTCATTTTCTTTTTTTGATAATCCATTTTCTTCGTTAAAATCAATTTTTAATGGAATTATACAATTATATGTTGTTCCTCTTTCTGCAAAAGGAATATTAGTTGTTCTTTCAGTATTAGAACCATTATATATAACGATTCCTTCTGATTGAGTAGATGTTTTAATAAAACCATTTAATTCATTTTTTATAATATGAGTAAAATGATGTAAACCGTACCTACTTATTAATTTGTTTTGTTGATGCTCTAATTGAAAGTATTTTTCTCCAATAACAAAAAAGTCTTCATAATTAAATCCCTTAATTACTTTTATATCATTGTCTAACTTATCTATTGATATTCCAATAATTTTATTATCAACTTTATTCTTTGTAAGGTTGTCAATATATTTTTCTGATATACTTTTTTTGCCAAAATCAATAACGTTAATATCAAGGAAAAATCGAGTATTATCATCTCTAAAGTATTCACTACCAAAACTTGAATTTAAAAACTCATTTTCAAGGCTATCTTTTCCTTTTAGAGTTTTTAATTTAGTATCATTATATATTCGAGCTGTAATAATACCCCTACTACCAGAATGTTCTTGAATATTTAATGCTAATTCTTTTAATCCTTTGGATATTTCTTTTACATATCTTATATAATGAGAAAAACGCTTTAAATTATCTTCTTTTCTTTTTATTCTAATTTTGTCAGATATTCCTTTGCCGCCAATAGGTAAGTATGTTTTCTCGTTTATTAAAAGTAAATACAATGTAAGTTCAATAAAACTCAATTGATTTAACTTAAATTTTTTAATATGATTGTCTGATTTTGTAGAGTTTCTATCATTTTCTTCAAACCCCCAATAATTAACTAATTTAACTATTTTGGCTTTATATTCTTCTAACAAATAGTAAAACTCACCTTTATTAGGTTTTTCTTTTACACTAAAATACTTTTCAATTGATATTATATTGTTGTTAATATAAATTGGTGGGATAAACTTTTGTGAGTGTGTAAGTTTACTGCTTAATATTATTTCCTTCTCTTTTGTAGTGTCTTTAACTGTATAAATTCCTTTTATATGAAGGCGATTTTTTAAGCCAAATGTTGCTGTAAAATGTTCTAACTGTGTAGAAAGTGAGAAACTCCTTTTCTGGGTTAATTTATTGTTTAAGACAAAAGTGATACTTGCATCTACAAAATCTTTTAAAAATAATGAAACATAAGAAAGAAATAACGGGTCAATTAAGCCATTAAGGTTTTCTAATGATTCATCATCATCATTTATAGTCAAATCAGACTGAAAAATTATCTCAACTGGTTGTAAAGTGTATTCTAATCCACTTTCTTTTTTTTCTAAAAGAATCTTGTAGTCATTAACAAAAACTTCAATTTGATTGAAATCAATATTCTCTTCTATTATATACTCTTCTTTCATTTTTGGTAGAGCGTTGGCTTATGTATCGAAAAAAACTAAATGTACAGTTTATGATGCTAGTTTCAATAATGAAATGCAACGATAGCAACACCCGACTGAATGTTTAATTTAAACCGTATGTACCTGTTACACAGTCCTAAGATAGAGAAATAATGATTATCTTAATAGTATGTAAGAAAAAAATACAGCAATAGCTATTATTTACAACGTTTCGAATAAGGGATCATTTATCTCAAACATTATTGTTTCTTTGGATAAATATAAGATTTTGTTTACGTTAAAAATTGAGGTTTTCCGTAATTCAACTAAAGTAATCACAAAAAAATAGAGATTTTTAACCTTAATAAACTTCAAAGCTAAAATGTTTAGCATTTTTAAACTTTATGTGTGAGAACCAATTTCCTATCCTAAGCTTGAAAATAATAGTATATAAGAATTTGAATCTCGCCAAGTCTATAAGCATTAAAAATACAATCAGAAGCTTAGAACTGTTTATTTAAGCCAAACTTATTTTTTTGTTATTACTTATATTAATTGAATATTCAGCAATCAACGAACTTCACTAATGCTACGATTGTTGGCTTCTATGTGAATGTATCCTTGTGTTAAGTTAATATATATCTTCTGAAAATGGAATATATTCATTATAGGAATTGAATACTTCGAGGATCTTTTTTTGAGTAGTTTTTTGTTGTAGTCTTGTTGCATTATCAATACTTTAAGATGCGATTAATAATGCAGCATGTTGTTCAACAAACAGGCTAATACTTTTTAAATCGGCAATCAAAAAATTCGATTTTAGAAACCTTGGGGGTACTAAGAAAATTCTTCTTAAAAAAAATCCCAACAGTGATGTTGGGATTTTTTTATTCATTGAATGTTACGCACTTAAATAAGCTGATACAAAATTAAATGATTTAGTCTATGATTAAGTTTTCAGGCAATTGTTCTTCTATTTCATACGTGCTGAAATTTAAAACGTTTCCTGGATGTGCTAGTGCGTTTTGTAATAACAAAGGAGTATCTGGTTCTGTGCCAGTATATTGAGAGCTTCCATTCATATTAGCATCATTCACATTATATCCTAAAACAGTGTATGTTGGGAAGTTTAAAAAGTTTCCAGCATCATTTAAGATATTCGATAAAATACTTGGTGTATCAGGACTCGTCCCTGAATATTGTATCAATTGATCGCTATTTACATTACCAGCCCAAAGTGCTGCTATATTTGGTGATCCGATTACAGTTGCTTGTGCATTAGTACCAAAAGTAATTGGAGTTGTACTATTTGTAAAATCAACACTTACGGGCGTCAATGATAATGCAATTGTATTGGCAGTCATGATTCCTAAATGATTCCGATGTTTTACAACGACATAAAAATTATTGTTAGGTTGTGAGAAAGGTACATCTGATAGACCATCAACAGCAACGATATTTCCATCGCGTTGTAATAGCGCCGATTTTGCTTCTGTAATTACCGTATTATCAGTAGCATCTCTTAATTCTACCCAAACCCAATCAACAATATCATTACTTATTGGTCCAGTTCCGTCAGTTCCTCCTGTATTAAAAACGGTTGCGTTACAAGTTAATCCATCAGCATACGGTGAAGTTGTAGGGATATAATTCGCATCTCTTAAGTCATCACGCATTAAACTAGTATCATCTACATCTGGATTCATAAAAGCGCCTTGTAGATATACTTTAGCACTAAGAAGAATAGGTTCAATACCAGTACCTTGTACTGCAAAATCATAAATTGCTTCATCACAATCATTACTTGTTATGCTTATAGTAGCAGTATCATTTGTAACAACTGTGCTTGGCGTATAACGAACAGTAAACGTTGTTGTTCCTCCTCCTGAAGTTACAGGAGAAATAGGAGCTACAGTTACTGTAAAATCAGTACTTCCTGAAACAGCCACCAATGGTGTGCCAGATAAGATTAAATCTTCATCTCCTGTATTTTCTATAGTAAATGTACGTTCCAAATAATCACCAAGATAAACATCTCCATATTGTGTGTTATCTGCTGCATCAGGTGTAGCATCTCCATCTACAATAGTAATAGCATTACCCAATACATTTATTTCTGGTGCAGTTACTGTGACTAACTGAGAACACATAGCGGTATTACCAGCATTGTCAGTAACCGTCCAAATAACTGTTGTATCTCCTATAGGAAATGTAGCAGGAGCATCATTTGTAACCGATGCTACTTCGCAATTGTCTGATGTAACTGGGGTGCCTAAATTTACATTGTTAGCAGTGCAAAGTATTTCAGAAAACCCAAAAGCTACTTCGCTTATTCCAACGGAATTAGTATTACCATCGACGGCATGATTACTTAAAATATTAAATTTAATATGAGTAGCACTTATGGTAGGGAAGTTGAATATTTCTGGAGTATGAGAATATACTTCTTTTATTTCAAAATTAGTAGGTGTATCTGGAATAAGTGTAAAGTTTACCCCATCGGTAGAAGCTAATATTTCAACTCCATTTACACCTACACTTTGATCACCTCCCATAGAGCCTCCAAGATTCCAAAAAGATAAAGAATTTATAGACTTCAACCCACCAAGATTAAATGTGATTTCACCAGAAGGACCATTAGCTACCCAATAGTTAGGGGGATTATTGATATCCCCAAAATTATTGATATGAATAGCTGTTAGTGAAGGAAAAGATGTTAGACCAGAACCATTTATCATTCCCAAGAGTGGGAAAGATGATGTAAAAGTTGATGTTACACTTATAGGGTTTATTATTGTGGTATTTAATGTTGTTGTTACAATATCTGAAGGACAAGTAATCGTTGGGTTTTCTGTATCATTATTTATTGTAACTAATTGAGAACACATAGCTATATTACCAGCGTTGTCAGTAACTGTCCAGATAACTGTAGTATCTCCTACCGGAAATGTAGCAGGAGCATCATTAGTTACCGACGCTATTCCGCAATTATCGGATGTAACTGGTGTACCCAAATCGCTAGGGTTACAAACTGTTACAATGTCCGAAGGACAGGTAATCGTTGGGCTTGTTGTATCGTTTACAGTAACTAATTGAGAGCATGTAGCAGTATTACCAGCGTTGTCAGTAACGGTCCAGATAACTGTCGTATTTCCTACTGGAAATGTCGCTGGCGCATTATTGGTAACAGATGCTACTCCACAATTGTCTGATGTAGTAGGTGTACCTAAATTTACGTTGTTAGCACTACAAATTGATTCATGAAATCCAAAAGCGACTTCAGCTATTCCAACAGAAGGTCCACCACCACCTGGTGCGGTACTACCTGTATACCCATGATTACTTATGATATTGAATTTAATATGAGTAGCATTTGTAGTTGGGAAGTTAAAAATTTGAGGTGTTAGTATTGTAGATACTTCTGCAAAATTAGTAGGCGTATCTGGAATAAGTGTAAAGTTAACTCCATCTGTAGAAGCCAATATTTCAACTTGATTTACTCCTTGAGTACTAGCATTACCGCTAATATTCCAAAAAGATAAAGAGTTTACAGCTTGTAATCCTCCAAGATTAAATGTAAGTTCTCCGGAAGTACCAGATCCAGTCCATGTTCCAGAGTTACTACCACTCTGATGAGTAGCTGTTAGTGATGGGAAAGACGATAATCCAGATCCGTTTATCATATTAACGAGAGTTTCATCTACTCCACCTCCAGTTTGACCAGGTCCTGTTGGAATTGAAAATGTAGAGACTATACTTGTTGGATTTATGATTGCGGTAGTTGTGGCTACAATGTCTGAAGGACACATAATTGTAGGGTTTTCAGTATCATTAGGAATGGTTGCTGTAGGTGTATTGGTCATTGTTGTCATAACTGCGCCTATTCCTGTAACCCAATCGTTAGCAATATCCATGCTGGTTAATGTTCCTGTATTTCCGTTTGTAGATTGATCGGTTACTGTGCTACTATTTGTGCCATCTTCAAATGTATAATACAGTTCTAAATTTGGTTCTGAACCTGTTAAACAAGCATTCATACTAGCTTGTATTTGTGCTTGTGTTTTTGCAGTAGACCATATTCTAACATCATCTACTTTTCCTTGATACTTAAACGATGTTCCATTCCAAGTACTTCCAATAGCAGTTGGCCTAGTTAAGGTCGTTAAAGGATGAAGTGTTTCTGCGAAAGAACCTAAAAGATTACCATCTAAATACACACTAGTCATACCACTACTGTGAGAGGCTGCTACATGATGCCAGCTTCCGTCGTTAATATCAACTTCATAAATTGGTGCTCCAGATTGGGTACCATCAAAAAAGAATCGAAGATCTCCGTTACTAAAGGTTTGGCAATTCATAGCTCCTTCAATAGAAAGCGGCATCCCAGATGTTCCTGGTTGTGTGGTATAGTTTACCCATAATTCTAGAGTAACAGCAGTTTGAGTTCCTATAATATCATTAGCAGTAACAACATATCCTGTAGTATCAAAATCCAATGCTGTAATTGTTCTTTCAGCATATACATTATAGGTTTTCTCTTCAGTTATGGTTTCAGAAGTAAAGTCTATTTGACTTCCAGTACCAGCTATAGGACCTTCAATAATAGAATTGTCTGCATTATCACGTAAAAAATAGTTAACTCCTGTTTCGGAAGAACTTAAAGATACCATTACATTTTCAGAACAACTGTTAGAAGTTTGACTTATTGTTACTGTTTGATCTATTATACATTGGGCTTGTATTGTTATTGAATTTAGGAATAAAAAAAGAATAAAAAATAGGGCAGATTTTTGTAACATAATTTTGAATGGTGACAATTGGTTAGTTGAACTACAAGAACGTCTTTTAAATTTTAAAAGAGGCTCTTAATTCTTTATTTTTTAAATAGTTACCATTAATAAAATCTATACAACAGAAATTACATCGTTAATCTATTTCAAACAACAAATACCGAAGGCTTTTACCTGTTAATTTTAAATTATGTAGAAAGTAGTACTTAAGAAGTTATGCCTATTATTAATGACGCTAAAATTAATTTATTGGTATATGAAGCCGATTGTGTTGCATTATCAATACTTTAAGATGCGATTAATAATGCAGCATGTTGTTCAACAAACAGGCTAATACTTTTCAAATCATCAATCAAAAAGTTCGATTTTAGAAATCTTGGGGGTACTGAATGGGACAAACTAACATTTTTGTTTTTTTTGTCCCTTTTTATTTTTATCAAAAACAATTGATAGTAAGCTTATTAACTCTAATACGCTATTTAGTTTTGTGGTTCGACTGGGCTAGCAACAAAAACATGGGCAAAAAGTTAAGGGAGTTATGTTGCTAATTTTTTAGCTAAAAGGTACTTTACTATATTTACCTTTTGACCATATGCATCATTAAGCACAGTATTTTTTTATTCGTTTCCCAATGTTCTTAACTATTTCAGAATGTTCATTCTCGACTTTTCCTTGGTCTAAAGTTCCTCCCAATATTATCATCTCCTTTTTATTAAACCGTTGCCCCAATCTGTCATCAATCATTACATTTCTCATACTTTCAGCAATACCAATTTCACCTAAAAACTCATTAGGATGCCCAGCTGTACACAAACAAATTCCATATTTGATAGTTTTCATTTTCCTAATTTTATGTCCTTCAGTATCATACCCATATGCATATCCAACTGAATATACTCTATCAAACCAACCTTTCAATTTAGCAGGACAATCACTCCACCAAACGGGATACAGGAAAATTATGCAGTCTGCATTTTCAATTTTTTTCTGTTCTTTTTGAATATCTGTTGAAATTGGTAAATCTAAATTTAAAAGTCCTTCTCGCATATATTCCTGTTCGGTCATATCAGTTTGAAAATCCATCTCATATAAATCTGAGATTTGAAACTCTATACTTTCGCTTTTCAGACCTTCTTTTAATTGTTCTAAAATCTGATATGTGTAAGATTCTTTACTTGGATGACAATATATAATCAGTACTTTCATTTTATATCTCAATTAATATGGTTTTACCCGAACTATGATCTTTACAAATCCATTGCCACGTTTCATTCATTCTGATTTTCCCGTTTTTTGTTTGTTCAAGGTAGCTTTTATAATTTACTGCCATTAATTCATTTTCTTGGTTTATGCGTTGATAAATAAATTCAAAATGATTCTTAACAATATTATCTTTTATAATTTCTCCGCCGCTATATTCAGCCCAAATTATATTATCCCTTTGATTATAAGAAAATATTGTCTTACTGGAAACTTCTCCATTTTCCGAATTGAATTCATATTTAATTTTTTTATTATTTAAGTTGACGTTCATTTCTATGTATTGTGCTTAAAACTGTTTGTGTATAATCACTTGTTATAGCAGTTAATTATACATGGTTTTAGGTGCTTTTTTTAGATTTATTTTAATTCATAGACTTAATGAGTTCATTATTTAAATAATTCTATTAATGGACTTCCACTATTTCCACTTGGCAATTGAAGATTAAGCATCATTGTTAGTGTTGAAGAAATATCAATAGGTGAAACTTTCCTTACTGATTCTCCATGTGTTATTCCATTTCCAAACCAAAGTAAAGGAACATGTGTATCATAACTATAACCTGAACCATGAATGGTTCCTTTTACTGAAGATATCTCAATTTCAGAATCATCATCTTGAACTAAACCAGCATCAAAAGTTATAAGAACATCGCCAGATCTTTTTTGTTGATATCCATTTTGAACGAGCTCCCTTAAACCAGAATTATATTGACTGGTTTGTAAGTGATAGGCAGTTAAAGCACCGCTAATTCTTTCAAGATTTACTAAAAAATTTGCAGCATCTTGTTGAATACTTTCTAATTGTATTTTTTTTTCATTGATGATATTTCTGTTCAAATACAACTGATCTCCATCGAAATTTTGAATCCATGAACCTTCTCCATATTTAGTGTTTAAGTAGTTACTCAATCGGTTTTTATATCTTGCTATTCTAGCAACTCCAGTAGGGATTTTTATATCATTTAAATAAGAGGCTACAGGAACTGCACCATGATCAGAAGTAAGAAATAGTGTATATTCTCCTTTGCCAATTTCTTTATCTAAGTATCTTAAAAGTTTACTTATTTCAAGATCCAATCTTATATAAATATCTTCTATTTCAACTGAATTTGGGCCAAATATATGTCCAGCTTTATCCGTAACAGAATAGCTAATAGTGAGCATATCTGTTTCTTCATCACTACCCAAATTTTCATTTTTAACAGCATCCATAGCGAATTCAGTGAGTAATGTATTTCCAGCTGGCGAAAACCCTAACATCAAATATTCTATATTTCTTTTTCTATATTTTTCTCTAAGTTTTTTGAAATTATAAGGAAAGGTTGGGCTGTTTTCTCCAAGGACAACCTCATATTTGTTGTTATCCCCATAGCTTTCAGTATAGCTCTCTATCGGATATAACGTATTCCAAACAGTATCTAAATATTTGCTCGATTTCTCTAATTCATTAAACTGACTTACCCATTTAGGTAATTCATTCATATAATAAGAACTCGAAACAAAATACCCTGGACTTGTTTCGATATCATGCCAGTATGCTGCATTGGCAAGATGACCACCAGGTAATACAGCCGCTCTGTCTTTTAATGAAACACTAATTACTTTTGATCGGAAATTAGTATTCATACGTAGTTGGTCGGAAATTGTAGTAGTCAATAACTGTTTGGGTGAAGCTCCTGTATTATTTTGCTTCTTGCTACCAATTAAAACTACGGTAGTATCTTCCACACTACTAGTATATCTCTTTTTATACCGATTGTACCAACTATTACCTATAATACCATGCATTGCTGGTGTTGTACCTGTATATATTGATGAGTGACCCGGTGCAGTAGCTGTTGGTGTAAAATTATATTGGGTGTTTTTAAAATTGAATCCATCTCGTAAAATTCTTTTAAAACCATGTTCGCTATATTTTTTTGCATATCTATATAATTGTTCAGACCTCATTTGATCTACTACAATTCCAACGACCAATTTTGGTTTCTTTAAACCATCAGATTGTGCATAAGAAAAATTTAAGCTAATTAGATATAATATTAAAATAGATATTATTCTTTTTGACTCTATTAAGGTATTCATCAAATTTTATTGTGTTGATTATTAAATCTGCTTATGTATCTATTATAATTTTTCTTTAAGTGCTTTTCTCCAAAAGTATATTGCAAATACAAAGGTTACAATGGCAAACATGATTCCATTCTCTCCAAGCCAATGTTCAGTTCCTTCAATTTTTTCTGTTAAAGGAGGAAATATTTTCTGAACAAATACATTACTTACCGAATGAAAAATTACTGCTGGCCATAAACTTTTAGATTTAAAAGTATAGTAAGTCATAATAAATGACATCGAAATTACAAACACAAAAAAAGTTATAAATTCCAAAGTGACATTTTCACTGTAATATAATAGTATTGGCCAATGCCATAATGCCCAGATGAATCCAACAAAAAGGGATACACCGGTAAAAGAAAGAACTTTTCTTGATTCATAGATTAAAAAACCTCGCCAGCCTATTTCTTCTCCTAAAACTGTTGCCATTGCTCTTATAACACCGACAGTTCCTAGTAAAACAATACCTATAATTATAATAAATGTTGGTTTTAATGTCCCAAATCCAACTAATCCAAGTTCTTTAGCCCATTCCATAATGCTCTTTACATTCGATAATTCTCCTAATCCAAAAGACCAAATGAGTATATAGGTAATGAAGACATATATAGCAGGAGTAAAATAAGACCAGCGAATATATTTCCAATCTGCCCAATTCCAATGTATTAAAGAAATAGGTCGCCCTTTTATTTTAAGTGTAATTATTGCAGCTATTGCTGGACACCACATAAGTGCTCCAACGTATATTCGAGAAGGATATAAATTAACAATTGCAAGATAAAATGGTGTGCTTACAACTGTAACAATAATTAGGAAAATAAAAATTGTTTTCCAAGCTTCTTTGCGTTCAATCGATTGTTGTTTCATTTGATTTTAATTATTAGTTTGTTTTTAAAAAGACTAATAGATAGTGGTTTTGCTACATTACATCTAACGTTTCAACTTTGGTTAAGCAACAAAACCTGTATTAAATATATCTTTTGTTGTTGCCAGTTTATTATAGTTTAATAATTCCTTCTGAATAGGTTTTTGCTTTTCCTGTAATTAATACTCTATCTTCTAAATTTGTACAAAGCAATTTTCCTTTACGAGACGATAATTGAATTGCTGTCATCTCCTTTTTATTTAAAACTTTACTCCAATAAGGGACTAATGAAGCATGCAATGAACCTGTTACAGGATCTTCAAGAATTGTTGCTTGAGGAATGAAAAATCTTGATACAAAATCAGAGTTATTTCCTTTTGCTGTTATTGCTACACCTCCTGGATCAATATTTTCTCTATTAAATATACTTTTGTCAATTTTAATATTCCTAACATCTTGTTCGGTCTCATATACCAAAATATAATCTCTCGACTTGAGAACTTCTTTAGGCTGTTTATTAAGAGATTCTTTTATAAAACTGGGTAATTTAGCCTTTGAAGGATTTCTTTGAGGTAAGTCCATTACATAATGTTCGTTTTTAACTTCAACATACAGTTGTCCGCTTTTGGTATTAAAAACTATTTTGTCTTTTTTATATTCTAAAATAGTCGTTAGAACATGAGCAGTTGCAAGTGTAGCGTGTCCGCATAAATCGAGTTCTAAATCAGGTGTAAACCATCTTAATTCTATAGCATCTTCACTAATAATAAAAAATGCAGTTGCGTCAACTGAATTTTCTTTCGCAATGTCCTGAAGTAATCCGTCATCCAACCATTCATTTAGTTGCACAACTTTAGCTGGGTTTCCTCCGAATAATTTATCAGTAAAAGCATCTATTTGATAATAGTTTAATTTCATAGTTAGTTTTTTAATTGGCTACAACAATTGTATCTGCTCATTATTTTTAAATTGATCTAAAGAATTTAATTTAATCTTAAAAAAAGATATGTTCAATATCCAAAAAAGTGGCGAACAGTTCCGTGACTTTTGTCACAATTAATTAGTGACGAAAGTCACATGTTATAGAGTCTAGGAGGTTGTTTTTTTGTTTTTTATCAGTACGTGAGAAAATATTAAGAATAAGAATGCTACTCCAAAGCCTAAAACTCCAATACTTGAATTGGTAATTAATTGCCAAACTTCATGGATTCTAACATGAGGCGTCCAATCTGGATTCTAAACATGTGTTTCATTGATGTCCAAAAAAGGGACTACAATTGTATATAGAAATACACTAAATACTATTGCTGTTTTTTATCATTACTATTTGTTTTTAGATTACACATAATTAATGTTGCATTTCTTATTTTATTTCAAGTATTATCAAGTTTGATAAACCCTTTGTAATCAGTTTAGTTGCCAGTAAATGTTTTATTAATTTCGTCTCTGAATTCTTGATATTTCAATAAAACACTACCTGAGTCCTCAATTTGTGGCCAATGTCCAATATCTTGACAAAGTAACTTCACATTAGGATTAGGAATAAGTTCTTTATATCGATTAGCCATATGAATACCAGAATTGGGATCAAACGGTCCATTTATAAAGCACATAGGAATCGTTGTGTTTTGCATTGCACTTATCCATTTTTCTTGATGATTTAGTTTCTCGAAAACTAACCTCCCAATCAAATATGCAATTGACTTACCATCGTTATAATTTAAAATATCCCAAAATTGATTGATTAGTTGGTCGGTAGGTTGGGTGTTAGGACCAAAAATTGGTTGTATGGATTTTTCTAATTTCTCTTTAGTGAGCAACTTACTCAACAATTTCCCAATAAACTTTGGAGATTGTGAAAGTAATCGCTGTATCATTCTAGGTTTGTAACTGTCCATAAACAAACCACCGTTCATATATACTAACGATTGTATTTTAAAGCAGTTTCGTGAAGCTATATCTCTAGCTAATAACTCTTGAGCAATACTGACTCCAAGATCATGAGATAGAACATGGGTTTCTTTAACACCCCAAAATTCGATTAGAAAATTGACTATTTCGCAATGCTCATGAAAGCTATAATTATGATTTTTAGGTTTATCTGAAAACCCCATCCCTAAATAATCAAAAGTATGAACGGTGTAATCCTTTACTAGATTATCCCAAACATATTTCCATTCGAAAGTGTTGAAAGGATAGCCGTGAAGTATTAAAAGATTTGGTCCATTGCCTTCTTTTATGTAAAATATTTGATGATCATTTACATCTACCATTCTGCCTTTATTCTTCCAAGCAAGTACTTCTTTGTCCATTCCTAATTTGATTTACTATGGTTAGTAATATGGCAAAGTTACTTGTTAGGTATGATAAAAATTTGTAAAAATCGGTCGTTTTCGTTATTGGATAGGTCTTTTGGAGTGTGGTTGGTATACTTTTTTATTTCTTTATTAAAATGTGATCTGTCGTAATAGTTTTGGTTTGATAATAAATCTCCTTCTTTGATGTCTTTGAATGCTGCAGAACATCGTAATATATTACAATAGCTTTTTAGTGATAGCCCAAACATTTTATTAAAATATCTATTGATCTGCCTACTCGACCAAAATACTTTATCAGCAAAATAGCTCACACTATGATTGCCTTTAGTTTGACTTAGTAACCTAAAAAGATGAAGTTTTCGGTTGTCTAGATTATTTTGCCTATCGATTTCATGACTTATTATTGAACTTAACATATCAATAGTATCTAAGTTTTCGGAAAAGTCTAATTCATTCAAATTCCAAAAATCATTGGGTAATTTTTTTTCGGTGTTTAATAATGGAGCAATGCTTTCACCAAATATATATTCTGCAGCTAGTAATTTGAATTGTATTCCGAAAAGTTGATGATTTGGAGGGATTACCACTTCAATTTCTTTAGTATATGTTCCTGTTAACACAGTGCTTTGGTATTCATAATTATTGAAGCGGACAACAATATCAAAAAATCCGTCAGGCAAAATTGTGTAATTAATGTTTTTTGTTGAATCGTTATCTAACCACCAAAAGCATCTGATGTAGGGTTTCAAAATGGAATTTGCCTTTTGTTGGTGGTAGATCATATTCGATACTTTAAGTTTGTTACTCCCGTTTATTTATATTCGTGTATGACAGCATATTAAAATATTTTGCAATGAGATTGAGGGATGGTTTACCCTCAATAGTAAAATTGGTGTTGTTGCCATCTGATATACCTTGACCTTGCCAATCCCAAATATGAACACCATGAAACCAAGGCTCTTCTAATATAGTATTAAAAAAAGCTTGATAACAAAGAAGTTGTTATTTTTTAGAATTTTTTGAATATATATTCTTTATACCATTCCAATCAAACTATTATTCCAGCTTGGATAATGGCTACTTTTAAACGAACAATATCTGAGAATTTAATTTTTCATTCTGATCGAGAAATACAGTATGCATCATTTAAAAACTCATTGATCTTTTTCAAATCTTCAATCAAAAAGTTCGATTTTAGAAACCTTTTATTTATAGGGTGTGATAATATTAGTTGCCACGTCAGTTGCTACTTTAGTACAAAACAAAAATCCCAACAGCGATGTTGGGATTTTTGTTTTAAGAAGAAAATTTATATAAAAAATCTTGATCCAGTTATTATATTTTAAATAAAGAGTTATAAAGTTGTTTTAACACCAACGATAATACGTTCTATTATTTGTTTTGCTGTAGTTAAAGTTGATACGTCTGGATTGATAGTTCCGTCTTGCCCTGAGTGATGTCCATGACCAATGAATTCCATTAAATAATAGTTCTTGTTGTCATTCATATCGATTAATGATTCAAAAATGATTGAAGGTTGTCCTAATTGCCCTGTGCCACTATGGAATGTTTCATCATCTGGAAAATCGTATTCTGAATAATACTCATTGTCATCGAATGCTACATTAATTTCAATCTTTAGTTTAAATTTTGATATTTTATTGATAGAGGATAATAATTGAAAATTATCTACAATTGTAGCTCCAGTTATTGCATCTGGCAAAGGATCATTACTTGGAGGAACATACAATCCATCTGAATACTTCACATTTCTTTTATGCGACCAAACAGGTAAAGCATTCACGCGTCTATAATCACCTAAAGCATCTTTGTTTTCGTCAAAGATTTTAAAATTATCCTTACTTCTACCTCCAAAAAATAAACCTCTTGCAGTTGCTTTTGACACAAAGAGTGTCTCAACATAATTACCTTGTTCATCTTCTATCCAAACTGCCATTTGAGGATGCCAATAATGTTCTGAGCGCAATACATCAATTATTAATTGAATGTCGTTAGATGTATTCATTTCAACAACCTCATAGGTAGATAAATTTAATCCCTTTTCAGTAGTTGCTTTTTGTTTTGCTCCAAAATCCATTAATTCATTAAAAGGTACTATTTGATAAAAAGCTCCCAAAAAGAATAATGTGCCTATGAATACTAAAAACAATAGCCATTTTCCTTTAGTATATATTTTTAAGGAACGAATATTATTTTTTAAATGAAATAAAATTCCTAATGAAAATAAAATTCCAAATACTGTATGTATGGTAGCTGTACTTCGAGAGTATACATGGAAATATGATAGAATTCCTGTTACAAATACTACTATGAAACTGATACAGATAGACAGGCTAATAATTTTTCTAAAAGTCATAGAAACACTAAATTAGTATGTTATAATAAAAAAGGAGTCGAAACATTAAAAACAGGTTTCAATTGCGCTTGAACAAACTTTATATAATTAGGGATTTATTACAAGAATTTTTTAAGTTCTTCTATTCTACTTGCTAAATAAATGATTTGCTTCGCTTTATTTTCAGGCAATCCAAAGGCTAAAGGTTTAAACTTTGTTTGGTTAGAAAACTCCTTTTCTATTAATTTAACTTCTTCAACAATTATTTGTAAGCTTTCATCATCCGTTTCACCGACTACACCATGAATATCGTATGAACGCGCCTCAAACTTTGTAGTTTTAGATTTTTCCATTTCAGCTTTAAGAGCTACGAGATTGCTTCTCAAATTTGAAATAATTTTTGCCTCTCCAAATTTTGTTTGCGAACCACGACAACTTGATGGTGCGCATCCAGATGTAGCTTCATTAGTTTTAGATGCTGTTCCGCAAGAAGCAGATTTTTCGCCACCTTTGTGATCCGTAGTGCAAGTTTTTTCGTCGTGTTTTTCTCCTCCACAACAAGATGATTGCGCATTAACATTTGCGCTAAATAGCATAGCGATTGCCATTGTAATTGTTACGGCTAATGATCTTAAATTGAATTTCATTTTTATCAGATTTTTGAATTAAACATTTGTTTCTATCTGATAAGACGAAGGCTTTAAAAAATGATGCAGGAAAATTTAATTATTTTTTATTTACCTAAAGATTCAATGATTTCTTTGACAGTTTGTCTTGCTGTTTTACCAACTCCATAAATTGTTGCAGATGCAAAACCTGTCCAACTGCCATAACCTACCAACCAAAGATTAGGTTCTTTTACAGCATGTGTATATTGTGTTTTTATACGATTATTTTCAATAATATTTAGCGATTCTAAATGATTTAAATTCGCCTTGAATCCTGTACACCAAATCACAACATCAAATTCTTCTTTACTGTTGTCATCCCAAATAACTCCATCTTCATAAAACGATTTAAATGGACGTTTAGCATGTAATACATTTCTATCTCGTGCTTCCTTTACACTTTCAATCATTACTATATTGCTTAATGAAGCTTTGATGCCAGATGGAGCATTTGTCGATTTGCCCAAAAACTGTTGAGTTGCCGCATTAAATAAATAGCGACCATCTATATCATCTGGCAAAAAATAAGGTTCATTTAGAGTAATCCATTGAGTTTGTGTAACTTTAGAAACCTCAGCTAAGATTTGTGCTCCAGAATTTCCGCCTCCAATTATTAATACTTTTTTACCAACAAGATTATTTGTATTTCTAAAGTGAGAAGAATGCAATTGTTCTCCTTTAAATATTTCTTGATTGGAATAGTTAGGAATAAAAGGCTGTTGCGCAGTTCCAGTAGCACTTACAAGCGTTTTACTGTAAAATGCACCTTGATTCGTTTCAACTTTAAATAGATCATTTTCTTTACGAACCGAAATAACTTTTGTGTTTCTTTTTACTGGAATATCATATCTTGATTCGTATTGTTCTAGATATGAAATGAATTCGTCTTTTGATGGATATTCATTTTCACTTTTTGGCATTCCCCAACCCGAAAGTGAACTATATTCTGTCGGTGAGAATAATTTTAAACTCTCCCAAGTTTGTAGCCATGAACCACCAGCTTTTTTTTGATCATCTAAAATAAGGTAATCTAATTTGTTACGTCTTAAAAAGTAAGCTACTGAAAGCCCTGCTTGTCCGCCACCAATAACCAACGTATCATATATTTTCATGTATTGCAGTTTTTAATTTAGAAAAGGCCTCCTGAAGCTTCGGTAAAGGTGACGCTATATTCATACGCATAAATTGAGAATGACCTTTATCAAACCATGTTCCTGGTGTTAGAGCTAATTTTGATTTGCTAAAAACTAAATCATTTAATGCTTCACTTGATAAATTCAATTTACTGAAATCTAACCAAATTTGATAAGTACCTTCAGGAACAAATACTTTTATCGGTGGCAATTCCTTTTCTGCAAAATCTTGAATCCACTCTATACTTTTTTCCAAATATGTAATCAATTCATTTAACCATTCTTCTCCTTTTGTGTAGGCAGCAATGGTTGCAAAAGTTGAAAATGCATTTCCATGATCGAGATACATTGAACCTATGGTTGCTTTAACTTTTGAGAAAATTTCCCCATTAGAAATATAAAGATAACCATTAGAGATGCTTTGCATTCCGAAAGTTTTAGCTGGTGAGCCTAAAATCGCTATATGTTTATTACTAACTGATGCAATACTATTGAATGTAGCTTTAGAATAGATAATGTCTGAGTGAATTTCATCACTAATTATCCTAACATTATAAGTGTCTGCTAATTGTGTTAATTTCTGTAACTCTTGCGTATTCCATACACGACCTACTGGATTGTGTGGATTACAAAGCAATAAAACTTTTACATTTTCTGTTTGTAGTTTTCGCTCTAAATCTTCAAAATCCATTTCATATTTTCCATTAACAACTTTGAGCGGATTTCGTACTATTTTTCTATTGGCAGTATTAATAATATTATAAAATTGATGGTACACTGGAGTTTGAACTAACACTCCATCACCTTCGTTAGACAATTCTCTAATCAATACAGCTATACCAGTAAGTACACCTGATACTTGAATAAAAGATTTGCTATTTAGTTTTAATTGATGACGCTTTAAATTCCAGTCAGCAATTGCCTGAAATATTGTATTAGGATCAAATTCATATGCATAAATACCTCTATTTACTAGGCGTTGCAGTTCGTTTGTAATTGGTTCTGCGATTTTGAAATCCATATCGGCAATCCAAAGTGGTTGAACATCTATTGTCCCAAACATTGCTTTTAAGTAATTAGGATTACTCTTAGCAAATTTATGTTCGTAAGTATCGTGAGCTATATCAAATTGACTCATAAGTAAAGTTTATTTTTCTAGACGTAATAATTCTATAATGATGCAAAAATCAAGAGCAAGATGTTTTACGATCACAACCTGTTTTTGATTCAAACCCTAAAATACTTCCTTTTCCGCCTTGCGAGATAGTACAACAACCCTCAAATAATTCTTTTAATTTTTTTCGTCCTCGCTGAATTTTTGAACGTACTGTTACATAATTCATATCGAGCTGCTCAGCGATTTTCTTTTGAGGCACTTCTTTTATTTCAGACAAAATCATTAATTCACTATATTCTTCTGGCAATTGTTTTATAAAAGAATTTACACATTTTCCCAACTCTATACCAGCATCTTTATTAATTTCATGATCAAAATAAGAGTCATCTTCAATCGAATTTGTTTCAAGCTGTTTCTTTCGATAATAATCAGTAATTGTATTTTTTGCAATAGTATATACCCAACTTTTAAGATTATCGACACCATTGTTATTTGATTTAGATAACTTTAAAAATACGTCTTGAGTTAAATCTTCTGCATCTTCCTGATTGCGTACACGCTTTTTAACGTAACCAAATAAAGGGTTATATAGTTGTGTAACTTGATTTTGCATTTTTAATATAATAATTGATGAATAAAATAGTAGTGATTATAAACAAAGATAAAAATAGATGCTGCATTCCTGTAATTTCAATGGTATAGATTCCTATAAAAGCCCTTAAAGCTGTTCCTAAATCCCACCATGCACTTACACTAGAGATTGATTGTAAAACATTTTGCTCTTGTTTGATATCAACTAAAGTTGAAAATGCCATTACATCACTAGCACGCAAAGCTCCTCGAAATGAGGAGCTTTGTTTTTTTAATATTATATGTTTTGTTAGCAACACCCTACGTTTGCAATATTTGCTTCTTTAGTTTCACTATCATCACAACAAGAAGAACCATCTGTAGGTTGTTCACAACATTGTTGCTCAGCAGTATTAGTAGTGGTATTAGCAGTTTCCATTGTTGAACCACAACATCCACCATCTGCTTGAACTTCTTTTATTTCTATGCTTGAATTTCTTGTTTTCATTTGTTTACGATTTTATATTTTTTATTTAATTGTTATTCACTTCACTTGCTAAGACGCACTCTTTTAAAAATGATGCATTATTTTCTTAACAACACCCTATTTTTGCTACAACTTTCTTTCCGTCGCCTTCTGATGCATTAGCAAAAATGCCGCTTGTTTCTTCTTCTATTTCTTCAGCTCCACAACAAGCTACATCATCACCTCCACCAAGATTAGAATTACAAACTCCAGTTTGTGGAAGGTTTAATTCAATGCGTTCAGCAGCTTCAATATCGCCAGCCATATAAGCAACAATAGAACGTACTTGTTCGTACCCTGTTGCCATTAAAAAAGTTGGCGCTCTACCATAACTTTTTGAACCAACGATATAAAAACCTTTTTCTGGATGACGCAATTCTTTTTCACCATGAGGTCTTACAGTTCCACAACTATGAACATTTGGATCAATCAGTTCGGCTAAATCAAATACAGATTCTAATGATGAATCTAAATCTATCCGTACTTCACGAATCATATCTAAGTTAGGGCGAGAGCCTGTATTACTAATAATTTCATCTACATTTTTAATAGTTTTCTTCTCTCCATTTAAGTCACCAATAATTTGAATTCCACTATCAACTTTGTTTAATTTTAAAATATGGAAAGGCGTATAAACATTTAACTTTCCGCTATTCACCAATTCCTCAATTCTGATACCTAAAGCACCTCTGGCTTCTAAGGTATCATCCTTTTTTCCTCCATACACTTTATCCATATTATCTTTTCTTAACACCCAATTAAGTTGTGTCTTTGGATATTCTTTCTGAATCTCTGCTAAATCTAATAATGCATTAATAGCAGAATGTCCGCCACCTACAACCACTACATTTTTATTTTTATAACGATCTATATAGCTAGATTTTACATCTGGAATTCCGTAAAAAATATGACCTTTTAATTCTTGCTCACCTTCTGCCGAAACACCGCCTGAACCTATAGGGTTTGGTTGATTCCACGTTCCTGTAGCATCTATCACTCCTTTTGCTTCATAATAATTGATAGCTCCATTTTCCTCAACCTTTATTGAAAATGGTTTGTCGTCACGTCCCCAAGTTTTCATTTTATCTAACCCTTTTCTTCCTATAGAAAGTACTTTAGAATTTAGGTGAATGTTAGGTTTTATTTGTGGTAACTCTGCTAATGGTTTAAAGTAATCTTCTACTAATTCTTTTCCTGTTGGTAGTCCATCTTCATCTGGAGCAATCCAATTTGTCTTCGCTAAAAGTTCTTTAGCAGCTTTATCAATATTATATTTCCAAGGAGAAAAGACACGAACATGACTCCATGACAACATATTTTGTCCTACAGATTGTCCTGCTTCAAATACAATGAATCGAATATTTTTTATAGTTAAGTGTGCAGCAGCAGCTAATCCTACTGGTCCTCCACCAATTATTGCTATGGGTAAATTATTGTTTTGCATCGTTTATAATTTTAATTCACCCTTTAAGACGGAGTGTTTTATAAATGATGCACATTTTTAATTTTCTTTATTTATAATTTTACACAACTTCTTTTAACAGTTTTCTTAATTTTTGAAATAGCTAGATCATGTACTAAAGCTTTTTTATCCTAATACTACAAACATAACATCTCTCTTTTCAACCTAATTTTATTATTAATATGCATTGATCATTTGAACGATTGGTATATTTTTTTGTTAAAAATTTGTAAGACATACATATATTTATATATTTGGTAAACCAATCTGGTAAACCAATTTAATTTTAGCATCATAAAATTATGATTAGAAGTCTCTTTTATATACTAATAACAGCTTTTATTATATGTTCTTGTCAAAGAAATGTTGATAATCACAGTAATTCTGGTAATACTAATAATTCATTAGTTGAGAATATAACAGAATTAAACGACGCAATTAAAAAAGCGAAACCGGGTGATGATATCGTCCTCAAAAATGGTATTTGGAAAGATGTAAAAATAAAGTTTAGAGGAAAAGGGACTAAAAAAAATCCTATTATTATTAAAGCAGAAACAGTTGGAAAGGTTACCATTGAAGGTGAATCTTATCTAAAATTTGGAGGTGAATATTTAATTGTAGAAGGTTTACACTTTAAAAATGGATTTTCACCATCTAAGGCAGTTGTAGACTTTAAAATAAGTCATAAAAGTATGCCCGATGAAATAGCGACACATTGTAAACTTACGAATTGTGTTATTGAAGATTTTAATAAGCCTAAACGAGACAACAGTGATTTATGGGTGAACTTTTGGGGAAGGCACAACGAATTGAGTAACTGTTATATAGCTGGGAAAACAAACAGAGGTCCAACTGTTAGAGTGAATCTTGCTGGCATTGAAAGCATTAATAATTATCATCAAATTGTAAATAATCATTTCGGGCCAAGACCAGTAAAAGGTGGACCAAGTGGAGAAACTATCCAATTGGGGAATAGTTACACATCTATGTCTCCAAGTTATACAATGGTTGCTAATAACT
Organism: Kordia sp. E; assembly: GCF_056033805.1. Classification (NCBI taxonomy): domain Bacteria; kingdom Pseudomonadati; phylum Bacteroidota; class Flavobacteriia; order Flavobacteriales; family Flavobacteriaceae; genus Kordia; species Kordia sp. E. The sequence continues at coordinate 77,693 of NZ_JBRASR010000006.1, forward strand.
TATTTGAAGAGTGTAACGGCGAAGTTGAGGTAATTTCAAGTAAAACAAACTTTAACGAATTTAGAAACAACGTATTCTATAAAAGTGAAGGTTCTCTAGTAACACGTCATGGGAATTACTGCATTATTGATGGGAATTATTTCATTGGAGATTCAACAAATGAAAATATTGGAGGTATTCGTTTGATCAATACAGGACATTGGGTAACTAATAACTACTTTTTTAATTTAAAAGGAAAAAGCTTTAGAAGCCCATTGGCAGTAATGAACGGTATTCCTAAATCACCTTTAAACCGTTATAATCAGGTTACAGATGTTGTTGTTGCCTATAATACGTATGTAAATTGTGATTCGCCATGGCAATTTGGCGTAGGAACAAACATTACACAAGCTTCTGTATTGCCAAAATCTGAAATCCGTTCGGCAAGACCGATTAGAACTACGGTAGCTAACAATATTATTTACAATGAAAAAGGAAACGAATCTATTGTTATTGAACATGACAAGGCAGATGGTGTACTCTTTAAGAGTAATATCGTACAGAATCAAGGTGTGAAATTTAATAGCTTAAATGATGGTATTATTGAAGTTCCTTTAGAATTAAAAAAAATATCAAACAATATACTGTTGCCAACGGGAATCCCTAATAATGTAGAAGTATATGATGGTTTTGACTTTAATACTATTGAAAATGATTTATTTGGCACTTCTAGAAAAGATAACAAAAGTATTGGTGCAATTATCGGTGTCGATGTTTCCAATCCAAATATATTAGATAAATCTAAATATGGAACTACTTGGTTTTCAAATGAAATCGAAGCTAAAGATCCTGTAACACATACCGTTATAAAGGCAGAAGAATTTCAAACTAAAATAAATGAAGCAACTACTGGTGATATCATCGCTTTAACAGAAGGTGTGTATACTATAAATACATCGTTAGTAATCAACAAAACACTTACGATTAAATCTAGTGGAGACGCAAAAGTACAAGTGATTTTTTCCGGAGAAGCCAACACTCCACTATTTTCATTACAACCCAAAGGTAAACTAACTGTAAGTAACTTAATTTTAAAAGGAAACGCTACAAACTATGCTTTTGCAAGTTTAAAAGAAAACATGTCTAATCATTTTGGATTAACTGTTTCAAATACTGAAATCAGTAACTTTAATTATGTTTTAAAAGTATATAAAGAATCCTTTGCGGAACACATTACTTTTAAAAACACTTCCATTGCAAATTGCGAAAACGGACTCGAATTATCTGAAGAAACAAACGATAAAGGAGATTACAATACAGAATACTTAACCATAACTAATTGTGATTTTACAAACGTTAGAAAAAATGTCATTGATTATTACCGTGGCGGATATGACGAATCTACCATTGGCGGAAATCTTTTAGTAAGCAATAGTACATTCACTAATTGTGGTGAAAAAGAGAAAAACCGAATCCTATTAAATCACAGAGGTATTATCAATGTACATATTACCAAAAACACTTTTAAAAACAACAAAGTTCAGTTTGTGTCTATTTTATGGGGCGCAAAAAACAATACGGAATCAGAAAATAGCTTGACTAATTCAGGGCAAATAAAAACTGAAGAAAATTTAGTAATGAAGCTCATGTATTAATCAAGTCTAAAAAAGCAATTTATACAATGAAAAAAGCAATCTTTATTATGGGAGTTTCTGGATGTGGAAAAAGCACTATCGGGAAATTACTGTCTAAAGATTTGAATATTCCCTTTTTTGATGGAGATGATTTTCATCCTGAAAGTAATATTCTAAAAATGTCTCAAGGACAAGCATTAACTGATGCTGATAGATTGGAATGGTTACAAACGTTGAACAAACTAGCCATTAATCAAACAAAAGATAATAGTATTATCATAGCGTGTTCTGCTTTAAAAGAAAGCTATCGTGACATTCTAACTAAAAATATTCAACAAAATTCAAAATGGATTTTTCTTTACGGTTCGTTTGAACAAATTAAAAAAAGAATTGATAGTCGTAAAGATCACTTTATGAGTTCAGGTTTATTAAAATCACAATTTGATACCTTAGAAGAACCAAAAAATGCTATAAAAATTGATAGTAGCTTACCAACAAATACCATTTTAAAAATTATCAAAAAAGAAGGCATTACCACATCACAATTTGGTTTATTTGGACTTGGCGTGATGGGAAAAAGTCTCTGTAGAAATTTAGCCAACAAAGGATTTAAAATTTCAATGTTTAACAGACATGTTGATGGCATTGAAGAAAATATTGCTCAAAAATTTAAGGTAAATTACCCAGAATTGTCACAGGCAGCAGCTTTTGACGATATTCCATCTTTTATCAACTCATTGCAAACACCAAGAAAAATTATGCTTATGGTGAATGCAGGAAAAACAATTGATTTTGTCATTGAAGATATACTTCCATTCTTATCAAGCGGAGACATCTTAATTGACGGTGGAAATTCAAATTACAACAAAACCAAAGAACGATTCGATTATTTAAAATCTAAGAACATTCATTTTATTGGCGCAGGTGTTTCTGGTGGTGAAGAAGGAGCTTTAAAAGGTCCTTCCATCATGCCAAGCGGAACCAAAGAAGCATATAAAGAAGTACAACCTTTTTTAGAAGCAATTGCTGCAAAAGATAAAAATGACTTGCCATGCTGCACGTATATTGGAAATGAAGGCAGCGGACATTTTGTAAAAATGGTACACAACGGAATTGAGTACGTAGAAATGCAACTACTAGCTGAAGTATGCACAATTTTGAAAGCCTTAGGTAATAATCCTGATGAAATTGCTACAATTCTAGCATCATGGAAAACAAGCACAAATAGCTATTTGCTGAATATTACGATTGACATTCTCAGAAAAAAAGAAGGAAATGACTGGTTGATCAATAAAATAATGGACAAAGCTGGAAATAAAGGTACAGGAAATTGGACAACCATTACAAGTGCGCAATTAGGCGTACCAAGTACCATGATTGCTTCTGCCCTATTTGCTCGCTATACTTCGTTTTATAAAGAAGAACGAATCATTGCTAATAACAATTTTCAATCGGATACAAATACAAAACCTAACATTACCACTTCTGAAATTTTAAAAGCATATCAATTTGCTAGAATCATAAATCATTATCAAGGATTTACTCTTATACAGGAAGCTTCAAAAAGTTACAATTGGAACTTAAACCTAAGTGAATTGGCTCGAATTTGGACAAATGGTTGCATCATAACATCCGATTTAATGGCGGAACTCGTCACAACTTTCAAAAACACAAACAATATATTGACAAATGAGAACATCATAAAACAGATCAATACATTAAAGTCAGCAGTAAAAAAGGTAGTCTCTGAATGCATTTTGCATGATTTACCAATTCCAACATTAAGTGAATCTATAAATTTCTTAAACAGTTTTGCAGTCACAAATTCATCTGCAAACATCATTCAAGCGCAGCGTGATTATTTTGGCGCGCATACCTATCAAAGAATAGATGATGTTACTAGAAAGTTCTATCATACCAACTGGAAACAATAAACTCAACTAAAACCACAAAACTATGCCAACAACTAAAAACAAAGTGTCTTTATTTAAAAAAATCATTGCTCTTGTATTAGGGTTTGGTCCTGGAATTTTTGCCATTGGCTATACCATTGGTACAGGTAGTGTAACTTCAATGATTGTTGCAGGTAGTAAATTTGGAATGGAACTATTATGGGTACTTTTATTAAGTTGTCTTTTTTCAGGTGTTTTAATGTTTGCCTATGGTAACTATGCATTGCTTACTGGCGAAACAGCATTGTACGGATTTAAAAAGCATTTAAAATTCGGTAAAGTTTTAGCCATTTTAATTATTGTTGGAATCACCTTTGGACAATGGAATTCGCTCATGGGAATTTTGGGAATTTCATCGAATATTATATTTGAAATATTGAGTGTAAGTTTTGAAGGATTGAAAGATTTTCAGTACGAAACAGTCTTAACAATAGCTATTATAATTATTGTTTCTTTTTACTTATTAATGCTCGTTGGAAAGTATACTTTCTTTGAAAAAATACTCATCATATTTGTAACCCTAATGGGGTTTTCGTTTATATTTTCATTATTTTTTGTACAACCACTTCCTGTAGATGTAGTTAAAGGATTTATACCAAGTATTCCTGATGTACCAGGTGGGAAAATGTTAGTAGCAGCTTTTGTAGGAACTACAATGGCAGCAGCAACCTTTTTATCGCGTCCGTTATTTGTAAAAGGAAAAGGATGGACTATCAAAAACATAAAACAACAAAAAAGAGATTCCATCACAGCTGCGATTCTCATATTTATCATAAGCGGAACAATTATGGCAGTAGCTGCTGGTGCATTATTTCATCAAGGGAAAGAAGTGACACATGTACTCGATATGGCAAATACTTTAGAACCAGTAGCGGGTCAATGGGCAGTTACTATTTTCTTTTTTGGTGCATTAAGTGCTGGTTTGTCTTCAATATTTCCATGTTTACTCATCGCACCATTATTAGTTGCCGATTATCAATCAGGAACGATAGACACCAATTCGCGTCAGTTTAGAGTCATTACAGCAATAGCTTGTTTGGTGGCTTTAATTGGACCTGCATTTGGAGCAAATCCTATTGAAGTTCAAATTCTATCACAAGTATTCAATGTATTTGTATTGCCAATTGTAGTACTTGGAATTATACTATTATTAAGTAGTAAAAAAGTAATGAAAGATTATAAAACAAGTCTTGGAGTGTATATTGGAATGTATGCAGCCTTGTTCTTTTCGTTAGTCATTTCGTATAATGGAATTATAGCATTAATAGAATATTTTTAACACAACCATTTGTTATACAAAATACAATTCAAATAAATCAAAATAATAATCTAACTACGATTATCAACGCTATTGATATAAGAATAATATGAAAAACAATACTAAATTAACAAGCAAAAATGTACTCATCACTGCTGGTGCTCAAGGAATTGGTGAAGCAATCACCAAACACTTTATTGATAGTGGAGCCAATGTTGCAATTCACTATTTCTCTAGTGCTGATACAGCAAACCAATTGGTTGAATACGCAACTAAGAAAGGACAAAAATCGGTTGCTATAGCTGGTGATTTAACAAAAGAAGCTGATGCAAATACAATGATAAAAAAAACAGTAGAAGCGCTTGGTGGTTTGGATATACTGATCAATAATGCTGGTTCGCTTGTTGCACGTAACCTTTTAAACGAAATGGAAACTGATTTTTGGCATAAAGTTATGGACATCAACCTTACATCAATGATGTTTGTAACGCGAGCCGCTGGTCCTCATTTGGCGAAAAATGAAAATAGTAGTATTGTTAATCTGGCATCACTTGCAGGAAGAAAAGGCGGTCACCCAGGATCATTAGCGTATGCAACTAGCAAAGGAGCTATTTTAACGTTTACCCGAGCGCTTGCAACAGAATTTGGACCTCAAGGAACTAGAGTTAATGCAGTTGCTCCAGGTCTTATTCTTGGGACTTCATTTCATAATACACATACTACAAAAGAATCTGCCGCTAAAACAACAGCTGGCATTCCAATACAACGAGCAGGGAATTCAGATGATGTAGCTAGAGCTGTTATATATCTAGCCTCTGAATATGATGGTTTTATTACTGGTGCTACACTTGATATTAATGGTGGTGTCTACAATATGTAGTTCCTCATTAAATTATATGTAGTTGAAAAACAGAAGTAACCTAAGTAATTATAAACAAATAAAAAGAATTGATTTTAAAAGATAATCGCTAACTCCATATTTGATAGCATCAATCTCATATTTTAAATTTCCGTAATTGATTTGTTATTTATCCTTTTTTCATAAGTCCTTGAACCAATTTATCCATTGAGACTTGTAGCCCTTTGTTAACACCTTTCAAATAACTTATATTATTATCTTGCCTAAGAAAATTTGGAATGTCATTTAAAGTATTTCCTATTTGCTCTAGTTGTTCTTTTTTATGCTCTTCGAGAACTATTTTTACTTCCGCTCCTTTTCCAGCTTCACTAATACTAGAGATTCTCATTCGACATCCGTCAAAAAAGTTTGCGACACCATGTACTAAATGTGGAACTGAATAGAACTCCAAGGGCTTTATTCCTTGCGGAAAATGAACTTTTATAATTGGATTATATTTATGTAATCTTTCAAATTCTCCTTTTTCATATTCACTAGGAGAATTATGTTTAGATTCTCCCCAAAAACATCTTTCACATATTATATCATTAATTGACCATAGAGTTCTTTGAGATTCCCACATTATTGCGTCTGTTATATCAGCTCCATCAAGTTTTGAGTTTACCAAACGACTCATTACAAATTTTGCTTTTATAAAAATACCATTACTAAGGTTTGCGCCTTCTAAAGTTGCTTGATAGAAATCTGCTTTAATAGCTCTGACATTTACAAGGTTTACTTCAACCAAATTTGCATTGTCAAAACTAGCATTTGTAATATTTGCTCCTTCGAAATTTGCCCCAAGAAGTTCTGTATGTCCAAAATCTGTTCCAACTAATCTACTGTTAGAAAAATTTGTTGATTGAGCAGTTATGGTACTAAAATCGTATCCTGATAAATCCCAATCAGATAGATCAAATTCAGATATGTCAACAATAACAGAAGGATTTTCAAGCATCCAATTATTCCATGTCTTTTTACCTTTATTAATAAGCTCTTTAAAATCAATTTCCATACTTCTTGGCTATTTTACTTAACTATTCTATGAATAATGACGTACTCACCTATTCTACTTTGTTGTTCAAAATCACCATCACAAATATCCCAATGTCCGTCAATAAATTCAACTTCAAGCGTGGCGACTTTTATTTCTCCATCCATTATAGATAAGTGATTTTCTAAATCTTCACTACTAATTTTACTTTCACAGAATTTTATATAATAATCTTGTATTGAACGTCGAATGTACATCTCTTTATGTTCTGTAACCGTACCATTTTTTTTAACGAAACTCTTTATAATCACTGGAACTGATATGATATATTTCCCTTTGTCAGATGATATATCTTTTGTTTTATTTTTTGACATAATTACTTTCTTTTGACTTGAACATGACCATGTGAAGAGACAAATGATACACGCCAATGTACATAAACCATATTTTAGTTTTATTTTTCTCATTCTTCAATATTTACTAACGTATGCGTATGGAATTCTTGTTCTTTTTCTAAAAATACAACTTTTCTAGACATTCTTAAAAATAAGAATACTTCTCAAAATACGTGCTAATTGCTTTCAAATCCTCATGCAAAATGCACGAATCAATATACATTTTTTTGAAGTTTCTCATAATTCCGTGAATTGCTGTATATAATTCCGTGAATTGTCATATGCGATAATATTTTGAGCTTTTTTAGTCTTTACATTTAATCAGTATTTACTTCAAAAAAACAATTCTAATTAAAACACAAACTTATGAAAACAAAAAAAATACTTATTTTATGTATCCTCTTTTTGGGGCTATTTCTTCAAGGAGTAGCACAAGAAAGTAAAATTGAGCGAAAAGTAATTTCCAAACTTGGAAATTCTACTTTTATCAATTTCAATGAAACAAATTCTTATAAAGTCAGTCAAGTACAATCTTTCTTTAAAGAAGAATTAAAAATCAAATCAAATGATGCGCTAAAAAAGATTGATACAAAAACGGATCGTCTTTCTTTCACTCATTACATCTATCAACACTATTACAACAACATAAAAGTTGAGCATGGTATTTATAAAGTTCATACTAAAGATGGATTGCTAAAACGTGCTAATGGCGAATTTTACGAGGTAAAACTAGCGTCAACAACTGCAACTATTTCTTCTCAGAGCGCATTTGGAACTCTTCTGACTAAGATTAATGCCAAAGCCTATGCTTGGGAAAATAAAGATAATCCGCTACGAGGTGATTATCAGAAACCTGAAGGTGAATTGGTGATTCTTCCAATTAAGAATAATCAGAAAACTGGTTTTGAATACAAATTAGTTTATAAATATGATATCTATACGTTAGTACCTTTTGACAGAGCTATTTATTTTGTTGATGCCAATTCAGGTGACATAGTTGCTAAAGAACAAGTGATGTGTTCTTCAGATGCAGATACCATGTACAGTGGGCAAAGAAATATTGAAACACAAGGCGCAGCGATTGGTTTTCCGAACGGTTTTAGACTTTTTGACGCTACTAGAGGTAATGGAATACATACCCGAAATAATCAAGGTGCTTTAAGCGAAGTTTTAGGCAACGCTGTTGAATTTTTAGACGTAGACGATGATTGGACCGCTGCAGAATGGAATAATGCTGACCAAGATCAAGCTGCATTAGATGCACATTGGGGATTGGAAATGACCTATGATTATTTTTCTATCGTCCATGAAAGAGATAGTTATGATGGTAGTAATGCTCGAATAAATGCATTTGTACACGCAATTTTTCCAATCAGAGATAATTTTGGAAATATTGTTGATACTACTCCTAATAATGCACAATGGACTGGAACCAATATAGTATTTGGAGATGGTGATGGTACAGCAGTGAATCCACTTACATCTATAGATATTTGCGCCCATGAATTGGGGCATGCAGTAGATCAATTCTCTTCTAATTTAGTATATCTAAATGAATCCGGAGCGCTTGATGAAGGGCTGGCAGATATTTGGGGTGCTTGTGTTGTAAGTATGGCTGCTCCTGAAAAGAACAGATGGTTTGCAGGTGAAGATGTATTAATTACTGCGTATGCAGTAAGGGATATGGCTGATCCGAATAATTTAAACTTACCTGATACGTATCAAGGTACTTTTTGGGCTACTGGTACAGATGATTTTGGAGGTGTTCATACAAACAGTAGCGTATTAAATCATTGGTTCTTTTTATTAGTAGAAGGATCAGCAACTACTGATGGAATAAATGATAATGGAGATACATTTACTGTGAATGGAATTGGTATTATTGATGCCGAACAAATAGTATACAGAATGCAAACCGAATATCTAACTTCAGGTTCTACTTTTGCACTTGCTCGTGAAGGTGCAATTAATGCCGCAACTGATTTATTTGGTGCATGCTCTCCTCAAGTAGTAGCAACTCAAAATGCTTTTTATGCTGTTGGTGTAGGTGATGAGAGTGATATAAATGAAGTATTAGCGTTTCATTTTCAAGATGATCAAGGAAACATAAAAGACGAATTTTGCGATGGAGAAACTGTTTTTTTAAATGCTAACGCAACCATTCAAGGTTCGCAGAATAAGTATTATATGGATGTTTGGAGAGTTAACAATGACGGAACTACCACTTGGTTGGCAAGTCAAGGATCTTCTAATTCTACATCTCCTGGTTGGTTTAATGGTAGTCCAGGTTTAATCGATATTACTGATTTATACGCAAATGACCCAGACGGAAGTCTGATTTTTCAAAATGGCGTAACGTATCGAGTAAAATTAGCTATTAATAGTAATGAATGTGGATGGTTTCCATTGGAACATGATTTCACAATGCATGGTAGCAATGTAGATTTTCATTTTGAAGATGCAAACAAAGAGAAAGATGATACATTTTGCTTAGGCGATGACGTCTTTCTTGACGGAAGCGATAGTTTTGATGTTGATGAATATTTTATGACTTTATATAAATTAAATTCAAGTGGTACATATACTTGGATTGTAGGTACAGGTTGGATACAAGGGAACTTAGAAAACCCTGTAAATGTTACAGATATATTTGAAAACTTGCCAGGTACTGATGCTGTTACTTTTCACCCTAGAACCTATGCTGTAAAATTATCACTTAAAAGCCCTGGTTGTGGTCAATTATCGCTTCAGAAAGATTTTACGTATGTAGATGGAGATCTATCTATTGCATATCACTTCGAAGATAAAGACGGTAACAAAGACGACACATTCTGTTTGGGAGAAGGTGTATATCTTAATGGAAGTGATAGTATTGATGTTGATGAAATTTTCATGAGTCTATGGGTTCTAAGTAGTAGTGGGAATTATGAATGGATTGTAGGTACGGATTGGATACCAAGCAACTTAGATGATCCTATAAATATTATAGATATTTTTGAGAACTTACCAGGCAATGATGCTGTTACTTTTCATGATAGAACTTATGCTATAAAATTGTCAATTAAAGATCCCGTTTGTGGTCAAGTATGGCTACAGCAAAGTTTTACACTTGAAGAATGTTGTCTACTAGATGCTCCGACAAATGTACAGGTTTTTGGTAGTACGGTTGCTTGGAATCCAGTTCCAGGAGCTGTTGCATACGTTGTAGAAAGTACAAATGTTTGGTTACAGGATTGTAATTGTAATTGGCCAATCTCTATCGTGCCGATTCAAACTTTGAATACAAGTGTTACCATACCTTTAGGTTTTAACAATTGTGCTTCTGTTCAAGTAAGAGCCCTATGTTCCGATGGTTCTTCCTCTGCACCTTCAGACCTGGTTTGTGTGCGTTACGGTCATTCTTTAAGTAGTAGAGTAGCTATAACTTCTGTTTCACCTAATCCAAATAAAGGAATGATGAATGTGAAAGTTGTTGCTGATACGAATATAAAAGATGTCTCATTAAAAATTCACAATTTTAATGGTCACCAAATACAGAATTTTGAACAGTTAAAACTAGATAAAGGAACCTTAGATTTCAATTTAGACTTGCGTTCAAAACTAAAACAAGGATTGTATATTTTCGTTTTTACTATTGGAGATGAAGTTATTACAAAACGTGTAGTGATTGAATAGAAATAAAAAATAGTATAGTTAAATAGCTAGAGTCACCTTTAAAATACTTTATAGGTGACTCTTTAGTTTTTTTATGGCAATACATGATTTCAACTGTTATTTTAAATTCTTATATTAGATTTAATGAAAATTAAGCATTTTATTATTGTTTATCTATCCATTTGGCTGATTCAGATATTAATCGGTCTTTTTGATACAGATTATTTACTGAGTATATTTAATTCTCCAGCTAAATTGGCTTATGCAACTCTTGCACTAAATATTCTGAATTATATTAAACTTCTTGTATTAATCTTAATTGGTTATAAAATTTTCACTTACCCAAATCGCTCAGACCTTCTAAATTGGTAATTTTATAGTTCATATAAAAATTTCATGATTTCTACTGCTTAAATGTTAATTACGGTGTTACCGTAAGCGGTTACTATTTTGTTTCTATACCTTTTTTTATCTAATTAAAACTTTAGACCATGAAAAAAAGAAATTTTAAATCGTTAAAACTTAACAAAAAAGTTATTTCAAAAATCAATGAGAATCAATTGTTTAAAATTATTGGCGCTGGTGGAACTTCTCGTTGCCCTTCAATCCGTCTTAAATGTGCTGAGACCGATGTAAGACTAACCAATTGTAACTAATTATAATGACTTTAAAGCGAACTTTGGTTCGCTTTTCTTTTCATCAAAAACAATTGACAACGAACTCATTAATTCCAATATAGTTGTTTGTAGATTCAAATTAAGGTCTCCAAAAAAAATCTTGATAAAAATTCGTTACAATCTTTTTATTTTTTCAATGTAAAAGAACTTAAAAACGAAAAAGATAGTGCCTTAGTGATACTTTAATCAATATTAAAGCTGGCTTTTTCTGTAAGAAGAAGGTGTTGTGTTTTCAAATTTTTTAAACGCACTATTAAAAGAAGATAGACTACTAAAACCTGTATCAAAAGCTATTGAAGAAATGGTAAATTTTTCACTTTCCGGATTAGAAAGCATTTTTTTAGCATCTTGAATTCGATAGTAATTAATAAAATCATTAAAGTTTCGTTTAGCGTATTGATTAATAATCGAAGAGGTTTTTTGAGTACTTTTCCCAATCAACTTACCCAACTTTGAAAGCGATAAATCAGATTCAATATATAATTTTTCGTCTATAATTAATTTAAATATTTTCTTAAACAATATTGCATCATCATTTGCCTTAAAAGTATCTCCGTCGATTTCTGTTGTTTTGAATTGAAAGGCTTTATAACTTAAAAAATAAATAACAACAGAATACACAATTGGTCCAATAATATAAGGCACTGTGTCATCTAAAATGTTTAGAACATAGGAAATCCAAATAATAACAAAACCAATAATTAACAAGCTCAACCAACTAAATATTGCTTTTTGTGATTTTGTTTGCTCTTCTTTTTTAAATTTTTGTTTTGTCTTTTTTAGTATTTTCCATGAAACAGCAATGTAAAAAGCAAGATGTAAGTAGATGAAAATAAGAACACTTCCAAACAGTATAATTACTATTTTATTGTTTTCAAACAATTCTTTGGTAATGAAAAAACTCATTATAAAGATTAAACTAAAAGGGATCAATTCAAAAAAATAATTTTTTGATAATTTGAAATTTGGGCGTGTCATTCCTAAAACATACCATCTAAGAAATGGTCCAATTAACAATAAAATAGCCAACCCTGCAAAGATAAATATAGGCTCTAAACCATCTCCGAAATTCATCATTACAGATTTACCTATTCTGAATGCCATAAAAGTCAGAATTAATCCTAGTAACAAATTGGTTAGTGTTTTTTTCTTTTTGAAAAAGAACAAATAATAAGCAAATAAAACTCCGTGCAAGAGTCCTGCACTACTAATGATAATAAGAAGAATTTCTAAAAAACTCAATAGGTTATTTTTTTCAAATTTAGTGATATTTAGGTCAAAAGAACGACAAATTATGTATGATTCATGATTTCTGAAAACCGATTAAAAACACACTTATTCAATTAGTTTTGCGGTATCTTTTGCATAAGAAGTTAATCTTATCAATCCAAAGAAACGTCCTATTTCTCCTTTCATTGCAGCTATAATACTATGCGAAGCTATTAAAAATCTATCAAGAGGTTTTTTCTCTTGGACTATTATTTTATAGATTAATTCTTTTGCTTTTTCAGAACCTTCATTTTCATAGATCAAAAGTACTTTTCCTGCATTTTCTTCTCCTGTTACTTCTCTATATTTCGGTGTATAACCCAATTGCTGTATCATTGTTTCTGCTAGTTTCCATGTAGACCAAGGATTTTGACCTGTTACTAAATTAGTATCATGGCTAATGGTTTCTAAGTACATTGCACCTTTGTTAAATGTAGCTCCTTGTGAAGTTAACTTATCTTGTAAAAGAAAAGGGAATATATTTTTTGCATCTGGAATAAGAAGCAGTTCTTCTTCATTTGTGAAACTGCTAACCGTTTTATTTTCTAACAGAGGACGACCATTGTCTAAAGTTACATTAACCAAAGCAGCTGGACCATGACAAACTGCGCCAATCACTTTACCAGACTGATAATAATTTTTCACTATTTCTTGAATTGCTTTATTTTCTGGAAAATCAAACATAGCGCCTTTTCCTCCAACAAAAAATATAGCTTGATAATCTTCTGCTTTAACATCATTCATCGCTAATGTATGACTCGTTTTGTATTGAGCAATAGAATCATTTAAAAACGCGTAATCAAATTTTCCCATGTCATCATCATCAATAACAACTGGCGGTTTTCCTCCTAAAGGACTTGCTACATCAACTTCAAAACCATTTGCTTCAAAAATATAATAAGCTCGTGACAATTCTGTTAATTCATAACCTGTGGTTTTACCACTATTTCCCATCGTTTCTTTACTAGTAACTACTGCCAATATTTTTCCTCTCTTCGGGACAATGTTCTGAGACAAATAAGGAATATCTTCAACTTTACTAATTGATAAATCTTTTTTCATTTCATCTAGCGGCAACAAATTGATAAACCATACTCCAAATGAAATAAGAAGAACCAATAAAGTAGCTATCGAAATTAATGTCCATTTTGTTTTTGGATATTTTTTAAGCATAACTTCTATTTTATAATTAGTTAGCTAAGTACTCTAAAGTCCCTTATAAAAGCTGAGGAAATGATAATTTCGTCAGAGTAGAATATGATTTAAGTAACAAAAAAGTACACTAAAGAATTTATGCTAGTTTAAATATCGCTTCATCTCCTTTTTCAGAAATATATACGTAACTAAAGTAGATAATATATCAGCAATTGGAAAAGACATCCAGACACCATTTACGCAGAAATATAAAGGTAAAATAAACACTAAAGGAATTAAGAATACTCCTTGTTTTAATAGGGTTAAAAATAACGCAGGAGCGGCTTTTCCAGCAGCTTGAAAATATGCAGAGCCTATTAATTGTGTCGTAATTACTGGAGTCGCTAAAAAAGCAATCATCAGAGCACTGGGCGTTAATTTTAGTAATTTTTCATCTTCAGTAAAAATCCCAACCATTTCTGTTGGGAACAGCATAATTAAGATAAAGATTAATGTTGCAATTCCAGTTCCAAAAGCGATAGATGTATTTATAGTTTGCTTTACTCTACCAGTATTACTTGCTCCATAATTATAACCAGCTATAGGTAAAAATCCTTGAATTACTCCTAAAACAGGAAATAGCGCAAACATCATTACACGGTTAATTATACCATATATAGCTATTGAAACCTCTCCGCCATATTTAAATAAAGTATAATTTAGGACTATAATTAATAAACTAATCGTTCCTTGTCGTGCGATAGTAACTCCTCCTAAAGCAATAATTTCTTTTAGAATGAAAAAATTAATTCTAAAGTACTTAGGGATAATTTTTAATTCAGATTTTTTTGAAAGAAAAAACCATAATACAAATAGCCCAGATATGCAATAAGATATAGCTGTCGCCAAACCAGCTCCGTACATCCCTAAATCCATGTATTTTATAAAAACAATATCTAAAAATATATTTGAAATCGCTGGAAAAATTAGTGTAAGCATGGCATAATTTGGCTTTCCAACTGCTCTTATCACTGAATTTCCCATCATTGCGAACGTAAAAAAAGGAACTCCCCAAATGATCACGTGAAAATAATCTTGTGCCGGATCAACAATTCCTCCATTTGCTCCAAACAATTGAAGTATTGGCAAACAAAAAAAAGTTCCTAGAAATACAAAAAGAGAAGATAAACCTACTGTTAAACTTATCTGGTTTCCAAAGACTTCAAATGCTTTCGAATTATTTTTTGCTCCTAATGCTCTCGATATGATACAGCTTCCTCCTATTCCAATCCCCATACCAATAGAAGAAAGTAAAAATACAATTGGCAATACAACAGTAATTGCAGCTATTGCCATAACACCAATCCAACGACCAACAAAAATAGTATCTACAATCATGTTTATAGACATGACTAAGATTCCTATAGATGCAGGTATAGCTTGTTTTAATAGTAACTTGCTTATCTTTTCAGTTCCTAATTCTTGAACTTGTTTATTCATTCTCTAGTTTAGATTTTTAAATATCAGAATTATTCTTTTGAAGAAAGAAAGCAGCGTGCGGTTTAGTTTTTAATTAACATCCAAGTCATTTTTTTAGCTTTTTTTTATGAATTAAAAAAATGACTGTTTCAATTATTTCGCTTGTTTTTTATACTGTTCTAAAAAGTGATTGTAGTCTCCATAATCTCTATGTTCTATAATTTCACCATCTTTAACCGTTAAAGTAACAATCAAAGGCATCTTCCTAATTGTAATTATTTTTTCAGCAGAAGCTTTAAATTTATAAGTCAATTCTATTTCAAAAATTCCAACATTGCTAGAAAATATAGTTCTTACAACCGCTGACTTCATTTCTATAATTGATGCATAGTTTTTTTTGAAATTTTCAAAAACTGCTTTTTTCCCTTCTACTAATTCAATTCCAAAAATCAATTTTGCTGTTGTATCATTAAAAGATATATCTTCATTTGCTTGACTCTTCATTGCTTCAAAATCAAGATTGATGTAATTATTAAAATAATTTGTTGTTACTTTTTTTGTGTTAGCAGTTACTTCTTTAAAAGAAGATTTCTTTTGAGCACTAGCTATTGTAACTATACATAGGAATGCTAACAAGGCTGTATATTTTTGAATTTTCATTTTTTGATAGTATAAATTTATTTGCTTTTCTTATTTTTCTTATCTAATTCTTTTTCTCTAGCTTCAATAGCAGGAAGCAACTTTATATATGCTTCAACATCCCAAATAAGGTTCCATCTGTTTAAGTTTTCTTGCATTGTATTTAATCCCATTTCTGCTCTACGTTTATCTACATTTCTAGGATCTTTCAATGGCAATACATAAGGCTTCTCACTTTCACTATTCATTGCTAATTGTGTTCCGTATACTTGCCTTTCTCCACGTCTTAAAATTAACCGGTCATAAAACATTGCAAATTGTCGTTTAGGCAAGTTATTATTTGCAACAGCTTTTGTTATCATTGGTAAATACTTTTCTTGAGCTTCTTGATTTGCATGCTGAATCACTAAAAATAATGTAGAAGTTCCTCGCTTACCAATTCGTTTTTTATCTGGCCAACCTTGAGTATCTAAAATTTTACTCACTTTAAGTAAATTGATCGAATCTTTTTTAAGAATGGTTTGCCAAAAAGCATCCATTTCTTTAGAGTTTCTGCCGTATTTCTTTTCTTTCGCCATTATTTTATTTCGTGTACTTTGATCATCAAAGTATATTTTATCTAAAACTGCTACTAAATCTTTATCAAAATGGGCTACTGCTTGTTCTCTATTCTTTTGTACAAGTTGTGTTAATTGACTCCAACGCTTATCAGTATGTAATGAGTTTAAATCTGTATCATTTTTTAAATGATTAAAATCATCCCATTTTAATTCGTTTGCAGTAATAAATAAGTGACGAAATGCACCATCATTATTTCCAGCTAATGCATAAATACAAGCTGCATTATAACGATCGGCTAACGGCACATTTTCATTTAACTTAAATGCTTTTTCATAAAGCTTTGCTGAATTTTTAAATTCTTTAGCCAAACAAAGTTTCCAACCATTTTGAATTAGTTTTGAGTATTCAAGTTTGGTGTTTTGCGCATAACTTGCCATAAAAGAAAGCAAGATTAGTGTTATGGTAATAATTGGAATTCGTTTCATTAGAAGTAAATAGGTTTATTTTTTTATAAATTTTAAAATCTTGCAGATAATTTCATGTAAAAATAAATCTCTAAAACATTGATTATTAAAAAAGTAGACAAAAGCTAACTTTACGCAAATAGAAAGATGTTACAAACCGAATACTTGTTTAATAGACAAATCGTTAGTGTTTATCTTCTCAAAAAACTGATACGTCTATAATTGTAGAAAGGTTATAGTATAATTTGTAGATTTACAATCTTTCCATTGCAAGCGTCAATTTTCATGAAGAGTAAGAAGAATATATTTCCATTTTTTAATAAAACATTACTTAAGCATTTGCTATTTTGGGTCATTGTTTTTCTTTATTACCTGAGTACATCTTGGTTGTATGAAAAGAATAAAACTCTTTTAACTCAAGCTGTCCTTTTTGACCTTTTATTTCAAATTGGTTTAGCGTATCTTATTATTTATAATTTTATTCCGAAGTTGTTAAATAATAATAAAAGAGTGTACTTTTTTATTAGTACTTTCTTGATGATTTACATTTCATATGTTTTCTATTCTGCCTTTAGATGTTTCTATTTAGCAGAAATGTTTAAAGAGGATTTTTCATATAGACCACCACTAGATTTTATTCAAAGAATTACAGACGTTTATACTTTTTTAGGAAGTTTACCAAGTTATATTTCTCCAACAATTGTATTAGTTGCATTCAATTATTATAAAAAACAAAAAGAAACAGCAAGTCTATTAGAACAAAAGAAAACAAATGAATTGAACGCTTTAAGAAATCAATTGAATCCTCATTTTTTGTTCAATACACTTAATAATTTATACACTTTAGCTTTAAAAAAGTCTGATAAAACTCCAGAAGTTATTGCGAAACTCTCAGATATTTTAGACTATATCTTATATCGCTGTAAAAGCAAATATGTTCCACTTAAAAACGAAGTCAATTTGTTGCATAATTACATCTCTTTAGAAAAAATCAGATATGGCAAACGAGTAGAAATTAGGTTCAATGAAAATATACAAGATGAAGCGCTAATTGCGCCATTATTATTACTCACATTTTTAGAAAATGCATTTAAACATGGTGTTAGTCAAGAAATAAATACTGCAACAATTGACATTGGCATAAAAAGTGATTCAAAATTAATTGAGTTTAAAATAAAGAATACAAAACCGAACGTTTCTGAAAGAAATGATGCTGATAATCGTGATGCTATCGGTTTACAAAACATAAAAATGCAGCTCGATTTATTGTATCCGAACAATTATAATTTAGCTATTGAAAATAAAACAAATTCATATTCTGTAAACTTAAAAATTACGCCAAATGAAGTATAGATGTCTTATTATTGATGATGAAGATTTGGCTAGAGAGCTCATTGAAACACACTTATCTCAATTAGATAACTTTGAAATTGTAGCTTCTTGCGCATCAGCAATTGAAGCATATAAAGTGTTGCAAAATGAAGATGTAGACTTATTGTTTTTAGATATAGAAATGCCTGTTTTAAAAGGAACAGATTTTTTGAAAAATCTAACCAAAAAACCTAAAGTAATTTTCACAACAGCGTATCGCGATTATGCTATTGAAGGTTTTGAATTAAATGCAGTTGATTACTTATTAAAGCCCATTATTTTTGAACGATTCTTTAAGGCTATTGAAAAATTTATTCAAAGTGTTAAACCCGAAGCTCAGTCACAAAAAGAGCCCGTTTCAACTAACGCTTTTATATATGTTCAAAGTAATAAAAAGAATATTAAAGTTTTATTTGACGATATCAATTATATAGAAAGTATTAAAGATTACATCCGAATTCACCTTAAAAATGCATCCACAATAGTTTTAAAACATGGAATTACGGCTTTTGAGAAAAAGTTGGATTCTCGTTTTTTAAGAGTACATCGTTCTTACCTTGTAAATAAAGAAAAGATAACTGCATTTACGAAACAAGATATAGAAATTCAAGAAATAGAAATCCCGATAGGAGATTATTATAAAAAAAATACATTAACAAATTTGTCTTAACAATTTAGAACTTACCAATGAAAACATTAAAAATATTAATGCTGCTTTTCATAAGCACTTCAGCTTTTGCACAAACTATTTCTAACACTAAATATTTTCGTCATTTAAGATACAATCACGTTTCACCTTATTTGGAACTTTCTGGCACGTATCCTATTGATAAATCTGTAGCAGAAAACACATCTCATTATATTTTTAATTATGATGAAAATGATCGATTAATTGAGATTATTAATAATCATTATCATACTGAAAGAAAACATCCGTTGGCTTCTTTAGGAGTTTATAAATTGACAATAACGTATGATCGAAATAAAGCAATTCGTACGTTTTATGATAAAAACGGAAGGAGAATTAAAAATGACCGAGAAGTTTACAAAGAAGTCTATGAAGTTAAAAATGGAAGCAATTATAAAATGTCTTTTTATGATTTAGAAGATAATCCTATGGAATCTAATTGGAGTATTTCTGAATATAGTTGGAATAAGAAAGGGAAATTAATTATTGAAAAAAGATATAATTTAAAAAACGAACCTGTACCACTTTCACCCTATTTTAAATTTGGGATTACAGGAATTCTATTAAATAAAAAAGGATTTCCTAAAGCGCATTATAATTTAGATGATAACTTAAAAGTTATAGAGAATGATAAAGGTACTGCTTCTTATCAGGACGTGTATGATGCAAACGGAAATCATATTACGTATAGTTATCATAATGCCAAAGATGAATTAGTAATGAATCAATGGGGTTTTGCTTATGGTGAAAAAAAATATGATAACATTGGAAATCAAATTGGTTTGGAGCAATTTGATACTAACAAGAAAAAAATACGAGATAGAAAGGTGCCAACAAACACATCAATAGAATTAGCAGCAAAGGCTTCTCAAAAAGATTCTATAGAAATTAAAAGAATTTCTTTAGGGTATTTAATTGCGCTACAAGATTTAAAGCCAGATTTGATGAAAGAAGTGATGAATGATAGCTTAAATAAGATAACAATTGGCTGGAGCAGAAAAACAAAAAAAGAATATGCTAAAGCTACTACAAAGGAGCAAATGATAGCATTTGCAACTTCTTGGAATAAATCTAACACCAAGTTTCCTACCAAACCAAACAACCAAGTAACTATTCTTGATATTTATAATAGAATAGCAACTGTAAAGCTAGTATCTGATAATTGGGTAGAATATTTACAATTAATAAAGTTAGATAAAAAATGGACTATTATTAATCTTATCTGGCAACACAAAGATGTTAATATGTATCCTAAAGAGTAATTAACAGATAAAGTTTATTAAGTAAAAAACAATAGCAAACATAGGTATAACAAAGGTAAATTGGACTTTATCCAAATGGTTTAATTTACCTGTAGTTTTATCAACATATATGTCAATTCTAAAAAATGTTCTTTATGTTGCTCCTACTCTAGGCTTTTAAGTTTATTAACCACCAATTTATAATTCCCCTTAAACTTCATATAGCTTGGGAAATCAATTGTTAATTTTTTATACAAAACCAAAGCTTTATGTAAATATGATAATCCTTTTTCTTTTTTATTAAGTTTATCAACATATAAATAACCTAATTTTATATATGAAATTGCTAGACTATTTTTAAGCCCAACATGAGCTGGATAAGCTTCCGATAATTCTTTCGCTAATTTCAAATCATCTTTAAAAAAACGCAAGGCTTTCTCTATATTTTCTAGCATTAGATAGATTAAACCAAGTTTAGAATAGGAAATTGCCAGACCGTTTTTAAAACCTACATGATTTGGGTTACTTTTATGTAACTCTTTTGCAAATTTCAATCGTTCTTCAAAAAAATGCAAGGCTTTCTGCAAATTCCCCATTATTTTATGTATTTCTCCAATTTTTTCGTAAGATATTGCCAAGTCATTTTTAAAACCTATATGATGTGAATTACTTTCATAAAGTTCTTTTGTTAATTTCAAATCTTCTTCAAAAAAATGTAAAGCATTCTCTAAATTTCCTAAAGCAGTGTGTGTTTCTCCTAGTTTTTCGTAAGATATTGCCAAACATTTTTTAAAACCTATATGATTAGGGTTATTCTCATAAAGTTCTTTTCCTAATATCAACCTTTCTTCAAAATATTGTAAAGCTATGTCTAAATTTCCTAAAGCAGTATATACACTTCCTAGTCTTTCATAGGAAATTGCCAAGCCATTTATATACTTTATATTCGTTAAATCTCTCTCATACAACTCCTTACCTAATCTTGATCGTTCTTCAAAAAATTCTAACGATTTGTCTAAATCTCCATAAGAACTATAAAAATTCCCTAGCCTTTCATATAAGAGAGCCTTTTCATAATTTAAAACTTTAAGATTATGTATAAAAGTTTCTGTATATCTAACACTAATTTTAATTTCATCAAAATTACCATCGATATGACCAACTCCAGGTTCATGGTTCAATATATTAATCAAAAAACTTCCTAAATATTTCGTATCTTCTTCTAACCTACTTTTATTTTGTGTTCTAACAATTTCAGATATGATTTGATTTGTTTTATAACTTTTCAACGCTTTGTCATAATCTATCCAACCTTTAGCTGATAGTTTTCGTAACACTAAATCTAACATTTCAATCCCTGGAAGAAATTGTTCTAAATGATGAAAAGGGATCGCAGTTGCTGGTAAAGTTCCAAAAATGGAGAGTATTTGTTTTTCAGCTTCTGAGAGTTCTGAAATATCATACATCGTACTGATAATTGCTTCCGATGTTGCAGGTTCTAATTTGTAATCTGAACGTACTTTGACACTTTTACTGATCGCTAATACACCTTTCTTTTGAATGTCTTCTAATAGCTTTTGTAATGGATAATGTTGTTTTATATCGGTGTTGAATTCGTTCAGGTTTTTTGACAATAACTCAATGACTAAGGTATTGTACCCAATAGCTTCCAATACAGCGTCTAACAATGCTTGTTCCTCTTCCTTGAATGCTTTGTAGTAATGCTTGAATAATGTATTTGCGGCTTGTTCATCTAAATGATTTATTTTATGCGTAGGAATATCTTCATATTTCTCAATTCGTGATGTCAATAAAATATGTGTATTATGAAATTGTCGTAGTAGTTGATTGTTCGTATCTAAATCTTCCATACTATTTGCATTGTCAATAATGATCAATACAGGCCGTTTTAGCGTAGAAATTACACGAACGATTTCTCTAATTTTCTGTACTTGCGCCATATTATTCTCAAAACGAATATCCAAAGAAAGTGCCAACGACATAATGGCATCGCTGATTCCTGTTTCAGAAACCAACCAGATTAAGTGTGAATAATACTCCGCATATTCAAAATAATATTGTGAAGCCATTGTAGTTTTTCCAATTCCACCTTTTCCATTGACGAGCAATAACAAATGTTGATTCGTTTTGCTACTTAGCTTCTCATGAATCAGTTTTGTATTATTTTCTCTTCCAATAAATATATTTGGTGACACAGGGAAACCTCCTAGTGCTTTTGGTATTTTTTTTCCACCATAGTCAAATATGGTATTGGTAAAGGTAGCTCCATTAAATTTATTGTGTATATCCGACATATTTGGTTGAAAATAATATTAGTAAGCGTTTCGTTATTAAATTATTTTTAATGCGGATCGTAAAACTCCTGTTTTTGACATGTTATTTTCTTTAAAATTTGCATATGGCAATAAAATTATCTAAAATATTATATCAGTTTCTTGAAATACACCAAAAGTCATTTCAAACTGTTCTCTATCAGACAGAAGTTCATTAGAAGATGCTAGAAAGATGTTGATTTTCCTCATGTTTTATACATATACTTATTGAGATTTGGGGAACTATTTACCTTCTGCTCATTGTAGCTTCTTGGTAATTAACATAAAAATACAAATTTTTCTCACATGATACTTGAAATACATTTGTAAGTAATCAGTTTTTCAGAATAGTTTATAGCATAAAAAAAGTGAACCTTAGTAGGTTCGCTTTTGTGTTTTATGTCAATATTTTAAATAGTCTTATGTTACCAAAATCAAAGTCTGTATTCCATTTTTAATAATACAAATCTTGGTAATAATCTGTATTCCGTCGTTGAGCTACCAATGTCACTAACGTTAAAGTTTCTAAATTTTTTAGTATCAAATATATTTTTACCTGTAAGTCCTAGCGTAAGCTTGTTTTTTATGAGTTTGTAACGTACATCAAAGTCTAAAAAGTAGTAGGTATTGTCTGTTTGTAAGTTTCCAAAATGATAACGTTCTGTTAGAAATTGCAGATTAAATTTATCATTAAACACAAATGATATATCTAAAAAACTAGTGTTATTTGTAAAGGAATTACTTGTATTTGCCGTTATTTCAGTAGTATTCCAAGTAGTTCCGAAATGATAGTTAAAAATTCCTTTAAAGCCAGAACGTACTTCTAGTCCGTAGTTAAAGTTATTTGTAATAACTTCTCTGAATTCAGAATTGTTTACCACATTTTTAAATTCACTTTTACTATATCCAAAATTTAGTTTAATATTGGAAGCTATAGATTTAAAGTAATAATCTAATTTAGAACTGATACTTATGAATTCACGATCTTTGACTAGTATTTTTTCTGATTGTGTATAATTTTGATTTACAATTGTATTTGTTGAAAAGAAATCATGGTTTTTATTATACACAATATAGGTGTTTAAGAAAAAACGATCACTCCAATTTCCTAGTTGATAATTTAACGTAGCACTTGAAGCATTTAGTTGATTAAAGTCGTTTGTTCCTTGTAAAAAAGAGCGAAATCCAGTCACTAAAAAATCGCTAAAAACATCCAATACTTTTGCGTTTGTTGTATTATTTACAAATGAAGAAATGATTTTGTTTGTGTCGTTAATTTCCCAATCAAAACTTATGCTTGGGTTTATAAAGAATGGTGTTTGTGTTGCATTGACATCATTAGCCTCTAAACTATTAAAGAGTTGATGAATATTGAGTCTACATCCAATCGAAAAATTATCGAGCTTTATACGGTATTTACTTTTTATGTATAAGTCGTTTACTGCATATTTGATTTGATTTTGATAACCTACAGGATTTTCCAATACAATATCATCTTCTAAGATTGAAAACCTTGATGATAGTTTATCTTGTCGAAATACATTTCCAATTTGCAATTCAAGTAAATTCCCTTTTTTATTGCGGCTCAATAAATGTGCATTGATTCCAACAAACTGCATCTGATTCATACTTTGTTCCGTACTGTTCGTTGCTGTATTAAGTGAAGGAAATAAGTCTAGAAAGAAAAAGTTATTTACGCTATATTCTTGTGGTTTTTTTTCATCAATAAAACGTCCTGTGATTAACAATGCTTTTTTATCAGTAAGCTTATTAGTATAGACTATTTTTTGATCAAAAAATGTATTTCGCTTTTCTAGATTTTCTATGGTAGATTCTCCATTAAATATCAAATTAGAAGCATCATCAAAATCACCATTATTGTATTTCGTAATAGCTTCAAGCGTTTTGGTTTTAGAAATAGAATACGAAAGATCTAATTTTCCAAAGGCAATCCTATCCTTCGTTCGTAATTGATAATTTTCAGTGTTTGTGAAGCTTACTCCATTTGTATTTACCGTATTAACATTATTTCTAAAAAAGTCTTTTTCATCCCAATTAAAGAATCCGAGTGCTTTTATTTTGAGCTTTTTTGTTGGATTAAAAATCGCGTTTAAGGATAGTAATTCTGCATTATTAAAGTTGAATCTATTTTTCTTTAAGGATAAGCTTAGCGGATATAAATCTAATACTCCATTTACGCTTTCATTATCACCTATGCTAGCTGGTTCATTTTTGTCTCGAAACGGTCTAATTAAATGCTCTATTTCGCCTGTAGCGTCAAAACCAATATTGTTAAGATTCGCTAGAAAAAAGTATTTGTTTTTTTTGCCAAAATTTGCAAGGTTAAATTTGGCTTCATAATTATTTTCTGAGATGATTCCATAATTTGCTTCAATATTTCCAAACCATATGCGCTTAAAACCATCCTTAAGTTTCAGATTTAACGCTACTTTATTACTATCTTCAATATCTTTTAAAAGCTTATTATTGGAGTAATTTTTTAATAATTCAATTTTGTCTACAGGTTCCGGTGGCAAGTTTTTGGATAATAATTTGTATCCTTTTTCAAAGAAATCATCACCATCTACCATTAGCTTTTCAATTTCTTGATTACCAACTTTTATTGTACCATTGTCATCTACAGAAATGCCAGGAATTTTTTTTAGTAAATCTTCAATTACTTCCTCATTACCTGTTTTAAAATATTCTGCATTAAATACAATTGTGTCTTTTTTTACTCTAATTGGTTTTTCTGAAGTTATAATAACTTTGTCAAGAGAGAATGGTTTCTCTATCAATGTTATATTTTGAACTACTACTTTTTTTGAATCATTAACTTCAATTTTCAGTGTTTTTGTTTCATATCCTAAACATGAGAAAGATAGCTTGTAGTTTCCTTTTTTGTTGATTTGAATACTGTATTTTCCACTATTATCAGAATATGAGTAATCAATAATTGTAGAAAGTGTGTCCTTTTTTATCACAACATTCACAAAAGGTATTGCTTTTTTATTTGCATCTTCTATACTTCCTTCAACTGTTGTTTGTGCTAAACAAATAGAAGAAAAATTAAAACATGTAAAAGCGATAATGAAATATAGAATTTTATTTTTTTCCAAATTTTTCTACTTCTTCTCTACAATCATCACAATTTTCGTCATATGTTAAGGGTGCAGTACCTTTAGGCAATCTACTTGATAGTTTTGCAAAATCTTCTTTTATCAACTCGACCTTCCTTTTTACATATTTTTTAATTGTTAATGCAGATTTGAATTTTGTTGTATCTACTTCTATTTTACATACTAAGTTTTTGTCTACCTTAACTTTTGTTGCGACAATATGAAAAACTCTATCCTCATCATATATTTCAAGAATAAGACCTGGTAAATCTTTAAACTTCCATGGACCAAACGGAACAGGAACTTGCTTTGTAAACCAAGCACTATAAAGTCTTCCTCTAAAAAGTATTGTTGCTTTTTGACAGTTAAATTCACCTATTTTCTTTGTTTCTTCTGTTAAGTTCCATTTCCAATTAAAAGCATCTTCTTTAACGACAAGTTCTTTATTAAACCATATTTCCGTGAAATGAAAGCTTTGTCGGTCATTATAGTAAAATTCTGGAGTTGTATTATTTCGAGCTATATTTCTATCTATTTGTCGTTGATTATCTCCATTTAACTCATTAATTTTCTCTTTCGTTTTGTTAACATTTGCTTCTGTATATACTGAATGAGTAGTATTAAATGTTAGTGTAAAACTTCTTGAGAAATCTCTTGAAAAGTGTGTAGATTGCACATAATCAACTTCTCCACAAATTTTTGATTGTTGTGAATAAGATAGAAAGCTAATTGTTATAAATAAAATAGTTAGTATTGATTTATTCATTTCTTTAACATTTAAAAACTACCAACATTACTCAATATGTTGAATAATGTTGGTAGTTATTGATTTATTCTATTGTTATTTCTATTGTTATTTTACAGTCACCATAAGTCCACGGTGTGCAGCCAACAAGTACTCCATTTACGTATGTACATGTTCTCCATCTACATGGAAAATCTTCATTTACAAGATTTTCTACTTGTGTAGAGCTTGTAAAGTCAGTATTTGTTTCAACTTCCTCAGCAGGTGTGAAACTCATTAAGCCGAATGCTAATAAGAAAACAAAAAATAAATTTTTCATGGTATAAAATTTTGATTGCACCATTTTGGTCTTGTGCGATTAGTTTTTGACCGTTTGGTCATCAGTTCAACTTCTTAAACTTGTATTTCCCTCTAGTTTTTTTCCGTAAGCCGGATGATCTTGAAATTACCCTATTTCAATGTTCAAATGATTCCCATTATACACAACAATAAACTTGGTTAGAACTTATTGCCATATCTAAAAGTAAGTAAAAATTTATACAAATTCGTAATAAAAATATTTTTATTACTTAAAAATTACAACATTTCTTACTTAAATAAGAGGATTTAATAGCGTAAATGTTCTTCTATCAATAGTTGTCGTATTACGCTTTGCCTCAAAAGATTGCAAAAAAATCGGTAAGCCTTTCTCATGTGTTTTGACAACGGTTTCTTTTTTTGTCCAGTAATTATAAATAGCTTTTGTTGATCAGTTCGTTGACAATTAAATCCCATTCATTAGCTGTCATTTGTGACTTAAAATTGTTGATACCGATTTCATTCATGATTTCAATATCAATGTCTAAATTATAAGGTTCTGATATCACACAAACTACTATTTCACTTGAATGCGAGATATAGAAATCTATTTCTTTGTCTTCAAAATAAGGTTTATTGTGTTTTAAGAAGCTTCTATGCTCCTTCTAAGTAATAGGATGGAGTTGTTACGGTAATGTTTTGTCGTAATGAATCTAAACGCACGACAATTTTGTTTGGACTATCAGCTCGTACAATCTCACAATTAAGTCCGCTTAATGGTCCATGGATAATTTTATTTGTATCACCAATTTTAGGAAGTTGAGGGGTAATTTCAAAATCTAAGATATTAGTATCACCTATCAATACTTTTATTTGATTAATTTCTTTTTCACTTACACGCGCATATGTTTTTCCAAAACGGATATATGCACAAGCACCATATACTGATAGCGCTTGATGGAACTCTAAAGACGATTTGATATACACAAAAACATATGATGGAAATAATGACTTTATTACAGTTTTCTTACGATCACTCCATTGTCTAACGGTTTTAACTTGTGGTAAAAACGATTCGACAGATATTTCATTTAAAGATTGATGTACTTTATTCTCCCAACGAGACTTGACATATAATACATACCAACCAACAGTAAATTTCATAGCATAATTCATTTTAGGAAATATCTTTTCCTTCCTCAATCACATGAGTTACTTTTATTTAAAAATGTTTTGGGCGGGAGAATTTTAATACTTTTTAATAAAAATAATTCTTGTTAATTGACTAAGGTTATATTCTTACAATTATTAATTTTATATGTACAAGTATAGGAATTTTTTTTTACCAAAATTTGTGTCACAATATAAAAAAATGTGAAATTTATAATAAATAATATGAGTATGGTTTAACTGGATTTCTTTTACGGATAAAACATAAAAAGATGGAGAAAATCGATAAAATAGATAAGAATAGTTAGTCCATATGTTAAGAATCATTCCTTAAAACTTATGACTAATTCAGGAAATAAGACATTTATGAATCCATTATTTACTTTTTTTATAAGAAAATACATAATATAAAAACACTAAAACGTCAGCAAGTCGCAATTTGGCTTTAAAAATTTTCTTTTTTACATTATTGAAACTAATATTTGTGTACTAAATTGGATAGTTAATTCAAAAATTATTTGTCATTATAACTTATTAAATTTCATTGATTATAAACACTTTACTTAAAAAATATTAATTTTCATTCTTAGCAAAGAAGCTTCTCTTATTTATGACTTTAAATCTTTGTCAATACTACTCTTTTTAAAAACTACCCTAGTGTAGGATTACATCATCTAAAAAAAGATAAATATCAAAAATTTAAATAAGTTAGACTCTATAAACACACACACATACTTTAATGTAAATAATTAACTATTAGTGAATTAAAAACTTCAAAGAGTTTCCTTTTATTTTTCTTCAAATTCTGGGCAATCCAAACGTATGTCTTTATTTTTCAATTCTTTCTCTAATAGATTACAATAACTCATAGCTCCATCTTTTTTGTAAAATCTACAGCCATAACATATTCGTTGTACAGTTAGAATTTCACTTTGATTGAGTTTGTATATTAATTCGCTTAACGTTTTAAACGCACTATTCAATTCTGCTATTTCAAATGTATCAAGTTGTGCCTTTAATGGCGATGCAAAATTATTAGTTTCAGCAACAGTTTGTTTTCCTAAAGCTGTTAATTGAATTATATAACTACGTTGATCAACTGGTGAGAAGTCTTTAAAAATGATTCCTTTTTTATCCAAAACCTTTATTGCATCACTAATTGTAGGCTTTGTAACATTAAACTCTTTGGCAAGATGACTTACATTGCATAATTCAGATTTATGAAATGCTATAAATATTAAGATTTGAATTTGAATAGGACTCAACCCAATAAGTTTTGCTTTTTTCCACAGTAATAGCTTGAAAACTTCCGAAATACGCTCAAGTCCAGTTACAATTTTACTTGAAACATCTTGTGATACATTTGGATTGAATATGTTTTGATCTTCCATAAAGAAACCTGCCGAAGTTAGTTTTCGACAGGCAAAGTTAGTAATCCTAATTAAATTAACTACAATTTTCCATTTCAATAATGAAATATCCCTTTTTTGTAATAGCTGCGATGACTTCATCTGAAGCTTTTTCGATATGACAAAATTGACATTCTTTGGTTGTCAACCTTTTTCCTTCTATAGCTTTCGTCGTTAAATAATCTGCGCCATATGAAAAGATTTTATCTTCATCAGTAAGATCACTTGGCACTAAAATATCAAAGTGCATTATGCGATCATCTTCACGCTTTATATATGTATCCCAAACTGAAACTTTCATATTTATTGAACTTTATATGGTAATGACAAGTTTCCGCTAGCAACACTAAATACTTCATAAACTCCTAACATTGGTAAGTTTTTATTACTAGTATTCACTTTCATAAAAGCCGCAACTCCATCATAATTAAAATCTGTTTTGTTATTAATTCTGTAATCAGGAACAATCACTTTTATAGTATTACTATTCGTTAGTACTGGATACCCTGGAGAATCCATATACATTGGCATTCCTGGATTTGTTGGCGGAAGTACTACGGTTTTATCATCTTTTTTGATTTGCTTTACAGAAAGTCCTCCAGCCACGCGTTCATCTTTGTGTAAAACTACCCAATGTGGATGCCACACAATTCCGTCATTGTCAAACTTTTTATCTGCGTTTTCATCCCATAATGGTGTATCGTCAAAATCGGGATGAGAAGTTAATGCTAAAGCGACAATTCCATCAGTTTCACTAAATCCAACATCCGTCGGTTTTAATGTTGTTGGAAATACATACCCTAAAACTGGCGCACCATCAAGTTGACCAATTTTTATTGGCGTTGTGCTTCCAGCGTTTCCAGAAACATTAATTTCCCAAACTGTCACACCTAAATCTATATTGTGACGTACTTGAACATTTTTAATGATAAAATCTTCATTTTTATACTGACTTTCTTGTGCGCATGAATTCGTGCTAACTACACAAAATAATACTACTGTAATTGATACTAGAATTGATTTCATTGTTATTGTTTTTAAATTAAATTAGGATTCCTAACTATTTGAATTAAAAAAATTAGCCTTTTACATCCGCCATTGAAGCTCCAAAGTTGATATGTAAAACGTTATTTGTTGATGTCACTAATGCTGGAACTGACTTCACTCCTGCTTTTTCAGCTTCAGCAATTCTTGCTCTGTCTTCGCCTATATTGACAATTTCTAAATTGTCGGCTCCAATTAAATTAATAATGTCATGTTCTGCACTTACGCATACTGGACAACCTGCGTGATAAAAAATTGATGTACTCATGTTTACTTTTTTTAAGTTTTGCATTATTGCGATACAAATATAGTTAGGATTCCTAATTAAAACAAAAGAATTTTACAATAAACTATAAAAACACTTGAAAACTAAGAGAAAGGAATTTTAAACAGAATATGTTAAACTATTGATAATATGAATGTTAATTATGGTTAAACCGTAATTAATACGATTTGACACTTCCTAAATTGAAGTATTAATCTTTAAAAAAAATATTATGAAAAAAAGAAGTTTAAAATCGTTAGAGTTGAACAAAAAATTAGTTTCTAACCTGAACCAATTAAAAGGTGGTCTTAAAGGATTAGATACTGAAACAGACACCATAACCGATACAATTACAGATACAATCACTGACACGATCACGGATACAATTACAGATACCATTACGGATACTGCAATGTAATATTGGTATTGTATTATGTATAAAGCGAGCTTCGGTTCGCTTTTTCTTTGTTCATTTTTATCGTGCTATGCTTTTATATAAATCCAACCTTTATTCCAAGATTGAAATATAGCTTCTACTCTTTTATAGTCTAATACTTCATAGCGATCTGCTTCCAATAGTTCTTCCAGAGAAATATTATATAAAATTCTAGATATAGTATCGTTTTCATGATTAGTTTGAATCGCAATTGGATGAAACTCTTCATTACTAACTGCTAAAACCGCTTTGTCAGTGATTTGAAGTTGTTCAAGTTTGAATCTTTTTAATACATCTTTTTCTCCTTCTAGTTTTCTACCAAAAGATGCAAGTTGTACTTCTCTAATTGTAATGTTCCGTAAATGATGTTTCATGAGTATGATTGTGTATAGAAAATTATAGATAATACAAATCTTAAAACATATCCAATAGCGCCTATGAATGCAAACCAAAATTGATAGTTTTTTACTTTTATATATATATTACTAAGTATTAAAAAGAGTATAATTCCTAAAAATAACACAAATGCTATGATTTCAAAGTACTGCATTACTTCTATCATACGAATTTGACTGTACTTAAATGTATTGAAGTCTATTGTTAAATAAAGTTGTAGCAAACCAATAATTACAATCCAAATTAGAAAATGAAAAGCCCATTTGTTATAGTTGATATATTTCATGCAGCTAATTTATTTTCTGTTTTTTGAATTCATGATATGATTTTTCGAATTGCTCATCAAATTACGTCATTTTTTTATTGACAGACAATCAATACAAAACACATTTGAAAGTATCTGAATAAAAAAACGCAAGCTAAAATAGCTTGCGTTTTAATGTATTGATATTGTATACTTTTATTTTATTCTTCTTAAATATACTTTTCTTCCTTGACCAACATCAAGACTTATCGTTTTATTATCAACCCAACTTACCACAAACGTTCCTTCTCCTGGTCGTTTTTCAGGTGAACTGATTGATAACTCTTTTGTCTTTTTGTTATATTCCCAGTTTCCTGTTCTGTTGACTGAGTCTGCTGAATTTCCACCTTTTAATACGCCATCAGCTTGAAATTCCATCCAACGTCCACTAGCTTCTTGCACTTGACCATCTGAATTTTCCATTTTAAATAGTTCCCACTTTCCTGTAACAGAATCGTTTGTTTGAAAGGATAAAAAACTAAAAATAGTAACAACTATAAGTGCAATTTTGATATGTTTCATACTGTTTATTTTTATTGTTGTTTTTATACGAAGTAGCTAAGATCAAACTTTTTCATAACATACGTATATGAATCAGTCAGAATTTGTGTTTTTTGGTCAAGTTATTAGTGTAATATACTTTGTGAAATCTACATTTCAAGCTTTATTTTACAACTACATTAGCTTGATTTTCCAAATTTTCGAAACGCAGCAATAAATTGATACAACAAGTATGCATTCACAATTTTAGATAAACTATCAATTACAATTGACCAATTTGATGCTTCTCTCCCTTTTCCTAATAACGCTTCTGGAATAAAGTTACTTTTTCTAAATGGACTTATGAATTCAAAGTAATAACTCGCATTTTTCCAAAATACATCCCAACTTCCAGGAGCTGTATCGTACACAAAACCTAGTGAGTAACAGTAAAGTATATAAAACAGCAACGATGATACTAAAAGTAATAATAATGCTTGTCCCATTCGTTGTCCGTGATTATTGGAATGTTTATTAAAAAAAAGCGTTAACCATTCTCCTAAAGGTGGTTTTGAAGTCGCTAAATGTGTATTTAATTCTTCAGATTGGTAATCTCTTGCAGTAACCGTGTCGCCTAAATTTTGGTAAACTTTTTTTAGTTGACCAAGCGCTTCTTTCTTTTGATATGCTTGACTTTCATCTAAAACTTTAATATTTGCTGATGTTGGTAATTTTGTTCCTGCCAACCCAATTTCATTAATTTTAGAACTATCAAAAATCATTTTTCGTCTTGAAAAATTACAATTAATAAATGTTGTTTTTCCTAAATCAGAGTTTTCAAATATTAATCTATGCCACAGTTTAATATTTGAAATCGTAATATTTCCAAGGTTTGTGAAATCTTTAAACTGTAAGCTTTCTAAGTGCAACTCACTAAAATGATAGTATGAGTTTTTATTACAATAACGCGAAATGATTAAGTCTTTAATCATCGGAGCTGAAGGATGTCTTTTATCATATTCCCCAACATTTTCATTATAATCTTCTTCATCACTTGGCTTGCAATGCAGTATAATATCACTAATCGATTTTATTTCAAAACGGTCAATCTTACCACCTGAAATCCACAAACCGTGATGATATGAACCACCTTCTAACTCAAAACGCTTAATAACTAAAGATTCTTCTGCTAGTATTCGACCATTTTTGTCTTCATTTTTGATTCCATCTAAGGTGCCTAGCCAGTGGTTAAAATTTCCGCCTAACAATACTAAGCTATCAATTTTTCCGCCTCTGATACTTACATAACCGTCAAAATTTCCTCTTCTAAAAAATAGCTTTTTGAATGTTCCGCCACGAAAAATGATGTTTTTATAATCTCCACCATCAAATATGATTTCTCTATCATAGATTTCTCCTTCCTGAAACACCAAATCGTCTTCCATTTCGAAATCACCTTTGAGAACGATTTGATCATCAAACCTTTTAATATTTAAGTGATGCTTTTCCGTTTTTTGATGAAATTCTTCAAAAGGAGTAAGTTCTCCTTGTAAATAAGATTTTAAAGAGTCTGAAGAAATTTTTTGTCCCATAAATGAATTGAAGAATAATTATCTCTAAATATAAGTATTTGTAAATAATTTCTTAACTACATTAATAAACTTCTCAATTTACAAAAGTGAATGCATTACAAATTACTTATCATTTTCTTCTTCAGTTTTGTGCATTTTTATACGTTCTTGATATGCTTTTTCTTGTAATTCTCTATTATCAGGATCTTTCATCGATGCTTTTTCTGCTTCCATATATGCTTCTGAACAGTCATGACATTTCATTTCAAACAACGTTACAGTTGGAGTACATAATAAACACAAACCGATGAGCCCCACAATACCAATTCGTACAAGTATATATGTATATATTTCATGAAATGAGAGGCTCTTTTTTAAAACTATCACAATTAAAACAACACCTAACATAACCAATCCGTTTTGCAAGTTTGCGTATCCGTAAGGCCAACGTTGGTAGACAAAAAGAATTCCTGTAATTGTTGTTAATAAAGCGAATCCTGTTCCAATAGTTCCTATTATTCGCCATGAGCTAATGCCTTTATAAGATTTTTTTTTGAACATTTTTCGAAAAGAAATTCCATTCAAAAGTACAAAGCTAAATATAGAGTATAGAAACATTAGAAAGATGGTCGGAAATACTATCAATATTGAACTAAATGGAAAACTAATAAACAATCGGATGATCATAAAACCAATGACACTAAAACCTAAAATCTTTTCTATTTTCTTCATAAAACTATTTTTGTGATGAATGTAATACATGTAAATATATATAAAGAATCTAATCTTAGTCTATTTTTTTAAAAATGTAAAATTACTTTTTAGTACTTTTACAGTAATGCGATATTATATACAACATTTACTTACTTTTCTTAAAGCTGCTTCCATTTCACTTTTATTTGGAGCTTCTTGGGTAGTTACTTTTTTTACTTTTGATTATTATGCAGCAAAGCATTTATTAAATTATAGAAGTGATTTCTTCCTTGAAATTATTATTTTTTTCTTTAGCGGATTAATTGGCGCATTACTATTTTTTGTAGTAATGTCACTCTTTACAAAGCTATTCGCCAATTCATCTAAATAATTAATACACACAACTATTTTCACATTCATTGACATGTGGTAATTTATAAATTGTCACGAGTGAATTTTACTACACTCGCTATTTATTTCGTATATTCAATTATAAATCAACAACTTATAACCATGAAAAAACGAAATTTAAAAAATTTAAGACTTAACAAAAAATCAATTTCAGTATTAAAAGGTGGTCTTGCTGCACCGAGTCCTGTTTCAATATTAAACATTTGTAACACAGGATGTGATTCACCAATACACACATGTGGAATTATTAACTGTAATCTAACAGTAGTTGGTTGTAATCCAAACAAATAGGAGAAGCGTGATTATTTACTTAGTAGATCGTCATTTATAAATGGCGATCTACTTATATTTTATTCTATTTCAGTTGTTTGTATTTTTATTTAAATCATAAAATTATTAAATCATGAAAAAAAGAAAATTAAATGGATTACAACTTAAAAAACAAGTTGTTTCTGCCTTAAACCAAAGTTCAATTCTTGGTGGAGCAGACCAAAAACCTACAGTTACATGTGCAATACCTGTAAGTAATTGCACAATTGCATTAACGGTACAACCACATGTATGTCAAACGCTACCTAGGCCACTTGGAAACTGTACCGTAGCGTATACAGTTCAAGTTTGGTGTCAGACACTAGACAAAAATTGTTAATCTTTTTTAAAACTTAAAAGCTGTCTATAAATGGCAGCTTTTTTTTTGCGAAAAAACACTCTTAAAATGATTATTAGTAAGAGAGAAATCATTTATATAGTGCTAAAATCAATAAAAAACATTAGTTTTGTTGAAGTTGTTGTAAAAAAGATTGAACAAATGGAATGTGTAAAAACCAAGTTTAGCATAAAAGACTTAGAAAATCTCTCTGGAGTTAAAGCGCATACTATTCGTATTTGGGAAAAAAGATACGACCTGTTAGCTCCTGACAGAACTGATACAAATATCAGAACTTATGATATAAAAAGTTTGCAAAAGTTACTTAACATAACATTGCTCTATAAAAACGGTTACAAGATATCTAAGATCGCCGGAATATCAGAAGATAAAATTCACAATTTAGTAAGGGAAATTGCTTCAGAAAAGAATATTCATAATCAAGCATTGAATTCTTTTAAACTTTCCATGCTTAACTTTGATTATAGTTTATTTTACAATACCTACAATAAACTCTTAGCAGAACAATCGTTTAGAGAAATCTTTTTAGACACCTTCATTCCTTTATTAAATGAACTTGGTGTTTTATGGCACACAAACACTATAAATCCAGCACATGAACACTTTGTTTCTAGTTTAATAAAGCAAAAAATTATTCTCAATATAGAAAGAACTCAGACATTAGAAAAGTTTAACAAATCTAAAACATTTGTACTATTTTTACCTGAGAATGAAATTCATGAAATTGGATTATTGTACTTAAATTACGAGCTACAATTAAAAGGATATCATACAATATATCTTGGACAAACAATTCCGATTGATAGTTTAACTAATATCCACAATTTCTTTCCAGAGTTACATTTTATTTCTTACTTTACAGTAACTCCTCCAGACAATAAAGTTGAAGGTTATATTGAAGAGTTTCACGATAAAATTGGGTTAGAAACACATCATTTATGGCTTCTTGGATATCAAGCAAGGAATGTAAAGAATAGCAAAAACTTAAAACACCTGAAAACTTTCAAATCAATTAAAGATTTAGTTAAAGAAATTTAAAATTATACTCATTTTTGTTTAACTTTTTACTATATTTGTTAAACAATGAAATCAAAAATTATAATTATAGGTTCTGGTTTTTCTTCTCTATCTGCTTCTTGTTATTTAGCACAAGCAGGATACGAAGTAACAATTCTTGAAAAAAACGCTACTGTTGGTGGACGTGCTAGACAATTAAAAAGAGATGGATTTACATTTGACATTGGACCTTCTTGGTACTGGATGCCTGATGTATTTGAACGTTTCTTCAATGATTTTGACAAAAAAACTTCTGACTTTTATCAATTAGACAAATTAAATCCTGCGTATCAAGTATATTTTGGTAAAGAAGATACTATACATATTGAAGATACACTTGAAAAAATTTGTGCAGCATTTGAAAATGAAGAAAAAGGAAGTAGCACAAAGCTTAAAAAATTTATTGCAAACGCTGAAGATAATTACAATGTTGCCATTAAAGATCTGGTATATAAACCAGGCGTTTCACCTTTAGAACTGGTAAATGCTAAAACTATAAAAAGATTAGGTCAATTTTTTAGCAACATTAAACGTGATGTTCGAAAAGAATTCAAAAATGATCGATTGATCAAAATATTAGAATTTCCTGTATTATTTTTAGGCGCAAAGCCAAGTGATACACCTTCGTTCTATAGTTTTATGAATTATGCCGATTTCGGACTAGGAACTTGGCATCCAAATGGCGGAATGTATAGTGTGATCCAAGCAATGGAAACACTGGCAAAAAACTTAGGCGTTACCATTAAAACCGATCAAAACGTACAAGAAATAAACGTTGAAAATAAAAAAGCTACCAAAGTTATAACACAGCATGATGAATTTGAAACTGATATTGTATTATCTGGAGCCGATTATCATCATTCTGAAACGTTGTTAGCTCCACAATATCGTCAGTATTCAGAAAATTATTGGGACAAGAAAACATTTGCTCCTTCTTCCCTCTTATTTTATGTTGGCTTTGACAAGAAAATACAAAATGTATCACATCATACATTATTTTTTGATGTTGATTTTGATGCACACGCACATGTCATTTACGATAAAGCTGCTTGGCCAAAAGAGCCTTTATTCTATGCAAATTTCCCTTCTATCACAGATGTTTCAATGGCTCCAAAAGGAAAAGAAGCTGGTTTCTTTTTAATTCCAATTGCGCCAGGACTGGAAGATACGCCTGAGATTCGTGAAGAATATTTTAAAATTATTATGAATAGATTTCAGGAAATTACGCAACAAAATATCTCAAATCATATTATATTTAAGGAATCCTTTTGTGTAAATGATTTTATAAAAGAATACAATTCATATAAAGGAAATGCATATGGAATGGCAAACACGTTGCTTCAAACTGCATTTTTACGACCTAAATTGAAAAGT
The DNA here is from genome assembly GCF_056033805.1 of Kordia sp. E. Taxonomy (NCBI): domain Bacteria; kingdom Pseudomonadati; phylum Bacteroidota; class Flavobacteriia; order Flavobacteriales; family Flavobacteriaceae; genus Kordia; species Kordia sp. E. The sequence continues at coordinate 115,750 of NZ_JBRASR010000006.1, forward strand.
AAAAAAGTATCCAATTTATACTTTACTGGACAATTAACTGTTCCTGGCCCTGGAGTTCCTCCAGCATTAATTTCAGGGAAGTTAGCAGCCGAATTAATCATTAGACATCAACCAAATACTCATGAAAGCCCTATTTGATTCTGTTTCATATCAATGTAGTACACACGTAACGAAGTCCTATAGTACATCGTTCTCATTAGCTACAAAAATGTTATCACCTTCTATTCGACAAGACATTTACAATATTTATGGATTTGTCCGTTTTGCCGACGAAATTGTAGATTCTTTTCATGAGTACGATAAAGAATTTTTGCTGAATAAGTTTCAAAACGATTTAGACTGCGCACTTGAACAGAAAATTAGCTTAAACCCTATTTTGAATTCTTTTCAACATACGGTTCTTAAATACAATATTCCTAAACACTTGATCGATGCTTTTATGAAAAGTATGCGTCAAGATTTAGATAAAAAAGTTTATTTAACACAGGAAGAATACAATGAATACATTTATGGTTCGGCCGATGTTATTGGCTTAATGTGCTTAAAAGTATTTGTAAAAGGTGATGTTACAAAATATGAAGAATTGAAATCTTCAGCAATGTCATTAGGTTCTGCTTTTCAAAAAGTGAATTTTTTACGTGATTTAAAAGCTGATTTTGAAGATTTAGATCGCACGTATTTCCCTGATGCTGATTTAAAAAACTTAGATGAAGAATCGAAACAAAAAATTATTGCAGAAATTGAACACGATTTCAAATTAGGTTTAGAAGGAATTGGAAGATTACCAATAGAAGCTAAATTTGGTGTATTTACTGCATATAAATATTATTTCAAGTTATTAAAAAAGCTAAAGAAAACGCCTTCAAAGAATATAAAAAATGCTAGAATTCGTATTCCGAATTATCAAAAAATGGCGTTATTAGCAAAGTCGTACGTTAATTATCAACTCAATCTTATATAAAATAGGAAACAATGACAACGCTTATTTGGATCGCAATATTTTTAGGAACATTTTGCATGATGGAATTCATGGCTTGGGCAACGCACAAGTATGTAATGCATGGTTTTTTGTGGTCACTTCACAAAGATCATCATAATAAGGATCATGATTCTTGGTTTGAACGTAATGATGCTTTCTTTATATTTTATGCAATCATAAGCATTGGATGTTTTTTACTGTGGAAATTTGAACTTTTCTGGTCAGGATTACCAATAGGAATTGGGATTTTCGCATATGGACTTGCGTACTTTATTGTACATGATATCTTTATTCATCAACGTTTCAAATTATTCCGAAATGCTGACAATTGGTATGCAAAAGGAATCCGTAGAGCGCACAAAATTCACCACAAACACTTAGGAAAAGGTGATGGAGAATGTTTCGGAATGCTTTGGGTTCCTATGAAATATTTTAAGCGTAAATAATCACATGAAGAGCCTGTATATTTTACTAAATGTCGGATCATTTATTGTTCCATTTCTGTTTAGTTTTCATCCAAGATTAAAATTCTATAAACATTGGAAACACTTGTTCCCAGCCATTTTAATCACCATGTTGGTGTTTATTCCATGGGATGTACTTTTTACAATAAACGATTTTTGGGGATTTAATACAGACTACTATTTAGAATACACCATCTTTTCATTGCCAATTGAAGAATGGTTGTTTTTCATTTGTATTCCGTACGCATGTATTTTTACACATTATTCATTACAACATTTATTGCCGAATATGCGATTGTCATCAAAAACGACAAAAATAATTAGTTATATTCTGTTAGCTATTTTTACACTTGGCGCGATTGTTTTCTACGACAAATGGTATACGGTAGTTGATTTAGGATATGGTGCAATTTTATTATGTATCGTTTTAAAAGTTTCACCAAAAATTTTAGAAAGCTACTATTTGACGTTTCTTGTGATGTTAATTCCTTTCTTTATTGTGAATGGCGTTTTAACAGGAAGCTGGATTGAAAGTCCTGTCGTTTGGTATAACAACGTTGAAAATTTGGGCATTCGTATGGGAACAATTCCTGTAGAAGATAGCGTATATGCGTTTACAATGATTCTTTCAAGTTTATTCTTAATGCAATTATTCAGCAAGCGAAAAAGCAAGTAACTCATCTATTTGATTGCGAACATTTGTACTATTCCAGTCAGAAGAACCAATTTCTTTCATCACAATTTTACCTTGATCATCAATTAAAAATGTAGCAGGAATACTTTTAGAATACAATGCTGTTGGTGCATCATCTGAAGAATAGTATACAGGTAAATCGAATTGATTCTTTTTTAAATAAGTATTTACACTTTTTACATTATCATTAGCAACAAATACAAACCTGATTTTATCTTTGTAATCTTTATGTAATTCATTTAAACTAGGCATTTCGGCAACACATGGCGGACACCAAGTTGCCCAGAAGTTAAGTAAGACTACTTCTCCTTCCATTTCCTTAAAGTTCACTTTTTTACCAGCACTATCTACCAAATTCCAGTTAAAATCATTTACAGCTTCTCTTTTCACCTCTTCAATGCTTGAAGGTTTTGAGAACACGATCTTAAATTGATTCAATTTGACTTTTATATACGTACCAACTGGCGTAAAAATAATTAGTGCTAAGACAATGAAAAATATAATATTACTCCATTGTTTTTTGGTGATGTTCATACTTAATATTTATAAAATGAAAGATACAAATTAGTCGTTAGTCTAGATAAAACTTTCTTGGATAAACTATTTTAAAATAAAATTAACAACTCAAAAGCAAAACGATCAAAAAAAAGAAACACGCTATCACAAGTGATAACGTGTTTCAAATCTAACGATAATAATCATAAAGATTATCGCACTATTGTTCCCGTTGGGAATGATGAAGCGTTTAGATTAAAGTTGTTAGTTGTTGGCGCAGTTGCAGTTCCGGCAGTTCCTACTAGGGGCTTTAATAAGAATGGTGCTGGGCTGTTATCTGGGCTAGGTTCTACAGAGATTACTACGGTACGTCCGCGTACATCTAGTGGGAATGTAAAACCAGCTGGTTCGTTAAGGAAAAAGTCTTCTCCTGGAATTGGAGGTCCGACATTGTTTTCTGTTCCACTGAAATCGTTAGATTCATCAACAGAACCAAATGCTGTAAATGTTCCTGTTGTTAATGGACCTACTCCATCAACTACTACCCAACCTTCATACTTCCATCCGTCAGCTAAAGTAGGCAAGTTCAAGCCTGATGTTGGTGGCATACCTGGAGTACCGTACCAAACACCATATTGATCGTTTCCGTTATTTCCAGATCCTGGAAGTTCGTCTGTTGGAGTTCTTAAAAAGAATACTCCTGAAGCATTGTTAAAGTCTCCAGTACTTGTTACCGGACCTAATCCTACAGCTGCAGTATCTCCTGAGAAATCACCTGCTAATAATTTTGTTGGTGCTGGCGCTGGATCTGTATCAACAGTTGGCTCAATTGAAAGCACAAATGTTGTTGCAGCTGCTAATTGATTTGCATCAACTGTGAAAGAACTTCTTGATAAAGCTCCTGCATCGTTTACTGTAAAAATTCCTGTTGAAACTGGACTTCCATTTACAATAATCCAACCTTCATATACGAAGTCTGCACCTAAATTTTCTAATCCGTTTAAGTTTACATTTAAACTTGATAATGCAACTGTGGCATCATCGTCACTACTACATGAGACTGCGAAGAATCCTAACGCTAATCCCAAAAACATTTTTTTTATCATTGCGAGTATTTTTTTTATGATTATGGTACAAATATATGATGGCAAAATCACGTGAAATGTTAGCTAGCTGACACTTCTGAAAAAAATAGCAAAATTCTTGAAAATATTTATTTACATAATGGTTAATTTATTTATTTTCAATTAATTAATAATCAAATAATTAAATACACTTACTTCATTAAAAAATACAACATAAAAACAACACCCGAAACTGTCATGCTGTCATGCCAATTTCGGGTGCTTTTTGACTATAAAATAGTCGTTTTTTGTATGTTTTAAATATAGTGTTTTTTTAACGAATAAAACGAATTTCTTTTCGGTTAAAATCTATGATATTTGCTTCTTTTAATTCGTTCATTATAGTGCTTAATGTTGGGCGCGAAGTACCTATTAAGCTTGCTATATCTTTTTGTGTGTATGGATGTTTCACTACATGATCGCCAGTTTCTGGACAGTCATATCCATGCTCTTCACACAACTCTTTTAGGAATTCTAGTAAGCGTGTTTTGGTATCTTTAAATAGTAACAATTGTAATCTGCGTTCTAGTTTTTTGATACGAAAACCAATGAACTTATATATCTTTAATGTGAAGGTTTGATTGTCTCTCATTAAGTCGTGCATCGTGTCAACTCCAATCGGACAGATAGATGTTGTGTTGTCTACAGACTGTGCAAATTCATTTCTTTTTTCTTCACCCAAGATGGCTTTTTCTCCAAACAATTCTCCTTTCGATAAAATTGATTTTACGACTTCTTCTCCATCTTCTGTATAGTAACCAAGCTTTACTTTTCCTTTTTCAATAAGATACAGTTTATTAGCTGAGTCTTCCTCAAAGTAAATGTAATCCTGCTTTTTATACGCATCAAATTCATGACCTTTTTTGAATTTCTTAAACTTATGTGGACATAAGATATTGAAGAGATTTACATCATTAAGATACCAAAGAGAATTCATACTATTTGTTATTACTTTTTTAGGTTTATCGAGGTTATTGATTTTGTAGTCGGTAAAAAAGTAAGAACTTACATTTTGAACATAAAAAAACTCCAGCGAATTGCTGGAGTTTTTTATCTATATAAATATTTTTGTTATCTAACCGCAGTTCCATTAATCGTTGCGTTAATATTATTTGTAACTGTTAAGGCATTACCACTAATACCTTCTGTTCCTCCAATTGGCTTTAAAAAGAATGGAGTATTTGGATCTCCATCTAAATCTGGCTCTATAGAAATTACAATAGGAAGTCCTGTAACAACACCATCTATTCCTGCTGGTAAGTTAAATAAGAAATCTTCTCCTGGGAATAATGGAGCTGGTTCGTTTCCACTGTAAGGTGAAGAACTATCTACTCCAGAAGCATTTGAAAATTGACCAGTTGTAGCTGGAGAGTTTCCATTATTGAATACTGCCCAACCTTCATATTTCCATCCTGCTGATAATTGAGGTAAATTGATCAATCCTGCAGTAGTTGGATTTTGAATAAACCATACTCCACGATCATTGTTTCCATTATCAACACCATTTGTATTATCTGTTGGTGTTGCTGTTACAAATGATCCAGAAAATGGATTTGCAGTATTTGCAAAGTTTCCAACTACACTATTTATTGACAAAGTTGCTGCATTAGCAACAAAATCTCCTGCTAATATTTTTGTATCAGATGGTGCAGGAACATCTTCATTGACTGGCTCTATTGATAAAACAAATTGTGTAGCAGCTTCTAATTCAGATGTTACTAAAGTGAATACTTGTGTTGAATTTATAGTAGCCGTATTAAATCTCCCAGTAGAAATTGGTGTACCATTTACAATAATCCATCCTTCATATACAAATCCACTATCTAAAGTTTCCAATCCATTTAGATTCAATGTTAGTGTAGACATAGGTACAGCAACAGAGTTATCATCACTAGAACATGCAGTAAAACCTAACAGCCCTAAACCGAACATTATCATTATTAGACCTTTCTTAATCATAATTATTTCCTTTAAAATTTGACACGAATTTACTTTCTTTATATATAAATACGTATTAAATTTTATGGTAAATTATTAAAATGCATTTGATCCTGTAAAATGGTAATTCATCGCATAATTATACAAAAAAACTCCAGCGAAAACTGGAGTTTTTAATTTTGTATGTAAAACGTTTTATACGTGTAATGCTCTATCTTCTGTAGCTGCTAAGGCTGCTTCTTTGATTGCTTCTGCAAATGTTGGATGTGCATGTGACATACGTGCTATATCTTCCGCAGATGCTCTGTATTCCATTGCAACAACCGCTTCCGCGATTAAATCAGCTGCTCTTGCTCCAATCATGTGAACTCCTAAGATTTCATCTGTAGTTTCGTCTGCTAAGATTTTGATGAAACCATCTAAATCCATACTTGCTCTACTTCTACCTAACGCACGCATTGGAAATTGACCAGATTTGTAGGCAACTCCAGCATCTTTTAATTCCTGCTCTGTTTTACCAACTGCAGCAACTTCTGGCCATGTATACACAACTCCAGGTATTAAATTGTAATCAATATGTGGTTTTTGTCCCGCTATGATTTCTGCAACTAAAGTACCTTCTTCCGAAGCTTTATGTGCTAACATTGCTCCTTTTACAACATCACCAATTGCATATATGTTTGAAGCAGACGTTTGTAAATGTTCGTTTACTTCTACTCTACCTCTGTCATCAATTTTTACACCAGCAGCTTCAGCGTTTAACCCATCTGTGTAAGGACGACGTCCAACAGATACTAAACAGTAATCTCCTCTGAATTCTACTTCTACTCCTTTTTTATTATCCGCTTTTACAACAACCTCATCACCAACACGTTCTACAGATTTTACTCCATGAGATGTATTGATTTTGAATTTTTGCTTTTTCAACACTTTCGTTAATTCCTTAGAAAGTCCAGCGTCCATTCCACCAATAATTCTATCAGCATATTCAAGTACAGTAACTTCTGAACCTAAACGCTTATATACTTGTCCTAATTCAAGTCCAATAACTCCACCACCAATTACGATTAGGTGTTTTGGTACTTCTTTTAGTTTTAATGCTTCTGTAGAAGTAATTACACGTTCTTTATCAAGTGTAATGAATGGCAAGTTTGATGGCTTACTTCCTGTAGCAATGATGATATTTTTTGCTTCAATTTCTTCAGAAGTTCCATCATTCTTGGCGATGTTTACGTGTGTAGCATCTTTAAAACTACCTAAACCTTCGTATACATCAATCTTATTTTTCTTCATCAAGAAATCAATTCCACCAGTAGTTTGATCAACAACAGCAGCTTTACGGGCAATCATTTTTTCAAGATTTACTTTTACTTCTCCTGAAATCTCAATTCCGTGCGTATCAAAATGCTTGATTGCTTCTTCGTAATGATGAGAAGAATCTAACAACGCTTTTGACGGAATACAACCTACATTCAAGCAGGTTCCACCAAGTGTGTTATATTTTTCAATGATTGCAGTTTTCATGCCTAGTTGTGCGCAGCGAATGGCAGCAACATATCCACCAGGACCAGAGCCAATTACGGCTACATCGTATGAATTCATATTCTTATTTTTTGAACTTTTTTATTTGTCAATACAACAAAAGTACAATTATTTTAGGGTTGTGCAATGCTTTGTTGTTAGATTGTTAGACACACTTCACTTCGGTAAACTCAGCACAAGTGTTTTTAGAAACGCTGACGCTTTTAGACACGCGTTGCTCTTAGACTTACTATAGCTTTTGGACGCGCCTTCCTCTTAGATTTTTTTGACTCGCTTCGCCTATTGGAAGTACTTTACTTTCGAAAATATAACTAAATCTCGGTAAACATTTAATGATACTAACCATCAAATAAGGTGAACTGAAAACATATAAAAAATCTCAGATAAGACAGTTATCTTACCTGAGATTTCATTCGTTTAAAAATTTCAACGTTTTTTGTAGGTATCAAACGAAGAAGTAAAAGTTATAAACTTATTTTTTTGCATTTGGAGCTGTAAAACCGCCTTTGCTTGTATTTCCGTTTGTTCCAACTGAATTGTTTCCGCGAACTGCCAATATTCCAGCTACATGCGGAGATGCCATTGAAGTTCCAGAAATTCTGTTGTACTGACCGTTTAACCAAGTTGACCATACGTCTGTACCTGGCGCCCATCTATCTACAGATGCCCCAAAATTTGAACCAGAGTTTGGAGTAATATTACGAGTTAGATTACCAACCATCCAAGTACGACTAGTTTGTAAACGCTGAGGAGAATAGTATAATGTATTATCATTACTATTCCCTGCTGCTAAAGCTCCATATATTTTATTATCTAATGTTGTAAATGCATTGTCTATTGCGTTGCTAGTTCGTCTTGTACGATACCCAACAGAATAATTAAATACATCTCCTGCTATAGAATTATTATATGTATAATCAACACCCGCAATAATTCCTGCGTCAGAACCAGTTCCTTGTGTACCTCCAAGTACTTTAACTGCTACTAATGTAGATCCGTAAGCCACACCTATAACTCCAGAGCCATTTGCTTTAGCTCCAATTGTTCCAGCAACGTGTGTACCATGACCATTTCTGTCAACCCAGTTTTCTCCAGGATAGAAACTTGCTGATAATCCAGTATCAATAGTTAAGTCTGGATGTTGATCAATCCCTGTATCTATTACAAATACATATCTATTCGTACCAGCGTTATTCCCTCTACCAGTGTAATCTACACCCCATGGTAAAAAGTCTCCACTCGGTAAAAAGCTATCTGCTTTGTTGATTACTTCATTAATTGATGGTAATTTTACTCCTTGAGGATTTTTTGGCTTTGGTAAATCGCTTACAACTCTACGATTTGGTTCAATAAAGTCAATCGTTTCGTCGCTTAATAAGATCTCTACATCGTCCATAGATAGATTTTTAGCATGAAAACCTTGAATTGCTCCAGTATAAACAAGTCCTAAATTTTTCTCGCTTCTACCAATTAACTTTAACGTAGCTATTGATCTTTCTTTGTAATAATCTTGAACTTTCTTTAACTCTGGAGTTAATCCTCTTCTTGTCGCAGAATAATTCATCTTGCTAGGTGTAGTACTTTTTTTGTATACCACAATATATTCACCAGGTATAACTTCTGCTTGGTCAAATTTTTTCTCCAACAGGTTGTCGGTTTCGGTTATTGTTGTACTGTCATCCGTTGAACAGGATACAAAGAATACTAATAGTAATACGTAAATCAGTGTTACATTTTTTTTCATGTTATTTAATTTTTGGTTATGCACAATATTATCTAAAATTTTTAGTGGCTAAAAAAAGTTAAACATACATTTTTTAAGGTTTTTACATTTTTTTAATAGAAAAATTAAGGTTACATTAAGGTTGTTGTTAAAAAAATAGCTTTAACAAAACTAATGTTATATTAATGCAACTGAGTTGCATTTTTGTTAAAAATATTACATAATGAAAAAACATCATAAATTTTTCATATGACTGATTTACTGAACACACATTGCTCTTAGAACGTTATCACTTTTGGCTGCTTCGCTTTTAGATTACTCTATAAAAATGCCAGCAATTTTTAGTTTTTTATTTTGCTGTTCTATATTCAAAATCAATTCTTTGTTTCCTACTATTAGAGTTAATTCACCTTCGCTTAATCGTACTTCTTTCAATTTTTTATTTTTTACTTTTTCATGAATTTTAGTAAACATTTTTAGGTGCTTTTCCATAGAAACTAATTCTTGAAAATGATCCATTGTATGTGTTTGAATAAACTCTTTCCAATTCTTTTTATCATTTTGTTGAATGCCTTTCAAGAAAATCACACCTAATTCTTCTACTTCATTTCCATCAAAGTTATCTCCGCTAGATTTGCCTAAATCCGTATTGGGTTCATATTCTTTTCTAAGTATGATTCCTGCTATTTCCATGTTAATGCGATCATAGTGCCCAGAAATAGCATTATTCGTAGAAAAGATTACAATATCTTCTGTTAGATATCTCCAAAAGTCAGCAAAGAATATTCCATTTCCACCATTATGCGCAATCAACTCTGTATTTCGAGGCGTTGGAAAAATTGCCCATCCGTATCCGTAATAAGAGCCTGCATCTTCACCTTCTTCAATATGTTTTGTATAGTATTTTTGCTTTGTGTTTGTACTTAGTATTTTTGTTCCTGCCAAAGCTTTATGCCATTTATACATATCTTCTATGGTAGATAATACGCCTCCATTTCCTTTTAAATGCCATGAAGGTCCGTTTGCATCCCATTTTTCATTAGGCTTTCCAAAAACTTTTGTTTTCCCATATCCAATAGCTACTTCTTTTTGATTGTAATTAGGTCGCTCATAACCTGTCTGAAACATGTTAGCTGGTTTCCATATGTTTTTATATAAATAATCTTCATATGATGCGCCAGAAACTTTTTCTATAATCATAGCTAATAATGTATAGCCAACATTTGAGTATTTATATGATGTTCCAATATTAAATGTTAGTTTGTCTTTGAATGTTTTCTTTACAAAATCAGCTTCTGTTATGTATTCATAATCATCTCCAATTGCAGACGGCAAACCAGATGAATGCGTCAATAAATGATGAATATTGATTGCTTGTTTGTCTTTTGGAACGTTTTTAAAGTATTTAGAAATTTTATCATCAACAGTTAACTTTCCTTGCATTTCCAACTTTAAAATACCAGCTGCCGTAAATTGTTTAGTGATAGACCCAATATCGAAAACGGTTTGTTTTGTGTTCTTAATCTCCTTTTCTCGATTCGCGAATCCATATCCGTCCGAAATTATCTTTTTTCCTTTATATGCAACCAAAACACTTCCTGAAAATCCTTCCTTTTCTAGTGTTTTTAAATAGTTTTCAATTTTGCCTTTTACTTCGTTAGGTGTTTGATTTTGCCCTTTACAATACATGTGCAACATAAGTACACACATTACTACTATTACTTTTTTCATTCTGTTCGTTTTTTATTATTTAGATCGAAAGTACTTGTTCATGCAAAAGCTTACAATAAAATGGTATGAGACCTCTTTTTTACGGTATTTTCTTTACATTCTGTTTATTGGTACCATTTAAAAGCACGTTTATCACATATTGTACTTTGAAGAAAGGCTTCTCCATTTTAAAACTTATTTTTGAATATGAAAAAAATCATATCCATAGGATTGAATCTATTATTCTGGACTATTAGTTGCTGTGTCATTTTCATGATTTTCAGCCCTGTGAATCGTGAAATTGAAATTGTTGACGGTATCGAAACAGTAGAAATTCATTATGATGCAATGTCAATTTATGGCAGTTCTATTGGTTTACTTATTAAAATGATTTTGTATTATATAAATGTATATTTTTTGTCAAGATTTATAGATCGAAAGGCTTTTGGCAAATATGTCCTTTTTCTACTCATTACCATATCTATTGCTTTTGTGCTAGACTATTTAAAGTCTGGATTCATTTATGGTTTCAAGTTCTATAGGTTTGAAACATTCTTGGTAGATGTATGGTTGTATATCTTTTTTGTTGGAACCTCCTTTGTGCATTTAATGATTTTACGCTGGCAAAAAGAAGAAGCTTTAAAACAGCGATTGAAAGAAGATCGATTGACTGCCGAATTAAACCTTTTGAAATCTCAAATCAATCCTCATTTTTTATTTAATGCATTAAACAACATGTTGTCCATTGCTGAAAAACATCAACAAACAGAAGTTTCAAGCAGTATTGCACAATTATCAGATATGCTCCGTTTTTTGTTATATTCTACAGGCGATGATCTTATTGTTGTTGAAAAGGAAGTTCATTTTATAGAAAATTACATTCAACTCAATAAACTGCGATTTGACGTAAAAGATCCTATAAATATTCAGCTTACTATTGATCCTACTATTTTAGATAAAACTATTGCGCCTGCCGTTTTTATTCCTTTTGTTGAAAACGCATTTAAACACGGAATTTCTATATACGAACCATCTTTCATAGATATTTCTATACAAATGCAAGCTTCAGAACTTATTTTTAAGTGTCATAATTCTATTGTTACAAAATCTAAAAATGATACTTTACCAAAAGAAGATTCTGGTGTAGGTTTACAAAATGTAAAAAGAAGATTAGCAATTTTGTATCCAGACAAACATTCATTAGTTATTACAGAAAAAGAAAACATATATGAAGTCATCTTAAAATTAACGCTATGATCTTAAAAGCCATTATTGTAGATGACGAACCAAAAGCAATTGAATTACTTGAAAATTATTGTGATCGAATTCCCAATATTGAATGTATGCAAACGTTTCGAAATCCAGTAGAAGCACTGCTTTATATTGAAAAAAAAGCGCCAGATGTCGTTTTTTTAGATATCAACATGCCCAATTTATCAGGAATTCAAGCTGCTAAAATTATTCCAAAATCTACACATATTATTTTCACTACTGCATATGCTGAATACGCTGTAGAAAGTTATGAACTCAATGCAAGTGATTATTTATTGAAGCCTATTACGTTTCAACGTTTTGTGAAGTCTATCGACAAATTGAAATCTAATTCTATTAGTAAAGAGACTAAAGTTTCTAAACGAATTATTATAAAAAGTGGTTACCAAACATTTCAAATTGCGCCAGAAACCATATTATATCTAGAAAAAGAAGGAAATTATATGACATATCATACAAGTTCAAAGAAAATTTTAGCTAGAGAAAGTATTTCAGAAGCATTAGCAAAGTTACCTTCTAATTTCGTTCAAGTCCACAAATCGTACATTATACAATTGGAACGTATTGAATTATTCGACCAAAATCATGTACTTATCAATACTGTAAAAATTCCTGTCAGCAAAAGTTATAAAGCAATTTTAAAAGAAAAACTGAGGTAATTTATACTGGAAATCCTAGCATTTCTCCCATTCCAACCGTAAATAACCAACTTCCGTAAATAGCATGTTCAATAGTTACTAATAGTGTTGATTTTGTTTTCATGAAAGTGAGCGCAAATAAAATTCCACCTAAGAAGGTTAAGATTAATACCAATGTATTTTGAAAAAAGAAATGTGCCAAACAGAATACAATTCCATTGATAAATATTAATAGATTTTTATTTTTAAATAAGGTTTCATACCGCACAAAGAAGAACGTACGATAAATCAACTCTTGTGGATATACTGAAAATACACTGTAAAAGAATAGAATAAATACCCAAAGAAGCAGTTTTGTTTTGGGAACAATAAAGAGTTTTGAAACATCTGTAACACACACATATACAATTGTCAACACACAAATACAAGCCAAAAGAATTAAAGTTCGTTTCCAAAATGCTTTCCAATTGAGATGTTCATTGAGTTTAAAACGTTGTTTTTCTACTCTGAGTAACATCCAACAGATATATACAAAACCAGTTACACCAAATCCGAGTTTTAACCATACAGGATAGTCTAAAACTAAACTCACGGGCATGAGAATAAAAATCAAGAAGAATTCTGTGAGTTTGTATTTGATGTTTTGAAAATCCATTCGATATTGTGTTAAAAGCTAAAGGTATGTATTTCTAAACAGAAATTGCTGTAGTATGTTTTACTTCTCCAATTACAAAAATACTATGTGTATTTCCAATATTGGGAATTGCCGTTAATTTCATCACCATAAAATCGCGATATGCTTCCATGTCTTCCACTAATATTTTCAGAATATAATCGTAATCACCACTTACATGATAACATTCTAACACTTCTTCAAGTTTTATGATTTCGCGTTCAAACTTCATTACAAAGTCTTTTGAATGTTGTGTGAGACGGACATGACATTGCGCCATAAAACTTTTTGCAATTCGTTTCTTATCTAAAATTGCTACATATTTTTTAATAACGGCTTCTTTTTCAAGCTTTTTAATACGTTCATACACCGCTGTAATAGATAAGTTTAACTTGTTTGATAACTCTTTGGTTGTTTGTTTGCTATCTTCTTGCAACAGCATTAACAACGTTCGGTCAGTTTGATCTAGTTTCAACATGGAAAAAATTCTACGATTCAATTATTTTTCAATCAAATATAAAAAATATTTCACCTTAAATAAATTATAATAGTTTTATTTTCTATATAACTTAATAATACTTGATTTTAATTCTAGTATTATAGATTTTTGATAAAAATTTAAGCTTACAAACTATGAAATTTAATCCAGCTAATACTATTCAAGATTTACAATATTTTGGTGAATTCGGAGGTGTAAACCCTTCTATTTCAGATTCATCAACCTATACATTTTTGTCTGCAAAAACCATGTTTGATACATTTGAAGGGAATGCAGATGGTTGTTATTTATATTCAAGACATACTTCTCCAAGTAATTTATATTTGGGCGAAGCATTGGCAGCTATGGAAGGAACAGAAACAGCAAATGTTTCTGCTTCTGGAATGGGCGCCATTACGCCAGTATTATTACAATTGTGTAAAAGTGGCGATCATATTGTTTCTAGTAGAACTATTTACGGTGGAACGTATGCCTTTCTGAAAAACTTCACACCGCGATTTAATATTGAAACTTCCTTTGTAGATATTACAAAGCTAGCTATTGTTGAAGCAGCAATTACGCCAAATACAAAAGTATTATACTGTGAATCTGTGAGCAATCCGTTGTTAGAAGTTGCTGATATTTCCGGTCTAGCCAAATTAGCCAAGAAGTATAATTTACAATTAGTGGTTGATAACACATTTTCTCCATTATCAATTGCGCCCGTAAAGTTAGGCGCTGATATAGTGATTCATAGTTTGACAAAATTTATCAACGGTTCAAGTGATACTGTTGGTGGTGTTGTTTGTGGAACACAAGCATTTATTGATGAATTGCGAAATGTAAATGACGGTGCTTCTATGCTATTGGGGTCTACAATGGATAGTTTGCGAGCAGCTTCCGTATTGAAAAATTTACGAACGCTGCACATTCGCATGAAGCAACACAGTCACAATGCAGCATATTTAGCAAAAAAATTTCAAGAAGACGGTTTAAAAACGGTCTATCCTGGTTTGGCTTCGCATCCTTCACATGAATTATTTAAAAGTATGATGAATGAAGAATATGGTTTTGGAGGTATGCTTACCATTGATGTTGGAAGTATAGACAAAGCCAACCAATTTATGGAGTTAATGCAAAAAAGAAATTTAGGATACTTGGCAGTAAGTTTAGGGTTTTACAAAACACTATTTAGTGCACCAGGAACTTCAACATCCTCAGAAATCCCGGAAGACGAACAAGCAGCAATGGGCTTAACAGATGGCTTGATTCGTTTCTCTATAGGTTTGGACAATGATATTCAAAGAACCTACACAATCATGCGTGAATGTATGCATGAACTTAATATTTTAAAGCCTGTTTTAGTGTAATTAGGCAATTTTAGTTACTACGAGAAAAAAGGAATATCGAAAGATGTTCCTTTTTTTATATAAATACTTACGCTAAAAAAAGAAAAAACTTAAGTAGTTATACCTAATTTTTAAAAAATATTACAGCATTACGGTTTTCCGTAAAATTCATTTATAGGTTATAGTTATCATTGAATTCTGAATTCAATGATTTATATAAGAAACCTACAGAATGGCCCAAAACGTTTATATTTTAAGAGAACATAGAGACTCAGGAGAAATGCACTTATTTTTAGCCTCTAAAACTAAAGATGATGATTGTCGTTCACAACAAAAATCAATTTGTGGAAAAATGGATATTGAAGAAAATTCATGGACTATTTTTTCTTGTCAACCTGAAAATAGTGCTCGAAAACAATGTGCGAAAGTCGGAAAAAACGTTTGTAGCAAATGTGTTGGACATTTGTATGAAGATGGCTTATATGAGGATAGTTTGTAGAAAATGTTTGTGAATTTACAGTATAGATCCACATGTAACACACTGGTTTTAAACAAAATACATTATTTTTCGATGCAATTTTTCTGCATTTCATTATGAAAAATCACTCGAAGAGACGTTTTTGATAAATATCCTCAACTCATAACCATAAAATTATTTCCCCTTTATACGCTTCCAAAAGATCCTTAAAATATCTCCAATTGTCATATTTTCATCAAACTCTGGTGCAAAAGGTCTCATGTCGAGTCGAGTTCCATCTTCAAATACTATAAACGAGAAAACTGCCGATTTTCCGTTTCCTGTATCTATAGAAGGATATCGCAAATCACTGTAAAGGTATGTTCCGTCTTCGTTTTCTTGAAGATTGTAAAATTCATTACTAAACCAAGTTAGTTGTGCTAAATCTTCGTTTGACTTTGGAATTAAATCATGGTTTTTTGGAATTACATTCCAATCTGTAAAAGTAGATTTTGTATCAAATAATGAATAGAACGCAACATGATAATCGGTTTCGGTTTCCGCAATTCCAAACCATAGAATATTATTCAAAATAGAAGCTTCTGTATTGTAACGATCATATTGGATTCCTTGCTCAGCTAACGATTTTTCAAATACAGAATTTATATAAAACTTGTTTCCAATCGTAAATAACATGTATACAGAACTAATTCCAACACCCAGTTTTAACCATAATTTTCGTGTTGGATTTTTACGGTTGAAAAACATCATCACAATCAGGCACAGTAAAAAAGGTAATGTGTATGCCGGATCAGCAACAGAAATATTACTAAATGCTACGCGATAATTTGAGAATGGCAAAAATAATTGTGTCCCGTATCCTGTAAAGCAATCTAAAATAGGGTGTGTTCCTATAGCTAATAAAAATAGCCAAATCCAGTTTTTTCGAGTAGTTACAACTTCATTTCTATACCTGTCATACCATCTAAAAAGGAATCTACTTATCCAAAATCTTTCAAGAAATGAAAATATCGATTTAATAATTTTATTCTTTTTACCGCCTTCATATCCTTTATGCGTAAGCCAAGCAAGCAAAAACGAAGCTAATATTGCAAAGAGTAGTGAATGCATAAATCCTCTATGAAACAGCATGGCGTCAATTTGATTGTTATAAATCCAATCTCCAATAAATACATCTAAATCTGGAATTGTACCACCAATTGCACCATACAATAACGCTTTATTTCCTATTTTTTTTCCTAGAACTGCTTCTGCACAAGCGGCTCCTAATACTATTTGCGTTAATGAATCCATGAACAATTTTAAATTTTAAACATTTATAATAACAACCATTTCTATTTATTACTTTCATTTTCTTTGCTCGCCCAAAGAAAATAGAAACAAAAGAAAAGGCATTTTTCTGGCAGGTGTTTTTAGTTTTTCTATCGAAAACTAAAATCTAAAATCTTTTACTAAATTTCTTCCAAGGCTTCAGAAATATTCAACGTAAAACCTTTTCTACACTTCAGAAAAAGAAAAAACCACAGAAATATATAGTATGCTATTATCAAACTATGATTAATTATAAGTTCGCAAAGGTACACAACCAAATTGATTTGCATACTAGTTTACAAAATCGTAACATTACGCTAGGAAACCAACCACACTATTATGCAAGAAGAAAATAACATTTCTGAAACTCAGATTAATGACCAAAGAATTATTAATAACAAAGAATTAAGTATTTGGGAAGCATTAATCCCTGTAGTTATTCTTATGGGATTATTAGCGTACAACATCTTTTTTGTAGAAGGACAAGAATTATTTGGAGCATATACGAATCAAATAATTTTATTACTTGGTGCTGCAGTTGCTATTGTTGACGGGCTATTTAATAAAGTTTCTATCAGTTTAATGATAAAGGAAATTTGGGAAAATCTTAGAAGTGTATTTGTCCCGATTATGATTTTATTTCTTGTTGGTGCCTTGGCAGGAACTTGGTTGATTAGTGGAATTATTCCAGCAATGGTTTTTTATGGTTTACAAGTATTGAGTCCTGAAATATTTTTACCAGCATCTGTAATTATTGCAGCTATTATTTCTATTGCTACTGGTAGTAGCTGGACAACATCTGCAACCGTTGGAATTGCTTTAATTGGAATTGGTAGTACATTAGGAATTCCAACAGGAATGATTGCTGGAGCTGTAATTTCTGGAGCATATTTTGGAGATAAAATGTCACCATTGAGTGATACTACAAATTTAGCACCTGCAATGGCTGGAACAGATTTGTTTACACATATTCGCTATATGTCATTAACTACAGTTCCGACAATTATAGTAACGCTAATTGCATTTACAATTTTAAGTACAACTATTGAAACAAACGGAAATACTGATACTGCATTTTTACTAGAAACTATTAGCACAAATTTTAATATTACACCTTGGTTATTTCTAGTTCCGCTAACAGTAATTGCATTAATATTATTTAAAGTAAAACCATTAATTGCATTGGCTACTGGTGTTATTCTTGCAGCAATATTTGCACTGATATTTCAAACAGATGTGATCAATAAATTATCATCTTCTAAAACTGAAGTGATTACAAATGCACTCTTGACTGATACTAATATTGAAATTCCAAACGATACATATATTGCTACATTTAATCAACAAGAACTTACAGCAATAAAATCTAATGCAGATTTAAATAACATTTTTACGGATGATGATGTTGAGGATATTTATACCAAAGAAGATTTAGAAAGTGTTTTTACTGGCTTATCATTGTCACAAACTGACGTTGCGATCAAAGCACAAAACCTAGAAAAATTAATCACAATTAAAAGGTTAAAGAAGTTATTTGGTTCTGGTGGAATGAACGGAATGTTATGGACAATTTTCCTTATTGTTTGTGCTATGGTCTTTGGTGGTGTTATGGATGCAATTGGCGCATTATCTAGAATCACACAAGCATTGTTAAAAATGGCAACAAGCGTTTTTGGACTATTTGCAAGTACAGTAGCAAGTTGTTTAGGATTGAATGTTATTGCTTCTGATCAATACTTAGCACTCGTAATACCTGGTAAAATGTTTAAACAAGCATACGAAGATAGAGGTTTAGCACCTGAAAACTTAAGTAGAACACTTGAAGATTCTGGAACTGTAACATCAGTATTGATTCCGTGGAATACTTGTGGAGCGTATCAATCTGGAGTGTTAGGCGTTGGCGTTGGCGAATATTTCTTTTACGCCATCTTTAACTGGCTGAGTCCATTTACAACATTATTATTCGCAGCTTTCCGAATCAAAATAAAGCAATTGACAACAAAAACAGCATAAGATATTATCAGATATAAAAAAGCCTCTAATGTAGAATTAGAGGCTTTTTAGTTTATAACAAACGATGTCTTCTTGCTTTTTCTAAAGCTTCTATTTTATTGTGTACTTGCAACTTTCTGTAAATGTTTTCAATGTGTTTACGAATAGTTGCTGGTGATACAAATAGTTTTTCAGCAATTAACTGATATCCATAACCTTTACTTAGTTGTTCTAAAACTTCTTTTTCACGCTTACTGAGTTTGATATCGTGGTTTTCTTCATACGTATTGATTTCAGCGTTTTGCAGTATTTTGAGTGTTTTCATGGCAATACTTGGTGTCATCGTTGCGCCACCATTCATAACATCTATAACTCCTTTATGCAACTCGTCAGCAGTTGCTTCTTTTAATAAATATCCGTTTGCCCCAGATTGAATAGATTGAAAGATGTTTTCATCATCATCAAATACAGTAATCATTACAATTTTTATCGCTGGATAATGTGTTTTTATATATTTTGTTGCCTCTATTCCATTCATATTAGGCATTTTAATGTCCATTAGAATCAAGTCAACCGCTACATCCTCTTTTAATTTTTCAATCAGTTCTTTACCATCACGTGCACGAAATGTGTATTGAAGTGTTTCTTTAAAGAAAGAAAGTTTTTCTACTAAAGCATTCGCTAAAAAAGTATTGTCTTCTGCAATGGCAATTTTATAATTCATAT
The DNA here is from genome assembly GCF_056033805.1 of Kordia sp. E. Classification (NCBI taxonomy): domain Bacteria; kingdom Pseudomonadati; phylum Bacteroidota; class Flavobacteriia; order Flavobacteriales; family Flavobacteriaceae; genus Kordia; species Kordia sp. E. The sequence continues at coordinate 135,336 of NZ_JBRASR010000006.1, forward strand.
GAATATATGTTATTAAATGTTATCTGCAACTACTTTATCTAAAGTTAGTGTAATTTTCGTTCCTGCATTTGAAGCAGATATTATATTGAGTTTTCCATAGATTTCTTCAGCTCTCAACTGCATATTTTCTAAACCATTTCCTTGAGCTTCAGAAGCATTATCAAAACCTACTCCATCATCTTCAATGTGTAAAATATATTGATCTTTTGTTTCTTTGAAATTAATCGTAATGTCTTTAGAGTTTGCATGTTTTATTGCATTGTTTATACCTTCTTGCATGATTCTGAAAATATTGATTCCAACCAATGATGAAAATGTGGTGGTTTCAGAAACTTCATTTTCAAACTCAATAGAAGCGCCTGTTAATACTTTGGCTTGACCAATATGATTCATCATACGTGTTTTTAAATCTTCAAAATTTACCGTATCCATATTCATTGCCCAAATCGTATCACGCAATTGATTGATTGTATTTCTAGTAAAGAAATTAATATTCGATAAACGCTCAGTAAACTCAGGATTCATTTCTTTTAAACCATATTTTAAATTGTCTATTGATGAAATTATAAATGTTAGTTGCGAACCAATATTGTCATGCAAATCGCGAGAGATTTTTAAACGTTGCTCGTGCAATTTATTTTGTGTTTCTACTTTGATTAAAGCATCTTTTAACTCGTGCTCTTTTTGTAATTGTCTATTTTTTAATTTTTGTTGATTGTAGAGTAAATAACCTATTGCGAATAATACCAAAATACCTGCTAACATTCCGTAAATGGTCATATTCTTATTTACTATTTTTGAATTTCGTTCTGCAATTTGAGCACGTTGTAAAAGAATTTCTTTTTCCTTTTCGGAAGATTGGTATTTTTCAAAAATTTCGTTTGTTGCAATCGTTTCTTTTTCTTTTTGAATTGTATCTAATAACGTGATCGTTTCCTGATAATAATCAGAAGCATTTTTATGATCGCCCAATTCACGATACGCGTTTGCCATTCTACGAACTGCTTGACTTTTGATCATTACCTGAGAATCATCCAAGTTATTCAAAGCAATCGTATATGCATCTACGGCAGCTTTATAATTTCCTTGATCATAATGTGCAATTCCTAATAATTGAATGTTTTTTGCACGATGTTTTCTAGCATTGAAACGTGCATAGATTTTATCTGCTTTTTCTAAATAGTAAATCGCGGAATCGCGTTGTTTTAGTTGTTGATATGTTTTCCCCAAACTATTATAACTTGTCGCCAATCCTTTGACATCGTTAATTTTGGTTTTGGTAACAATTGATTTTTGTGCATAATACACACAAGAGTCTAATTGTTTAAGTGATGAAAAATTCATCACCATATTTGTATACGAAGCGCCAACTCCGTAGGTGTTATTATTTTTTTTATGAAGTGCCAAACTGCGTTTGTGATATACATTCGATTCTTTATGTCGTTGCAGTTTAGAAAGTAATAAACCTATATTATTCAAACTGTTAGCCTGTCCTCCTTCTTTCCCTAGTTCTTTAAATATTTCATATGAACTCAAGTAATAATCCATTGCTTGCTGATATTCTTCTTTTCCCCAATGAATCAAACCTTTATTATTATACACGGAAGCCATCGCATCTTTATCTGCTTCTTTTTTAGCAATATCGTATGCCAAGTCATATGTATAAAGTGCGCTGTCTTTTTTTCCAATAATATCATAGTAAATTCCTTTCCGCAATAGCGAGCGTACTACAAGCCAATTATCTTTTATCTGTTTACTTTTTTGCAAAGCTATTTCTGATAATTCCTTTGAGATTTCAGGTTTTGAATACGCATATTTAAAAAATACTTTGTGTAAGTATTGCACGCGTGTAGAATCGTTTTCCATTGTGCTAGAAACTTTCGAAATACTATCAATTACTTGCTGATTCGCTTGCGCATATAAACTAGTAAAAACACATTGTAGCAAACAAATAATTATAAAAACCTTATATGTAAATTGTCGAATTAATTTCATGTGATAAAAATCTAATTAATTTAATAATTTTAAATAATAGGATAAGGTAGATGCTTTTCTATAAAATTCCAAAACCATAGCGTATCAATATTTGTTTTAATTAAGACAAATCTCCTAGAAATTAGCAACTTAAAAAATACGCCATCTGACGTATTTAAGAATTTGTATAAGCGTACTTTATTTCCATAAACCCATAGTATAAATGATATCTATTGCTTGATAAGTAATTAAAATTTTCTTCACATAAAACCTAGATCTACTTAGCTATATTTGCCGCTGAAAAATAATAACTTTTAAAAATATATAATTATGGCATTTGTAGGAAAAAAATTTCCAAATTTAAATGTAGACGCAATGAACGAAATGGGCGATACTTTTAAATTAAACATCTTAGATGAAGCAATCAACAATAAGAAAAAAGTATTGTTATTCTGGTACCCAAAAGATTTTACTTTTGTTTGCCCAACAGAATTACATGCTTTTCAAGCTGCTTTAGGTGAATTTGAAAAAAGAAACACAATCGTAGTTGGAGCTTCTTGTGATACTCCTGAAGTACATTTCGCTTGGTTAAATACAGCTAAAGATAACGGAGGAATTGAAGGAGTTACGTATCCTTTATTAGCAGATTCAAACAGAAACTTATCAAGCATTTTAGGTATTTTAGATATTACTAACGAAGTATATGATGAAGAAACTGGAACTGTTCAGGTTGAAGGCGATAATGTAACTTTCAGAGCTACATATTTAATTGACGAAGAAGGAACTGTTTTTCATGAAGGTGTAAATCATATGCCATTAGGTAGAAATGTAAATGAGTTTATTCGTTTGGTAGACGCATACACACACGTTCAAGAAAAAGGAGAAGTTTGTCCTGCAAACTGGGAAGAAGGAAAAGAAGCAATGGACGCAAATAGAAATGGTGTTGCTGAGTATTTAGCTGCACATGTAAACTAATTTACAATGGTTCAAGAATTAAATCAAGATAATTTACAAGAACTTGTAAGCGACAATGAAACAGTTGTTGTACAATATTCTGCAACTTGGTGTGGCAATTGCCGTATCATGAAACCGAAAGTAAAAAAACTAGCGAGTGAGTTAGAAGATGTTACTTTTATAATCGCTGATGCAGAAAAGTTCCCAGAATCAAGACAGTTAGCTACAGTTGATAACTTACCTACTTTTGCAACATTCAAAAATGGTGCATTTGTAAATCAAGTACAAACTAACAAGTTTGATGTTTTGAAAGAATTAGTAGCAGAAATAGCTTAATAATTAGAACAAGGTTTCCGTTTTTACGGGAATGAAAAATAAAATTTTCAATGAAATTACCTGTAATTAAACACTTAACACAATTTATTGCTGAGAATGATGAGGACTATGTTGTGGAAACTATTGAAACATTAGAAGCGTTAACAGAAGTACCTTCATTAAAAGATGAAGAATTGGATGTTATTGGTGAACTTATTTCTAACATGTATGGAGCACTTGAAGTACATAAAATAGAAAAGGAAGGAACACCAAGAAAAGAAGCTTTAAATGGTTTTATGAAACGTGTTATGGGATCAATTGATAAGTAATACAGATAATTATTTTCAAGCATAAAAAAAGTCACTTTGTATTGTACAAAGTGACTTTTTATTTATGAGTGAATTTATGAATTATTTTAAATCAAATCTATCAAGATTCATCACTTTCGCCCAAGCAGCTACAAAGTCGTGAACAAATTTTTCTTGTCCATCATTTGCTCCATACACTTCTGCAATAGCTCTCAATTCTGTATTTGAACCAAATATAAGATCTGCACGTGTTCCAATGAATTTTATCTGACCTGTTCTTCTATCTCGCCCTTCAAACAACTGATCATCATCAGATGTTGCTTTCCACGTATTTGCAAAGTCTAACACATTTGTAAAAAAGTCATTTGTTAAGTTTCCAACAGTATCTGTAAATACTCCGTGATTAGATCCGTTGTAGTTTGCGCCTAACACACGTAATCCTCCAACCAATACAGTCATTTCTGGAATAGATAATGTCAGTAAATTAGCTCTATCAACCAATGCATCTTCTGCAGCAGATTTCAAACCAGATTTCATATAATTTCTAAAACCATCTGCAACAGGCTTTAAATTATTAAAAGATTCTACATCTGTCTGTTCTTGTGAAGCATCTCCTCTACCTTGAGTGAAAGGAACTGTTACAGTAACTCCTGCGTTTTTAGCAGCTTCTTCAACTCCTACATTTCCAGCAAATACAATTAAATCTGCCATAGAAATCGTTCCACTAAATTCATTTTGAATTCCTTCAAGTACACTTAATACTTTCCCTAACTCTACAGGATTATTTACTTCCCAACTTCTTTGTGGCTCTAAACGTAAACGTCCTCCATTTGCGCCTCCACGCATGTCCGATCCTCTATACGTTGAAGCAGAAGACCAAGCTGTTTTCACTAATTGTGAAACGGTTAAAGTTGAACCTAAAATTAATTTTCTTAATTCTGTAAGATCTGAACCACTTAATGTATAATTTACTGTTGGAATTGGATCTTGCCAAATTAATTCTTCTTTTGGTACTTCTGGACCTAAGTAACGATCTTTTGGTCCCATGTCTCTGTGAGTTAATTTATACCAAGCACGTGCAAAAGCATCTTCAAAAGCTGCATGATCGTCATGGAAACGCTGAGAAATCTTTAAAAACTCAGGATCTCTTTTCAATGCCATATCAGCCGTCGTCATCATCAACGCTTGTCGCTCGTTAGCATCTCCAGCTGTTGGAGCTGTTCGTGCGTTTGATGCTGCTGTTGGTGTCCATTGGTGTGCACCAGCTGGACTTTTTGTTAATTCCCAATCGTAATTTAATAACACATCAAAGAAATCAGCGTCCCATTGTATTGGGTTTGGTGTCCATGGTCCTTCAATTCCACTTGTAATTGTATCATTTAATACACCCGATTTATATGTATTTTTCCAACCAGTACTCATTTCTTCTATAGAAGCTCCATGTGGTTCTGGACCAACATGCTCATCTGGATCTGCCGCTCCATGCGCTTTTCCAAAAGTATGTCCTCCAGCAACTAAAGCAACTGTTTCTTCATCATTCATTGCCATTCTCTTAAAAGTCACTCGAATATCATGCGCTGACTTTAAAGGATCTGGCTCTCCATTTGGTCCTTCAGGGTTTACATAAATAAGTCCCATATGCACAGCTCCTAATTGATCTTCCAATTCTCCTGTTTCGTAGCGTTGTTCATTTCCAAGCCACTCATTTTCCATTCCCCAATATATATCTTGTTCTGGCTCCCAAACATCAGCACGTCCACCAGCAAAACCAAACGTTTTAAAGCCCATTGATTCTAATGCACAGTTTCCAGCAAGAATCATTAAATCTGCCCAAGAGATTTTTCGCCCATACTTTTGTTTTACGGGCCACAACAATAAACGAGCTTTATCTAAATTACCATTATCTGGCCAACTATTTAATGGTGCAAAACGATGCGTTCCTGTTCCTGCGCCTCCACGTCCATCTCCTACTCTGTAAGTTCCGGCACTATGCCAAGCCATACGTATCATGAAACCTCCATAATGTCCATAATCTGCAGGCCACCAATCTTGAGAATCGGTCATTAAGTTTATGACATCTTGTTTTAACGCTGCATAGTCAATACTATTGAATGCCGCTGCATAATCAAAATCTTTTCCCATTGGATCAGATTTCTCTGCATGTTGACGCAAAATGTTTAGTTTTAATTCGTTTGGCCACCAATCTCTATTTGAAGTACCGCCGCCAGCTATTCTTTTTGTAGTTCCATGCCCAAATGGGCACTTACCTTCGTCGCTCATAATTTTTTAGTGTTTGATATTTGGTTAATTATTGTACTGTCTAATTTCAATGTCTTAAAATTACTTAATAATATCGTTATTTTCGATAAAACAAATTGATTGTTTTTATTTTGTGATAGATTTTTACTATACTAAGTTGTTGAAAAAATTAACGATTATTTACGATTTTTGGAATAGAAAATAGTTATTTTTAGAAACTATAAAAACAAATAACCCATGGCAACAGTAACCTTACAAGGAAACGAATTTCATACTTCAGGAAGTTTACCTGAAGTTGGAGTTAAAGCACCTGATTTTGCATTAACGGCAAATGACTTATCAACAAAAACACTAGAAGACTTTAAAGGATCGAAAGTAGTATTAAACATTTTCCCAAGTATTGATACAGGAACATGTGCAACCTCAGTTCGTACATTTAATAGAGAAGCAAGTGAATTAGAAAACACAAAAGTTTTGTGTGTTTCTCATGATTTACCATTTGCACAAGCACGCTTTTGTGGTGCAGAAGGTTTAGAAAATGTTGTAAACCTTTCTGATTATAAGAACGGAAGTTTTGGAAAAGATTACGGTTTAAACTTTGTTGATGGTCCATTAGACACTTTACATTCACGTGTAGTTGTTGTTATCGACGAAAACGGAGTTGTAAAATATACTGAACAAGTTTCTGAAATCGTAGATGAGCCGAATTATAAAGGAGCATTAGAAGCATTATTAGATGATTAAATTCATTAAAGGACGAATAAAAGGAGTCGGATATGCGTTTAAAGGCGCATATCTGCTCATTACTACCGAAGCCAGTGTAAAAGCGCAATTCTTTATTGGCGTTCTAATTACTATTGCTGGAATTTACTTCAACATATCCACAGCCGAATGGATTGTTCAAATACTTACTATTGGGCTTATTATGAGTTTAGAAGGACTCAACACTGCAATTGAAGAAATTGCAGACTTCATACATCCTGAGCATCACAAGAAAATAGGACTCATTAAAGATTTGGCGGCAGGTGCGGTATTCATATTTGCCATTGCAGCAGTCATTATTGGTTGCTTCATCTATATCCCAAAGTTTTCTTAAAAATTCATTACTCTGCTACATAAACTGTATTACATGTTCAATTTTTTCTTACCTTGTTAGTAATATTAATCAAAAAACATTTCATCAAATGAAAAAACGAGAATTAAAAAATTTAGCATTAAACAAGAAGTCTATTTCTAATTTAGAAAATGTATTGAGAGGAGGAGCTATTCCTACTTTAAAAGAATGTCCAAACGCAACAGGATGTGTTGGACCAATTCGAAAAACTTGTGGTATCATAAATTGTGAAATAAAAACCGATTTTTGTTCCTAATTAAAACATAGCGGGAGCAATCCCGCTTTTTCTTTTTCTATACACTTCTCTCCATAAATTATTTATCACAAAGCACATCTTCACTCTTATTCATTATATATACTCGTATTTTATGGAAAAACTTTTCGGGTACAGATAATTTTAAATATCTTGCAGATTAAGCATAATTTGTATTTTTGCAGTAAATAGAGATTCCTGAATGGCAAAGAAGAAACCCGTAAAGAAAACCCAAAAAACTCCTAAAGTCTCGAAATTCAAAAAACCTGATTTTACATTCACTCGACAACACAAAATTGTCTTGGGAAGTTTACTTATGTTATTTGCCTTAGCGCTGTTTATTGCGTTTATTTCTTTTTTCTTTACTTGGGAAGTTGACCAAAGTGAATTAGGCGAAATTACTAGAGTTTCCGAAACACAAAATTGGATGCAAAAATTTGGCGCTAATATTAGCCACTTTTTTATCTATAAAGGTTTTGGAATTGCATCGTTAATTTTTGCCAGTCTCCTATTCTTTTCTGGACTAAGCATGTTTTTATCATCTGAACGAAAACTCTTCAACAATTGGTTTTGGGGGAGCATCATTGTAATTTGGTTTTCTATATTTTCAGGATTTTTCTTCTCCTCATATCCGTTATTAGGTGGAACTATCGGTTTTGAAATCAATTCATTTTTGCAGGATTATATTGGTAAAATTGGTGTTGTCCTCGTATTATTATTTGGCGCAATCACATATGGAGTACTACGTTTAAGGCTTACGCCAGAAAATGTAATGGAATATTTCAATAAGAAAAAAGCAGCGCTTGAAGAAGACTTTGCTGCAAATGAAGCAGACATTGAACCAACACTAAAGGAAGAAACTACTACGGGAAATTCAACTGAAGTATCACCTGAAAATGCTACCATTGCAGAAGCTACAGGAAAGAAAATAAAAGTAGAAGATGAAAAATCTGAATTTGAATTATCTGTTGAAAACCTGCAACCAACTATAAAAAATCATTCTGATCGAGACGAGAAGAAAAAAGATATAGAAATAAAAGATACCTCATTTGAAGTAGAAATTCCAAAAGAAGAAGAAACAGAAATTGAAGTAGAAAAAGTTGTAGAAGAAAAAACAGTTACTGAAAATTTATCGGATAAACTTGTAAAAGAACACGGCGAATTTGACCCAAAATTAGAACTTGGCAATTTCCGTTTCCCAACTATTGAGCTTTTAAAAGATTATACCAACGGAAGTTCAATTACGATAAATCAAGAAGAACTTGAAGAAAATAAAAACCAGATTGTAACTACACTTCGTAATTACAAAATAGAAATTGCAAGCATAAAAGCAACTGTTGGACCAACGGTAACTTTATACGAAATCATTCCAGAAGCTGGTGTACGTATCTCTAAAATTAAAAACTTAGAAGACGATATTGCCTTATCACTAGCAGCATTAGGAATTCGTATCATTGCGCCAATGCCAGGAAAAGGAACGATCGGAATTGAGGTTCCAAACAAAAAACCTGCAATTGTTTCTATGCGTTCTGCAATTGCATCAAAGAAGTTTCAGGAAGCAGAAATGCAGTTACCAATTGCGTTTGGTAAAACGATTAGCAACGAAACCTTAGTGGTTGATTTAGCTAAAATGCCACACTTATTAATGGCTGGAGCAACTGGACAAGGTAAATCGGTTGGATTGAACTGTATTTTAACATCAATCTTATACAAAAAACATCCTGCGGAAGTAAAATTCGTATTGGTCGATCCAAAAAAAGTAGAATTAACCTTATTCAACAAAATAGAACGTCATTACTTAGCCAAACTTCCAGATTCGGAAGAAGCAATTATTACAGACAATTCTAAAGTAATTAATACATTAAATTCACTCTGTATAGAGATGGATCAACGTTATGACTTGCTAAAAAATGCATTGTGTCGTAACATCGTTGAATATAACACAAAGTTTAAAGCCAGAAAACTAAATCCGAATGACGGACATAAGTTTTTACCATATATTGTTTTAGTTGTGGATGAATTTGCGGATTTAATCATGACAGCAGGAAAAGAAGTAGAAACACCAATTGCACGTTTAGCACAGTTAGCACGTGCCATTGGAATTCACTTAATAATTGCTACGCAACGTCCTTCTGTAAACGTAATTACAGGTATGATTAAAGCAAACTTCCCAGCCAGAGTAGCGTTTCGTGTAATGTCGAAAATAGATTCACGTACAATTTTAGACAATTCTGGAGCCGATCAATTAATTGGTCGTGGAGATATGTTATACACACAAGGAAACGATTTAATTCGAATTCAATGTGCTTTTGTTGACACACCAGAAGTAGAAAAAATTACAGATTTTATTGGCGCTCAAAAAGCATATCCTGACGCACATTTATTACCAGAATATCTTGGTGAAGAAAGTGGCACAAGTCTTGATATAGACATTTCAGACAGAGACAAACTATTCCGTCAGGCTGCAGAAGTTATTGTAATTGCGCAACAAGGTTCGGCTTCGTTACTACAACGAAAACTAAAACTTGGATATAACAGAGCTGGACGTATTATTGATCAATTGGAAGCAGCAGGAATTGTAGGTCAATTTGAAGGAAGTAAAGCGCGACAAGTGCTTGTTCCTGATATTTTAGCTTTAGAACAATTATTAGAAAACGAAAAAAATGGATAAGATGAAAAAATTAGTTTTAGTGTTGGTATTAGGAGTATTCGCATTCAGTGCAAATGCGCAAAATGCAGACAAAGCAAAAAAACTATTGGATGAAGTTTCTCAGAAAGTAAATAGTTACAACAATATATATATCGATTTCAAGTATGAACTTAACAATAGAGAATCGAATACAAAGCAAGAATCTAAAGGGAATGTAACCTTAGAAGGTGAAAAATATTTATTGAACTTTTTAGGATTTACAAAAATATACGATACAAAAAAGGTATACACTATTGTACCTGCAAATGAAGAAGTTACCGTTGCAAATGCAGAAGATGAAGAAGGTTCACTATCTCCATCACAAATGTTGACGTTTTATAAAAATGGATATTCATATACTTGGGATATTTTACAAAATATTAAAGGAAGAAAAATTCAATACATCAAATTAACGCCAACTGACAGTGAATCAGACATTAAAAGTGTATTACTAGGAATTGACATCAAAACAAAACATATCTACAACTTAATTGAAACAGGAAAAAATGGCACAAATACCACTTTAACTGTTAATTCTTTTAAAACTAATCAGCCTTTATCAAAAAGCTTATTTATATTTGACGAATCGAAATACGAGGATTATTATATTGATAAAAACGATTAGTCTACTTGAAAATATTAGATAGATATATTCTAAAGAGTTATCTCTTTACCTTCCTTACTGTGTTTGTAATATTTATGTTCATATTTATATTACAAACCGTTTGGCTTTTTATAGGTGAACTTGCTGGAAAAGGCTTAGATGCAGGAATTATTCTTAAATTCTTACTGTATACAACGCCCAAACTAATTCCGCTTGTTTTACCATTGAGTATCTTAGTATCTTCTATTATGACCTTTGGTCAATTTGCAGAAAGCTACGAATTTGCAGCCATGAAATCTACAGGGATTTCATTGCAACGTGCTATGCGAAGTTTGATCATATTCATCGTTTTATTAAGTGTCGGAACATTTTTCTTTGCAAACAATGTTATTCCTTGGTCAGAATTCAAACAATATAACTTACGTAAAAATTTAGCCAAGAAAAAACCTGCATTAGCTATTGGTGAAGGTGTTTTTAATGATATTGGGAACAATAATATTAAGGTAGATAGAAAACACGGTGATAATGATCAATTACTAGACAAAGTAATTATTCATCAAAAATCAAAAGATCGAAAGAATCGTACTGTAATAAAATCTAAAAGTGGAGAACTGAAAAGTAGTCCAGATTCAGACATTTTACAAATGGTTTTGTTTGATGGAAATCGTTATGAAGATATAAATCCTTCCGAACCAAAAGACATTGCTCGTGTACCACATGCAAAAGTTTCGTTTGAGAAATATACCATGAATATTGACTTACGTGAAATAAACAAAGTCGATTTTGAAGATGAAAAGCATAGTACCTATAAAATGTTCAATGTACAGCAACTAATTGACACTATTAATGGTATTGAACGTGAATATAAGAGAGAGAAAATTGGTTTTGGTGACAATATGTATAAACGTACAGGCATAGTCGTCATCGCTAAAGATACGACCAATAGAGTCCACCAAGATTCTATTGCTACTATTGAAAACATACTAGATGTTTTATCGCTTAAAAATAAAAAACGTGCCTTAGATATTTCTATAAGTAGTATTGGTGGTCGTCGTAAAACACTTGAAAATACAAAGCATCGTTTTGAACGAATAGAAAAGAAAATAAATCATCAAAAGATATACATGCACGATAAATTTGCCGTTGCAATTGCATGTATTATACTATTCTTTGTTGGTGCACCGTTAGGAGCCATCATACGTAAAGGTGGAATTGGATTACCAATGGTAATTGCTATTTGTCTATTCTTAGCTTATCACTTTATAGGAATCTTTGGTAAAAACAGTGCCGAAGACGGAAGTATTCCTCCTTGGTTAGGTGCGTGGATGTCCACGCTAATTATGTTCCCATTAAGTGTCTACTTTACAAGACGTGCAACTTCTGATCAAGGATTGTTTAGTTTTGGCGGATTCTTTGTAAGACTTAAACATCTATTCGTAAAACCAAGAGAAGATGCCGAAAAAGAAGTCGTATACGAAAAATCACTCATTACTGAGCACGATCAAGGAAGTTTTGATAAATTCAGTTCACTAAGTGATCAGCAACTAATTGACCTTGTTCGAAATTACCAACAATACAATTATACAGAAGGACAAAGATCGCTTGGAGTTGATATTTTAGCTTCTAGAGATGTCACAGAAGAACGTTTACAGATACTTGGTGCATTTGAAAACAAAGATTATGAAGCAGCAAAAGAAGATTATAAATCTTTACAAAAATCATCTAAACTTACGTTATACTTCTACATTCCATATTTACTTCTTGGTTTAGCTTTACCAATCATAAACAATAATGTTGATATGGAAGAATGGATGATGATTGGATTATTTGCAATTACAATAGTTGCTGCCCTATTCTATTTATACCACTATATCCGTACCAATATTTACTTGAAAAATATTACGGATGCTACAAAAAATGAAGCAACAAATAAATTATTATCAGGTCTTTTAATATTAATTGGTATTCCGCTTTATTTTGTAGTATACTTTTTTATCAAAAATCGTCTTAAGCAAGATATTAAGAGTATTTTATAAGTTTAAATTTTCTGGGTAACAGTCTTTTGGTTTTGTAACTTTACTACATAACCAAAACTTTAGATCATGTTAAAAAACATTTTAGCGCTAGAAGGCGTACAAGAATTAAACAAAGAAACTCAAAAAGAAGTCACTGGCGGATTGGTCTGTGCTTGCCTCACCTTTAATGGAGAAAAATGGGTTTGTTGTTAAAATTACAAAGCGAGTCTCGGCTCGTTTTTTTTATTTAAACTTTCCCCATAAAATCTCCCAATACTCGCATCAATCTTTGCTATGTTTTTATGAAGCGGATTCAATAAGAATTATTATTTTTGTGAGCAAACTTACAAATTCATGACCGCAACTACGAAAGCAAGTACTAAAATACAACTAGATAGTATTCACGAAGCCATTGAAGATATTCGTCAAGGAAAAGTAATCATTGTTGTTGATGATGAAAATCGTGAAAATGAAGGAGATTTTTTAGCTGCAGCTGAAAAGGTAACGCCAGAAATGATCAACTTTATGGCAACTCATGGTCGTGGTTTAATTTGTGCACCATTGACAGAAAACCGTTGTAAAGAATTGCAACTTGGCATGATGGTAAGTAATAATACCGATCCGATGGAAACGGCGTTTACAATTTCTGTGGATTTAAAGGGAAATGGTGTAACAACTGGAATCTCAGCCGCAGATAGATCAAAAACTGTACAAGCACTTATTGATAAAAATACACGTCCGTTCGATTTAGCACGTCCTGGACACATTTTTCCATTGAAAGCAAAAGAAGGTGGCGTATTGCGTAGAACTGGTCACACAGAAGCTGCAATTGATTTTGCGCGTTTAGCTGGATTACAACCTGCTGGTGTGATTGTAGAAATCATGAACGAAGACGGAACGATGGCACGCTTACCACAATTAATGGAAGTTTCAAAAAATTTCGACCTTAAGATAGTTTCTATTGAAGATTTGGTTGCTTACCGAATGGAACATGATTCTTTGATTGAGAAAAAAGAAGACTTTGACGTACAAACACGTTTTGGAGATTTTCGTTTACGCGCTTATCAGCAAACGACAAACAGTCAAATACATTTAGCGTTAACCAAAGGAAGTTGGTCAGATGACGAACCTGTTTTGACACGAATCAATTCTACGTTAGTTAATGATGACATTTTAGGAACGTTGACAAATAATGCAGATAAAAAGCTTGATGATATGTTTCGCTTGATTAATGATGAAGGAAAAGGCGCAATTATATTTATCAATCAGGATTCTAGTTCGTTGAATTTACTACGAAGAATCAAGGAATTGAAAGCATTACAAAACGATGGTGAATACAAAGCTCCAAGAATTAAAATGGATTCGAAAGACTTCGGAATTGGCGCACAAATTCTACATGATATCAACATTAGCAAAATAAAATTAGTTACAAATACACATCAAGAAAAACGTGTCGGAATGATCGGCTACGGTTTAGAGATTGTAGATTATGTATCTTATTAATAGATCGCTGCCGCTGTTAGATATTAGGTATTAGAACGCTTCGCTTTTAGACTTGCTTGGCTCTTGGCTCGCTTCGCTCAATGTTTTTTGTTGATTCGTTATTCGTTATTCGTTATTCGTTATTCGTTATTCGTTATTCAAAAATACTTTTACATTTAGTATTTGACATTCATCATTTCAAATCGTCTAAAGGAGTGGTTCGTCCAAGCGAATTGTATCGAGAAGTACTTTGATTTTTTTGTCACGAATGCACGAATTGTTTTTCTTTTTTGTTTCCTGTAGAATATTTACACGAATTATTTCTGCTTCTAATAACATCTTTTTATGACTTAACAACTTGTGTTCTAACTAATACCAAATGCCTTTTCAATTCAACAATACTGAAACGTCACTTCGAGTGATTCGTCTAAGCGAATTGTATCGAGAAGTACTTTGACTTTAATAATGATTTAATAAGCACGCTTCCTATACCTAAAATATAGAAAAAGAATAATGATTCCAGCAATAGCGAAACCTATTGACTTCCAATAATTAAAAGGTGTGTGTAATACATCTGTATTTCCCGTTATGACAATTCCGCCCCAATAATATGGTGAGCTTTGACTTGTATTTTTATACTTTTCTAAATACGTAAGTTTTGCATTTTGAAGCGCTTCAGATTTTGTTTGTGCTGACTTTAGATTTCCTCTAAATGTATTGAAAATTTCCATTCCTGCTGTTTCATTCAGATTCCATAAAGAAGACACCACACTTTTACTTCCAGAATTTAAAAATGCTCGTGTCAAGCTAAAAACGCCTTCTCCTTCTTTAAATATTCCCGCAGATGTTTTACAAGCGTTTAACACCACTAAATCTTTCGAATTGTTTAAGAGAAATAATTCATTCGGATATACTTTTCCATCATACATAGCCAACCACGGAATGTCATTCGTGTTTCCTGCATGCGAAGAAACGTAAACTTCTGAAGCTTTATTATATGATTTCAAAAAGCTTTCTTTGGTAGCTTTTTCATTGATGTGCGTTGCATTATCAACTAATTCTGTTGGACTCACAGTTAGCGTCGTTAATGTAGCATCTTTGAATTTTGTGAGCATAAAAGAAGTACTTTCAGACCTCGCTTTACTAGGTTTTAATTCGTTTTGTGCATCTAAAGAGAATGAATAACAATAACTTATTTCTTTTTTCTGTATGAGATATGCATCATTCAAATTTTGCGTTGTAGTCGTTGGCAATATTTCCAAAGGAAGTGAATTGATCATTCCATCAGGAATTACAATGAGTTTCCTTGCTTTTTGATAAATAGAATCATTTCTAAAAGGCAGTATTTCTTGATAGATTTCATTTCCTTGCTGTTGAAATTGTGTTGCTTCAAGTTCAGTTTCAAAAGGTTTTGCGTATAATTTTTGAAATGCTATAAGTTCGGTTTCAAATGCAGAGACATTATTCAATGGATATAATTGTGTTGTTTTTTGATCCATCAACAATACATATCCAATTTCTTCTCCCAAAATATAAGCAATGACAACTTCGTTTTCTTCTAAAGTTTCTTGAACACTTTTTGTAGAAAGGATAGGCAAACTTGTTCTATATTGATAATATTCAGGATATTCTTTCTCAATACTAGTTACATATTTATAATACGTTTCTTTTACTACAAAATAGTTTTCCTTTACGCTATCCGGCACTGTTTGTGAAATCATTTTTTGTTCCAGTGCTTTTACTTTTTTTTGTAACTCATACTCTTTATCAATAATCGTTTGTGGCAATTTTGCCATTCGTTTTGCGCTAAATGCAGAAATATTATCTAATAGCAAAACTCCTTTATTTTTTTCAATATAATAAAATGCTTTTGCCGGTTTATTCAGCAAAAAACATATTTTCACTGCGTTTATATAAAGCGCTGCGCCTTCTTTTCTCCAGAATAATTTTGATATTTTCTCTTTGCTTTCAAAGTATACGTAATCAATCGTTTTATCAATTAATTGTAACGTTTGTTCAGCAGCTACTAAGTATTTTTTATCATTTGTATGTTCGTAATATGCAAGCCAAACATTCTGTTTATCAATCAAATAACTTAAAATATTTTTACGATCTGGAGAGATTATAATGCGCTCGTATTCAGGAAGATTCTCTTTTGTTTTCCAGTCAAAAGGTAGCAATTCATTAACCGCTTTATTGTAATAATTTAAAGCAGTGTCATGCTGTTGTTTTCCCTTATAAATGTCGCCTAAATTGTCGTATATCGTACTTTTTTGATCTGAATCATTTCCAACAAATAAAAGTGCTTTTTCATTTATCAAAAGTGCTTCATTTATCCTTTCTTTTCTCACATGAATTAAAGCCATGTTTGTGTAAATTTCAGCAATTCTTAAAGAATCTTTTAGATTTTCAGCGATTGATAATGACTTGTTATAAGACTTCAAAGAAGCTTCGTATTCTTTATAATGATATAACATTGCTCCAGAATTAAACACAATACTAAGTCGCTTCTTGTCTTTTGCTTTAATTTCGTCCGCAAGCTTTGTTGCTTTTAATCGTAAGATTCTAAAATCATCTTTCGTAATTCCATATTCTTGTTCAACATACATACTTAATTTATTGCTGTATGTTGTTAGTAAAGCATCTTTTGCTCCAACTTTTTTCAGGATGGTTTCTGATTGTTCATAATGTGTTAATGCGCGTTGATAATCACCTATTTTTTTATAGACATCAGCCATAACTCTATATGCATTTCCGCACCTTTTATTTTTTACCGTAGTATAGGAAACTAAACTATCATGATAATTCAACACATTCGCATAGTCTTTTTGATACCAATAAAAATTACCCAAGTTATTATAAGTTCTGGCAATTAAATCTTCGTTAGATGCTACATGTTTCTTTCGCAACGCAAGTTCTTTTTTCAAAAAAGGAATTCCACTTGCTCTGTCTACTTTCAAACACAGTTCTTTTACAACCAAATAACAAACCGTTGCATGTGTTTCAGTATTTGTATAATTTTTCTGAAGAATTTCAGACTCGAAGATGTTTATTTTTTCTTTTCTAGAAATAGAAAGTTCCATGACAGAATCGTACACTTTTTGCGCATCGTGTTGTGCTTTTACTTCAAGCAATAAAAAGAGCATACAAATTACTAGTAATGCTTGCCTTAGACTGCTCATTTTACTAGAAACTGGTACGCTCATTTGTTGATCTTCTTTGGTAGAAGATACTAAAATACTATAAATCTAAATAGGAAGCATATTTAATTTGATTCAAGCTACCAGCCTGAATTTTATCGAATAAAATTTTATGATAAAAAACGGACATCGACATTTCTTCTTGATACTTAGACGCAGAAAAACCTGCTGCTTTTGCACTTGAATAGGATGAACCTGTGATCGAAATTGGCGCTGTTTCTGGTGCTATATAAAACGGAATTCCAACACCTTTTACAGCAATATCTACAGAGGTTTGTCCGTAATTAGATAATGAATCTACAAGATTTGGTGGCGTTGCATTATCTATAGCAGTGACTGCTAAAATGTTTCTTGGCGTATATGATGATGGGTAATGTTCAACTTCATCATTATTTTCGCCTGTATTTCCTGCAGAAGTCACCATTAGAATATCGCGTTCTGCTTCTTTTATATAGTTTTCAATGATTGTAGAAGAAGTTTCCGTCCATCCAAAACTCATATTAATGATGTTTACTCTTTTATTGATTAGATAACTTAAACCACAACCTACGCGAAATAATGTTCCTTTTCCTTCCGCATCAAACGCTTTTGCTGGTACTATTTCAAAATTAGTTCCTGTGTTTTCAAGTTGTTGATACGCTAAGTAACTTACAATGGTTCCGTGTCCGTTGTCATCAAAAGGTAGATTGTTATTTTCGACGAAGTTCCAACCAAAAAACTCATTTCCACAAGTTGTTTCATCAAAAGAACTGTTGTGTATAAATGCTTCTTGAAACCCGAAATATTCAGGATTAATTCCAGTATCTAACACGCCTATTGATACAGTTGCTTTTTGTGTTTTTATTTTTGAAAATACACTTTGATAATGTATAGATCCAGTTATAACTCCTGAAGGAACTTGGCTCGAAACTGCCATATCAAAATTGAAATCGGCGCCTTCCATTTCTGGATCTTGCTCCATTGAAGTTACACGTTCTTCAATAGTAGCGCCTTCATGAATTGTTTCTAAATCCCATGATTCTAAATTTTGATCGCCGCACGAACATACTTCATAGCTAATTACGCCATAATCAGCTCTTATTGTAGCTTTTTCTATTTCCGATAATCCTGCGGTAAAACGAATGACTACATTTTCATTATTGTGCGCAGTTGACGCTTTTTGAAGTTGCTCTTGTTTGTTTATAGCTGTAGCTTCAATCAGTTCAGATTCACAACTCATAAAACATATAATTAATGTAAGGTATATAATTTTTTTCATCATAAAAGATTTAGGTAAGTTTAGGAGAAAGATAATAAAGCCCTTTAAAAGAAGAGCTTTGTTTTTATGTATTACTCAGCTGGACTCCATGAACCAGATAGCTCTCCTGGTTCTGTTACTACACCGCCTGGATTTGACACCAATCCTATATCATCAAGAATGACACTTATAACTCCAACCACAACGCCATTGTAACATACCACTAAAAAGATACCTTGACCAGTAGCATATGCTTCTGCTTCTTGAGAAATATATTCATATTCTATTGCTTTTTCTAAAGATATTTTTCCTGCAATAAGATCCAATGCCCAAAAAGATGAACCATTGGCAAAATCATTAAAATAATTGCAGTCTACAAAAGGTAATGGATCTTCACCTCCAGTATTTGGAAATGGTGTTCCATCAGAAGCTCCATTATTTATTCTCGCTCCTATAAGATACACAGGTCTGTTTGGTACTTTATAAACTTCCATTCCGCTGGCTCCTTGCCTTTTTAACGTATTATAATCTCCATATTTCACCCATACTTTCACTGCTTCTCTATTTACAGGATCATAAACATTCATACTTCCCCATTGATCGTTTCTATAATTTGCTTTCGCTATTATAGTTTCAGAATTTGTTTTTGCTTCTTCTTGAATGGTTTGTTCGTCATCAGTACTACAGCTAAAAAAGGCTAAGGCTACTAACATAAAGATGGTTTTTTTCATTATAAGGTTAATTTTAGATTGTATCCAACTTTGAAATCGCGTATCGGATGTTAAACGTTGTTTTTCTCATGTAGAGTATTTTTAGCATCTTTGTTACGGTTTTTTATCAAAAAAAATAATTACAAATTTTTAAATGACTGAAAACGAAGCTATTATTCGTAAATTTTTAAATGGAGATGCTACTTTTCTACAACAGTTATACACCAAAAACTATTATGGTGTTGAAACGTATGTATTAAAGAATAGTGGAACTAAAGCACAAGCAAAAGATATTTTTCAGCAAGGATTATTAGTTTTATATACCTTATTGAAAAAAGAAAAAATACAAATTTCATCTTTTGACAACTATTTATTTTCAGTCTGTAAAAATTTATGGATTAAACAATCTTCTAAAAACAACGTAACAAAATTAACTATAGAAACTCTTGTTGATGAACCTGTAGACTTAGCCCATTTTCACATAGAGCAATTGCAATGGGATTTATATAGAGAGAAGCTAGAATTGTTAAAAGAAATGTGCAAGACAATTATTAAAATGACCTTAGCAAAAGTTTCGTATGCTGAAATTTCAAAAAAACTAAATTTTTCTAATGAGAATGCAGCACGACAGAAAACATTTCGGTGTAAAACCAAATTATTTAAGATGATACAATCGGATCCTAGATTCAAAAAACTAAAAAATAACTAGCATGGAAGATTTTCTTTGGGAATTAAAAACCGAACGCTTTTTGAATAGCGAATTGACGCCAGAAGAACTTCTAGCTTTTGAACAGGAACAAATTGACAATCCTGATTTAAAAGCATACGTAACGCTTAGCAAAGAATTACAACAAGCACTAAGTGAAGATGATTGGTTGCATCATAAAAATACGAATGCACATTACAATACGGTAAAGAAATGGTATCAAGAAGATGATGTGCTCAATTTTAAAGAGAAAATCCAACAACATGCTGATATCGCATTTACAACTAAAAAGAAAGTATATTCATTAAGAAAATATTGGATTCCTATTGCTGCGGCATGTATTGCACTATTTATGACAGTTATATATCAGTTTACGTCACAACCAACTATGGAACAATTGTACACTGAATATGGAACTTGGAATGATACACCTTCTTTCATTGTACAAGATCAAGATGCAACTAATCTAAAAGAACAAATTGAACTTTTATATAAAAATGAACAATACGAAGCATGTGTTACTACTGCCGAAACATTTTTAAGCACTTCAAGTACCGACAAAACAAATGTGATGATTTACAAAGGATTTGCATTGGTGAAATTGAGTGAATACACAAAAGCATTGACTACGTTTAAAACGATTTCTGAAAGTGATGCTATTGATGCAAGTAAAGGATTGTGGTATATGGCGTTGATTTATTTGAAAACAGAAGATACCAAGAATTTACAGAAGACCTTAAAGACAATTACTGCTTCAAAAACTAATTATCAATATTCAAAAGCATTGGAGTTATTAAATGCTTTGGAATAACCTTTAAGTTTTTAAATCGCTTTGCTCCTTTTTATCTTTGAATGATTCAATTCGAATTAAAAACACATATTTATTTATATCCAACTAAAAATCCAGAATGTCTTTAACACGCTGGATTTATATTTTTTTATTAACAAGCAAGTCTTGAAATAATACAATCGTTTGTTAATCCACCAGGTATTGTTGGTCCTGGATTTACAGTAAATATACATGTAAGATTTGGAACTGTATTGCATGCTTGCCAAGAGAGACAAAAATTTGCACCTGTAAGATCACATAAATGACCTGTAGCTGGATTTGGTAACGATACGTCTCCTCCTGCAATAGCTTTTTCTTGAATTCTAGAAATTGACTTCTTATTTAGTTGTAATTTCTTTAAGTTTCTTTTTTTCATGTTTTCATTATTTTGGTTAAAGTGATACAATAATATAAAACATATATAAGAAAAAACATACGCATTGTGTAATATGCATAAAAAGCTGTGTAGTAAGGTATAAATAGAGTTTTCACTCTAAAAGCATCAATCAAAAAAGACCATGATTTCTTTTAATCTTTATTAATTTTTATATGATTACCTGCTTATACCAACGTTGTAATTACTTCTCCATCTTCAGGAATATAAACTTTTTCAGAAAGTCCATGTTCCTCTAAAGTCATTCGCAAGTTTTTTCGCGTTGTAGGACAGTGATTGATCGCTTCTAAATGATTTGCAATTACTTTTCCTGGAGAGTTTCTAACGAAAGTGATAATATCATCCATTGTCATTAATACAGGACTGAATAGATCAAATTGTGCACTTCCAGCAGCAACTACTGTAATTTGAGGTTTGTACTGCTTCAAAACTTCATCAACAACAGCTGTATATATAGTATCTGAACTTATATAGATAGATGGCTGATTTGGCAATTCAATATAAAAACCCATTACATTTCCCATAGGTTTAGCCACAAATCCGTAACCGTGTTTTGCTGGAATTCCTTCAATGATTCCACCTAAAAAAGAAACTTGTTTTTTATATGAAAGTGCATTTGCGACTTGTAAACCTTTCTTTTTTAGTATTTTTTCGTCTTTATAACTACAGGTTACAGGAATTGATTTTTCTTTCAAGAAACGAATCGCAGCTGTATCTAGATGATCTGGATGTCTATGTGTTACTAAGCAATGCGTGACTCTTTGAAGGATTTCATTACAAGATTCTGGCAATGAAACAGTAGGGTTTTTGCGAGCTTTTGCTCTAAAAAAAGTAAATGGAGGCATTATTCCTTTTGGTCCAAGCATCGGATCAACCAAAACAACATCTGTGTCCGTTTCTATAACAAAAGTAGCATTTCTAAAGTGATGAATTTTTAACATGATTGCGTGTATTTTATTCTTTTTACAAAGAAATTACACATTGAAACCAATCACATTGATTCAAATCAAGAAATGCGTTTTCGAATTCTACTCAATGTTTCTGGAGTAATATTTAAGTACGAAGCAATATGATATTGTGGAATTTTTTGCAGCCAATCTGGTTTGTAGATCAATAACTCTTTATATAAATCTTCAGGTGTTTTGGTAATTCTATTGTATTCTAACAATTCTTTATGTCGAAATAACTTTTGAAATGTAGCTTTTACAAATTCTTTTCCACAGGTATATTTTTCTAAATGTGATCGGAATGTAGTTTTATCAATTATTAACAACTCAACTTCCGTTAGACATTCTTGAAATTTTCGCGTTTCTGAATCGTTATTAAACGCCAATAGATCCGTAATAAATTGAGGTTTTATATAAAAGTTAATATTCGTCTCTTTATCTTCAGTTGCATAATACTCTCTTACCGTTCCATAGTTCAAGAAACGTAAATGGTTCTCTAATGTATGCTCTTGTAGAATACAACTTCCTTTTTTAAACTTTCGAACTGAAAACGCCGCAAACAATTCTTGCAAACCTTCCTGATTTAAAGGATGTTCTGTTTCAAAAAATTTCGCTATTTCTAAAAGTGACGACATAAAACAATTATGAAATTGCTTTCAAAATCACTTCACGCATCTTTGCTCCTCTTGCTTTTACTTCTTCTTCAGTCCAAGACATTTTTATTAAACAAGAAATGTTTCGAGCAATGTAATGATCTGATTGCTCAAATGTTTTTGTATCTAAATATTGCATTCCATCTTTGACTTCTTTCGAAATTGGATATAATGATTTTAATTCTTTTAAATGTTCCCATTTACGAATGTAATGCCAACTGTTATCATAGTAATGAAAACATACATCAATACCATTTTCTTTAAATCCTGCCATCACTTTTCTAGCTATAGCTAGATCTGGCATGAAGAAATTTAAAAAAGCATAACTTTCAACGCCACCTTCTGGAACTGTTCTAAAGGTTACTTCAGGAATATCTGCTAATGCTTCTCGTAAAATTGTATAGTGTTTTTCTTGAATGCTTAAGAATTCCGGCAAACGGCGAACTTGTGCCAAACCAACTGCAGCATTTAATTCAGAAATTCTAAAATTAAATCCTAAGAATGGATGTGTTTCGGCTCCTCTATCATTTCCAACATGATCATGTCCGTGATCACTGTAATGGTCTGCATGTGTAGAAAAATCCTTATTATTTGTAATGATGGCACCGCCTTCACCACAAGTCATCGTTTTTACAAAATCGAACGAAAAACAACCAACATCACCAATTGTTCCCAATGCTTTTCCATTGTACGTTCCTCCAATTGCCTGACAAGCATCTTCTACCAAGATTAAATTGTGTTCATCACAGATAGCCTTGATTTCGTCTAAGTTTGCCATACTTCCGCACATGTGCACAGGCATGATTGCTTTTGTTTTTGGTGTAATTGCTTTTCGAATTGCTTCAGGATCTAACGTAAGTGTATCATCGATATCTACTAATACCGGAATTGCGCCTAACATCATGATTGCTTCAAAACTAGCTACAAATGTAAATGTTGGCATAATTACCTCATCTCCTGCTCCAATTCCTGTAATTGCAAATGCTACTGAAACGGCTGCCGTTCCACTTGAAACCAATTGCGCGTGATTTACATCAAATTGCGCTTCTAAAGCTCGTTCTAGTTCTTTTGCTTTCCAATGTCCATTACGCATTCCATCAAATCCGTAACGCATTAATACACCACTATCCAAAACGTCATGTACTTCTTTTCGTTCGGCGTCACTAAATAATTCAAATCCTGGCATAACTTATATTTTTATCTAATTTAAGTTCAATATTATCATTTTCTTTGTTTGTCCAAAGAAACTAATACAAAAGAAAAAACCTCTTTCCTATTATACAAAAGTATAGAAAAGAGGTTATTTTTTATGTATATCGTATTAATACTTTTTCATTATTTTTTCAAGAAATTTATAATGTCTTGATGTATCTCTCATCATATTGTACGACGTTATATTGTCAATTTCTTTGCCTTTATGATCAACAGCTACAATATTTGGGAATTTTCCTTTAACATTATACTTTCTTCCTAATTTTTTATTTTCCTCGCGCTGATCTTCAGTAATGATATCAATACGTCTTGGAAAATCGGCCATTACTAATACAAAGTTTTTTGATTTTTCTTTAAATTTCTCTGTGTAAAAGAAATCTTCTTTTAGCATTTTACATGGTGGACACCAATCACTTCCAGTAAAATAGATTAAGATTGGTTTTTTTTCCTTTTTGGAAATTTTTTTCGCTTTTTCAAAATCAGTCAACCAAGTAAGCTTTACTTCTTCTTGTGCGCTCACTGAGAATCCAATGAATAAAACGGCTAAAAACAGAAACTTTTTCATATGTGTTGTGTTATAAGGCAATAAACAAATATATATTTTTCTTCTTTTAAAACAATAATCTTGCCAATTTATTACAATTCTAATACACTTTCTGAAATAGACTTGCGTACTTTCTTAAAATCAGCAAACATATCGTCTTCCGCTCGGTATCCAACTGGCAATACTAATGCTGAAGAAAGTCCGTGTGCTTCCAAACCTAAAATTTCATCATATTTTTCTGGAATGAAACCTTCCATTGGACATGCATCAATTTGTTCAACTCCGCAAACTGTTAGTAAATTCCCTAAGGCAATATAAGCTTGTTTTGATGACCATGTTTTTAATTCTTCCTGTGTTTTATCTTTAAAAGAATTCATCATAAAGTCTTTAAAAGGTGCTAAAATATCATCTGGTGTGTTACGAATTGCTTTTACACGATTAAAATACGAATCAATATACGCTTCATCTACCGTGTTTTCAATACAAATCACTAACAAATGAGATGCATCTGCTACTTGACGTTGGTTCCAAGAATGTTCTACAAGTTGCTCTTGTAACTCTTTATTTTTAATAACAACTAAACGAATTGGCTGCAAACCATATGAAGTTGCAGTAAGGTTAAAGGATTCTTTTAGTGTTTCTATCTGATTATCATCTAAAAAGCGATTTGCATCAAACTTTTTCGTGGCATATCGCCATTTTAGACTGTCTATTATTTGCATATATTCTATCTTTGAATTCGATTAAATTACATTCAAACAAAAATACGCAATACTAAAAGGGAAAACTCATGCTTTCCTATAGATTAAATTAATTGCCTTATAAATAAAATACAATCCTCATGGACGCACATACATTAAGTCGCATTGAAAGTTCTGAAACTCATATATTTAAAGCTGTTTTCCCAAATACTACCAATCATTACGATACACTTTTTGGTGGAACAGCATTGCAATTAATGGACGAGGCGTCCTTTATTTGCGCTACTCGATTTAGTCGAAAGAAAGTTGTAACTGTTTCTACAGATAAGATTGATTTTACAGAGCCTATTCCACAAGGAACCTTAGTAGAACTTGTTGCAAAAGTAGTAAAAGTTGGAAATACTAGTTGTGTGGTACAAGTAGATATTTTTAGAGAAAATATGTATAAAGATGGACGGAAAAAAGCAGTAACAGGTTTCTTTACATTTGTTGCTATTGACGATAACAAAAACCCAATAAGTATCACATAATCAAACACATATACTAGAATACCTTTTCTTAAAATTATGTTTTTCGCTTTATTTTTTGTAGTATTATACTCATAACCAATATTTTATAAAAATGAAAAAACAAAATTTAAAAGGATTATCCTTAAACAAGAAATCAGTTTCTAATTTACAGCAAGAAGAAGTTAAAGGTGGACGCACATATTGGACAGCTTGTTGTACCGTAACACAAGGAAATAGTTGTAGATGTACAGATACTTGGTGTATACTCTCTATTAACGAATGCCCAATATAGGATAACTATAACATCCACAATACATTAAAAAAGTGTTGTGGATTTTTTTTGATTTTTTTCTTAAAAAAGTCTCTTTTTTGTTTTCAATTTTAAAAAAGGTTTCTATATTTGCATCCGCATTCAGGGAATACCTGATGAGGCACTCAGGAGAAATGGCAGAGTGGTCGAATGCACTAGTCTTGAAAACTAGCGACTGTCACAGGTCCGGGGGTTCGAATCCCTCTTTCTCCGCTGAAATTTATTCAATTTCTATCAAAGTCCTGTAAACACTATGTTTACGGGACTTTTTATTTATCCCAAAACATCAAAAAGTGTATTAAAAACCATTCTGTTGGTGACCTATTCGGTGACCTTTTTTAAACCTTAATTAGGTCACCTAATTACTTATAACTGTTTATAAATCAGCAATATAAATCAATTAAAAGACCTCAATATTTTGTAAATTAATGTATAATTAAAGGTCACCAGAATGAACAAAACATTTGGATTATTATTCTACTTAAAAAAGAGTAAAGTAGATGCACAGGGCAAATGCCCTATTTATCTACGTATTACCATAAATGGTAAGCGTACAGAGATTAGTACAAAGCGTACAATTGAGATTGCAAAATGGAGCAATCAAGCCAATAAAGCTATTGGAAGAACAGAAGATATACGAGAGCTTAACGCCTATTTAGATTCACTAACGACAAAAGTATATCAAAGTCAAAGAGACTTGATTCAAGATGATAAAGATGTAACTGCTCAAACTCTAAAAAACAAGGTTTTAGGTATTGAAGACAAGGAAAGAACACTTTTAACCATCTTTGATAATCACAATAAGCAAGTAGAGAAATTACTTGGTAGAGAATTTGCACCAGGTACTTTAGAACGCTATAAAACAGTACGTAAACATCTACATCAGTTTATAAAGTACCAATACAGAATAAGCGATATAAACATTAAAAGAATAGACCATCAATTTATTACAGACTTTGAGTTTTACTTAAAATCAGTTAGAAACTGCGGTCATAACAGTACTATAAAATATATTAAGAACTTCAAGAAAATAGTACGTATTGCAATCGCCAATAATTGGATAAAAAGAGACCCATTTCTTAATTATAAAGTTCGTTTAAAAGAAGTGGAACGTCAATTCCTTTCAGAAGAAGAAATACAAACAATGCTCGAAAAAGAGTTACACACTAATCGTTTAGAGCAAGTGAGAGACATTTTTGTATTCTGTTGCTTCACAGGTTTAGCATATAGTGACGTTAAGAAACTTACTAATGATAATTTGGTATTTGGTATAGATGGCGATAAATGGATAAAAGTAAAACGTACTAAAACAGATACACGCAGTAACATTCCCCTGCTTCCAACAGCTTTAGAAATCATCAAGAAATATGAGAACCACCCAGAGGCAGTTACAAAAGATGTATTACTTCCTGTATTAAGCAATCAAAAGTCTAATGCCTATTTAAAAGAAATAGCAGACTTGTGTGGTATCAATAAAAACTTAACCACCCATTTAGCTCGTCATACCTTTGCAACTACAGTAACACTTTCTAATGGTGTGCCAATGGAATCTGTAAGCAAGATGTTAGGTCATAAATCACTAAAAACGACACAACACTATGCTAAAATATTGGATAGAAAAGTAAGCGATGATATGGCAATTTTAAAACAAAAGTTTGCTAATAAAACTAATAATGATGCTTCCAAAAGAATCGCTAATTAACACATATAAACAAAGAACATAAGTATATGCTTAAGCCCTTGTAAATTCAAGGGTTTTTTCGTTTATAAATGTTGCTGTTTCGTTAATAACTCTCAATAACTTTTCATTTAAAAAAGGTGATTTTGGCGTATATTGTATGTTAGAAATCAGGTAGTTAATACCTATTAATATTTTTTTATACAGAATGACATTTGAAGTAATTACAAAGGATGATTTAAAGACTCTAAAACAAGAAATCATTACAGAACTTAAGACAATTTTAGGAAGCCAAACAGAGCAAAAAAAGTGGTTAAAATCAGCAGACGTACGTGAGCTATTAAATATATCACCAGGTACTTTGCAGAATTTACGAATCAATGGTACACTACCCTTTACCAAAATGGGTAAAACAATGTACTATGAGTATGACGATGTAGTTAGAATTTTAACCCAAAACAAAAGTGCTTAATGAGATTATACATACCAGAGAATTTAGACATAGACCAAATTGTCTATGATTACCCACCTAATTTTAAGAAATACAAACACAAAAGAGATAAGCTACTATATGTTATTCACTTAATAAATGCGCTTACACTCTACAACAAAGATTTAATGTATGATGACTTTGTATCTATAAGTGCAAAAATCTTGCAGGACAAAATCTCTAATTATAAAGAGTACTTAAACTATCTTATCAATGTTGCAAAAATTATAGAAACGGATAATCAATATTTTGTTGGCTCAAAATCAAAAGGGTTTAGACTTACTGAAAAATACAGATGCGAAGTAGCTATTCATTCTATTAGCGACCAAACATTTCATAGGAAACTAAAAGTGGAGCGTAATAATAGAGCAGTTTCAGTAAAACATCTAAACTATCTAACCAAATGGTTTGATGAAAAATTAGAAATTGATATTGATTACGTCAACAAGTTTTTAGCAGAAGAGTATGCGTTGAAGAAAGACAACAAATCTTTGTGGCAATCCAAAAAGGTTAATAATTATGGCAAAGTCGAAGTCAAATATAAAAGACCGATTGACCAATTAAACCACGCAAAAATTAGCGCAGAAAAAATAAGTCGTCAAGATTATTATTTGTTGCACGATGATAATGTATATCGCTTTCATTCCAACCTTACTAATATGCGAAGCGTTATCAGAAATGCAGTAACGTATGATGGCCAAAAATTAATTTCGATTGATATTAAAAATAGCCAACCATATTTAAGCACCATATTGTTGAGTCGCTCGTTCTGGATTGAGCAAAAAAATGAGCCAAATGCACCAAAAGAGTTATCAATCACGTTTGACGAGCCCAAAAAGTCATTATTTTCTTCTTTTAATAATATAAATGATAATAATTATGAGATTGATGGTAGGATTGATGATAGATTGAATATATCACATATCAAAATACACGATACTGATTCTTACATTATGTTAGGAGATATTGATAAAACCCTTATGAATAATGAGTTTAGTCAGTATATAAACCTTGTGGTGAGTGGTACACTTTATGAGTTTTTAGAACAGCAGTTTAGTCAGCGATTGGGAGAAACATTTGCTAACCGCAAAGAGGTTAAAACAGCAGTATTCCAAGTGCTATTTACAGATAATAGATTCTTGGGGCAAGAGGATGCAAAACCAAAGAAAATGTTTAAGGAGATGTTCCCATACGTGTATGAGGTGTTTAGACAGATTAAGAGTAAAGACAAATCACTACTTCCAAGATTGTTGCAGAGTATTGAGAGTTACTTAATGATAGATGTTATAGCAAAACGTATTTCTATAGAATATCCAGATGCACCAATATATACAATACACGATAGTATTTCTACCACAGCAGAATATGTAGATGTAGTTGAGGCTATAATGACAGAGGAATTAACCAAAGCGATAGGTCACCCACCTAAATTAGAGCCAGAGGAATGGTGTAAGAGCAATATGGTGAAGCATCTTGAAACTTTAAAGGAGAAAGCAAAGGTTGTCGCTTAACACATAATCACCTACATTCATATTTATTATAAATATATAACGTATTACGATGTATTAATACAAAGTAAATACTATATTTAACATTCAAAATAATTCCCTATGAACCGTATTAAAGAAGTCCTCGAAGAACGAGGAGTTAAGCAGGTATGGCTTGCTGAGCGATTAGGTAAGAGTTTCAATACTGTAAATGGTTATGTGCAGAATCGTACACAGCCAAGTTTAGAAACCCTATACGAGATTGCTTCAATACTTAAAATAGATGCAAAAGAATTATTAGTTACGCAAAAACAATAGTATTAAGTGTACGCACAAGTAGACATATTAGAAAATGAAATTCTTGAAAAATATCCTGATGTTTTGGATGTTCTTTTACGAGACCATACAACTCAACGCAATATTTTATGGGCTACTAATAACTATAGCGACTTAGGTCAATCGTATAATTACAAATCTGAAATTAGTCCTGAATCTATTACAGGTCATAATGGAAATGTAATTATGCCAAGAGTACAAAAGGATAAAATCTTGCAACAATCAAGAGCAAGAAATATGGCGGAAGTATTTACACCATCTTGGATTTGTAATGCACAAAATAATCTTATTGATAATTCTTGGTTCGAGAAACAAAACGTTTTTAATAAAGAAATAGAGCTTGATAATGGTAGTTGGGTTTGGGAGGTAAATCCACAAAAAATAACTTTTCCAAAAAATAAAAAGTGGAAAGATTATATACGAGATAAACGTCTTGAAATGGCTTGTGGTGAAGCACCTTATATAACAAGTCGTTATGATACAACTACAGGAGCATTTATCCCTGTAAATGAAAGAATAGGAATATTAGACCGTAAACTTAGAGTGATTAATGAGAATGAAAATACATCTGGTGAATGGTTAAAAGCTGCGCAAGATGCTTTTAAATCTACTTATGCTTATGAATGGCAAGGAGATAGTTTGTTGTTAGCAAGAGAAGCAATGTTATTTACATTTATTGAAAACTACACGTTGAAATTTGGTAAAGAACCATTGCTAAAGTCAATAAAATACATAGCTTATATAATATCTTGGAATGTTTGGCAAATGGATGGTATAAAAGGAGTTATTCCTGATTCTTGCCAAACAAATTGTACAACCACCGAAATCTTATTTGGTATCGAAGAAATTAAGTGCATCCCTTGTGCTGGTTGTGAAAAGGATAATATCAAAAAGCATAATGGAATATACTGTTTAGTAAAGGACTGGTCAAATAAAGATAAAACAACAGGGCGCAAAGGCAAGAAGATGAGATTTATAGACCTATTAAAAAATTAAGATTAATGAAATTTACATCATCACTAAAACTTAAATTAATATATGTGTTTCGTATTAACGATACTGCACATTTGGGTTGTTTAAAAGTTGGCGAAGCTACTTCAGATAGTGGAGATATTTGGGGACTTGAACCAAATAGTAGTTTACTTAATAAGTCTGCTAAGACAAGAATTAATCAATACACGCAAACTGCTGGTATCTCTTACGATTTATTATATACAGAAGTTACACTTTACAATAATAGCGGAACAATTAGCTCTTTTTCCGATTCGGAAGTTCACAATGTATTAATAAGGTCTGGTATTAAAAGAAAGGTTTTTGATATTGAAAACAAGGCTAATGAGTGGTTTATAACGGATTTAGAAACTGTTAAAAAAGCAATCAAGGCTGTAAAAGAAGGCAAAGCATCTTTAAACGCAAGTGAAGTGTCTACTAATCAAAGTCCTATAATATTTAGACCTGAACAGAAAGATGCTATTGCAAGAACTAAAAAGCAGTTTAAGAGGAGTAATGAAATGCTCTGGTTTGCTAAAATGCGTTTTGGTAAAACGCTTTCAGCTTTACAAGTTATTAGAGAACACGATTTCAAAAGAACATTAATTTTAACGCACAGACCTGTTGTAGATTCTGGTTGGTTTGAAGATTTTGGTAAAATATTTTATGACAAACAAGAGTATCATTATGGCTCTAAAAATAAAGGTGGTGAGTTTCTTTCTTTAGAAAAGCGTAGTAAAAAAGAAGATATTCATTACATCTATTTTGCATCTATGCAAGACCTAAGAGGTTCTGAGTCGGTAGGTGGTAATTTTGATAAAAATGATGAGATTTTTGATGCTGCTTGGGATTTTATAATTGTAGATGAAGCACACGAAGGAACGCAAACCGACCTTGGTAAAAATGTGCTAAATGGTCTAAAAAACAATAATCCTAAAATTCTTCATTTATCAGGTACACCATTTAATTTAATTGATGATTATAAAGAAGAGGAAATCTACACTTGGGATTATGTAATGGAGCAAAAGGCAAAAGCCGAATGGGACGAAATACACTTTGGTGACCCTAACCCATATACATCTCTACCTAAGATGAATATTTTTACTTATGATTTAGGGAAACTTATTAATAATTTTGTTGATGAAGATGTTGCTTTTAATTTTAAAGAGTTTTTTAGAGTTGATGAAACGGACAACTTTATACATAAAAAGGACGTAGAGAAATTTCTAAATCTTATTTGTAAAGGTGATTCTGAAAGTAACTACCCATTCGCTACAGAGGAATACAGAGATAACTTTAGACATTCTTTATGGATGGTTCCTGGTGTTAAAGAAGCTCGTGCTTTAAGTGCCTTATTAAAATCACACCCAGTTTTTAGTCACTTCAATATTGTCAATGTTGCTGGAGATGGAGATGAGGAAGAAGCTAACGAAGAAGCACTTAAAAAAGTAGAAAATGCTATAACAGATAAACCACAAGATACATATACAATAACCTTATCCTGTGGTCGTCTAACAACGGGTGTTTCTGTAAAAGCGTGGACAGCTGTTTTTATGTTATCAGGTTCTCACAATACTTCTGCTTCAAGTTATATGCAAACTATTTTTAGAGTGCAAACACCTGCAACCATAAATGGTAAGGTTAAGGAAGAATGTTTTGTATTCGACTTTGCACCAGATAGAACACTTAAAGTTATTGCTGAAACTGCTAAAATGTCTGCCAAGGCAGGTAAAACAACAGACCAAGACCGTAAAATAATGGGCGAGTTCCTCAACTTTTGTCCTATTATTTCTGCTGATGGTACTCAAATGAAAGAGTATAACGTCAATACAATGCTTGAACAACTTAAAAAAGTATATATAGAGCGTGTAGTAAGTAATGGTTTTGAAGATTCTCACTTATACAATAACGACCAATTAATGAAACTGGAGTCTGTAGAATTAGAGGAATTTGATGGACTTAAAAAGATTATTGGTAGCACAAAGGCAATGCCTAAAACAAGTGAGATAGATGTAAATAAA
The DNA here is from genome assembly GCF_056033805.1 of Kordia sp. E. Lineage (NCBI taxonomy): Bacteria > Pseudomonadati > Bacteroidota > Flavobacteriia > Flavobacteriales > Flavobacteriaceae > Kordia > Kordia sp. E. Next base: position 168,257 of record NZ_JBRASR010000006.1, read on the forward strand.
CAAGGTTTTACAGATGAAGAACACGAAAAATTAGAAGCTGCCAAGAAAAAGAAAAAAGAAGACCTAACTGAAGAGGATAAAAGACTTTTAGACGAACGAAAAGAGAAAAAGAAAAATAGAGATACAGCGGTTTCTATTCTTAGAGGTATTTCTATTCGTATGCCACTTCTAATTTATGGCGCAGATATTAAGAATGAAGAAAGGGAATTAACTATTGATAATTTTGCTGACTTAGTTGACGACCAATCTTGGGAAGAATTTATGCCTAAAGGCGTAACAAAAGCTACATTTAAAAAATTCAAGAAATACTATGAGCCAGACGTGTTTAGAGCAGCAGGAAAACGCATACGTGCGCTATCAAGAGCAACAGATAGTTTAACTATAGATGAACGCATAGAACGCATTACAGCAATATTTGGGAAATTTAAAAACCCTGATAAAGAAACCGTATTAACACCTTGGAGAGTAGTTAATATGCATATAGGTAATTGTCTTGGTGGTTATGTATTTTTTGATGAGAAATTTGAAAACACAACACTTGAACCTCGCTATATAAAACAAGATAAAGTAACAGAAGAGGTATACAATACAGATAGTTATATCCTTGAAATTAATTCAAAATCAGGCTTATATCCATTATTTATGGCTTATAGTGTATATAGAAATGCAATAAAAATAGCCTATCCTGAAAAAGAATATAATGAGCTAACAGTTAAAGAACAACATAAAATTTGGGATAAAGTAGTAGCAAATAATGTTTATGTACTGTGTAAAACACCAATGGCAAAAAGTATTACTAAACGCACGTTGGTAGGCTTTAGAGATGTAGCAGTTAACACACGTTACTTTGAAGATTTAGTACATCAAATAACCGATAGACCTGATAAATTCATCGAAAAAATTAGAAAAGGAAAAACCTACAGAAAAGCAAATAACAATAACGATATGAAATTTAACGCAATAGTTGGCAATCCACCGTATCAAGTAATGGATGGTGGTAATAGCGTAAGCGCAAAACCAGTATATCATCACTTTGTAGACATCGCAAAAAGTATTAAACCTGATTATGTCTCTTTAATTATGCCAGCAAGATGGTATGCAGGTGGTAAAGGTTTAGATACATTTAGAGAAACAATGCTTAATGATAAAGGCATTTCAAAATTATTTGATTATCCTAATTCTAACGATTGCTTTACAAACGTAGATATTGCAGGTGGTTTGTGTTATTTCCTTTGGGATAAAGAATACAATGGAAAAACTAAAATAACAAATTATATAAACGGTGAGTTAAGTACAGACACAAGAGACTTAGATACATTTGATATTTTAATTAGAGACAATAAAGCAATTCCTATTTTAAAGAAAGTACAAAACTTAAATGCATCAAATAATACATTAGCTGATAGAGTTTCTTCAAGAAAACCATTTGCTCTTCCAACAAATTACAAACCAAAAAACAAAGGTATTCCTTGTTGGTTCATTCAAAAAATAGGTTTAAAATATGCTAATGAAGAAGATGTAATTGATAGTGGAAATTATTTAAATAAGTGGAAATTATTAGTTCCACCTGCGCCAATTGCGGGTCAAACAGATTTTACAAAACCAATAGGCTTTTATTATGACGGGAATACTCGTATAGCAAAACCAGGGGAATGTTGTACTGAGTCTTTTATTATTGCAGGAGCATTTGAAACAGAAAAAGAAGTCCAATCTTTTAAAACTTATCTCCTAACAAAAACCGTAAGATTTCTTTTATTACAGAGAGTTATTTCTCAACACGTTACCAAAAAGGTATTTGCATTTATTCCTGATTTAGAAACATATCAAGGTACATACACGGATAAGCAATTATGTAAACTTTGGGGCATAACAGATGACGAATGGAGCTATATAGATAGCAGAGTAAGAAATATATAAAAAGATATTTCAAAAAAAATATACAAACCAATAAGACCATTCTTTATTCTATATGAAAGCAAACGAACTACCAATTATAAATTTTTTACAAGCACCTAATGTACAATTTGTAATACCTGTATATCAACGTAATTACGATTGGACAAACAATGAATGTAAGGAATTATTAAACGATATAATAGCTGTAGAAACAGCAGATAGAGGCACACATTTTATTGGTAGCATCGTTTTTATTCACGAGGGTGCATATAGTACAAGTGAGGTTAAAGAGTTAGTTATAATTGATGGCCAACAAAGGTTGACTACTATCAACATTTTATATGTAGCATTATATCGTTTTGCAAAAGATAACGGTATGCAACAAGAAGCAGATATGTTGCACAATATGTTTTTAGTAAATCAATACGTTCAGCAAGAATCAAGTAAACTAAAGTTAAAGCAAACAGATACCAATTCATTAGCATTTAAAGCGATAATGAATAGTACAGAAAATGAGTTTGGACACTATTCTAATGTAATTGAGAACTTTAATTTTTTCAAATTGGCTATTACTAAAGATAGCTTCAATACGATACTTAATGGCTTAAAACGCCTCATTTTTGTAGAAATATCTTTAGAACGTGGTAAGGATGACCCACAACGTATTTTTGAGAGTTTAAACTCTACAGGTTTAGATTTATCACAATCCGATTTAATTAGGAATTATATTCTAATGGATTTAGACCCAAAAAATCAGCATAAAGTATTTGAGCAAATTTGGAACCCTATTGAAGAAAATGCAAGAGATTTAACAAAACAGAAATCTTTAGTATCATCTTACATAAGAGACTACCTAACACTACGTAATAAAAAAATACCTAATAAAAACAAGGTGTATATAGAGTTCAAGAAGCTATACACCATAAAAGATGAAGCATATCATCAAGAGTTAGAAAATATTAAATCGCTTTCTACACACTATAAGAAGTTTATTAATCCGTCTACAGTTCAAGAACATAACATAAGAAGAGAATTAGAATATATTTCTCGTCTTGAAATTAATGTAGCATTTCCATTTCTATTGCAAGTATTTGAAGATGCAGAAAATGGATTGATAACAAATGAAGAATTACTTAAAGTATTAAAGTTAATACAGACCTATACTTGGCGTAGGTTTGTTGTAGGCTTACCTACCAATGCTTTAAATAAAATATTTATGACTCTATATTCTGAAGTAGATACAGAAGAATATTTTGATTCCATAGCGCTAGCTTTAATAAAGAAACGAGGTAGTGCAAAGTTTCCAACAGATGAAGATTTAAAAACAGCTTTAAGAGATAAAGATTTATACAATATCCAATCTAAAAACAGGAACTATATGTTTGAGTTATTAGAGAATTTTAATAACCGTGAATATGTAGATACATCTAATGAGAATATAACTATTGAGCATATTTTTCCTCAAAATCCTAATGATGATTGGAATAAGGATATTACACCTGATGATTATTTTCAGTTTAAAGAAAAGTATGTTAATACAATAGCTAATCTAACATTATCAGGTAATAATGGTGCTTTGAGTAATAAGTCTTTTCAAGAGAAAAAATCAATGAACAGACAAGGTGCTGAACAAGGTTATAATTTTAGTCGCCTTTGGCTGAATGATTATCTTAAATCAATAGATAATTGGGATATTAGCAACTACAATAAACGTTTTGATTTAATCTACAATAGGTTTTTAAAGATTTGGGAATACCCTAATGTAACTATTCCTGTTTCAGATAATAGTGAAGCACAAAACATATTTAATGCAGAATCACCAACGCATAAGAAGTTAGAGTATTTCATTTTTGAAAATACTAAAGTAGATGAAGAGGTAATATCTCAAATGTATGTTTATGTAATTCAGAAACTATATGAAAAGAACCCACAACTACTATTAGAAGCGACAGACATTTTTAAAATTACAAGGAATGCCGAAGATTTTAGAACACCACAAGAATTAGATAATGGTTATTTTATAGAATCTAATTTAGATAGTAATTCAAAGTTTAGTAGCCTAAAAAAAATACTTAATCTATTTGAGCTTGAAGATGAATTAGTTATAAAATATGAAGATAAAGAAAGTAAAGATTCGCAAAATAGATTTGCAGTACGTAGAGAGTTTTGGAAGCAATTATTACCTCAAATTGTAGATACAGAATTATTTGGCAATGTAAATGCATCAAAAGACCATTGGTTAAGTTCTGGAGCAGGTATAAGTGGTTTAAACTACACTTTTGTAATAACAAGTAAATACGCAAGAATTGAATTGGGTATTACATCTTCAAGCAAAGAGAAGAACAAGAAATACTTTAAAAAACTATTAAATCAAAAAGATAGTATTGAAAATGATTTCGGTAAACCTTTGGAATGGGAAGAATTGGCAGAACATAAAATGAGTCGAATTAAGTATGAGCTAACTGGTGTTAATTTATTTGATAAAGCTGATTGGGATAAAATGAGTGGATTTTTAATTGAATACTTACCAAAATTTGAATCTGCATTACAACCAGCAATTAAGAAATTGAAATAATTAGCGTATGAGCACAATTGATGAGGACAAAGAAGATGTATTAGTAGAAAACAATGCACAATTCATCTACCAGCACATACGCAGTTTAGAAAATGAAATAGATAAAAATGGTAGTAGATGGTTCTGGGAGTTATTACAAAATGCAAAAGATGCTAAAGACACAAATACTATTGAGGTAACTTTAGAATATAATAATAGTGAAGTAATTTTTAAACACACAGGTAAAGAATTTACTCGAAAAGAAATACTGCACTTAATTTATCACGGCTCAACAAAAAAAGGAGACCCAACCAAGACTGGAAAATTTGGTACTGGGTTTATGACAACTCATCTACTATCTAAAAAAGTTGATATTAAAGGTAAGTTATTAGAAAAAGACAAATCTTTTGAGTTTACACTTGATAGAACTGGAAATAATAGTGATGAATTACGTAAAACATTAGAGGAATCCTATAAAAACTTTAAGGGTAATTCTGACTATCCTTACAACCCTAATCAGGTTTATAATACACAATTTACATATAGTATAAACCCAACACGCACTAATCTTGTAGAAAATGTTATTAATACATTAAATCTAACAATACCGTTTGTGCTTTCTTCAAGTGAAGAAATAAGTAAATTGTTAATAGCAAATAAAGAAAACATATTCAGTATTAATCGTTTAGGAGATGTCCTTTTAAACCCAGGGTCAACAATTAAGGAGTATAAAATTAAAGTTCAGGATGAAAATATATCTATCCTGAAACTGGAATCTGTAACAGATGTTGAATTTGATTATAATACTGAGGATGGAGAAAAGAATGCAGAAGAAAAAATTAAATTATCTGTTAATGTTGAAGTAAAAGATAAAAAAGTGCTTCGTATAAATAGGAAAACACCTTGTATATATTACGATTTTCCATTAGTCACAACTGATTCATTTAAGTTTCCTGCAATTATAAACAGTTTATCTTTTAGTCCAAAAACTGAGAGAGATGGGATTTATTTAAGTGTTGCTAAAACTTATGATGTCAATAAAAATAAGGCCATATTTAAAAAGGCTTTCGACTTATTTGTACAGCTACTTGATGGGTTAATTGATAATGATTTTTTAAATGTACATTTTCTCTGTGAATTAAGTAAAATAAATATTCCGGAAGTAGATAATGATTGGTTTAACAATCAATTAAAGAATTTGATTGAAACGTTTTTTGAGAAGAAAGTTTTAAGGAATGATGACGATATACCTATAGTTCTTAATACTGCTTTTATTCCAACAAATGTATCCGAAGAATTAAATGATAACTACTGGCAATTAATTAAAGTGTTATTTCCTAAACGGGTAGTTAAAAAAGAATTGCATAAAGATTGGTTGGGTATAATTAATTATTGGAATGAATTTGAATTTGATAAGTTTAAGTTTGAAATAACTTTAAGTGACGTAGCAAAAAAAATAGAAAGTGAAGGAAACCTACAAAGCTTAACAAGTTCATTTTTTGATAATGACTATGATAAAGCCTATATATGGCTTAATAATTATTATTCAATTATAAAATCCATTCAACAGCCACATTTATTTGAGAATTATGCTATTATAGTTAATCAAAATGGACGTTTCGTTAAAAAAGAAGCAAGTTTAAATACAGATGCTGGTATTGATGAAAAGTTAAAAGATATTTTAGTACTGCTAAATGAGGATATAAGAAAGAATTTAATTGACATAGAGCTTTCATTTCCAAACATAACACATAAGTCTCAAGATGAGGTATTTGACCGTACACTTGCCAAAGTAATTGATATTGACCAACATTTTACAGAAGCTGAGTATAAAGCCTCAAAAGATATGTTAAGTTGGTTGTTGTTTAATTCTAAAATAGATAAACTTGAGAACTTCCCTGTATCCTACGCAAATTACATAGATGGTAATAGGGGTATTTATAGGTTATCGAATAAGAATACTGTATTAGCACCAATTGAAAATTGGGAAGATATTTTTAGAGAATACAAAGACCTTTTTAGTGATGACTTCATTCTCAATAATGACTACAAAAATATTATAAAAGATTACACTAAAGAATTAGAAGAAAATGGTTTCATATATGCTCAACCACTATATTATGAAAAACATAACTTTAATCAAGACGATTTAAAAAAGGTAATTTCTAAAAAATTAGATGATGAGTTTTGGGAACGTGAAGATGAAAACTCTACTATTATAATTCCAGAGGTTATTGTTTCCAAGATTCCATTTTTCTATTCAGAAGATAAATCTGTACTAAACAACTCAAGAAAAGCGAATAAAAGAACCAGTCAATTATTAGAGTTTATAACTGAATGTGTTTTAGTAAAGGATACAAAACTTTTTGAAGAAGTTCAAATACAAATTTATGGTCAATCTGTAAGTATATACCCTTCATTTTGGGTTGCACGTATTAAAAGTAATCGTTGGGTAAACACTGGGAAAGATAAATCTGAAATGGCAACATCAAATAATTTATCTGATTATTTTGAAAAAAGTTATTTATTAAGTGAAAAACTTAAAGATGAAAAAACAGCTAAATTTTTAAATATCATAGGTGTTAGCGTAGGCGATTTAACTAAAAATATCTATGCAAAAACAGATGAAGAAAAATTTGAATGGGATAAAGCATATACTTCTATTTTGTCAGCAGGTCATAACAATCAAGTTACACCAGAAGAAGTGTTAGGTTTTTTTAACGACCCTGCTTTAATTGAAGAAATAAAAAAGAAAAGAATAGAGAAAACAATAGTTAAGAATAATAGGGATATTGGTTTAACAGTTGAAGATATTTTTGAGCAAGTAATAGACGAAGAATTAAGTCAGTCAAACCTAAACATAAAAAAGGAAGTTGTGGGTAGAGATTTTGATATTATTGAAGCTGTTGAATTAGAAAATGACTTTATTGATGACAAAACAGGTAGAGAAAACCTTTTGGTTGTAAATGACGATACAAAGAAATACGCAATAGAATTGAAATCAACGAGAACAGATTATATTAGGATGACAAAAGCACAAGGTCAACTGTCAACTAATAAAAAAGGTGAATTTGCGTTATGTGTGTTTAATCATAGTTTAGATTTTGAAAATTTTAGAGATGAAGAAGGTAACGTAAAAGAGTCTATAAAAAATGAGATAAAATCTAACGTAAGGTTTGTCACCAATATTGGTGAACTATTAACTGAAGAGGTTTCTAAAGTTAATGAATTAGATAATCAAGTGGCAAATACAAGAACGAGCAATAATGATATTGATGTAGATATAGAAGAAGGGCAAATTAAATATAAAGTAAAAGAAAGTGTATGGTTAAATGGCTTGCCTTTATCTGAATTTATAGTTATAATGAAAAAGATATTTTAAAACTACTCTATGCAAAATATTACAGGTGAAATAGAGTTTGAAAATCATATACGTCAAGACATTTTAAGTGAAGTTTTGGCAAGTAAAAAAGAGTTTAAGTTATTCAACTTTAAAAAAGCTGTGGATGTTTTAATTGCTAAAAACGGTCTTAGCCCTAAACTTTATTTTATTGAAATTAAATACCATAAAAAAAATCACGGCAGGTTAGGTTTCGGTCAAGGTAAAGGAGCAGGTTTTCAACCAGAAGTCTTAAAAGACAAAACTACCTATTTTGAAGAAAATATGCGTTGGATATTAGGTCATGAAGATAGCGAGCAATATTGGATTGCAGATAACAATACTATTAGGCAATATCTAAATGGTGATAAAGTAGGTGAAAAATATAATGGTATTAAAATTAAGTTTTTTAGAGAAGTACAATCTATTTCTAAAGTAGAATTAATTACAAACCTATCTAATTGGTTTACATCATAAGTCCCCACAACCCAAAACCCAGTTTTTTCGTACCTCAAAATCCTCTGTCTTTTGTGTTGTTCCGCTCACCTAACAAGTTCAGCGTTTTTTTTGTCTTTAAGGTAATAGCATATTACAGCTTTGGTTTTCATAAAATCAAACCAAACTGCAATAAGCTATTCTGTTATTATTCTATCATAAAACCCTAAACTCACCCAAGCTATGTTACATAATACAAGTTATAGTAGCAAAAATCCTTTCAAGGGTTTGCTAAAGCAGTATTCTTATATTTTCGTAGCTATAACTGGTATTATGTAAAATACCCGCTTATCCTACGCTCACATTGGAACTTCAAAAAAAATGACGCTATCTCATTCAACTGCACAAAATCATCGTTAAGTCCAAGTATTCCTTACCTCAAATCTTTGTTGGCTTCATTTCGTTAACAAATATATAAGACCACTTTCCCCACCACCCAAGTCAGCGGTTATAAAAAAATAGGTTTAGAATATGTAGTAATACGCCATAGCATATTGCTTTTTCTCGTACCTCAAAAAACAAAAAGCTATTGTCTAAAAGTCCTGTATAAGTAGCTTGTTTAAATGCTGTTTTACCAATCAACTATTTAAAACGCTACCTATACAAACGCCTCATCCACCGCTAAATAAAAAACTAAAACCTAATTTTTTAAGTGTTAATTCCCCTAAAAGCGTTTTCTATTTTTAATTAAATAATCAGAAGCCATACGTTCAATATCATCATTGGTATATTGCTTGTGTTTTGTTATCCAGTCATTTATTTCTTCCTTATTAAAATATAATCGTTTCCCACGTTTTGAATGAGGTATTTCTTTTGCACTTGTCAATTTATATATTGCAGATGGTGTAATACTTAAATAATTTGCAACTTCTTTTACATTCATTATTTCTGGTATAATAACACCTTTGTTTTTAGCATCTTTAGTAGCATAGATATTTTGTAATAACTTTTCAATTCTATCTAATCTATCATTAATAATTTCAAAAGGATTTTCCATAATACTATTTTTTATAGTGAAGTATGAAAATAAAAAAAGGTAGCAAATATAGGTAGCTTCCTTCAGCCAACGCTCAATACTGTAAAGGTCAAGCCCTACGGGTTTTGAATAAAACTTTTTTATGAAGCACTCGTAAAAGTATCAAGATTTTAGAGTAAAAACTTTTACCCAAAAACCTTGACAGCATCATCCACGCCACCTTTAACATTGGCTGTCTTTTTTCTTTTCTTCAAAAAATTATGGCAAAAGAAAAAGCCCTACAATAAAAATTATAGGACTCTTTCAGCTTCAAAGGTCAGAATGAAACTATGCTACTTCTACGATGTTTAAAACATTATATGCGCCATTTTTAAGCGGATACTGAACACCGTTAATCTCTTGGAAGAACTCTACCAATAAAACGAATATATCGTTTCCTGTACCTGTTGGCACACCTGCTGGAGTTAGTGTTTGTGTTGCCGACGTTGAATCAATCGGAATATTTACAGTTGGACTGTATTCGATTGCGTTTTCTGTTGTATCAAAGTCAACTTTTAGAAATGCTGAACTTAAACTTACGTGTGTTGCGCCACTTGGATAGGCAATATCATTTGCAGGCGTTAAATTTGGAATCGTAATTTCGCCAGTAGCACCATCTACAGTAAATGGAGCGAATAAAACAGAGCTTAATAACGCTCTATTATTAAAATCCAAGCCTTTTAAAGTGGTTTTACCTTCTGGTGTTGCTAATCCTGTAGCAACATTTCTTTGACCTCTTATAGAGGTTGTATCAAAGTTTTTAATTTGTGTCATTTTTTGAGTAACACGACTTGAAACTCGATTGTCTTTTGCTCTAATCATTAAGTTTCTAACTGATGTTCTCAATAGCTTACCAGATGATGCAGAACTACCAAATTCTGAACCGTTTTCACGAGTACGTTCAAATGCTGGGTCATTTTGAATACGCTCTTTAGAAACACCGCCTTTAGTTTTTACTAAATAACCCTCTTTTGCTTTGTAAAAAGTTAGATTGTCTAACGTTCCTTCTAACTTAATAATACCTTTCAATTTTGCCATAACTAATACATTTTTTGATGATGAATACCAAATATACGAGCTATTGACTGTCAATGTATTAGAGTGCTTCCGTAGTGTTTATAAGTTGCCAAAACTTCCGATTTAGTTAGTTTTTTCAATGGGATATTAGTCGTATATTGTATATAAGTGCTTTATAGCTACGGTATAGATAAAGTATAGTTAGAGTATTAATTTTAAATTAAAAGTGAATGAGTAGAATCTGTATTTACCCTAAAGACGTGCAAGTGGTAACAGGCAAGAGTGAGCGTTATGGCAGAACAATAATCAAAGCGATTAAAGAACGCCTAAACAAAGAAGCTCATCAGTTAGTTACTATCGATGAATTTTGCGACTTTATGGGCTTTGAAATCAGTAAAGTACAAGGATTAATCAAGTAAATTCCTTATCTTTACTACAAGGTAAAAAGGTGACCTATTAGGTGACCCAACAATGGTACAGGACTGAAACAGTAATAAATAAAGGCACTACGAAAGAGGTTCACTTACCTCTTTCTCCGCTTAACTAAATGCTTTACCGAAAGGTGAAGCATTTTTGTTTTATATAATATTCTAATTTATCCTATCAAATCAGTTTAGCTATATAATTCAATAAAATACCTAACTCCTAGCATCTTTATATCAGATTAGAGTCCGTGTATATACAAGTACCATTTTTTGTGTCATTTGTGAGAATACGTACGTTTCAACAGCTTTATTTGTATACTTTCATTTCATTATTAATCTATTAAAACAATTATTATGAAAAAGCAAAATGTCAAAATTTTAAAGCTTAACAAAAAGGCAATCTCTTCTTTTGATACGAAACAAATGAAAGGTGGTTATTCACATTCTAATGCGCAACATGGTACGCGTGAACATTGTTGTTATCCTTTATAGAAATAAAAAACCGAAACTTTTGTTTCGGTTTTTTTGTTTTATGAAAGAAAGTAATATTTAAATAATACAAAATACTTTTTATGATATTATACTTTAGCCTCCTTAAGTATTACATGAAATAAGGAGGCTTAGGAAGAATATAATTCCCTGTTAATTTAACACATATTTATGGAGTATAATTTACAGGAATACATGGAGCAGATTGCCCATCCATACATCCATCAAAAGCTTGTGTCCAGAGATCATGTCTCTCTTCATATGTCAAATAACCTGGAGCTGAATGATGGGCATAATCAGGAATACCTTCCATGTAAAAATCCGCAGCAATCAGACAGCAATGAGGATCGATTTGATTTCTACTACCAATTACAGCTTTTTGCTGTTTTTTGCTCAATTCTTGAACATTTTTTAATTCTAGAATGTTTTTTAACATCATAAATTGTTTAAAATTAATACAGAACAAATAAACTGAAAAACAAAGTTGCATTAAACAAACATAAACCATGATTATCGAATTAAAGGAAGAAAAAACAAGGATTAAAGACTTTAACTTCGCTCAATCCAATCTATAAGATTTACAACTTCAACTGCATCCACAAAGGTCTATGATCAGAGATATAATAGCGTAAATAGGCTCTAAAGTCTTTTGGGCTTACATTTTTCCACAACGCTGAAAAGATTACATTGTCAAAATCAAAAACACCATCAATAATGATTTTAGATTTTATAGCAGGTAAAAATGCTATTTGATCAAATTGTTTGTCATTGGATATGTTAGAATATACCTTCGTAGAGTGGTTTGGAAGCATTAATCCTCTACTTCGTAATGCTTTGTATACAATATCTTTTTTATCAACTTTAGGAATATTGAAATCACCTAGCGCAATGATATTTTTTGAGAATGCATATTTACTTTTCCTATTTATATCCGCATAACGTGAAATTGCATACGCTTCTAGCGCTCGCCTATTCATGTGTGGTTTTGTTTTTCCCCCAGAAAAAGAATGTACTGTAATTAGAATAAACGTGAAGTTGTTCCATTGAAAAGAAGCCAAATACGGATTTCGATCAAATCCAGTGAATTTTTGCGATATTCCTTTGATCTTTATAAACTTATGATCTTTTGGTGGTATCGCAACTTCTCCAATAAGTTCTAGTTGCCTTATTTTTCTACTGTTGTAGATAAATGCAGATCGTTCGTTATTTCCACCATTGTCTGAAAATAAGATATCATAGTGACTTGGCAATTCTGATTCAACATTTCTAAGTCCTATAAGATTGTTGTTTACTTCTTGTATCGCTATCACATCAAACCAACTAATCATTTCAGCAATCAATTTGTAATGGTCTGCGTGTCTTTTTTGTAATCCTAAATTTGCGACATTCCAAGAAGCTATTAATAGTTTGTCATCACATAGTTCAGGAATACCACGTTTTATTTTGTGTCGCAGTAAACTATCTATTTCATCAGAAACAGTAAAAGGAAATACAAATTTTGGTTTTTGAAAAGACGGCACGTTGTAAGTATTTAGATACATCTAAAGTTACCAATATTTTTTTAATCATATATTCAAAATATGTGTTTTTGTTAATTTAAAGGAGTTTCTCAATTAAATAGTACACAACTCATTTTCAGACTGTTCACAAGGCGTTACAATACTAAGTTTGTAGCTATAAACAGAAAAGTGAACTACGGTTCTATTTTTTAACTTTTAAATTTTCTTACGTTACATTCCTTATAACTTTAACATATATATTCATTGTTAAATAAGGCGTTCCCGTACTATCGTTTTTGATCATTACAGTATTTTCTACAAATAACTTTAACCTATATTAAAATGAAAAAAAAGCAATTACACGGATTATCATTAAACAAAAAATCTGTTGCAAATTTAGCAACTAAATTAGGTGGAAACAATCAACAACCTGCGCCAACCCAATATAATGGTTGTGTAGATACTAATGCTGCTTGCGTAAGCGGACTTTGTGCTACTGGCGTTCAATGTGAACTAGATAGTTTTTTATGTACTAATTTTCAATGTCAATTACAGACAACTATATTCCCTATTTGTTAGCTGTAAAGTTTGTTAAAAAGTAACGATAAGAAAGCTGAAACCAATGTTTCGGCTTTTTTTATTTTATAGTTATTTACAAAGTAATCAATTAGACCTTAAGGACTGTTTTAATTGGAAATAGTATCTGTATTAAAAAAGGAAGCTACAATAATTGTTAAATCCTAAATGCAATTCAAATGATTTTCATATTTTTAGTTTCCTAAACCCACTCAAAAACGAATGCATACCAACCTGCTAGACGCAAATGTCTTACAAAAATCAAGCTTGTTCCTGATTATTCTTGATCAAAAAGGAAACATCCAACACATAAACACACATGTTGAAAAATGTTTTTGTACTACAAAAGAAGCAGTGGTTACGCATTCGATATTCAATTTTGTACTCGATAATTGTAAAGTTACTTTAGAAAATATTCTAAATACTATTACTGAAAAAACAGCGATTTATCATCAACACTTAAAATTTTGTACTACAACAGAAGATGGAGTATTGACACTAAAGCTCGATTTTATACTTGAGAATGATAGCATTTATGCAATTGGTACAGAAACAACGAAGCAGGAAAAGGAGCATCAAGTATTTATGGCGGTTTCAGAATTTGGTGATATTGCCACATGGTATTACAATCCAAAAACAGCCAAACTCTTCTGGTCTAGCGAATGCTACACTATGCATGGAATTGATCCAAATGATCCTGACAGAGAAATTAAACGACAAAATTCATATCCAGAAAAAAATAAAAATCGCGTACATGAACATCTTGTAAAACTCATCAAAACAAAAAAGCCTTTTGATTTCATTGAAGTAAATGAAAAAGAAAATGCTAAAACACATTATTTCCGAATCATGGCAGAACCTTTGATTCATAATGATGAAGTCATTTTTGTAAACGGAATTATAGTAGATGTAACAGAAGTACAAGGATATATAGAACAACTAAAACATAGTGAAGAAACAAAAAAGCTAGCCTTAAAAGGAATTCGGTCAGGTTTATTTGACCAAAGGTTGGATGAAAATATGGTTTATATTAATCCTTCATTTCGAAAAATGTTAGGATTGTCTATTACAGAAGATTTCTTGCCTACTTCTGAATTTAGAAGAATGATTCATCCCGATGATCTAAAAGGTGCTTTAGAACGACAAGAAGCGAATTTTCAAGAGAAAGATGCCTATTATTTTAATGAATATCGATTGCGTCACTTAGATGGAGAATATCGCTATTATGAAGTGTATGGATATTGCAAAAAAGATAAAGATGGCAATACGGTACGTATGATTGGAAACCTGATTGACGTAAATAAACGTAAAAAGAATGAACAACTCATTTTAACAAATCAGCGTCGTTTACAAGCAATGGTTAACAATGGTTTTTTATACACATTTCTACTAAATACAGACGGAAAAATATTACTTACGGATAAAGCGTCTGTAACGATCATTGAGAAAGATTTTAATGTAAATCCAAATAGTACATCTTGTCGTTTTATAGATGTATTACCACTTAATTTTAAACATACATTTGCTGACTCGTTCAATGAAGCATTAAAAGGCAACATGACTCGAAAAGAAGTAGAACGTATTACCAACGAAGGAAATTCACAATGGTTAGAAATACAATACACGCCAATTTTTGATCAGAAAAAAAATGTTACTGCTGTATTATTAGGTTCGTTAGATATTACAGAACGAAAAATGGCAGAGATCGCTATAAAAGAAGCACATATAAAAGAACAAGAATTAAACAGTCTTAAAACGAACATTCTTGCCAACTTTAGTCATGAAATACGTACACCTCTCAATGGAATCATGGCAATTAGTAATTTATTAATTACAGAGGAAAACGAAAATGAACGTGAAAAACTATTGCATTACCTCAACGAAAGTAAAGATCGCTTGTTGGAAACCATTAATAACTTATCAAACTTTAGTGAGGTTGAAGCAATAAAAAGTAATTTAGAATTAAAAGTATGTGATTTAAATTTTACTGTTGAAAGTTCATATAGAGAATTTGATCATTTGGCAGAAGGAAAAAAACTGAATTACAAACTCATCTTAGATGAAAGTCAGCCAAAAGTTGAAATTAACGAAGAATTGTTCCGAACGGCTTTTAACAATATCATACACAATGCTATAAAATATACGCATACTGGTGATATTACCATTCATATATATACAGATGAAGAACGAAAAAATGGTTTTATTTCTGTAAAAGATACAGGTATCGGAATTGAATCAGAAAATCTTACGAAAATATTTGATCCGTTTATACAAGAAAGTATTGGTTTCAATCGTAAATATGAAGGAACTGGTATTGGCTTAAGTTTATCCAAACGATACATTGAAATTTTAGATGGTCATATAACTGTCAAAAGTGAAGCTCTCAAAGGTTCAGAATTTATTATAAAACTTCCCGTATGCAACTAAAGATTTTATACGTAGAAGATAACAAAGTAAATGCAATGGTAATGGATAAAATGTTATCTCAAGAAGATACACATATTTTAATTGCCGAAAATGGAAAAGAAGCTATTAACATTGCACAAGAAAATGAACTCGATTTAATTCTACTCGATATCAATCTTGGAAAAAATCAAATGGATGGTTGCGAAGTACTCAAAAAGCTACAAGAACTTAAAATTGCAAGCATAACTCCTGTATTTGCTGTAACTGCTTATGCCATGCCTGGCGATGAAAAACACTTCAAAAACATAGGATTTGATCAATACTTTTCGAAACCTGTAAACTTTCCTCAACTGCGTTCAGAAATTAAAAAACTAAAACTTTAACAGTTTAACTAACTCATTTACAGATACAATACTACTTTTTATGGTAAAACCATACCATACTCCTTTGGGTTCTTTCTAACTTGATATTCCTAAAGATGACATCTGATGAAAAAAAAGAATCTAAAAAGCCTAAACGTAAAAAAGTCAACAATTTCTAATCTAAACAAAGAAGAGATCTTAGCCGGTTTGGCTGCTAATACACGCTATGTTGTATGCGGTATTGATCCAGAAACAAATCTTTGTACTGTAGTATTTACGTGTACACACAACTCAAAAGGTCATTGTGTAACAAATGAAGTAGATGATGCTACACGACCAATTTGTTAAAAAGTTCATTAAACAAAAAACCAAATTATTAATTATATAAATTATTACATCATGAAGAAAAAAAAGTTAAAAAATTTAGACATTAAAAAATCAACTGTTTCTAACCTAAATAAAAGTACACTTAATGGAGGAGCAGCCGTTCCAAACACACATTATGTAGTATGTGGAACAGGACCACAAACAATCTTTTGTACATTTAATTGTACGTTCAACTGTACATTCCAAATTGGTTGTGGCACCTATAACTCTCAAAACCGTTGTAAAACGATTGAAGTAGATGCAAATACGCTTCCAATCTGCTAAGAAGTGAAAACAATAAAAATTTACCAGTAAAAAAGGCGAACTGTAAAGGTTCGCTTTTTTTGCTAAATTCTTCTGTATTTATAAATCTCGAATACTATTGTTTTCACATTCTATTCAGCTTTACTACTTTTAATTAAAATCATAAAACGAATATTAGTATGAAAACAAAACAATTAAAATCTTTACGATTACAGAAAAAAGCAATTGCTAACCTTACGCCCCAAAAACTTATTGGCGGTTCATTATTTACACAAGATGAAGCAGTAGACACTTGTTATGGCAAAACTTGTGGCATTTGTGAAGAAGAAACAGACAGGCATTGCACTGACAATTAATAACTATACAACAATGTAGTTATCAAAAAAAAATGAAGCAATCTTTTACAAACGAACAAAAGGTTGCTTCTGCTTTTAAGAAATACACATACTACTTACGTATAATCGCTTAATCTACAATTTTGTGCAGTGGAATTGGCAAATGAACATTCTCACTCTGAAAACGTTTATGCACTGCTTCCTTTAAAGCACATTTTGTTCTAAACTCAGCAAAAGGTTCACTAAGCCATACATATCCACGGACATGAATATATCCTTCCTTTATCTCAATAACTCGAACCTCTGCCGTATCAATGCCAGTTTCAGAAGTATGATGAATGACGTTATCTAGATGTGAAGCTTCTTCTTGTATTATTTTGCGTACTTGATCAATATCTGCATGAACTCCTACATAAAAATTATTAAAACTCAATACCTTTGAATCGTCTATAGTGTGGTTTAATACTGATTCCGTACTAATAACTGAATTTGGAATAATTAAGCGTTTATTTTCAAAATTATTAATCACTGTATGACGCAATGTAATATCATCTACAATACCAATACGCTGATCATCTAACTTTATATAATCGCCAACTCTAAATGGTTTAAAGATGACAATAAACAAACCAGCAATTAAATTGGAAATGGCACTCTGCGCTGCAAAACCTATAATTGCCGCTAAAATTCCAGCTCCAGAGAAAATCAATCCTGCTTGTTCACGTAATTTAGGAACAGTAAAGATAATTATAAAAATACCTATAATTATAAACGAAAATCGAATGGAGTTTTTAATAAACTTTAAGGTTGTTACTCCAAAACGTTTTTGACGCTGCTTACGTTCTAAAAAAATAATAAGGATAAATCGAAACACTCGAGAAAGTGCCCATGATACAAAAAGAACTAGCAAAGAATACCACAAAATTCCTTCAGCAGTATCTACATCTATATACGATTTAAAAAAAGTTAACATGAGTTATAATTTTATACAAAGCTAGGTTAGTTTTATAAAAACTAAAAGCAAAAAAGAACGTTTTTATAAGAATAAAACAAAATAAAAAATAGTGTTACATTCTTCATAAATTCTAAACATTAAGAGCTATTTAACACGCATACTATTGCTATTCATATAGTTTTCGTACTTTTACAGTTCTAAATGCAAAAATTAGTCAAACATATCTGTTCATCTGTTCTAGCACTTATAGTGTTATGTTCTACATTCTCATTCACGATCAATGAACATATTTGTGGTGGGCAAAAAATGAGCATGGCAATTGGTATTGCTGCTGAAAATTGTGGTATGGAGATGGAACAAGCTTCCTCAAAAGAAACTACAATACAACAAACTCCATGTTGTAATGACATTAGTACGTTTATTCAAGGACAAGATGAATTACAGTCAAGCTATGACGACATTGCATTCACTACACAAACATTCATAAAGGCATTTGTATATAGTTATATCTACGTGCTTCCATCGGAAGATCAAGAAAAAGCGATCTACAAACCATACATTCCGCCACCACTGGTCAAGAACATTCAGTTGCTCGACGAGACTTTCTTAATTTGATACATATACTACGAACGTTACTTTCCATTTGATACTTCATACTGGAAAATCAACACATACACTATTTTCAAACAATTCGTACGTATAAATATCAACATTCATGCTCAACAAAAGCATTCAATTTTTAATAAATCACAAACTAGTTGCTATACTCCTACTCTGCATCATTATTGGGTTTGGACTTAGCACAGCGCCTTTCAACTGGAACTTAGGAGATTTTCCAAAAAATTCAGTTGCCGTAGATGCTATTCCTAATATTGGCGAAAATCAACAAATTGTATTCACCAAATGGCAAGGACGTTCTCCAAAAGATATTGAAGATCAAATTACCTATCCATTAACAACTGCTTTAATGGGAATTCCTGGTGTAAAAACGGTTCGAAGTTCGTCCATGTTTGGTTTCTCAAGTATCTATATCATATTTAATGATGACATAGATTTTTATTGGAGTCGAAGCCGAATCTTGGAAAAACTAAACGCTTTACCGAGTTCTTTACTGCCCGAAAATGTACAACCAACGCTTGGACCAGATGCAACTGGATTAGGACAAATATTTTGGTACACGCTAGAAGGTAGAGACGAAAACGGAAATGTAACTGGCGGTTGGAATTTACAAGAACTCCGAAGTATTCAAGATTACTATGTAAAACCTGCACTATCAAGTGCTGCCGATGTGTCGGAAGTAGCTTCCATTGGTGGTTATGTACAAGAATATCAAATAGATGTAGATCCGGATGTTCTAAAAAAACACAAGCTTTCACTCACTCAAGTTGTAAACGCAGTTCGAAACACCAACAAAGAAATTGGCGCAAAAACCATTGAAATCAATCAAGCGGAATATGTAGTTCGTGGTTTAGGCTATATAAAATCGATTGCAGACATTGAAAATACCTCAATTCAATCAGAAAACTTTACGCCTATTCGTATAAAAGATGTAGCTAAGGTATATCTCGGTCCAGCCGAAAGAAGAGGAATTCTCGATAAAGAAGGCGCAGAAGTAGTTGGTGGCGTTGTCGTTGCTCGCTTTGGCGCGAATCCGATGGAAGTAATCAACAATGTAAAAAGTAAAATACAAACCATTGCAACTGGTTTACCTACTAAAACACTAAAAGACGGACGTGTTTCACAATTAACCATTGTTCCTTTTTATGATCGTACCGAATTAATTGAAGAAACGCTTCATACATTGGAAGAAGCCTTATCTCTAGAAATTCTCATTACACTCTTAATTATCATCATCATGGTGTTAAACTTAAGAGCTTCTATCTTAATTGCTAGTGTATTACCAATTGCTGTTTTATTTGTGTTTATCACGATGAAACTCGGACATGTAGATGCTAATATTGTTGCCCTTTCGGGAATTGCCATTGCAATAGGAACAATGGTAGACATGGGAATTGTCCTTATTGAAAACATTACACGACATCTAGAAGAAGATACAGAAGAAACACCAGTCAATACAGTTGTATACAAAGCTACTTCGGAAGTTTCAGGCGCTATTTTGACTGCCGTATTAACAACCATCGTAAGTTTTATTCCTGTATTTATGTTGGTTGGTGCAGAAGGAAAACTATTCAGTCCACTCGCCTACACCAAAACAATGGCATTGGTTTCGGCAATTATAGTAACCTTGTTTATTTTACCTGCATTGGCAGCTTGGTTATTTGGTTGGAAAAAAACATCACAAAAGCTCACATATGTACTAAATGCGCTGATGATTCTAATTGGTATTTATGCCATTATAAGTGGAATTTACTTAGGAATTGCATTACTCATTTTTGGAATTGCAAATCTATTACAACTTCAAAAAGTAATTACAAAAAAGACAACGAAACATATTCACATTATTACAGCAATCACGCTATTAGTAATTGTACTAACAAACTATTGGCGACCATTAGGACATACAAATGGTTTGGGAACAAACTTTCTATTTGTCGCAATAACATGTTTATTGGTGATTGGTACGTTTCTAATCTTCATAAAATATTACGAACGTTTATTACGTTGGGCATTGGCAAACAAATTACTATTTCTAAGCATTCCATTGGTAATTTTACTCACAGGTTTTCAAATTTGGAGAACTACAGGAAAAGAATTTATGCCAGCATTAAATGAAGGTTCGTTTCTACTAATGCCAACTTCGTTACCACATGCAGGAATTGCCGAAAACAAAAAAATACTACAACAATTGGATATGGCAGTTGCCAACATTCCTGAAATAGAAACCGTAGTTGGAAAATCTGGACGTGTAGAAAGTGCACTCGATCCTGCGCCATTGTCTATGTATGAAAACATTATAAAATACAAATCCGAATACATCTTAGACGAAAACGGAAACCCACAACGCTTTAAAGTTGATGATGACGGTTTGTTTATATTGAAATCGTCAGATCGAATCGCGCAAGGAACGAACGTAGCATCTAGATCACAACTAATTCCAGACGAAAATGGTGAATTCTACCGCAATTGGCGACCACATATAAAATCGCCCGATGACATTTGGAATGAAATTGTAAAAGCTACCAAACTACCAAGTATAACGTCTGCACCAAAACTACAACCAATTGAAACACGGTTAATTATGTTGCAAACTGGCATGCGCTCTCCTATGGGAATTAAAATAAAAGGGCAAAATTTAGAACAAATTGAAGCTTTTGGTTTAGAGTTAGAACGTATCTTAAAAGAAGTACCTGATGTAAAACCAGCAACTGTTTTTGCCGAACGCTTAATTGGGAAACCATATCTAATCATAGACATCAATCGAGATGAAATTGCGCGTTATGGATTGTCTATCAAAGCAGTACAAAGCATTTTAGAAGTAGCCGTTGGTGGAAAAATAGTCACACAAACAATTGAAGGTAGAGAGCGCTACAATGTTCGTATTCGCTATCCGCGCGAATTGCGTTCTAATCCTACAGATTTGGAAAACATTCTTGTTCCATTGCCAAATGGTGGTGAAATTCTGCTCAAAGAAATTGTAACGATTGCCTACGAAAAAGGTCCGCAAATGATTAAAAGTGAAGATACGTTCTTAGTGAGTTACGTATTATTCAACAAACAATCAAATATTGCAGAAGTTACGCTCGTAGAAGAATTAAAAACAATCATTCAAGAACATATTGATAATGGAAGTTTACTAGTTCCAAAAGGTGTAAATTATGAATTCTCGGGAACGTATGAACAACAAGTTCGTGCAGAAAAGACTTTAGTAATTATTGTCCCTATTGTATTTGTTATCATCTTTTTAATTCTATATTTTCAGTTTAAATCTGTAGCGACTTCGTTCTTTATTTTTGCTGGAATTGCTGTTGCTTTTGCTGGTGGTTTCATTATGATTTGGCTCTATGGACAATCGTGGTTTTTAGATATTTCCATCTTTGACACCAATTTGCGTGAGTTATTTCAAATCAAGACAATCAATTTGAGTGTTGCCGTTTGGGTAGGATTTATTGCCTTATTCGGAATTGCAACCGATGACGGCGTTATTATGGCAACCTATTTGACACAATCATTCAAAAAAAGTATTCCAACGACAACTGAAGAAATTAGGGAAGCTGTCGTAAAAGCTGGACAAAAACGAATTCGTCCGTGTTTAATGACAACTGCCACAACGTTATTAGCATTAATACCAATTTTAACCTCTACAGGTCGTGGAAGTGATATTATGATTCCGATGGCAATTCCAAGTTTTGGTGGAATGTTAATTGCACTTATCACACTATTTATTGTGCCTGTTTTATATAGTTGGCATCAAGAAATTCAATTAAAAAAACAAAATACATGAAGCACACATATACATATATAATCTGTTGCTTTTTGATGGTAACAATTTCCAACGGACAAACGCTTGAGCACTATCTGGCGGAAGCCGAAAAAAACAGCTCAGAAATTTTAGCCAAACAGTTTCAATACGAAAGCGCCTTGGAAAAAATAAACGAAGTTGGAAGTTTGCCAAACACACAATTGGGCGTTGGCGTATTTGCACAAGCTGTAGAAACGCGAGTTGGACCACAAAGAGCACGATTTTCGGCAAGTCAAAAAATACCTTGGTTTGGTACGCTTAGCGCGAAGAAAAAAAATGCAGCATATTTAGCAGATGCCAAAGAAAGTGAACTTGATTTTCTAAGAAAACAGCTTTCATTGAATGTGAAAATTGTTTATTACGAATTGTACAAACTACAACAAAAAGAAACCATTACATGGCAACATATTGAAATTTTGGATACCTATGAAAAATTAGCGTTGAACGAATTGGAAAACAATCGTACAAATATGGTTGATGTACTAAACATTAAAATGAAGAAAAATACGCTACAACAACAATCCCTAGCTATTTCTGAAGATCTTAGAAGTAAAAAGATTCAATTCAATCTATTATTAAATAAGTCAATTCATAGAGAAGTTGTCGTACTAGATTCGTTGCAAATACCAAAAAACGAGCTATTTGCAAGTGATGATACGATTATAGGACATCCAAAGTTGCAACAATTGGACTATTTGGAAAACGCGTTGCAACAATCGGAAATCGTTGCTAAAAAAGAAGGAAACCCAACAATTGGTTTCGGACTCGATTATGTGTTAGTTTCCGAACGATTAGGTATCTCATTACCCGACAATGGAAAAGACGTTATTATGCCAATGGTAAGCGTTTCAATTCCGTTGTTTAACAAGAGACACGTCGCGAAGCAAAAACAATTACAACTAGAGCAAAAAGCAATTTCACAAACAAAAATAACCGTAAAAAATCAGTTGTTAATTGCATTAGAAGAAGCAAGAAATAAAATGATGAATACCCGAGAAAGCGCGAAAACACAAGACAAAAATATTGTACAAGCAAAACAGGCGAAAGAAGTGATTTTAGCAGCATATCAAACTGCAAAAATGGACTTTGAACAATTACTAGCGTTAGATCAATTAAAGTTAGAATTTGAATTACAGAAAGTTACCGATGTACAAACCTATTTTACCAACAAAGCTATTTCTGACTTTTTAACACAACAACAAGATTAAAGCACATGAAAAAGACATATAACATCACAGGAATGACGTGTAGCGGTTGCAAAGCTAAAGTTGAACATATCTTGACGAACTTGGACACTATAACTTCGGTAACTGTGAATTTAGAACGTTCGGAAGCCATTGTAGAATCTCCTACTCTACTCGACTTGAATGTTGTGCAAGCTGCTTTGCCTGAAAAATATACCATTCAAGAACTAACAAAAAATGTTTTTGATCAAACAGAAACTGTTGAAAAGAGTGAATTACAACAACTATTTCCGTTGTTTCTAATCTTCTTTTATATCATAACAGCTGGAGTTTTAATGAATTTTAACGATTGGTCAACATCAGAATTCATGCTAGATTTTATGGGTTTATTTTACATTGTATTTAGCTTTTTTAAGTTTTTAGATTACACAGGATTTCCAAAATCATTTCAAATGTATGATCCGTTAGCCAAGAAAATTCCTGCTTACGCATGGATCTATCCATTTATAGAAGTGACACTTGGATTGTTCTTTTTATTAAGATTTCAAATTCCAATTGCGTTGATTACAACCATTATTATTCTAGGAATTACCACCATTGGCGTTACAAAAGCATTATTTACCAAACAAACGATTCAATGTGCGTGTTTAGGAACTGCCTTAAAGCTTCCGATGACCAAAGCTACTTTTATTGAAAACAGTATCATGCTAGTTATGGCAACTTGGATGCTACTTAATTTATACATTTTATCATGAAGAAATATATCATATACATCATTTTAATTATTGCAGGAATTGTAATTGGAAAGTTCGCCTTTTCAGGAACTACAACTTCCGAAACTCACATGCATGAAACTACTGAAACAGCTGGTATTTGGACATGTTCTATGCATCCACAGATTCAACAACCAGAAGCTGGCGATTGTCCTATTTGCGGCATGGATTTGATTCCTGCACAACAATCTACTACCGAATTGTCTTCAAATCAGTTTCGCATGACAGAGAACGCCATAGCGCTCGCAAATATTGAAACAACAACAGTTGATGAAGGAAATTCAGAAAGTACATCTTTACAACTCACAGGAACCATTGAAGCCAACGAAAAGACGAACGCAACACAAACCGCACATTTTAGCGGTCGTATTGAAAAACTGTATGTAAATGTAACTGGCGAAGAAGTCCGAAAAGGACAACGAATTGCATTGATTTATTCGCCAGAGTTGGTGACAACGCAGCAAGAACTTATTACAGCAATGCGCATGAAGGAATCGCAACCTGCATTGTACAAAGCGGTTCGTAATAAGTTGAAATTGTGGAAACTTACCGAAACGCAAATTCAACAGATTGAAACCTCTAAAAAAGTAGCTTCACAATTTCCAATTTATGCAAGTGTTTCTGGTGTTATTACTGAAAAGTTGGTGGAAGAAGGAAATCATGTAATGGAAGGTGGCGCATTGTTTAAAGTATCAAATTTAAATACAGTTTGGGCAAGTTTTGACGCGTATGAAAAACAATTGTCAAGTTTGAAAAAAGGTGATAAAATTACCATTACAACCAACGCGAACCCGAATGAAAAAATCGCGGCAACCATTAGTTTCATTGATCCTGTATTAAATACAAAAACACGAACTATTGCTGTAAAAGTTGAATTGAACAATCGTGCTAAAAACTTAAAACCTGGTATGTTTGTCACAGGAACATTACAGAATACTACAAAACAATCTACGGCAATTAGTATTCCTAAATCTGCTGTATTGTGGACAGGAAAAAGATCAGTTGTATATGTAAAAACTTCGGCAAACGAACCAATTTTTGAAGCAAGAGAAATTACACTTGGAAACGCTACTTCAGAAAACTACGAAGTACTTTCAGGACTTTCTAAAGATGATGAAATTGTAACAAATGGAGCATTTACAGTTGATGCTGCAGCACAATTGCAAGGAAAAAAATCTATGATGAATACGCCGAAACATACATCAACACAGGCAAATGTAACTAAGCAAATGGAGTTTGATGCAGCATTTGAAAAAGCATTTCGGCCAAGTATTACTGCATATGTAGCGTTAAAAGATGCGCTTGTACAAAGTGATACAGCTCTAACAGCTGAAAAAAGCGCAGCATTCCTAAATGCATTAGATCAATTAAATAAATCGCAACGAGAGACTTTAGACATGTACTGGGCAGTATTACATAAAACTTCAAAAAGTATCAATAAAGATGTACCTATTGAACGACAACGCAAAAGCTTTCAAATCATTTCCAATCATATGATTGCGGTTATAGAAAATTTTAAAACATTAGATCAAAAACTAACTGTACAATTTTGTCCAATGGCTGATGATAATAAAGGTGCGTATTGGCTGAGTACTGAAGAAATCATCAGAAATCCGTATTTTGGCGATGCTATGCTAACCTGCGGAAGTGTGAAGAAGGTTTTGGAGTAGTTTTGGGTGTTAGGAAATTTCAAAAAACAAACAAATAAACAGAGAATAGAACAAATAAACATAAAATATGAAAAAAGTAATTTTAGGCGTAATCGCACTTGTAGCATTTACAGTAATTAGTTGTAAAAACGAAACGAAATCAAAAGTAGAAACAGAAATTCCGACTACAACAGTTGAAGGGAAAGAATTATCAATGATTAACTTTGGTGTCCGTGGAAACTGTGGTATGTGTAAAACAAATATTGAAAAAGCAGTTAAAAGCGTTGATGGTGTTGCAGATGCAATTTGGGATGTAAAAAAGAAAAGTATCGCAATTTCATATGATGAAGCAAAAGTTAAGGAAAAAGAGTTTCATAAAGCTATTGCTGCCGCAGGATACGATACTGATGAAATTACTGGTGATAAAGCTGCTTATAAAAAATTAGCAAAATGTTGCCAATTTGATTCAACTATGGAAATGAATCAGTAATATACTTTACCTTTGCGTCATGAAACGAATATTAATAAATTTTAAAAACATCTTCTGTAAAGAAGCAATTTAAAATTTTTAATGTAAGAACGAAGTGGTAACACGCGTTCTTAATTTTATAATTAGATTTTTTTTGAATAGTTACTAAAATTTAAACGTGTGAAAGAATACGTATTATTAATTGCGGCTTTGTATGGCGCATTGGGAATTATTTTTGGAGCCTTTGGTGCGCACGCATTAAAAAAGATACTTTCAGAAGAATTATTAAAAAGCTTTGAAACTGGTGTAAAATATCAAATGTATCACGCCATTGTTTTACTCATCATAGGTTTTCAATTTTCGTTTACTGAAAGTCTACAAACTGCTGTTGCTTGGTGTTTTGTCATAGGAACATTGTTATTTTCATTCAGTATTTACGGATTGTGTATCAGTAGTGCAAAGGGTAAAAAACTGCGTTTTCTAGGACCAATTACACCGCTTGGTGGATTGCTATTAGTAATCGGCTGGATTTTATTAGGCGTTTCTTTTTTATAAAGAAGTCGATTAGTACTCGCGCTTTAGTTCTTGTAATGTTTTATTAGAAGTAATTAAACCATTGATTAAAAAATCGCGTAAATCCTCTAAATCATCATGCGGAATGTACTTTGCCCATTTGGTTTCTGTTGTGATAGCTTTGAGCTGTCGTAATACTTTGCGAGTTTCACCAGAAGTGCGCAAAACAAAGTCTGTGGCATAGCTTGGTTCTTCTTTATGAAAGTATTCGTATTTATGTGTAAATACACTCTTTTTAACGAAATACAGTTTTTCAACATCATTATCATTAAAAAAATGATTCCATTTGGCAAAACCTGTTTTTGTGCCGTTTCGAAAGTTTGAAGCATCTGTCTGTAAACGCCATTTGCACGTTGCTGCTCTTCCCCAATGTGAAGAAATACGATATACACCATCTTCAGTATAAAAGTACTGACTACCTGATCTGCTTGTATAATCTGGCTTTTTATCTGCCAAAATATTGGAATCTACAGCAGTAAAAATACAATAGGTATTTTTAAAGAAGTTTCGTTTGTGATATATAAATTTCTTCACTATTTTCTAATCATGTATTTTTGCCAAAGCTACAAAATGTAAAAAGATATTTTTAACGGAAATAAATGTTTGGCACAATAAGTGTTTAACTCTGCGTTATAGAATGAAATAAATAAAGAATAAATTAAAGGAATATGAAAAAGATCGTATGCGTATTTTTAGTCACATGTCTGTTTCAATTAACAGCTACGGCACAACAGAAAACGGCTTTTAAAGATGGAGAAAAATTAACCTTTACGGCATCGTATAAAATGTCGGGGTTTATGACGCAACTTGCGCAAGTGAGCATGGAAACTTCCGAAGTAAAAACTAAAAGTAATACATTATATCATTTTAAATGTCGTGCAAGTACCTTTAAAAAGTTTGATGCTTTTTTCAGCATTAGAGATTTATATGAGTCTTATGTAGGGAAATCTTCATTATTACCTTTTTTATACAGAAGAGATATTCAAGAAGGTGGCTATAAAAAGAAAATGAAGTATGTGTATAATCAAAAAAATAAAACCGTAAAAAGTACACAGACAAAACGAAGAGGTGATGGAACTGATTGGGTTCAAAGTAAAGACTTTAGCATTAGTAGTCAAGCTATGGATGTTGTTTCTACTTTATATAATTTAAGAAATTTACCTATTGCCAATGCTAGCGTTGGAGATACAAAAACATTCAATATTATTTTTGATAGAGAAGAAACTCCTGTTACTATAAAATTTATGGGAAAAGAAACCATAAAAGCAGGAAATTTAGGAACGAAACAATGTTACAAACTAGAAGTAATTACTTCAGGTGATTTCCTAAAGTCGGGAACGCTTTGGCTTACTGCTGACGCAAATAAAATTCCTGTACAAGCAAAATTCACAATTCCAATCGGAAGTGGTATGCTACAACTCACAAAAGCTGTTGGTGTTGCCAACTAATCATTAAACGAAAACCAAAAAGATAATAAAGACATGAGAACATTTTGTATTATACTAGGAAGTATTGCCGCTGTATTAGGTTTTTTACTTTCGTTCATCTTAGATAATTTTGCCTATATCCCTGTAGTGTTAGGAATCGTTTTAGGTGCAATTGCCCTTATCATTTCAAGAAAAAAAGGATTGCGCGAAAGTGTTCCAAAATTAATTATTGCCTTGTCATTTTTGGCTGGAGCTATCACTACAATGAACTTATTTAAAGAGAATAAAGTGGCTGTTGATGTAGAGCAAACAGAAAAAGAAGAAA
Organism: Kordia sp. E; assembly: GCF_056033805.1. Taxonomy (NCBI): domain Bacteria; kingdom Pseudomonadati; phylum Bacteroidota; class Flavobacteriia; order Flavobacteriales; family Flavobacteriaceae; genus Kordia; species Kordia sp. E. The sequence goes on from NZ_JBRASR010000006.1 coordinate 197,110, forward strand.
AGCAAAAAGAGAAAGATCTTCAAGAGTTAGAAGACATTGAAGGTCTTGAATAGAAAATTCTCAAAAATATATAACAAATCTTACAAAAGTCTATCAGAAATATAACTGATAGACTTTTTTTATACGAAAAATAGAAGCCTTTCACATTTTTTTAAGAAATCTATAACTAAAATACGTATTGGTTTTCAGTACTTTTGGGCATCCTAAAAATAGTAGGTTGGGTAACTTAATTACAATGATTTAGATTTTGTTTGTCAAAACTAACATCAAATTTTACACAACTTTATACTTAATATAACTTTTAATAGATGAAAAAATTAGCAGCCTTAGCCCTTTTAATCATGATAGGATGTGGTACAAACCACAATACCGCAGAGAAGAAAAAGACTAAAAACCTTGACCCAGTTCCTTATGGAGAAACAATTACTGAAGCAGAATTAAAAACACATTTATACACGTATGCTTCTGATGAATTTGAAGGAAGAGATACTGGAGCTCCAGGACAAAAGAAAGCAGTAGCTTATTTGAGAGATGAATACAAAAATCTTAAAATTTCTGCGGCACAAAAAGATGGAAACTATTTTCAGAATGTTCCTTTACAAAAAGGTAGCGATTTAAAATCCGAATTAACAATCAATGGAAAAGACTTTCCTTTTGATGACCAATTCTTAACATTTGCTGCGAATGAAAAAGGTGTTAACAATATTTCTGAAATTGAATACATAGGATATGGAATTGACGATGAAAAGTATTCTGATTACAAAGGAAAAAATTTAGAAGGAAAAGTAGTTTTAATCAAAATTGGAGAACCAACAAATGCTGATGGAACATATATTGTTTCTGGAACGGAAGAAGCTTCAAAATGGTCTGCATATTTACGTCAGGAAATGGCTTCTAAACTAAATGCTGCACGCGAAAATAAAGTAAAAGGATTGTTCTTTTATGTAGATGATAATTACAGTCGTTTTCAAGCACAATTTAAATATGTAAAGAATAGTAGTAGAATGAAGTTGAAAAGTAATGAAACGAACAACTTCTTTTATTATTTCTTAAATACCGATGTAGCGAAAGCAATGCATCCAACAATTGCAGATACTGCAACGGCTAAAAAAATTGCAATAAATGCAAAACTTACGGTTGCTGACGAGATTGAAGAGATTAACTCTGAAAATGTTGCTGCAATTATAAGAGGTGACGAAAAACCAGAAGAATACATTATCATTTCAGCTCATTTAGATCATGAAGGTATAAAAGATGGAAAAGTATATAATGGTGCAGATGATGACGGATCGGGTACGGTAGCTATTCTTGAAATTGCTGAAGCATTCAAAAAAGCAAAAGCAGAAGGAAATGGTCCAAAGCGTTCGGTTGTATTTTTACATGTAACAGGAGAAGAAAAAGGATTACTAGGTTCTAGATATTACACAGATCAAAGTCCAATTTTTCCATTAGAGAATACTGTTACAAATTTAAATATTGACATGATTGGACGTATTGATCCAAAACGTACTGAAGGTGATCGTAACTATGTATATTTAATTGGGTCAGATAAATTGAGTACTGAATTACACGAAATTTCGGAAGCTGCTAATAAGAAGTATACAAACATTGAATTAGATTATACGTTTAATGATGAAAACGATCCAAATCGTTACTATTACCGTTCTGATCATTACAATTTTGCAAAGAATAATATTCCTGTAATTTTCTATTTCAATGGAACACATGATGATTATCATAAGCATACAGATACGCCAGATAAAATAAACTATGATTTATTGACAAATCGTACGCGTTTGGTATTTTATACTGCTTGGGAATTGGCAAATAGAGAAAATAAAGTTGTTGTTGACAAAGCAACAGAAACTAAATAATTACCACATACATACAATTAAAAAAGCTTCCAATATTGGAAGCTTTTTTTGTGTTTTAAAATAAAATTTCAAAATGAATAGTCTACACGATACTTGTTAGATTAAATCTATTTCAGTTCTGTTATTATTTTTTTTCCTATGTTTACTACATGTCAAAATATTGCTGTTATATATTTTTAGTATTTGTATTGATGAGTTGTCAAAAAGAATTGACCAATACAGAAGTGTCTCAAAAAGTCATTTCATTTCAACAAAAAACTTCAAAAAACACAGCAGATTCTACGTTTTACTACTTACAAGAAGCAGACAAACTAATTCAGCAACATATAACTATTTCTGATTCGCTACGAGCAGAAAACTTGTTTCTATTGGGTTTGTATTATAGAGATACGAATGATTTAAAAAAAGCTTCCGAATACTTTTATAAAACTACAGAAACACAGAAAGATTCTATAACTAATTTACGACAATTTTATCACTACTTTGTTGCTTTTGAAACCTTTAAAAATCTAGGTAAATATGGTGATTGTAAAACATTAACAGATTCATTTAAACGAAAAATTAATTTAGAAAATGATCCGCTAAATGCTGGGTATTATTATTACTTTTTGGAAGAAACTCACAAAGGAGCTTACGCATTTGAAAAAGCATTGATTGCTAATAAAAAGAGGATTGAAATTATTGCAAATAATCCTTCACTAAAACTCACAAATTATCAAGAATTGTTGAATCAATATAACATTCTAGATAATTTGAATCGTGCAGATGAAGGTATTTTAATATTAAACGATTTAATCAAGAAAGATTCGCTATTAACCACCGATTTAAAACGACAAATTTATTCTGTTAAAGGAATTCATGACTTTTATCAAAATGATTTTAAAAGTGCTATTAAAAATTACAAAAAGTCACTAAAAAATGTAAAGTTGTTGACCTTTTTCGATAAAAACGAATTGCTTGCTAATAGCTATTCTAACATTGCAGAAGCATATATTATTGAGAAAGATTTTGACAAAGCTCGCAAATATTTAGATTCTGCTAAAGGACAAAATTTTGAACAACTATCAACTGATTATCAGCGAAATATACTAAAATACGAACTAAGACTAGCAAACGACAATAATCAGTCATTAGAAACTATTGAAGATAAATTGGATCAGTTATTAGACAATCAAAATAAAGCGTATAAAAACAAATATGAATCTGAGTTAGTAGCGTTAAAAGAAGCTGCCGCTCAAGAAGAATTATTATTTCAACAAACGAAAAATACTGAACTCAAAAACATTCGCTTGCGGAATACCTTGTTTTTACTTTTTAGTCTTTTACTGTTGATTATAATTGGCGGAATGTTTTATTCTAGAAATAGAAAACTACGTTTTGAACATCAAAATTTACAAATGCAGCAACGTTTATTGCGCAGTCAGATGAATCCGCATTTTACATCAAATGTCCTCTACTCTATTCAAAATACAATCAAATTTAGTTCGGAAGAAGCTAAAAAACATTTATTGAAATTTTCACGCTTATTACGCTTGATTCTTGAAAATTCGACTAAAAATTATATTCAATTTGAAAAAGAAATTGACGCACTTAAAAAATACATGGATTTTCAACTAATTCGTTTTCCTGGAAAATTTAGATATACATGTACTTATGAAAATATGGAAGCAGATGATTTTATATTTATTCCACCAATGTTACTACAACCATTTGTTGAAAATAGTATTGAACACGGGTTTTCAGACATTGAAAGCGGTGGTTTAATTGCGTTAAATTTTACAAAAAAAGACACGTATATTTTGTGTACAATTCGTGATAATGGCAAAGGAATTTCTTCAGCTAAAAGCTCATTTAAAGACTCAATTTCGGTTAAATTAATTGCTGATTTCTTAAAAAAATCGACCAAAAAAGATATTTCTATAGAAACAAACACACAATCAGAAACGGGAGTTTTAGTTACCTTAGCAATTCCTTATAAACTTTCGGATGAAAATTAAAACCCTTATAATTGACGACGAAGCCACTATTCGTACAGACTTAAAAGAAAAGTTGCAAACACATTTTAGTGATACTATTGAAGTTGTTGGAGAAGCTTCTAGTGTTGCTAATGGAATTGCACAAGTACAAGTGTTAAAACCTGATTTAATTTTACTTGATATTCACTTAGGAGACGGAACAGGATTTGATATTTTGACAGCAATAGACAATAAATCATTCAATGTGATTTTCATTACAGGATTTGATAATAATGCCATTAAAGCAATTAAAGTTGGTGCCTTAGATTATATTTTAAAACCTGTAGACGAAAATGAATTTACAGAAGCAATTGAAAAAGCGATTACACTAAAAAGTGAAGAAAATCATTTGGACAAACTCATTGAAGTTTCCCAAGACTTTTTTGAAGGTGTTAAGGAGAAAAGAGTCATTTTAAAAACGTCTGATGCGGTATATGCAGTATATGAGAAAGATATATTGTATTGTCGTTCAGAAGGAAACTACACAACATTCTACACGCAACAACTCGAAAAAATAATGATTTCTAAACCCTTGAAAAAGGTAGAAGAATTGTTATCTCCAGAATTGTTCATTCGTTGTCATCAATCGTACATTGTCAATAAAAAACATGTACTTAAGTATGATAAAAATGGTGTACTCATTGTACATTTAGATATTAAAGTTCCTGTTTCTAGCCGTAGAAAAGACTATACTTTAGAGAAAATCTTCACCTAATTAGTACGAATTTGAAATAAACATATGCGAATTTGAAATAAGTAGCTTCACTAATCATTGCATTGATACTAGTTGAAAAATAAATACTTATTTTTAAATAAAAGTTCACCCTTAAACTATTGCATATGAGAAAAATAGTAATCCCTTTGCTGTTATTACTTTGTATCTGTTCTTGTCAAAAAGAAGATACTGTACTTGAAGAAGAAGTACAAACTATCGCAAAACAAAGCGGTTTTAGTACACTAGACGAATATAGTCCGCGAGAAATACTAGAAATTAATTTACGATGGACAGCGTATATTGCTGGAAGTGTGTTGCGAAACGATACTGGCGCACAAAATCAAGTTGCTTTATTACTTCAAAATGGAAACAACTCCATTAAGCTACATCAACTATTAGAAAATAATACTGCTTTCGCGAATAAATTTATTGAGCAGACAAATTTTTATTTACTCATCGGGTATCCAAATCATGATAAAACAAGACCAAATCCACCACCGCAAGGAATTGGTGGCGGACATTCAAATAGCACAGCAATGTTTATCAACTATATTTTGAATAACCAATGTATTGAATTGTACTTTCCAAAATCAATGAACTATTCAGTAAATTATAATATTACAACAACTGGTCATCCAATGAATGCCACAGACGATTCTAATGATGGAATTATTCGTTATTTCAATCCGCAATTAATGACACATAATGATTTTCAAGACATTTTTTCTACAACACATGATGTAATAGTTACAGATGCATATGTGCAAAGTAATGACAACATTATTATTGCGCGCCCATTTAGAAACTCAAATACGCCTATAACTGGAATAGATTGCTACTACACACAGTATAATGACATTCAAAATTTTACAGACTTTTTAGATTATTAAATCAAGGTTCACTTTTAAACTATTACATATGAAAAAAATAAAATTCTCGTTACTGTTGCTCATTTTTATAGTTTCTTGTCAAAAAGAAAATACACAACTTGAAGAAGAAGCTACACAAGCTCCTGTAACACTGAAGAATTTAACTATTTCAAACGACGATTATAGTGAAAGAGAAATGATGGAAATCAATTTACGTTGGACAGCATTTATAACTGGATATGTATTACGACATAGTACGGAAGCACAAGATGAAGTAGCTACATTGCTCCAAAACGGAAATCGTGTTATAAAGTTAAACGATCTGCTGACTCAAAACACAGTATTTAATATTGTTTTCAGAGGTTATATTGCTGATTATTTAAATATTACTGAAGGAAATCAAGTAGAACCTGGTGTGGATAAACCAAGACCAAATCCGCCTCCACAAGGAATAGGTGATGGAGAATCAGTTATAAATGGTAACAGTATTAATTACCTTTCGTTTTTCATAAACTACATCAGTACTGAAAATTGTATTGAGTTGTATTTTCCTAGATCAATGAATTATAGAGGTGAATATTCCATTACTACTACTGGACATTCAATGAATGATAAAAACTTGAATGATGGAATTGTTCGCTATTACGATTATCGATTAATTGATGGTCATTATAATACCAATGAAAATGTAACAGTAAATAGTACATATCTACAAAACAATGCAAACATTATCATTGCACGCCCATATAGAATAACAGGTGTTTCTACAACTGGAGCAGATTGTAGTTATAATGAATACAACGATATTCCTGATTTTACAGACTTTTTAAGTTACTAAAACAACTTAGTATTTACATATTCAAAAGCCGCTTGTCAATTTGATAAGCGGCTTTTTTTACGCCCAATTTTAATTGATTACGAATTTGAAATAAATTGCTACACTTATGAATTCTCTATTGTTTACAGTTGTTTCTCTGTGCATCTTTACAGTATAAGGCAGCAATAAAAGTTGCCAAAACACAATCTTTTAAATATTAACTTTAAACAATAACTATTATGAAAAAAAAGAATTTAAACGGAAAATTAAACTTACAGAAAAGCTTAGTATCAAACCTTGATGCAACTATTGTAAGCGGTGGGGAAGCAAGAACAGGGTTACCATGTTCAAATCATTGCACGAATGATTGTTCATTTCAAGGTGGATGTGGAACTACTGGACCAGCTCCATTTACAGTACATGTTAAATCTGATTGTGCTTGCTTATAAAAGTAATTTTTAAGAATAATGCAATTAATAATATACAATGAATTTCAATTTAAAAAGGTCAGAAGAAATTCTGACCTTTTTTTAAAAGCTTCCAATATTGGAAGCTTTTTCCAGTTTTAAGTATACTAACTACTTAAAGTTTTATGGTACAAATTGATCCTTTTTTTGTTACTTCAACAACAGTTGATTGTTGCGTAGTTGGCAAAGCTCCTCCATAAATACTATTTAGTGATACAATGTTTTGTTTTCCAATTGCTAATTTTTTTAGTGCTCGTTTTTTCATAATATTAAAATTTTTAAGTTAGTATTTTATATGAAAGGGTTCTACAGAAGTAATTTTGTTACCCGATTTTTGCTAAAAATATAATTCATACATATTTTTTTATCTTAATAACTCCTTGCGACAATCTGAAAATAAGGTATTTATACGCTATTTTAAATCTAAACTTCCTCCTAACTTTGAAGCGAATCATTAAAAAAAACAATCATGGCTACAAAATTGACCGCAACAATGACAATTCCTAAAGACGGAAAAAATATATGGACAGAAATGATGCAAGATCCATCAAAATTCAAAATTCCTGAAGGCGTTACCGAAGGTGGTTTTATGGCTGCTTCCTACGCAAAATTTTCTGATGGCGTTTCTGTATTTGGTGGTATCGCAGTAGGAACAGTCGATTATAACTATCCAATGTTTAATGTATTTGATAAAGATGATAATAGAATTGGTGGTTGGCCAATTGATCCAAGTGATTGGGAAGATTTTCAAGTAAACTCTGTTGAGTTTGTTTTGAATGATGCTGAAGATCCAACATACGTTTTAGATATTGTGGAAGCTAGTTAAACTACTTCAGAAAATATATAGTAAAAGCGAACTAAAAAGTTCGCTTTTTTTGTGACCTAAATTGAGAAGTAAAATCTGGCTACAGCCAAACACATAAAAGGCGTATCTTGCTATTTGAATACTAAATATAAATCGTTATGAAAAACGTATTGCTGCTTCTACTCTTTCTTTCCACATCATTTTATGGTTATAGCCAAGAAGAACATCATCCGATTGATATAGAAAACAGTAAATGTCTTGAAAATGCAATTCCTACTACAATTGGAAGCATTCAGTGTGAACAAGCAGCATTAAAAGCTTGGAAAAAGGAAGCTACGAAAGTGTTAAACTTATTAAAAGCCAAACCAAAACTTCTAGATGTAGCGTTACTAGAAAAAACGCAAGTAACTTGGCAAACATTTCATAAATCTGATGTGCAATTTTATTATTCGTATTACCAAAAAAGTTACCAAGGAGGAAGTTTGGCAATGGCTGCTGCGGTTAGTTACGAAAAAAGACAGCTTCGAAAACGTGTGTTATTCTTATTAGATTTCTATAATGAGCTTGAAAATGAATAATTAAACCTCTCATAATTAGTGATTTAAACAAAAACTATTATTTGTAGCAATTTTTACTTATATTTGTAGCAATACAAAATATTAATAATTGTGGAAATGAAAAATATTCAAATCAATATAAAACATCTTCGTTCGTTAAAAGGTTTTTCTCAAGAACGCTTTGCGCAAGAACTCGGTTGGACACGTTCCATAGTTGGATCTTATGAAGAAGGTCGTTCCGAACCACCAATTGATCGTTTAATTGATATTTCAGACTATTTTAGGTTACCGATTGATATATTGGTCAAAAATGATTTATCACAAGCAAAAGATACTTCATTTATGCAAATTGGGAATCAACGCTTGTTATTTCCGATTTCAGTAGATGAAAATGATAATGAACTCATCGAAATTATTCCTACCAAAGCATCTGCTGGATATTTAGCTGGCTATGCCGATCCAGAATATATTGAACAATTACAAAAAATAAAATTACCGTTTTTACCAACCGGAACACATCGTGCATTTCCGATCAAAGGAGATTCCATGTTGCCAGTAAAAGACGGTTCGTACATTGTAGCAAAATATGTAGACGATATTTCAGATATCAAAGACGGACGCACCTATATTGTGTTAACCAAAAGTGATGGTTTGGTGTATAAACGTGTGTATAATCATATTGCGGAGAAACAAACCTTATTGTTGAGTAGTGATAATAAAACCTATGCTCCGTATGAAGTTCCCATTCAAGAAGTATTGGAAGTTTGGGAATTTACATGTTGCATCAATACACAAGAATATGACGAAAAGGAATTAAAATTGAGCAGCATCATGACGATGTTTAGAGAACTACAAGTTGAACTAGAAGCTGTCCGAAAAATGTCGTAAATCATGCTAAAAAACCAACTCTATACTATTATTGATGTCGAAACCACTGGACGTAGCAATCAAATTACGGAAATTTCAATTTTCAAGTTTGATGGAACTACAATTATCGACGAGTTTACGTCACTCGTAAATCCAAACGCATACATTCCGACGCATATTACTGCATTAACAGGAATTGACAATGCTATGGTAGCAAATGCACCAACGTTTGCCGAAATTGCGAAAGATGTTCTCAGTATCACGGAAAATACCATTTTTGTAGCACACAATGTAAACTTTGATTACAATGTAATTCGCAATGAATTCAAAGTTATTGATATTGAATTTAGACGAAAAAAATTATGCACAGTTCGATTGTCAAGAACTTTAATTCCAGGGTTAAAATCGTATAGTTTGGGAAAATTGTGCAAATCATTAGACATTCATATTTCTGATAGACATAGAGCGCGTGGAGACGCTGCGGCAACTGTTATTTTATTCCAATTATTGCTTGCGCAAGAAAACGCCGAGGAAACATTTCAGAAATTTTTAAAACGTACTTCAAAAGAAGCAACATTACCGCCACATTTGCCAAGTAAAATATTTGAAGCACTACCGACAAAACCAGGAATTTATTATTTCAAGAATAAAAAAGGGAAGATTATTTATGTTGGGAAATCAAAAAATATACAAAAACGCGTTTTAAGTCATTTCTATAATAAAGCACAAAAAGAACTCGATTTATGTAGAGAAACTGCGGATATTGACTTTGAATTATCTGGAAGTGAATTGGTGGCGTTGCTAATGGAAGATGCAGCAATCAAGCATCATTATCCACGATACAATAGTGCATCGAAACGAGCGCCAAAAAGTTATGCCATTTTTCAATATTCAGATCGTCGTGGTGTTACGCATTTAGCAGTAAATGATGCTAAAATGATTCCAAATCCGTTAATTACATTTTATAATCTTCGCGATTGTAGAACCTTTATGGAACGTTTGTGCATGCAATTTGATTTATGTCCAAAATATTGTCATTTGCAGGAACGCGTTACAGAATGTTCACACTTTTTATTAGAAACGTGTCAAGGAATTTGCAGAAAAGAAGAATCAGTGAGCAATTATAATGAACGCGTAGATGCTGCTATACATCACGCATTGAATGCTTCTAAAAATGTTGTCATTAAAGAAACAGGTAGAACTTCCGAAGAAGAAGCATTTATTATTGTAAAAAATGGATTGTATTTAGGATATGGTTTCATTGGGAACGATTTACAAATAAGTCACACCAATGAATTGGAAGATCATTTAGTCAGACAAAAAGACAATGTAGATATTCAACGTATTCTGAAAAAAGTTTTATTAAACACTGCGAATAAAAATAGGCGTATTACTACAATTGCTTGCTGATTGATTCAAATCTATTTATATCCTTTCTTGCTAAAAATTAATTTCTAAAAGTTTACGTTTTGATGTAAAAAAGTTTTCGTTTCTTTACTTTGTAAGCCACACTCAAATAAATCAGATTTTGTATTGGTATCTTTAAATTAAATTCATGAAGAAAAAATTAATCCTACTCATAGGACCTATTTTATGTTTGCTATTTTTCTTTTCTCCGTTTCAAATAATTAGTCCGGAAGCAGACAAAGTAATTGGAGTTGTTTTATGGATGGTTTTATGGTGGATTACAGAAACAGTTTCTATATCAATTACAGCTTTAATTCCGCTTACATTTTTTCCATTGCTCGGCATCATGAATATCAAAGAAGTCGCAGGAAACTATGCGCATCCAATCATTTTTCTCTTTTTTGGAGGATTCGTATTGGCATTAGCATTAGAAAAAGTCAAACTACACAAACGAGTCGCCTTATTCATCATTAAACTAACAGGCACAAGTCCGAATAAAATTATTTTAGGATTTATGCTTGCTACTGCATTTTTGAGCATGTGGATAAGTAACACGGCAACTACTGTTGTAATGCTACCTATCGCCTATTCTGTTGTAGAATTACTGATAAATGACAAAGATGGTTTTACCAAAAAAGATAAAAATTTTGCTTTAAGTATTATGCTAGGTATTGCATATGCAGCGAATGTTGGAGGAATTGCCACGTTAATTGGTACACCGCCAAATATAGTACTCGCTGGTTTTATGGAAAGTGAATATAATTATAGTATTTCCTTTTTAAAATGGATGATTGTTGGCGTACCATTTGCCACAATAATGCTTTTCTTTATCTATATCATTTTAACGAAAGTAATGTATCCGAACAACTTATCTTCCTTTGAAAAATCAAAAGAAATCATTGCGCATGAAATAGAAAAACTAGGAAAGATTAGCAAATCTGAAATCATTGTGCTTATCATTTTTGCGTTGGCAATTTTCCTTTGGATCAGTAAAAATTATATAAACAGCATCTTTCCAACTTTAAAATTATCAGATACTACTATTAGTATGTTAGCTGCATTTGCATGTTTTACAAGTATGTACAAAGGCAAATCTATCTTAGCTTGGGAAGACACCAAAAGATTACCTTGGGGAATTTTAATTTTGTTTGGTGGCGGACTTGCACTTGCAAGTGGTCTTTCTAACGTAGGTGTTATTGATATGATTGGAACCGCCGTAAGTCAAAATAAAGCTTTAAGTATTTTACTTATTTGTAGCATTCTTATTACGGTAATGTTGTTTATGACTGAATTGATGAGTAATGTAGCATTGGTTGCTATTTTCACACCTATGATTGCTGGTGTCGCCACTGGGTTAGACATGAATCTTTTACACATTTTAATTCCTATTGCAATGGCTTCAAGTTGTGCATTTATGTTACCAATGTCAACACCACCAAATGCAATTGTATTTGCCAGTGGGCATGTAAAAGTAGCTCAAATGGCGCGTGCAGGTTTTTTGCTAAATATTATATCGATTGTTTTACTCGTTTTATTTTTTCAGTTTATTATTCCTTTAGTATTCACTTCTTAAAGAAATCTTAGTTGTGGATGTGACTTGTTTGATATAAAAGTTTACAGCCATCTTCTTTACGTTTTTTTAAAACATTGAAATTCAGCTTTTATTTTCATTTTCTTTGTTCGCCCAAAGAAAAGAAACAAAAGAAATGGCGCTTTTCCAGAGGTTTTTTTTAGTTTTTTTATGAAAAACTAAAACCGTATGAATTTTTCTAAATTTTTCCCAAGGCTTCAAAAATTTTTAACGAAAAATCCCTACTAAACTGCGGAAAAGAAAAACACTCTTAGACTTTATATATAACTGACTTTGTTAATTAAAAAAAGATTTTAAAAGAAATATTCGGCGTTAAGCCTAATGAAAATCGTTGAATTACTTGTTCTAAAATCACTTCCAATTCTTCTGGAGTTGATCCAGTAGTTCCTTCAACGGGAATTCCTCCATCATCTAAAGGTTTCCGTTCTGCTTTATACGTTAAACTTAAAGGTTTTACTCTATTGTATAAATTTAGGATAGAAATTCCAGCTTGTGCACGTAGTTTTTTAATGTTGAAATCATACAAAATAGAAGCATCTAAACGGTGAAAATCGGGCAATCGCTCACTATTGATAAGACCAAAATTGACAACACCTGCATTTTCTCCATCAGCATCAATTTTAATATCATAACTATTAACTGGCGTCACAGGTTTTCCTGATCGAATTTGCCAACCAAGTGAGAATTGCCAATTGTCAACTTTTAAAGTGTTCGAAATTCGAAATGCATGTGTAATGTCATTATTTCCTGGGAATTTAGCGCTATTTCCTTCTAAATTTGGAAACTCAAATGTAATATCATTAAAGGTATAACCTGCCCAAATTTTATAATTATTCCATTTGTATTTTAATAACACATCAAGTCCTTTTATAGTACTTTCACCTTCTTCTAAGTTTTCTAACGGATTACTAAAACCATTCGTAAACGTTGTCAAACCTTCCAATTCTTTATAATACGCGTCAATATCAATATTTAGATTTTTATGGCTGTATAAAATCCCTCCAGAAATTTGATTACTTGATAATAAAGGATATTGATTGTCATCCGATAAACGCCACAAATTGTTTTCCAAACGCAATTCTGTATGATTGAATTCTATCAATTGCGAAATAGGTTGGTTTCTACGTTCAATTGCTGTTTTCACACGAAAACGATCATTCAAAGGATACTCAAAATTAATGCGAGGTTCTACCAAAAAACGGTTTACTGAATTGTAATGTACAAATCGTACACCAGCATTGATAAAGGCTTTGTTTTTAAAACTCAACGTATACTCTCCAAAAAATGCATTTTTTAAATTGCTATCACTTTGTCCAGAATCTTCTAGTTCATTGTCTAATGGTTTCTCTTTTCTAATAATGACATCCAAATCAGTATAGGAAAGTTGATAACCAGCTGTCAATTTTTGTGAATCAGTTAATTGTCTTGTCAAAGATAAATTAGCACCAATATCTACAATATCATTTTGACGTGTACTAATTTCTTCCAAGTCAAGAATTCCATTACCCGTTTCATCTTTTAGTTCTTTATTTTGATAGAAAGAATTGTATTCGGAAAAATATACTGTTAGTTTTTCTTGTTGTTTCTCGCTGGTTGTATGTTTCCATTCAAAACTCAATCCTTTGTTTTTGGTAATGAGTGAATCAATCAATAATTCATTACCGCCAGTAAAATCAAAATCCAAATGATTTCGTGTGTATAATGCCCCAACAGAAAGTGTATTTTTTTCATTTGGTTTTAGTACCAATTTTGTGCTAACATCTATAAAAGTAAAATCATTATTGCTTGTTTCAGGACTATAATCATCATCCGTTTCCAATTCTAAAACATTTCCATTAATATCGCTGGCAACACCAAAATTGGTGAAAATTTTATCTGCATAACTATCATAGGTTGGCGTTTTCCATACATCAGGATATGAACGTCTGGCAAATACATACAAGGCAGTTTTCTCAGATAAAGGTGTTTTTACAAATCCATTAACAGCCAAACCATCAATTTCAAATCCGCCATTGGTTTTCTCAGGAATTTCTTCTCCACTAGAAATATCAATAATTCCTGAAATACGATCTCCATAACTTGCGCTTGTTCCCGATCGAAAAATTGTTGCTCTTTGTGTCGCAAATGGATTAAATAAAGAGAACATTCCATAAAAATGTCCCGTATTATATAATTTAATATTATCGTATAAAATCAAATTTTGATCAGGTGAGCCACCTCTAATTTGAATTCCCGTAGCAGATTCATCTAAAGTAGAAATCCCAGGAATTAATTGAATACTTTGGGAAATATCAGCGTTTAATAAACCTGGTAAAATCCCTAATCTTTTCGTGTTGACTGAAATTGAACCATCTTGATTTCGGTCAATTCCATTAATTATATATCCAGAAATAATTACTGCTTCAAGCGATTCAGTTCTTTGTGTTAAGTAGATTGGCAAGCAATTTTCACTTCCATTAAATTGTTTTGATTCATAGCCAAAACTAGTAACTTTATACGTATTCGATGTTGTTTTATCAATAGCAAAAAAACCATTTACATTTGTAGAAACTTGATGGTTTTCATCACCCGTGATTGTTACAAATGGAATTGGCATTCGTGTAGTCGCGTCTAAAATATAACCACAAACTTTATTTGTGACTTGCTTTGGTGTGATAATGATTTGCGCATTGGAAAGTTTTTCAAATTGCAAACCAGTTTGTGCTTCTAAAATGATCAATAATTCCGATAATTCAATTTGAGAAACATTGAGTGTAATCAACTTATCTTGAATCAAATCATTTGCATACGAAAATGTAAGATTGTATTCTTTTTCTACATGTTGAATTACTTGTAGGAGCGGTGTGTTTTGGTAGGTATAATCTTTGTTTTGAGCACTTGAGAAAGCAACTACAAAAAACAAAAATAGAGCACAAAGCTGTTTCATAAACTATGATCTTAAGGCATACAAATATAGGGCTTAAAATGAATTACGCTATTCTGAAAGTACGATAACTTTATCGTTTTGTATATATTTTATGCCCATAGGAAGTAATGTTGTTTTTAAAGCATTGTTTACATCTGTGTGATAAAAGTTCCCTGAAAACAGACGACTCGTATCAACATTTTTAGTTTCAAAAGTCACATCAAAGTATAATGATAATTCTTTTAAAACTTCAGATAATGGTTGTTCTGAAAATGTAGAAACACCTTTTTTCCATGCTGGTAATTTTTCTATAAAAGTAGCTTCTTTCAATGTATTTTTATCAATTGAAACCTCCATGCCTTGAGTTAAAATGTATGAGCTATTTGTCGTATTATTTTGAACAAATTTAACTTTTCCTTCATAGCATTTCAACTCAAAATCAGTTCTATCTTTAATATTGAATTCAGTTCCTAAAACACTCACAATTCCTTTAGAAGTTGCTACACTAAAATCGTCTCCTTTAGTAATTGTAAAATACGCTTCTCCTGTTAACTCTACATTTTTATTAGATGACCAAAAGAAACGTTTGTGAGACAAACTTGAATTAGCATTTAAATTTACGATAGAACCATCTGCCAAAGTAATTGTTTCCGATTCGCCAATTCCTGTAGTATAGGTTTTAGAAGATGTTAGCAAAATTCCTGTAGAAAAAATAACAATTGCTGCAACAGAAATAGCTCGCCATAGAGTAATTACTTTACTCTTTTTGGGTTTGGATGCGAGTTTATCTTTTACAGTTTGTAATGCGCCTTCTACATCAATATTTGGACCGTCTAAAAGCTGTGCTTCTCTGTTAATAATATCAAACTGTTTAAAAGCATCCGTTTTCTCAAAAGCAATACGTTCTTCCTCAGAAAGTTCACCTGCTATCCATCGTCCTAAAAATGAATCATCTGAATCGTAATTTTTCATCATATACTTAGTTTCTTATTAACTAGACATTTAAAAAAGCATGTACCCTATTAAATTTTAATTTCTTTTCCTAAAATGGCACGTAACTCTTTTAATGCTTTGCTCATTCTGCGTTCGATGGCTTTTACTGTTAAGCCAGTAATTTCAGCAATCTCTCTATATGTTTTGTTTTCTATTCTGCTCATTAAAAAAACTTCTCTTTCTTTTGGATTGAGTGTTTTAATGGCTTCTTTTAGTTTGACTCTGAACTCTTCTACTTCAATCAAAAAATCAGGACTTTCATGATCGGTGTTTTCTATAACTGTCTTTTGATGCTTCAAAACTACCTTTTCGTGCGCTACTTCATTTAAAAATGAATTCGTACTTGCGGTATATATATATGATTTAGCTTTTGAAAAAGTAATGGTAGCACACAACTTCCAGAGTTTAATAAAAACATTCTGAACAATGTCTTCGGCACGTTGTAAGTTTCCACACTTATAATAAATGTACTTCGTAGCGGGTTCGTAAAACTTACGAAACAGCTCGTTATAATTTTTTTCCTCGCAAATAGAAGGTTCGTTTTTCGACATTTAATTTAAGTATGGAGATCAAAAATAGGCAAACTCTCAAAAAATATACAAATAAAATAGGGTGTATTCTTTTTTTTATGTCTTAACAATAAGAGTCAACTATAAATTTTGATCTATATGAATAAACTGATGTACATATTATTGCTTTTTAGTTCAGTTAGTTTTGGGCAAGAATGGAATACCAATTTTGAAACTGCAAAAACTGAGGCAGCGACTAAAAATCAACATATTATTTTGGTCTTTTCTGGTTCTGATTGGTGTGCGCCTTGTATGAAGTTAGAGCGTGAAATTTGGGATTCAGAAGCGTTTAAATCGTATGCAAAAGAAAACTACACTTTGTTAAAAGCAGATTTCCCTCGACGTAAAAAGAATAAATTAACCAAAGCACTACAAGCACAAAACGAGCAATTGGCAGAAACATACAACTCTAACGGATACTTTCCTTTAGTTGTAGTATTGGACAAATCTGGAAAACAGTTGAGACAATTGGGGTATCAAAAAACGACTCCTGAAGCGTATATAAAATTATTAAATGCTTTTTAAATCATGCTAAAATCATTTTTTACATATTTCTTATTTATAAGCTTTTTTATAACAACCGCGCAAGAAACACACAAGCGAACACTCAAACTGATGGGAAGTCGTTTTGAAATTACAGTTATTGCCAACTCTTCAAAAGAAGCTAATAATTATATCAATTTTGCTGTTACCGAAATTACTCGGATTGAAAAATTAATTTCTTCATGGGATCAAAATTCACAAACATCGCTCATCAATAAAAATGCAGGAATACAAGCTGTAAAAGTTGATACAGAATTGTTTCAGTTAATCCAAAGAGCAATTCAAATTTCAAAACTAACCAATGGAGCTTTTGATATAAGTTATGCTTCTATGGATCGCATTTGGAAGTTTGATGGTAGCATGACCGAAATGCCTTCTGCGGAAGCAATCAAAAAATCTGTAGCAAAGGTTGGTTACAGAAATATCATCCTCAATCAAAAAGATCAAACTGTTTTTCTAAAACACAAAGGAATGAAAATTGGCTTTGGTGGAATAGGAAAAGGGTATGCAGCTGACAAGGCAAAAGCTTTATTAAAAGAAAAAGGTGTTGTTGCTGGAATTATAAATGCTTCTGGTGATTTAAACACTTGGGGAAAACAACAAGACAAACAAAATTGGAAAGTAGCTATAAAAAACCCTCTAAATAAGAACAAAGTTTTTGCTTTGCTTCCTATCAATGAATCTGCGGTTGTCACTTCTGGGAATTATGAAAAATATGTAAAGTTTAACGATAAACGATACACACATATTATTGACCCTAGAACTGGATATCCAAGCAGTGGAATTGTAAGTGTAAGTGTCTTTGCTCCAAGCGCTGAACTTGCAGACGCTATGGCTACTTCCATTTTTGTAACAGGAAAAGATGTTGGATTACATACGGTAAACCAACTGGAAAATATAGAATGCATCATTGTAGATGATACAGGAAAAATACACTATTCAAACAAAATTAAAATAGAATAAATATATGAACAGATTCCTTTTTTTAGTCCTGTCTTTATTGCTATTAAACACTTCGTGTGTAGCAGTAAAAGAATATCAAAAAGTAAACATCAATGATCCTGATATGAAACTTTCATCTTCAGGAATTGAGCGTTTTGAAACAAATTTTCAAGTCTATCGTGAAGCAGCTTCAGGAGCAAACGGAGGAAAATCAGGAGGTGGTTGTGGTTGTAACTAAAACAAAAATCGTAAGTGCATTGCTATTCCTTAGCGCATCGTGTTTACTAGCGCAAACTAAAGTTAAAGACACTTTAAATGTCTACAAAAAACGAGTGCTAGAAACAACAGAAGTTGATTTTCTAATGAGTTATTATACACAAGATGGAAACAATGCTTCAGTAACTGGAGGAATTGGAAATGAACGATTAACAGACATTACTCCAACGTTTATAGTAGCAATTCCATTAAATGCGGATGATGTATTAACCATTGACGCAGGAATTTCTGCATACACATCTGCTTCATCAAGTAATTTAGATCCTTTTGATGCTTCGGGCGCTTCTGGAAATGGTGAAAATGATGATGACGATGATGGAAACGGAACTACAAACGGAACAAGTGGAAGCCCGTGGATTACTTCTTCTGGAGCTTCCGCAGGTGATGTTTGGGGAGGAATTAATGCTAGTTATAGTCATACATCTGATGATAGAAATAGTATTTGGAGTGGAAATGTAAACTTTGCCGCCGAATATGATTATGTATCTATTGGATTTGGTGGAGGTTTTACCAAATTATTCAATCAAAAAAATACCGAATTTGGTGTAAAAGCACAAATATATCTAGATACATGGAATCCTAAGTATCCAACGGAGTTAGATTCTTATAACGAAGCAAATCAAAACTTAAACAATGGTTTTTTCGCTAACATTGATATCTTAAATCAAGATGGAAATATAATTGACAAAAATGGTCCTGTAGTTTGGGCACCACATAATACAACGTTGATTCAAGATAAAGGAAGAAATACGTATTCACTGTCGTTCAATTTTTCTCAAATCATAAACAAAAGAGCTCAATTTTCACTGTTCTTTGATGTTGTACAGCAGCAAGGTTGGTTGGCAAATCCGATGCAACGTGTTTATTTTGCAGATAAAGCAAATTACTATGTTGGAAACGCGGCGAGTATTTCAAATTATAATTCGCCAGAAAACACAGATGTTTTTCACTTAGCTGATGACATTGAACGCTTACCTGATACGCGATTCAAGCTTCCTTTTGGTGGACGATTTAATTATTACGTAAACGAAAATATATCATTACGAACTTATTATCGCTATTATTTTGACAATTGGGGAATCAACTCACATACGGCAAACATTGAAGTGCCAATCAAATTAGGTTCAGGTAAGTTTACACTATATCCAAACTATCGTTTTTACAATCAAACAGCAGCCGATTATTTTGGCGCGTATGAAACACATCTTTCAACTTCCGAATTCTATACTTCTGATTATGATTTATCAAAATTCAATAGTCATCAATATGGTTTAGGATTAAAATATACAGATGTATTTGCAAAATTTAAAATATTCAATATTGGATTAAAATCATTCGATATACGTTATAATTACTATGATAGAAGTACTGGCTTGAACGCAAATATTATTTCGACAAGTTTTAAGTTTATTTTGGATTAGTATACAAAATTTTAGTTTTTCGATTATTAACAGATATCAAGATCATTTCTAATACGATTTGATCTTGATTATCTACTTTTTTTAAAACATGGAAAAAAAATATACCTATAACAGAACACTTACAGTTTTATGTTTTCTAATTGCAGTAAATTTAATAATATTTACTAGCAGAGCACAAACTAAAATTGATACGTTATTTCAAAAAATAGAAACGTCGGAATCACTCGAAAAGCTTGCACTATTAGATACGCTTACGCGTCAAATGATTCGAGAAAATCATGCTGATCAAACAAAATATCTTCACGAATATGTCGATTTAGCCAACGAGCTACAAGAATTTGATAAAATGGCTTCTAAATCAAGGTTCTTGATTCAGCAATTTATTCAAAAAGGCGAAACAGAGAAAGCTTTCAATTATATTGATAAAATGCTCTCATATAAAGAACATTTCAAAAAAAAGAGCTCAGAAGCACATTTACTTTTAAAAAGAGGAGGCGTATATTTTTCCGAATTAAATTATAAAAAAGCAATAATAGACTTCAATAGTGCTGCTCCTTTATTTTTAGCAGCCAATGATTCTATTTTTGCTGCAGATGCGTATTTTTTCTTAGGGCAGTCAAACTCGAATATTGGTGATTTTGTAACTGCAATTGATAAGCTTGAGAAAGCTCATGAACTATATGAAAAACTTAAAGACATTGCTTACATGCAACATGTTGCTATGGAACTTAATTCTATGTATAAACAAAACGGGTTAAAGGAAATAGCAAATCAAAAAGTAAAAAAAATTATACAGATAGCGAAAGAGAAGAAAATGATTGACTTGCTTTCTTTTCTATATGTAAATCAGGCATTTGAAAAGATGAATCATACTGATGAGTATGCTTTTGCAAAAAAGTATATAGATTCCGCCAAAATAATTGCTCCTCAAATTAAAGATATTGTCGTTAAGGATAAATGTACATATGAGTTACAGGCATTAACATTATTATATTTTTTAAAAACACAACAAATAGACTCCATAGACCTTCATTTTGATAAACTTATCGAATTAGAAAAAGGTATTGGGCACAAGATAGTTCTATCACAAATGACTTTTGTAAAATCACTATATTATAAAACGAAAGGTGATTATAAAACTGCTTTACAACTATCAAAAAAGTATGAAAAATGGACTTCTCAAAATAAAAAAATAAATTTCAATCAACTATCTGCTCAAAAATCGTTAGCTGATTTATATCAAGAAATGGGGAATTATAAAGAAGCTTCCAATTACTTCAAAACGTATATAAAATCTAAAGATTCAATTAATAAAGTTACCTCAAAAAATGCATTTGTATATCATCAAACTCGTTTTGAGACACAACAAAAAGAGAAAGAGATCATTAGGCAGAAATCTCAAATACAACAACTAGAAGCAGCTGAGTTACTAAACAAGTCTAAACGAAATACATTGCTTATTTTATTATTTTCAATTGCATTAATAGGTATTGGAATTTGGTGGTATGGGAAAACTAAAAGAAGACAATTGCGCAGTGAATTAGAGAATAATAAATTAGAATTAAAAGTATTTACAACAGAACTCATTCGGAAAGGATCCGAACATGAAAAACTTGAAAAAGAATACAAAGACTTAAGTACTCGATTAGAAGAAGAAGACAACTTAAACTATTTGGAGGAATTATCAACAACCAAAATTTTAACAAAAGATGATTGGGTATTATTTAAAGAAAAATTTAACTCTGTACATCCTTTATTTTTTACAAGAATAAAAAAATACAAGCTTACAGAGTCTGAAAAACGCTTGCTAGCATTAGAAAAATTAAACCTCAATAATACCGATATTTCTTCAATTTTAGGAATTGCAGGAAAAAGTGTGGTTGTCACACGGTATCGATTACGTAAAAAACTTAGTATTCCAAAAGACATTAGCATTGCAGACCATCTAGAATTGACTTAAAAACCAGCATTTATGGAATTGTATACGTTTTTGTATATCTAAAAAAAACCTCTTAAATGATTGTATTTTTCATATTTGCCCCAACAGTAAAGAACATCAAACTATAACTAATATAATTTCAAATGGAGTAAAATATATCAATAAGTAATAAGGATTGTTGTAGTTTAATTTATGGTATATTAAAATAATAAATCCTTAACAACAGTATTGCATATAAAATTCACAAGAAAAATTAGTTGTATTAAACGCTTATTTTTTGAAGAGGAGATAAGTGTTTTTATAAAGGCTCTCAAGTGTAAAAACTTGGGAGTTTTTTTATGTAAAAGAGTAGATTTGTTTTGGAGCTATTCCAGCTATTCGCTATATCTTTTTTGTTTCGTGTCTACACAAAAAAGGATGCCACTTCTATCTGGGCTAAAAAAAAAGTCGTTCACAAAACAACAATCTTCAAAATAAATAGAAGTAATTCATTGATATTTTCAATAATCTAGTAATCAGCAGTTTAAAATCTGATTAATTCTATTTGTATACTTTTTTGTATAGGTGTAAAAAGTGTTTTAGTCTAGGTATTTACTCAAATTTGCGGAGATGAGAAATGAATGTCAAATCAAAAAAAATAAAGCATACTAAAAAAATAGGGTGCATCATTTTTTTACTGTCATAAAAGTATACAAGTAAAATAATTAAAAACATAAACCTACTGTAATGAAAAAAATTATCCTCTTCGCTATTGCTTTATTATTTAGTATAATAAGCTATGCACAATCATTTAATTACCAAGCAGTCGTTAGAGACGCTTCTAACAATCCTATCGTAAATCAATCAATAGGAGTACAAGTAACTTTAGCAAGAGCTGGAGCAAACATCTTTCAGGAAACACATACGGTGACTTCCAATGCTAATGGAGTTATAACATTAGCCGTTGGTACAGGAACGCCAACATTAAGTACGTTTCCTGCAATCAATTGGAGTACACAAGATTTTGTGATGGATATCGCTGTAGATACTACTGGCGGAACGAGCTATACTTCTTTAGGAACAAACGTATTACGCCAAGTGCCTTATGCAATGTATGCCGCATCTTCACCAAGTTCTAATTTCTTCTTTAAAGCTGGTACAACTGTTTCCAATGTTGACTCAAATGCTCCTGCAGGAACATTAAGTGATGACTTTGTATTTGGAAGTTTTCAGTTAGATGATAATGGATTTAATAGTGTATACAATGCAAGAATGTTTTATGATAAAAGTAAAAGAGCATTTCGTGCTGGTTTTACGTTTGGAGATGCATGGAATGAAGATAAAATAGGAGATTATTCTGTTGGTCTTGGAGAAGGCGGAATAGCGAGTGGAAGCAACTCGTTCTCTATGGGACGAAATGCCAATGCAACAGGAGCATATTCTATTGCTTTCGGATTAAATGCTGGAGGATTTGCAGATTATGGAAAAGGATTTGGGTTAAATGCACGTGCATTTGGACAACACTCAACTGCCATGGGGAGACAATTAATAGCAAACTCTTTAGCAGAAACGCAAATAGGACAATACAGTACGTTTGTTTCAGGTTCAGCTGATACTTGGGTGGCAACCGATCGTTTATTCGTAATTGGTAATGGACAAGAAGATATAAACTTAGCTTTAAACAGTGACGCTTTAGTCATGTTAAAAAATGGTAACACAACCTTAAATGGACAATTAACTATTGATGGAGATAATCAAGGTTCGGGAGCTTCTTTTACATTACCTGCACAAGATGGTACAGCCAATCAAATAATGTCTACTGATGGTTCAGGAAATGTAACTTGGGTATCACCTGCGGCTGCGGCTATTCCTAACGGTGGAAACAATGGAGAAGTGTTAAGTACAGACGGTTCAGGAGTATTATCATGGATTACTAAAGATGATGCGGATGCGGATCCAACTAATGAAATTGAATTGCCAACACAAACAGGAGAAGACGGTAAATTTTTAAGAACTGATGGTACTGCCGTAAGTTGGCAAGATGTACCAAATGAATTGCCTACAGGAGGAACTACTGGTCAAGTATTAAGTACAGATGGTTCTGGTGTTTACAGTTGGGCAGACCAACCAGCAACTCCTGCTTTCAGTACAACAAATGATATTACGAGTAATGGAAATGAAGCGTATGGTACAAATGACTTCATCTTTGGAGCGCCAACAAACGTAACAGGATTTGATGTTGATGCCGCTAATAGAATATTTTTCGACAAAAATAAAGCAGCATTTAGAGTAGGAAGAGATATTGGTTTACAAGATGCTTTTGGCGATGTAAATGTAGGGGCATATTCAGCAGCTTTTGGAATCAATCCGAAGGCAGCTGGTGAAAACTCGTTTGCAGCAGGATTTTTACCAAACGCATCAGGTCGTAACTCCGTTGCAATGGGGAATACAGTAATTGCATCTGGAGGATCTTCTGTTGCTATTGGGCAAGAAAATACCGCTTCTGGTGCATATTCAGTAGCATTAGGTGTAGCTACTACAGCAGAAACTTACGGACAGATGTCTGTAGGATATTTTAATACGAGTGTTACAGGAAATGCTGGTGCTCCAGTAGCTACCAATCGTTTATTTGTGATTGGAAATGGTACGTCAGACATCAACGGAATCAATAGATCGGATGCATTAGTCGTACTAAAAAGCGGAAATACAACCTTAAATGGAGAGTTAACCATTGACGGAGATAATCAAGGTATGGGAACTTCATACACATTACCAGCACAAGATGGTACTGCAAATCAAGTAATGACTACCGATGGTTCTGGAATTGTTTCCTGGACAGATGCTTCATCTGGAGGAACAACACTACCAGCTGGCGGAACAAATGGACAAATTTTAAGTACAGATGGTTCAGGAGTATACACTTGGATAACAGATGCTGTCGATGATGCAGATGCCGATCCAACAAATGAAATAGAATTACCAACAGGTGGAACTGATGGACAAGTACTAAAAACAGATGGTTCAGGAAACTATGCTTGGATAGATGCTTCTTCAAGTTCAGATTCTGATTGGTTAAAAACAGATGGAACAGTTTCGTCATCAATTAATGATGATATTTATTCAAATGGTAGTATAGGAGTAGGGACTACAACCATAAATGATAAAATTCATATTAAATCTGGTGGTGCTGGAACAAGAATTCGAACAGAAAATGAAACTAATGGCTATGCTGGATTATTAGCAAAAAACAATTTAAGAGAAATTTTTATTGGTGTACAAGGTAGTCTTGATCTAACGCCTGGTCAGTTTCATATTTACGACAACACTGCTGGCTTACAAAGAATGCAAATTAATTCGCAAGGGATCTTTGAATTTAATGGGCAAATTAAAATTGATGGAGACAACACAGGTTCTGGTGCTTCATATACCTTACCAGCACAAGATGGTACTGCAAACCAAATACTAACTACTGATGGTTCAGGAACTGTTTCTTGGGCAATGATGTCTTCAGGATTGCCTTCTGGCGGAACTAACGGACAAGTATTAACTACTGATGGAACAAATGCAAGCTGGACAACACTAACAGATAATGTAGATGACGCTGATAACGATCCAACAAACGAAATTGAACTTCCAACACAATCAGGACAATCAGGAAAAGTATTATCAACAGACGGATCATCTCCTTCATGGGTAGATGCGCCAACAGAACTTCCAGCTGGAGGAACTAGCGGACAAGTATTAAAAAGTGATGGATCTGGAGGAAGTGCTTGGTCTAGTGATGTAGAAGCTACAAGTGTAAAGGTGTCCAACTTACCAGCCTTCAATGTAACAGCTAACGGAACATCATATACTTCTGTTGGAGAAAAGGAAGTAGGCGATTGGAACAGTACACACAATACTGATCTTTTTAATGATGGGAGTCACTTAAACCTAACAAATGGACGTTTTACAGCACCAGTAGATGGATTATATTTCTTTTCTGCACAAGTACGTATTGACGGATTAAACGAACCATCAGGTTCTAATTACTCTCGATTAATGATCGTAAAAAATGGAGATAAGAAAAGTTTTAGAAACGGTTTGCACTCTATCAGAAACGCAGATGCAGGAACTGCAAACTATGATACACAACATGTAAGCGGGATTTTAAAATTAACAGCAGGAGACTATGTATCTGTCTTTGTAGAAACAACAGGTGATGCAAACTTTACAGTACAAGTAGAATCAGGTTTCAATGGATATTTAGTAAACAAATTATAAGAATTTAAAAGGATATAAAAAACAAATCATATATAGAAACCTTGCTGTTTCCTTTGCTAATGAATGCGCACTCATTTAGTTATCAAGAGAAAAGTAATAAACTATACAAAGAATGAAACAAATAATTACATTTTTAATAACTGTGGCTTTCGTAACAGTCGGTTATGCCCAATCGTTCAATTACCAGGCAGTCGTACGAAATAATGCAGGGAACATTGTTGCAAATCAAACTATAGGTGTGCAAATTAAAATTTTGCAAGGAAGTGCTTCTGGGACTACACTATATACAGAAACACACATAGTAACGTCCAATGCCAACGGAGTAATATCACTTGCAGTTGGTGCTGGAACAACAACGGATACGTTTAGTACTATTAATTGGAGTTCTCAAAATTACTGGCTAGAAATAGCTGCCGATATTACAGGCGGTACTACCTACTCAGTCATAGGAAGTTCGCAATTACTTAGTGTTCCGTATGCAAATTATGCTTCATCTAGCGGAGACAAGGTTTTTTCAACAACAGCCAATGTAACAAGCAATGCATCTGGTACAATTGCAACAGACGACTTTGTGTTTGGAAGTTCGCAATTAGATGATATTGGAGGGAATAATGATGATAATGTTAAAATGTATTTTGATAAAAGCAAAGGTGCTTTTAGAGCTGGTAGCACATTGGATGCTATGGGAGATGCTACTGGATGGAACGCCGTTAATACTGGAGATTATTCAGTCGCTATGGGACGTTATTCTTTTGCTAATGGAACAGCAGCGACAGCCTTTGGTACTGCTAACAGTGCTGGAGGAGAAAATGCCTTTACAGCTGGGTTTAACAATCTAGCTTCAAGACCATCTACTATTGCATTAGGAGCAGACAACAGTGTTTCTGGATTTTATGCAGTAGGTATAGGTAGAGGTTCACAAGCAACAAGTTACGGACAACATACCATAGGATTGTTTAGTGAAGGTTTTTTTAGTACAGATAATATTTATGTGGCTACAGATCCACTTTTTGTAGTAGGTAATGGAACTAGCGATGCAGCAAGAAGCAATGCTTTAGTAATGCGTAAAAACGGAAATACAACATTAAACGGACAATTAACGATTGATGGCGATAATACAGGTGCAGGAACTTCATATACACTACCTGCACAAGATGGAACAGCAAATCAAGTAATGAGTACAGATGGCTCAGGAGTATTAAGTTGGATTAACACACCTTCTGCAGCAGATAACTTAGGAAATCATCAAGCTACTCAAGATATCTTTTTACAGGATAACTATATTCGTTTACGTGGTGTTGGAGACACATTTCACGGAATGGGATGGTATGGCGCAACAAGTTTTGACGGAACAACAATTGACGGACCTATCGTTACTGGTTACTCTGGAGGAGGATTAGGTTCTTCTGATGAAACTAATAATCGATTGGCATTAAAATGGGATAATAATAGAAGTGTAACAATTAGTGAAGCCTATACCCTACCCAATACAGACGGAACTGCCAATCAAGTAATGCAAACAAACGGCTCAGGAGCAGTATCATGGGTAAATATACCAGCAGATGGAGATAGCGATGCAACCAATGAGATTGAATTACCTGTACAAGCTGGACAATCAGGAAAATTGTTAACAACAGACGGAACAACCCCTTCTTGGACTTCAAATGTAGCCGCAAGTAGTGTTACTACCGATGCGTTAACAGTAAACAACTTACCTGCCTTTTCAGCAGATCTTAACGGTTCGCAATCAATATCTGGAGCAGGTACATTTTTTGCTGTGGGCGATTGGAGAACTTCAACTCCAGGTTTACCAGCTCACTTATACGACAATGGTAATCATTTCAATGAAACCACAGGAGAATTCACGGCACCATATAATGGTTTCTATTATTTCACGGCACAAATTCGTTTCGATAACATTACTACAGGTTGGATGCGTTTACTCTTTGCTGTTAATGGATTAACAAGTTTAGATAGCGGTTTACATGCCTTAGCTGATGGAGAATCTGGAAATAGATTTCAAACCTTAAATATAGGTGGTGTTCTCAAATTGAACGCCAACGATAAAGTAACAGTCGTAGCGAATTCTGCAACAGATGACGCTTGGTCTATAGAAGGAGAAAGTGGTTTTAATGGATACTTAATCAGTAGATTTTAATATAATGAAAAAAAACTACCTACATAAATCACTACTATACTTACTGTTTGTTCTTGCCTTTGTTAATGTAGCGCAAGCGCAAATACCAGAAATGGTATATGATATCAATACAATAACTAAGAGTTTTTCCCCAAAAGAGTTTGTAGAATACAATGGTTCACTGTATTTCAATGCAGTAGATGGCATTCATGGACAAGAACTTTGGAAATACGACAGAGTTAACCCTCCAGAAATGGTTTTTGATATAAATAACGGGGTTTCAGGATCTAGTCCAAAAGAACTTATTGTCGTAAATGGAGTACTGTATTTTACGGCAGATAATGGCATAAATGGAATAGAATTATGGCAACACAGTGGATCTACTACTAGTATGGTTGCCGATTTGAGTACTCTTTCTAATCCACAGATTAATAATTTAATTGATCTAAATGGCGTGTTGTGCTTTACTGTAGATGATGGAGTACATGGAGAAGAAATTTGGACTTACGATGGTGTTAATCCTCCAGTACTACATGATTTTTATACAGGATCTTCTGCTACATTCCCTACAGACCTAACGGTATATAACAATGAGCTCTTTTTTAGAGGAACTCATCCTACTTTAGGAGGCGAACTCTTAAAATTTGATGGAACAACCATTACTATCGTAGAAGATATTAGGGTTGGAAGTAATGGTAGTTTCCCAACTGAATTAACAGTATTTCAAAATGAGCTCTTTTTTAGTGCTTATAACGATACTAATGGTGAAGAATTATGGAAATATGATGGTACTGCTGTATCATTAGTTCAAGATATATTTCCTGGGACTACAAGTTCAGGTCCAAATAAATTAATAGCGACAGCTACACATTTATATTTTAGTGCTAATGATGATGTTAATGGTGATGAAATACAAGTATATGATGGTACATCATTCTCAACAATAGATGTTCAGCCAGGTATAAGTGGTTCTTATGTAAATAATATAACTCCTGTAGGAACGAATCTATTTTTTGTTTGGCAAAGCGAATTATATATGTATGATGGAACTAGCATAACGCTTCAAGACATTAGACCAGATGCAAGCCCTGCCTATCCTTCAAATTTTTATACAAATGGTGGAGATTTATATTTTTCAGCAAATGATGGTATTCATAGAGAAGAACTTTGGGTACATAATGGAACAAGTTTTTCTATGGTAGCTGATATTAATACTGCTAATAATTCAAATCCTAGAAACTTTTACACATGGAATGGAGATTTATATTTTCAAGCAAATGATGGTCTTACTGGAGTAGAGTTATATGTATACGATGGAGTTTCAGTTTCTCAAATTGCCGACGCCAATACAAATACATCAAGTTCTTCTATAGAAAATTTAACATTATACAATGGAAGTCTACTTTTTACAGCAAGCGATGATATCCATGGAACAGAACTATGGACCTACGATGGAATAAATCCGCCAACCATGGTTCAAGATATTTTCTCAGGAAGTGACTCATCTTATCCAAAAAACTTTATAGAATTTAATGGTGAATTGTATTTTATTGCAAGTGATGGTATTACTTATGATGAATTATGGAAGTATGATGGAACAACTGCAACTTTTGTTCAAGAAATTAATCCAGGTTCATCAGGGGCAAGTCTTGAAGATGCTATTGTTTTTAATAACGAATTATTCTTTAGAATGTATCACAATACTTATGGTGTAGAACTATGGAAATATGATGGCACAAACGCTACATTAGTTCAAGATATCTATCCAGGCTCAAGTAGTGCTTACCCTTCTAATTTTACCATTTTGGGCTCAGAATTAGTTTTTACTGCAAATGATGGTGTAAACGGTACAGAGTTATGGAAATACGATGGTACCACTGTTAGCCAAATCATGGATATACAAACGGGTGCTAGTGGTTCAAATCCAAGAAATTTAAAAGTATTTAACGGAACTATATGCTTTCAAGCTAACGATGGAACAAATGGAACTGAGTTATGGCAATACAACGGAGCTACTGTAAGTATGATTTCTGATATTAATCCAGGAAGTAATTCATCTTGGCCCTCAAATTTAACTGAATTTAATGGTGCGCTGTATTTTAAAGCAGAAGAGACTACTTATGGTAGTGAATTATGGAGTTATGACGGTGTAAATCCACCAACAATAGTGTATGACATACGTTCTGGTGCTAGTGGATCGTTCCCAAATAGAATAACTGTTTTTGGAAACGAACTTATTTTTAGAGCAAAGGATGGAATACATGGCGATGAACCTTGGCGTTACGATGGCGTAAACCCACCAACTATGATTACAGATATTAGAGTTGGAGCTGATAACTCAGAATCTTCAGATTATACTGTGGTAGGAGCTAATTTATACATTAAGGCTACAGATTATACACATGGTGGGGAGTTGTGGCGTTACAATGGAACTAACTTTACGTTAGTCGATGATATTAAAACAGGTTTTAATCAATCCTCTAGCATACAAAATATGTTAGTATGGGACGATAACTTATTTTTTACTGCTGACGATAATATACATGATAAAGAACTGTGGAAAATAAATGATGCTACACTAAGTATAAATGAATTTTCCAATGTACTTCTAGATGATAAAAAAGTAATTGCATATCCAAACCCAGCTTCAAACACTTTCAAAATCAGCAGCATACAAAATGATGCAGACGTAAGCATTTTTGATCTCAATGGAAGAAAAGTATTATCAATCTCAAACTATCAAGGAAACGCTATTCATATTTCACATTTAAAATCTGGATTTTATTTAGTGAAAATACATAATGCCATAACGGAAGAAACACTAAAAATTTTAAAACACTAAAAATAAATCAATTTTTTCATCAACGAACCTCAAACCCAAATCCATATGAAAAAAATTACCTTGTTACTATGCATGTTGTCAAGTGTCTTTTTAATGGCACAATACAACTCTAATGCTCCTTGGATGAAGGAGTTAAACAATAAACAGAAACAAACTGGGCAAAAACCAACATTTCAAGAAGTGCAACAAGCCTTTAATCAATACTGGCTTATGCATGATAAAGACGAAAAAGGAAGCGGTTATAAACCCTTTAAACGTTGGGAACAACAATGGAAACGTCGTGTAAAAAAAGATGGTTCCTTACCAACAGCTAAAGAAATGTGGAATGCTTGGGAAGTAAAAAGACAATTTGATCAAACAGAAAATACTGGTGATTTAAGCAACTGGCAACCGTTAGGACCTTTCAATCACATTCAGGCAAATGCTCAACCTGCAGGGCAAGGACGATTAAACGCCATTACTGTAGATCCTAACAATGCAAGTATTTGGTATGTAGGATCACCAAACGGAGGATTATGGAAAACCTTGGATGCAGGTTCAAGCTGGACGCCAATGACAGACAATTTACCACGTTTAGGTGTTTCTGCCATAGCGGTAGATTATAACAATTCAAACATTATATACATTGCAACAGGAGATGATGACGCAGATCAAACACCAACTTTTGGAGTTTTAAAATCAATTGATGGAGGAATTACATGGAGCACAACTGGGTTAAATGTAAATACCATTGGAAATATGGAACGAATGAGCGAATTATTCATAGATCCTGCGAATTCTAACAAATTGGTTGCAGCTACAGATGACGGTGTACACATTTCTTCAGACGCAGGTGTAACATGGACACAAACTTTAGCAGGAGAAAACATTCGCGATTTACGCATAAAACCAGGAGATGCAAGTATTGTATACTGTGTAAATGCTTCAGAATTCTATCGTTCTACAGATGGAGGAGCAAGCTTTACACAAGTAACTAATGGAGTGCCAACAAATACCTTTAGAATGGTCATTGATGTGACGCCAGCAAATCCAGAATATGTATACATTTTTAGCTCAGATGGTAATGATCATCGTGAACACGGAATTTACAGATCAACTAATAGCGGACAAAGTTTTTCATTACGAAATCAAGATAGCTATACCTTAATTGGAAACGGTCAGGTTTGGTATAACTTCGCTATGGGAGTTTCGGACACCAATGCCAACGAATTATACATTGGAGTCATGGATGTGTGGAAATCTACCAATGGTGGACAAGCTTGGGACAAGCTCAATCGTTGGGATCAGTTAACGGAAGCATATACACATGCAGATATGCATAGTATTCGTGTTTCCGGAGGAAAAGTATTTGTAGCGTCAGATGGAGGAATATACAGTAGTGAAGATGGTGGAACTAATTTTACAGCACACTATCAAGATTTGCAAATTGGAGAATTTTTCAATGTATCAGTCGCACAAGGAAATGCCAACAACATTACTGGTGGATTGCAAGATAATGGAGGACATGGTTTAGATGTAAATGGCGATTGGCGTGCATACCATCCAGGAGATGGAATCAATGCATTAATCACGCCAACTGATGACGATACCTATTATGGATTGATTCAAGATGGAGGAATTTTATATGTATCTAATCGTGCTGATGGTTGGTTTACACGTGTATACAAACCGTCAAACTCAGGTACAGGTGTTTGGGTAACGCCTTTATCGGCAGATAGTAACGGAGATGTATATGCTGCTTGGAGTAACCTATTCAAGCTAAACAGAACAAGTTATGAGTGGGAATTGGTAGGTGATCTAGGAGGTTATACAGATATCATGGAAATTGCACCTTCCAATCCAAACATCATTGTATCATCGGGGCATCAAAACTTACGTGTGAGTTCTGATGGTGGACAAACCTTAGATTTTAATACCAATGTGGTTGGAAATGCTATTGCAGGAATCGCGATTCACAAAGACGATCCAACTAAAATGTGGATTACAACCGATGGAGATTACGAAAACAAAGGAATCTTCAAAACTACAGACGGCGGACTTACGTGGACAGACATTACTGGAAACTTTCCTGTAGCTACAGAATATCCGGAAGACATTGTTCATCAAGGAAATCACCCACTAAATCCTATTTATGTTTCTACAGATTTAGGTATCTATCGTTTAGATGACAGTAGTCCAGATTGGCAACCATTTATGCAAGCATTGCCAAATACAAAAATTGAAGATTTAGAAATTAATCTAGACGATCAATCAATTACTGCAGCAACTTATGGTCGTGGATTATGGCGTTCTTCTATTCCTGTGCAATTACTACAAAATGATGTAAGCTTACGTGCCATTACAAATCCTAACAATGCACAAACAAGTTGTGGAGACATTTCACCACAAATACAAGTACGAAGCAATGGAATCAATGACATTACTGAAATAACTATAACGTATGGAATAAACGGAGGAACAACCTACAACTATACGTGGAATGGAATGTTGCAATCAAACGAAGAAACGACTATTAGTTTACCAGCAATCACAGTAGCTTCTGGAGCATACACTCTTGATGTTAGTGCTACTATTGCTAATGATGGAAACACGGCAAATAATGTTCGTTCACAAAACTTTAGCGTCAATGCTACTGGAGGTTTTAATCTAACAAACTCTTTTGAAAATCCAGAAGACGAACTCATCATTGAAAATGGAGTTTGGCAACGAGGTGTTCCTAGCGGATCAGTCTTAAATAATGCTGCTACAGGTACACAAGTATATGCTACAAATTTATCAGGAAACTATCCTGAAGGAGTAGATGCTTATTTAGTTTCTAATTGTTATGACTTTACACAAATAATAGATCCCGTGTTAAAATTTCAAATGGCGTATATGCTTGAAACAGATTGGGATTGGTCAAATGTGCAATACTCTTTAAATGGAGGAAGTACTTGGGCAAACTTAGGAACTGTTAACAGTCAGCCAAATTGGTATAATAGTACTAATGATGGAAGTTCTGATTGTCCAGGCTGCCCTGGCGCACAATGGACAGGAACAAATACAACAATGACCGAATATGCATATGACTTTAAAATAAATGCAAATTCAGGAGAAACGGATTTAACAAATGAAGACAATATTGTATTTAGAATCAGTTTGCATTCAGATTCTGTAATTACAGAAGAAGGAATTGTGCTTGATGATTTTACAATCGAAGGAAAAGAACCAATTGAAGTAGTTGCTAAAGTCTTTTTGCAAGGAGCGGCACTCAATCCAAATACTGGAGAAGAAAACTTAATGCGCGATGATCTTCGTGAAGCAACTATAATCCCTGTACAAAGTCCGTTCGCTGATGGATTAACCTGTAAAGCTGAGGTTTTTGATACTACTGGAGCTGATGCAATTGTGGATTGGATTTGGGTAGAATTGCGCGATGCGACTACTAATACAACAATTCTAGGAAGTCAATCAGCATTGCTACAACGTGATGGAGATGTCGTAAACATAGATGGAGTTTCAACAATCAATTTTGTGGTTCCAGAAGGAAATTATCACATCGCCATCAAACACCGAAATCACTTAAGCATAATTACTAATACAAGTGTTAACTTTTTAGAAGGAACACCTACAATAGTAGATTTTACCAATCAAGCAAGTCAAAATGTATTTGGAAGCAATGCACAAACTGCGTTTGGAATGCAATCAGGAAAAGTAGCAATGTGGACAGGAAATGTAAATGGAGATACAACGGTACAATATTCTGGTACAACACCAGATGCGCCAAGTATCTTATCTATTGTATTGAATGATGCAGGGAACTTTTTAAACTTTCCAACCTATGTTGTCAACGGATATAATGTAAATGATTTGAATTTAGATGGAAAAACACAATACACAGGAACAACACCTGATGCGCCATTTATATTACAAAATGTACTAGCGCATCCGGGGAACTTCTTGAATTTTAGCACCTATCAAATACAAGAACAATTACCTGAAAATTAAAAATAGAATTAGTAAAAAAGTTAATTATAAAATTATGATTTTTTCTAAATAAAAATAGGGTAACTATTTAAAATGATGTCTTAACTATAAATGACAGTAACTAAATCATATTGATTTCAAACCACAATAACTCATGAAAAAAAACCTACTTATCTACCTTATTTTAGTATTAAATATACAAATAGGCTTAGCCCAATGCGGTCCTGGAGAAGATACCACAGCTCCAACAATTGGAAATGCTGGAGACGGAACCATGGCCAATCCTTTTAAAAATTTATTACAAGCTACTGTTGGAGGTGTTCCAAGCGGAACGTATTATTTTAACTTTAACGGAAGTACCTTTCAAGGAGTTTTAGATAATGACACTGATGGCGGTGGCTGGTTAATGGTATTGAATTATGTACACTTAGCAGGAGACAACTCTGCTCTCAACGTGCAAAACACAGATTTACCATTATTAACATCTTCAACTTTAGGAGACAATGAAGCAGGAACTGCCAATTGGGGACACATGGGGAATGCACTTGCTGCAGATATCGATTTTGAAGAGGTACGTTTCTATGGAGTAACCACAGGGCATAACCGTGTTATTGATTTTAAAACCTCTTACACGAGTGTTTTAAATTATCTTAAAACAGGATCAGGTAATTTTGCAGGAATTCAAACGTCTTTTAATCATACAACATTACCAGGACATAGTGCAAATATCCCTGCGCAAGGATTTAATTCCTTTTCTAATCAAGGCGATTTAGCGTTAACAGAATTTCCTTTTTGGCGTAGTGGTCAATTTCACTGGGGAATTCGAGGTTTAGGAAATCGCTGGGAAGTAGATGATGCAGCAGGCAATACACAAAGCACAATACATCGTGTATGGGTGAGAGGAGACCAATCACCATTAGGAACAAATACAACAACCGCTACATTAGATAACACAGGTAATATAACTGTGAATCCTACAGTTTTTGGGTTAGGAGTTACCGACAATTGTAGCAGTGAAGCTAATATAACATTAAGTTTAAGTCAAACAGATTTTACCTGTGCAAATTTAGGAGATAATACCATTCAATTAACTGCAACAGACGAGCAAAATAATAGCACTGTTATAGATGTGGTTGTAACTATTGTAGAATCACCTCCAGTAATTACCAGTCCTCCAGGTATAATAACTTTAGAATTAGATAGTAATGGAGTAGCGACGATAGATTTAGCTGCATTAAACATAACAGTTACAGACGACTGTGCTATTGACACCATAACGCTAAGTCAAACAGAGTTTACATGCAATGAGACTGGGTTTCGAAGTTTTGTAATATCTGCTGCAGATGTAAGTGGTAATACAACTAATAGAAGTATACTTACTAATGTAGTTGATAATATAGCTCCTGTAGTACAATGTGTTGCTTCTTTTTCAGCAGAGTTAGATGCAAATGGAACAGTTTCTATTGAAGCTTCAGATATAATAGAAAGTTTTTCAGATAATTGTAGTGCTGCAAGTACCTTTACTTTAGATAAAGCAGATTTTACCTGTGCAGATATAGGTGATAATACAGTAACACTAACTGTTAGAGATCCAAGCGGAAATGAAGTAACATGTTCCACTACGGTTACAATAACTATTCCTAGTTGTCCAGGGAATCAAACTTTAGAGTCAGATATAGCAAGTTGTGGTGTTGTATATAACTACCCATGTGCCAGTAATATTACAGCTGGACCGGCAAGTGGAACGCTTTTAGATGTAGGAACGACTACTACTTTTACATATGATACATTAGATAATATGGGAGCAACTGTTGCTTGTAGTTATGATGTAACAGTAACAGACACACAAGCACCACTATTTACAGTGCCAAACCAAACCTTTGAATTAAGTGAAGATGGAACACTAACGCTTACTGCAGATGATTTTTTAGGACCAGATCCTTTAGCAAGAGGTTATACAGTAGACCAGACGGGCACTCTAGATAGAGTAGATATATCAGCAGCAGGAACAGTAGTTACTTTAGAAGATGATGAAGTTTCTAGTGCTTTATCAATTGGTTTCGATTTTACTTTTTATGGTAATTTATATAGTTCCTTTTATATTTCATCTAATGGATTTATTACGTTCACAGCTGAAAGTGGAGATGGATGTTGTAACGGGCAATCACTTCCAGATCCAGATACAACAACTCCAAATAATTTAATTGCTTTCGATTGGAACGATATTAACCCTGAAGATGGCGGAACTATGCGTTACGAAACTATTGGAACAGCACCAAATCGAATTTTAATTATGGATTGGGATAGTGTTACTCATATTGACGATGTTAATGATATTACAACAACTCAGGTGAAGTTATTTGAAGGTTCAAATCGTATAGAAATACACACGACCAATATTCCATTAACTGCAGATGATAAAACACAAGGAATAGAGAATATAGATGGTACAGCAGCAACAGTAGTCCCTGGCCGCAATGCAGCACAATGGTCAGCAACTAACGATGTTGTTGCTTTTATACCAACAACTGGAATTATTGATGGTTGTGGTGTAGATACACTAGTGGCTACACAAACAGCATTTAATTGTGCAGATATTGGAGATATCATGGTAACAGTAACAGCAACAGATGTAAATAATAATGTGTCATCGCACACAGGAACAATAACTATAACAGATGTTAATGGTTACTGTAATGAACTGCCTCTAGCTGCAAAGGTGTTTTTACAAGGCGCAACGCTTAACCCAAATCTAGGAGAAGAACAGTTAATGAGAGATAATTTAAGAGTAGATGATTTACTACCATTAATAAGTCCTTTCGGAGATGGAATAACAATTAATAATACATTATTGAATGTAACAGGAAATGATGCCATAGTAGATTGGATTAGAGTTGAAATCAGAGAATCAACTAATTCAACAAACGTAATACAGGAAGTATCAGCACTATTACAGCGCGATGGTGATATTGTAAGTACTACAGACGGAATATCACCTGTTGTATTCAATAGATTGCCTAATGCTTACTTTGTAGCAATTAAGCATCGTAACCACTTAGGAATTATGACAAACACAAGTGTAAACTTGATGGTAGGAACAACAGCTACTATAGACTTTACAGATGCTACCTCCCCAATTACTTTTGGAACCAATGCGCAAACTTCTTTTGGAATGCCTTCTGATAAACTTGGTATGTGGACAGGAAATGTAAACAGTGATGCTATTGTGCAATATTCTGGAACAAGTCCTGATACTCCAGTTGTGCTATCTACGGTATTAAATGATGCTGGAAACTTTTTAAACTTTCCAACCTATGTTGTTAATGGATACAATGTAAATGATGTGAATTTGGATGGAAAAACGCAATATTCAGGAACAACTCCTGATACACCGTACATCTTACAAAATGTATTAGCACATCCTGGAAACTTCTTGAATTTTAGTACGTATCAAATTACAGAACAACTTCCTGAAAATTAATAAAAAATAAAATAGGGTAACCTATAAAATAACTGTCTTAAAACTAAAGGTCATAGAAATGAAAAAAACATACAAACTCATAGTTGCATTCATGCTGTGTACATTTTTTATAAATGCACAAAGTATCGAACGACAAGTAGTTGCTTCTGGAGGAAATACAATTTCGAATGGAACAACTACACTCGATTTCACCGTTGGAGAACTCGTAGTTACAACCATCACTGATGGTACTACTACCCTAACCCAAGGATTTCAACAAGCAACAATAACACTTGCAATTATAGTTGACCCAATAGTGTTTTTACAAGGAGCAGCATTAAACCCAAATACAGGAGAAGAAACATTAATGCGAGACGATTTACGAGGTGTAAGCATTCCTACACGTTCTCCATATCCTGATATGTTATCTTGTAATATCTCCGTATTTAATAATGGAGGAACTAGCGGAGCAGGAACTACAAACGATAATATTGTAGATTGGGTATATATCGAATTACGTAGTGCTACAGATAACACAGCTGTTTTAGACTCAAAATCAGCATTATTACAACGTGATGGAGATATCGTAGCCGAAGATGGAATTGCTAGCGTTGAATTTGATATGCCAGCAGGAAACTATTATGTGGCTGTACATCACAGAAATCACTTATCAATAATCACGGCTAATACCATAGCCTTATCTAGTACAGTGACTACAATCGATTTTACAAATGCAACAAGCCAAATTACATACGGAAGCAATGCACAAACTACGTTTGGAATGCAAACTGGAAAAACAGCAATGTGGTCAGGTAATGTAAATGACGATACCGTTGTACAATATTCAGGTACAACTCCTGATTCACCAAGTATACTGTCAGAAATATTAAACGACTCAGGAAACTTTCTAAACTTTCCAACATTCACTGTCGTAGGTTATAATATTCATGATGTAAACATGGATAATAACACTCAATACACAGGAACAACTCCTGACACACCTTTTATCTTACAAAATGTATTAGCACATCCGGGAAATTTCCTTAATTTTAGCACTTATCAAATACAAGAACAATTACCCGAAAATTAAATGAACAAACACTCTTAAAATTAACTTACCTATGAACAAAATTACTTTACCTACATTACTTATTTTAGTCCTATGTTTTTTCTCAGGACAATTAAAAGCGCAAGATGGCTATACCTATACATTTATAGAAAATGCATCATACAATTATTCCATTGCTGTAGTACCTAATAGTAGTACTTCAAATTTTGCAACTTCTGTACAGAGTTATGGATTTACTATTATTTTACCAGATGGAATTACCGCTACGGTTACTTCTTCGCTCGGAAGTGGTGCCAGTGCAACTTTTTTTAATGGAACTGATGTAGGGCAACCAAGCGTTGATGGATATTTAATAACAGAAACGTTAGGAAGTGTTGTTACGTTGCCTGCTCCTTCAGCAGCAACAACTACACCTGTAGTAACTATACAAGTAAATGGAACTCCAACATCAGGGTTTTTATATATCTTACCTAACAATTCGACTTTAGCTAATTCAATAACACCATTAAAATCTTTTCTGCAAGCAGATATGATTGATGATGGATCAACTGTTTTTACGAATGCTGTAGATCCTAATGCTTTGGGATTATCAGGAGATTCAGGTATTAATTTTGCGACCTTAAGTACACCTAGTGAGGAATTAATTGATGTAGCTGTGTATCCAAATCCTACAAAAGATTACATTAATATTCGTGGAATAAATACGATTAAAAGTGTAGAGATTTTAAACATGTATGGACAACAAGTTTTGAAATCAACAACTGATCTTGAAACGATAAATATGAGCAATTTGCAATCAGGAATGTACTTTGTAAAAGTTCAAACTGAAACCGCTCAAAAAACAATTAAAATACTTAAAGAATAGTATAAAATTTAGTTTAATGTTATAAAAACCATCTTGTCATCTGATACGATGGTTTTTTTTGTATAATCAATATTAAAATATAACAAATTATATCTCTTGTTTATAAATAGTTTGTGTGAATATAAAATTAAATTCTTCGCATTCTCCCTGTTATTTCTTCAATTTTGATTACAAAAACAATTGGTAAATCGTCTTTATATATTTTGCTAGAAAATTGATTGATAAAGTCTAACTTTCTATGCTCTTTTCGGATGATTAAATCTTTTACACCTAATGAGAAATCATGAAGATATGCCTTAGCTTCACTTCCTTGAAGTTCTTCATAGGTTCCATGAACTACAATAGAGTTCCAATCGTTTACCGAATTGATTTCTGATACTTCCAAAGCAACTTCACTTATAGTACGCATTGCAATGGTTTTATGACCTTCTGCTGAATATCCTACAATGTTATTTTGCTGTTTATCAAAGTAATATGTTATAGGCGCAATAAAAGGTCTTTTGCTATAAATATATGCCAAATGACCGATATAATTTGTCTCTAAAAGTTGATAACTTTCTGTTTCGCTAAGTATCTTAATCATAATTTTAATATTTACACTAAAACTATACATTGTAAAGCTACAAAACCATGATTTTCGTCATGTTAAAATAATTCAATTGAGGATACTTCTACTCCATTTCATAACGCAGTAATCGCAAAGCATTTAGAACCACAATTATTGTTGAACCTTCATGTAACAAAACAGCGACTCCAATATTTGTAAGTCCTAGAATTGTGATCGGCACTAAAAAGAAAACCATGCCTAGACTTATCCAAATATTTTGTTTTATGATCTGTTTTGATGCTTTACTGAGTCCTACCACAAAAGGAAAATTTTCAATTTTATCAGATAGCAAAGCTACATCTGCAACTTCTAATGCCACATCACTACTTGCTGCACCCATAGCAACACTAACTGTGCTTAACGCCATTGCAGGAGCATCATTAACGCCATCACCAATCATTGCAATTTTTTTATCTCGTTTTAATAATACTTTTATTGCGGCAACTTTATCTTGTGGTAATAAATTTCCTTTCACTTCCGTGATTCCTATCTGTTTAGCAATTGCATCTCCAACGTTTTGATGATCTCCAGTAAGCATAATCATGCGCTTCACTCCTATTTCTTTTAGTTTTTTCAATGTGCTTTTTACTGTTTTTCTGGGCACGTCCATAACACTTACATAGCCAATAATTTTGTTTGTGTATGCAACCAACATCACAGTATGTCCATTTTGCAACAAGCTTTCCATTTTTGAAGTTATAAACTCATCAACTTGAATTCCGTTATCAGTCATCAATTTTATATTACCAATAAAAACCTTCTCTTCATTATAGATTGCAGTAATTCCTTTTCCTTGAATTTCTTTTACATTTGAAGCCAAGTTTGAAACTTCAATTTCATATTGTTTTTTTATCTCTTTTGTAATAGCTTTTGCTAGTGGATGATTACTCAAATTTTCAACTTCGAGCACCAATTTTATAAATTCAGGCTCATTAAAATTATGCACAGGAATAATGTTTGTTAATGTTGGTTTTCCTTCTGTAAGCGTTCCTGTTTTATCAAAAGCTATTGTTGTAATTGATCCTAAATTTTCTAACGCTTTTCCTCCTTTAATCAATACACCTTTTTGGGCAGCTCTTGCAATTCCGCTTAATACTGCACTTGGTGTCGAAATTGCTAAAGCACAAGGACTCGCGGCTACTAATACTGTAATAGCTCTGTATAAACTTTCATTAAAAGTTTCTTCAATGACGACATAGGCAAAACATAATAAAAAGACACTTACTAACACGATAGGAACATACCATTTTTCAAACCTTTTAGTAAGCCTTTGTGTTGGAGATTTCTGAGTTTCTACTTCACTAACCATCTTTATTAATCTGGCAACTGTAGAATCTTTACTGAGTTTTAGCACCAAAATCTCTATGCTATTGTCACCATTTATTGTACCCGCAAATACAGTATATTTTGCCTCTATTTCATTAAAGTTGGATACATTATTCGTATTCGGAATACTTGTCTTATCCACAGGAATGCTTTCACCAGTTATTGGTGCTTGATTTATACTACTATTCCCTTTTATGATAACACCGTCGGCAGCTACTTTTGTATTAGGCTTTACTACAATAATATCATTAATTTGTAATTTTTCTATAGGAATTTCTTTGAGTTTCCCATTGTTTTTTACAAGTGCAGTTTTGGGTGATAATTTCCCTAATGCTTTTATTGATTTTTTTGCTTTATACATTGCATAATGTTCCAATGCATGCCCTAAACTAAATAAAAATAACAACAAAGCACCTTCTGCCCAACTGCCGATATATGCAGCTCCAATAGCAGCAGCGATCATTAAGAAATCTATATCAAAACCTCCTTTTTTAATTTTAACAAAAGCTTCAATTCCAACAAAATAACCTCCAAAAATATATGAAATAACATAACATGTATAAAAGATACCATCTAGACCATTTGTAAATTTTTCTAACAGGAAACCTATCAGTAAAAAGACTCCACATAATAGTGCGAAATACAATTCTGTTTTTTTACCAAAAATTAAATGATACCAATGTTTTTTTTCTGTATGATTTGACATAAATATTTTTATCAGTTTGTCTTTTTGAATTCAATACTCAATTTTGCAATCATCATAAGTTCTGACTTATTTACATTAGAAAAACTAGTTGCAATTTTACTCGCTATTTCTACTATTATTTTTTTTAATGATTCCGTAAATAAAGATTCGTGAGCTTTTTTAAATTTTATAAAGTCTTTGTAACAAGCTTGTGCTTCTATATTTTTAAAATAAAG
Source organism: Kordia sp. E (assembly GCF_056033805.1). Taxonomy (NCBI): domain Bacteria; kingdom Pseudomonadati; phylum Bacteroidota; class Flavobacteriia; order Flavobacteriales; family Flavobacteriaceae; genus Kordia; species Kordia sp. E. The sequence continues at coordinate 240,117 of NZ_JBRASR010000006.1, forward strand.
CATATCAAACGTTGCTATTATGCAATGTTCAATATCAATTTTTGTGTTTGATATCATAAGATGTTTATTCTTACTCAATAAAGAGACCTCTTTTTTCATTACTTCAAACTCTTCTTCTTTCATCTTTTTATCCGCCAAAGCGATTGCATAAAACAGCTTGCCAAGATGTTGATAAAATGAAATAGCTATATGTTTTTTAGTGTTCATAATTAGTTGTATTCCTAACAAAATTAGCATGTTTATTGTTTTACTCCTATGATATAAATCAGTAATAAAATATACTATTCTCTTCATACCATACACACTATATCTAACTCATTAACTGACATTTATCATAGTTTATTTTCAACGTTACATATACCTTTAACTCATAACTTAAATACTATAGTAATAAGAAAAAATATTGATTTCAATTGATTTTTTGGCGCTTCAAAATGTACAACGAGATTAATTCTCTAATCTAAAATTATCAACTATGACAAAAATACTTTTACCAACCGATTTTTCAGACAATGCCAAGAGCGCAATTGTATATGCATTAAACTTATATGCTAATGAACAGTGTACTTTTTATCTATTAAATGCTACAAAAGTAACATCTTCAAGAATGTCCAGTTTATCGAATAAATTATTAACCACAATGACTGAAAATGCAAAGAAAGATTTATTGGAATTGAAGACTACATTAGAAGATACGAACGCAAATGAAAATCATGAATTCAAAGTAATTTTTAACATCGGAAATTTAGACGGTGTTGTAGAAACTGCCATAGAAAAATATGCTATTGATCTTATTGTTATGGGAACAAAAGGTGCGACTGGAGCTAAAGAGATTTTCTTTGGAAGTAATGCTACTAACATCATTAAAAAAGTGAAAAATTGCCCTGTTTTGATGGTGCCCGATAACTATGAATATAAAGCTCCTAAACAAATTGCTTTTCCAACTGATTTCAACAGAAATTGTGATGCCAAAGAATTACACTATTTAAAAAATTTAGCTGATTTATACGATTCAACAATTAGAATTATGCATATCAATGAAGAAAAGAAATTATCCGAAATACAAGAGAATAATTTTACAATGATGAAGCAGTATTTAAAAAATTATATACACAGCTATCATTGGATTCCAGAGTATGCAAGCAAAGCAACTGAAATTAATGATTTTATAAAAGAGTTGGAAATAGACATCTTAGCTATGGTTCATTATTCACATAGTTTTATGGAACGAATTACACGAGAACCCGTAATCAAAAAAATAGGATTTCAACCAATAGTTCCTTTTCTGGTAATTCCTGAATAAACAGCTAGCTTCAGGAAGTATATGTTATACGATTTAATATCTAAAAATAAACCCAATGAAAAAAACAGGAATTTGGCTAGACAAGCATAAAGCGCTAATTGTAACACTACAAAACGAGCAAGAGACACTAAATACGATCACTTCCAATATAGAGTATTTTCGTCCACATGGAGGTTCCGGAACACGCATAAAAGGCGGTCCACAAGATGTTATACAGGATAGTAAATACTTAGAACGTGAAAAGCATCAAATGAAAGCATATTTCAAAGAAATAGTTTTTGAAATAAAAGATACTGACGCTTTAGTCATTTTTGGACCAGCTGGTACCAACGAAAAGTTGAGTAAGGAATTACAGGAGCATCACAATGATATAAGTACAAAAATAAAAGGCATCCGAAAAACTGATAGCATGACTGAGAACCAAGTAAAAGCTTGGGTAAGAGATTTTTTTGAGTCAAACTAAATTATACACAAGAATTTTTGTAGAACACCATAAACTTATAAAATAATAGCTTCATGAAAACTACACAAACACATACAAATTATATCAAATGGCTTAGTGCTGAAGAAATGCACAAAGACTCTTTAGGCTGGCTTTCTGAATTGAATTTTAGCAAAGATGAACATCTTTTTTTTAAACACCTTATTAAAACATTTACACTGCAATTACTGGAATTAAATGATTTTTCTAGTGATAAAGAAATTGTAGATGCAATCAATAGATCGGAACGGCGAAATGAATCTCTTATCGCTTCTGTAATAAAGCATGAAAAGGAACTTAAGATACTCGTTGATGGAATTAATCAACCTGAAGATGAAGCTACTTATAGAAAAATACACCAGAAATTAATTGAAGAAGTTCATCAATATAAAACAAACTATCAACTACTTAAAATACAGCTAATTGATATTATTAAAGGAATCAAAAAAGAAGAAAAACAACGATACTTGTTCAACAAGAATCATTAAAAAATAACTTATTATGAAACGTTTACTTTTTACAATATTGACAGTTATTTTCACAGTAACAGCTTGTACAACAACACAACTTATAGACTATTGGAAGAATCCAGATATAGATATATATGAACCTGGAAAAGTATTAATTGTAGGTTTGACATCAAACTTGGAAGCACGACAAAAGTATGAGAAACAACTTAAAACCGAACTAGAATTACGTGGTGCTGAAGCCATTACAAGTTTAACTTTATTTGATCCTTCTTTTAGAACAGAAAAAATGACGGAAGAAGAATTGAAAGCACTTGAAAATAAACTAATTGAAGATGGTTTTGACACTATTCTGTTTACTAAAATCATTGGTGTAGAAGACAAAATAACATACAAGGATACATATCATAGCTATGATGAAACGTATCGAAAGTTTACAGACGATTATTTAATGTATCAAGATATATACTACAATCCTGAATATTATAATGAATACAAAATATATCATTCAGAAACTGCCATGTATTGCATTTGTCCAACAAAAGATAGAGAACTACTCTGGAAAGGGTACATTGACATTGTAGATCCTACGTCTGTTGACGAATCTGTAGATGATTATGTAAAGTTGACAATCGCTGTTTTGGAAGCACAACAACTTATCAATCCGCCTACTATTATTGAACTGAAGAAAGATGTAATTGATTAATAATTATACACAAATGAGAATATTTAAAATTATACTATTGTCCATTATTATGGTTGGATGTTCTTCTGTAAACCTGAACAAAAGCTGGGTACATCCTGAACATTCAAATTTTAATCCTACAAACATTTTAGTTATTAGTGTTTCTCCTGATTTTGAAACTCGAAGTAATTCTGAATTTAAATTTGTCACCGAGTTACATAAACGAAATATCAAAGCCATACAAAGTGCCGTGGTTTTTGAAAAATTATTTCAAGATACAGAACAAACTGAAGCCGAAATTGAAACTCAAATAGACAAACTATTAACTGTCGGATATGATACTGTATTAATCTCTGAAGTTAAAAGTGTTCAAGAAAATGAATCGCGTACTGGTGCATCACCAAAGTTTGATTATAAATTGCGAAAATTTCTTGGTGGTTACTTAACTTCTCAAGACACGTATTTTGAACAAGATTATTATAAAAAATATAACGTTTTATATGTTGAAACTTCCATGTATAGCTTGCAAAAAGATGCTAAGAAATCATTAATTTGGACTGGAACATATACGGTAATTGATCCTACAGATATTTCAAAATCTATTAATGAATATGTAAAAGTTGTAATGAAATCTTTAGAGAAAGAAGATATCATTTCTAAAAAGAAATCGTAACGTCAATTTAAAACGCTATTTATATAGTCTTCTCACAACTTTACCAATACTTAATCCTTGAACAATAATTGAAAATAACACAATAACATACGTTATATGAAGTATTAGATCTCCAGATAGTTCCTGACTTAAGCTTAATGCCAACGCGATAGAGATTCCTCCACGCAATCCGCCCCAAGTTAAAATTGCAATTGTTTTTATTGGTTTTTCTTCTTCATGTTTTAATAAAGCATATGGTAAAAGTACAGAGATAAATCGTGCGAAAAGTACAATTACTATTGCCAGAATACCCAATATAATATAGCCTGTGGTAAACTCTAGTAAGTGAATCGCTAATCCAATAAGAACAAATAAAATTCCATTAAATACATCATCTAATATTTCCCAAAAGGAATTGAAGGCTTTTTGCACAGGGTTTTTATTATCATTTATGTGTATTTTATGTCCAATTAATAATCCTGCTATTACCATTGCCAATGGCGCTGAGACATGTAACATAAATGCTCCTGAAGTTCCGCCCATTACAACAGCAAGGCTTATCATTACGGCTAACTGCGGGTTTTCTTCTAATGATTGAATACATTTTAGTCCTAGAAAACCAATTAGCAATCCATAAACCAATCCGCCTATAGCTTCTTCTAAAAATAATGTTCCGATTTCTGCTCCAATTTCTGCCGTACTGTGTTCTCCTGTAGCAGTTGCAAGTAATAAAATTCCAGAAAAAACAACAACACCAATTCCATCATTAAACAACGATTCTCCTTCTATTTTTATGCCTAAACTTTCAGAAATATTAGCTTTCTTTAAAATTGCCATTACTGCTATTGGATCGGTTGGAGAAATTAATGCTCCAAATAAAAGCGCATGTATAAAAGGTAATTCTAATCCAACTAATTGTGCTCCTACAAACACCAATCCGCCAACTAAAAATGTTGATATTAGTACACTTAACGTCGCGAATAATAAAATTGATTTTTTTTCTTTGGCAAGTGCAGCAAGATTCACATGTAATGCTCCTGCGAAAAGCATAAAACTTAATATCCCATCAAGTAAAAGTGTTTTAAAGTCAGCATTCACAATAATATCGCAAAAGAATCTATAAAACGTTGGAAACAGTGTTTTACTAAACGTAATTGGAATAATTAAAAGTAAACTTAAAATCATTAAACCTATAGTCGTTGGCAGTTTTAACCATTTATAATTGATATAGTTAAACAACGCGGCAATCGTAAATATAATACTAAAAGATTCGAACATAGTTTTATGATTTTGAATTAATATATTTCCCCACAAAAACACCAATAACAATTGCTAAATAAAATTGACCTATTATATTTAAAACCATTGTTACGGCTTGCGCGGAATGCGTTAATGGTGTTACATCTCCGTAACCTACTGTTGTAATACTTATAAAACTAAAGTAGTAGAAAATGTATCCTGAAGTGTTTTCAGGCAACTGAAATGAATTTATATCTAAAAGATGGATCATTTCAAATAGAATTCCACCTAAGATTCCTAAGTATAAAAAGCCCAATAATGGTCCTAATATAAAACGGAGGTTCACCATTTTGATTTTCACTAATTGTCTTACGAGTAAAACACAGAAATTAAAAAACAATAAAAGAGAACTTACTAAGCGAATCCACTCTAGCATTCTGTTTTTGAACATTGAATATTCAAGCCATATACAAATAAGAACTAGTATTCCTAAAATATACGTTATCACACGAGCTCTAATTGTTTCAGCAATTAATGAACTCGCAAGTATAACAAGTGTATAATTTACAACAACTATATGTGCAGTATTTATATCAATAAGCGCTACATGTATAGGTGTCAATAGAAAGTTAAAAACACTTAATAAAGCAATCAGATATTTATGTTTTTCTAAATATTTCAAACTAGTTTATTTTTTACTCCAAGTACTTTCAATGTTACAACCACCAGTGCGTAACAAACCTAAAATAGGACAACGATCATCTACTTTTTGACCCAAATTTTTAACTTGTTCAGCTGTTGCATCTCCAGATACGGAAGCTTCTAATCGTACATTTTTATAACTTCCGTTTGAGTTATCTGATTCTCCCATAAAACCTGCAAGATCAAGATCAATTTCTACTTGTATATCAATCTGTGCAATACTCAAAGAAAGTTCATCTGCAACAACTTGCGCTTGTTCATTTTGACAACCCGCTAAAGATGCAATAAAAAGTTGCATAGGATTCGGTCCACTATTCGATCCGCCATCTTCAACAGGTTCATCTGTTTGCAACGTCCATTCTGTATCTGTTATAGCTACAGTAGTTGGCCATCCTTTTCCTTGTGCTACTGCTTTAAAAGTTTCTAAATGTGAGTTTTCCATTTTAATAATTTTGTGTTGGTTACGCCTACTCTAGATGAGTTTTGGGCTTATTCTGTATTTTAATTCTTGTTACTTTTAAGTATGTAAGTTAACACGTTATGCGTTCATTTTAATCCAAGCAGTATCTGCCAAACTTCTTAACTCTTCTGGTTTTTTAACCCATTGACGTTTTGCATCAATAATTCCAAATAACATTCGTGTAAAGAAATAGAGTTTATTATCTCTTACTTCCCAACTTTTAGGGTTTGGATTTGCTGCTGCTCCTTCAGACATTGCAATAGCGCAATAACCTCCATATTGTGGTATAAATGCTGCTGGAGAAGCTTCAAATTTATTGCTATTTTCTTTTGAAGAAAACAAATATTTTCCTCCATCATAATTAGCACTAAAATTTTGATTTCCTTTCTTTGGGCTACCATTAAAGAATGATACTACATCAAATCCTTGAGCAGCGATTCCGTTTTTTAAATTTTGTTTCATTTTCTAACTTATATTAATGTGGCGTCTGTTATTATTTCTAATAATGCTGGACCATTGTGTGCTTTAAGTTGTTCTAAAGCTGGCAATAGTTCTTCTGTTTTGGTCACTCTAATTCCTAAAGCACCACAGTTTTCTGCATATGCTGCAAAATTTACATTGTGTAAAGATGTTTTCCAAACATCAAGTTCTGCTGCTTTTTGTTCTTTCGATATTTTTCCGAGTTCTGAATTGTTTAGTAATACATGTTTGATGTTCATATTGTATTTTACCAACGTCATCATTTCACCTAAGTATTGTCCAAAACCTCCATCGCCAGAAACCGACCAAATTGGTCTGTCTTTTCCTTGTGCTGCCCATGCGCCCATTGCGGCTGGCAATGAGAAACCGATAGATCCTAGATATCCTGACATTAAAATCGATTGGTTTTTAGGTTCAAAATAACGTCCAAATGAATAAGTATTATTTCCAACATCAACGGCAATTACCGCATTGTCTGGAACTACTTTGTTCATTGCTTCAAAAACGGCAATAGAACTCAATCCAATTTTACTTTCATCTTTTAGGCGACTTGCTTTTTCTTCATTCCATATTTCCCAACGTTTTGCAATTTCCGGACGTCTGTCTACAGTGTTTAATGTTCCTTCTGTTTGTTCTACTATGATAGATAAGGTTTCCGAAATTTCTCCCCAAAGTGCAGCATCAACTTTATGAAACTTACTCAATGCTGTTGGATCATAATCTACTTGTATGATTGGTTTTTTTGGTGTGATTCCTGTGTGATTGGAAAAAGATGCACCAAATACGATGAGTAAGTCACTTTCGTTCATAAACCAAGAAGCTATAGGCGTTCCGCTTCTTCCTAATACACCACAACCTAACTCATGATGATCTGAAATTTGTCCTTTTGCCTTAAACGTCGTAATCACTGGACAGTTTAGTTTTTTAGCGAAAGCTGTAATTGCTTTCATATGAAAACGCGCTCCGTGACCAACTATGATGGCTGGCATTTTAGAACCTTCTATCATTGTTACAGCTTTTGAAACCATTTGCCTAGGCGGCGAAATGTTCATTGGTGTAATTCTTCCTTCTGGTGTTTGTGCTTTTTCTCTAGCTGGTTTAGGCATAAAAGCGACTTCATCAGGAAATGTTATGTGTGATACATCTCTGTTTAATATTGCACTTTTTATAGCCAAACTCATCAATTCACTATGCTTTGAGTTTTGCTGTACACTGTGATTAAAATTTGCTACAGTTTGAAACGCTCCTACTAAATCTACTTCTTGAAATGCGCCAGTTCCTACAACTTGTGTATTTACCTGACCAGATAGTACTAACATTGGCGAACGATCTACTTTTGCATCCCACATTCCTGTGAACATGTTTGTAGCACCTGGACCTGCAATACCAAAACTTACAGCTGGTTTCCCCATTAATTTACCATAGGCTGAAGCTGCAAAAGCTGCTGCGCCTTCATGACGAATACCAAAGAATTGAAAGTTTCCTTTTGCTTCTTGTCGCATCATTGCATTGGCAACTCCTAGGTTTGAATGTCCAACCATACCGAAACCTGTATTCACTCCCCAATTTACCATGGTTTCTATCATGACATCAGAAATAGTATCTTGATGTGTTTCTTCTTCTTCTACAGCGATGAGAATTTCATCACCTTCTTCTTTTACTTCAAAGGTTTTTATTCCATCATCATAACCGCCTGGCGACATTCCTGTACATGGATCAAAATCCCAACCGTGCCAAGGACAACGTAGCATTCCGTTTTCTATAGAACCTTCTCCTAACGGACCGCCTTGATGTGGACATTTATTATCCAGTGCAGAAAACTTGCCTTTATAATGCGTTAAACAAACTCCTTGATGACCAGCAGTAACCGTCTGAACACGTCCTTCTGGTAATGTTTTTTTATCTTTTAGTACACTGTACCATTTTTTGGTTGTAGCCATGTTTTTAGTTTTTGTTGATTCTTGTTTTGAATTGATCTTGTCGAATACTTACTGCTCTGTATGAGTATTTTATGAGAGAGAATAATCCAAAAAGCATAATTACAATTCCGATGATACTTATATACGTAGCACTTTTTTCTATGAAACTTAACTCCAAACCACCTATTAATCCTGAAATTGCCAAACATGCAACTGCGATATAGAAAAATACCATTGCTCTGTTTAAGGTTTTTAGTTGAGTAAGTTTTCGAATGATTATAGCTTCGTCTTTACAACCTTCATTTATGAGTCCATTGAGTTCATTACTTAAAGTGACCATAAGATTAGAGGTTGATAGAATTAACAGACCAATTCCTGGGACTATTGTGATGGGTAAATACCAGTTTTCCATTTGTTTTAGTTTACTTGACTTTTGCGTTAAGGGTTGCAACGGCATCCTTTTGCTTTTTTTGCAAAAGATATAGTGAAAGGCCTGACCCTTGTGGTAACGCCCAAATTGTTATTTTTCTATTTAATTCCTGCGTAGTTTATTCCTGTTAGATAGTGCATTTCTCTATCGAATGTAGATAAATCATCGTGATTGAATTTAGTTACATCGTCATATCCACACGAACGTGCAACAACTTTTATTAAGTCATTTGTGGCGTCAAAATAGTTATGCAATTGCTTCGCAGAAGAGTCTATGATTAATCTACTACGCAATGATTCTTTTTGCGTCGCAATTCCTACTGGACAGTTGTTGCTTCCGCAAGCGCGCATTCCTAAACAGCCAATTGCTTGCAATGCCGAATTGGATACTGCAATTGCATCAGCGCCCAACATCATTGCTTTTGCAAAGTCTTCCGCAATACGCAAACCACCTGTAATTACGAGTGTAACATCGGTTGCTCCAACTTTATCCATGTATTTTCGTGCTCTTGCTAATGCAGGAATTGTCGGTACATTAATGTTGTCTCTTAGAATGGTTGGCGCAGAACCTGTTCCGCCTCCGCGACCATCTAGAATGATATAATCTACACCAACATCTAGTGCAAATTGAATGTCTTTTTCTATGTGACTTGCTGCAATTTTGAATCCGATAGGAATTCCTCCTGTGCGTTCACGTACTTTGTCTGAGAAATCTTTGAAGTCTTGCACTGTATGAAAGTTAGGGTTTGCTGCTGGCGAAATTGCCGTTTCTCCTTCTTTTAATCCTCTCACCTCAGCAATTTCTTTACTTACTTTGTTTCCTGGCAAATGTCCGCCAGTTCCAGTTTTTGCACCTTGTCCGCCTTTGAAATGAAAGGCTTGTACATTGTCTAGTTTATCCCAAGAAAACCCAAATTGTGCAGATGCTAATTCATAGAAGTATTTTGAGTTGTTGGATTGTTCTTCTGGAAGCATTCCTCCTTCTCCAGAACAGATTCCTGTTCCTGCTAGCTGTGCTCCTTTTGATAGTGCAATTTTTGCTTCGCGCGATAAGGCTCCGAAACTCATATCACTTACAAAAAGCGGTATGTCTAGTTCTAAAGGTTTTTTTGCTTTTGGACCAATGATAACTTTAGTTGCTACATTTTCATGATCTAGTAAAGGTCTGGAAGCTAGTTGTGCTGGTAAAAATTGAATATCATTCCAGTTAGGAAGTGTATTTCTGTCTACGCCCATAGATGCTGAAAAACCGTGATGTCCAAGGTTTTTTAGTCCATTTTTGGCTAGTTCTTTTATGTAACCTGTATATGGTTCCGTACTTTCAGGATGTGTATCTGCATACGCACCTAAGTATTCATCTCTATTGAAAGGTTGTGGACTATTGACTAAATAGGCATCAATTTCAAATTCATCGACCAATAAATTATCTTCTTCAATCTTCGTTGAGAATTTATGCAATACTTCTTTGTTATTGTATTCTGAAACACCAGAATCTACTCTGTAGTCCCAACCGTGAACTCCACAGATAAGATTGTGGCCATCTACGTGACCGTCAGACATTAGTGCGCCTCTGTGCAAACATCTTCCGTAAAGTACAGAGATATCTTTGTCAAATTTTACAATTACTAAGTCTAATCCGTTGACTAATGCATGAACTGGTTGTTTATTTATTAACTCACTTACTTGGGCAATTACTACTGGTTTTTTCATAAATACTAGGTTGGCTTTTTATTGTTGCTTACGCTGTTGGTTTTAATTATCTCTAAATTATAGGCAAGCTAGACCTTTTCTGAAATATAGAAAAGACCTAAATATTAGATAGTTACTTTAGACGACACTTTGTGCTTTTTTTTACAAAAAACATTTATTTTTTTATGTTTTCTGCATTATTGTGGTTTTCCGTATCATCTTATTACCATTTTTAATAGCAGTAATAATTTAAAGGTAGGAATTATTATTAACAAGTTGATTCTAGCGAATTGGAGTTCGTATACTACTGAAAAACAGGGATTATTATATGCATTGTTAACTATTTCGTTTTAGAAATAAATTGGACATCATAATCAATATTACCTTCTTTTCGCATTTTACTAAGTACATTACTCACTGTTTGCCGTGAAGTATTGGTAAGGTTTGCAATTTCCTTGTGAGACAAAAGGTTTTTTGCTATTAGTTTCCCTTCTTCATTCGTTTCTCCAAATTCATTTAAATAATCGGTAATAAATTCTTTAATTCTTGTTGTACTGTCTTTATATAATAAATCGTGTAATCTTCGTTCTAGTTTTTTTATACGCAATCCGTAGATTTTAAGCACACCATTTTTTAAGGATTTATGTTTCTCCATCAATCCTTCCATTTGCTCAGCATCTATGTAGCATATTATACAATCTTCTAAAGCATAAGCAACTTCTTCGGTTGCTACTTCTTTGTCGAAAAGCGCCAATTCACCAAAGATGTTTCCTCGTTTTACAATGTACTTAACATTATCACTTGTAGTATTTACAATCTTTACACTTCCTTTTTTTAGAAAGAAGACACTATTTTTATGTGCATCAGGAAGTACTATCGATTTTCCTTTTTCAATAGTGTCCATCTCAAGAATCTCACAGATTTTCATCATGTTGAGTATTCCGAGTTTTTTGAAAAGATTAAATCCTTCCAGAAACCAATATTTAGTGATTGCTTTCAATTGTAGTTTTGGTAATTGTTATGAATTCAAATATATAAAATTTAATGTGTAAGCAATTGGACTATATTCTCAATAGTTACTTTAGACGACAGTTTTTGGATGATTTAGGAATCTATTATAAAATTCTTTTATACTTATAAGAAATACATATTCTTATTGTGCGATAAATTATGCGTCGTTAGAGAAAATTCTTAAGAATAAAAAACATCAAACGGTTTTAAAGCGTATAATTACTCTTTTCATAATCAAGTATTTACACCTGAAATTTCACCAAAACAATATATTAAATTTGATTTCTATTATCCCTCAATAATAAAATTTAATTAACATCCTTTGTATTAAAATTTAAAGAAATAGTATTTCTATTAAATTTTATGCAAGCCCATTTCTATTCTTAATGAGTACTAATAATAAACATTTAAAATAAACAACAATGGAAGATCAGTATGGTTTTAGCCCCGAAATTTTTGAATTAATAGAATTACATCCAACACGAAAAAGAGATGATGATAAAGTAGGCATAGGTTATGGAGACAAAGTTCGTTTTGATCCTTTTAATCAACGATCCTCTGAATGGAATGTTATACGTGAGAATAATAATTCACAAAAAATCCCAGTAGGAAATAGTTGTGTATTTCTCCAAAACGGTATTGAGTTTGCGGGTTTACACAAAGAGTCAGGAGGAGGAGTTATTGCTACTCTCAAAAAATCATTTACATTAAATGATAAAGAAAAGAATATTCCATTAAGCGTTACTTTTTCTTTTACAATGACTGTTTCTCATTTAAATAGGACTGATACGGGAAGTGCTTCTGCAATACTACCAGGTGGATTAATGCTTCATTATGCTAAAGATAAAAATGGAGAATATGAACCATTCGGAAAATATTATTATGTAGACCCTAAAGGTGATGCATCTAATTGGGTATTTATGGGCGATTCAGAACTTTCGACTGGAACGAGTTTCCATTCTCATAATGTGGTTATGGTTTTTCAAGAGGGTAATTTAAAACTTTGGGAAAATGAAAAGTTAATTTTCGAACAAAAAATAACAGCTTATGATGATGTTAAGGCTCATTTTGGTCTGCAGTATTATGGAAAAAATGCAAGTGGACATGGAGTATTAAATATGATTAATTTCCAAGCATTGGTAGGACTAACACAACCATATGTTTCTAGAACAAGAGCAATCCCTTCACCTCCATCTCAATCACAAAAAGCCAAAATGAAAGAATTGGCTGAATATGCCAAAAATAATGATTTGCATGGAAAAGCAAGTAGTATTAGAGATGATCTAAATAAAATACCTGTTGGACCAAGCTCAATATTTACGGGAATTAGGCCTGATAGAGCATTAACAAATAAGGTAGAAAGCTTCAAAAAAAGCCCAGCCATGCAAGGGTTCAAAAATATTATCGCTCCAAGTTCGGGATCTTCCAATGGCAAAGCTGGACCAGTACTTTTTATAGGAATAGAAGCCGATGCTTCATTTTTTCTTTCAATTGGTTATAGTCTAGGTTTTCTATTCAGCTTAGATGGTACTAACCGTTCTATGGCAGTTTTAATAACTTCTGCAGGCTTCGAAACAAATGTAAGTGCTGATATTGGAATTGGTCTTGGAGTTTTTCCAAACTCTACACCTGTAAGTCTTAAAGGATTTGGAGTGTATACACGAGTTTCCTTTGATACACCAATTGCAGGTGCTGGTATCGGAGTAAATATATCTGGTAATTACCCAATGGATACTATTAATTGGAGTAACTGCGGTCCTGGACTGTCCTTAACAGCAGGTGTTTCTATTTTACCTATAAGTCTTGGTGCTGGAGTTTCATGGACTTGGGAGATGTTTAATTTAGGCGTACTCAGGTAAACATTCTAAATAAGCAACCTCGATAATAGTATTGATAATGAAAAGTGTTTTCCTTTTAGAAAAGACAAACGCACAACAATAAAATCAATTTACAGAAAGCTCTTTTTAGGGCTTTCTTTCATTTTAAACAAATTGTATAGCTAAATAATTTTCATAATTAAAAAACGCGTCGAAACGATATTTCTGAGTAAAAAAGATTAAGAAATATAGCTTTCAAAAAAAAACTCTAAAACAAAAAAAACTCCTCATAAAGAGGAGTTTATAAAAGGGTGAAAGACGGGATTCGAACCCGCGACCCTTGGTACCACAAACCAATGCTCTAACCAACTGAGCTACAATCACCATTTGTTTTAGCGGATGCAAATATATGTTATTTCATTTTTTATCCAAAGTGTTTATGCTATTTATTTCACTTTATTTTTTATCTATATGATTATGAAAATATTAGCTTCTATTTTTTTTAGCCTTTTTTTAATATCTAAGAGATTAAAGTATAAAATGAAAACAACCATGGGATAATGTTCGTGGACAATCACAAGGAACGATTACATAATTTGCTTTAAAAGCCTCTGGACTTATCTCATATAACGGAATCGAAATAAAAATCAACACTAATAGAATTGCTATCAACTTCATTCGTACTGAAAATTTTCGCGTACTAGACGCATATTCAAATTGAAATGGATTGTGTATGTGTTCTTGTTCCATAGTTCTATTTCTAATTGATATTAAAAAAGTTGCCAATATTGAACACCTCCAAAACAATCTCCAGTAAAGTTAAAAATAGTTGCGTTGAGTTGAAAGGTATGCTCATTGATTTCATACAATGGAATTGATATAAAAATCAATACTAATATTATTGCCATCATTTTTGTCCATACTGAAAATTTTCGTGTGCTAGACGCGTATTCAAATTGAAATGGATTGTGTATGTGCTCTTGTTCTTCCATAGTCTTTATATTAAATCTGAAATGGAATCTACCGCAGCATATCGTTCAACAGTGAATCCTTCGGCGTAATTAACGCCAATTAAGCGACCTAAATCTCTTGCTCTATAGTTTATACTATCTATAAAGTTTTTGCTCGTTATAGGTGTTTCTGCTTCGTTACTCTTTGGATCATAGAATTGTGAACTATATGCCATCACAGATTTATGCTTGGTTTCTATAAATCCAGATACATCAACTAAGAAATCTGGTTCAATGTTTTTCCATTGAATGTAATGATATACATGCTTTGGTCGCCATTTTTCTTGTGTTTTTCCGTCAAGCTGTGTTTCAATCTTCATTAATCCACTTAAAAAGCAAGCATCACTTACGAGTTGACTTCCTTTTCCATGATCTATATGACGATCATCAATTGCATTACATAATACAATTTCTGGTTGGTATTTACGAATCATTTTAATGATTTCCAATTGATGCGCTTTATCATTCTTAAAAAAACCATCTGCAAACGCTAGATTTTCTCTGACTTCAACGCCTAATATTTTCGCTGCATTTGCCGCTTCAATGTCTCGTAAATCTGCTGAACCACGTGTTCCAAGTTCGCCACGAGTCAAATCGACAATTCCGACTTTTTTACCATTTGTAATTTCTTTTGCAACTGTGGCTCCACAACCTAATTCTACATCATCAGGATGTGCGCCAAAAGCTAATATGTCTAATTTCATGCTTCTCTTTATGCTTTTTACAAAAATACAATTTATTTAATTCTCAAAACGATTACAACCAATTATACGAAATATCATTCACTATAATTTCACATGTTTTTTGATCTAATCCATAATTTTCTTTTAGAAAGATTATAGCATTTTTCCTTCCTGTATTAATATTGGAAAAATTCCATAGCTCAAAAACACTTACCTTTTGGTAAATTTCTTTAAGTAGTTTCTTTTCTTCATTTACAAATTCTTCATGACTTGCAATCTAGCTTATAAAGTCTTTTCCTGGACTAACGTTGAATTCCTGTATAATACGGATACTTTTTTCGCTTAATATGTTTTTTCTAGATTCGATTTTATTTTATTTTAAGTTTTAATAGTTTTTTCAATTTCTTTCAAAACTGTAATAAATTTTTCTAAATGTTCAACATTATTTATTCCATATGCTGGCGTTAGTATAATGCTAGTAACTTTTCTGTGCTGAGTTTGAATGTAAATTTGTTCATTAAGAATGTTTTCAACAAATATCTTGTTATTAACTAACTTTTTACACACTTTTCTATCAACATGAATGTAAAATTGTTTGTTTACTTTTCGTGGAATAAATCTTGCTTTAGCAGGAAAAAAAATATCTTTTATACGATTCCATAGACCTTTTGGGTACATGGTAAGC
Source organism: Kordia sp. E (assembly GCF_056033805.1). NCBI lineage: Bacteria > Pseudomonadati > Bacteroidota > Flavobacteriia > Flavobacteriales > Flavobacteriaceae > Kordia > Kordia sp. E. The sequence goes on from NZ_JBRASR010000006.1 coordinate 255,829, forward strand.
GTAGTTTTATATACTTTATCGAAATAGAGTGCAATCCGAAACGGCTCTGCAGTTCGTACGGCATCTGAAACTTCATTAATGTTGATCTTAATTTTACTTCCATCAATTACAAACAAACCTTTTTGTCGTTGATAGCTCTGTTTTCCATTTGGAAAATTTATACTGACTTTCGGATCTTCTTCATAAACTCCATCATGTTTTTTAGCAAATTCTTCTAATACATTCATCTAGTTTTATAATAATTATATATCTAATAAGGTGTAAATAATTGATAATTGTTACAACTATTGATACGATATTTATTTTTTGAAAGATTAATAAAAACAAAAAACCTCAACGAAATATCATTGAGGCTTTGTTTTATGATTCGTTTATTTCTAAACAAATTAATCATTATTGTTGTTTGTAATAGTTGTAACCTTCCAATTCTGATTCCGTTACTTTTTCTACTTTCAATAATTTAGGACTATCTAGTAAAAAACCTTCTTTTGCCATTGGCGCATGCCCAATAAAAGTTTGTAGCTTTTCAGCATCTATATCTTCTGGCATTACTTCAAATTTATTTGAATACATTTTTATATGCACAGCAAATTCATCCAATGCTATTATTTTTGTAATACCATAGGTACCATCTTCATTTTGAGAAACGTATAAACCGCCTACTTTCAAATCATTATCTGTATTTTTAGCATCTTTATTACCACACGCTATAAAAGTGAACGTTAATATCATTGCTAAGATTAATTTTATTTTTCTCATACGTTTTACTTCTTTTTTTTCGATTTTTTTATTGCTTGATTGAGATCTGAAATGATGTCTTTCTTCTCCTCTATTCCAACCGAGAAACGAATCAATCCGTCTGCAATTCCTTGCTTTTTACGTTCTTCAGTAGTTAACAATGCATGTGAAGTTTGTGTCGGACTTAACACGGTACTTTCTACACCAGCCAAACTCATTGAAGGTTTTATTAGTTTCAACGATTTGAAAAATTTTGAAACATTATATTCTGGTTTTAATTCAAAAGACATCATTCCGCCAAAGCCAGACATTTGCGATTTTGCCAATTCATGATCTTGATGCGATTTTAATCCTGGATAATATACTTTAGCAACTGCTTCATGCTTTTCTAAGTAATTAGCGAGTTTTAGCGCATTTTTGTTTTGTGCTGCAACACGAATTCCTAATGTTTTCATACTTCTTTCTAACATCCAAACCGTAAAATCACTTAAACTTCCACCTAGGTTTTTCCCAAGTTGAAATATACGATCCATGTGTTCTGCGGAAGCAGCAACTGCACCTGCCAAAATATCACTATGTCCACCAAAATATTTCGTTGCACTATGAATCATAATGTCAACTCCCATTGTTCCTGGCAACTGATTTACAGGACTCGCAAACGTATTGTCAATCATAGTAACAATGTTGTGTTTTTTAGCAAGTTTGACAACTTTTCGAATATCTGTAATTTTCAATAACGGATTCGAAGGTGTTTCAATATAAATAACTTTCGTATTCTTCTTGACTTCCTTTTTAAAGTCTTTTATATCTAAACTTTTCGTGAACGAATATTCAATTCCATATTTATCAAATTCTTCCAACACTAAATTCATAGTTCCGCCATACAATGCATTTTGCAATACAATATGGTCACCTTTGTGTAAAAAAGCTAGTAAACTTGTGCTTACAGCTGCCATTCCACTTCCAAAAATCATGGCGGCTTCTGTATGCTCTAACGCGGCAACTTTTTTACTTAATGCTTCTTGGTTTGGTGTATTAAAGTATCGCGGATAACGCTTTACATCTACATCTTCAAACGCATATGAACTACTCATATAAAGTGGAGAAACAGCTCCTTTGAATTGTGTATCTTTAACTTCTCCTGTATGTGTACAGACTGTATTGAGTCCTAATTTTTTATTTTTCATAAAAAGTATTTTCGTTGCAACTAAATTACAAAACTACCAGTTAGTAACCTAGACTTTAACAGCCTTCCATTTTCCTCTTTTAAAGACGATCATTCCAACTATTGCTATTAAAACTTCTGCGGCTGTAATTGCCCAGAATACACCTTTTGGTCCATATTCAAAATGTATTGCCATGAGATACGCAAACGGTAATTGAAATAGCCAGAAACATAAAAAGTTGATGTATGTTGGTGTTTTAGTATCGCCAGCTCCATTAAACGATTGTATAATCACCATAGCATATCCATAGAAAATATATCCAGCAGCAATAATTTGCAAGCATAATGCTCCATTTTCTATCACGATAGCTTCATCTGTAAATAAGCGAATAATTTCTTTCGCGAATACTAAATAGATGATCGATACAATTCCCATAAACCACGCATTGTATTTTCCAGTTTTCCAAACAGATGTTTCCGCTCTTTCTGGTTGGTTTGCTCCTAAGTTTTGTCCAACTAATGTTGCAGCGGCATTACTCATTCCCCAACAAGGCAAAAGTGTAAACATAACAACTCTAATAGCAATTGTATATCCAGCTAAGACATCACTTCCAAATTCGGACATCATTCGCATTAGGAATATCCAACTTGATGTTCCAATGATAAATTGTCCTATTCCGCCAAGGGAAATTTTCAAAAGATTCAACATAATGGCAGTTCGTATTACTAAATCTTTGAATTTAATTTTGATTACGCTCCAACCATAGAAAAGGATTCCTAGTTGAAATAATACGGCACTTCCACGTCCAATTGTTGTTGCTATCGCTGCACCTTCTACTCCAAAAGCAGGAATTGGACCAAATCCGAAGATAAATATCGGATCTAATATAATATTAAGTACATTGGATAGAATCAATGCTTTCATTGCAATAGAAGCATTTCCTGCGCCTCTAAATATGGCATTGATTAGAAATAGTAACATAATTGTCATATTTCCACCTAGTAGAATTTGTGTATAGCCGTAACCTTCTTCAATAAGTTCAGGTTCGCCGCCCATGAGTCCTAAGATTTCTTTTGGATAGATGATTCCAATGACACTCACGATACTTGCGATGAAAACTCCTAAAAATAGTGCTTGCACTGCGACTTTAGATGCGCCTTCCGGATCTTTTTCTCCTATTCTTCGAGCAACCATAGCCGTTGCAGCCATACTAACTCCAATGGCTACCGCGTATACCAACGTTACGACCGATTCTGTAAGTCCAATCGTTGCGACTGCATTTGTGCTGACTTGTGAAACGAACGCAATATCTACAATTGCGAATATTGATTCCATCAGCATTTCTAGAATCATGGGAATGGAAAGCATAAAAATTGCTTTTCGGATGCTTCCAGTTGTAAAATTATTTTGAGAGCCTTTTAAAGCTTCTTTGAAGTATGAATATAGTTGTTTGATTGATATTTTATGGTCTTGTGACATTATTGTAATATTATATATTAGAATGTAGTAACCTCAAGAAGATTGGGTTACTTTAAAGGGTCGATAGTCATCGACGAGTTCCGAATATATATTACCTAGAGATCCATAATGACACAAATATCGCCTTTTTTTCGGATTATACAAATCTTTCAAAAAAGCGATATTGTTATATGTAAGTGAATTCGACTTAAGTCTGAATAAAACAACCTTTAGTTATTATTAACAATGTCATCGCTAAACGACTAAAATTCAATTTCAATTTTTCATTTTCTTTGCTTGCCCAAAGAAAAGAAACAAAAGAAAGGACACTTTTCCTGAGGTGTTTTTAGCTGAAAAAGCTAAAACCGCAAATCTTTCTCTAATTTTTTTCCAAGGCTTCAAAAATTTTTAACGAGAAAGCTTTGCTACACTGCGGAAAAGAACTCACCAGAATTACTTTTTACTTTTCAATCCAAGCTATAACAGCTTCATCGTTTGGTAATGTTTGTGGAGAAACTACTTTTTCTAATTCACCATTTTCGTTCACTAAATATTTTTGAAAGTTCCAAGCAACGTCAGAATCTTCCAATCCATTTTGTGATTTTTGCGTTAGGAATTTGTAAACTTCGTGCATGTCATCTCCTTTAACAGAAATTTTACTCATCATTTGAAACGTTACACCATAATTTGCTTTACAGAATTTAGCAATTTGCTGATCACTTCCAGGCTCTTGTGCGCCAAAATTGTTTGCAGGAAAACCAATAATTGTAAAATTTTGATCTTTGTATTTGTCATATACTTCTTGTAATTGCACATATTGTGGCGTTAATCCGCATTCAGAAGCTGTGTTTACAAATAGTACTTTTTTCCCTTTTAAATCGGCTAATTTGAAATCGTTTCCAGCAATATCTTTTACTGTAAACTGATGAATTGATCCTTTTTCCATAGTTTTTTCAGGTGTTGTTTTTGTGGTAGTTTCTATAGTTGAAACTGTTTCTTTTACTTTTTCTTTTGGTTTTGATGTACAACTTACAGTACATGCAACAAGCAACAGTATAAATATTCTCATTAGGCTTTTAGTTTTCGTAAAAATACAAAAGTATTCGTTTGGAGCTTGACTTCTTTTTACACTTTTGAACACATTATTGTGATATTTAATTTTTAAATCATGAAGTTTTTTTTATTTTTCGTCATGCAGAAAAATAGAATTACTCCTTTATTACTCTTTTTCATTTTCCAATTATTATCTGGCATATATATATTACTACGTCCAGATAATGCTCCAGAAGGTTGGCATTACTTAGTTGGCTTTATATTTTGTCTTTTTGCATTTATTCCTTTAGTTCTTGATTTTCTATTAAAAAGGTTTGTAAAAAAGACAGACAAACATATTTTAATTCAGTTCTTAATTACTTTTATATTATTGCTCTTATATTTTAAATGGGATTTAATTATTTTATCTGCATGAAACGAAAATTTCTGATTGTAACTATAGTATTTATAATATGTATTTGTTTTTTAAAGCTATCACAACATGTAAACATAAATCCTTTTAAAACTGTTGGTCAAGAATTAGATACATTTAATACTATTTCGGTGTATTATAATGGTGCTGTGAATCATGTGGAAAAACGAAATGTTGCGAAAGATGGTTATAACTTAGGACTAGAGTTTCAATGTGTTGAATTTGTCAAACGTTATTATTATGAACATTTACATCATAAAATGCCTGATAGTTATGGACATGCAAAAGATTTTTTTAATCCAACAATAGAAGATGGAAAACTGAATACGCAACGCAACTTGATTCAGTATACAAACCAAAGTATTTCAAAACCAAAAACAAATGACATTTTAGTGTTTCAAAGTTCTTGGTATAATTCGTTTGGACATGTTGCTATTGTAACGGAAGTCACGGATAACTCAGTTACTATTATTCAACAAAATGCAGGTCCATTTAGTCGTACGCGTATTTCTTACGATTTAACTCATGAAAACAATCGTTGGGAAATTTCATACAAAAAAATTGTAGGTTGGTTGCGAAAAGAATAAATCTGCTATTATTATTGCTTATGAGAAAATTTAAAGAAGCTGTCTAAAACTTCAAATTTTCGTCAAACTAATCAAGTTCAGAATGACGCGTTTTAACATTTTTAGACAGCTACTTTTTATTAAATTTCGAATGGACTAATGCATATTAATCTATACGTACATGGCGCTATGCGTCTGTAATAACATCCAATTGGTGGTGGCGCTAATTGTGGTTCTTCACAAGGAAAACCAATTTCAATTGGTATTAATGCTCCTGCATAGATTGCTTTTTGTTCCCTTTTACTTAAAACTTTTCCAATACTTAAAATTTGTTTTTTCATGATTAAATAATTAAAAATTAATAAAATATTTTGGTACTACAAATTACACCTAAGAAAGTGATTTTACAATTTAAAAACTCACTTCATCATTTATTAAAAAATTTTATATTTATATGTTGAAAAACTTTAACCTATAATAAAGTTGTTATTGGTTGCGAAAAGAATAGTTAGTCAGCATCGTTTTCATCTGACTTTTCCTTAGAAAAAAATTGTTCGGCTGGCATACCAAGTATTTTTACACCTTTAGGAAAAAAGATTGCATATAAAAAGAAAAGGGCGATAACGATAATAAAAATTATAACTTTCATACTATATTAGTATCAATTAAATATAAAAAGTAACAAAAAAATAATTACGAAAATAATATCATGAAAGCCAGATATATAGAAGATTTTAAACATAAGACTAAGTCTGAGCTCGTTTCTATAATTACCAATTCGGCTCAATACAACGGTTATGAATTGGAAGCTGCTCACGAATTACTCAGAAAGAATACAGCAACCTATTCAGAATATCTAGAATTAACAGGTAGAAAAGCTGATGAAAGTTCATCGAATGTATTTTTGACCATTTTAAAATGGATTGGAATTATACTTTTCTTTCCATTATCCTTAGTTGTGGTTGGTTATTACCGAAATAAAAAAGCTAAAAAGGAATACTACGCAAGTAATCGACCGCATAATGAGAGATAAAAATCGTATCCCGAAAATTTTAGAGGAACTCGAAAAAGTTTGGAAAACAAACCCAGATTTTAGATTGGGACAATTACTTATGGTTGCTGTACGACCGAAAGATCCTTGTCCAGATATGTTTTATATTGAAGATGAAAAGTTAATGGAGCAATTGTTACAATATGGAACAAAAACTATGTTAAAACACGAAGTAGATTCATTTTCGAAAAAATATCCAGATGTTTCTAGAATCGACGCTAATGAATTATCTGTAGAACGCATTCTAGATATTATTATCATATTGAAAACCGCAAATAAAAAAATCGTCATTACTCCTATAAATTTAATGCAGTTAAATGGTGCTCCTGTAGGAGATCAAGCATGGATTTTATCACAGAAAAAAAGAGTTAAAAGATTAAAAAAGTTACTAATTGAACTAGAAGAAAAAGGAATTTTGAAAAAACGAAAGTCTAAACAAGATTATTTAGGAATTAAAGAAACGGGATATGATATTGTTGAATAGTGAATATTAATACTGCATATGAATATGAACGTCATGACAAAAGAAATAATTTACTTTTATTTTAAAGGATATTCGTTTAGCTTTAGCAAAATTATACTTTAGTATTCTATTAAAGTTTGATGAGGAAATAGAATTGGAGTGCAGATACCAATTAAGAAACGCGGCAAAACCGAAATGCCTAAGAATCTGGATTTAAATTAAAGCTACTAAAAAATGAGTTCATTTTTTTTTGATACAAACAGTTATTTTATTGACGAAAAAGTTAACTATTTCAAATTTGAAAATACCTACAAAATATTTAATGATAAAGGAAATGAAATAGGTTCTGTGAACCAAAAAGTCTCTACAGGACAAAAGTTCCTTAGATTATTATTAAACAAAAACATGATGCCTTTTAGACTAGAGATAAAAGATTCTGATGGAAAACTACAAGCATCAATTTCTAGAGGTTGGACTTTCTTTATGTCAACAATTACAATTGATGACGCTAGAGGACATACTATTGGTTCAATAAAACAAAAATTTAAATTGTTTAAACCTACTTTTAAAATTCATGATAAGTCAGAAAAGCTAATCGCTGCAATTACTGGAGATTGGAAAGCTTGGAACTTTCAAATAAAAGATGCTCACGATAAACAAATCGGGACAATAAGTAAAAAATGGAATGGCGCAATGAAAGAGATTTTTACTACTGCAGATAAATACAATGTGGATTTAAATTCAGATTTTACAGATACTACAAATAAAGTAGCAATTCTATCTGGTGCAATAACAATTGATATGGTTTTAAAAGAAAATAAGTAAACATCTAAAAACCGCTACATCTGCACATGAATATGATCGTCATGACGCACTGCATGGCAACCATGAAAACGGACTTTAGCACTTGTCAAATTCATCCGTTTTTTTAAATGTGGCTCTATAAATATTTTTTTGATTTTTGAGGAAGCTGTCAATTTCTGAATAAGTATTTTGGTTCTAACTGGATCAAAAGCATACGCATCTTTGTTATACTGTGGCACAATTTTTTCCAGCAAACTATATTGGAAATACCCATTCTCCGCACAATATTCAGGCATGTTCTCCTCTCCTTTTCTTGGCGATTCGCAAACTCCGTAGCCTAACCATGATGGGCTTCCGCTTTTATTTTCTTTTGTTGTAGTATCTGTATAATAAAATGCCAAATCTATTTTTCGTCCGTCGTTATGACTCCAATGTGGTAATAAGGGAAATTTCGCGCCAAGCGGAAAACATGCATCTAAATAATAAGTAATCGTTTTTGGAAATTCTTCTTGCATTTGTGTTGCCGAATTCAACAATACATCATATAAATCTTTATCTACATAATGACGATTCATGATATACGTATACATTCGCAATGGTTTTAAAGCCGAATGTGTAATAGGAAGTGCTTTTCTATTATAAATACTTAAAGCTATTATTGGTAAGATTGTAAATGATAATACGCTATAAATGATTGTAAAAAGTCCAAAGTTGAGCAGTTTTCGTTTCCAACCTAAAGTGTTTATATAACGTTTCAACCATAAATAAATCAAATACGCCAAACCGCCTACTTGTGTTAAGATGGTTAAGAGTAGCACCATTAGAGTATGAAGTAATACGCGGAAAAATTTCATAAAATCAATCTTTTTTAAACAGTAAAATATCCCCAATTCACCTTTTTTTAAACCCAATTCGGCAGAATCTCCTTTTGTATGTATAGATTCTGAAACATATTTGTGTATCAAAAAACACGAACAGTTATGTTAAAAACTTTACTCAACATCATTTTATTGCTTGGAAGCTTTTCCATGTTTGCACAAAGTACCATTTCAGGAAAAGTTATGGACGAAGCAAAAAATCCTTTATCCTTTACAAATGTAGTTTTATATGAAACCGAAAACAACAAAGCTATTAAAGCAGTGACAGTTTCTGATGACGGAACCTATATTTTTAAGAATGTAAAAAACGGAAGCTATACGATTGAAGCTTCTTTATTTGGTTATAAAACTGAAAAATCAATTGTATTAAACATTGAAACTAGTAAAAATGTAACCTTCGATTTTACACTGAAAGAAGATCTACCTGAAAATTTAGGAGAAGTTACTATTATATCAAAAAAACCAGTAATTACGCAAACTGCAGAAAAATTAGTGATCAATCTGGAAAATTCCGAAATGGTAAATTCAAACGTGAGAGACGTTGTGAAAAAAATTCCTGGTGTATTAATTACCAATGGAAACTTGAGCTATGCTGGACAAAGCAATATTCGAATTTTAATTAATGGGAAATCTACCAATTATATGGACATGGCAACGCTATTACGTGAAATGCCCGCAGATAATATTGCTAAGATAGAGTTAGTTCAACAACCTGGTGCAGAGTTTGATGCAGATGGTTCTGGACCACTAATCAATATTATTTTAAAGCGAAATGTAAAACTTGGAACCTACGGAACCGTGAAAACGATGGTAGGTTATGTAGATGATTTTATGTATAGAACAAGCGCTTCTATTGCAAGTTATAAGGATAAAATAAACTGGCAAGCTAGCGCTAGTTATTCTAAATCTTCTTCTCGCGAAGACTTACAACTTATCCGTCAGGTTGGAGATGAAGTATATGACCAAATTTCTCGCTCGCCATATGATCCAAACACATTACGATTGAGCGCTGGATTAGATTATTATATCAGCGATAAACATACTACAGGAATTAGCTTACGACGTACAGGAAGTGATTCTGACCGTATTACTGATAACGTGACTAATATTACAAGCAATGGAACTACAGAAATGTTAGTTACAGATAATAAGTATGATAAAAACTGGGCGTTATATATTGTAAATCCATATTACGAATATGATGATGAAGTAAATAAGTTAACACTTGATTTTAATTATGTAAACTATAATTCTGATAATGAAAATAACTTGTTTCAAGTAGGACAAAGTAATGTTGCGTATGCAAATCAACGCTATTTTCAAGATGCGAAATATAAGATTCAAACCTATAAAGCAGATTACAAAAGAGTTTTAGGCAAAGATTTTACGATGAGTGCTGGATTTAAATATTCGGATGTAGATTCTGATAGTGATTTACAATCGTTGGTTCAGAATTCTAATGGTGATTTTGTAAATAACAGCAATCAAACGAATCGTTTTTTAATTGATGAAAACATCATAGCTGCCTATTCAAAATTTAATTATAGTGTAAATAAATGGTCTTTTTCTGGAGGATTGCGCTGGGAACAAAGTAAAACTACTGGAACTTCACAAAACCTTAATACTTCGCTAGATCGTACGATTTCTAAATTTTTCCCTAGCTTGAGTGTTTCTCGTGAAATCACTGATGAAATTAGTGCTAATATTGCATATAGTTACCGCATACAAAGACCATCATATGAATCATTAAATCCGTTTGTATATTATTACGATCCATTTACATTTGAAGAAGGAAACCCAACTTTAAAGCCTGCATTAACAAATAGTTTACGTTTCAACTTAACATATGAGAATCAACCTTTTTTCAGCGTAGGTTATAGTAAAACAGATGATATATTGTTTCAAATTATTTCTCAAAATGATACAACTTCAGAAACGTCTCGTTCTACCATCAATTTAGCAGAAAACAAAAACTGGAGCTTCAGTCTTTTTGCTCCATTAAGCTTTATAAAAGGTGTTGAAGGTTATACTGGAATTATTGCAAATCATAATAGTTATACTTCTAAAAATTTAACTCCGCAACTTGATACTTCAAAATGGAGCATAACTTGGTTTACAAGTGCTGAATACAAACTTCCTTGGAACATCAACTCAGAAATTTCTGGATATTATACTTCTGGTGGATTGGATGGACAAATTGAATTTGAATGGATTGCAGGAATTGATATCGCATTTAGCAAAAAATTCATGGATGACAAATTGAAAGTAAGTTTAGAATTGGAAGAAATTATTGATCGTAAGTTTTATGGAAGCATCAATTATGATAATGTGAATGCAAATATTATTAGCAATTGGCCAAGAAGAAATGTTTTTCTACAATTAAGTTATAGTTTTGGTAAAAAGTATAACAAATCAAAAAACAGAAAAAACAGTGCTGGTGATGAAGTTGATCGTATTAAAACGAAAAATTAATACTTTTTACAGTACATTTAATCCTTGATATGAATACAAAAATCAACAAATCTGATTACATGTTACTCGTAATTTATTACGGAGTGTCTGTATTGATGACTATATATGAATATGTAAATGAGAAAAATGATTTAATTGAGTATTTTTTAGATATTCCAACTTTCATCATACTAGATATTGGAATGATCCTCATTTTCATGTATTGGTTACTTCCAAACTATATTATTAACAAGAAAAAGTATATACATTTTACCTTTTGGGCAGTAGTAACAATGGTTCTCGCAGGATTTCTTGAACGTGCAATAGGTATATATAGTGGCGGAGCAGATTGGAGTAAACTTCATTTTAATGTACAATGGATATTAAATTTTATTTCAAACACCGCAGAAAGTATTGGTTTGCCATTTGGTTTGCTACTAGCGAAGAAGTATTATGAAAATCAAATTTTGTTTGGATCTATCAAGGAAAAACAAAAAGAGAATGAACTAAAATTACTGCGCTCGCAGATCAGTCCACATTTTTTATTTAATAATTTGAATACACTTGATGCTTTAATTGATAGCGACACTGAGAAAGCGAAAGAATACGTGAATCGACTTTCATTAATTTATCGTTATCTCATTCAAACTAAAGATGCAGAAGTGATGGAGTTGACTGAGGAAATGAACTTTGCAGAAAATTATATGTTTTTAATAAAAACACGTTTTGGGAACGATTACGAATTTGAAATTATTAAGCATAGCACATTGGAAGATAAATTTGTTCCTACGGGCGCTATTCAAACATTACTAGAAAATATAGCCAAACACAATCGGGCTCAACATGGAAAAACCATTAAAGCAACAATTCAAGTTTATGATGAGTGGTTGTCAATTTCAAATACGAAAAGTAATATAAAACCAACTCAAGAATCGCTTGGTACTGGCTTAAAAAATTTAGAATATCGTTATACATTACTGTCTGACAAAAAGCCAATTATCGTAAATGCCGCAGGCAAATTCACTATAAAAATTCCAATTATAAAACTAAGTAACGAGTCATAAATCATCAATTATGCATATATTAATTTTAGAAGACGAAATTCCTGCATACGAAAAGCTTTTAGCGAATTTGAATGTATATTTTGATGAAGAAATTACACACGATTGGGCACGCTCAAACGAAAAAGCTATTGCATTTATTACAGAAAATAAGTATGATGTAATTCTGTCTGATATTCAATTATTGGACGGAATTTCCTTTGATGTATTTAATACCGTAAAAATAGATTGTCCAATTATTTTCTGTTCGGCGCATGATGAATATCTGTTTCAAGCATTTCGCACCAATGGAATTGCGTACATTTTAAAACCGTATACAAAAGATGATGTAAAACAAGCATTACAAAAATTTCAATCATTCTTCAAAACAACTAATTACCAACCAATTCAAAATGAAACAATTGACTTGTTGAAAACAGCTTTAAAGCAAGAGGAAATTCATTATAAGAAACGTTTTGTTATCAAAAAATCAAAAGGAATTCAATTGCTAAATGTTAGTGATATTAGCTTGATAGAAGCTTCTGGTGATTTTTGTATGGCAATTGATAATTCAGGCAAAAAATATCCGATTTCACATAACCTAAGTACCATCTTAGAAATGTTGAGTCCTTTAAAATTCTATCGCATCAATCGGAGTCAAATTGTACATATAGAATACATTGAAAACATTGAAAGTCATTTTAAAAATCGATTGCTCATTCAACTTTCGGGCATTAAAGAAAAAGCCATGACAAGTTCATCTACCACTTCTGACTTTAGAAAATGGTTGGAGCAATGATGTTTTTGAGGTATAAATGTAAAAGAAATTATCTCTTATAAATTCCTGAATACATATATAAACAAACTCAAAAAGGGTGTTTATCCTGCGAATTATGTGATGAATTAGAACTATTTTGTTTCAAAAAACAAATCATGCCAAAGTTTATAGAAATCACCGATCTTGATGATGTAGAATTTCAAGTAAATGTAGATCATATCGTATCATTTGCTGCATATGATTCACATTCCGTAATATCGTTGGTAAATATTGATAAGATTCAAACAACTTTAACAGTAAGTCAAATAAACACGTTAATTACATTCTAATCGAATACAATTAACGTGCTTACTTTTATAAAAAATTGTTACTTTTTGTAGTGAATTTGATAACGCCAATAACTTAATGCTCCATAAAGTAGCCAAAGACCAGTAGCAGTAATTACAAATGGTAAGCCTAAAACGGCATCTCCAGTTGCGTATGAATGTAGTCCGCTTAATACGAAGTTTACTCCAAAATAGGTAAATAGAATTGAACCAAATGCAGAAATTGCCATCCAATTAAAAAACCATCTTCCGCGCAATCCTGGTACTAAACGCATGTGTAATATAAACGCATATACCATAATACTGATTAATGCCCATGTTTCTTTTGGATCCCATCCCCAATAACGTCCCCAACTTTCATTTGCCCACATTCCACCAAGGAAGTTTCCAATAGTTAGCATTACTAAACCAATTGTAATTGCCATTTCATTGATAATGGTAATTTCTTTTAGGTTGAGTTCCATGCGTTTTTTATTCTTCTTAGTTGTAAGTATTATAAGCAAGAGCGAAACAATTCCTAAAATCATTGCTAAGGCAAATGGACCATAACTTGCTACAATTACCGCTACATGTATTAACAACCAATAACTGTCCAATACAGGCTGTAAATTGGCTATGTTTGGATCGAGCCAATTCATGTGTGCACCCCATAAAATCATTGCTACGACAAAGGTTGTAGATGAAATGGTTAAATCTGACTTTCGTCCAAATAACAAACCAAATAACATCGTTGCCCAACCAACATAAATCATAGATTCATACGCGTCACTCCAAGGTGCATGACCCGAAATGTACCAACGTGCTGCCAATCCTAATGTGTGCAATACAAAAAGTAGAATGATTATTACTTTGAAAATCAAAATAGCAGTACGCATTAATTTATTATCCTTAAATATTTGTAGAATAATAAAGATGAACATCAACGAACCGATTAACAAATAATACATCATTAGCTTTTCAAAAACGTTGTATTTGTTATACGTGATTTCTGCGTTAATTTTGTCAATAGAAGGCAATACTTCGCTTCCATATTCTTCTTGTCGCTTGCGAAAACTTTCAAGCATTTTGTCTGCTTCTGTATAATTTTTATTCTTCTGCGAAGCATTTAAAATCAATGTGTATACAGGCATTGCGTTTTTTACATATTTCGCATACGCTGAATCTTTGATACCTTGATCTGGATTATCTAAATAGTTACGTCCAGAAATCCATTTGTTGTTTTCATGATTTGGAATTGGGAATATTTTTAAGATATCACCCGAAACGGCTCTGTTTAGCAATCCTAATTTTAAATCAAAATCTTTAATTGCTTTTTGATACTGATTTGGTGTGTTTGAAGCATATGCATCTTCCAAATATGGCGCTAGCTTGTAACGTCCTTTTTCATCAAAAAAGTCTGTGAGTTTTGCATGATAATCCGTTTTTTCAATTCCAATGATTTTACGTAAACTATCGTGTTTTTGACGTTTTACACTGATAATATTTGCATTGTACCAAAGCTTCGGATATTGAATCATTGATAATAATACCTGATTTGCAGATATACTATCATTGTATGTGTTTGATTTACTTAGTTTACGTAAAAGTTCCTGAGCAAATGTATTGGCAGGTTTCATACGTCCATCATCATCTTGAATAACCAAACGTCCAAACTTCTCAGCATGTTCTTTGGCTACTAAGTTTGTTGCAATGATAGAATCTATTTGTGTGTCTGTGATTTCTTTGGTAACAACTTCATGTTCATGCTCTTCACCTGGCGCATGATTGTGCCCTGCATGATCATCTTTCTGCGCAACTGTTTCTTGTTTGGTTGTTTCTTGTGTTCCTGTTTCAGTATTTTCTTGAGCAATAGCTCCAAAACTAAAGAACAATAACGCAATAATTGTCAATGTCGATTTCTTCTTTTTGATTTTGTCTAATTGCTTTTTCAAATCACCAAAACGTGTATTTTTATCAAACATAATTGCCATCAATGCAAAGTATAATAGGAAGTACCCAAAATAGGTAATATTTGTTCCCCAATAATCATAACTTACAGAAAGAATGGTTCCTTTTTCATCTCTATCAAACTGCGCTTGAAAGAAACGATATCCTTTGTGATCCATTATATGATTCATATAAATATCGTAATCAAAAGGAGAATCATCTACCAACGTTACTCTACTCATAAATGATTTGTAACCACCTTGTCCAACAGTTCCTGGATAACGTTCAGCTATAAAATCATTAAGTTTAATGCTAAATGGAAGCTTTAAACGATCAGCTCCATACGAAAGATGAAATTCCAATCCGCCAATAGTTGTTGTTATCGGTGGATTTAAAGTTCCTTTTCCACCAATTAAGCGAACTTCTTCTGTTTCACCATTGGTAGTCACTTCTAAAATAATCGCATCTGCCTGATCTTTTAGTTTTTCAGGCGTTTCAACAACACCAATTTTTCCTTTTTTCCCTGGGTCTGGAATTACAAATTGTAATCCGCCTAAGTTGTATAACGAACGTAATTGGAATGGTTGTACACTATCTTTGACAACTTTTCCGCCTTGTTGCAATGCCATAATCATGTAATCACCTTCAAATGGACTGTGAATGGTATAACCAGCATCTGTAGATCGAATACTAATCACTGGTTTATTTACATTTACGGTATCTTTTTCGGGCATATTATACGCAACTAAGATGTTGTGAATACTTGCTGTTTTCCCTGATTCTAAAAAGTGATTGTGACGATTTCCGCCACCAGATTCTACAATTTTAAGATATTCAATACCATTTTCATCTTCTAGTATTCCTTCTTCTGCTCCTTGAATATATCCTTTGTATGCTATGGTAAAATCTTGCCCATTGTAATCATTTTTCCATGGAAAACTTCCATTTAACCATGAACCTGGAGCAATTCCTTTATGAGATATTAAGTAATCTCCTTTTAAAATTTTTCGTCTTGGTTCACCATTTATTTCTCCATCTACAAAAGCTGTAATGTATGTTTTTTCGGAAAGAAAAGTATTTTCAGTAGCGCCTTCTCTAATTGGCATTACACCTTCATAACTCACATAACGTGTAATAAATGCTCCTAAGATGATGAATATGAAAGATAAGTGAATTAGTAATGTTGCCCATTTTTCTTTTCGCAACAAGCGATATTTAAAAATGTTTCCAAAGAAGTTTATCATGAAAAACAACATGATCATTTCAAACCACCATGCATTATAAACCCAAATTCTTGCAGTTGTTGTTCCGTGTTCGCTTTCGACAAAAGTTCCTATTCCCATGGCCAAAGCGAATGCAAAAAAGAGGACAGCCATTAATCGTGTAGAAAAGAGAATATTCTTGATGAAATTACCCATTATGTAGCGTTATCGTTTAGATCAAAATTTCAATATGCAAAAATACGGTATTTTACATAATTTAATGTCTATTTAACATTCAAATTCTACTTATTTTGGAATATTATATATGTAATGATTTAGATAGTAGTTCGTGCCTGAAATATCTTGATGTACATAAATGTGCCCATTTTACGGGCTCGGTTTTTAGCCATCGTTGCTTTTTCACCTTCAAAAAGATCTTCTAGCGTTTGCATCCAATGATTTAACCAAACTCCAAAATGAAGTTCTGTAATTGTATTATTTTCAGCAGCATCAACTTCTGCATGCTTTTCCAATGGATTTCCTTTGTACTTGGCGACAAAAAATAAATTGGTTTCCCAAAAATCTGCCAAATGTTCTAAATGATGTGGCCAATCTTTTATTTTAGCATTGAAAATAGGTCCTAACAATTCGTCTTTTCTAATTTTAGCATAAAAAGTAGTTACCAATAAGTGTACATCTGCTCTATTTTGAATGTCATGTTTCATCAGCGATTTGCTTGTTTTTTTATATTGTAAACACTTATCCACAATAATACAACTACTTTTATGATTTCTAGCAATACATAATTGATATGTAAAATTGAATCTTCTACAGGTTGCTGTTGTATAATTTGCAACGCTCTATCATCTAAGAAAGGTAGTAACAAAAAGGTTTGAATTCCTATGATTCCTATTAAAATATGCAATAGATAACTTCTTTTAAAATTACCCGAAGCAAATGTTAGTATCGTAAATATAGTTAGAAGTATCACTTCTACTCTATTGAGCGCAGTAAAAACGATTCTTCCAATACTAACACCAATACGTGTATCTACTAGTTCAGATTGAAATTTTAGTGGCGCTTCCATGAAGCTAATAGCCAAAACCATTCCAACCCAAATTAATGTAATTAGGTATTTATGTACTTTTAAAAAGTTCCACATTCTACAAAAATTGTTTTAGTTAAACTGCATTTATGATAATAAACACAACATTAAACAACAAGCTTAGGATCAACATATTAAATACTAATTCCCCCTTCATTTGTGCTAAAATTGCAGCATTATAAAACATACATAATATTACACATAAAAATAATTGAACTAGTGATGAAATTGTATCCAATCCTGTCATTAAAATATACATTGCCGCAATTGATCCAATACAACTTTGCAATATAATTGTTAACGGGATATACATCGTATACTTATTCTGAAATTCGTTATAATATTTTGTATAGAGTGTCATTTTGTTTTGAGTTTTGTTCTTGACAAATATCTACACTCTTGCAATCTTAAAATATGATATTGGTCATATTTGGTGTTTTTTCAAATAAATAGATTCTCTTTTTATCTATTTCATATGAATCACTAGAAAAGTATATCTGTAAAGTTTTAAAAACCGTAAAGTGTTCCTATTTTAGCAGCATGATAAAAATCGTCATTTTAGGCGCTGGAAATATTGCGCAACATTTATACAATGTCTTTCAAACAATTGAGACACTTACTGTTGTTCAAGTCTATAATAGATCGAAAAAAGCATTGCCATATTTCAAAGATGTAGCAACCACTACAAGTTTAAAAAATCTTGCAGAAGCAGATATTTATATAATCGCAGTTGCTGATGACGCCATTACTTCTATTGCTAATAAATTACCATTTACAGATCGTTTGGTTGCACATACTTCTGGAAGTGTTCCTATGCACGAATTACACAAAAAAAATAGACGCGGTATATTTTATCCATTACAGACGTTTTCCAAAGGTGTACATGTTGATTTTTCAGGTATTCCAATCTGTTTGGAGAGTGGAGAAAAAGCTGATTTTAAAATATTAAAGTCTATTGCTGATGCTATTGGAAGTCCTTCCTATAAGATTAGTTCAGAACAACGTCGTGCATTACATGTTTCGGCGGTTTTTGTGAATAATTTTAGCAATCATTTATACAGAATTGCACATGAAATTTGTGAAACCAACAATGTTCCTTTTGAAATATTGAGTCCACTCATTCAAGAAACAGCAGACAAAATTAATACGCTTACGCCTTATATGGCACAAACTGGACCTGCAAAACGTGGCGATCAGAAAACGATTGACAGTCACTTAGAAAAATTAGATAAAGACATTCACAAAGAAATATATACCTTGCTCACGCAATCAATTGCAAAAACTTATGGAAGATAAAAGCTATAAAGAATATTTAAACCACATTAACACCTTTATTTTTGATGTTGATGGCGTATTGACAGACGGAACAGTTACCGTAACTTCTTCAGGTGAAATGCTGCGTCGTATGAATATAAAAGATGGTTACGCACTTAAATCTGCCGTAGTGAACGGTTATAATGTATGTATTATTTCTGGTGGAACTAATGAAGGTGTTCGTAAGCGTTTACAAGGTTTAGGAATTACAGATATATACTTAGGCGCGCATCAAAAAGTAGAACAATTAGACGAGTATATTGCGAAGAAAAACATAAAACTTGAAAACGTGTTGTACATGGGCGACGATATTCCGGATGTTCCTGTGTTAAAGCGTGTTGGATTGTCAACGTGTCCACAAGATGCAGCATATGAAGTGTTGGAAATTTGCAAGTACATTTCACATGTCGATGGTGGAAAAGGTGCAGCAAGAGATGTAATTCGCCAAGTGATGAAAGTACAAGGAAAGTGGGACGATAATTTTGACGCGAAGTACGATTAAACCCTAAAAATCATGCTAAAGTTTTTACAACTCATTCGTTTTCCAAACTTGGTTATGATTGCATTGACACAATATCTATTTAAGCTCTATTTAATTAATCCATATTCAAGTTATTCATTAGATTCACTTAGGTTTTTCTGTTTAGTTTTAGCTACTGTTTGTATTGCCGCAGGCGGAAATATCATTAACGATATTTATGATGTACAAACGGATCTCATCAACAAACCTCATAAAGTTTTTATTGATACTTTCATCACTAAAAAGAACGCTTTTCTTCTTTACTTTGTGTTCACTTTCGTGGGAATTGGTCTCGGAATCTATGTTGGTGTGATTAGTTTACCTGAAAATACTACAATCTTTATTGCAATTGCTTTGCTTCTATTTCTATATTCAAAATACTTAAAAAAGATAGCCTTCATTGGGAATATTATCGTATCACTTTTAGTCGCTTCAAGTATTTTGATTTTAGCGTTCCCAATTTTTACAAAAAACAACTTTTTTAGAAACGATCTTATAATCAGAGTAGTACTCATCTACGCCATTTTTGCATTTTTAATCAATCTCATACGCGAACTTGTGAAAGATAATGAAGATGTAAACGGTGATTATAATGCAAGTATGAAAACGCTTTCAATTGTTTTAGGCAGAAATAGAGTGAATAAAATTTCGGCTATTTTAGCAGGATTCTTACTTGTTTTTATTCTTTATGTAATTAGTGAATATCTTCAAGGTAAAACGATTATAACGGTTTACGCATTGTTCACATTATTATTACCACTACTCTATTTTATCGTCAAAATATGGCAAGCGGATACGAAACGTGAATATAGAATGTTATCTTTTTTACTTAAATTAATTATGTTGTTCGGAATTCTATCAACGGTTGTATTTTACTATTTTGACCCTTTATTTTAAATTATGTTAGACAAACTTTCTTCAACATACCATATCATTTTAGCTTCTGGTTCGCCAAGAAGGCAACAGTTTTTTAAAGATTTAGGTCTTGAATTTGAAATCCGATTAAAATCTGTAGATGAAGTTTACCCTGAACATTTACAACATCATGAAATCTCAGATTACTTGGCTATACTAAAAGCGTCTGTTTTTAAAGATGAACTAAAAAACAACGAAGTTTTAGTTACTTCAGATACTGTCGTTTGGCATGAAGGTGTTTCGTTAGCAAAACCACAAGATGCAAAAGAAGCATTTGATATGATTAAAGTAATGAGCGGAAAAAGTCATGAAGTAATCACTTCTGCATGTTTTACAACTGCGACTTCACAAAAAGTAGTTCATGAAATTACGAAAGTAACTTTTGAGGAAATGACCGATGCTGAAATTAATTACTATGTAACCAATTTTAAGCCATTTGACAAAGCTGGCGCATACGGAATTCAAGAATGGATTGGATATACCAAAGTTTCACGTATTGAAGGTTCCTATGCAAATGTTGTTGGTTTACCTACGCATTTAGTCTATAAAGTGTTTTCAGAAATTGAAAATCTATTTTGATTTTTTCTATTAAAAAACATTTATCAATTCATATTAGATTCCAAAATTTAGCTTTGAATAATACCTGACAAAGCAAGCAATGTCTGGCTTTTTCGATTTAAGTTGTTATATATATAAATGGTTATGAAACAAATACGTCATATTTTACCATTCATCTAAGATTTAGAACAGTTTATACATTAAAAAGGCAATCTTATAAGTTTATAGAGGTATTGTATCGATAGAATTAGTAGCTTTATAAAAGATTCCCTAAAATAATCTATTTGTGAAAAAAATTATACGTTGTATTATTATTTCATTTATATTCCTTTCGCACACAACTATTTGTGCGCAAGAAACAACACCATCTATTATCAATTTTGCAGAAATTGAGTATGGTAGCGAAGCTTATCAAAAAAATGGTAAACTCACTTCTTGGGACATTTCTAACATCGGTACTCATAAAATAAACAATAACCCTTACAAAAGTGTCGCATTAGAAACAAACACTTTAGGAAACATTGATTACTTACTTACGACTGATAATGCTGATTCTCAAAGACCGTTATTAGCTACTACTGGTTCTATTATATCTAGCGATTCAGATACATTACACAAATCGTGTACACCTTTTATCATTGCTATGATCTTTTTATTATCGATCATCATTGCATTCATCATCTTAAGACGAATAAAAACAAATACGCTTAAACTCTTTTAACACATTGTTAAACCGCATTGCGCAATCATCATTTTTAAATATCTTTATAAAAAAACGATGAAAGCGATCTCCAAACATCTCATTTTAGCCACACTTACTATAGCCGGAACTATCATTGCTTGTTCAAATGTAAAAAATGATACCAAACCAGTTGCCATTGAAAACGCTGTAAAAGTTAGTAATCCAGCGCAACCAACTTCTGACGAGTTTAAAAAATATTGGTATAGCGGAACTGCCGAACTCACTTCTTTTGAATTGGAACAAGGTCGCTATGGCGAAATTCACAAGGGAAAAGCTGTCTTAATTTATGTTACGGAAGATTTCAATCCTGAAAAACAAGTCAAAGCAGATCAACAGCGCTCTAATAATGTTCCAGTTTTAAAATTGAACAGTACTAAAAAATTCTACACAGGAATTTATCCATATAGTGTAATGACAAGTGCATTTTATCCGGTTAGTAATAACAAACACGCTATCAAAGTAACTTCTTCCATGCAAGAATGGTGTGGACATGTTTTTACACAACTCAATAATAGAGCGCAGTTTGAAGTACAATCATATTCATATTTTGAAAGTGAATCTGATCAAGAATTTACAATAGATAAAGCAATTTTAGAAGATGAATTATGGACAAAACTCAGAATTGATCCTTCTCAATTACCTTTAGGAACACAACAAATAGTTCCTGCGTTTGAAGTATTGCGTATGAAACATATTCCACTAAAAACGTATGAAGCATCAACAACGTTAACAACTTCTGGAACCACTTCGACATACACACTAAACTATCCAAAATTGAACAGAAAACTAGCCATCAACTTCAATACTAGCTTTCCGTATGATATTTTAGGTTGGACAGAAATTTCTAAAAGTGGCTATGGAAGTAATGCCAAAATTTTAACGACTAAAGCAACAAGAATCAAGCAGTTAAAAACACCATATTGGTCAAAGAATAGTGTAAAAGACAGTGTTTTGCGTAAAAAATTAGGTTTGTAAATCCTACAAAAACAAGCATTTGTCAATAGCAATCAAATAGTTGTTATATGGTAAAACCGTAACCATAAGCGCTAAAATTTCACGATCTTTAAGTATAATAATCTGATAAATTATTTACTAAACATATTTAAGTCATATTTCCACGCTTAACCTTGCTTGGCTTAGATATCTCATTAAAAAAAAGGATAAAATATGCCCTTATTTTATCCTTTCTTTTATTTATTGAAACTCAAACTTGCAAATTGAATTAATCACTCGTCAACATTTCATCAATTGTATTTACGGTAACTGAATGATAATTTGGGCGTGCTTTTTCATAAATACGCTTTGCATCTTCCAATCGATTATTACGCTTGAAAGCCTTGTATAAGGTTGAAACATACCAACGACGACCAACGGTCATCAAAAAGTTATCAATGCGCATATCTACATCATTTGCATGATAATTATGATTAATTGCTTGTTCAAACCAAACCATAGCGATGTATGAATTTGTTGCGTTTGAAAAATTACAAGCTGTATCAAGTTTTGTGAATTTTTCTATAGATATTCCTGCAGGAATATTTCTGATGAAGTGAATTTTTTGTTGAATGTTCCAATTCTTCCTGCATAAATCCTTTTCTTTCAATGTTCCCTTTTCCCAAGCTGCAATTGCTTCTTCTACATTTTGAAACTTATCTGATTGTATTTTTGAAGCATTTTCTGGAATTCCAGCTTTGTAAACCCAAGCATCAACATTAAAGTCGATATTGTTCTTCTCTAATAATTCTGCATTTAGGTAACTAATAAATTTTTCTGTAGTTATAGTAGAAAATGCATGTTTGTTGAAATATTCTTTTAAAAACGAATCCATTTTTTTGCGTCCAACTGTATTTTCTAGTGTTCTTAAGAATAAATATCCTTTGTCATACGCAATACTGTTCATTCCGTCATCCGGATTCTTTCCTTTTAAATCGAGCTTTAAATGTGTTGCTTCAGGCTGATTTTTGAATCCTTCTATTTCTTCTGCTAAATCTTGACGTCCAATAGAAGCGAGCATATTTGCATACTCTTTTCCATATAAAGCTTCCATAATACGCATTTCAAAATATACCGTAAATCCTTCATTCAACCAGAAATCATTCCAAGTAGCATTTGTGACTAAATTTCCAGACCATGAATGTGCTAATTCGTGCGCTACCAAGCTCGTTAAACTTCGATCACCAGCAATTACGGTTGGTGTAGCAAACGTTAAACGTGGATTTTCCATGCCACCAAACGGAAAACTTGGTGGCAATACAACCACATCAAATTGATCCCAAGCATACGTTCCGTATAAACTTTCGGCTGCATTTACCATTTTTTCCATATCAGCAAATTCGTAATGAACTTTCTCAATCATAGATTTTTCAGCATATACACCAGTTCTTGGACTAATTTCTTTGTAAACTAAATCTCCAACCGCTAACGCAATTAAATATGGTGAAATTGGCTGTTTCATCTTAAAACTATAAGTACCATTTTTGTTTTTCTCTTTTGGATTTTCGGCACTCATAATTGCTAATAAGTCTT
The DNA here is from genome assembly GCF_056033805.1 of Kordia sp. E. NCBI lineage: Bacteria > Pseudomonadati > Bacteroidota > Flavobacteriia > Flavobacteriales > Flavobacteriaceae > Kordia > Kordia sp. E. Next base: position 279,821 of record NZ_JBRASR010000006.1, read on the forward strand.
TTGGAACTTTTACATTAGCATTGTACGTTAAGCGAATCTGTGGACTATCTTGAATCGGAATCCAAGTTCTAGTTAAAATAGCTTGACCTTGTGTAAGCAAAAAAGGAAACTTTTTATCAGCAGTTTGTTGCGGATTTAAAAACTGTAATGCTTCTGTTTTATCAGTAGTTGCATAGGTAATAGCGACTTCTTTTGAATCTTCTTCAACAGGAATTGTTAATGATTGTCCCAATACAGCATCATTCGCGCCAAGCGTAAACTTTACTTCCTTTCCATCAACCGTTGCTTTCTCTATATTCAAATTTTTTGCATCAAAAACGATTTCAGTGCCTGCGTAGTTTTCAATAGTATACGTTGCCGTTCCTGTGATAATTTTCTGTTCAAAATTTACATCAATATCTAATTGCAAATGTTTAGCAACTGCTTCATTTGGCCTTGCATATGAATGTGTATCATTGGCGTATGTTGGCATTGTTTTCTTTTCTTTTTCTTGAGTAGTGCAACTAAATAGTATACAAGTGATCAAAATAAGGGTACTATTTTTTAATAATTTCATAGAACTAGGATACGTATAATTGAGTTAAATATGATTCTTCTCAAAGCTACACAAATTATTGAGAATACAAGAAAACATTAACATCTCCCAAACTAATAAGTACGGTACTTCCGTAACATAAATTCAGGTATTTACCTTATTTTTAAGCTATTAACCAAAAAAAATCACAATCATGTTAAAAAACATTTCAAACCTTAAAGGAGTACAAAAATTAGAAAAGGACAGCCAAAAAACTATAAATGGTGGAAAGGGTAGATTTTGTGGTGGAACGGGCGGAATTCCTATCGGATGGCCACAATCGCAATGTTACGGTTGGGGAATTCAGTGGTATAATGGACAATGTTACGCGTGTTATTAATCATTTAAACCAAAACCATGAAAAAAAGAAATCTTAAAAATTTAAGCCTGAACAAAAAATCAATTTCAAATCTAGAAATTCACATTGCTAAAGGTGCTAGCGGAAGACCTTGTCATGCAGAAAGCATTATTATATGTGACGAAGGTCCGACACTCACAAATTGTTTATTTAATTCAAATTGCATCTGTTAACAGTTTAAAATACTAAATCATGAAAAAAAAGAATTTAAAAAGTTTATCCCTTAACAAAAGTTCAATTTCTAAATTAGAAACCAATGTAGTAAAGGGTGGATATCAATCTGAAAATGGTTCTTGCTTTTGGCAAGATTGTCCATCAAGAGATCCTGATTTTATGAGTGACTGTTATTGTCCTTACAATGGCGGCGGCGGAAATAATACCAATAACTGTCAAACACAAGCTAATTGTGGTTCTAACAATTCTTGTGCTTGGGAAGATTGCATGGAATCAATGCCAAATGGCGGTGGTTGCTAAAGCAAAGTTATAGTATATGATTAAAAAGCAAACTTCGGTTTGCTTTTTTCTTTTCTTCATAACAAGAATATTTATTATGCTAGAAAAATTTGAGCAGTACAAAATCCTAAACGCTGAATTAATATTTGGTGATGGAATAATAAAAAAGCACAAAACTAAAGGAGATTAATACAACTTTTAGTTTAAATTATATAGCGAACTTCGGTTCGCTTTTTTTGTGTATTTACGTACTAAAATTTTGTCTAAACAATTCTAAAGTAATCTGTTTGGTTTTTAAATAGAATTCAACGAAAGTTAAAGAACGTTAAAAACTATATTTCTATAGGTGAACTTTCCTATTTTTGGTCTTACCTTGAACCAAATATTTCCTAATGAAAAAACTAATACTGTTTATTTTAGTGACTTGTGCTTTTGTTTATACAAGTTCAGCACAAAAACCAAATAAACTTTCTTCCAACCAAATCTACGAAAAAGTACAAAAACTAAATTTCTTAGGTTCTGCATTATACATTGCAGCACATCCTGATGATGAAAATACACGACTCATCGCTTATTTGTCAAATAATGTGAAAGCGCGAACTGCGTATTTATCATTGACACGTGGTGATGGTGGACAAAACTTAATTGGTCCAGAAATTCGTGAACAATTAGGTGTTATTCGTACACAAGAGCTATTGGCCGCTCGCGGTGTAGATGGCGGACAACAATTATTTACACGCGCTAACGACTTTGGATATTCAAAACATCCTGATGAAACGTTAGACATTTGGAATAAAGATGAAGTACTAAGTGATGTCGTTTGGGCAATAAGAAAATTTAAGCCAGACGTAATTATCAATCGTTTTGATCACAGAACCCCAGGAAGAACACACGGACATCATACAACTTCCGCTATGTTAAGTATGGAAGCTTTTGACTTAGCTGGCGATAAAAATGCGTATGCTTCTCAACTTTCAGATTATGAAGCTTGGCAACCAACTCGTTTATTTTTCAACACATCTTGGTGGTTTTATGGAAGTCGTGAAAAATTTGAAAAAGCAGATAAAAGTAAAATGCTCAATTTTGACATTGGTGTATACTATCCTTTAAAAGGATTGTCTAATAATGAATTGGCTTCTATTGCAAGTAGTCAACATTTATGTCAAGGTTTTGGTCGTGTAACAACACGTGGTTCTCAAAAAGAGTATGTTGAATTTTTAAAAGGTGATTTCCCTGAAGATAAAAGCAATATTTTCTCAGGAATTGACACATCTTGGAGCCGTGTAAAAGGTGGAAAAGCTATTGGAAACATATTAACAACTATAGAAGCAAACTTCAATTTTGTAAATCCTGCTGCGCATTTGCCTAAATTAATGCAAGCATATGGAATGATTCAAAACATAGAAGATGAACATTGGAAAGCTATTAAATTAGTTGAGATTGAAGAAATTATTCAGGCTTGCGCCGGATTGTACATAGAAGCTTCTGCTTCGGAAGCAAACGCAACGCCAAGAGCTAATATGAAAGTGAATATTGAAGTATTAAATAGAAGTAATGCAAACATCAAACTAAATTCTATCACATCAACAATAGACAAGAAAACGACGTCAAAAACACTTTCATTAGCACCAAATAAAAAGGAAAATTTTACGCTTGACGTAAATTTAGCGACTGATTCGTATTCTGCGCCGTATTGGTTATATGAAAAAGGTACATTAGGAATGTACAAAGTGGAAGATCAACATTTACGTGGATTGCCAGAAACACCAAGACCTTCCGTTTTAAAGTTCAATTTAGAAATTGACGGAAAACCGATTACCATTACTAAACCTGTTATCTATCGCTATTCAAAACCAGATAAAGGTGAGTTGTATCAACCATTTGAAATTTTACCAGCAGTAACGGCAAAATTCAAAGATCCTGTAATTATATTTTCAGACAATAAAGCAAAAGAAATTCCGGTAACAGTCAAAGCTGGAAAAGATAACTTAGATGGTTATGTAACTATAAAACATCCGTATAGTTGGGAAGTCTATCCAAAAAAACAAAAAGTAACTATTGCCCAAAAAGGCGATGAAGCAACATTAATGTTTACTGTAGTTCCGCCAGCAACTCAAAGTGAAGGAACGTTGGTTCCGGAAGTATTTATTGGAGATAAAAAGTATACACTTTCGTTGAATGAAATTGAATACGATCATATTCCGAAACAATCGGTTTTATTACCATCGGAAACGAAAGTTGTACGTTTAAATATTCAAAAGAGTGGTCAGTATATTGGGTACATTCAAGGAGCTGGAGATGCAATTCCTGAAAGTTTGCAACAAATTGGCTATGATGTTACGGTAATTGATCCAACTACGATTGATGCTGCAAAACTTAAAGACTTCGACGCTATTGTTATCGGAATTAGAGCCTACAATACAGTAGATGAGTTAAAATTTAAGCAAAAATACATTTTAGATTATGTGAAAAATGGTGGAAACGTCATTGTACAATACAACACTAATCGTCGTATAAAAGTAGATCGTGATGAGCTCGCTCCGTACAAATTGACATTGTCAAGAGATCGTGTAACAGACGAAACTGCTTCAGTAAAAATTATTGCAAAAGATCATTCTATTGTAAACTTCCCAAACAAAATTGAAGCAAAGGATTTTGACGGTTGGGTACAAGAACGTGGATTGTATTTCCCGAATGATTGGTCTTCAGAATTTACGCCAATTCTTTCTATGCATGACAAAGGAGAATCACCAAAAAAAGGAAGTTTATTAGTTGCCAAATACGGAAAAGGAAACTATATCTATACAGGATTGAGTTTCTTCCGCGAATTACCTGCGGGCGTTCCTGGCGCATACAAATTGTTTAGCAACATGATTTCTGTTGGTAAAACACAAGTGATCACAAAACCACAACTAAAAAACTAATTTATGAATACTGAAAAATTTGTTTGGAAAAAGATGTACACAATCATTTTGGTTGCCAACTTGGCATACATCTTATTATTTTACGTACTCATGAATATTTTCTCTTAACTAACTGACTGCATGGAATTATTAGACTGGATTGTATTAATAGGAACATTAGCCGCAATTGTTGGTTATGGAACTTGGAAAACACGCGGAAGCAAAAGCGCAGAAGACTATATTAAAGGTGGAAGCTCTTCGAAATGGTGGACTATTGGTTTATCAGTAATGGCAACACAAGCAAGCGCAATTACTTTTTTATCTACTACAGGACAAGCCTTTAGTGACGGAATGGGATTTGTACAATTTTACTTTGGTGTACCAATTGCCATGGTAATCATTTGTATGGTATTTATTCCTTTATATCATAAACTCAAAGTATATACAGCCTATGAATTTCTGGAAAATCGATTCGATTTAAAAACCAGAAGTCTAACGGCTATTCTATTCTTAATTCAACGTGGATTGGCGGCAGGAATTACCATTTTTGCGCCAGCCATTATCTTATCAGTTGTACTCGGTTGGAACTTAGTTACACTCAACATCATTATTGGTGTGTTGGTTATTATTTATACGGTTTCTGGTGGAACGAAAGCTGTAAGTGTCACACAAAAGCAACAAATGTTTATCATATTTGCTGGAATGTTCGCTGCGTTTTTTATTACGCTCGATTTGATTCCTAAAGATATAGGTTTCATCAAAGCGCTTGATATTGCTGGTGCTAGTGGCAGAATGGAAGTCTTAGATTTTTCTTTCGATTTAGAAAATAGATATACAATTTGGACAGGAATTATTGGAGGAAGTTTCTTAGCACTTTCCTATTTTGGAACTGATCAAAGTCAAGTACAACGCTATCTTTCAGGGAAATCTGTAAAAGAAATGCGTTGGGGAATGATGTTTAATGGTTTACTAAAAGTACCAATGCAGTTTTTCATATTATTGGTTGGTATCATGGTTTTTGTATTTTATCAATTCGAACCTGCACCGTTAAACTTTATTGAGTCTTCTACAAAAAAAGTATTAGCTTCTGAATATAGTGATGAATATGAAATATTAGAAAACAAGCAAACTGCACTATTCAATCAGAAAAAAACGGTGAGTTTGCAATTAGCAAAATCATATAATGAGGCTGATAAAAAGCAATTATTACAATTAGATAGTATTGAAAAAACATACAGAGCCGAATCAAAATATTTGATCAAACGTGCTATTGACGCAGATTATGGAAAGGAATATGATAAATTATCACAGGAATTAATCGCGCTTAACGCAAATCCGGAAAGTGAAGCCTATAAAGAGAAAAAAGCTGAATTAACGTCTTGGTATAAAGAATCGGCAAAAGATAGCGAAACCAATGATCGTGATTATATGTTTATTTCGTTCATCTTAGAACACCTTCCAGCTGGTTTGATTGGACTATTATTAGCGGTAATTCTTTCAGCGGCTATGTCATCAACGGCTTCTGAAATTAACGCATTGGCTACAATTACATCTATTGATTTATACAAACGAAATCTGAAAGAAGAAAAAGACGATGCACATTATGTAAATGCTACAAAAATGTTCACACTTGGTTGGGGAATTTTAGCCATTATCATTGCTTGTTTTGCAAGTTTGGCAGAAAACTTAATTCAATTGGTAAATATTATTGGTTCTATTTTCTACGGAAACGTATTAGGAATCTTTTTATTAGCATTCTTCTTCAAATTCATAAAAGGAAATGCTGTATTTACGGCTGCAGTTATTACACAAATTGCTGTTGTTTTTGTTTGGTGGATAGATTTAATGCCATATTTGTGGTTGAATTTATTTGGCTGTGTATTGGTTATCCTTATTGCAACTATTATACAATCAGTACAAAAGAAGAAAGTAGCATAACTCAATTAAAATATAATATAAATGTAAAAAGCGAACTTTTTAAAGTTCGCTTTTTTGTTTTCAGTTCTATCCTGCAGATTCACATTCAGATGGAATGCCACCAGTAAAACTTCTACTTGTGTATGGCTCATACGGCTCATCTGGTGGACCAGATGGACAATCATTTGAACAATCACAACGACTTCCAGAGATTCCTCCTACCAAGTCATTTCTTAACTGAACTGCATCAAAACTAGAGATAGATCTCTTGTTTAATAACAAGTTAGTAACTTTCTTTTTTTTCATAATTAAAAAAATTTATGGTTAATACTTTAAAGTTCATCTCAATGCAAATTGTTACCCAGTTTTATTAAGTTTTATAATTGATGAAATTTAAAAACATTGATTATGATTTACACATAAAATAATCACAATCAAACAGTTAAAAAAAATAGCACAATACTATTTTAAGTGATCCTTTATAAAAGGTCAGATATATAAGTTTTATATCATTTGTAATTATTGTTATTTAGCTTTATAAAATTTAATTGTTTACAAAAACATAGTAATAGTCTAACAGCACATAGCCGTTTATAAATTTGGTGAAGGTGTACCCTACTCAATAGTTGATGACGGTTTTCTTTAATTAGAAAACCGTCTTTATTTCCTAAGCAATCAACGTTTCATATCCAGATGACGTATAAATACGGAACGTCAGGTAATTTTACGCAACTTATCAAAACCGTAAATTTTACACACAAATTCAGCAATAAAAAGTAAGTTATTTGACATGAAATTAATTAACTAATCTACCATGCTTTACAAGTGAGTTATTTGTTTCTGGTGCAATCCGAAAAACCATAAAAGAGTAGGAATCGTTTTTTTAATTTTTAAAATTTTATATCATGAGCGCACAAACAATTACAATTACATTCAAAGCCGAAGGAGCGACAGCATACACAGCTAATGTGACAGCATTAGGATGCGGAAATATGGTTGATCCTAAAACAGGACAAAATTGGAGCACAACACCAGATGGAGATAATCCATATGTATGGAATAATGATGGAAGTAACGCTAATAAGTTTGGCTTAATGGCAAATTACAAATATAACAACGTAGAATCGACTGCTTTTTCTCAATTAGTTATTGATCCTACGCAGATAGATGGTGATGTAACTATTGTTGCTGAACTTTCTACAGCTGCTATTGGTGGCGATAAAGGAAATACGGTATTGCGCTTTGATTCTGCAACCGTAAACGGAAAGGAAAACCCAAATGTAGCATCTGTTTCAGTTTGGGGAACTGACAAACCACAACCACATTCAGAGTTTTATAGCTAAACGCAAAACCAACCTACCATTTTTTAAAAGTAAAAGCAGTTTCTTTATCAGTTGGGAACTGCTTTTTTTAATTTGTTTTTTATGGGTTCGTCAGATCGAGTAAAATTCCTTGAATTTTGTATCGAGATCTACTTATACGTTACAAATGCTTCTCGATACAATTTTCTACATTTCATTCCGAAAACCACTCGAAGTGACGGAAGTGAGTACCTATTAAAAACTAAAACATTCCGCCAATATACTGAACCCAACCTTCGCCGTTTTCAGCAATAGTTTTGATAACTTCTTTTGCGACTTCTGCATTACAGGTTTCTAAAAACTTACGAATCATATTTTTTATCAGTTGTATTACTTTGTTCTTTACCTAAAGAATTATGATTTCCAATTGGAATAAAAATTTGATCACTTTTACTAGCCAATAATTTTGTAATATCTGAAATTTGCTCGTTTTGACTTTTTAATAATTTATTTTCAACTCTAAGGATATCTAGTGAATGTCTAAAACTTTGTACTTGATTTCTTAATCTTAAAATTAAAACATCCGCTTTTTCGTGAGTTACTTCAGCAACTGTATTTACTTGAAAATTATCTTTCTCTGTAGTTAAAAAACCTAAATATTCATCCAACCAAGCTTGTAGTTCTTCTTTGGTTGTCGTTTCTGGAAAATCAAAGGCTATATCTAAGCCGCCTTCTACTTCAGAAGCATGCATCGTAATATTAACTTGCTTACTGTCTTTTACATAATTAGAAAAGAATACTAAATATTGACGAATGCTAGAAACGAGCTGTTTGTCTAGTTTTAGGAAAGTGTATTTTTTGAGTTTTAACTTAATCTCATTATTTCTGTTCACTAAGCTAGTAAATTGACCTCTAAAAAAATTTAACTGTTTACGAAAGAGATTAGTTATTAAAATTAGACCTATTACAATAACAAGAATTGCTATTATAATCATAATAACTTTTAGGTTTTCTTCTATTTGAAAAAAAACTATCGGAGAATAGTTAACAATAATCAATGGTTTTAGAATTATAAGTATATTCCTGCTAAATTACATAATTTTCCTTCAAGAGAGTAATAAAATAATCTAAACTAAAAATCATAGGTTACGTCAAACTGAACTCGATTCAGTTTCACATAATCTTTAAAAATCACTGTAATAAGATTCTGAATCAAGTTCAGAATGACGTTTTTCAAGTTTTTGAATTATAGTTTTATTTAGAAACTGATTCCCGTATTCATTTCGACTGCGCTCAATATGACACGCAAGAAATCGAAGATTCGACGGAGTCAATGACAATTAAAATTTCACCTGCAACGTTGTATAAAAGTTTCTATCAATAGATGGAATGATTCCAGGACCTGGATAACCCGTAGCGCGTCGTGTGAAATATTCGTTGTCTAATAGATTATTGATTCCAGCTTCAAGCTTGAAGTTTCTGTATGTATATGACATAGAAATATCTAAGATATCATAGGCAGGAATTTCACCAATTAAACCACTTAAGTTACTTTCTACCGCATTAGATGCATCTGTAAATTGCTTTGATAAGTATGTATACTGAATGTTAGATAAGAAGTTTTTGTAGCCAAAACGAATTCCAGTTTTTAGGTTGATGTTTGGCACAAATTCTACCTTCTTCCCTTCTACTCCATTTTCTTGCGAGTTTGTGTATTCTGAATCTGTAATCGCAGCATTGATAAAGTAATTGAAACTATAATCGTTATTCTTGATGAAGATTTCATTCAGATTAAAATCTAACAAAGATTCTACTCCATACATCACAGCATCACCAATGTTTCCGCGCTCACTTTTTACACTTCCGTCGGCAAAAGCACGTTGTACAAAACCGATTCTATCATTGTAAAACAATCCAAATGCACCAATATCATACGAAACAATATTGTTATAACTTCCACGCAACCCAAAATCAATTGTCATACCTTTTTCATCGTCAATATTTGGATTGATCGCAAACGCAGGATTGATAATACTAATGTCCGTAAACGTTACCGAACGATAGTTTTGTGAAGCATTTCCATAGATTTCCAACGCGTCAGTAGGTTTGTAACTTGCGCCTAACCCGAATAACACAAACGAACGTTCACGTACTTCGCTATTGTCAATTGTTTCATTTAGAATAACGTTTCCAGCAGCATCTGTATTGATTCGCTTGAAAAACCCAGCACTTTCTGTTTTTATATGTTCAAATCGAAAACCTGGTGTGATTGATAGTTTATCATTTACATAAAAGATATTTTCACCAAAAACAGCAATATTCAAATTTGGATAATCATATGCTGATTGATTTTGATAGTTTGGAAAATCATCTAATTGAAAATCAAAATTTGGATCGCTTCCTGTAGAACCTGGACCTTGTTCACTTGTGTTGTCTGCTTTATAGAATTTTGAACCAACTAAGAACGTAGCTTTTTTACCAAATAGCTTGTATTCACTTAACAATCGTGCTTCAAATCCGAAGTTATTGAAATCTCCTTTTATTAAATCGCGTTCCGTTCCTGGATCTACTTGATTCACTCTATTTGTACGAAAACCTAATGCTTTACGAGATGCCTGTAAGCCAAATGCATTGAACGTGAAGTTTGTTTTTTCTGAGAATTTATGTGATAGTTTTAAGTTATATAATAACCAATCTACCTGAAACCAATTGCGTTCTCTGTTACTTTGAAACGGATTTTCATTAAACATTTGATCCGTTAACCCACCAGCTTGTTTTGCCAAGTAACGTAAGTATGTTACTTCACCTTCTAATTTTGTATTTTCATTGAATTGATAGCCAATGTGTGCATATGCGTTTTTAGATTCAAACTCTGAATTTGGACGGAATCCATCTCCTTTTTTGTAATTGAAAAACGAATAGTAGCTAAATTTTCCTTTCGTTCCACTTACACTCGTAAAGTTTGTGTATAGATTGTTGCTTCCAATTGTATTTCGTGTGATGAATTCAAATGGTTTTTCTTTGTTAGGTTCTTTCATTACAAAGTTGACCAAACCTCCAAATTGCGTTCCGTATTGCAATGAAGCAGCGCCACGAATGATTTGAATTTCTTTTAATCCTTCAGCCGCAGGCGAATAGTAACTTTCAGGATAACCTAGTACATCAGCGCTAATATCATAGCCGTTTTGGCGTGTATTGAAATTTGCCGTTCTGTTCGGATCTAAACCACGTCCACCAATGTTTAATTGTAAACCTGCATCATCATTTTGGTAGATATTCAACCCAACTACTTGACTGTATATTTGGCGTGCATTGTTAGAAGCTAAGTTTGCCATCGATTGATCAACCAATACAACTTCTGTCTTTTTTCCTGCGTAGATTGCCGTTTCTTCTACATCTTTTAATCGCTTTAGCGCGAATACTTTATTTTTACGAACCTTCAATTGTACTTCCGATAGCTGCTCTCCGAGTTCTTTTAAACCAATATTCAAAACAACATCTTTATTTACCACAATTTTCTTCTCAACTACTTGAAATTCAAACGAGAAAAACACCAACGTAATGTTCTCTTTTTCTGTTTCAAATTCGTAATAACCTTGCGCATTTGTCGTCGCAACTTTCCCAGAAGCTTTATCGTATATATCAACATTTGCAATTGTTGAATTGGTTGCTGTTGCTGTTACAGTTCCTGAAATTTTTTGTTGTGCAAATAGGGAAATGCTACACAAACAAAATGCAATGAGTACACTATTTTTTTTTATGTTAATCATCTTTAAATGGTAAAATCCAGTTTTTGGGTTTAAATGATTCTTGTTGTTGATATAAATCAACATTTTTATCTATAAATGGTTGACTCAAACGTCCGTTGAGCGCTACATAACTTTCTGTAAATACTTGCACATTTTTGTGTCCTTGACTTGTAAAATGATCTCCTAAATAGTGTGCATATTCTAAAATGAAATCTGGCTGAAAACTCATTTGTTTTTCTTGATACGATGTCAAAAAATCACTATTGTTTACATAGAAAAAATTTCCTGTTTCACCATCAACTATTTTGAATGTTGTGCTTCCCATCTTTTCCATTAACATTACACGCCATGAAAAACGATATCCTTGTTCTGTCCAAAACAGATTGCCATTATACAACAGATATCTGAAAGGAAATATGATTTGTATCATAAAAAAAGCAATTAGTATTGGAACAACTATTGTTTTATATTTTACATGATATTCAGGCATGATTTTAATTACATTCGTTTTGATTTGAATTACTTTTTGTAGCATTCCTTTGATGAAAGCAATGATTTTTTTGTGGAAATCAGCTTCAAAGAAGATTAGTGATCCAATGATCATAACATATGGAAACATTCCGATTGGAAATAACACGCGTGTGAATACGTGAAAGAAAACCACTAATGCAAACGCAAACCAACGTGTTCGTTTGTAGAGTAATAGGAACGGAATGAATAAATCATATAACATTCCTGACCAACTCATAGCATGATGAAACCAGTTTTGGTGCATCAAACTTTCGCCAATTATAGGTAAATCGTACTTGGAAGGCAGCCAGATTTTTAGTGGCATTGCTTTGAATAACCAATCTGAGTTTATTTTGGCTAGACCAGCATAGAAATAAACAATTCCGAGTAATAGTTTTATCGAATCAATCGTCCATTTTGGAATTTGCTCAAAACTTCTTTTTCTTAAGATATTGTCTACTGAAAACGTAGCATTTGCAGGAAGAAAAATTAACAAGAAACTTAGAATACTTATAAAGTAGTAATGATTTAAGTACGTTGTTTTTTCCATCAATTCGATGTACGTAAAACTTAGAAAGAATGTGATGACTGCTATTCGATATTTGAAACCTATCGCAACAAAGAATGCAGCTAATCCACAAATTGCAAAGAGAACATAGGTAAAGTTCCCTAAGGGTTTTATCCACTCAAAACCATAGTATGAAAAGTGAAATGAAGGTTCAAGATATACTGTTTCTATCCAACCTTTAGCCCAAAAACGAATGATACTGTAACACATCATAAGACCAAAACCAATACGAAAAACCGCTAATGGGGAAGCGTTTGTTTTTTGGTTAAGATATGTTTGAAAACGGTTTATCATTTTACATAAAAAAAGGTTGCCTTATGTTATGGACAACCTTTTTATATTTTAGTTTATTTTGTATTAATCGCCATCTGCATCTACATAATCTACACTGATATTGAATGCTTGTAACATATCAACTTTTAGCAATACAACTCCTGCTTGAAGCGCATCATACGCTTGTGTCATTTTTGTATTGTCCGTATTGATTTGTGTAGAAAAGTTAGCGTTTAATACTTGTATTTTTTCACGAGCAGTGTTGAACTGTCCGTTAATCATCGTTGCTAATTCAGTTCGGTCTAAATTGTCTAGATATCCTTTGAAACCAATTCCTGAAGTGCTTGATCCAAAATGTTTTCCATTGAATATGTTTTGAACAGCCGTTAATGCTTCTAAAGCAAGTTCTTTTGATATTTCCTGATTGTAAAAAGCTTCTACTTTTTCAGGTAAAGGCGTTGAAGAGAAGTTTCCTGTTGGAATTCCAATCTTGTTAGCTCTTAATCCTTTTTCATAGTAGAAGAGATAATCGTTTACAATTTTATTTGCTGCGCTTGAAGCCGTGTTTGATGTACTTGCGATAAATGTATCTCTGTAAGATGCATTCCAATCGTTTAAGACTTCTTGCGTTAAGTTTTTCATTTGATTGATGACATCAGAAAGATATGTTTGATATTTTACTGATTCAGCATTTGTTGTATATTTTTCAAGAATTTCTGTATCATTAGCACCAATTCCATATAACATATAATCTAGCGCAGGAAAACCTACAGCATCGTTATTGTTGGCTGCTGTTAAGTCATAATTTCCATTCGCAATATTATTTTGAATATCTGTAATGTTTGTTGGATAGATGTTCATTTGGAAACTGTATAGAATTTCTTCCGCTTTCCCGATGTTGAAAACTTCCACATGTTGCCATGTTTTGTAAGCTGTAAGCCAACTTGAACGCAAAGCATCTAAGTTTGCTTGATTTGGTGTCGCTGTAAAGTTATCTTTTGCAGTAGTTAATGCACTTAAATCATTATTTAACGCTTGATATGCAGGAATAATTAAATTGTCTGCAAAATTACGTAACATCGCTGCTCTATCAAATGCAGTTGTATCTGGCGTATCAGATACTACGTTGTCATCACTTGAACTACATGCTGCAATACATATGACTAAAAATACGGCTGGGATAATTTTCTTTATCATTTTCTTATTTCTATTTATTCTAAATAAACGTTGCAAATGTAAAAAAGTAGCCAATGTTATCCTAACGGATTGGCTACTTTTTTATACTAATTCTAAATAATTTTTTTAGCTTCCTGCTTGCGCAGTTGTAAAGCTGAATTCTGCTGAGATTGCTTCAGAAATTTCGTCAAGTGTTGCAGGAGTTACATCCCAAAATCCGTTTCCAGTCATTAATTGAGAAATGAATCCATCAACTTGTGTTTTTGTAAGGTATGGTACGTTTGTTCCTGGTTTACGTGTAAATTGTAAGCTATAGATAAATCCAAATCCTTCTGATAAGTCGTGAAATGCACTTGCATTGTCAGTTCCTAAATTAGCTTTCCCTTGTTGTAAATAGTATACGGCTCTTACTCCAATTACTGTTGATATTTTTTCTCTGATGATGTTTGCTTGCGCATCACGAACTGTATAGTCTTTAGCTACAATTGCCGCTCTACCCAATTTGAAAGCTTCATATACATCTGAGGCAATTCCTGCAAAGTCAGTATCATTTTCAACTCTTGATATGTATTTGTTTAGAAAACTATCTTCGTTTAAAATTGGACTTGTTGCATTGTCAGTTCCGTACAAATATCCAAATGCTTCATCCCATTTGTGTTCCATAGTTGTATATGTTTTACCATCTTCAACAGTTCCTGCATCATTATTTGTTCTGTTATCACCAGCATCTAAAACTGAAGTACTTAAGTAGTTGTTTAACATTTGGTCAACCATTAATGCTCCTATTAAAGATTTGTTTATTGCCTGATTATATTCTAACCCTTTTCCATTGATATAACGTGTAGATCCGCCACCAGCTTCTTGCAAATTTCCTGCGTTTCCTGCAGTTGCTACAGTATTCCAGTTTGGAAATACATCAGAAACTTGGCTTGCAATCCATAAGTCAAAGTCAGCTTTGATTGCATTGGCATCTGTTGTATTAGCTGAAAAGTAATCAGAAGAAGCTGCTGTTTTGCTACGAATACTTTTCCCTGAAGCATTTAAATCTGCATCACTAAAATCTGCATTTCCTTCCGCATGTGCAAACATTCCATCAAGCGTAGCTTCTGTTTGTGTATTATCTTTTAATGCATTGATCAATTCTTCTCCCATTTCAATTCTTGTCGTTTGCCCACTGTAACTTACTGTAGAAGCTCCGTCTCTACTGAATGTATATGTTGCTGGCGCTACAACTTGTGGATCGACTGGTGCTGGTGTGTCATCGTCACTTGAACATGATACAAATACGAAACTTGAAAGTGTCATTAATCCAACTAATACTTTTTTCATTATGATTATATTTTATAGATGTTGTTATTTTTTTGGCAAATATATTATGGACTTTTGAATTGACAAAGTTTATTTAGACTTAATCTTAATAAATTTAAAAGAAATTAATCAAATAAAATATAACTTCATAACTATCAACTATTTAAGTCTGAATCTATGAATGTTAAATTTATGTATCCAATGATTAGTGAATATAAAAAGTTAATAATCTTGTTGTTATTTTAAGTTTCAAACTCTTGTAACCGATTTCTTTTTGAGTCGTCATAGTAGTATAGTTATTCATCAATTATTAATCATCAATCAAAAAAAATGAAATTATTTAAAAATTACTTAGTGTGTACATTCGTATCGGGTATACTTCTTTTTTCCAATCAAGCTTTAAGTCAAGAATCAAATTCTACAGAGAACTTAAAATCTAAAATTTTGACATTGGATGCTCAGTTTTGGAAAGCTTATAATTCATGTTCTGTAGAAGATTTTAAACAGTTTTTAACGGACGATTTGGAATTTTATCATGATAAAGGCGGTTTGACAAAGACTGCTGATAAGTTAATCTCTTTAGTATCTACAGGACTTTGTAAAGATCCAAACGTGAAACTACGAAGAGAAGCTGTCAATGGAACTGTAAACGTTTATCCAATAGCTAATTATGGCGCTATTATTACAGGTGAACATCTTTTTTATTTGGCAGAAAATGGTACAGAAGAAAAGCTAATTGAATCGGCAAAGTTTACACATGTTTGGAAAAATGAGCAAGGAAAATGGCGCATGTCTCGCGTTTTGAGTTACGATCATCAAAGAGCTTCTGAGAATTCGAATAAGGAGTCTATACAACTGTCAGAAGCTAGCAAGAAATCTTTAATAGGAACGTATAAAGCTCCAAATACTGGAACTGTAACTATTTTTATGGAGAATACTACTTTACGAATTAAAGCAGGACAACTAAATTCGGAATTACATGCAAAATCTGATACTTCGTTGTTTTTAAAAGAAGCGCCTTTACAGTTTGAGTTTGTAAAAGATGCAAATGGAAAAGTTGTGAAGTTTACGGTGTATGAGAATGGAAAAGCTGTTGAGGTGGCAGTTAGGGTTGAGTAATTTTTTTAAAATCATAAAAGAGTATTAAAAAACCCACAACTCATAAAGTTGTGGGTTTTTAATATATATATCTTTCTGGAATTATTCGCCCATCATCTCAATTAGCTTTGCTGAGACACGTTTGTATGTTCCGTCTTCTAATCGTGTACGAATTGCAGAGAAAGCGACTAACGTTTCCTCTACATCTTGTAATGTGTGTGAAGCCGTAGGAATCATTCTTAATAAGATTAATCCTTTAGGAATTACTGGATATACTACAATTGAACAAAAGATTCCATGATTTTCACGTAAGTCTTTTACCAATGCCATCGCTTCCGGAATACTTCCTTTAAGGTATACTGGCGTTACACAACTTTTCGTTGTTCCAATATCAAAACCTCTATCTTTTAATCCGCTTTGTAATGCATTAACAATTTTCCAAAGATTTTGTTTTAATTCTGGCATTGTGCGTAACATATCTAAACGTTTTAACGCACCAACAACCAATTGCATTTGTAATGATTTCGCAAACATTTGTGAACGCAAGTTGTATTTTAAGTAATCAATGATTTCTTTATCAGCTGCAATAAATGCTCCTGTACTTGCCATTGATTTTGCAAAAGTTGCAAAGTATACATCAATTTCATCTTGAACTCCTTGTTCTTGCCCTGCTCCAGCTCCTGTTTCACCAAGCGTTCCAAAACCATGTGCATCATCAACAAATAAACGGAAGTTATACCTTTTCTTTAAGGCAACTATTTCTTTTAATTTCCCTTGTTCACCACGCATTCCAAAAACTCCTTCTGAAATCACTAAGATTCCTCCACCAGTTTGTTCAGCCATTTTCGTAGCTCGATCTAAGTTTTTTTCTAAACTTTCAATATCGTTATGTTTAAACGTAAAACGTTTTCCCATGTGTAAACGTACACCATCAATAATACACGCATGTGAATCTACATCATATACAATGATATCATTTTTAGATACTAATGCATCAACTGTAGATACCATTCCTTGATATCCAAAGTTTAGTAAGTATGTTGCTTCTTTTCCAACAAATTCAGCCAACTCATCTTGAAGTTGTTCGTGTAAGTCTGTATGACCAGACATCATACGTGCACCCATTGGGTATGCTGATCCGTAAGCTGCAGCAGCTTCAGCATCAACTTTACGCACTTCTGGATTGTTTGCTAACCCTAGATAATCATTGATACTCCAAGTGATTACATCCTTTCCTTGAAACTTCATTCGATTAGAAATTTCTCCTTCCAATTTTGGAAATACAAAATATCCTTCTGCTTGTGATGCCCATTTTCCTAGTGGTCCTTTATCTCTGTAAATTTTGGCAAATAAGTCCTTCATTCTATCTAAGTTTTTCTTTATGTATCAATTCGGGTTATCGGGGTAATTTAAGAAGTTTTCACAAAACTTCAACGGCAAAAATAAATATTTTTACGTGGCTATCATAATTATTACACTTTTATGTTGAGTTGATAGTATTTTATGATTTTAATTAAAGATATTTCTATATGTGAAAACAAAAAGCAACATATTAGTTAATATGTTGCTTTTTAATATGTTAATGTTTTATGAATACTTTATTTTATGTATTCAATTTTTTGTGCTTCTTCAATATTTTTACTGTCAAAAAATCCTTGAGAACTCATCCAATCGTCACTATATACTTTACTCATGTAACGAGAACCATGATCTGGAAAAATGACAATTACATTACTGTTTTCATCAAATTCACCTTCTTCAGCCAGTTGTTCAATTGCTTGCATTGCTGCACCACTTGTATATCCTACGAAAAGACCTTCTGTTTTTGAGATTTCACGTGCTTTGTGTGCACTTTCTTCATCTTTTACTTTCACAAATTTATCAATCATATCAAAATCTGTTGCTGTCGGAATTAGGTTTTTACCTAATCCTTCTATACGATATGGATAGATTTCATTGGAATCAAACTCACGCGTTTCGTGATATTTTTTTAATACAGAACCATATGCATCTACTCCTAATATACGAATGTCTGAATTTTGTTCTTTTAAGTATTTTGCTGTTCCAGAGATTGTTCCTCCAGTTCCACTACATGCAACAAAGTGTGTAATAAGTCCGTTTGTTTGTTTCCAAATTTCTGGACCAGTACTGTTGTAATGTGCATCAATGTTTAATTCATTAAAATATTGATTGATGTATACAGAACCTTTTGTTTCTTCATGAATACGTTTTGCTACTTGATAGTACGAACGTGGATCGTCTGCACTTACGTGTGCTGGACAAACGTATACTTTTGCGCCCATAGAACGCAACATGTCAATTTTGTCTTTGGATGATTTAGAACTTACTGCTAAAATACATTCATATCCTTTAATGATACTTACCATAGCAATACTAAATCCTGTATTTCCAGAAGTTGTTTCAATAATAGTGTCTCCTGGTTTTAGAATCCCTTTTCTTTCTGCTTCTTCAATAATATATAAAGCAATTCTATCCTTTGTTGAATGTCCTGGATTGAATGCTTCTACCTTTGCATAGAAATTTCCTTTGATGTTTTTAGTGATGTGATTTAACTTTATCAAAGGCGTATTCCCGATGAGTTCGAGTACGTTATCAAAAGCATTAATTTGTTGTTCCATAAAAACTATTAGATTGTACAGGGTTTTTTTACTAAGCTTTACAAAAATGCAAAACCTTGCAAATTTAAGTTAAATTTTTTAATTACTCTTTTATATTTTCTAAGTCTAGTAAAAATGCATATTCTTCAGCAACTTCCTTTAAAGATTCAAAGCGTCCAGATGCACCTCCATGACCTGCTTCCATATTTGTATGCAGTAGTAAAATGTTATCATCTGTTTTAAATTCTCTTAGTTTTGCAACCCATTTTGCTGGTTCCCAATATTGCACTTGTGAATCATGTAAACCTGTCGTAACCAACATGTTTGGATATGCTTTTGTTACAACATTATCATATGGTGAGTATGATTTCATATAATCGTAAGATTCCTTTTCATTTGGATTTCCCCATTCATCATATTCTCCAGTTGTTAATGGAATACTGTCATCTAACATTGTTGTAACTACATCTACAAAAGGAACAGACGCAATAACTCCATTGTATAATTCTGGATTCATATTTACAATTGCTCCCATTAATAATCCACCAGCGCTTCCACCAGAAGCATATAAATGTTCAGCTGATGTGTATTTTTGTTCAATTAGATATTTTGAACAATCAATAAAGTCAGTGAATGTGTTTTTCTTTTCCATCAACTTTCCATCGTCATACCAAGTTCTACCTAAGTATTCACCTCCACGAACATGTGCAATTGCAAAGATAAATCCTCTATCGAGTAAACTTAATCGTGCAGAAGAAAAATACGGATCTATAGTAGAACCATAGGAACCATACGCATATTGTAATACAGGATTGTTTCCATCTTTTTTGATTCCTTTCTTATAAATAACTGACATTGGAATTTTTGTTCCATCAGCAGCAGTTGCCCACAAACGTTCCGATGTATAATTATCTTTATCAAATTTTCCACCTAATACTTCTTGTTCTTTTAACACCTTCTTGGTTTTGTCTACCATATTAAAATCGATCACAGAAGCTGGCGTTGTCATTGAATTGTATGAATAACGTAAGATTTCAGTATCAAAATCTACATTCGTGCTCGTATTTGCGGTATATGTTTCATTGTCGAACGGTAAATAATAATCTTCTTTTTCGTCCCATCGTATAATGCGAATTTTATTTAAACCATTATCACGCTCACTTACAACAAGAAAATTTTTAAAGATGTCTATATCTTCTATCAATACTTTTGGGCGATGTGTAATAATATCTTCCCAATTGTCCATTCCTGTTTTAGCTTCAAGCGTTTTTGATAGTTTAAAGTTCGTCGCTTTATCTTTATTATTTAAAATGTAAAAATGATCTTTATAGTGTGCAATACCGTATTCTAAACCACGAACACGTTCTTGGAATATTCTGAATTCTCCATCAGGATTATCAGCTTCTAGCACTCTATATTCAGAAGATAATGTACTGTAAGAACCAATTATAAGATATTTTTTTGATTTTGATTTGTATACAAATGTCGCGTATGTTTCATCTTTTTCATGAAATATCACTTCATCTTTGGCTACATCTTCACCTAGTTTGTGCTTGTATATTTTTTCAGAACGAAGTGTTTGCGCATCCTTGTTAGCGTAAAATAATGTTTTATTATCTGCTGCCCAAGTTGAACTACCTGTCGTATTCTCGATACGTTCTTTGTAGATTTCACCAGTTTCAAGATTTTTGACATGAATGATGTATTGTCTTCTACTTACCGTATCAACACCAAAAGCCGCCAATTTGTTATCAGGACTTATATTTACACCTGTAAGTCTATAATATGAATGTCCTTTTGCCATTTCGTTTACATCAAACAAAATTTCTTCAGGTGCGTCTAGTGTTCCTTTTCTTCGAGTATAAATTGGATAGTCTTTTCCTTCTTCATATTTACGTACATACCAATATCCATTTAATTTATAAGGAACAGAAGCATCATCTTCTTTGATTCTTCCTTTTAGTTCTTCAAATAAATCTTTTTGAAAATCCTTTGTATGCGAAGTCATTTCATCATTATATGCATTTTCAGCTTCTAGGTATGCAATTACTTCAGGGTTCTCTCTATCATTTAACCAATAATAATCGTCAATTCTGACGTCTCCATGTTTTTCAAGTTTTGTAGATTTCTTGGCAACTGTAGGTACAGATAAGGTATTTTTCATTTCTTGTGGATTCTTTTTGCAGGAATTTATAAGTAAGATACTGATTAACAGTATAATCGCATTTTTTTTCATTTGAAAGGTATGTTAAACGCCTACAATTTAATAATTTTGTAAAAATTAACCTTTTAATTATTTATAAATGTTTGGAGATTTAATGGGAATGATGGGGAAACTCAAAGAAACCCAGAAAAAAGTAGAAGAAACAAAGCAACGATTACATTCAGTTTTGATTGATGAAAAAAGTTCGGATAACCTTCTTAATGTGACTGTTACAGCAAATAGAACTATTAAATCTATTGCAATTGCTGATGAATTGCTAGAAGATAAAGAACAACTTGAAGACTATTTAATTTTAACATTAAATAAAGCCATCACTCGTGCAGGAGAAGTACATGAAGCTGAAGTAGGTGCCGTTGCGAAAGATGGTATGCCTAACATTCCTGGGATGGACATGTTTTCATAAGTTAAAAAATACACACTATTAAGTAAAGAGCTATTCTGCAGAATAGCTCTTTTTTTATTTTTCAGCAATTGAAATGTACTTTTCATAAGTTAGTTTGAAGTTCTTTTCGCAAATGATCTTAAGTTTAATCTGTCGACAACAAAAATCAATAACATTAAAAATTATTATCATGAAAAAAAGAAATTTAAAAAGTTTACTATTGAATAAAGAATCTATTTCAAATATGCATTCTACTGTTTTTGGAGGAAGAGCATGTTCTTCAGATACAAAAACTACTTCTGCAGCTGATCCTTTCACAACAACAATTGTTAGCGATGGACCAACACCATTGACAGCAGATATAAGAGATTGCCCTGACAATAGTTTAGCAGGAAATTGTTCTTTAGGACATTGCCCAGATACTTTTTGGTGCTAATAGAGTAATTTAATTATAATAAAACTAAACAAAAAAAGGGAAGCCAATTGGCTTCCCTTTTCTATAAATTTATCTTAACCTAAAGTCTTAGTTCTTTTGATCTAATACTCTAAACTGTGTTCTTCTGTTTGCCAAGTGCTCTCTTTCTGTACAAGAAACACCATCTTTACATCTGTTTAATAATCTTCTTTCTCCGTATCCGTTAGAAACAATTTTACTAGAATTAGTCCCTTTAGAAATTAAGTAGTTTGTTACTGCTTGTGCTCTTCTTTGAGATAATGCTTCGTTACTTTCTTTTGTTCCTCTTGAATCTGTGTGAGAAGCAATCTCTACAGAAACTCCAGTTGCTAATACAGGTAATAACTTCTGGTCAATTTCACGCTTTGCAGACGCAGTTAATGTTGCACTACCTAAATTCCAGTTAATGTTAAGGTTGTTGTATGTTAATAACTTACAATCAACTTCAGTCCAAGTAGTTAAACCACCTTTCTTAGTTAACACTTCTTTCGTTACTGTTTTAAATACTGCAGGAACATCTGTAGTAACTACACTAGCATCATCTACTAATTTTGTAGTTTTTAACGTCGTTTGCTTCTGAGCAATATCAATTGTTCTTGATGTTGGAGGTGTTGTCATTACTGTTTTCTTGTAAGTTTTGCTTACAGAAGGAATGTCAACAACACGAGTAGATTCGTTTGTAATAATAGTTTTCTTAACAGTTTCACTGATTGCAGGAATTTCAATACGTTCAGTTGTTGGAGGAGTTACCATTACTCTTCTCTTCATTGTCTTTCTAATTTCTGGAACATCAACAACTCTCGTTGTAGGAGGCGTTACCATTACTGTTTTCTTAACAGTTTTAGTTTTAGCAGGAATAGAAATTACGTTTGTTGAAGGAGGCGTTACCATAATTGTTCTTGTAAATGTTCCTTCACCACATGGTTTTCCACCATTATTGTTAGGATCACAATCAGGAGTTGCAACAGAAGATGCATCAGCAGCTAAACGCTTGATTGGAACTGTTACATTTTGAGCTGGAATAGCTTTGTAACACCAGTATCTACAATCGTCAGGATTTGAAGAATTACAATCAGCTGGTGGAATTTCACTCATTTGCCATTGTGCAGCAGCTGGCTTTATCTCAACTGTTTCAAAATCACTTGTAAATGATGCAGGAACAATAGATACAGTAGATCCATACTCTCTTTTCTTGTACGTTATAGTTTCAGTTCCCCATTCTGCAGGAACTACTTCTAAACGTTGTGATGCTTCTTTCGTTGTAATAACTACATCTCTAGTTTCGTAAACTGCAGGAACAATTACTACTTTTTGATATGCTGGTCTTGTAACAATATCAAAAGTTCTTGTTTCATAAACAGCAGGAACAATTTTTAGTCTGTAACTTGCTTCACTTACTACAACTGTTTCCGCGTCTTTACTTGTTTGTGATGGGACTTTCACTAAACGTTGAGAAGCTTCTTTAGTAACTACTTCAAAAGATTCTGTTCCATATTCAGCAGGAACTACAGCTAATTGTCTACCAGCTACTTTAGAAATCACAGTCTCGTTTTCAGATTTGTATCTTGCTGGTACAATTTTCAACCTTTTATAAGCTGGTGATACCATAACTTGTACATCTTGATTTTCATACACATCAGGTGTGACACAGCGAACATAACACTTTCCAGGTTCTGGGTTTGTCGGTAAGTCTTGTCCAAAAGCAAAAGAACCAAAGGCTAATGCTAGTCCAAATAATAGTTTTTTTCTCATGTTTTTAATGATTAATTATTTAATTGTTGTTATTATTTCTTACAAGATACAAATTTATAGATTTGGTAAACTAATTCATTATTATAAAGTTATGCGTACATAATATTTAGTTTAAAACACAACTATTATCGATTAACTGCATTTTTTCAGGAAAAATCCTGTATCTCAATTTTGAAATGATTCAAATAGCATTTCTTTTCCAATATTTTTTTGATATATTTACTACATATAACTAAATCTCTAATAACTATGTTTGAATTATTTCAAAGTGAAAACAATGATAAGTTTTACTTCAACTTAAAGGCTAAAAACGGACAGATCATCATGTCGAGTCAAGGATATACAGATAAAAGTGGAGCTAAGAATGGTGTTGAGTCTTGTAAAAAGAACTCAACTGATGATAGTAAATTTGAACGTAAAACTGCCAAAAATGGAAAGTTTCATTTTAATTTAAAAGCAGGAAACGGGCAAATTGTTGGTAGCAGCCAAATGTATGCTAGCGAAGCAGGAATGGAAAATGGAATTGAATCTGTTAAGAAGAATGCAGGAAGTGCAGAAGTAAAAGACTTATCAGAATAGAATACACAGCACATATACGAACTAAAAAAAGGCAACTCATTGAGTTGCCTTTTTTTAGTTTTATACTATACTTTTAATCACTTTTAAAAATTCTTGATGCATCTCAGCGGTATAATCTAAATGAGTTACAATTCTGAGCTTTCCGCTTCCCATACCAATCAAGTCAATTCCTAAAGCTTCTAGCTTATTTAAAAAACTCTGTTCATCGATATCATCCTGTAAATAGAAAATAATAATATTTGTATCAATTGGTTCTACTTTTTTGATACTAGCTAAATTTTCTAAGGTCTTCCCTATTTCTTTAGCCTTTTCATGATCTTCTGCCAAACGTTCTATATGATTGTCCAATGCATATGTTCCTGCAGCAGCTAAATATCCTGCCTGACGCATTCCGCCACCAAGAATTTTACGAATTCGCAATGCTTTATGAATCGTTTCTTCATCAGCAATCAATACAGATCCAACCGGACAACCTAATCCTTTTGATAAACAAACGGATATTGTATCAAATAATTTTCCATATTGTACTGGTGTTTCTCCTTTTTCAACCAATGCATTCCATAAACGAGCGCCATCTAGGTGAAAACCTAAGTCATGTTCGCCTGCAACAGTATGAATTTTTTCAATTTCGCTAAAATCCCAACAAGCGCCACCACCTCTATTGGCAGTATTTTCTAACGCAATTAAAGATGTTAATGGGCTATGGTAAAAATCTGGCGGGTTTATCGCTGCTTTGGCTTGTGTAGCTGTAAACATTCCACGATGTCCATCAACCAATTTACACGAAACGCCACTATTAAAACTAACGCCACCGCCTTCATAATTATATATATGTGCATCTTTATCACAAATAACCTGATCTCCAGGATTTGTATGTAATTTAATCGCAGTTTGGTTTGCCATTGTTCCACTAGGAAAAAATAATGCGGCTTCTTTTCCAAACATTTCAGCTACTTTTTGCTCTAAATGATTGATTGATTCGTCTTTCTTAAAAACATCATCTCCAACTTTCGCATCAAACATTGCTTTGAGCATTTGTGGAGTCGGCTTCGTAACCGTATCACTAATTAAATTGATTCTCATTATTTAGTATTGAGTATTGAGTATTGAGATTTTAGTTAAAATATTTTGAATAGTTCAGAAATCTACAATTCGTAAATCGTTAGTTCATATAATTACATGCATCCGTTCCTATTGGTGAACCATCTGGAATTTTTGGAGACGCTTGTATTTTAAACTTTTCTGGATATTTTTTGAATTGTTCTATCATTTCTAAATAATAGAATTGATATGGTTTTTCAGCATCTTCATATCGTTTTGAAGTTACTTTCTTTCCAATATCATATAACAAATATTTACTTTGTGCTTTTACAGCAGGAGATGCATTTGGATGTTGTGCCAAGTTCATTAAATGTTTCAAAACATTTACATTAACAATATGTCCTAATTCATATTCATGCGCGTCTTTATATTTTTTGTATAGTGTATTTTTCAATACTTCATTGGTCATTTCCATAAAGTCTAGTTGTTTTTTATCTAAACTTTTTTGTTGAATCAAACGTGCAGTACGTTCAGGATGAAACAAAAATGACAATGTCATATCACTAGCTGTAGCTGCTGGTGCCATTGCATCAAAACCAACACCTGTAGTTCCTTTAAACGATTCTCTTGATCGCCAATATCCGTAAGCTCTAGGTGGAAACAATGCTAGCTTATCTTCAGGAATCTTAAGTGTCTTCGCGTCAAGCGTTTTCATTAAAACATCCAAAGCTTCACGTTGTTTTTTTGGAGAAACTACTGCAGTAATTAATTGACCATCATTTTTTGTTGCATAATTGTATTCCAGTCCACCAATTATTTTTGCAGTTGCTTCTGTTTGAAATCTGTGGAAAAAATACAAGGGTACAAATACATCTTCTAACATGCTATACGGTTCATAACTACGAATGTTATCTTTTGAGAAGTTCTTCATTGCTAGCGCACGTACATCCAATACATTTTGTAATTCATCAGTAGCACTTGTTCCATTATCCCACAAATGTGCATTTGCATGCGCACTTCCTGCGGGTCGTGCATCCGAATCTGAAATAAAACGATGTCCTGCTTTGTATGCTTTGTCTAATATCTGTAATAATCCATCTTGTTCCGCTTTCGCTGAATTGAACTCTGAATATGAATATGCTACCGTTACTTTATCCCATGAACCAATTCCTGTTGCATATGCGTCAGACAAATCTATTTTTCCATTAGTAATTTTTACTGTCGGATGTGGATAATCCATCACCGAACTTCTGTTATTGGTACTTGCAGCAAAGTTGTGCGCAAAACCTATTGTATGTCCAACTTCATGTGCTGATAATTGTCGAATTCGTGCCAACGCCATTTTCAACATCGGTTTATAATTTTTATCATTCGTAGCAAAAGGCGCATTCATTAAAGCTTGCGCGATTAAGAAATCTTGTCGAATTCGCAAACTTCCTAAGCTTACATGCCCTTTTATAATTTCTCCAGTTCTAGGGTCTACAACACTTGCACCATAACTCCAACCACGTGTAGAACGATGAACCCACTGAATTACATTGTAACGTAAATCCATTGGATCTGCATCTTCAGGTAACATTTTTACTTGAAAAGCATTTGTATAGCCAATTTCCTCATAAGCTTCATTCCACCAACGTGCGCCATCTAACAAAGCTGAACGCACAGGTTCAGGCGTTCCAGGATCTAAATAATAAATAATTGGTTCTTTAGCTTCACTCTTTTGGGCATTTGGATTTTTCTTTTCCAAACGATGTCTCGTAATAAGACGTTTTTGCATCGGCTCTTGAATTGGCGTTGCATAATCGTAATACGAAGTACTAATTGCGCCACTTCTAGGATCGAAGATTCTAGGTTTGTAATTAGCATCTGGTAATGCTACAAACGAATGATGTTGTGTTACCGTAACCAACGAAGCATTTGGTGTTACGCTTTTTATATAGCCACCTTTTGCTTTTCCTTTAAAAGTCAATAATGCTTCAAACTCTACATTTTCAGGAAACGCTTTTGTTCGTGGTAATGATAATGCACTTTTAGAAGCATCAAGCTTATACATACCTTGCTTATTGTTTGCTAAACTTTCCATGACTCCATGTGCATCTTGCATTAAAAATGGTGTCAAATCTATTGTATGTATACCATCTTTAGAAGAAATGATTGGAAAACCAAACAATATAGATTTTGCAAAAGCTTGCTCTACACTTTTGCGTTCTAAATTGTTTGAGGTATTTGCTCTGTATTTCAAATTGGGTTGCACCAACATCAATTTGTTGCCCATTTTTTGAAATTGGACAACTACTCCATTGCCAATCTGTCCTCTATCCAAACCAATATCATTAGAACCAACACCACTTGCAAGTGAATACACGTATAAGAAGTCTTCATTAAGGTTTTTGACGTCTAAGAAAATCTTATCTCGCTTTTCTTCATACGAGAAATTAAAATATCCTTTATAGTATTCGCGTGGATGTTGTTGTTTTTTCTTTTTCGGTTTCTCTTGCGAAAAGCTAAAAGACGTGCATAATAGAATGATAACCAACAGCGTACATTTCTTCATTTAGAGTCATATTTTGATTCAACCTCAACCATAAAAAATCATTTAAAAAGCAGTTGCAATTTTGATTCTTTCGGTTTTTCTGTTTTACGCTATGAATATACATAAAACATCTTATTTTTGTAAGAATAAAAAGAACAAACATGATAACTACAGATCACATTAAAGATCTTATCAATCGCCTTGGTGCGTTAAGGAGGTATCTTTGACATAGATGCCAAGCTTATAGAAATTTCAAACGAAGAAGAAAAAACGTATGCTCCTGACTTTTGGGACAATCCAAAAGACGCAGAAATCCTCATGAAAAAACTCCGTGGAGAAAAAAAATGGGTTAGTGATTACAATGCAGTTGCTGACTTAATTGGAGATTTGGAAGTACTCTACGAATTTTACAAAGAAGGTGATGCTACTGGCGAAGAAGTAGAAACACAATTTGAAGCTACAAAAACAAAAATTGAAGATTTAGAGTTCCGAAATATGCTGTCTGATGAAGGAGATAGCATGAGTGCTGTTATACAAATTACGGCTGGTGCTGGTGGAACTGAAAGTTGCGATTGGGCAAATATGTTAATGCGAATGTATTTAATGTTTGCCGAACGACAAGGATATAAAATTAAAGAACTCAATTATCAAGAAGGTGATGTTGCAGGGATAAAAACGGTGACACTCGAGTTTGATGGAGATTTTGCTTTTGGTTGGTTAAAAGGTGAAAATGGCGTCCATCGTTTGGTACGTATTTCTCCATTTGATAGTAACGCAAAACGTCACACATCTTTTGCGTCTGTATATGTGTATCCTTTAATTGATGATACAATTGAAATTGACATTAATCCTGCTGATATTGAAATCATAACATCTCGTTCTAGTGGAGCTGGTGGACAAAATGTAAATAAGGTAGAAACCAAAGTTCAATTAAAACATAAACCTTCTGGAATTCAAATTTCATGTTCGGAAACACGTTCACAACAAGACAACCGAACACGCGCTATGCAGATGTTAAAATCGCAATTGTATGAAATTGAATTGAAAAAGCAACTGGAAGCGCGTGATGATATTGAAGCTGGAAAAATGAAGATAGAATGGGGATCACAAATTCGAAACTATGTAATGCATCCGTATAAATTAGTAAAAGATGTACGTACTGCTCATGAAACAGGAAACGTTGATGCAGTGATGAATGGATATATTGACGAATTCCTAAAAGCCTACTTAATGTCAATGGGACAGAAAAAAGAGGAAAAAGGTCTATAGTTCAGCATTTTATTTTGAAATCAGTATCATTGTACTTGAAATAACTTAACACTTATAAAAGAATGATTATTTACGGAACTAGTGCTAAGGACTTAGGAACTCGAAAAATTCAAGGAGCAAAATGTCCAAACTGTGAGTCTAATGAAATTTATGTTAACGCAATTTCTAAATATGCCGATCTTTTTTGGATTCCAGTTTTCCCTTACTCTAAAAAGTATTTCTCAGTTTGTCAAAATTGTGAACAAGTACTAGAGAAAAAAGAAATGCCACAACAGTTGAAGGATAAAGTGGACATGGAAAAACATCATTTTAAAACACCATTTTATTTATTTTCTGGATTAATTATTATTGCTTTATTAATTGGATATGCTTTTTATGCATCTAGTCAGCATGATAAAGAAATGGCTGATCATGTAACACATATAGAAGCTAATGACATTATGGTGTTTAAAGAAGCTTCTAAAGAATATTCTTTTGCTAAAGTTGTAGAAGTTAGAAATGATACCATTTTTATAAAGCAAGGTCAATATTCATATGAAGGTGGCTATAGCGCTCCCACAAAATCTGAGTTTATGTCTAAATCTGAAACAGTTACAGATTTCTATGCAGAAACAACAGATTATATTTTACAAGCTGATATTAATGATTTATATGAGAAAGAAGAACTCGTAGAAATATACAAATAAGACAAATGATAAAAATATATCACAACCCAAGATGCAGCAAATCTAGAGAAGGACTTGCTATTTTGAAAGAATCAGGAAAAGATTTTATTATTGTTAAATATCTAGAGAATAGACTTTCTTTAGCTGAATTGACAAGAATTATAGAACTTCTTGATATTGAACCTATAGATTTAGTGCGACAAAACGAAGCGTTTTGGAAAGAAAACTATAAAGACAAACGAATTTCCAAAGCACATATTATAAAGCTTATGCTTTCAAATCCAAAGCTTATGGAACGACCAATTGTGGTTAACAATAACAAAGCAGTAATTGGACGACCACCCGAAAATATTTTAACAATTCTATAATTACAAACCCAGCAATTTTGCTGGGTTTTTCTTTTAACAGAATTTTAACCATTTATAGTTAAACCATCCTTTTTCTTTGCAGTCAAAAGAAGATCAAAAAGCCAAAAAAAATTACTCACTGAAATGAAAAAGCTATTATTCTTCCTATTCTTCTTAGGAACTATCTCAACTGTATTTGCACAAAGAGGAAATACTTCAAAAAAGGTTACCATTACTGGGAAAGTATTCGACAAGGAAACTAAACAACCTCTTGAATATGCAACCATTATTTTTCAAGATATTGCTAAAAAGAAACCTGTAACTGGTGGAATTACCAACGGAAAAGGTGAATTTAGCATTGTTGTCGATGCTGATACATATGATATTAGAGTGGAATTTATTTCATTCAAATCACAAACAATAAAATCAAAACCACTTTTAAAAGATACTTCTCTCGGAAACTTTTTACTGACGGAAGATTTAGAAAGTCTGGCAGCAGTAGAAGTTATTGCTGAAAAAACAACGGTTGAAATTAAACTTGATAAGAAAATTTATAATGTTGGAAAAGATTTAACGGTTCGCGGTGGAACTGTTAGTGATGTGCTAGACAATGTTCCTTCGGTTTCTGTAGATGTAGAAGGAAATGTTTCCCTAAGAGGAAATGAAAACGTTCGTATTTTAATCAATGGAAAACCTTCTGGGTTAGTTGGCTTAAATTCAACAGATGCATTACGACAATTACCAGCAGAAGCAATTGAAAAAGTAGAAATCATTACATCTCCATCAGCACGTTATGACGCAGAAGGAACTGCAGGAATCTTAAACATTATTCTTCGTCGTAGCAAATTACAAGGAATCAACGGAGCTATTACTACAAACATTTCATATCCAAAAGGATATGGTGTTTCTGGAAATATTAATTACCGAACTGGCGATTTTAATTTCTTTACAACTTCAGGATACAATTACAGAGAAGTTCCTGGAAATTCAAATACGTTTACCGAATATTTTAATGGTGATGAGCCAAATACATTTTTAGAAGAAGACAGAACGTTTGATCGTATTCGAAAAGGATTCAACTCCAACTTTGGTGTCGAATGGTATATCAATAAATCGAGTTCATTAACGGCTTCATTAGTCTACAGAAATAGTGATAATGAAAGTAGTACTGTAAATACACTTACGCAATTTGATTCAGGTCTTAATATAACGAATCAGAGTACTCGTTTTGATCCTGAAACAGAAGATGACAAAACGATTCAGTATGCATTAAACTTTGATAAGAACTTTGAAAAAAGTGGTCATAAATTAACTGTAGATTTTCAATATGAAAGTAGCAGCGAAACTGAAAATTCATTTATTTCGGTTGATAATGTATTGGCAGAACAAGTAGGAACGATTGAAGATCAAGATCGTATTCTATTACAAACAGATTATACAGTTCCGTTGAGTGAAACAGCTCAGTTTGAATTTGGATACCGT
Source organism: Kordia sp. E (assembly GCF_056033805.1). Lineage (NCBI taxonomy): Bacteria > Pseudomonadati > Bacteroidota > Flavobacteriia > Flavobacteriales > Flavobacteriaceae > Kordia > Kordia sp. E. The sequence continues at coordinate 311,355 of NZ_JBRASR010000006.1, forward strand.
GGAAACTTTTTAGACCTAAACACTGATTATTTAGTTGCCTTTTTAGAAGGAAACGATTTTGTGTCTGATTCAGATTTAAGCAACGTATTAAACTATCGTGAATATGTAAATGCTTTTTACACACAATACGGAAACAAGATGAACAAGTTTTCATACTTGTTAGGTTTACGTATGGAAAGCACACGAATTACAGTAGATCAATTAACAAGCGGAACATTAGATAAGAAAAATTATGTTGGCCTCTTCCCTACTATAAATCTTGGATATGAAATTACAGAAGATCAAAGTATTACGTTAGGATACAACAGAAGAATTCGTAGACCACGTTCACGATTCATCAATCCATTTCCATCACGTTCAAGTATTACCAATGTATTTCAAGGAAATCCAGATATAGATCCAAGTTATTCTAACGGAGTTGATTTAGGATATTTGAATCGTTTCGGAAAACTTACATTAAATACTTCTATCTACTTTCAACGCGCGACAGATGTATTCAATTTTATAAGTGAAGATACTGGTGAAACAACAATCTTAAATGGTGAAGAAGTACCAATTATTCGTAGAACTCCAATTAACTTAGCTCGAAATGACCGTTATGGTTTTGAATTTACGCTGACGTACAATCCATCAAGGAAATGGCGTGTAAATGGAAACTTTAATTTATTTCAATCAATTAATAGAGGTGATTTTAATGGTGTAAATTTTGATGCTGAAAATTTAAGTTGGTTTGTTCGTATCAATAATAAAGTAACGCTTCCAGCCGGAATTGACTGGCAAACACGTTTATTTTACAGAGGACCAAGTGAAGATGCACAGAATATTAGAAAAGGACTTTTCTCTGCAAACTTAGCATTCAGCAAAGATTTATTTAAAGACAAAGCTTCCATTGCGTTCAACGTAAGTGATGTATTTAATTCAAGAAAACGTCAGTCAGAATCATTTACAGACACGTTTAATAATGAAGGAGAATTTCAATGGAGAGAGCGTACTTTTAATTTATCATTTACATACAGGTTCAATCAGAAAAAGAAAAGGCAACGTGGAAATGGTGGACAAAACTTTAATGATGAAGGCGGATTTAGTGCTGCTCCATAACTAGTACTTCAAAGTTCTAATTCAAAATAAAACAAAAAAATCCAAGTTGGTTAGACTTGGATTTTTTTTTATAAAGTTATTTTTGACAATTATTACATTTTCTCTAATAAACCTTCTATAGAGTTAGACATTACAATACCAGGTAATTTCACTGGAGATCCTATTTGTGCTAGGAATGTTCCATTAACTTCTCCTTTTTTATACGATGTAAATCCAATTCTGTATAATCCTGTTGTCAATGCTTTTAAAGGATCACCAGTTTTACTTTTATAACGTAACAGAGAGTTATATTTTCTACCGCTAGGTTGTTTTGGCATTTCTGAGCTGTCATCATTCTTTTTAAGTGTAGTCCAAGTTGCATTTGCTGCATCAGCAACTCCGCCTTTTGTAAATACATCTGATCTTTCTAGTGTAATATACGTGTCAAAGTAATCTTTTGATTTTTTATTTTCTTCATATCCACTTCCCATAATAGGGTTTTTAGTTTTTGTTTTTCCTGCCGGAGATACCATTCTCAAACCTAATTCAGGCGCTACCGCAGGAACCCATATGTATATGTAGTAAAACTTCTTTCCGTCTTTTATTTCACTTTCTGTACCTGGAGAAGCATGTCCTAAATAACTAATAACGTCTAAATAAGGAACTCTTTTTTTAACTGGACCAATTTTCTTTTCAATTGAACTTCCGAACTTTTTCAATTTTTGAGCATTAACGCTTCCAACAGAGAATAGAAAAATGACTAATAAACTTAAAATTTTGATTGTTTTCATTTGGTTGTTTTTTTATTTGTCCAGTAAAGCTACTACTTTTTAATATTAAAAATTAAAGAATCTTTAATTCATTAAACAGCAAAAGTTATATACAGATCTAATTTCTGAACGATTTCACTTACGTAAATCTCGCTATTTTGAAGTTTCATTTTACTTTAACATAGACAGTTTTATACTTTTTTAGTACTTTAGATTTTCAAAAATTACTGATCAATACAAAATCATATATTATGGCGCACGCAAAACCAAAAGAGCGAACTAAAGATCGAATTAAATTACCTTTTACATTTGATTCCGAAAAAATGTTAGCTGAGTTTGAAGCCTTAAAACTTCAAAACTTTGAATATTATAATGTTATTCCGTTACGCGCGCCAGCACATACGGTTGATACTTCAATTCCAATGCCACCACCAGCAGCTGATTATGCAGATGGTTCTTGGTGTGATTGGTTAGATACAGATTATTTAAACGATTCTCCGTATCTAAAAAGTGTTGTAGATACTTTTAAAGCAAACACAAAAGTAACATTGGTGCGTTTGTTACGTTTAGCGCCAAATTCTGTTGTACAGCAACATACAGATCCAACATTAGGTTTGGAAGTACATAGTTCGGTAATTCGTTTAACGATTCCTATATTAAACAAAGATGGCGTACAGTTTTTCCTGAATGATACAGAAGTTCCTATGCAACCTGGAGAATGTTGGTACTTACGTTTAACAGATCCACACAGAGTTATCAATGATGGAGACGAAGAACGCGTAAACTTAACTATTGATATGATTCCGAATGATTGGATTCGTACTATCATCAAGGAAAGTGATTTGTAATTTAAAAAGAATCCATTCTGCTTTCAGAAAATTATTATGAATTATTTTAAACCTAACATATTATGTCTAAACCAACAAGCGTAAACTCACAAATCACGGACTCAGTTACACAAGTAAATACAAAAGTTCTTGGCGATTCACCTGCAATAGCAATGGGAAACTTAATGCAAGCTACTTCGCAAGCGCTAAGTAATGCTGCTCACAATGCTACTACCAGTCAACAGAATACTGAAATAACTTCACAAGCTGCTACGACACAAGGAATTTCTACTTTATACAGTATAGATACTGCAAGTACAGGTGTTGCAACAAAAGAAATTCTTGATGATACAAAATAATTTCTTTTAGTATATTTTTACAATACTTTATAAACTCATTATAACAGCGAACTTCGGTTCGCTGTTTTCGTTTATACTCTTTTCTTAAAAAATCTTATTCCAAGACTTTCTGTCTTCGTTCCTAAAAAGTAGCCTTTCGTTCTATTTATCTCATACTCAAGTGTACTATACTTTTTCTTTGTATAGAATTACTTAACTAAACAAGCTAGTAATTCTATACAATTTTTTAATAACTAAACAATTGGCGGTATCCGAAAAGCCTAAATAGAGTAGGGGAAATATTTAAACTAATTATATTATGAACATAATAAACCTTCTTTTACCTGCAACAGAAACTAAGCCTTTACCAACAGAAACTAAGTCTTCACCAACAGAAATTGTTTTTCCAGCAGCAACAATTATTTCTCCACCAGTAAAAACTACTAAACCACCTTCTCCATATTTTAACATACCAAATGGGTATAGTTATCAAATTAAGAAAAAGAAATCTTCCGAAAAAATAATAACTGTGTTAGAAAATAAAGACTTATTACTTAAGAGCACTGCATTACTAGAAATGCTTACTGTGAATAATTTACCTCATCTTTATAATCCGATTTCGATTGTTACAGCATTAAAAAAACCTAATTCTAATTTATATTCACTTGACTACTTCTGTTGTTGCTTAGTTACAACTCCTTCAGGTAAGACTTTGAATGATGGAATAAAGATATATCTTAAAAATCAATGGAGTGGAACTGACTTTACTCCTGAATTTTTAATTGACTATTCCCTTAAACCTGAATCTGAATCTGAATCTGAACTTGAAATATTTTATGTTAATTTTCAACTAGATTTACCCGTTTGTCCTAAACAAGTTACCACATACCTCTGGCAAGATGATCCTGTTGGTTCAAGAGGAACAGTGACTACTGTTAAAGACCCTACAAGTGTTAGCTAGTTATAATTACAAGTCCACAAACCATAGAATCATTTAATTAAGTTAAAGGCGGTATCCGAAAAGCCTAAATAGAGTAGGGAAAATAAATAACCAATTATATTATGATTTTTTCACACCAACAAAAAACACCCTTAATTGCTACTAAAGAAATGGCAATTATAAAGCAAATACTAGATAAAGCTAAAACAATAAAAAAATATTCTAATAGTACCTGCTTAAAGACGATTGATTTTAGCGATATGTTTTACAATACTTTACCCCTTATTCATTCTGGACATTCTCCATTGAAAGGGTTACAACAATTCTCGCTTGGCAGTAAAAGAATTCTCTCTCCCGTAGTGCTCCCATACTACGATACAAATAACAATAATCTATTAGCTGGTCTATATATTACGACTTTTGCAAGAACTATAGATTCTATAACAAAATATAACTTAAAATTTAAATATAGTTTTACGCTAAATACAACTGGGGAACCTCAATTAAATATATATATTTCCTTTGACTACAAAGGACAAATATCACCAAATTACTATTATGACGGCTTCTATGTAAACCTAGGAGTAAATCAATTTAATGGGATAAAATTAGAAGGTATTGTGACTGCAAAAGTTTTCCTAATTGATACTGATCCCGCAACTACAAGAGGAACTGTGACTACTGTTAAAAATCCTACAAGCGGTAGTTAATATTAATAAAAAAAGAACTCTTAAACAGATTCAAATGTGTACATCTTAATATAAAAGTAGTGAGTACAAAATCACTACTTTTTTTTATTTTAAAATTTTACCTACATTGTATAAAAAATAGTACATGCATTTAAGGTTAAAAACTATATTTTTTCTGATTCTTTCTATTAGCCCACTCCTCCTTTTTTCACAAAAAGATTTTGAGTTTGACAACTTGAAACAAAAAGTAAAAAGTAGTACTGACCAATTAAAAACATATAACCATTTTTCAAAAGCACGTATTTTTTTTATTCAAAGGGAATGGGATTCTACTTTAATTTATACTACAAAATGCTTAAATAATTCTCCTAAAAATAAAGAACTAATAGATTATTGCCATTTTTTTCGTGGGTACAGTTTTAATCAAAAAGAAATTTTTAAAGAAGCAAAAAGAGAGTTTTTAAAAGTCTCTAAAAAATTTAAATTTCACAATACTATAACTGCATTTCTAGGTACAATAACTCTAGAATCGCATGAATATGATAAAGCTCTTGCTTATTTCAAAGAAATAGAAAACCTAACGAATGATTCGCTCATAATCACAAATATTGAACGTATTAAAGATAACATTGGTGTTTGTTATTTACATCTTCAAAATTATGCGAAAGCTGAACCATATTTAACTAAAAGTATACTACTATTAGAGCAAGCTAAAGATACTATTCAACTTATTGGTTCTTATGGAAATTTAGCGACGCTTTATTATGATCAATATAAAGACGCACAAGCGATTCCATATTTTGAAAAAGCGTATCGACTAGCTAAAACTACTAACGATTTAAAGTCAAAACAAAATACAGCGCTAAATATGGCAGTTGTTGAAGAAAATCGAAAAGAGTATAAAAAAGCGATTCAATACCGAAAAGAATATGAACAATGGACAGCTTCTCTCAATGATCAAAATAGAATTTACGCAACTGCAAAAGCAGAAAAGAAAATTGCAGTTGAAAAAGAACAAAAACAAGTTGCTGTTTTAAAAGCTAAAAATGAAGTACAAGAAGCTGAACGAAATACTTTTTTGTATTCAGCAATTATACTTTTACTATTATTAATTGCTAGTTTCTATTTTTATCGTGAAAAAGTGAAATCTAATAAAATTATCAATGCGCAAAAAGAAGATTTAGATGAACTCAATGCTACAAAAGACAAACTTTTCTCTATTGTGAGTCATGATTTGCGTTCTTCTGTAAATGCTATTAAAACAAGTAATAAAAAGTTGGTTACTAAGCTTAATACCGAAAATAACGAAGAAGTCAAAAGTTTACTAAATAAAAATAGTTCTATTGTCAACAGCGCATACAATTTATTAGACAATCTACTCAATTGGGCAATGTTGCAAGCCAAGCAATCTTTTTTTCAAATTACTAAATTACGTGTAGCTTCTATTGTTGAACATGTTTCGTTTAACTACAAAGCGATTTTAGCAGATAAAGAGATTTCTTTTTCTACTAAAATTGATAAGAAAACTATTGTATATGCGGATCAAGAATCATTAAAAATCATCTTACGAAATCTTATAGATAATGCCATTAAGTTTTCCAATTCAAAAGGAACTATTACAATTTACACACAAAATGATGATTCAAATTTTTGTCATCTTATTGTTGAAGATACTGGCATTGGAATGGACAACGAAACACGAGAAGGCTTATTAAAAAACACCAAACTACTTTCCAAAAAGAAACATGAAGATATCATTGGAACTGGATTGGGCATGCAACTCTGTAAATCAATGATTAAAAAAAACAATGGTGATTTTTCTATTCAAAGTGAACTTGGAAAAGGCACCAAAATGATTATTTCACTACCTAAAAACCCTACCTAATGAACCATATTAATGTACTTATTGTTGAAGATACACCTGAACAAAGCGATATACTGAGTCAAATTCTCAGCGAGAATGGTTTTAATGTTGCTGGCATAGCACAAACCTTTAAAGAAGCCGTACAATTATTTTATGAAAAAGACATTGATATTGCAATTATTGACATTTTTTTAGGCGAAAGACCAGACGGAATTGCTTTTGCTGAACTCATAGACACACAACCAAATAAGTTAAGACCTTTTATATTTCTAACAAGTTCAACAAGCCGTCAAATATTTGATCGCGCCAAGCTTACACATCCCTATAGTTATATCGTGAAGCCTTTCAATGAACTGGAGTTATTATATGCGATTGAAACGGCTTTAGAAAAGTTTTATGGGCAAGAAGATTCTTTTTCAAGCGAAGATGAAAATACTGTTATTAGTAAAGATTATCTATTCATTAAAAAAGGAAAGTCCCTCAAAAAAGTTCATATTGACGAAATCATTTACATAGAAGTTGAAGAAAAATATTGTAATATCATTACTGAAAAAGAAAAATTTGTTATTCTCATCTCACTCGTGAAAATTCTTGATTTATTGGATGAAACAAAATTTTACAGAACACATCGTAACTTTATTGTGAACGTTCAAAAAGTAGAAGAAATTGTTCTTGCCGATAATCTTATCATATTAACAGGCGGTTATAAAGCTACGTTAAGCGGAAAGTATAAAGATTTCATCAATAAATTTCAAACTATTAAATAAAAACTAAATACCATATTATCATAAATTAATCACTCTAAAACCATTCAAAAATGAAAACAGTAAAAGTAGAAATCGCAACAAATGATTTGGAAATACTAAAACAATCAGCATATAATTTATGCTTTGCAAAAAAAGTAAACAGTAGTTTTAATGTCGCATGGCAAGTTTATAGAAATTTTCTATTAGTCAATCAATTCTCATGGCAACCACAATATGAATTATTTGGCAATAATACTTTTCAAAACGGAGTTGTTGTAAACCCAGTTACAAATACACAATCATGTGATTTAGGGAATAGCTGCACACTTAATCAATATGGTGTTTTAGAAAAACAAGTTAGTGGTGGTCCAGATACAAGTTTAACATTTATAAATGATTACGGACCTATTCATACTGGTGTATCTCAAATGTCTACAGGAATTGAGGGACAAACTACTATGGATCCTATTTATGTATCAGAAAACCAGATAGTAATAGGTCAGGCGACATTAACTCCAAAAGATGAAGTAATGGTTTGGTTTCAACAAGATATTGAAACTGGTACTATGGATAGTACTTTGAATTCTACGGAAGCTACATCCAGATACATTATTTTAGATTTAACCAAAACTAATCAAATAACTTGTCGTTATGAGAATGGTGAATGGAAAATTGTTTAAAAAACTTCAAAGAAAAGGCTGTTTTTCAGTATTCAAAAACAGCCTTTTATATAGTATACACTTTGAATAAACCACATAGACATTTCTATTATTATTTTAAAAAAATCTTAGATATTGTAAAGGAACATCTTCACGCTTGAAAGACACTATGCAAAACATAAAACTATTCATAATATTTGCTATATTTCACAAAATTTAAAAGATAAAAAATGAAATCAATTTTTACACTATTGCTGACTTGTTTTTGTATAGTTTCTTGTGGAAAAGTCAAAGAAACAACCAAGAGCGCTATCAAAGAAGGCGGGAAAATTGTCGGTGAATCTGTTGGAGAATTTAGCAAAGGTGTTTCTGAAGGTGTAGAAGAAACGTTTCAAATCAAAATTAATGCAGACGAAAACATAGAAAATAAAGGTATTTCATTTGGAAAAATAACACTTGGAAGCATTGATGGAGGAAGCGATAATATGCTAAATGTATATCTAATTTTTGACAAAGATTTTAATGACACACTTTCACTTAAAGTTTTTGATAACAACAATTTAGAAATGGGAAGAACTTCTAAAGTGATTTCTGCAAAAAAAGGAGCTGCAAATTTCTACGAATTTCAATTTAATAAAAAGACCAATATCGACAGTGATAGTAAAATTTTTATGGAATAAACATTCTTTATAATTTATGCTTTCAAATCAATTTCTTTGATACTTTTTATACGATTTCTTTCTAAGAAAGCATCAATCGTTTCAAAATGTTCTAGTACACGTTTTTCTTTAAATTCAAATACTTTTTGTGATAAACCTTGCAAGAAGTCACGATCATGCGAAACTAGAATTAAAGTTCCATCAAATGCTTTTAATGCATCTTTTAAAACATCCTTAGAACGTAAATCTAAATGGTTTGTTGGTTCATCCAGAATCAATAAATTCACAGGTTCCAACAATAATTTCACCATTGCCAAACGTGTTTTTTCTCCACCAGAAAGTACACTTACTTTTTTGTCAATATCATCTCCTTTAAACATGAACTGACCCAAAATATTTTTAATTTGTGTACGCACATCTCCTTTGGCAACTTCATCAACCGTTTGAAAAATTGTCAAATTCTGATCCAATAAAGAAGCTTGGTTTTGCGCAAAGTATCCAACTTTTACATTGTGTCCCAGCGTACAATTTCCTTCGTGTTCTATTTCTCCTAAAATAGATTTAATCATAGTTGATTTCCCTTCTCCATTTCGCCCAACAAACGATACTTTTTCGCCACGAGCAATTGAGAAACTAGCATCTTTAAAAACTACATGTTCGTCATACTTTTTAGTTAATTCTTCCACAATAACTGGATAATCTCCAGAACGTGGCGCTGGCGGAAATTTTAGTTTTAATGCAGAATTATCTACTTCATCAATTTCTATGATTTGTAATTTTTCCAACATACGAACACGTGAAGCTACTTGATTCGTTTTTGAAAATGTTCCCTTAAAACGATCAATAAATGCCTGATTGTCTGCAATGTATTTTTGTTGCTCTTGGTATGCTTTTATTTGATGTGTTCTACGATCTTTTCGCAATTCTAAGTAATGAGAATAGTTTGCTTTATAATCGTAAATACGTCCCATTGTGACTTCAATTGTACGATTTGTAATGTTGTCAATAAATGCTCTATCATGCGAAATTACCATCACAGCATTTGCTTTATTCACCAAAAAATCTTCCAACCAAATCACCGATTCTATATCAATGTGGTTAGTTGGCTCATCAAGTAAAATTAAATCTGGCTTTTGTAATAAAATCTTTGCCAATTCAATTCGCATTCGCCATCCACCACTAAACTCATCTGTCATTCGTTGAAAATCGCCTTGTTTAAATCCAAGTCCTTTTAGTGCTTTTTCAACTTCGGCATCATAATTTATTTCTTCTAATGCGTAGAATTGCTCTCCTAATTCTGAAACTTTTTCAATGATTTTCATATACGCATCACTTTCGTAATCCGTTCGTGTTTCCAATGCTGTATTTAACGCATCCATTTGATCACGCATTTCAAAAATATGCTTGAATGCTTTAGAAGCTTCTTCAAACACCGTACAATTATCTTCTGTCAATAAATGCTGTGGCAAATAGGCAATTACCGTATCTTTTGGACAACTTACTTTTCCACGAGTTGCGCTTTGTTCTCCAGCAATAATTTTCATCATTGTAGATTTCCCAGCACCATTTTTCCCCATCAGTGCAATTTTATCATTTTCATTAATGACAAAATTTACATCACTGAACAACGTAGTTCCACTAAATTCTACGGCAATATTATCAACAGTAATCATCTATTCTTTTTTGAGATTGCGAAATTACTAAAAAGACAATAGTATTTTGTAAAAGTTTCAGTTTTTTAAAATTTTGCAATCATTTTTTATTGCTTTAAAAAAATTGTAACTTACTAGTATGAAGTCACAACAATTCATTTTTGGAATTTCGTGTTTAGTTTTACAATTAGTTTTCACCTATTTCTCATATAGTAGTTTTCAAGCTGCGATGAATAGAGTAAACGATTCGGATATAATAATCTGTATTAGATATCAAGGGTTTGAAGTATTATTCTTTGTTTGTTTAATTGTACTTTATGAAATGTATTTGGTAAAAGGTTCTATTAAAAAAATACTTCGCATTGTTTTAGGCGCTTCTATAGCTATTGAATTACTTTCTTATTTCACTAATTTTTTTCAATTTAATGATCTCGTATACAGCACATTGTTTTTTACAGCTTTAATTTCTTGTACGTTATTTCTTTTCGAAGGATTGAAATTTCTTTATAAAAAATTATATATCAAGCGAATTAATGTGTAGATTTATACTTACAATAATTATTTTTTCATGCAGGAATCATATGCCATTGTTCAAGAAATTTTTACAAAAAAACTCTCTTTTACTAAAAAGGAGGTTTCATTTATTGAACAAAAGTGTGAATGCATCAAGGTTAAAAAAGGTACAATTCTTTTAAAATCAGGAGAGCATGTAAAACATCACTATTTTGTATTTGATGGTTGCTTGCGAACATACCTTATTACGAAAGCTGGAAAAGAACACACTATTCAATTTGCAATTAAAGATTGGTGGATAAGTGACTACATTGCCTATTTTTCTGAATCAAAAGCAGTTTTAAATATTGAATGTATTCAAGATTCAATAGTATTTAAATTTTCTAAAGATGACATGGAAGAAATTTATGCTAAAATTCAAAAAACAGAAAGTTATATTCGTAAAAAACTGGAACGTGCGTTTGTAAATTTTCAAAAACGAATTCTCGCCAATTTATCACAATCTGCAAAAGAACGTTACCTCAATTTTACACAAGATTTCCCAAACATTGAACAGTATGTAAAAAACTATCATATTGCTTCTTATTTAGGTATTACGACAGAAAGTTTGAGTCGTATTCGAAAAGAAATTGCAAACAGCGCTTTTTAACATACATCAATTTTTTTTCACACATCATTTTATACTTTTGTTATAAATAAAACAATTTCCCCTATGAAGTATATAATGAGTGTACTTGCAGTAATCATCTTAATCACTGCATGTACTATGAAAAGTAAAGAACCTCCCAAGGTTTCTGAAACTAAATCAAAAAAAGTATTATTCGTTTTAACAAGTCATGACCAACTTGGAAAAACTGGAGAAAAAACCGGATTCTGGATTGAAGAATTTGCAGCTCCATATTATGCTTTAAAAGATAAAAATATAGCTATTACAATTGCTTCACCAAAAGGTGGGCAACCACCAATAGATCCGAAGAGTGAGGATGAAGCTTTTCAAACTCCTGCAACAAAACGATTTAATGAAGATAAAGAAACGCAAAATATTTTAGCCAATTCATTAAAGTTAGCAACTATCAATGAAGCTGATTATGACGCAATTTTTTATCCTGGTGGACATGGACCATTATGGGATTTATCAGAAGACCCAAATTCTATCAAATTAATAGAATCTTTTTACATCAACAAAAAACCTATAGCTGCAGTTTGTCATGCGCCTGCTGTATTGAAAAATGTAAAAAATATGGACGGAACTCCATTAGTGAACGGAAAAAAAGTAACAGGATTCACCAATAGTGAAGAAGCTGCTGTTCAGTTAACAGATGTTGTACCATTTTTGGTTGAAGATATGTTGAAAGAAAATGGCGGAATATATTCAAAAGGCGCCGACTGGAACAGTTATGCTGTGAAAGATGGCTTATTAATTACAGGGCAAAACCCTGCATCTTCAGAAAAAGTAGCTGAATTATTATTAGAAGAATTAAAGTAGATTCCCCAATATATATTGAAAAATAGCGATATAAACACAACAATGTTTGTATCGCTATTTTATTTTAACAAAAGTTTATTTTGTCAAAACTAATCAATTGCTTAGTTTTGATTGTTGAAATTAATATGGCTCGAAAAAAACAATATATAGAGGAAGAAGTTATTGAAAAAGCAATGGAGCTTTTTTGGCGTAATGGATTCGAAACTACTTCTGTGAGAATGCTTGAAAAAGAAATGGGCATCAATCAGTTTTCTATGTATTCGAGTTTTGGAAACAAAGAAGGTGTCTTTTTGGAAAGCATGAAATGTTACAAGAAAAAAGCACAAAAAGAACTTATTGACAAACTATTAGCTTCAAAAGATGGAATCGTTGCTATTGAACAATATTTCCATAATTTTATAGAATTCTCTAAAGACACACATCAAAATAAAGGTTGTTTATTGACAAATACAGTTAATGAATTAGGTCAGAATGCTGATAAATTGATTTTGACTGAAATTCTAAAATTTGCCAGTAATGTAAAAACTGCATTTATTGAAAAGTTAAAAGAAGACACAACCAAAACTGAAGCATTGGTTCAAAAACAGGCTAATTATCTAATGGTTTCTTTACAAGGATTATCTGTCGCTTCTAAAATGTTTACCAAACAACAGCTTGATGATTTTATCGTAACAACAATTGAAAATTTATAAACCTTTTTTTTAATCAATAACTAAGCAAATGCTTAGTTATTAAATTTAAAACCATATAATATGAATACATTAAAAAAAATAACGTTAGCTCCTAAAACTATTGAAAATTCAGATGCAATTTCGAGTACGATTTTAAAGGATACTGAAAAGAAATTAGGTTTTATTCCAAATATGTATGCAGGCATGGCTAACAATACTGCATTGCTTGATAGTTATGTTAACTCGTACAATTCATTCAGAGCAAATTCTGGCTTCAGCTCACAAGAACAAGAAGTAATTTTTCTATCTATCTCTTACGAGAATAATTGTGAATACTGCATGGCTGCACATAGTTTTGTTGGTGATCATATGACAAATGTTCCAACCGAAGTTACTGATGCCATACGGGCGAATACGGAGGTTCCGAATGAAAAATTAAAAGCATTAAGTGAATTCTCTAAAATTATAACAACAACACGAGGTTTACCTTCTCATGAAGCTATTGATACGTTTTTAAATACTGGTTATACAGAAACTGCTATTCTTGGTGTAATTGCCGCTGTTGGAATTAAAACAATGAGTAATTATTTTAATCACGTATATACTACGCCAACTGATGATACTTTTAAAAGTAGAATTTGGAAAAAGTAATATATTAAAAAAGGGAACTCATATGAGTTCCCTTTTTGCTTTTGTCCTTTTAGTATTTAGGAGTCTTTTTTTGCTTCTCTCCACTCATCAAAACGTTCTTTCAACGCTCCACCTACCCAATATGGTACGATGAAGGTTAATAAAAGAATCATTAACCAAAATCCAATGGTTAAGATTGTAAGGAAAGCTAAAAAGCCTAAATATTGATCAAATTCAAACATATTTTCCGGAATTTATCGAATTCAGCCACAAAGATATTGGATTAAATTAAATATTCATATAGAAACATCTATAATTATTAACAATTTTATTTTTGTCTATACACAGTTAATGCTGTATCTAAATTCATGGCATTGTTAACATCTTTATTACTTTTTACGCCAATCGTTTTCCCCATATTTTTTACAAGTAGACCTGTTGATGAGTTTTCAATAACTGATCGAATAGTTTTTGTTGTACCTGTTACATTATACGCTTCTCTAAATGTATAATAAGAATCTTTTGCATATTCAAACTCTCCATCTTTCGTTGTATTTGTTGGTGAAGCATAGTATGTTTTAAAATCTAGTAAATCAAACGTAGATGAATCATACGTAAACATCTTAAATCCTGGATTATTATTATGATTTACTGCAATTCCTGGAGTTGTGATGCTATATGTTACAAATTCTGGAGTTTGCTTATGTGTAGAATTGTATACTCTACGCAATCCGTCCAAATGTGTATGTCCATTCAGCATACCTACAATATTAGGTTTATAACCTGCTAATAATTGAATAAATCCATCTTGAAGTTCATAGGTAACTGTTTTACCCTTTTTATCCTTTGTTGTATACGTCAATTGATTATTCCACATTTGACCGTAAGTAACGTTTCCGCTATTATCTACATTTTTATAACCATCAGTTCCTGGTGGAATGTGCATCATAATTAGTACGCGATCGTTAGTACCAAGTGTACCTAATTTTTTCTCTAACCAAGCCATTTGCTCTTGTGATGCTTTTTGTTGCGAAACGCCATCATCATCAACATAGTGATGATATCCTTTTGAACAAAAAATTACGGTATTTAGTGCAATAACTTTTAATGTACTTGTTCCATCTACTAAATCTACTGAGTAATAACCAAACGCTTTCTTAGAATCATCCAAGTTTTTTACCTGAACTGTTGAAGAATTGCTATTAATAATTGGCCAAGGATTTGTTTTATCTTCATCTTTAGTCAATACAGTTTCTTCTGCACTATTACTAAAAGAATGATAATCGCCTTCTAAAGAATCGTTATTTCCTGGTAAATACAAAATTGGGAAATCGACTTCTAAGTTTCGTAGATTCTCAAGCATTAAATGTGTATTATTTGCTCTTTCATTATCGTCATAACCTGGTAAATCGCCCAAATACACCATAAATTTTGGGCTTTCTTTACAAGCTGTTAATTCAATCTTAGCTTTTGTCCGCAACCAAAGTTTTTCACTTGTAACACTTACAGCTGAATGACCAAAAGTAGTTTCATTTAAATCTCCATCTACATGTACATCTGACAATGCTATAAACTTATTATTGCTTACCGTTGTTGCAACTTCAACATGCGTTTTTGGACATTTAGGACACTTTTTAGTATCATGCTTACATCCAAAAAATAACGCGCAAATTAATAACGTATATATATAATTGTTTTTCATTATTCGTTGTTTATTAGTTGATCTACAAGATACTGAAAATACAATCAAACATATATAAGTACATATACGTGATTCTAAAATGTCACCTATTTAGTTTTCAATCGTTGTCCTATAGATAAATCATTGGAATTCAAATTATTGAGACTTTTTAAATCAGAAACAGATATCGCATTTCTTTTTGAAATTGAATACAGTGTATCTCCTTTCTTTACGATATATATATTTGTTGATTCATCTTTGAACTCCGCAGTTTGTACACTTAAAACTTGTCCTATACGTAAACTTGTACTTTTCAATTCATTCAAATTTGATAATGCATTAACTGACATATTATACTTTTTTGAAATCGCATACAAAGTCTCTCCCTTTTTAACAATATGAGTCAATGTTTCAGCCTGAGTTGTAATAGTTGAAACGTCTTTTACAATATTCTTTTCGGATATATCAGAACTAATTTCCCCTGTTTCTACAGACATATATGCTTCTTTACCATCTAAAATCACTCGTACATATCCATCATTTACTTCTTGTGCTACACAACAAAAACATAGTAGACAAAAAATTAGTAAGCAGTTATATTTCATTTATTCTATTTTGAAAGTAAAATTAAATATTTTGTACTCTTTCTAGTACACAATAAGACACTCAAAATAAATCTTAGCTAAAAAGTAAAAAAAATCGATAGCAAACATAATTTGTACTAACTATAAAAACATTATAAATAAATCTATATGTTATGGAAAACAATTAAATTTGCAAATCGAAAACAATTATCAGGGTAATGGAATATAGAATAGAAAAAGATACAATGGGCGAAGTACAAGTTCCTTCAGACAAACTTTGGGGAGCACAAACGGAACGTTCAAGAAATAATTTTAAAATTGGCACACCTGCAAGTATGCCATTAGAAGTTGTCTACGGATTTGCTTATTTGAAAAAAGCTGCGGCTTTTACAAACTGTGAATTAGGTGTATTACCTATTGAAAAAAGAGATCTAATTGCGCAAGTATGTGAGGAAATCTTAGCAGGAAAACATGATGACCAATTTCCGTTAGTGATTTGGCAAACTGGTTCTGGTACGCAATCAAACATGAATGTGAATGAAGTGATTGCCAACAGAGCACATCAAATTGCTGGAAAAAAGATTGGTGAAGGCGAAAAAACGATTCAACCAAATGATGATGTAAACAAATCACAATCATCAAACGATACATTTCCAACTGGAATGCACATTGCAGCCTATAAAAAAATTGTAGAAAATACAATTCCTAGTGTTTCACAATTACGCGATACTTTAAAAAAGAAATCAGAAGAATTCAAAAATGTTGTAAAAATTGGTAGAACACATTTAATGGACGCAACTCCTTTAACTTTAGGGCAAGAGTTCTCTGGATATGTTTCTCAATTAAATCACGGTTTAAAAGCTTTAGAAAATACGTTACCACACTTAAGTGAGATAGCTTTAGGTGGAACTGCTGTTGGAACAGGATTAAATACTCCTAAAGGATATGCAAAACGTGTTTCTGAATTTATCGCACGTTTTACTGAATTGCCTTTTGTTACTGCTGAAAATAAATTTGAAGCGTTAGCGGCTCACGATGCAATGGTGGAAACACATGGTGCATTAAAGCAATTAGCGGTTTCAATTAATAAAATAGCAAATGATATTCGTTTAATGGCTTCTGGACCACGTTCAGGAATCGGAGAATTAATCATTCCTGCTAATGAACCTGGAAGTTCTATCATGCCAGGAAAAGTAAATCCAACGCAATGTGAAGCTATTACGATGGTTTGTGCACAAGTAATGGGGAACGATGTTGCAGTAACTGTTGGAGGAACACAAGGTCATTATGAACTAAATGTTTTCAAACCAATGATGATTGCCAACGTATTACAATCGGCACAATTGATTGGAGATGCATGCGTAAGTTTTGATGTAAACTGTGTAGCTGGAATTGAACCAAATCATGGGAGAATTACAGAATTGGTAAACAACTCATTAATGTTAGTTACGGCTTTAAATACCAAAATCGGATATTACAAAGCGGCTGAAATTGCAAATACAGCACACCAAAACGGAACTACCTTACGTGAAGAAGCTGTAAATTTAGGGTATGTAACTCCAGAAGAATATGACGAATGGGTAAAACCAGAAAATATGGTAGGCGCGATGAAATAATCGTTTTTATCAAATTATATAAAACAAAAAACGCACTGAGATTTCAGTGCGTTTTTTAGTTTATTGAATGTTTTAAAGATTGAAATCTCTAAAATCTTTCAATTCTTCAACTAGTCTTTCTTCTTTCTACAAGGTGACTTTTTATCAAAATCTACTTTCCCGCTTTCTAAATGATAATACCCTGTATGAATTTTTAATCCTGAATCTTTCACAGCACCGCTAATAATTTCAGAACGAGCAGTTAATTCGTTCGCAGCATGCAATGCATTTTCAACAATCACATTGTCTTTAGAAGCATCGCATCCGCAAGCCTTCACAGCAGGTAAAATATTTACTAATAAATGATTCAAATTATAACCCATATCTTTTCCATCCATTGCTGCACCAACGGCTCCACAGCCTTCGTGACCTAACACGACAATAAGTCTACATCCCAAGACAGCCACTGCGTACTCTATACTTGCAATAGAATCAGTATTAGCTATATTTCCAGCCACACGTACGACAAATAATTCTCCTAATCCAGTATCAAAAACAAGTTCTGGCACTACTCTACTATCTGCACAACTTAATACAATTGCAAAAGGTTCTTGTGTTGTATTCCACTTCTCACGTTGTATACTACCTTGTTTTTCATTTCTTAGTTTATCTTTCATAAAACGCTTGTTTCCACACTCCAAACGTTTCAATATTTTTTTTGGCGCATCAGTATATATTACACCTTCTACGTCTTTACACTTTAGTTCTTTTTTATTTTTTTTACTCATAATATAATGGTATTAGTTAGTTACTATTTTCTAATTAAAAGTAATTAAAAAAATACATTTGTAAGAAAAAAATTTCATTATTGCAGATTTTCTTAGCACGAGTGAAGAAAAATATAGAGCAAACGTCTAGCTAACATTTAGCAAAAGTTACATCACAATATCGTTTTTCCATTCGTAAGGAGCAGGAATATCTGTATCATCAATTAATTGTCTGATGTCTATTTCAATTCCTCTACTCATATCAGTAATTGGTACGTCATTTGGTCCGCCTTCAAATGGATTTTCTGTATTCTCTCCAATAGCTTCCATTGTATGAAAAACCCACGCTAACAGCGTACTAAATGGAATAGAAAACCATTCAAAATGACTTGCGATAAATTCTTGTATTCGATGCATTGTTGAAAAATGAGAATCATGTACAGCCAAATCTTTAAGGATATGATCGCCAATACTCTCAAAACCATCCATAATTCCAAATGGTAACAGAATAATGAAAATCCATACGAAAAGATAATTCAACGTTGCAAACTGTCTTGGATATGGAAAGTTCTTAATACGTTCACTTTTACCTTGTAATGTGTAAAATTCTACCAGCATATTGGTCATTTCCATATGACGGAAATCATCAATTAAACCTTTTGTTTTTAGTTCTTTTAAACGTTTAGACTGAATTCCTAGTAATTGTGAAGCTTGATTTCCTTTGGCAAATATTTCATCATGTTCTTTTTGCGAAATATATGGTTTAATGATTTCTGAAATTGGTTCTTCATCTTCACAAACTTTATATTGCTTTGAACGAAATTCCTTATTAGATCGCTTATTCTTCAAGTGCATTTCCCAAGGTTTCTCCTTTCGCAATTGATAGCGCAAAGCTGTTAACCAAGCTACATGCCTATGCACCAATTCACGTTTGACAGCATACAATTCATTTTCAGGAATGGAATCAGACGCAAAATCATTCGTAATATAATCTTTCACCATAATTGTCCACGAACGTGACGAATTTACAATGCCACCCCAAATTTTCCGAGCTTCCCACAATCGATCATAAGATGCATTATTTTTAAAACTCACAATAAATGCAACAGCTGTACCCAAAACACCTAATGGTAACCAAGGCACTCGAAACCATTTCATTCCTAAAACATCAAATAAAATTACAGGAATAGTAGCTAAAATGAGAAATAAAAAGATGTAACGACGTGTCCATTTTAAAACACCAGTTACAGGAAATATTCTTCTTGTATACATAAGTTGGATAAAATTATGTCAGTAATATACAAAAACCTATTAAACTATTCTTTTGACTTTCTAAAGAATTAAAAGATAGAATGGTCTAATAATCTAATTTTTAACATGCCTAAAAAAGGCTAACAATCTAGCATGTTTAAAACCTCGTGAATAACTCCTAAATTATACCTTTAATTTTAAGTTAAATTACTTCTAAATACACTAAATTTGCACTTTTAAAAACAACAACACAAACAACTACATAATGATTCATTTCTTTGGAAACGTAGACAGCAAGGTATTTGCTGTACAAACAGCAAAAGAATTATCAACAGAAAACGTTGCCAAGCTCAACTGGCTTTTTGGGAACGTATCTAAAATAGCACAAGCATCGTTGGATGCTTTTTTTGTTGGCCCTAGAGCCGCAATGATTACACCTTGGAGTACAAACGCCGTAGAAATTACTCAAAATATGGGCGTTGAAGGCATTATCAGAATTGAGGAGTTTAAAGCTGTAGCTGAAAATTACGCTGATTTTGATCCAATGATTTCTCAAAAATTCAACGGTTTACACCAAGATACATTTACCATTGATATTGAACCAGAAGTAATTTTAGATATTGAAGATATTGCAGCCTACAATACGCAAGAAGGTTTAGCTTTAAATTCAGAGGAAATTGAATACTTAGAACAACTTGCAGAGAAATTAGGTCGTAAATTGACTGATTCAGAAGTATTTGGTTTCTCACAAGTAAACTCTGAACACTGTCGACACAAAATATTCAATGGAACATTTGTAATTGATGGTGAAGAAAAACCAACATCACTTTTCAAACTCATCAAAGAAACATCAAAACAACATCCAAACGATATTGTTTCAGCATATAAAGATAATGTAGCTTTTATAAAAGGTCCTAAAGTGGAACAGTTTGCACCAAAAACTGCAGACAAACCAGACTTTTATCAAACACAAGAATTTGAATCTGTAATCTCGCTTAAAGCGGAAACACACAATTTCCCAACTACTGTGGAACCTTTCAACGGAGCTGCAACTGGTTCTGGTGGAGAAATCAGAGACAGACTTGCTGGCGGACAAGGTTCATTGCCATTAGCAGGAACAGCTGTGTATATGACTTCATATTCACGTTTAGAAGAAAAAAGATATTGGGAAGAAAAATTTGAAGCCAGAGATTGGTTATATCAAACACCAATGGACATTTTAATCAAAGCTTCAAATGGTGCTTCTGATTTTGGAAACAAATTTGGGCAACCCTTAATTTGTGGATCTGTCTTAACGTTTGAACATAAAGAAAATGATGCTTCAAGTACAGCAAAATCTAGAAAGTTAGGATATGATAAAGTAATCATGCAAGCTGGTGGAATTGGCTATGGAAAAGCTGATCAAGCTATAAAAGACATTCCAAAAGAAGGTGATAAAATTGTAATTCTTGGTGGAGAAAACTACCGAATTGGAATGGGTGGCGCTGCCGTTTCTTCCGCAGATACTGGTGCTTTCTCAACAGGAATTGAATTGAATGCAGTACAACGTTCAAATCCTGAAATGCAAAAACGCGCCGCAAACGCAATTCGTGGTATGGTAGAAAGTGATGAAAACTACATCGTTTCTATTCACGATCATGGTGCTGGTGGGCATTTAAACTGTTTGTCTGAATTGGTGGAAGAAACTGGAGGGAAAATTGATTTAGATCAGTTGCCTGTGGGCGATCCGACACTTTCTGCTAAGGAAATCATCGGAAATGAATCACAAGAACGTATGGGACTTGTCATTGCAGAAGAACATATAGAAACGTTGAACAAAATTGCCGAGCGTGAACGTTCACCTATGTATACAGTTGGAGATGTTACTGGTGACGATCGTTTTACATTTGAATCAAAAACCAAAGGTGACAAACCAATGGATTTGGCATTAAGTGATATGTTTGGAAGTTCTCCAAAAACAATCATGACAGATAAAACTGTTGAACGTAATTATAAGAATCCAAGATATAAAACTAAAAATACACACATTTATCTAAACCAAGTTTTACAGTTAGAAGCTGTTGCTTGTAAAGATTGGTTAACAAATAAAGTAGACCGTTGTGTTGGTGGAAAAGTTGCCAAACAACAATGTGTTGGTCCATTACAAATTCCGTTGAATAATGTTGGTGTTATGGCACTTGATTATAATGGAAAAGAAGGAATTGCAACTTCTATTGGACATTCGCCAATTTCTGGATTGATAGATCCTGTGGCTGGAAGTCGTAATTCCATCACAGAAGCTTTAACAAATATTATTTGGGCTCCATTAAAAGATAACTTACAAAGTGTTTCACTATCTGCAAACTGGATGTGGCCATGTAAAAATGAAGGTGAAGATGCACGTTTATACGAAGCTGTTAAAGCAATTTCAGAATTTTCTATTGATTTAGGAATCAATGTTCCTACTGGAAAAGATTCGTTATCAATGAAGCAGAAATACGGTGATGATGAAGTAATTTCTCCAGGAACAGTAGTTATTTCTGCGGCAGCAAATTGTAATGAAATCAGTAAAGTTGTTGAACCTGTTTTACAAAAAAATGATGGAAATATTTACTATATCAATATTTCACAAGATGATTTTAAATTAGGTGGAAGTTCTTTCAATCAGGTATTAAATGCTATTGGAAATGAAGCGCCAAACGTACAAAATGCAGCATACGTAAAAACTGTGTTTAATACGATTCAAAACTTAATTAAAAAAGAAAAGATTGTTGCTGGTCATGATGTCGCTTCAGGCGGATTGATTACAACCTTGTTAGAAATGTGTTTTGCTGATGTCAATTTAGGCGCAGACCTAGACATATCAAATTTGGCAGAAGAAGATTCAATCAAAGTACTTTTCTCTGAAAATGCGGGAATCGTTTTTCAAGCGGACGCTAGTGTTGAAGAAACATTGAAAGCAAACAACATTGACTTTTTCAATATTGGAAATGTAACAAATACAGCTACGGTAAACATCAAAAACCACGAAGATAATTTCGCGTTTGATGTTTCTGAAACAAGAGACACTTGGTACAGAACCTCTTTCCTACTCGATCAAAAACAAACGGCAAATGGTTTGGCAAAAGATCGTTATGATAATTATAAAAATCAGCCGTTAACATATACATTCCCAAGTCACTTCACAGGGAAAATTTCTGACATCGTTGGAAAAGCAAAATCAAAGCCAAAAGCAGCTATTATTCGTGAAAAAGGAAGTAATAGTGAACGCGAAATGGCAAATGCTATGTATTTAGCTGGTTTTGATGTGAAAGATGTACACATGACTGATTTAATTTCGGGTCGTGAAACTTTAGAAGATATTCAGTTTATTGGCGCTGTTGGAGGATTTTCGAATTCAGATGTATTAGGTTCGGCAAAAGGTTGGGCAGGTGCATTTTTGTATAATGAAAAGGCAAATACAGCATTGAAAAACTTCTTTAAACGAGAAGATACATTATCAGTAGGAATCTGTAATGGCTGTCAATTGTTCATGGAATTAGAAGTTATTAATCCAGAACATGAAGCACATGGAAAAATGACGTATAACGATTCTCAGAAGCACGAAAGTGCTTTTACTTCTGTAAAGATTGAAGAAAACAATTCGGTAATGTTATCAACATTGGCAGGAACAACATTAGGTGTTTGGATTTCTCATGGAGAAGGAAAATTTGATTTACCACATTCGGAAGCAGACTATAATATTGTTGCCAAATACGGTTATGAAGGCTATCCTTCAAACCCAAATGGATCTGACTTTAACACAGCTATGCTATGTGATACAACTGGAAGACATTTAGTAACCATGCCACATATAGAGCGTTCTACATTCCAGTGGAATTGGGCAAATTATCCGCAAGGAAGAAAAGATGAAGTTTCTCCTTGGTTAGAGGCTTTTGTAAATGCTAAATTGTGGATTGAAAATAAAAAATAAGTAGTAATCCTATATTATACAAAAACAGCCTTTGAAGTTTTCAAAGGCTGTTTTTTTTGTTCAGGATAGTACAATTCAAAAGATTGAGTTCTCAATCTGATAAAAACCCTTTTTCAGGTACTTATATTTTTCATGTAACTAAATCTATGTCAATAGTTTATAATTCTTTTTTATTCAGATTTAAATCTTTTTAACACAAATTACTGGAAATTATTGAAAACCAACAACTTACAGTAATAATGCAATCTAACTATATGATTTAGGATAGAAATAATTTTTATCTAAATCAACCATTTACAGATGTTTAACACCTTGAAATAGTCAACAAAAATCTAATTTGTTTGTGATAAATAATAAAAATTTATCTAAATTGTAGTTAAAACCATATTATTTAATAGAAAAATACATCATAAAATAAATTATTAACCTTTTTATTTTTGTACTATTTGGATGTCAACTATGTAGGATTAGACACTGATAAAAATGAAATTCCGCTTTAAAGTAAATAGTCCTAAATATGTACATTCTGCTGCTTTTGACACTTAAATTTTAAGTTAATAGAAAATGATATTATTAATTTTATAATTAAATCATCATGAATTCAGTAGTAATCAAAACAAAGAATAATCACCACATTTCAGTTGTAGAGTTTATTGCGTCAAAGAAACCAAAAGCTGCTGTTATTATAGCTTCTGCAACCGGTGTTAAGCAAACCTTGTATTTGAAATTTTCTGAATTTTTAAGACAACATGATTTTACAGTTTATACATTTGATTATGCTGGTATTGGCGCTTCTAAACAACAATCCTTAAAAAAATTCAATACCTCGGCTTCCTCATGGGCTACTAATGACTTAGAAGCGGTAATTGGTTATGTGAAACAAAATAATGAAGACACAAAGTTAATTATTTTAGGACATAGTATAGGAGGCCAATTAATAGGTTTGACGCCTTCTAACAAACTTGCAGATGGTATTTTATTAGTAGCTGCACAAACTGGATATTGGAAGTTTTGGAAAGGATTCAACAGGTTTAAAATGTATTTAACATGGCATTTACTTATTCCAGTTTTAACTCCATTATTTGGATATTTCCCAGGAAAAAAATTGGGAGCTTCAGAAGATTTACCAAAAGATATGGCTTTAGAATGGAAAAAATGGTGTTGTAGTAAAAACTACTTGTTTGACCATATTCCTGATGCCAAGCAAAAATATGAAGCTATTACTTGCCCTATAAAATCTTTTAGTACTGAAGACGATAATTACGCTCCTAAAGCAACCGTAGATTGGCTTACAAGTAAATACTCAAATGCTCAAATTGAAAGAAAGCACTTAATACCTAAATCTTTAGAACTTAAAAAAATTGGTCATTTTGGCTTTTTCAGAAGTAAAAATAAAGTTCCTATTTGGAATCTATTTTTAGATGAAATAATAGAATTATCTAATCCTAAAAACAATCATTAAATGAGTAAAAAAATAATCAATACTATTTTTAAAAAATTCATAAAAAAAGGATACCTAGTTCTAGAGTTACCATCTAATGAGAAACTAGTTTATGGAATCCAAGATGAAAATTTTCCGCAAGTAACAATACAAGTCAAAAATGAACAGTTTTTTAATGAAATAATTAGCAAAGGAAATTTAGGAATTGGAGAATCTTACATGAAAGAATATTTTTCGATGGTAAATTCTGAAATATTTAATTTTTTAGATCTATTGCTTATCAACCAATTTGACAAAGCCATAAAATCGAATAAGAAGCTAGTATTATCAATTGCTTATCAAAGACTTAAAGATTCTATAAAAGGTAAATCTTATAATATTAAAAGGCACTATGATATTGGCTTTGATATTTTCAAATTTATGTTAGATGAAAATTTGACCTATTCATGTGGATATTTGATAAAGGAAGATGACTCTTTAAACGATTTACAATATCAAAAATTTCAACGCATCATAGATAAGATTCAACTTCAAAAAGAAGATACAATTTTAGACATTGGCTGTGGTTATGGAAGTTTTCTAATTTATGCTGCACAGAACTATGGAGTAACAGGAATAGGTGTTACTAATAGTAAACAGCATGCCGATTTTGGCAACAGTAAAATTAAAGAAAAAGGACTAGATAAGCATATTAAAATTATCTGTAAAGATTACAAAGAAACTCAAGGAAGTTTTGACAAAATTGTAAGTATTGGAATGTTAGAACATGTTCCGAGAAACGAATATAAAACTTACTTTAAATTAATAGAAAAAATGTTAACTCCTACAGGCGCCGCTCTGATTCATGCTGTAGGATGTAATACCAAAAAAAACATTCACGATCCTTTTACTCAAAAATATATATTTCCTAATTCTAATCAACCAAAACTATCTGAAATAAGTAGACATATAGAAAAAAATGATATGGCTATAATTGATGTAGAAAATATTATTAGGCACTACAGACCTACTTCTCATTTTTGGCTTAAAAACTTCTTAAAGCATAAAGAAGAAATACGCAATAAAGCCAATTACAGTAACGAATTTTTACGCTGTTGGGAGTACTATTTAAATTGTTGTGTTTCTGCTGCTAGATATTCGGATTCGGCAGTATATCAAGTATTGCTGCATAAATCTCATTTAAAACATATAAATTATGAACGTATCTAATATTGATTTATCAAAACTAGAATCTTCTTTTACTAAATTATCTAAAAAGATTAATAACTTAGGATACAGGAATAAAATAGATGAGAAATTATCTATGTTAGAGTTTTCATCTCATGTTATTTTGCATATTGCATTTTATATACTAGCTATTATGTATAGCTCAAATATCATCGTTTGCATTATATTTCTATTTCTAATGATGTTATCTGGTATTGGTCTTACAACAGGCACGCATACTGCATCACATTATTCGTTAGTGAAAAATAAAAAAATAAACTCCCTTTTGGTCCATCTAGGTTATGGGTTCTTTTTTGGTTCTTCACATCAATACTGGATGCACAAACATATAGTTGTACATCATCCAAATCCGAATATTATTGATATAGATGAAGATATAAATCTTATGCCATGGTTTGTCATGAACCAAAATGAATATGAAAATGCTTCTTCATTCAAAAAAAAATATTTCAAACTTCAATTCTTAATAATACCTTTTGCATTAACCTTAAACCTTTTTAATGTACAAAAAGACGGGCTAACACATATATATAGGCTAATCAAAGAAAGAGGAGTTACAAAAAAAGACATCATAGATCTATCTGTAGTTTCAAGTCATTTTTTAATTTGGTTAATTCTGCCATGCTTCTTTTTTGATATTCCACAAGTGCTATTATTTTATTATCTCCGTGCAGCCTTTATGGGATATGGTATGTTTTTCGCTTTTGCTCCTGCTCACTTTCCGCATCAAGCATTATTTTTAACTAAAGAAAATGAAAAAATGAATTTTGTTATCAAACAAATCTATACTACTACAAATTTCAGGGCAGGTATAATAGGAAAATATATATTGGGAGGTGTACAATATCAGATTGAACATCATTTATTTCCTAATTGCCATCACTATCACTATCCCAAAATAAATCAATTATTAATTGACTTTTGTAAAGAAAATAATCTAACCTATAATGAAATTGGATGGTTTAGAGGAATATGGGAATCTTTTAAAATTTTCTATAGACCCAAAGAAGTGTATAACAGCATACTAGAATAAAAGATACATTGTTGATAACTTGATTAATAAGATAAAATCATTTTTTGTAGAAATTTGACAAACTCAAATAAACTATATGCATTAATTTTATTAATTACTTAATAGTAATTTTATAAAAGTGCCAACTTCTTATAAATTGTTCTTTTTTTTTGAGCATTCCTTTTGAAAATGGCTAACAAATTTCATATTTTGCAATTTCATACAAAAACCAAATCTGAGAATGACTAATGTAACGAGACTATTTGATTTTCCTTATTACCAACTAGAAAATTACCCTTTAGCAAAATCCCTTACTTCTTTTAAAAACGGACAATGGGTTTCTACTACGACACAAGAATATATAGATCAAGCTAATGAAATCAGTAGAGGTTTACTTCGTTTAGGCATTCAGCCAAACGATAAAATAGCAGTAATATCAACTACAAATAGAACAGAATGGAACATCATGGACATTGGTATTTTACAAACTGGTGCGCAAAATGTTCCTATTTACCCAACAATCTCAAAAGAAGATTATGAGTACATTCTAAATCACTCTGAAGCAATTTATTGTTTTGTTTCAGATATTGAAATTGTTGAGAAACTAAATGCAATTAAAGGAAACACCAAACTAAAAGGTGTATATACTTTTGATCAGATTACTGGTGAAACAAATTGGTCCAAACTATTAGAATTAGGAAAAAATACAAGCAATGATGATGAATTACAAGCTCGTAAAGATGCTGTAACTCCTGAAGATTTAGCAACCTTAATATATACATCTGGAACAACAGGAAAACCCAAAGGTGTGATGCTATCTCATAGCAACCTAGTTTCAAATGTTTTAGATAGTGAAAAAAGAGTTCCATTACACAATGGACAAGCAAAAGCATTAAGCTTCTTACCTGTTTGTCATGTGTTTGAACGTATGATATTATATCTATATCAATACTGTGGAATTGAAATTGTTTTTGCTGAATCTATTGAAAAAATCAGTGATAACTTAAAAGAAGTTAAACCACATGTTATGACAGCTGTTCCACGTTTATACGAAAAAGTATACGACAAAATTTATGCAAAAGGTACTGACTTAACAGGTATTAAAAAGAAATTATTCTTCTGGGCAATAGAGCTCGGATTAAAATACGAACCATACGGCCAAAACGGTTGGTGGTACGAAACACAATTAAAAATTGCTCGAAAATTAATCTTCAGTAAATGGCAAGAAGGTTTAGGTGGAAACCTTAAACTAATGGTTTCAGGAAGTGCACCATTACAAGCGCGTTTGACACGTGTATTTGCTGCAGCTGGAATTCCAATCATGGAAGGTTACGGATTAACAGAAACTTCACCTGTTGTTTCTGTAAATGATGTTAGAGGTGGCGGATTCCGAGTTGGAACTGTCGGACGTGTCATTGATAATGTAGAAGTTAAAATTGCAAGCGATGGAGAAATCTTAGTAAAAGGTCCAAACGTAATGCAAGGATATTATAAAGATCCTGAAAAAACAGCAAGTGTAATGTCTGAAGGATATTTCCATACAGGAGACATTGGAGAAGTTTGTGATGAAGGATTCTTAAAAATTACGGATCGTAAAAAAGATATGTTCAAAACATCTGGTGGAAAATATGTAATTCCAGCATTGTTAGAAAACAGATTCAAACAATCACGATTCATTGAACAAATCATGGTGATTGGTGAAGGTGAAAAAATGCCAGCTGCCTTAATTCAACCAAACTTTGAATTCATTAAAGATTGGATTAAAAAGAAAAATAAAAATATTGGCACTACTGAAGAAGAAATATGTACTTCAGAAGAAATCATTACTCGTATTCAAAAAGAAGTTGATGAAGCAAATAGCAATTTTGGTAAATGGGAACAAATCAAACGTTTTGAACTCATACCTAAAGTTTGGTCTATTGATGGCGGTGAATTAACACCTACGATGAAAATGAAACGAAAAGTCATTAAAGAAATTTATAAAGACTGCTGCGAACGAATATACGATCGTGCATAAAATTTAAAACCGCTCAAACTTCATGAGCGGTTTTTTTGTATCTTGTTCACTCAAAACGAAATTATATAAGAATCATAATTAAACCGTGATTTTATATAGTACTCTTATTCTTCTTGCTAAAAAATTAGCAAATTCATAAAATTATTTTCTTTTTTATTATGCGTGCATAGTATTTTTTCTTATATTTGGAGTCCAAACAACCATATGAAAGAAAAAACTATAGATCATGTAATGAGAGCCACGTGGCAAGCCATCTCTAAAATGTATAATGAGGAGGCTGGAAAGTACGGAAGTACAATGGCAACTGGTTTCACATTACTAAGTATTGATCAAGAAGACGGAACACCTTCCACTACACTCGGTCCCAAAATGGGCATGGAAGCTACGAGTCTCTCACGTACCTTAAAAGGTATGGAGGAAAAAGGACTTATTTACCGAAAAAAGAATCCAAAAGATGGACGAAGCGTATTAATCTGTTTAACAGAATTTGGACGTGAAATGCGGGACGTTTCTAAAACGACTGTATTACGATTCAACGATGCAATCCGTGCAAATATTGACGAAGAAAAACTGAAAAATTTCTATGAAGTATCAGAAATCATTCTGGAACTAATTAGTAATAAGAAAATATATAACTCCTCGATGGAAGTTAATGCAGAGAAATAATAAATAACCAAAAAATACTTAAAATCTACTTATTCTTTACAAAGTAAGTTTTGAGAAACACATTAAAAATTGAAAAAAAGATGAAGCGACCAATTAACAAAATAGCAGTAATCGGTTCTGGAATTATGGGTTCTGGAATTGCCTGTCATTTTGCCAATATCGGAGTCGAAGTGCTACTATTAGATATAGTACCTTTTGAACTTAACGACAAAGAAAAAGCGAAAGGATTAACGCTTGAAGATAAAGTAGTACGCAACAGAATGGTGAATGATAACCTAAAAGCGTCACTAAAATCAAAACCATCTCCTATTTATTCTCAGAAATTTGCAAACAGAATTTCTACTGGGAATTTAACAGATGATATTCACAAAATAAAAGATGTCGATTGGATTATTGAGGTTGTTGTAGAACGATTAGATATCAAACAAAAAGTATTTGAGCAAGTTGAAAAACATAGAAAACCAGGAACATTAATTACGTCTAATACATCTGGTATTCCAATTCAATTTATGAATGAAGGTCGTAGTGAAGATTTTAGAAAACACTTCGCGGTAACGCATTTTTTCAATCCTCCACGATATTTAAGACTATTTGAAGTAGTTCCAGGACCAGATTGTAAACAAGAAGTTACAGACTTCTTAATGATGTATGGTGAAAAATTCCTTGGAAAAACATCTGTATTAGCAAAAGATACACCAGCTTTTATTGGAAACAGAATTGGAATCTTCGGAATTCAAAGTCTATTCCACCAAGTAAAAGAATTAGGATTAACAGTTGAAGAAGTTGATAAATTAACGGGACCAGTAATTGGTCGTCCAAAATCAGCAACATTCAGAACTGTTGATGTAGTCGGATTAGATACGTTGGTGCATGTTGCGAACGGAATCTACAAAAACTGTCCAGACGACGAAGCACACGAATTATTCAAACTGCCAGGTTTCATCGACACCATGATGGAAAACAAATGGTTGGGTAGTAAAACAAAACAAGGTTTCTATAAGAAAACAGTTAATGCAGAAGGAAAAAAAGAAATTCTTACGTTAGATTTAGATACGTTAGAATATCGTTCTAAAAAAAGAGCCAAGTTTGCTACACTTGAATTAACAAAAACGATTGACAAACCAATTGATAGATTTAAAGTATTAGTTGGTGGAAAAGATAAAGCGGGAGAATTCTACCGTAAAAACTTCGCAGCAATGTTTGCGTATGTTCAAAATAGAATTCCTGAAATCTCTGATGAATTATACCGAATTGATGATGCAATGAAAGCTGGTTTCGGATGGGAAAATGGTCCTTTCGAAATTTGGGATGCTGTTGGTATCGAAAAAGGAGTTGAATTGATGAAAGCTGAAGGTAAAGAACCAGCGGCTTGGGTAACTGAAATGATTGCTGCTGGAGAAACAAAATTCTACACAGTAAAAGATGGAGCTACGTATTATTATGATGTTCCTGCAAAAGCACAAACTAAAAAACCTGGTCAGGATGCATTCATTATTCTAGATAACATTCGTAAATCGAATGAAGTTTGGAAAAACAGTGAAGCAGTTATTGAAGACTTAGGTGACGGAATCATCAACTTAGAATTCCAATCGAAAATGAACACGATTGGTGGTGGTGTTTTACAAGGAATCAACAAAGCAATTGATTTAGCAGAAAAAGACTTCCAAGGATTAGTTATTGGAAATCAAGCTGCGAATTTCTCTGTTGGAGCAAACATCGGAATGATATTCATGATGGCTGTTGAACAAGAATATGACGAGTTAAATTTAGCTATAAAGATGTTCCAAAACACAATGATGCGTGCACGCTACTCTTCTATTCCTGTAGTTGTTGCACCTCACGGAATGACACTCGGTGGTGGATGTGAGCTTTCTATGCATGCTGATAAAGTGGTCGCTGCGGCGGAAACATACATTGGATTGGTTGAATTTGGCGTTGGAGTAATTCCCGGCGGTGGAGGTTCTAAAGAAATGGCGTTAAGAGCTTCAGATACATTTAGAAAAGGAGATGTAGAATTAAACGTATTGCAAGAATATTTCCTAACCATCGGAATGGCTAAAGTAGCAACATCTGCGTATGAAGCTTTTGATATGGGAATCTTACAGAAAGGAAAAGATGTTGTTGTTGTAAACAAAGATCGTCAAATCGCAACAGCAAAAGCACATGCGAAACTGATGGCAGAATCTGGATATACACAACCAATGCGTAGAAAAGACGTAAGAGTTCTTGGAAAACAAGCCTTGGGAATGTTCTTAGTAGGAACAGATGCTATGGAAGCAAGTAAATACATTTCGGAACACGACAAGAAAATCGCTAACAAACTAGCGTATGTAATGGCTGGTGGAGACTTATCGGAACCTACTCTAGTAAGCGAAGATTATTTATTAGACATCGAACGTGAAGCATTCTTAAGTCTATGTACAGAACGTAAAACCTTAGAGCGTATTCAACATATGTTGAAGACTGGTAAGCCACTTAGAAACTAAAAATAGTTTTTGAGATGTTAGTATTGAGAAATGAGACAAGCTCTAAAAACCTCTCTCAATACTAATACCTCAAAACTCAATACTATAAAAAATGCATAAAGTAGATAATTTAAAAATATGGACAAAGTCAATAGCATTGACAAAAGCTTTATATCTACTTGTTACTGATTTACCAAAAGATGAAAGATTTGGGTTAACATCTCAAATCAAAAGAAGTGCCGTTTCCATTCCTTCAAATATTGCTGAAGGTGCAGGAAGAAATTCTAACAAAGAATTTAAGCATTTTTTAAGTATTGCAAATGGTTCTAATTACGAACTTCAAACGCAATTGATATTATTAATAGAGTTAAATCTCATAAACAAAGAAAAAGTACAACCAATAATTGAGCAGTGTATTGAAATACAAAAAATGAATTATGCTTTTCAGCAGAAATTATAAACCTCAATACTAAAAACTCAATACTCAATACTATTCATTTAAAATGAAAACAGCATACATAGTAAAAGCATATAGAACAGCCGTTGGAAAAGCTCCAAAAGGTGTGTTCAGATTTAAAAGAACGGATGAATTGGCAGCCGAAACGATTCAATACATGATGAATGAATTGCCAGACTTCGACAAGAAACGTATTGATGACGTAATTGTTGGAAACGCAATGCCAGAAGGTTCACAAGGACTAAACATGGCACGTTTAATCTCACTTATGGGATTAGACATTGTGGATGTTCCTGGAGTTACCGTAAACCGTTTCTGTTCATCAGGATTAGAAACGATCGGAATGGCAGCTGCAAAAATTCAAGCAGGAATGGCAGATTGTATTATTGCCGGTGGAGCCGAAAGTATGAGTTCTGTTCCTATGACAGGATTTAAAACGGAATTGAACTACGATATCGTAAATGCAGGTCATGAAGATTACTATTGGGGAATGGGAAATACGGCAGAAGCTGTTGCTAACCAATTCAACGTATCTCGTGAAGACCAAGATGAATTCGCATACAATTCACACATGAAAGCATTGCGTGCACAAGCAGAAGATCGTTTTCAAGATCAAATCGTTCCTATTACTGTAGATCAAACCTACATTGATGAAAACGGTAAAAAAGCGACAAAAAGTTACACAGTAAATAAAGATGAAGGTCCTCGTAAAGGAACTAGTACTGCTGTATTAAATAAATTACGTGCTGTATTCGCTCAAAGCGGAAGTGTTACTGCTGGAAACTCATCACAAATGAGTGATGGAGCTGCTTTTGTTCTAATCATGAGCGAAGAAATGGTGAAAGAGTTAAACTTGGAACCAATTGCTCGTTTAGTAAACTATGCTGCGGCAGGTGTTGAACCACGCATCATGGGAATTGGACCTGTTGCTGCAATTCCAAAAGTATTAAAGCAAGCAGGATTACAACAAAACGATATTGAGTTAATCGAATTAAACGAAGCTTTTGCTTCTCAATCATTAGCTGTAATGCGCGAATTAAATTTAAATCAAGACATCGTAAATGTAAATGGTGGAGCAATTGCATTAGGACATCCATTAGGTTGTACAGGAGCAAAACTATCGGTTCAATTATTTGACGAAATGCGTAAGCGCGATATGAAAGGGAAATACGGAATGGTAACCATGTGCGTAGGAACTGGACAAGGAGCTGCTGGAGTTTTTGAATTCTTGAATTAGAATTGAGATATAAGTAGTGAGTAGTGAGTTTATTACTATTCACAATCATAACAAACTGAAAACATCTAGTAATAGTATCTCAATACTCACTACTAGAAACTAAAATCTATAATTGACAATGAGCACAGAAATAAAAACAGACATCTTACGCGGAGGACAATTCCTAGTAAAAGAAACAAAATGTGAAGACGTATTTACTCCTGAAGATTTTTCTGAGGAGCAGAACATGATGAAAGAATCGGTAAAGGAATTTATCGATCGTGAAGTATGGCCGAACAAGGAACGCTTTGAAAAGAAAGACTATGCACTTACCGAAGAAATCATGCGTAAAGCTGGTGAACTTGGATTCTTAGGAGTTTCAGTTCCTGAAGCATATGACGGAATGGGAATGGGATTTGTTTCTACGATGCTTACTTGTGATTATATTTCTGGAGCTACTGGATCTATTGCAACTGCTTTTGGAGCACATACAGGAATTGGTACAATGCCAATTACTCTATACGGAACAGAAGAACAAAAGAAAAAATATGTTCCTAAATTAGCAACAGGAGAAAAATTTGGTGCGTATTGTTTGACAGAACCAGGCGCAGGATCGGATGCAAATTCTGGTAAAACAAAAGCTGTGTTATCTGATGATGGAAAACATTACTTGATTTCTGGTCAAAAAATGTGGATTTCGAATGCAGGTTTTGCAGAAATATTTATCGTTTTTGCTCGTATTGAAGATGACAAAAACATTACAGGTTTTATTGTTGAATTTGATAGAGAAAATCCAAATGGAATCACGTTAGGAGAAGAAGAACACAAATTAGGAATTCACTCTTCATCTACACGTCAGGTATTCTTTAGTGAAACAAAAGTTCCTGTAGAGAACATGCTTTCTGAAAGAGGAAACGGTTTCAAAATTGCAATGAACGCATTAAACGTTGGACGTATCAAATTGGCAGCAGCTTGTTTAGATGCACAACGTCGTGTGATTACAGAAGCTACAAAATATGCAAATGAGCGTATTCAGTTCAAAACTCCTATTGCAAAGTTTGGTGCTATCAAAGCTAAATTAGCAGAAATGGCAACAGCGTGTTATGTTGGAGAATCAGGATCGTACAGAGCTGCAAAAAATATTGAAGATCGAATTGCAATTCGTGAATCAGAAGGAAACACACACCAAGAAGCAGAATTAAAAGGTGTAGAAGAATATGCGATTGAGTGCTCAATCTTAAAAGTAAAAGTTTCTGAAGACGTACAAAGTTGTACAGACGAAGGAATCCAAATCTTTGGTGGAATGGGATTCTCTGCTGATACGCCGATGGAATCTGCTTGGAGAGATGCGCGTATTTCTCGTATCTATGAAGGAACAAACGAAATCAACAGAATGTTAGCTGTAGGAATGTTGGTTAAAAAGGCAATGAAAGGTCATGTTGATTTATTAGGTCCTGCAATGAAAGTAGCGGACGAATTGATGGGAATTCCTTCATTTGACATTCCAGATTACTCTGAATTATTCTCAGAAGAAAAAGAATTATTAGGAAAACTTAAAAAAGTATTCTTAATGGTTGCTGGATCGGCTGTTCAAAAATTTGGACCTCAATTAGAGGAACACCAACAATTACTAATGGCTGCTTCTGATATTTTGATCGAAATCTACATGATAGAATCGTCAATCCTACGTACAGAGAAAAATGCTAAACGTTTTGGAGAAGATTCTCAGGAAATTCAAATCGCAATGACACGTTTAAACTTATTCAACGCGGTAGAAAAAATCACAACAAAAGCAAAAGAAGGAATTGTTTCGTTTGCTGAAGGTGACGAACAACGCATGATGCTTATGGGACTAAAACGTTTCACGAAATATGCAAACATGCCAAACGTAGTTGCATTACGTAATCAAATTGCAGAAAAAATGACCGCAGAAAATGAATACTGCTTCTAAAAATATTTAAGAAGAATTCTAATTCACTATAGGTTTTAGAATTTAGTTGTTTGTTAAAAAGCCATCTCTATCCCGAGATGGCTTTTTTGTTAACACTCATAGAGCGTCATGCTGAACTTGATTCAGTATCTCATGATTATTACAATACATCTTTTTGTCATTCCTGCGTAGGCAGGAATCTATTTTTCACTATGAATTCATAAATGCTTTTGGCTGAATTACGGGAATCCACAATATAAATTATTTATTTTTGAATATTTTTCCATAAAAATCATCTATTTATTAAATCATTTTTATAGGAAAATCAGTAAAAAACTCCAAAAGAAAGGCCATGTTTCCACTTGCATGCGGTTGCAAAACTTACATTCATCATTGGGAAACAACAACAAAATTAGCTAGACCAACTGTATGTTCAAGATCTGGCTGTACAAACCCTGTTCATGTTGGCGCACATGTCTTCAATTGCAGTGACACATCTAGTAATACACTGATGATCGTTCCATTATGCAACACATGCAATAATCCTGCAAATGATAAATGTTTTTCTCTGAATAAAAATGTAAAAACTCCTAGAGCTAGTAAAAGAAAAACTTGTAAAACTAAAATTAGGTAAAACTCAACACCAGCGCAAGTTTCAAACTCATGCTCACAAATAAGTTAAAAAACATGATTGCTTAGCGTTCTTTCAAAAAATTCTCAAGTGTTTTATATTTGATTTGTATTTGTTAAATTAGTCACTGAAAGACGTAACTAATCATACACAAACTATTAACTAACATATAAAAATGCCAATAGTATTCAACATGTATGCCTTATTGCAGGCAGTTATTGCAGTAGCTTTATTAGGAGTTATTCAATTAGTACTTCCTTTATTTGGTTATCATTATGATATGATTGGCGGAACAAAAGAAGCTTTTATATCGTTACAAATTTTAGCATTAATTACGGCTTATTTAGATGCAAAAGGAATGAAGGGAAGTTTATTCTTCTTACCCACTTGGTTAACATTGATAATTGGTTCTATTGTTGTATTCTATATAACGTATGATAACGTCATATTTCAAAAATATCAATTTATCCTATACATGTCCTCTATTGCAATTCTTACAATTTATGTAAAGCTTAACCAAAGTGAATTGCGAAAAAAATGGAAGAAAAGAAAAGATACTCTAGAGATGTTAAAATTAAAAATCAAATCTAACAGTATCACTGAAGTTGAGTATTGGAAAATTGCATCGCATCTTTTTTATAGTCCATCATACTTTTTCTTGTACTTAAATCCAATATGGGTTAAAGTTTATCAAAATACAATTACTGGAGATGAATTTTTAAATTATTACAAAGAGTTTATAAATACAATTGATATTGAAACTATAAAAAATAAAAGATACAATAGATGGACTCATAATTTAAAAGAATCGCTAAACAGATCGAATACATATAGCGGATATGATCATCTTCCTTTTAGTTTTTCTAGACTAGCAAACACAATAGATTATATGAATAACAATGTTGGCTAATAGCTTTTAAAATAATTGCATGGTTCTACCCTACTTATCCACGCTAGCACAAATTTGAAACTCATACCTACAATCAAAACTAAAAACAGATTCCTTCCAACGCAGCAAATTGAAGATTCGACGAAGTCAATGACAAAAGAAACAAACTCACTAATATTCTAATTGTACTTCGAAGAATCATAGTGCACAATTGTAATGAATGACTTACCTTTATTCAAAATAACAAAAACTCATACTTAAAATTTTTGTTATATATATATTATACAAATTTTAAAAAAACATACATTAATTTATAAAGCATAAAAATCATGGGAACAATTAGATTAGGTGATGAAGCACCAAACTTTACAGCAGATTCAACAGAAGGGAAATTAAATTTTCACAATTGGCTTGGAGATAGTTGGGGAATTTTATTTTCACATCCAGCGGATTATACTCCTGTTTGTACTACCGAGCTAGGAACAGTAGCTAAATACAAGGCTGAATTTGACAAAAGAAATGTAAAAGTAGCTGCATTAAGTGTAGATGGTTTAGCATCACACAATGGTTGGATAAATGATATTAATGAAACTCAAAATACAGTTGTAAACTTTCCTATTATTGCAGATGAGGATAAAAAAGTAGCCATGCTATATGATATGATTCATCCTAATGCGGATAGCAAATTGACTGTAAGATCCGTTTTTGTTATTGATAATAATAAAAAGATAAAATTGACTATTACGTATCCTGCATCAACAGGTAGAAATTTTGATGAATTATTAAGAGTTATTGATTCTTTACAATTGACAGCTTATCATAAAGTAGCTACACCTGCAAATTGGAATAATGGAGATGAATGTGTTATTGTCCCTTCAGTTTCTAATGAAGATATTCCTAATTTATTTCCAAAGGGACATACTGAAGTTAAACCATATTTAAGGCTAACACCTCAGCCAAATCTTGACTAAAATCAATATATAACAACATGTATAATTGATTACTTTGTAAGATGTTACAAAAATTCATAGCTTAGTTAATAGGAAAATTTAGTTAGAATTTCCCTATTAACTAAGCATATTTGTACACACTCTAAACAAACATTAAATGAAAAGAGAATTAGTAAATATTACTTTCTTTCTATTGCCATAGCTACTATGACATTGATTTCTATAATTTATATTTATAGAACTTAAAGAAAACTCAAATTGAAAAGTCAGTTTACAACAACCAAGATCATAAATTGCTTGTCCTGTATCTACTCAGAAAATCTATAGGATTTCCCTTTGATTCATTTTCTTTTATTAACTTACCTCCTAGCCAACGTAACTAGCCATACACAAACACGTTAGCGATCATTTTGAAGAACAATAAAAAGTTTAATCAAAATAGTATTAAATCATTTTAAAATGAAAAGAACTATACCAATATTATTATTATTATTGAGTTTGGCAGCTATAAGTTGCACAGACTCAAAAACTAAAAAAAACAACCTAGTTGAAATAGAAAAACTTCAAGCAGCAAATGACAGCTTGAAAAATATATTGACACAAAATAAGACTACTATGAAAAACCAAATAGCAACTTTCCTGACTTTTCAAGATAATAATGCTGAAAACGCAATGAATTTTTATGTTGCATTGTTTGATAATTCCAAAATTGTTAACATACAACGATGGGGAAAAGGAGGTCCTGTTGAAGAAGGAAAAATTATGGTTGCCACATTTGAGTTAAACGGAAACCTCTTTAAATGCAGTGACAGTCCACCTGTTCATGATTGGAATTTTTCACCTGCCGTTTCTAACTACATTGAATGTGAAAATGAAAACGAACTTGAAAGACTATTTTCAAAACTGTCTGAAAATGGTACTATAACCATGCCATTGAATAATTATGGTTTCAGCCAAAAGTTTGGTTGGGTAATTGACCAATTTGGTGTTTCATGGCAATTAAATTTACAATAAGAAAAAATAACCCGCCAGTATATATTTTCCATTCGGTCTCTATACTATTTATACGTAACTATTGGATTTAACTAAAATTTAAAAAGATGAAAATAACAACATTTCTAACATTTGTTGGTGACCAATGCGGAAAGGCTGAAGAAGCGATAAATTTCTACATTTCTATCTTTCCAAATTCGGAAATTAATAGCATCACAAAATACCAAAAAGGAGAAGCTGGAGGAACACCAGAGCTTATCAAATATGGAGTATTTACATTAAATGGTGCTGCCTATATGGTTTCTGAAAGTAGTTATAATCATGCTTGGTCATTTTCGCCTGGAGTATCATTGTTCGTCGAATGTAATTCAGAAAATGAGATTCAAACTTTATTTGAAAAACTTTCTTCAAATGGAGGTCAGGTGATGGTTCCTCTTGACAATTATGATTCGGGAGATTACGGCTTTGGTAAAAAATTCGGATGGTGTGAAGATAAATTTGGTATTTCATGGCAACTTAATCTTTCAGAATAAATTCAAATTACGGTATAAACTGCCTACAATACATTCTAAATCATTTGTATC
This sequence comes from Kordia sp. E, assembly GCF_056033805.1. Classification (NCBI taxonomy): domain Bacteria; kingdom Pseudomonadati; phylum Bacteroidota; class Flavobacteriia; order Flavobacteriales; family Flavobacteriaceae; genus Kordia; species Kordia sp. E. The sequence goes on from NZ_JBRASR010000006.1 coordinate 351,184, forward strand.
AATTAGAAAAATGCGCTTAATCACGAGAAAATCTGAAATCAAAGAAATACTTGAAAAATGTTTTGTCGTATACAATCAAAATGGTTTAGATAGTTTTGTAGAAAAAGTGCATTTAGAAATACTATCCAACAAAGTCAAATTTCCAATTTTAGAATATTGTGGAGAAACTATTTACAACACACTTCCTGAGAATCAACACATCACTTTTTGTGATACAATCCAAAGATTAAAAACGGAAGGTGGAAATGTACTTTTAGGAATCATTCTTCAAAAAAGATTGGAAAGTCATTTTAAACAATCATTTGAAAAAGCATCTGAATATATAGCAGACGCAGACATTTGGTATGTATGTGATATTATAGGTGAACGTGTTTTTGGTTATTCATTGTTACATCAACCTAAAAAAACAATTCCAGAAATACATAAATTATCCAATCATGATACGAATTGGGTGATTCGTTCTTTAGGAGCTGGAACGCATTATGCAATCAAAAAAGGGTTAGAAAAAGAACATGTAACAACGATGTTTAAAATTTTGCTTTCAATGGCAAATACTAAAGACAAAGAAATTAGACAAGGTGTCGGTTGGGCTTCAAAAACGACAGCTAAGTTTCATCCGGATATTATAGAATTGTACAAAAAGGAAATTAAAAATGAAGATCTTGTTGCGAATTGGTTTCGAAAGAAAATAGAGGTTGGTTTGAATCGGAATAATTATGTAAAGAGAAATTGAGGTGAAACCATTCAATCATAAAAAGCATTCGTGCATTACTCAAGCTAGCGCGAGTTTCCAACTCGTGCCCGCAAACAAGCTTAAAAACATCATTTCTTAGATAAGTATTATAATAAAAATCCGCACAGACTTTCTATTCGGTTTGTATTCGCTTAATTAGTTGCTGAAACCACGCAACTAATCGTACACAAACACGTTAGGCTCCATACACTAAAATGTCTGATTCTAAAAAAAGTCGCTCCAAAATGGATTAAATCATTAAGAACTAGAACTTAAAGAGTAAAAAAGTTAAATAAATTTCATTCCTTTGAAAGAGAATAAAAATAACAATTTTCTTAAAACAATAAAATAGTATGGCATACAAAATTGGGGATATAGCGCATGGTGGTATCATATTCGCTGTAGATAAATACGGCGAACATGGCTTTGTAGCTGCTGAAAATGATCAAGGAAGGAAAACGTGGTATGAGGCAAAGAAAATATGTTCAGAACTGAAGTTACAAGGTTATGAAGACTGGATCCTTCCGTCAATGCGTGAGCTGTTTCAAATGTATAATGCTCTTCACATATACGGTCATGGTGGCTTTACTAGTGATTGGTATTGGAGTTCTCAGGAATCCGATTACATCGGTCCTTGGGCCCATAACTTCCGCACTGGCGACAGGTATCGCGTACATCCAATTGAACACAATTATATCCGTGCCGTCCGGGCTTTTTAACCACTTATCAATTTTAACTATTTACCACCAGCTAGCGCGAGTTTAACCTGTGCTGAGTTTATCGAAGTAAACTCGTGTCCACAAACAACTAAAAATAGATTCCTGCCTTCGCAGGAATGACAAAACTAAAAACTCTCAATACTCACTACTAACCACTCAATACCAAATCAAAAACCGTACTTTTGTCAAGATTCATCACAAAGCAAAAAACTTGATCAATTTACCAAATATACAAACACAGAAAATTGCTGTAAAACTAAAACCCGCTACGGAAACGTTGGTTAAAAAAGGACATCCGTGGGTTTTTGAAAATAGCATTGTAAAGCAAAATAAAGAAGGTAATTCTGGAGATTTAGCGGTTATTTTTGATAGTAGAAAAAATAAATTTCTAGCTTGTGGATTCTACGATCCCAATTCACCAATTCGAATTAAAATACTACAAGCAAACAAATCGGTAACGATTAATGCAGAATGGTTTGCTAAAAAAGTGAATGAAGCCTATCAAAAAAGAATTCCGTTATTACAAACCGATACAGACAGTTACAGACTCATTTATGGTGAAAATGACAACTTACCTTCATTGGTTGCTGATGTCTATGATAATGTGCTTGTCGTAAAGCTATACGCTTCGTTCTGGTTTTATCATTTAAAAGATATTTTACCAGAATTGATCAAAGTAAGTAAAGCAGAAACTACAGTGTTACGATTGAGTAGGAATGTGCAAAAAGAAAAAAATCAATTCAATTTTACAGACGGACAAATTTTAGATGGTGAACTCAACAATGAAGTAATTGTTTTTAAAGAACATGGTGTAAATTTTTCGGCAAACGTAATTCATGGTCATAAAACTGGATATTTCTTAGATCACAGAAACAATAGAAAGAAAGTTGGTGAACTTGCCAATGGTAAAACAGTATTAGATGTATTCTCATATGCTGGCGGATTTTCCATTCATGCGCTTTTTGGTGGTGCAAAAGCAGTTACGAGTCTTGATATTAGCGCACCTGCGTTAGAAATTGCGCAGCATAATGCCAAATTAAACGAGTTTTCTGGAACGCATCATACGATTACAGGAGACGCTTTTGATGAATTAGCCAAACTTGCAAAGTCAAAAAAGAAATTTGATATTGTTGTGATTGATCCACCATCGTTTGCTAAAAGTGCCACGGAAGTTGATAAAGCATTGGCGAGTTATAAAAAACTGACACAACTCGGGTTACGATTAGTTGAAAAGAAAGGAACTTTAGTCTTAGCGTCTTGCAGTTCTAGAGTTACCTCAGAAGTCTTCTTTGATTTAGTGGAAGAAACACTCCACAGAAACAATGCAGATTATACAATTCTTGAAAAAACACTCCACGACGTCGATCATCCAATTGGGTTTAAAGAAGGCGCATATTTAAAATGTGTGTATATCAGAATTGATTAAATATTCATAGTTGAATTTTAGTATTGCTGTGTGTTTTAATTTTCTGGTAATTGTTCTAGAATTTGATACGTGCTAAAGTTTAAAAAGTTTCCTGGATGTGCTAATACGTTTTGTAAAATAATAGGCGTATCAGGCGCTGTTCCTGTGTATTGTGTGTTTCCATCCATGTTGATATCGTGCGAGTTGTATCCGCTAACTACAAATGTTGGGAAGTTTAAAAAATTACCTGCATCATTTAGCACGAGTGATAAGATACTTGGCGAATCGGGCGTAGTTCCTGAGTATTGTACAATTGCGTCATTATTTACATCTCCTGTCCACAGAGCCATTGTTCCAGAAGGAATTCCAGAAGTTGTTTGTGCATTGGAACCAAAAGTTTGTGTAGTTGGGTTGGTAAAATCAACACTTGTCACAGAACTATTGAGCGTAATTATATTGGCAGACATTATTCCCAAATGATTTCTATGTTTTACCACTACATAGTAATTGGTTGGTGCTGCATTTAGTTGTACTGTTGAAACGCCATCTACGTCTACAATATCTCCATCACGTTGTACTAATGCCGATTGTGCTCGTACGATTTTAGTGTTATCATTTGCTTGGCGTATTTCTACCCAAACCCAATCTACAATATCATCTTGTGACATTCCTGTACCAGAAGTTCCACCTAAATTGAATATAGTTGCTGCTGCGATAGCTGCATCTGCGTACGGAGATGTAGTTGGTAAGTGATTATTTGATCTTAAATCATCATTCATCAATCCTGTAGTAGCTGGATTTAAAAGTGGTCCTTGCAAAAATATTTTTGGATTGATATTAATTTTAAAATCAGTCGTAATAAATCCTTCAGAAACAGAAAGCGTTGTCGTAGTATGTTCTTGTACGTTTGTTTCTCCGATTGTATAAAGTATTTCTAATCCACCAGCTGTAGCTGATGCTCCTCCACTATCAATACTATATTTTTCTATGGTTTGCGTAAATCCAATATGACTTATGAGCAATACTATGAGTACTATATATGTTGTTTTCATAAAAATCATTTTTTATAGTTTATAAATCACAAATTGAAAAGTTGTAGTTACTTGCGTGCCACTAGCAGTAAAGATGCGTACATTAAGGTCTGCATCACTATCTCCATTGCCATCAGAGATAGTAGTAGTCGAAGTTCTAGCTGTAGTAGAAATTGGTGTTATGATAGCTACTGTATTACTATAATTTAATGATTCTGTACCGTTGACATCTATAATAAATACATTACCGCTAAGAAAAGCAGTAAAATTACCTGTACCACTTAAAACACTTCCAGTAGATTCTACAATGCCATAGGCGATCGGGACTAAATTTGCGTTGCCAGTACTTGTTTGTTGTAATTCTCCATCAATAGAAATATCTACACTACCACTAGTCACTAAATAATTCGTATCTGCGTATTCTTTTGTTATTAGTGCTTTGTCACCAGCAGTATTAATTAATGAGTTCGTTACACTAGGTGCAGTTATGGTACCATTTTTTAAAACAGTTAACGCATCGCTTCTATTTGAATTGAAGACTCCATTGCCTATATTAAATATACGATCGCTTCCAGAAAAACTTGTAGTACTTACTGGTGTGTAATCTGTATTATATGCGCCAATCGAAATTTCAGCATAGGATTTTGCTGTTGTAAAAATACCCGTTGCAGTTGCATAATCACCTGAAGCTTCTGTAGAACGTCCCATTGCTGTTGAAGCCAAACCAGAAGACGTTGTGGAAAATCCCATTGCAGTTGAATAAGCTCTAGAAGCTTCTGTAGAATTTCCCATTGCTGTTGAAAAATTTGCCGTTGCTGACGTACCATTTCCCATTGCTGTTGAGGTATTTCCTGTTGCTAACGTACCATTTCCCATAGCCGTTGAAGAAAATCCAGAAGCTGTTGTTATAATTCCCATTGCTATTGAGCTTTCTCCAGTGGCACCATAATCTGATGATAATAATTCACTATAACTTAAATCTACAGCGTTCTCACCTATGTTTCCATAATTTGCAGCATTACGACCAACCAATCGCCAACCTGTATTTCCATTTTCTGTTATTTGCTCTAAACCTGCAGATGTTAATGGTTGATTGATTAAATCATTATAATCACCACTAAAAACATTTCCTGCACTATCTGCATGTATTGCCATTGGCACTTTTTTAAAGCTGGTTTCGCCAAAATCTACATAAGTGCCATCTTTTTCTATATCTATTTCTGTATTAAGTTTAATGCTTGGCGCCCAATTACCTGGAAAGGTCCCAACGATATTATCGTCACCTTCTCCAATAGTAACTATTACAATACCATTGGCATCGGTAGTAGCAATGTGCCTTTCTTGATAATTTGGAATCACAGGAATTCCTACCGAGTAAATTGTAAACCGTATGTGTATCTCTTGATTGCTTACAACATTTCCCAAACCATCTTTTATAAGTGCTTTGTAATTAAAGCCAGTTTGCGCAGTTGCTGTATAGGTTAGTAATAGTACCAATCCTAATATGAGGTGTTTAAGTGTTTTCACAGGGTGTTTTTTTAGTTGTTTTTATTTTCTAATGCTTCAATTCGTTGAATTAGTTTTTCAAGGGTTTTGTTTTGAGTTTCAATATTGGTTTGTTGCTCTTGTAAAGCTTTTATAAGTATTGGAATAAGCTCTGAATAAGATAAGGTCAACAAGTCAGATTCTTCAACGTAATGTGTAATGCTTGGAAATATTTCTTTTACTTCTTGAGATATTAAACCGATGTTCCGCTTACTTCCTTTTTGATCTTTCATTAAATAACTTACAGGATTTAATTGCATTACTTTGGCTAGCGTACCATCTTCTATAGCTATGATGTCTTTTTTTACACGTCTGTCTGAAATAGAACTATACGTTCCGCTAGCTTGATTAAAAAAACCACGATAACTTCCGTTTTTGTATATACTTAAATGCCCAGAGCTGACTGTTGAAAATTGCCAAGAACCACCTGTAGTTTTATTGTGTATGCTAAATGCATTTGTGTAATCACTAGATGTAGGCGGACTATTTTCATGGGCGACTTCAAGCAGACTAGAAGGTTGATCTCTGCCGATACCAACTTTACCATTTTTTAAAACCGTTACTGCATTGTTACGATGATCATCATCTACACCATTACCAATTTCAAATAGCTTATCAGTATCTTCCCAAGTACTAGAATTACCACCTCCAATATTATATCTTCCAAGAGCAAATGAATAATAAGAATCTACTTCTAATCTATGACCAATGGCGGTTGAACCAAAACCTGATGCATTACAATATGACCCAATTATTGTAGCACTAATACCTGAAGCCCAAGAAGCATACCCATATGCTATAGAACCATTTCCTGAGGCAGAAGAATAGCTTCCTATTACCGTAGATCCTGTTCCAGAAGCATTTGAATTATAACCTCTACAAAATGAAGAATGTCCTGAAGCTACTGAGCCAGGACCAATAGCCATAGAATAATCACCACTAGCACCTCCAGCTAGATCTCCAAAAGTACTAAAGTCGATGGCACCTTCACCTATTGGTAAGTGAGAATTGGGGTTACGACCAACCAATCTCCAGCCAGTATTATCTTGTGTGCCATTGTTTTCTGTTATTTGCTCTAAGCCAGATACATTAGCAGCTGTTTCAGCATGTTTTGCATAAGGCACTGCCATAAACTCAGTAGTTCCCATATCTACCAATCCAGCGCCAGTATTTATTTGTACGTTTAAAAAATGATCACTGGTTGCCCAATCTATGTCTGTAAAAACACCACTGGTTGCTACGCCTTCTCCAATATTGAGTATTATTAAACCATTAGCATTTGTAGTTGGTGAGTGCGTTTCTACATAAACATTGTCTGCAATATTTGTACTCGTACGAATACTAAATTGTACTTGTATTAAGTCATTGACTACTACATTACCACTATCGTCTTTAATAATTGCCTTATAATTTATGCCTTGTTGCGCAAAAGTTGAAATTGTTACTAATAGTAAGACAAGTACTGTAATTATTTTTCTCATGAGCTTATTTTTACGTTTTCAATTTTTTAATTGATTACAATTTTTTTAGTAAGTATACTATTGTCAATATGAATTTTAATCAAGTATGTGCCTGCTGCTAAATGACCAATAGCAATTTTTGTTTCTCCGTTAGTTTTAAGAATTTGTTGTCCTTGTAGATTGAACAAAGTCACCGAATGAACTGGTGTTGAAGTATTAGTATTTATGTTGATGTAATTTGCTGTCGGATTTGGATATACAACAACGGAATACGAGTTTTCATCAATTGAGTTTATGCTTAGTGTTGTAGCATCAAAAGCAGCAGCAGCACTCCAAAATGATACGCTACGCGTTAGGTTTCGCCAATCATCAGTATCTGCGTTCCAAGCTTGATATATAAGTTCGGTTTCGTTATCATCTGCATCAAACGTTCGTAGTTGCCTAAATTTATTTATCCAAACACCATCCGCAGTAACCCATTCTTGAATGATTAGTTCTGTTTGGTTTCCCAGTGTGTATACATATACAAAACGCTCAAAATTTCTGTAGGTGCCACTTATTCGTAATTGCCTTGTTCGCTCCGTAAGTTGTTGTAATGCATTGTAACTATATAAAGTTTGTTCCGATCCATTTACATTAAAATCGTTTTGACTTCCATTAAATCCAAATTCTTCTATTTTTTCCAATGCTCCAAAACTGGTATAACTGTATTCCTTTTTTTCTACATTGAGCCAAAAATCTACGTCTTCGAAATAGATTTGCTCAATCTCTTGCGTTAATCTATCAGAGCCTATTTCGTACTCATATAGGTATCTATCTTCGGGAACAAGGACAGAACCGTCAAACTCTTCAAGTGTTTTAATGGTAAGATTGTTTCCGTTATAGGTTTTAATTTCTCGTCTTTGATTTCTCCAAGCATTGTTCACTCTTATGGCATATAGAAAAACAGTTTCATTGTTCTGTGCATTGTATGTATGCGTATCTCTTGCACTATTTGACCAACTATCACTACTCCAATTTTGTTGTATACTTTCGGTTATATTGTTTAAAGTATTATAGTCTTTATTAAATTGATAAAAATTCACCCAATTACCAGTACCACCATTCGCTATCAATCGTAATAGATTGGTTTCTTTCGTTCCTTCGTAATCAAATGTGTATAATTCTCTTGTGTTATGAGACCAATTAGTATCAGCACTTGACCAAGAAAATATATGGATGGAATCTCTTCTAAATTCAGTTTGTGCAGTATGATCTTGAATGCTTAAGAAAAATAGTATGCAAAAAATTGAGTAGTGTTTTTTCATGTGTTATGATTTTATAAATTTGAACGTTTCATTTTTAATTTTCAGAAAGTAGATTCCAGCGGATAACGCTATTAAATTAATAGATGTCATTTCAGATTTTAAAACACCTTCATGAACAATTTTTCCTAATTGATCATAGATTGAAAACGAGATATTTTTAGCAAACGAATCAGTAAATTGAATAGACAATTGATCATTGGCAGGTATAGGGTAAATTTTAATTTTGGAACGTTCATCTTCAATCGATGAAACACTTAACGGAGCACATTCAACTCCATCTCTTTGGTAATCGCAGACAGTTTGCCATGCAATTTCTTGCATAATTGCAGCTTGTGCTGGCGTTGGATATACTGTATATAAATTACCATATCTATTTGTTAGTTGGTTTGGTAAGCCAACTGGAGACATTTTATGTATGACAGCGTACATCACACAAGCAATAAAATAATTACCGCGTGAGTCTAAATGATGTGTATCTACAAATAAATCAAAGATTGAAGATAATCCAGGAACTGTACCTTCTTCAATACGATCAGACAATCTACCTAGCGCTTGACCACCAGGAATTATTAACATCGGGTTTGTGTGCGTCAAATTGATATGATCAGCAATACTTTCCCATTTTGCTAGATCTATGTCAAGTCTATCTCTCCATGGAGTATTACTTTCCGTATCCCAATCGCATGGATAACCTCCAGAACCCGAAGTACTGCCATTACCACTATTAATACAATGCCAAGTTTCGTATATATAGTATTGAATGTTTGGATTGTGTTGATTCGCAAAACTGCAAAAGTCATCTGCAACTTGAAAAGTATTACTACTGTTTAAATGATTTAGTAGCGGAACAGCTTCTGTTAAAATAAAGTTTTCATATCCGCCATTAGGTAGTGTCAAATCCCACTGATCTCCTTGTCCAGTTGTTGGATTGTTCCAATGCCATGATAAAGTAGCTCCATTTCCAATGTTAGCATCATATGAAAAGGTTTGACTGCTTGCAATTGATAACTTATCTACAATGTTTGGTACTTCAAAGTTTATCAAACTATGTCCTAAAAAGAAGGTATTATTAGATTGCGCATCAACGTTTGATGTATTAATTAAAAATAGCAACGCAATCAGAAATATGATTTTTTGCTTCCCCATTTTTAAATAGTTGTTTTTGTATTCGTGGATATTTGATTTCATGGGTTATTTTTTAAAAGTTGTCTTTTGTATGACTTTGTTTTTATTAATAATACTTAAGGTGTAGGAACCTTTCTTAAGATTGTTTACGTTTAAGTAAATCTTATCGGTTAATGCTTCTTTTAATTTCCCTTCATATAGTTTCATTCCTATATTAATTACATTTAGAATAGTTTTTATGAGAGTAAAAGTAGTTGTGTAGTTGCGTGAAGACTATAAGTATTGTAACAAACACTATGACTATTGTAACATTGCTTGAAACGCAGAGATTACCTATGTTTATGAAGAATAAACATTTAAAAAAAAGAAAGAAAATTTAAAAATATAAGGTGTTTAATTACCTCTTTTAGCGTATTGTGTAGGCGTACAATTATAGACTTCTTTAAAGCGTTTGCTAAAATATGCAGGATCATTAAAACCGACACTATAGCCAACTTGTGATACGGTTACATCAGATGTTTTTAACAAATCAGCAGCTAGTTTTAAACGTTGCGAACGAATAAATTCTGTAGTTGTCATGTTGAATAAAGCTTTCAGTTTTCTGTGTAATTGCATTCTACTCATATTTACTGATTTACAAAAATCATCTGTATTAAAAGTAGATTCTACCAATTTATCATCTAAAACATCTTGCAATCTATTTAGAAATAAATCATCTGTAGAACTGATTGAAATTTCTGTTGGTTTTAAAAGAACTTCTTGACTAAATTTTTCCTGTAGTTTTTTTATATTCTCCAACAGTTTTTCAACTTTTAGTTTTAGGAGTTCGTTATTAAAAGGTTTTGTAATATAGTCGTCGGCACCAGTTTTCACACCTTCAATTTCGTTTTCTTCACCAGCTTTTGCGGTTAGTAAAATAATTGGAATATGACTTGTTCGCTCGTCCGTTTTTAAAGTATTACAGAGTTCAATACCATTTTTTACCGGCATCATGATATCACTTATAATAATATCAGGAACATGCTGAATTGCCAAATCTATTCCTTCTTGTCCGTTTTCAGCATGTATAATTTTATAGTTGTCTTTAAAAATAGAATCAACATACATTCTCACATCCGTATTATCTTCAACAATTAAAAGAATTGGTGTATCATCATCAAAATCATTTTCATTTTCTAGAATTGTATTGGAAATCACAATGTCTTTTTCTACATCTTTATGTTCTAATACTTCTTCAGCTTCTAAATCTTTGTAATCAGCTTTAGCAATTGGCAACATCACTTTAAAAGTTATCCAATTTTCAATACTGGTGGCTGAGATTGTTCCTTTATGAAGACTTACAATTTCTTTGACTAACGACAATCCAATTCCAGTTCCTTCTTTGTATTGATCAACTTGGTAAAAACGGTCAAAGAGTTTCTCTATTTCTTCAGGTGTTAACTGTTCTCCAGTATTTTTTATTTCAAAGTGAAATTCATTGTCTTTTACAACAGCTTTGCAAGCAATTTCTCCATTTTCAGAAGTGTACTTTACAGCGTTTGACAATAGATTTGTAATAATTTTTTCGACAATATCTTTATCAAACCAAGTTTCAAGTACTGTTGGCTCTATGTCGGTCTCAAATTTTAAGAGTTTTTGTTTAGTCGTAAATCTAAAACTATCAATTAAGATTTCAGTAAAAGTAATGATGTTGTTATTTGATACATCTAATACTACATTTCCAGATTCAACTTTTGACACGCCTAATAACTGATCTACCAAAGAAAGTAACCGATTAGAATTTCGCTGCATCATTTCAAGATTACTACGTTCTTCATCTGGCAAATCTTTCTTTTCTAGTTGTTGTTGAATTGGACCAGAAATTAGCGTTAATGGTGTTCTAAACTCATGTGAAATGTTGGAGAAAAATTTAGACTTTAATTCATTTAATTCTTGCAGATTTTCTCGTTTACTTTTTTCGATTTCTAATGCGGATTCGCTTAAAACTCTCTTGTTATTTGTGATTCTATTTTGATACGAAACAACTCCAGAAAAAAGAATAATTTCAATAATTACCGCTCCTATAAAGAAAAAAGAGAGCCCCAAAACAACACTCAATATTTGCCCTATAATTAAAAACAAACTACCAACAACAACAATCCTTTTTGCAATACTTAATGGTGTAAACATTAGATAAATAAAAATGATAATTGAGATGATTAAAAATATAATGTTATAAGAATCTATAAGCACATATCTATACGAAAAATACGGCACAAAAATCATTTGTAGTAAAATGAAAGCGGCAAATACTAAAGAAGCTATAATAGTAAATTGAGCTAATTTATAAATCGTTGAATTTTTGTTTTTTAATTCTACAAAATAGATTACAAAATAAAAATATGTTACCGAAGCCATAATTACACTAACAATCCCAACATAGTTTATTATATATGGATGTATGGAGTTTAAGAAGTTCGAAATATTTCGAAACATCATAATAAATATGAGCGTTGTAAAAAGCAGATACAAACTATAGTGCAAGAAGTTTCTATCTTTTGTAACTATATAACTTACTAAAAACAGCAAAAACGAAATAAATACAACAGCTAAGCACTGTTTAAAACTATAATTGTCATCATATTCCGTAAGTTTATTTGAATACCAGTTGTTTACATTATTTGTTAGAAATAAAATACCTGAATATTTTGAATAAGCTTTTCCACTAAAACCAAGCTGTCGCTTATTGTAATAAAAGGGTTTTGTAAAATCTAAAGAATCAATTGATAAGTTTGAAACAGAAGCATCTCCAGTTATATACTTCATTTTCCGTTTGGTAAGAATTCCTACCTTATACTGTTTATAACCATTTTTATAAGGAATATATACATCTGAAAGATCAACAATATTTGGTGTAAATAATAACTGTTTTGCTGTTGTTTTGGGAATTGTATAAAACTTATACCAAACTATTGCCTCTGATACACTTGGTGGTTTTTCAAGTTTGTAAAACTTTCTGTTTTTTATTTCTTCAAAAGAAAGCGAGCGTGTAGAGTCAATATAATATTCAACATAATTTCCAATATAATATTGTTTTTCATCTTCTACTAGTTCTAAATATTTAGGAACATCAACTGTTTGCCCAAAAGAAATAAAATGAATTACAGTGAATATTAAAAAAAAGAAAGTTCGCATTTAGTTATTGATTCTTATTCAAAAATAAGGTTTTAAACCAAAAAGCATAAAAAAATTGAAGCAATTACACATCAGTAGATAAATAAAGCCGCAAAAACAGTTACTTACTTTCGAAATTTGGTTAATTGTAATTTTAATCTTTTTAAACAATACAAATTATTATCCAAACACTATCTTTATAAAAATAACCTAAACCAAAAACCAATGATCACAAAAATTACCGTTCTAGCAATTTATGTAGCCATTCTATTTTTAATAGGGATATTGGCTTCGCGAAGAGTCAAAAGTATGAGTGATTATTATGTAGGAGGAAAAAAAATGGGCTTTTGGGCTGTTGCTTTTTCTGCGAGAGCCACTGGCGAGTCTGGATGGCTTTTAATCGGTTTAACAGGAATGGGCGCCATTGCAGGTTATTCTGGTTACTGGGTTGTTGCAGGTGAATTACTCGGCGTTTTTATCTCATGGCAATTTATGGCAAAACGCTTTAAAAAGCGGTCTGACGAATACAAAGCAATCACAATACCCGATTACCTTCAAAGTCATTTTAAATCGTCCACAAACACGCTACGGATTATTTCTGCTTCGGTATTAGTGGTTTTTGTCGTCATTTATGTGGCTTCGCAAATGGATGTCACCGGAATTGCATTTGAGTCCATGCTTGGTATTGACTATCGAATTGGTGTTTTAATTGGTTTTACAATTGTGCTTATTTATATTTTTATTGGTGGATTTGTCGCTGCTGTTTGGTCAGATATGTTTCAAGGTATTTTAATGTTTTTCGGCCTCGTTTTACTGCCAATTGTAGTATGGTTTTCTATGGATCACGGAGCTGGAATTACGGAAGGATTAAATGCAATTGATCCTACATTAACACAATTCATGGGAAGAAGTAATGACGGTTGGATGAACTTATTTACCATTCTTGGTTTCTCCATGATTGGATTAGGTTTCTTAGGATCACCACAAGTATATGTCCGTTTTATGTCTATTGAAAGTGAACATGAAATTGATAAAGGAAAATGGGTAGCGCTTCTATTTACACTCTTAACAGATGCTGCAGCTGTAACCATTGGTATACTTGCTCGAATCTATTTTACACAAGCCGGACAAGATCCTGAGTCCGTTTTAGGAACTGGCGGAGAAGATGTATTGAGCATGATTACTAACGAATTTTTACCCACAATTTTAGTTGCAATCTTTATTGCGATCGTTCTTTCTGCAATAATGTCTACCATAGATTCCTTATTGATTCTTGCGTCAAGCGCGATTACACGTGATTTTTATCAGAAAATATTTAGACCCGATTTAAAAGATGAAGACTTAACAAAATTCTCTCGATTGGTTACTATTGGAATGGCAATGGTAGCACTTGGAATCGCAGTTTTACTATATTTCTTATATCCTGATCGACAGATTTTTTGGATTATGATTTTTGGTTGGTCTGGAATTGCCGCTACGTTTTGTCCTGTAATTATTCTATCATTATTCTGGAAAGGATATACTGAAAAAGGAGCCATTGCGTCTATGATTACTGGGTTTGCTTCTGTTATATTTTTCAAATTTGTAATGTCGAACTTAGAAAGTGTTGGTGCGTATTTTGTAGAATTAGATGTATTGGCGCCTTCGTTTGCTTTTGCAATGATTGTAGGGTATATTGTTTCAAAAGTATTTCCGAATAAGAAAGATGCAGAAGAACTATCAGAAACCTTAGAATGATCTTACTTTATAACAATCGAGGAATCTTAATTCCTGTATTTATCATCGTTCCATTTTTAGGTGTTACATTGCTATATAGCTTTTTGAAAGATAATGTTGGAGTTTTTTTTTCTTCTGAAGCTTCTTTCCAATTTAGTATGGGAATTGGATTTCTATTGTCTTTTATTTGGACCTATCATACAAGCTATGACTATGTTATAAATGATGGTAAGAAAGTACGGATTGAAATGTATAATCATTTCTTTTTTATATCAAATAGATTATGGAGTTACATTATGTTAGGCGCTGGAGTTTTGACTTTAATTAGTGGAGTATTAGAATTCTTTTATGGATGAAAAAGTATTCCATATTCTATTTACTTATAATTAATTTAAAATCCTACTTTTAATCAAAATTGCACACATTGAAATGAACATAGAAATTACAACAAACCCAAACAAAGCTGATGCAAAAACTATCAGCAAAGGAATTATTGACTTCAACCAATTAAAAGTACCCGATCTTGAACCAATTGAAGCTGAAGTAAAATTTTTTGTGTTTGCTAGAAATGAACATTCAACTATAATTGGCGGCGTAAGAGCAACTTGTTTTTGGAATACAATGCATATTGAATTGTTATGGTTATCTGAAGAATGTCGCGGAAAAGGAATCGGCAAAGAATTGATTGTATCTGCCGAAAAGTTTGCCAAAGAACATAACTGTGAGAAAGTTTTTGTGGAAACAACTAGTTGGCAAGCGAAACCATTCTACGAAAAAGTTGGATATAAACATATAGCCACATTAAACGATAGACCAAAAGGGCATGCTTCGCATTATCTTACGAAAGATTTAACGTAACTCGAAAAAATAATTCTTATCTTCATCTATATGAAAAAGTTACTCAGTACTGCACTCCTATTTTTTACAACATGTACACTCTTAGCACAAGTAAAAGTGTATAAAGGTGATTCTACATTTTCAATGGATTTGATTTGTACGGTAAAAGATGAAAAAGTGTACAAGGAAAATTCTTTTTTTAGTGGTGATATTATTTACACTATTATGAATGATCAAATTTTTAAAGGAAATTCTACATCTGTATTTGATGTCCTTTATACGGTAAGAGATGGAAAGGTGTACAACGAACGCTCGCGAATGGCAAATCATATTCTATTCAATATCAAAGATGGAAAAGTATACAAAGAGAATTCAAATTCTATTTTTGATATCATTGCTACGATTAGAGATGGAAAAGTATATAAAGAACGTTCGCGCTTTCCAAGTGATGTATTATTTACAATTGATGGCGATGTAACACTAGAAGAATTTGTCGCCGTTTGGTTTGCTTTAAAATTTAGATTCTGAACATAAAAAAGCACGAATAACACTTCTAATTAAAATCTAAAAAGAATCATTAATTACAAAAAATACGAATGAAAAATATACTAATAACGTTCCTCTTAACTTTAATGACATTCGTTGGTTTTAGTCAAAACACAAATGAAAACATTCTTTACATTGTCGATTCTATTCCAGTAATAGAAGAACCAAAAGAAGGATTTGGGACATTAACACAAGAAGAAATTAGTACTGTTTTCGTTCTAAAAGATAAAAAGACAATAGCATCATACGGTTATAAAAATTCTGATAAAATCATTTATGTTTTTACCAAAGCATATGCGCAAAGACCAGATAGTATCAAAGCAATTCCAACATCAAAATTAATGGTTAAAAAGAATGGCGCTTGGTGTTTAAAAAATAGTACAACATCATACTCAGGGAAATTTATAGATTATTATTTGACTGGAAAAAAACAAGGAGAAGGTTTTTTTGTAAATGGTAAATTAAAAGGAAAACGACAATTCTACTATCTAAACGGAAACATATCTGACGAAATTGAATATGAAAACGGAATTTCACATGGAGTTGAAAAACGTTTTTATAAAGATGGAACTTTAAAGCAAATAGGGAATTTTAATAAAGGAAAAGAAGTTGGCAGTTGGAAAATGTATCATCCAAACGGACAATTAAAACAAGAATCTTTATTTAATGAAGCTGGAAAAATGAATGGCGAATCGTTAACGTATTACTCAACTGGAAAATTAAAAGGTAAAAATAGCTACAAAAATGGAGTGTATCAAAACGATAAACTAAGCGATAAGATTTTTAAATTCTACAATCAGGGACAAGCGTATTATAGGCAAGGAAATTTTAAATCGGCAATAAAAAAATACACAAAATGCATTCAGTTAAATGAAGATTGGGCTGATGGATATTTTGCAAGAGCTTCAGCAAAGCTAAATAATTTTCAATTTGATGAATCGATTACAGATTTTAATAAAGCACTAGAAATAGAGCCTTACTACACCAATGCCTACTCAAATAGAGCTTTTGCTATAATTAGAAAATATGAATTTGGAAACAGTCGTACTTTATCAAAATCCAAAGATGTAGTCATAATGGCTTCAAAAGAAACTAAAATTCCAGCTGCCGAACTCACTAAAGTTTGTGAAGATTTAAAAAAAGCAGTTTCTCTTGGAGATACAAATTCAATGGTTTTAGGAGCCGTAAAGAAACATTGTAAAGAATAGAACTTATTTCTTTTTGAACTTTTTTTCAATCAATTTTTGTTTCCATTCTTCTCCAAAGAAATCAAAAACATTCAACGAATAAATACCTATTACAACTACCCAAGAAAGTAATACCCATAGAAAAACACTCCAATTTGCAGCATCCATAATTGCAAGAATTAATGGACCAATTAGACTCACTGCTGCAATAGCAACATATTTATACAAACCTTTCACTTTTTCAACATATGCTTCTTCTTTTCTAATCTGTTCCATTTCGTCTTTTTTATCTGAATCAACAATATCTGTTTCAAAAACAGCCGCCAATGATTTCAATGATTCCAAACCAGCATTTTCTCCATTTTCAATTCGTTGAATCGTTCGTATACTCAAACCACTCATTTCAGCAAGTTGTTCTTGTGACCAATGACGCTCTAATCGCATCTTCTTCACATCTCTTAAATTAATTTTATTTGAATTCATGGTCGTATACATCTTTAATAATAATTATTGGACAAAGATACGCATTCAGCTTTCTTTCCGTTGAAAGCAAGCAGACACGGACACGACAGTTATATGACAGTTACCTGACACCAATTATTCGAAACAATAGTTCATTTAATAAAATGAGGTTTCATCATATACAAACACTCTATTATTTCCTTTTTTAGAAACATCTTACAAGAAGAATTTTCAGCTATTTGAATAGCTTTTAAATATATACATTAACTTTACGAATCTATAATTTTGCAAAAAGCATATGGGACTTATTTTAATTCCAGGACTTGGTTATGATGATCGTATTTTTCACAATTTGAATCTATCAGACTTTGAAATTGAATATCTCAACTGGATTGAACCACTCAAAAACGAGCACATTCATGAGTATTCACAACGTTTGTTTGCTACTGCTAAAACCTCTTCTGACAAAACAATCTTAATTGGTCATTCGCTAGGCGGAATTGTCTCGCAAGAAATTGCAAGTATACAACCAATTGAAAAAATCATTTTAGTTTCAAGTATACAATCAAGGAAAGAATTACCGCTTTCATTCAAAATTGTAAAACCATTACACGTAGATCGTTTTTTTACAAAAGAAATTTGCATTAAATCTGTTAAATTTTGGGGTAAAAGTCACGGGTTTGATGAAGAGACAACAGCTCTATTTAAGAGCATGCTCGAAAAGCAAACAAACTCTTATTTGCAATGGGCAATAAAAGCATTGTCTACTTGGACAGCTCCTAAAGTTCCTACTACTAAAATTATTCGAATTCATGGAACTAATGACAAAACCTTACCGTATAAATTAGTTGAAAAGCCAGATTTAATCATTGAAAATGGAAGTCATATTTGTGTGATAAATGAAGCTGATATCATTTCAGAATTCATTAAAAGCAATGTATAATATTATATTTTTTTTTGTTTTTAGATCGTAAATTCTAAGTCTATCTAGTTATTTTTTGTGAATTACACACATAACTACCTCATTATCAATACGTGGTAATACGTGTTTTTCAAAATTCAACCGAAATGAAATTGTATAATTTTCATCTTTGATATACATTTATATAGATCAAACTTTGAAAACTTATATCATGAAACAAGCGAAAAAACCAAACATTCTTATTCTAATTACCGATCAACAACGAAGCATTCAACATTTCCCAGACGGATGGGCAGAAAAGCATTTGCCTTGGACAACACATTTAAAGAAAACTGGTGTTACTTTTACAAACAACATGTGTAGTTCAACAGCATGTTCGCCTAGTAGATCCACTATTTTTTCAGGCACGTATCCTACAGTAAATGGTGTGCTTAAAGTAAATGATACTATAAATATGAGTCGTACCTTACCAATGGGCGGATCTTTAGCTACATTAGGACAAATCATGACCGATTCAGGCTATAGAATGGTGTACAAAGGTAAATGGCATTTAGATGCTTCTTTTGCAAACTTTAGTTATATGCGTCCTTCAGATATGGATCGCATGATGATAGAAGATGATGCGATGGAAAATCATTATGCATTTCCAGGATGGACGTCTCCAGATTTAGGTACTTGTGAAACAAACATGACAGAAAGAGGAACTGAAAAACCTAATGAAAACTCTCCGTTGAATTCTCTTGGAGGCGGAACAGCCGCGAATGACAATAGAATTGTACATGGACCAATGTTTCTAGATAGTCAAGAATCAGCAGTAGACTTTATCAAAAATTACAATCCAAAAGATGAAAAACCATTTTGTTTAGTGGTTTCGTTGGCAAACCCGCATGATGTTTGGGTATATCCGTATGCGCCAATTAGTGCTGGTTATGCTGATCAAAAATGGTTAGGAGAAGCATATCGTGACTTTACACTTCCGAAAAGCTATTATGCTACATTAGATACAAAACCAACTGCACAACAAAATTTTTTAGATCTTTTTCAAGGAGGAAAACTAGATCATGATGAAGCATTAAATTATTTAAAATTCTATGCATATTTGCAAACCTTAATTGATGATTTGACAGGTGATATTATCAAAGCAATGCGAGCAAACGTTCATGTAGGAGATCAACTGGAAAAAGATACTTATGTAATTAGATTATCTGATCATGGAGAAATGGCAATGTCACAAGGAGGATTACGTCAAAAGGAAAACACGATTTACAAAGAAACCATCAATGTTCCGATGATATTTTCCAATCCAAACTTACCACAAAATGTAGTAAAAGACGATTTAGTTTCGCTAATAGATTTAATGCCAACGATTATAGAAATCACTGGTGCAAACGTTCCTAAAAATATTGCTATACAAGGAGAAAGCTATGCCAATACTGTTCTAAAAGGTGTTTCAAACAATAGAGAATATAATTACTTTGCTACTGATGATAGTTCCATGTCTGCCTATACTTGTATAAGAGGAATCATTAGTCATCAATATAAATATGGTGTCTATTATGCTGCTGATTATGGAAGCCAAAACTATGGTGTTGTGAATTATAACGGAGAAATTTCAGTAAGTAAAGATGATTCGAGTATGCCATCATCAGTAATTCAATATGAATTGTATGATTATAGTACAGAAGGCGGACAAACAGAAACTGAAAATCTTTTGGCAAATTCTACGAATGTTCATGGAACTGTTTTAGATACTTGGAAAGAATTACACGCTATTCTTACCTCTAAAATGCAAAAAACTTACACACTACCAAACAATTGGGAATTTGCAGATGTTCCTAGTCAAAAAACTGAATGATTCAGATTAAATATTCTCTATAAAAAACAATTAAAAACTATCTCGCAACTGAGGTAGTTTTTGTTTTACCATCTCATCAAACAAATACATATTCATTTGATTACCAATACGTGTTTATACCTGTTTTTGCTTGATTTGAATGCAATCAAATTGTGTATACTTAATCTTTGTTTTACATTTATAAACCATATTGTATAAAACGAACCTTATTAACCCAATATTATGAGCAAACCTTTCGATCGCGTTATTACCATAATGTTTGAGAATCAGTACCGAAGTTATGTAATTCAAAATCCATTTCTAAAAAAACTAGCATCTGCAGGAGCGGATATGACGAATTATTTTGGTGCTTTTCATCCATCACAAACTAATTATTTAGCATCTTTTGCTGGTGAAATTTGTGGTGTAACCAATGATATTCCTCCAGCTTCTCCATTAATGCAGGAAACACTAGTAGATTTATTAGAAGCCAAAAACATAAGCTGGAAAGCATATATGGAGGCATATCCTGACAAACCTAACAATGATGTTTGGAATCCAGCTTGGGTTAATCCTGATTATCCTACAACAGAGCAACCAATTACACAATTCCCTCCTGCTGACAGCAAAACGGAGCTTTCTAGATATTATAGAAAACATAATGCTTTTGCTTCGTTTCATAATGTTCAAAAAGATGAAAATAGATGGAAAAAAATTGTAAGTGATGTTGAGTTTTGGCAAGATGTTGCTAATGATGCATTACCAGAATATAGTTGGTTTACACCAGATATTTGGAATGACGGACATTACTTATACAATACACATATTGACACCAATCCGCGTACACAATTAGTACCACAATTATCTGCTTGGCTAGAACATGTTTTTTTAGGAGATATTGAAACCACAAAGATTCAAGGAGGCGATGCAACTGGATTAAAAAATATTGGATTAAACTTAGATATCGATTTACTATTAACTGATCCACAAAAAGCTTGGGAACAATCAAACGTACCAAAAGGAACTTTATTAGTAATTACCTTTGATGAAGCTGATTACGATGCTAATGGTTATGACACCAATTACGATGGACCAAACCAAATATATACGGTTCTTTTAGGTGATATGATTACACCTGGAACTACAATTGATACACCTTATAATCATTATAATTTGATTAGAACTGTACAAGAAAATTTCCAATTAGGTTCTTTAAAAAAGAATGATTACGGAGCAAATTGGTTCAGATTTCTTTGGAATGAATCTTTTGCCTGGAATGCAGCTATTGACACAAAACTAGCCGTCGGCACTGCTTTGGCCGTCACAAATGGCTTGGAAGGAAAGCATATGGTGTTTTCTAGTCCAAATGGACAGTTATTTGATAGTATTCTTACTTCTTCAGGATGGAGTCATCCTAACAAACTGGGAATTATTACACAAGGAGAAATTGCTTTAGCATCAATAGGAAACAATACTATTTTGATAAATATTGGTATTGATGCTGAATTAATGATGACTATTTATGACGCTACCACAAAACAATGGTCTTCTACTACAGCTTTAGGAATAAAATCAGCTAAAAGTTTTGCTTTAACTTCCTATTTAGACATGGCAACCTCAGAAAATAGATTAATGTTATGTTGGGTTTCTGACAATGGTTTCATTCAATCTAAAATTGGTAATGCAACTGGTGTCTTTAAAGATCAAGTTCCTGTGAATCAATTGACAGATGGTCCAATGACATTAGGGCAGTTAGGCGCTTCTTTATTTTTAATATATAAAGAAAGAAACACGCGTAAAATGCGCATTACTTCTTATAACACAGGACCATTTAATGCTTTTAAAGCGCATGATTTTCATGACAATCCTGCACCTGAAAACAATACAACATTGCATCAATGGTCAGTCACAGATTTTTCCGTAGGTCATTTTTCAAAAAAGATGGCAGCTTTAGCAGATGAATATCAAAATTTAGGGAATATGGCTGTATCAACAGTTTCAGGAGAAATGCATTTGGTACACAGAGGCGGCTATAAAGATTTATCAAACGCATATACCGAAGTATTTGGGTTGACAGGAATTTATTCCGCAGAAAATCAACTAAGCAACGGTTATGCAACATTAGATCAAGCTGGATGGACAAAAGAACAAGAAATGACGGATGTTTCTATCAATGTCAACAGTCCTATTGCAATGGCTTCTGATGAAACTACACTCACATTAGTTTGGGCAGATGCCAACACAAATACAATTCAGTATAAGCAAGGAACATACACTTTAAATAAATAAAGTTTATAAATGTAGAATATTACACCTTTAGCCTTTTACAATCTTCTTTGTCAAAGTTCCTGAAGGTGTTTCTATTTTTAAGAAATAAATACCTTTGCTTTTTATTTTAGACATGTCTAACTGTACTTGTGCAGTAGTTATATCTTGCAAAAGCAATTGTTTACCATCTATAGAAGTTAAGCTAAGTGTTCCTTTTGTGGTATTTGGGAAATTGATATACAATTGATCAACCACAGGGTTTGGATACACTTTAATAGCATTCAAAAACTTTTCTTCTACAGATAATAAGTGGATAAATCCAATACTATCTATTTCTAACGTTCCAGTGATAATTTCTCCTTCAGTGGCTATCGTTGTATTATGAATAATTTCAGTTTCTATTACGTTTGTCAAAACAGAATCTACATAATCTGTTGCTGGGTTTGTGCCTTGAAATAATGTAAAAACACCATTTGAGTCAATAGGAAAAGTAGTGAACATCCATGGTGACCCAGCAGGAATAATTATAGGATTCGTAGAAACTATCTTTGTATCATTTGATCCAGTAAGTACGATGCGCAAATGCAAATCGAAACTATTCGTATTCCTAACTAAAAAATCACAATAAGCAACACCAAAACTTCCAGCTCCATTAGTTCCAATTATAATATTTCCACTAAAATCTGACGATTTAATACTCATTTGTCCATTTACACTATTCGTACCATCACAGGTTTTTAATAAATAATTGAAATTACCAAAGGTAGGTCCAGCAGTTCCTGTATTCGAATGAAGTTGATTGGTCAATGCAGTTGTAGAATTATCTGAATTTGTCCAATTATCTAATGTTCCATCTTCAAAATTACTCCATTGTGCTTGAAGAAATAATGGTAATGATAATAATACGAAGAGTAGTTGTTTTTTCATAGCGTGTTTTTTTCATTCTTAATTTACTACAATGTAATTATTTATCTACAAATTTAAAATACATTCTACCCTAATTTGACATAAAATTGCTGTTTTTAGGGCTGTAAAAAAGAGATATTGAATACTTAACTTTTGACAATCTTTTTTGTCAATGTTCCTAAAGGTGTTTCTATTTTTAAGAAATAAATACCTTTACTTCTTATTTTAGACATATCTAATTGCATTTGTGCACTTGTTAGTTCTTGCGAAAGCAATCGCTTGCCATCAATAGAAGTTAAGGTAAGTGTTCCTTTTGTTTTATGTGGAAAATTGATAAATAATTGATCTACTACTGGATTTGGAAATACATGAATATCTCTTAAAAAAATTTCTTCTGTAGATAATAAAAAATAGTAATTAAAAGCATCAATTTCCAATAATCCTATTATATTTTCTCCTTCTGTTGATATTGTAGTGCTATGAATAACTTCTGTTGATGTAACTGATGTTAAAACACCATAAACATCTATGTTTGTTGCTGATCCTGGAAATAATGTAAAAGTATTACTCTCAGCACTTAGAAAGAAGTTTCCTCCTATCCATCCAGAATTCGCAGGAACTATAAAAGGATTTGTAGTTACAATTTTTGCATTATTAAATCCTGTTAATACAATTCTCAAATGCAAATCAAAACTATTGGTATTTCTTACTATAAATTCACAATTTTCAAATGCAGGAAATCCAAATAGTCCCGGAATAAAAAAATCTCCTTCAAGAAAATCTAATGATTTAATACTCATAATTCCAGTTGCAGTATTTGTTCCATCACAAGTCTTTCTCAAATAATTATTACCTCCATCAAAAATTGGATTTGAATCTACGTGTATTTCATTTGTTAAATTAACTGTACTTCCATCTGAATTGGTCCAATTATTAAGTGTTCCATCTTCAAAATCGTTTACTTGAAGTGATTGTGCATAAAAAAGTATTGGAAAACAACATAGTAATAAAGAGAGTATTTGTTTTTTCATAGTATTCGTAGTTTAATCTTACAAGCAATATAGAAATAAATCACGTCTTCATAATTGCTTAAAACCCTAATTCAATATATTTTTTATGCTTTTAGGGCACTAAAAATATCATATAAACGTATACAATAGATCACAGTGCTTGTATTGGCAATCGAATCAAGGTTGGAATAACAAATTTCCCTTTACGTCTTGCCTTTTGATAATGATATATATTTGCAGGAAATACAGCAACTAATAAAATAATGATTCCTATTGTGGCAACAGATCGTGTAGTTTCAAACAGTAAACTAATTCCTAAAAGGATTTCTATGATTCCAACAATATTGAAACGGGTATTTTTGTTTTATTTAGACTCATGAAAACTATTTTTCAGTCGCTAATAATACTTTATAAATATTTCAACTTTAGTAGTTTAGTATAATTTTTTATATTAATTTAGGAATGTTAACCACATTTTGATTACTTGATTCTCTGAATTTCATCATTATGAAAAACAATTATTAACATTATGACCAACTTAATCTCTCAGATTAGCACAAAAACATTCTTTATATCACTTGTTTTCTTTTTTAGCATTCAACTTAATAGCCAAAACTTATCGTGTGGTACTCCATCTATGACTGAAAGTCAAATAAGATACACACTTGATGTTGTGGATAAGGCAGGAGCAACGAGAGAAAATACAGGGACTACCTGTTTACCTATTAGAATTCATATTGTTACGGATGATGCTGGAAATGGAGGAGTTTCGATGGCAGATGTAAATGAAGGCGTAGCAAATTTGAATAATTTCTATCTAGCTGCGAGCATTGAATTTTATATACATTCTGTAAATATTATCAATAGTTCTGCTTTGTATACATTCGATACTACAGAAGAAGCTGCAATGACTGCTGCTAACTCTACCTATGATGCCGTGAATGTCTATTTTGTTGATAGCATTACTATCCCTAATTTTGGAGGAGCTTGTGGTTATGCCCGTTATCCTAGTAATGATACTAATTCTCTTAATATGCTAATGGATAATGGATGTCTATTAAATGGTCCTAATGGAACTTTCGTGCATGAGTTTGGGCACTTTCTCAACTTAGCACATACACATCAGAGTACAGGAAACGGGAATACAAATGCCAACGCTGAAAATGTTCCTAGAACTGGACCAGATTCCAATTGTAGTTCTACAGGTGATTTATTATGTGATACAGAGGCGGATCCAAATGGTAGTAATGATGCTAATTGTAACTTTATAAATGATGGCGTTAGTATGCAAGATGAAAATGGGCTTACTTATACACCAGATATCAATAATGTGATGTCATATTATTCAGATGCATGTGGCGGAATTTTTACACCTGAACAGTATACACGAATAGCAAATGGTTTAGCAATAAGACTTGGTCATACTGCTTATAATTTATTGGGAGCTGCACCTACAGATGTAATCAACCCTTCGGGTTTAACCGCTATGAATAATTCATCTGGAGTAGATTTATCTTGGACTGATAACGCAACAAACGAATTAGGTTATTTAATTGAAAGATCTGACGACGGAGGCGCGACTTGGATTGTACCTGTTGGAGCTGGTGTTGACGCTAATATTACTTCTTACACAGATACTACAATAGTTTCAAATACAACCTATCATTATAGAATAAAAGCTTCAAATGATGATTGTAATGATTATTCAGCTACTGCATCAGTTGTAGTAGGACTATTTTATTGTGGATCTTTAGAATTTACGGCTAATGTTGAACCTATTACTTTGGTTGATGTTGCAGGCATTAGTAATGTAACAAATGCTACTCTAGGAGGTCCTGCGCATGAAGACTATACATCCATTGTTGGAGCAATGGAAGAGGGAATGTCCTATCCAATTGCTTTGGAAGGAAATACAGATGGTAGTTATACAAATAGATTTGCTGTTTTTATCGACTGGAACCAGAATGGTATTTTAGATGATAGCGGTGAAGTTTATGAAATTACAGAAACAATTTTTAACTCAACCGGAACCGACGGCATGCAAGCTACAGGTATGATCGTTGTACCCGCAGGCGTTACTGCTGGTAATACTTTAATGCGAGTTAAGAAAATATATAACACTACCAATTATTTAGATCCTTGTCTAGGAACCGGATATGGTCAAGTTGAAGATTATACGATTACTGTAACTGCTAGCAGCGTAGTTGGGTTAAGTCCAAAAGTATATATTCAAGGCGCTGCCTTAAACCCAAATGTGGGAGAAGAAACCTTAATGCGTGACGATTTGCGTGTAGCTAATCTAGTGCCAACTACAAGTCCGTATGCAGATGGATTATCTTGTGATACTTCTGTATTTAATACTACAGGAACCAATGCAGTCGTGGATTGGGTTTATATAGAATTAAGATCTGATGTTACAAATACAACTATTGTAGACAGTCAGTCTGCTTTATTACTAAGAAATGGAATGGTAGTAGCTGTAGATGGTTTTTCTAATCTAGAATTTCAGCAACCAGCAGGAGATTATTATGTGGCAATTAAACATCGGAATCACTTAGGTATAATGAGCGCTGCAACAGTAAGTTTGTCTAACACTATAACCTCGATTGATTTTACAGAAGCTAATAATCAAATCACTTATGGCTCTAATGCGCAAACCACTTTTGGTATGCCAGCCAATATAGTAGCACTATGGTCAGGAGATGTTAATGCAGATAAAAAGATACAATATTTAGGTACCAGTCCAGATACACCAAGTATCTTATCTAATGTATTAAATGATGTTGGAAATAGTTTAAATTTTCCAACTTTTAAAGTTTCTGGATATAATAATAATGATGTTGATATGAATGGAGAAACACAATATAGCGGAACAGCGCCAGACACACCATTTATCTTACAAAACGTATTATCGCACTCAGGAAACTTTTTGAATTTCAGTACATATTTAATACAAGAACAACTACCCGAAGATTAAAAAATATATGCTAAGCCGAGTCGAAATATAAAAGAAACAAAAATGAATTTAATCAGTCATTTTGAAGTTCATCAGGTATTAGAATATAATATTAAAAAAAGTTTATAAAACAAGCTATTTTGAGTACTTTTAATGATCCTTTTTTTAGAAAAGAAAAACTAAAAAATCTAATAAAAGTTGCATCAAGTAGCTCCTATCATATTCCCTAATGTCCAAACATCGTCACTTCATCATACACAAACCATTTAAATATCTTTCGCAATTTGTAAACAATCAAAGCAAACGAAAGAATAAAAAGCTTTTAGGAGAATTAGGTGATTTTCCAGAGGGAATTATGGCAATTGGTCGTTTGGATGAAGATTCGGAAGGTTTACTATTTTTAACAACTGACGGAATGGTTAGTGAACAAGTTAGAAGTAAAAAGGTTGAAAAAGAATATTATGTGCAAGTTGATGGTGAAATTACACTTGAAGCTATTGAACAACTTAAAACTAGTGTCGAAATTGGCATTCATGGTAAAAAGTATCAAACCTTGCCTTGTGAAGCTTCTATCCTAAATCCTGCACCAATTTTTAAAGCACGCACCAAAAAACTGCGTGATGCTCGCCACGGTCCAACCAGTTGGATTTCCATCACAATTACTGAAGGAAAGTTTCGTCAAGTTCGAAAAATGACAGCCAAAGTTGGGTTTCCAACCTTACGTTTAATGCGTATTCGTATTGGTGATATTTTACTAAACGATTTACAATCTGGTGAAATTATTGAAGTGAATTCTTTTGATATCATTGCAGATAGATCATAAATCATCATATTATTTCAACAAAAACCGCCTTGCAGAAATATAATATATATCTTACATTTATAGTAATTAATATTTTCAAAATCTAAATTCATTGAGTAAATATGCTTTTGATTTATTAAGAAAGATAAAAGCTATGTATACTTCTACAAATAAAAAGAAAGAGACAAAAAGTCAATCTGTTGCAAATTCAATTTCACAACAGCATGAAAAAACTCCATTTCAACTTGTAGATAATCGTCCAAATGGTATATCTGAAAAGAAACTACAACATAAGATAGATCATCAGCAAAAACAAGTTGTACAACAACAAGCTTCTTCTGAATCAACAGTAATACAACGATTCCCTTGGGGAAAGAGCATTGGTGCTCCCGCACTAGGACTATTAGGAAATTTTATTGCGCCTGGAATCGGAGGTTTTATTGGAGCAGGAATTGGTGCTTTAGCAGGCCATTATTATGACACCTTACCAACTAAACCCAAAGGAAATGCCCCTCAAAAACCAAACAATATGACCGATGTGCATGTTGATAGTGAATATTTTGAAGATGATGTAGATGATCACAAAGATAAACTTGGTGCTGACAATACTGACCATAATCATCTTTCAAATTTCGAAAAACAATTTCTAGGAATACATAAACAAAACAGAACCATGACTAGCAGTTTGCATCCACAAACGCTCAACGATTTAGGAATGCGGCTCAATACGTTAACTGGTAAGGATGATAAAAGCAGAGGTCAGCAACAAATGTCTCCACAAGGAAAAGCTTATGATGCATATACATCAAAAAAACTTATATATGATGGTGCTACTGCAGGCAAAAGTAAAACACATGCAAATCATCCACATGAAAAAGAAGTACTTGGAGAATATCATCATCTACCTAATCAAAAACAAAAATTAGCTAATGATTTACAGCAAGGAAATGCTAAAGATTCGTTGTATTTAGAGCTCAACCAAGAAATACAACCTTTAGTAACGCATTACAAACAACAATATGCACAAGATAATACGACTCCTATGCCTAAATTGCTAAAAGGATATTTACAGCGTATAGATAATAACTTTCGTCTACAAAACGAGCGAAGTCAAGAAAATCAAAAGTACGCTGCACAAGGGCAAGCTGGAACATATGAGCATCTTGTGGATTCTCATATAAAAGCTGGTAAAAATGTAGTCTTTGCAGATTCACCACATGTAAAAGGTCTTCCAGATGATAAAAATTTCGAATACAATCGTGAAGCTGGTATGAATCAAGCTATGTATGAGAAAATCACTCAAGATCAAAACCAAAATCCATCAAGCTATACGGTACTTACAGGGCAAGCGCATGTAGGCAATAATCGTCATGGTTTACAAAAAATTACAGGTTTAAAAGATCGATTAGGAGCTTAAAAAATAATCTTAGAATATTATAGAAATGATTCTTTTAAAATGTAAGGCATTAATGTATAGTTGCGTTATTTTTAACACTTCATATTTCTTGTTTTGTTAAAAAATCATGTGTTAACAACCCATCTTTTCAAAATTGTGTAACTTTCAGTCACCAAACCAACAACCACATATGAAAAGATTACTACAACTTTTAGTAGTTATGATTCCGCTTGCCGTTTTTTGCCAACCAAATACCGAAGTATATCTATTTGATTTAAAAGCAGATGGAGATCAATTGACAATCACCAACGGAAAAAACATTTCCAACAATGAAGGATATGACAATCAACCTTCATTTCAATATCAAAACACCATTCTATTTGCGTCGACGCGAAACAAACAAACCGATGTTCTTGCTTACACTACAGGAACTGGCAAAAAAAAATGGTTAACGGACACCAAACAAGGAAGTGAATATTCGCCCACAAGCATTCCTACAACAAAAGACTTTTCGGCAATCCGACTCGATACAACAGGATTACAACGTTTATACCGATACCGAAGAGGAAAAAGCAAACCGTTACTTAGTGATTTAAAAATTGGATATCATGTATGGAATTCTAGAAATGTACTGGTTTCCTTTGTGTTAGATGAACCACATCGCTTAGTAGTTTCAAATTTCAAAAAAAACACACATCCTACGGTTGACACCAATATTGGTAGATCGTTACACAACATTCCAAATACAAATTTGGTAAGCTATATAAAAAAGCAAAATGATGCTTGGGAAATTCGTTCATTAAATACGACAACGTTCGAAACCAAAAAAATTACGAATACAGTTTCCAATGTAGAAGATATGTGTTGGTTAGCTGATGGTTCTATTTTGATGGGAAAAGGAAAAGCATTATATCGATTTGACCCTAAAAAAGATACGGAATGGAAAATCGTGAAACTATTCGATAAAGAAGACTTTGATAACATTACTCGAATTACGGTAAACAAACCAAACAATAAATTAGTACTTGTTGCCGAACAAGAAACCGCGCTTGAACCAAAGCTTGAAAATATTCGTTGGATCGCTGGAAACTGGAAAGGTGAAGCCTTTGGCGGAATTACAGAAGAAAACTGGAGTGAACCTTCTGGTGGCTCTATGATGGCAACTTTTAAATTAATCTCTGATGGAAAAGTAAGTTTTTATGAAATTGAAACCATTTCAGAAGTAAACAATAGTTTATTGTTACGTCTAAAGCATTTTGGTAACGATTTAAAAGGCTGGGAAACCAAAGATGAAACCGTTGATTTTCAATTGATTAGAGTTACCAAAAACAAAGCCATCTTTGAAGGAATGACATTTGAATCTATAGATGAAAACAATATGATTGTATATGTTGCCATTAGTCAAAAAGATGGTACAACAGCTATTATACCATTCAACTATACCAAAAAATAAATCATACATTAAGAATATATCCTTATGAAAAACATTATCACTACTATCCTACTCTTTTCTACTGCTTTCGCGATGTCACAAACCGATCAACGCTTGTATGATATCATTGATGCAGTTTCGGAAGAACGCATAGAAAACGACATTAAAACACTCGCTAATTTCGGAACACGAAACACGTTTAGTGACACCATTTCTGAAACTCGTGGAATTGGTGCTGCACGCCGTTGGATAAAAGGAGAGTTTGACAAAATATCTGGCAATTGTGATGATTGTTTACAAGTTTTCTATCAGAAAGATTTTGTTACGAAAGAAGGTAATCGTCGTGTCCCAAAAGATGCTTGGGTTGTAAATGTTGTTGCGGTTCAAAAAGGAACAAAATACCCAAATCGTTATGTTATTATGAGTGGCGATATTGATTCGCGCGCAAGCGACACTATGGATTTTACAACGGATGCGCCTGGTGCTAATGATAATGCTTCAGGAATGGCAGGAACCATTGAAGCTGCTAGAGTTTTATCGAACTACAAATTTGAAAATAGTATCATTTATGTTGGACTTTCTGGTGAAGAACAAGGATTATTTGGCGGACAAGGTTTAGCAAAATATGCAAAAGATAAAGGTTGGGATATTATTGGTGTTTTAAACAATGATATGATCGGAAATATTGAAGGCGTTGATGGTGTGATTGACAATCGTTCATTTAGAATTTTCTCTGAACCTGTTCCTGCAAACGAAATAGAACGTCAACGCAGAGCTCGTCGTTTTTATGGTGGTGAAGTTGATGGAATCTCAAGACAATTAGCACGTTACATACACAAAAAAGTAAAAACATACATGCCCGAAATGAACCCAATGATGATTTATCGTTTGGACAGATTTGGTCGTGGTGGACATCACAGACCTTTTAACGATTTAGGTTTTGCAGGAATCCGAATTATGGAAGCTCATGAAAACTACAATCGTCAGCATCAAGATATTCGCGAAGAAAACGGTATCAAATATGGTGATGTTATTGAAGGTGTAAATTTTGCGTACGCAAAAAAATTGACGGCTGTAAACGCAATCAACTTAGCAAGTTTAGGTTGGTCACCATTGCCGCCAAAAGATGTTGAAATTGGAGGAATTGTACAACCAAGCGCAAAATTTCGTTGGAAAAAATCTGAAGATTCTAATGTAGTTGGTTATAAAATTTATTGGCGTGATACAACTGCACCACAATGGCAACATTCACGATTTGTAGGTGATGTTACTGAATTTACATTAAAAGGAATTGTGATTGACAATTACTATTTTGGAATTGCTACTGTTGGCAAAAACGGACATGAAAGTTTAATTGCTTTTCCTGCAAAAACATTTAGATAGATTTTGATGAAAATTATAGTTAAAATATTATTTGCGACAATTATTTTAGGCTGTTTTAATTCGTGTACACACGAGAAAACAAACAAAAATGAAGTATTAGTATTGGGTACAATCCATAGTGGTCATTTGACCAAAGAGGAATATTCTATTGAAAAATTGACTAAGCTTATTCAGGAAATTCAACCAGATATTATCCTTACGGAAATTCCACCCGATCGTTTTGCTGCAGCTATAGAAGGTTTCAAAAAAGACGATAGTATTTCTGAACCAAGAGTGATGCGTTTTCCTGAATATACAGATGTTATTTTTCCATTATCAAAAACGATGAATTTTGAGATCATTCCAACAGCTGGCTGGACACGACCAATGGCTATGGAACGACAGCAAAAATTGCGTGCTATCAGTAAAGATTCTACACGTATTGAAGATTGGAAAGCATATACAAAAGCAAATAAAATTTCTGATTCACTCATGAAAGCAATTGGAAAAGAAAACGATCCATATTTTATTCATACAAAAACATATGATAGTATTTACAATATCAGTTTAGAGGTTTATAATAAGTTATTTAATGTAGAATTAGGACTTGGCGGTTGGGACAATATCAATATTGCACACTATTGGAATATTGAAAAAGCACTCGAAAAATATCGCAATCAAAACAAACGAATTCTAATTACATATGGTGCTGGACATAAAGGTTGGTTTTTAAAAGAACTTCGTAAAAGAGACGATATTATACTCTTGCAAATGAAACCATTTTTAGATAATATTCAATAATCATGACGGAAAGAGAAGAATTATACTTTAGAAATACAACAGAATGGCGTCAATGGTTAGAAAAAAACTATGATAGCTCTACAGGTATTTATCTCATCTTTTACAAAGTAAGTTCAGACAAAGAAAGTATGCGTTGGGAAGAAGCTGTAAAAGAAGCGTTGTGTTTCGGTTGGATTGATAGTACCGTAAAAAGATTAGATGACGAACGCAGGCGACAATATTTCTGCCCACGTAAACCAAAAAGTGTTTGGAGTAAACTCAATAAAACCTACATTGTACAGCTCATCGCAGAAAATAAAATGCATGAAAGTGGTTCACTCAAAATGATTGCTGCAATCAAAGATGGTTCATGGACAGCATTGGATGATGTTGAAAACTTAATCATTCCTAATGACTTACAAACTGCTTTTAACAACTCGCCTAAAGCATACAAAAACTATCAAAACTTCAGTCCTTCCTATAGAAAAAGCTATTTATATTGGTTAAATCAAGCAAAACGAGAAGCAACTCGTGAGAAACGAATTACAGAAATCATTCATTTGTGTACTAAAAACGTGAAATCAAGGAGTACACGCTAACAATCATGGGAATTATAGGTATCGTATTGATCAAATTAATATCTTGCATATAATTATTATGAAAAACATGAAAAAGTTACCAATAGTAATAGTTATTCTATTACTCCTCTCTAGTATTGCATATTCCCAAAATGATTGTAATGAAGCTATTGTTGTATGCGGAAATCTAGGTTTTGAAGACTTAGACGTAGTCGGCGTAGGAACACAAGAACTTTCTGGATCAAATACATGTGGAAGTCAAGAAACCAATTCTATATGGTTAGATGTTACCGTAAATACAGGCGGAACACTCGGCTTTACCTTAACACCAACAAGTACTGCCATTACTGAAGATTTTGATTTTTTTATATTTGGCCCCAATGTAAGTTGTGGTAATATTGGTCAGGCAATTCGCTGTTCTACGACGAATCCACAAGCTGCCGGACAAGGAAACAACCTTACAGGAATGAACGCTACAGAAACAGATACCTCAGAAGGTCCTGGAGCTGCCGGAAATAGTTTTGTACGTTGGTTAGATGTAAATCCTGGAGATCGTTTCTTCATTGTCATAGATAGACCAATAGGAAACAGTAGTTTTGATTTAGATTGGACAGGAACTGCGACCTTTAATGATGCACCAGATTCAGTGCCGCAAGGAACATTATTGCATTTAGCAGAATGTGATACAACTGGCGATCCAAATGACAATTCTACTATTTTTGATTTAACTGTAAATACGCCTGTTATTATAGGGACACAAACAGGAATAAGTATTTCTTACTACACATCACTTGGAAATGCGCAAACTGCTAACAGTCCTATTCAAAATCCAGCAGCATTTCAAAATACGAGTGCGCCACAAGATATATTTGTACGAATACAAGATGACAATACAGGCTGTTTTACTATAGATGATTTTCAAGTACGAATTTCAGGAAACATTGATCCTGGAACTCCAGATAACTTAACTGCCTGTGATGGAAATGGAGATGGTCTCGAAATATTTGATTTAACTCAAAATAATGCGCTTATCGCGAATGGTGCAGCAAGTCCTACAGTAACATTCTATTTATCTGAAATGGATGCGCAAGGTCCAACGAATCCAATTTCGGATATGTATCAAAATCAAAATGCATTCACACTAGAAACTATTTGGGCACGATTAGATAGTGGTTCAGGATGTTCTGGAGTTACATCATTTACAATTCAAGTATTTAGTACTCCAACTGCCAATGTCATTGATGATCAATTGATTTGTGATAATGACAATGATGGTTTTTCTACGTTGAATTTGGATGATTTCACTCCACTAGCGTTAGGGACTCAAAGTGACACTCAATTTTCTGTCACTTATCATCCTACTCAAGCTGATGCGGATACAAACATGAATCCAATCGCTGGAATGTACACCAATCAAGCTGCATATACGCTGGAAACAATTTTTATTCGTGTTGAAAATAATGACAATACAGATTGTTTTGCTACTACTTCTTTTGATTTCGATGTGTTCGATCAACCAACTGCAAATCCTATTGCTACTTATGAACTCTGTGATGATGCTATTGATGGTGATGATACCAATGAGTTTTCAACTTTTGATCTTACTACAATTGATCCGCAGGTGTTAGGTACACAAGATCCTACTCAGTTTACAGTCTCATATCATCCAAATCTAAACGATGCCAATGATAATATGAACGCACTTGCTGATGCATACATCAACCCAATGGCTGGTGGGAATCAAGTATTCGTGCGTATTGAAAACAATGACAATCCAAACTGTTTTGAAACTACATCCTTTGATGTAGTGGTCAATCCACTTCCTATAATCTTACAACCTGTTGAACTTCGTCAATGTGATGATGATACCGATGGTGTTTCTGATTTTAATCTAACAGAAGCCAATTCACTTTTATCTGCTGACTCTGCAAATGAAACCTTCACCTATCATACCAGTCTAATGAATGCCATGGATGGTGTTAGTGCTATTGCTAATCCAACTGCTTATTCAAGTACAAATGCTGTAACTCTATATGTACGTATTGAAACTGTAAATGGCTGTCCTAGAACTGGAGAAGTAAACTTGTCTGTTGCCACAACTCAAATCCCTGCTTCATTTCAAATTGCCTATGAAGTCTGTGATGATGATCTAGTGGATGGTGATAACACCAATGGAGTTGCTACCTTTGATTTTAGTGGTGCACAAGCACAAATCAATGCACTCTTTCCTGCCACTGGACAAACACTTACCATAACATACTACGAGAACTTTGCCGATGCACTAGCAGAAACCAATGCAATTGCAGATATCAGTAATCACAGAAATGATGCATCACCAAACTTACAGAACATTGTTGTGCGTGTCGATAGTGATGTGGATAATGCATGTCTGGGACTTGGAGAACATATATCACTTACAGTAAATCCATTACCAACTCAAAATACAATTACAGACTATATCGTCTGTAGTGATGATGCCAATCAATTTACTTTTGATTTAACCATTAAAGATACCGAAGTAATCGATGGTCAAGCCAATATTGACGTTTCGTATCACGAATCACTTGCTGATGCACAAGCTGATACAGCGCCTATTACAGGTCCATACACTTCTTTTCCTAGAACAATTTTTGTGCGCGCCATAAATACCGTGACAGGATGTATCAATACAGCCATGAGTTTTGATCTGATCATCAATGAGAATCCAATCGCCAACATGCCTGATGATTTAATTGTATGTGATCAGCCTTTTGACGGGATTGCTCCTAGTGATCTAAATTCACAAAGTGCACAAATCATCGGAACACAAACTGGTGTATCTGTACAATACTATCTCAATTTAGTAGATGCACAAACAAACACAAACCCACTTGCCTCTCCATATACAAACATCAGCAATCCACAAACTATTTTTGTTCGTGTTCAAAATGGAACTACAGGATGTTTTAGTATTACTAATTTTAATATCGTTGTCAGTGAATCACCAACTGTTTTCCCTGCAACACCATTAGAATACTGTGATACAGACAATGATGGTTTTGGTATTTTTGATATCAGAAGTACTGAGAGTCAAATTACAGGTGGTGTAATTCCAGGACAAGTAACAGTAACTTATCACGAAACTCCAGAAGATGCTGATAACAATGTGAATGTTTTAGCGGATAACTATACCAATATCAATGCCTATACTCAAACAATTTATGTCCGTGTGGAGAATATCCTTACGGGATGTTTCAATGTAGTATCGCTTGATCTTATTGTTCATGATTCACCTGAGATCGCTGCGATGGATGCAACAATTCTTGCTGAGTGTGATACCGATACCGATGAGATTGCACAGTTTGATCTTACTCAAAGTGAACCAGACATTCTAAATGGAGAAGATCCATTAACTCATGATATTTCTTATTATAACACACAGGTCAATGCCGCTAATGGTACTGGTGTAGGACAGATCAACAATGCAAACGCTTATAGCAACATACCACCAAGTCCACAAGTGATTTGGGTACGTGTGGAGGATTTAGCCACAGGCTGTTTTACAGTGACTAATTTAACCCTTGTTGTCAATGAATTGCCAACACTTGTACAATTGCCAGGTTTAGAAGCATGTGATGCCGTTAGCCTTAATGATGGGATTGAAGTGTTTGATCTAACGTCTTTGGCAGAAGACTTACTTAACAGCGCGCCAGGAATTAGTCTTGATTATTATGCCAATGCAGCGGATCTAGCTAGTGATACTCCTATTGCGGATCCAACGATGTATAGCAATACAGAGATTGGTGTGCAAACCATCTTTGTAAGAGCCACCAATGATACCACAACATGTGAAAATACGATTACCTTTGATATTAGAGTCAATCCACTTCCGAGTCCAACTCTTGATCCAAATGGTACGCTTACAGCTGACATTTGTGATGAGGACAATGATGGATTCCAATTATTTGATTTAAATGATCTGGTAAATGATATTATCAACAATGAGCCTGATGTAGATTATAGTTTCCATGAGACACTAGAAAATGCACAGATGAATCTATTTCCACTTGCCTCTCCATATACCAACATTATGATGGATAGTCAAACAATCTATGTCTTGGCAACCAATACTGTGACAGGATGTTTTACTGTTACACCACTATTATTAACAGTTACACCAATTCCAGTATTACCACTAGTGATTACAGATTTAGAAGAGTGTGATGATGCATCAAGTTTGGATGGCTTTGATATGTTTGATCTTACTCAGACACAGACAGAGATCTATGGAACACAAACCCCAGGAGACTTCACCCTTAGTTATCACGAGAGTGAAATGGACGCAGAAGATGATGTTAATCCTATTGTGAATCTTACAAACTATACCAACATTGTAGCCAATCAGCAAACAATCTGGGTACGTTTAGAACACAACACTACCGAATGTTTTGCCATTGGTAGTTTTGATATTATTGTGGTTGGACCGCCAGTACTGGTACAACCTACTCAATTTCAACTCTGTGATGATGAGTTAAGTGGAGATACCAGTGATGAGCTTACTACTTTTGATCTAACCGATAAATACTTAGAGATCACAGGCGGAGATACTAGTTTAACCTTGACTTACTATGCTAATGCAGCAGATCTAGCCAGTGACACGCCAATAACAGACCCATCAGCGTATCAAAATATAGACAATCCACAAACAATCAGCATCAGAGCAACCAATAGTGCAGGATGTACTACTGATATCACTATGACACTTCGAGTACTTCCAGTACCAACTCCTAACACCATGCCTGAGCCATTAACTCAGTGTGATGATGATGTTGATGGGATTTTGGTATTTGATCTTACTCTATCAGAGGCTGAGATTGTAGATAACGAGAATAATGTTACAGTAAGCTATCATATCAATCAGATGGATGCCATCGATGATGCCAATGCCATTGTTGATCCAACGATGCATACCATAGATATGGCAACTGCCACTAACGGACAGGTGATCATCTATGTTAGAGTGGAGAGTGATCTTCAAATTGATAGTAATATGCTGCCTTGTTATACCATTGTAGAGTTACCTGTAATTGTACATCCATTACCAGCCTTAACAGATACAGCCTTTACCTATGTGTTTTGTGAGTATGACGCTGATGATGTAGGACAGTTTGATTGGGATGTAGTGACTGCTTCATTAAACTTACTAACAGCTCCACAGGATATAGCAGACTTTACTGTGACTTATCATCCTACTGTGGCAGATGCCTTAGCAGGAACAGCAGCCTTAGTCAATGGCTTTGAGAATACAACGGATCCACAAACGGTCTTTATCCGTGTGGAGAATACCGTTACCGAGTGTGTTAACATTAATAACATTGCTAGTTTAGAGCTGAGTGTAGAACCAATCCCAACGGCAACACTTCCTAATACTTATGAAGAATGTGCTGATGATCAGAGCGATCAAGATACGGCTACCTTTGATCTTACCAGTTTGGATGCTACCATTATTAATGGACAAACTGATATGGAAGTGGTGTACTATCAAACAGCTACTGATGCAGCTGCGGTAGACATTGCAGTGAATACACCTGCCTTTGCAGATACACATAATGTAACGGCTACCGCATCAGGTGGTTCAGGCAGTTATGAGTATCAATTAGATGATGGAGCTTGGCAAACTGATGGAATATTCACAGACCTGCAATCAGGACAGCATACTATTACGGTAAGAGATACCAATGGATGTGGAGAGATTGTTAAGACCTTTGGATTGATAGACTTTATGCAGTTCTTTACACCAAATGGTGATGAGTACAATCCAACATGGAATATCATTGGACTGCAGAACCAACCTGCGGCGAAAATTTATATCTTTGACAGGTATGGAAAGCTCTTAAAACAGATTAGTCCTGCTGGACCAGGATGGGATGGAACTTTTAATGGAAACATTATGCCATCAGCTGATTATTGGTTTAGAGTCGAATATGTAGATCCATTTGATGGAACTCCAAAAGAATTTATCAATCATTTTACACTTAAGAGATAATTTACACTGAAATAAAAAACCGAAGGATGAAAAATATCTTCGGTTTTTTTTATTTATATGATATTTTTTCTTCTATAATGAAACTATCAGATCATCATCATTCGTATCATTTGGCGTATGTAAATTTATATCTTGTAAGAAACTATTTGAGAATACTTGTTGCATTTCCGTAGATAATAATCCATTTCGATATTTTTTCCATTCAACAACATTTTCACCAAACATATCAGTTACCAAATTAGGAAACTTCCAATCGGAATTCTTTCCCCAATGAATCGTAAACGGAATATCATTTTCTTGCAATACTTCTATCATACGTTTTGAATATTCTGTTAAACTCATTAGCTTTCTTGTTTTTTCCCACAATACACCATCGATCTCTAACATACACGTAATTGGAAATTTTGTAAAACCTAATGTTGCTTCAGTCTGCTTTACGAATCGCATTGCAAAAATTCCTGGAATCGGACCTTCCTTTTGCGTCATTTTTTCTAAAACCTTATACGCTTTTGATGAATCTTTGTGATGAATTCCTACCGAACATGCAAACGCTGGACCTTGATATGGTGCGTCCCAAAACGTTTCATACAAAGTTCCTAAGGTCTCTTCATTTACCGTAGGAAGAATTGTTTTTCGTAATTTTTTAATAAACCACGGAATACTTTTCGGAAACTTTTCAGATACTTTTATCAATAAATAAATTAGATCTTTATATAATGATGTTTTAATCACGGGAAATGGATCGGGATATGGAATTGCATATGGTTTTTTATACATAATCTCGACCACGTATTCACTTTCATTTGTATATGGATTGATAAAAACTTTATAATGATATGGGCGATTGGGTTTTCCATGTTCATCTACTTCTCCATCAATTTTAAAAGCAGCATTTTCAAAATCCATCGTATCCGCTAATTCCAACGCAGTCTCTTTTTTTATCTTCTTTACATAGCGTTTCAACAGAAAACGATCTTCAGCTTCAATCACAACGCCATGTATAAATCCAAAAGCGCCCAATCCTACCAAAGCTGCATTAAATAAATGATCATTTCTGATTACTTTAGCATTTATCTTTTTAGCAAAACCATCATTCAAAGCAGGTTTCGTGTGTCGTTCTAAATATACTATATCTGTTGGCTTATCGCCTACTACTAAATTGATTCCAACTACATAATCTTGTACAGAACCAACATTTAAAGCCGAACCATGTACGCCTGTAGACATACAACCTGCAATAGTTTGTCCGTTACTAGCTCCACTCGTTTTTAACGATTTCCCATGCGAACCTAATACTTCAGAAATTCTTTTGATGGTATTTCCGCATTGAAAAAAGAATAAATTTTCATTAGCATACGCCGTATTTTCATGTGTCAATTCTTGTGGAATTGGAATATGAATACTCATAAAACCATTGTAATGCATATTGTCTTTTTGATGTGCAATATGCGATAATGACCAACTAGAACCATAAGCTCTGAAACCTTCATTTCTATCCGCAGCTTCTCTAATAAGTCGTTGAATTTCTATCGCTGCATCATTATAACGATCATATTTTGAAAACATATTTGCAGAGCCTTCCAATTCGGTTACATATAAAGTTTTCAACGGAAAAGGACCATTATTATGTAGCGTATC
The DNA here is from genome assembly GCF_056033805.1 of Kordia sp. E. Lineage (NCBI taxonomy): Bacteria > Pseudomonadati > Bacteroidota > Flavobacteriia > Flavobacteriales > Flavobacteriaceae > Kordia > Kordia sp. E. Next base: position 392,319 of record NZ_JBRASR010000006.1, read on the forward strand.
CCAAGTACTTTTTGTGTAAGGTGTTGTCTTTGCCATAATTCTTAAAAATTAGGTTTCATACATACATATTTTACGCGCACACGTCTTTTACGACCAAGTGTTACAGCACTCAACAGAACACCTCCAAAAGTATTTCGATATTCTACTGTATGAATTCCACTAGTGCCACAATCTTTCAATAATAATGTAAAATCTTTATCCGTTGCTTTTATAGTGATTACAGTATCTATTTCATTGACTTTCATCATTCTGTAATAATCAGTTCGATCACTTACAGGATCTGGCATTGGATCTCCATATACATTCTTCAATCGAACACTATAACAAGACGAGAAAAGGCAGCATATTATAAGTGCTACACTCCATTTAACTAATGTTTTATATTTTACTTTCATAATCCCTCAAATTGATTAAATATAAAAATAATCGCTTTCTAGTTGAATTTCAAGGGTATAAACACCCAAATACTCAGCAAATAAGAATAGCATAAAAACACTTACAATGATTTTGGTTTTAATTAGAAAACTAGTAGTTTAAGGTATTGACAAAAGGAATCATAACGAATGAAATTTTTATTGATTATTATAAGATTTATAATGACTCACATAGCTAAAATATCGCTTGCACTAACTTTATTGATTCACATTTCAGTATTAGTAACTTTTAAATTATTGGATAATTTGAGTCTAATAATTACAATTTATAGTATCAGTTTAGTTAGTGGAATCTTATTAAAATTCTATGCAAAAAATCATTTAAAAAAAATAGGTTGGGGACTATTCTATGGTTCAATTTTATCATTACTACTTTCAGTAGGCTTTATGATTTGGTTAGGAGCAAATTACCCAAAATAAATTTTAGTTTATTGCTTGACAGAAAACACAATTCAGCAATCAAATACTACAACTCAGTCATAAAAAATTAATATGTGATTCCAAATAGTGGACATTTGATAAAAAATAACTCAATGGACACATTTGCAACTTATCTCATTTACATACATGCAACATTTGGTGGAATTGCTTTCATCGCTGGATTCATAGCCATTATTACCAAAAAAGGCGGAAACTACCATAAAAAATCTGGAATTGTATTTTATTACACAATGTTATTTTCGGCGATATCAGCGTTGGTAATTGCTGTATTACCAAAACATGAAAGTCCATTTCTATTCACAATCGGATTATTTAGCTCGTATTTTATCATCACAGGATATCGTGCATTACGATTCAAAAAACCAAACCCTTCGCTTACGCTAGATAAAATAATTGCTGGTTTTATGCTACTTACAGGAATTGTCATGATCGGTTATCCATTACTAATTAGCGGAAAACTCAACATTGTCTTAACTGTTTTCGGAACTATCGGAATTGTATTTTCAATACGAGATTTTCTATTATTCAAAAACACTAAAAAACTACGAAAAGGTTGGTTAAAACTTCATATTGGAAAAATGCTCGGCGGTTACATTTCGGCAGTCACAGCGTTTATTGTAGTAAATCAATTCATTCCAGGAATCGCTGGCTGGCTAATGCCAAGTGTTTTTGGTTTTGCTTATATAAGCTATTGGTTTTGGAAACTAAATAAAAAGACTTCTAAAATCGCACAATAAGTAAAGCTATTCCTAACAATTCAAAACGATTCCGTTACAATAACTCATTCACACTAAATATTTAAGATTTCAACAAAACACCTTAACACTCTTTTAAGAAATATTAACACAAGATTGGCTATTTTAGAAGCCTAAACCAATAACCAAATGTTAAAAGCCAATCTTTCTGTCCTTCTTGGACTCTTTTTTGTATGTTTTTCGCTTGCGCAAGAAAAATCAAAAACTGACAAATGGGATGTTTCAAATCCTAAAGGAGATTTCAATTACAAAGATCATAAATTTACAACAACGGAAGGTACATGGATGAATCTGGATGTTAGTCCTGATGGAAAAACCATCGTATTTGACATGCTGGGTGATATATATAGTCTTCCAATTTCTGGCGGAAATGCAACTGTATTACGTTCAGGAATTCCATTTGAAGTACAACCGCATTTCAGTCCTGATGGTTCTAAAATATTGTTTACAAGTGATGCAGGTGGCGGTGATAACATTTGGGTGATGAACTCTAATGGTTCAGATGCAAAACAAATTACAAAAGAAAGCTTCCGACTTTTAAACAATTCAACTTGGATGCCTGATGGAAATTCATTTGTTGCTCGAAAACATTTTACATCAGGAAGATCGCTTGGCGCAGGAGAAATGTGGCAATATCACATAACTGGTGGTTCTGGTTTACAATTAACTAAAAAGAAAAATTCGCAGCAAGACGTTAACGAACCTTCTGTTTCTCCAGATGGTCGTTATTTATACTACAGTGAAGATGTATATCCTGGTGGATTTTTTCAGTACAACAAAGATCCAAACAAGCAAATTTATGTTATCAAACGTTATGATTTTCAAACTGGAAAAACAACACAAGTAACTGGTGGACCAGGTGGTGCTTCACGTCCTCAAATCTCCAGAGATGGAAAAAAACTAGCATTCATCAAAAGAGTTCGTACAAAATCTGTTTTATATCTACATGATCTCATAACTGGTGAAGAATGGCCTATATATGATGCTTTAAACAAAGATCAGCAAGAAGCTTGGGCAATATTTGGTGTCTATCCAAACTTTAGCTGGATGCCAAACAATAACGAAATTGTATTTTGGGCAGCTGGAAAAATTAATAAAATTAATATCAGTTCACTTAGCGTGACAAACATTCCGTTCAAAGTAAACGCAAATATTCAAATTGCAGAAGCAGTTTCGTTTGATACGCCTGTTGCTCCAAATGAATTTAATGCGAAAGTAATTCGTCAAGCAGTGACATCTCCAGATGGAAAAACGTTGGTATTTAATGCTGTTGGTTATTTATGGAAGAAAAACTTACCTAATGGAACACCTAAACGATTGACAACAGGAACTGATTTTGAATCGGAACCTAGTTTTTCTCCTAACGGGAAAGAAATTGTATACGTTACATGGAATGACCTCAAATTAGGTTCAGTCCGAAAAATATCAATAAACGGTGGAAATTCTTCACAACTAACTTCTGAAAAAGGAAGTTTCCGAACGCCTTCATTCTCACCTGATGGAAAACATATCGTATACAGAAAAGAACGCGGAAACAGTGATCAAGGATTTACATTTGCTAAAAAAGCGGGAATCTACACAATGACAGCTTTCGGAAGTGAAACACATTTTGTTACCAAAGATGGTGAATATCCTATCTTTTCAGCTGATGGAAAACGTATCTTTATTCAAACTGGAGGAACATACTTTGGAAACTTAACAAAGTCATTACACAGTGTGAATCTTCAAGGAAGCGACAAACGCACACACTTTACATCAAAGTATGCAAACAGAATGGTTCCAAGTCCAGACAATAAATGGATTGCCTTTTCACAATTACACAAAGCCTATGTTGCACCAATGATTGTAACTGGTCAAAAAGTAAATTTAGACAATAAAACAAAAGCATTTCCTGTAGCACAAATTGCAAAAGATGCTGGTGTAAATTTACATTGGTCACCTGATAGTAAAAAAGTATTATGGACATTAGGAGATGAATATTTCTCAAATGAAATCAAAGATAGATTTACCTTTTTAGACGGTTCTCCAGAAAAAACACCTGAACTCACTACCAAAGGAATCAAAATTAATCTCACACAAAAAACAGACAAACCTTCTGGTCGAATTGCATTCTTAAACGCCCGAATCATCACAATGGATAATGAAGAAGTGATTGAAAAAGGTACAATTCTCGTAAAAGACAATCGTATTGAGGCAATTGGAAATGCAAGTGATGTAAGAGTTCCAAGCGGAACAAAAACATACGACATGACAGGTAAAACAATCATGCCAGGAATCGTTGATGCTCATGCACATATTGGTGCTTTTCGTTATGGACTCACAACTCAAAAACATTGGCAGTTCTATGCAAATTTAGCGTTTGGAGTAACAACGGCACATGATCCATCTGCAAATACAGAAACGGTTTTTGCCTTATCTGAATTGGTGAAAAACGGAACATTAGTTGGACCACGACTCTACTCTACTGGTTTTATATTATATGGAGCTGATGGTGATTTTAAAGCGGTTGTAAACAATCTGGAAGATGCACGTTCATCAATCAGACGTACAAAAGCATTTGGCGCACTATCTGTAAAAAGCTACAATCAGCCACGACGCGAACAACGCCAACAAATATTACAAGCGGCACGTGAAGAAGGAATTTTTGTAGTTCCAGAAGGTGGATCAACATTTTATCACAACATGACCATGATTATGGATGGACATACAGGAGTTGAACACAACATTCCTGTTGCGCCTGTATACAAAGATGTACTAGAATTATGGGGAACTAGTAAAACTGGTTATACGCCAACGTTAATTGTAAATTATGCAGGTGTAAATGGTGAATACTATTGGTATCAAAAAACGAATGTTTGGGAAAACGAAAAGCTTTTAAAATACACACCAAGAGGAATCATTGATGCACGTTCAAGACATCGTACAATGTTGCCAGAAGAAGAATATAAAAATGGACATATCCTAACATCCGAAACGGTAAAAGCACTAGCTGACAAAGGTGTAAAAGTAAACTTAGGCGCACACGGACAATTGCAAGGACTTGGCGCACATTGGGAATTATGGATGATGGAACAAGGTGGAATGTCACCAATGGAAGCGCTAAAAACAGCTACAATTAATCCTGCGGAATACATTGGCGCAGGAAACGACATTGGTTCTCTAAAAGTTGGAAAACTTGCCGATTTAATCATTATGGATAAAAATCCATTAGACAACATTAGAAATACTGAAAGCATTACGCATACAATGATTAATGGTCGTTTGTATGATACAGAAACGATGAACGAAATCGGAAACGAATCAAAAAAACGCACACAATTCTATTGGGAAAACAGCAAATACAATGCAGCATTTCCTTGGCATGAAGAATCAAACAGTTTCTCTCGCCCAGGTTGTGGTTGCCATTTAGGACATCAGTAAAATTATAAATATTGAATTATAAATTTTAAATGTAAAAGTGTTAAGAAATCGTAACTGTTCTCGATACACTAAATCATAGATTTAGCACTCGAACTGACGGTTAGAATTACTAAACACACTAAATAAATCCAAACGTCACTTCGAGTGATTTTTCAAAATGAAATGAAGAAAAATTGTATCGAGAAGTACTTTGGAATTGTAAATAATAAAGGCATTAGGTCTTGGGCAATAGGTATTAGTAAGTTTCTCAAGAACCCACGAATTGACAAACAACAGATAAAAATCTAAGAACAAAGTTATCTAGAAACAAAGCGTTCTAACAATCAAAGATCGCAAGCGAATCTAAATAACAAACCATCAACCAAAAAACTAATAAAAACCAAAATCAACCAAAAAAAATGAAAAAACTAATCCTACTACTACTCGCCTTTTCCACTATTGGCGTCTCTGCACAAGAGTTTTCCATGGAAACAGTGAAAAATATGAAACCACGTAATATTGGTCCTGGCGGAATGAGCGGACGTGTTACAGCTATTGACGTTGTTAACAACGATCCTGATGTAATGTATGTTGGGACAGCTTCTGGTGGATTGTGGAAATCTACATCTGGCGGCATCAAATGGAAACCAATGTTCGACAAAGAAGTAACAGCTTCAGTCGGAGCAGTTGCCATTCAACAATCAAACCCAAGCGTTATTTGGGTAGGAACTGGAGAAGGAAATCCAAGAAACAGTTTAAATGGCGGTTACGGAATCTACAAATCTTTAGATGGTGGAAAAAACTGGAAATTGATGGGATTAGAGAAAACGCGTCATATTCACCGTGTGATTATTGATCCTACAAATCCTGATATCGTGTATGTTGCCGCAATTGGTTCACCTTGGGGAGAACATCCAGAACGAGGAGTATACAAAACAACTGATGGTGGCGAAACTTGGAAACAAATTCTATTCGCAAATAACAAAACTGGAGCCGCTGATTTAGTAATGGATCCAACAAATCCTAACAAGCTAATCGCAGCCATGTGGGAACACAAACGTGATCCTTGGTTTTTCAAGTCTGGTGGTGAAGGTTCTGGTTTACACATTACACATGATGGAGGAAAAACATGGAAGAAACTAACGGATAAAGAAGGCTTACCAAAAGGAAACTTAGGAAGAATCGGAGTTGCCATCGCGCCAAGCAGTCCAAATATTATTTACGCATTAATTGAAGCAAAAAAGAATGCTTTGTACAAAAGTACAGATGGCGGATTTAAATGGTCAAAAGTCAGCGATAAACCTGGTATTGGGAATCGTCCATTTTACTATTCTGAAATCTATGTAGACCCGCAAAACGAAAACAGATTGTATACAATTTTTACATATGTGAATGTTTCTGATGATGGTGGAAAAAACTTTAGACAATTAATGCCTGCATATGGTGTTGACAATGGTGTACATCCTGATCATCATGCATGGTGGATTCATCCGACAAACGGAAAATTCATGATTGATGGAAATGATGGAGGAATGAACATCACAAAAGATCGTGGACAAACATGGCGTTTTATCGGAAATCTTCCTGTAGCGCAATTTTATCATATCAATGTAGACAACGAATTTCCATATAATGTATATGGTGGAATGCAAGACAATGGTTCTTGGCGTGGACCAGCTTATGTATGGCGTGCGCAAGGAATTCGCAACTCATATTGGCAAGAGATTTCTTTTGGAGACGGATTTGATGTTGTACCAGACAAAGATGATTCTCGTTACGGTTGGTCTATGAGTCAACAAGGTTTTGTATCACGTTATGATTGGATGACTGGAAATAATTACACCGTAAAACCAACACATCCAGATGCAAAAGTAAAACTTCGTTTCAACTGGAATTCAGCAATCAATATTGATCCTTTTAATAATAGTACGCTTTATTTTGGTAGTCAATTTGTACACAAAAGCACAGACAAAGGTTTAACGTGGACTGTGATTTCAGATGATTTATCTACAAATAATCCTGAGAAATTAAAGCAAGCTGAAAGTGGCGGATTAACGATGGATGCAACTGGAGCTGAAAATCATTGTACGGTTTTAGTGATTGAACCTTCTCCGCTTGAGCGCGATATGTTATGGGCAGCAACTGATGACGGACGTGTTCATATTACTAGAAATGGTGGACAGGAATGGACTGAAGTTACCAAAGGATTAAAAGGTTTGCCTGCTGGAAGCTGGATTACGCAAGTGAAAGCTTCTAATAAAAAGCAAGGTGAAGCATTGCTTATCGCGAATGATTACAGACGATTCAATTACGAGCCATATGCTTACAGAACTACTAATTATGGTAAAACGTGGGAGCGTATTGTAGATGCTTCTGATGTAAAAAGCTATACCTTATCAATTGTTGAAGATCCAGAAAATAAAAACTTAGTATTCTTAGGAACAGATGATGGTTTATACATTTCGCTTGACGCTGGAAACAAATGGCAAAAATGGACTTCAGGATTTCCAACAGTTTCTACAAAGGATTTAGTGATTCAACCACGTGAACACGATTTAGTGATTGGAACATTTGGTAGAGCTGCATGGGTTTTAGACGATATTCGTCCATTACGCGCTATCGCGAAAGACAAAAGTATTCTTGCTAAAAATATAGAATTATTTGAACCACCAACGGCGTATCAAGCGGCATATCAACAACCAACAGGAAGTCGTTTTGGAGCTGATGCTATTTATCATGGAGAAAATAAAAGAGGTGGCGCAATGATTTCGTATTACATTAAGAAGAAAGACATACCAAAACCTGCTAAAAAGGATAAGAAAGATGAAGATGATACAAAAGAAAATGACGAAAAAAAAGTAAAATGGGATTCATTGACACTTCAAGTATATAACAATGGAAAATTGATTCGCACCTTAAAAAACAAGGTTCCAAAAGAAAATGGAATTCATAGAGTGTTTTGGGGAATGGACGAAAAAGGTGTTGACAGACCATCAAGAACTATCCGTAAACGTACACGTGAACGCGGAGGAATGGACGTAAAACCAGGAACATATCAACTAAAGTTAACCTATGGAGATCAAATTGCTGAAACATCAATTAAGGTTGAAAGCGATCCACGATTACAAGTTTCTCAACAAAACATTAACGAAACATACGCAGCAGGAAAGAAAATTGAAGGCATGACGCAAAATGCTGCTGACGCTGTAAAACAATTAGTTGAAAGTAAAAATATTGCCAAAGAATATCAAAAAGTTCTTGGGAAATTAGACAAGAAAAAACATAAAGATGCTATTAAAAAATCAAAATCTATTGTAAAAAAGATTGATGCCGTTGTAGCTATGTATTTAGGAAAAGTTGATAAGCGTCAAGGAATTACACGTAATCCGGCAGTAAATGTTATGCAACGAATTGGCTTGGCTAATAGATATGCAAGAACGCGTCAAAACGGATTAACAAATACTGAAAAACAATTAATGGACCATGCGGAAGTTGCATTAAAAGAAGCGTTAGACAAAACAAATGCATTTTTCAACAAAGAATGGAAAACGTATCGTACAGAAATGGAACAAGTTGATTTAAAACCATTTAAAGACACAAAAACGTTTCAACTAAAAAACTAATATTATGCAAAAATTAAGTTTACTATTCGCATTAATGCTTTTGATTGTTTCGTGTGAAGACGATAAAAAGAAAGCTGACAAAAAAGACGTTGCACAGAATGTAAAAGAATATTCTATTGAGCAAATCATGGATAACGAACGTGTATTTGGCGGAAGTTTTTCCTCAGACAAATCAAAATTATTGATTACGAGTAATCGTTCAGGAATTTTCAATATGTACACAGTTCCTACAAAAGGTGGTGATTACACGCCAATTACGAAATCGGATAGTATTTCAATCTATTCAGTTTCATTTTTCCCGGAAGATGATCGTATTTTATACAGAATGGACAATAATGGAGACGAGATTTTCCATCTATTCGTAAAAAATATTGATGGAACTTCTACGGAATTGACAACGAAAAAAGGTGCGCGAGCTTCTTTCTTTGAATGGGCAAAAGATAAGAAAAGCTTTTTTTATGAATCCAATGAACGCGACAGTCGTTATATGGATTTGCATGAAATGGATTTAGAAACATTCACATCAAAAATCATTTACAAAAATGAGGAAGGTTATACTGTTTCTGAATTATCTGATGATAAAAATCATATTGCATTGGTTAAAACAATTAATACAAGTGATAGCGATTTATTTGTCTATACGATCAGCACAAAGAAATTAACGAAAGTAAATCGTGAGATGAGTTCAAATGTTGCACAAGAATTTTCAAGTGATAATGCTGCGCTGTATTATTCAACTGATGTAAATGCTGAATTTTCATATGTAATGAAATATAATTTATCAGACGGAAAACATGAAGAAGTTATCAAAAGACCATGGGACATTAGCGGAAGTTATGTGACCAATGGCGGAACATATCGTGTTACGTATATCAACGAAGATGCAAAAAATGCTATTGAAATTCAAGATGTTGCTTCTGGGAAAAACATTGAATTGCCAAATTTTGAAAATCAAAGTATTACCAATGTTGGTTTTTCTAGAGATGAAACTAAAATGCGCTTGTATGTTGGTGGTTCTAATACGCCTTCAAACTTATATGTGTATGACTTGGCTACGAAAAATTTAAAACAATTAACCAATACGCTAAACAAAACGGTAGACTTAAATGACATGGTGAACGCGAAAGTAATTCGTTATAAATCATTTGATGATACCGTAATCCCTGCCATTTATTACTTACCAAAACAAGCTTCTGCGACTAAAAAAGTTCCTGCTTTGGTTTGGGTTCATGGAGGTCCAGGTGGACAATCGAGACAATCTTTTAGACCATTAATTCAATATTTAGTAAATCATGGATATGCTGTGCTTGCCGTAAATAATAGAGGAAGTAGTGGTTATGGAAAAACATTTTTCCAAATGGACGACCAAAATCATGGTGAAGGTGATTTACAAGATTGTGTTGAAGGTAAAAATTGGTTGGCTTCCCAAGCAGAAATTGACGGTGACAAAATTGGAATTATTGGTGGATCGTATGGAGGTTATATGACAATGGCTGCGCTTACATATGCTCCAGAAGAATTTGATGTCGGTGTTAATATTTATGGTGTGACTAATTGGGTTAGAACTTTAAAGAGCATTCCACCATGGTGGGAATCATTCAAAGATGCATTGTATTTAGAACTAGGAAATCCACATACGGCAGATTCTGTTCGATTAAAAAGAATTTCACCACTTTTCCATACAGATAAAGTAACCAAGCCATTAATGGTATTACAAGGTGCCAAAGATCCGAGAGTTTTACAAATAGAGTCTGATGAAATTGTTGCTGGTGTAAAGAAAAACGGCGTTCCGGTGGAATATGTTTTATTTGAAGATGAAGGACATGGTTTTGTAAAGAAGGAAAATCAGATTGAAGCGAACAGTCGAATTCTAAAATTTTTAGATCTGTATTTGAAAAAAGAAACTCCTTTTAAAGGTTAGGTCATTTGCATGTAAATTTTTAAACGTAATTTATTCTTTGCGTATGTTTAATTATCTACTTACCTTGTTAATCGCGATTTTTAAACTAAACAAATACCTAGAAATAATGAAAAAAGGAATCCTAATTGCTGCCGTTGGATTGCTACTAATTTCCGTAAGCTGTAAAGGTGAAAAGAAAGAGGAAGTTACTCCAAAAGCGGAAGAAAAAACAGAAACTGTAGCTCCAAAAGTTGTGGAACAAGCGAAAATTAAATTTGCTTTGACACCAAAGAGTGACAGTAAAGTATCTGGAAATGTAGTTTTTACAGAAACAAAAGGAACTGTAAAAATGATTGCTCTTATGGAAGGTTTAACACCTGGAACACATGCAATTCATATTCATGCAAAAGCAGATTGTTCTTCTCCTGACGGGAAATCAACTGGTGGACATTGGAATCCAACTGCACAACCACATGGAAAATGGGGTGATAAAACTGGATTTCATAAAGGAGATATTGGAAACTTTGAAGCAGATGCTAAAGGAAACGGAACAATTACTTTTGAAACAGACGAATGGTGCATTACATGTGATGACGATAACAAAAATATTATCGGAAAAGCAATTATTGTACATCAAGGAACGGATGATTTTGTCTCGCAACCATCTGGAGCAGCTGGCGCACGTGTAAGCTGTGGCGGAATTATCGAATAAAATTTAAAAATAAATACTATATTGATAAAGCTACTTTTAACCGAGTAGCTTTATTTTTGTCACTATAATACACAGCTACCATGAACCCTTCTTCAAAAGGTTGGATAAAAAAATTACTGCAAGAGTATCGTGCGCTTCCAAAAAAGGAAAAAGCACATACTTTAGATGAGTTCTATACTGACTTAAAAAAGTGTGGTTTTATCTATGGGACAAACTTTCATACGTTGTTCAATCAGGTTGAAAAGAATGATTATACGCATGATGAATTGTGTAAAATAAATATCATTCTGTCTTTTTTGTTTATTCATGAGTATCATCAATTTGAAGAAGATTTTTTAGAAAGCATCATAGATTTTTACAACATTGTAGACGATTATAAGAGTTCATTCTTTGAAGAATTATTCTTAGGAAAAAAGAAATCATACGATTTACTGGAAAGTATGATCAATAAACGAATTGCAATTGATGATAATGTAATTACTAAGAACTTCAATTATTTTATCACAAATACATTGCTTTTTGTAGATGTGTTGGCATATGAAAAGTATTTGTTATCAGGCGAAGTGAGTGATGCATATTTACGTACAATAGAATCTTCTATTGAAACCATTATTTTTGCGGCACTCGATTTAAAAACTGAAAAAAGCACGTATGATGAAAGCCTTATCAAACTGTTTGAAGCTTCCTTTCGTTACGACAATCGCGTACGATTACATTATAGTGATGTGCTGATTCACATAACCCATCCGTTGACAAAAAAATACATTGTCGATTTGGTATGTATGACATTTTGGAGTGATAAAATTATTGACGATCAAGAGCGTACATTTTTAAATCAATTAGCGCATGATTTACATATTTCAAAAGAAATTATACTAAAAGCTACCGACGATATTCATCAATACTACACAACACATAAAGATGATATTAAGTTATTGAAATCACAGAATATGGTACAGAGTTTCTATGAAAACTCTAGCAATATGGTTTCTAAATTGATTACTCGAAATAAAAAACGCTTGTCAAAAGAATTGCAAGAAAGCAAAGAATTAATGATTTTACTTTCGCAATCAACGGTTCGAAACCTCACTGATGAAGAACAGAAAAAAGTAAAAGATCAGTTATTAGACATTTTCAAAACCATTCCAAGTTTGGCAATATTTATGCTACCTGGCGGTATGTTACTACTTCCTTTCGTCATTAAATTTATCCCTAATATTTTACCTTCTGGCTTTGATGACAATCGTGTGGATGAAGATTAATTTTTAGACTCGCTTCTTTTTTTGGTTTTGAGTTGAAAGCAAAACTTCTTCCAAAGAGAAAGCATCCTTTTCGTAAAAAGAATGCTTTTAATATAAGTTCAACTTTATACTTATTGTTTTCTAAAAAATCCAGAAAAAGGAATAACTACTTTTTCTAATGTAACTCCGCCTGCTAATCGAATTCCGATACTAGCAGCAGTATCATTTCCAAATCCAGATGCGCCTGTATAATGGTTTGGATCATTTACAGCTCCATGAAATAACATTGTTGTTCCTCCTGAACTCATAAAGTGATAACCAATTGATACTCCAATGCAAACATCACCTATAGTAAAGTTTCCACTTCCTTGACCAGTTGTATCATTTACAGTAGTAATTTCTAATACTGCTCCAGAATCATCGTTTTTATATACTCCTACTAAACTCATAATTAAAAAATTTTAGATTAAATGCTTACTCTATTTAAGGCTTTTCAGCATACGCCTTTCGTATTGTTTTGGACTAATCACAGCTCAAAGATGTCTGATTATCAGTCGAAAAGAAAAACAAATGAGTAAGTGACCAATTTCGTTGTGTGACTGGAGTATATTTTTGAGTAAAGAAAAACTGAGGCGTACTTAAAGTACTTATAAGTGCTATACTATGAATTCATATTTCACCTTCTACTTTGACGATAATCGTATGGATGAATAGTTTTAAAAACAATCTTCTTTTTCGGGTAACACTTTCTTGATATAGGAACTACTAAGTATTAATCTTAAAAATTTTTATTATGAAAAAACGTAATTTAAAATCGTTAAAAATCAACAAAGTATCTGTTGCTACTTTTAACGCGATTGGTGGAAGAGCGCCACAATCAAATGGATGCAATGATGATCCTATTGGACCTCCAATAGATGATGATTATGTTTGGTTCACTGATGGTGGTGGAATGGCTTGCAGAACTTTTCCATCATGGTGTAGTTTTACTACAGGTTAATAATTAAAGCGAACTTCGGTTCGCTTTTTTTGTCTTTCATTTTTATAATTACAATTTACTTTCATTCATCATTTCTGTTGCTATTTAGTGAGTAAAAAATAGTTTTTTTGTTAAAAAACTAAATTCTTCTTCAATAATTACTCCCGTAATCATCTGAAAACACTCGCAATTCAGTGAATTCTATTATGCATACTATGAAATTCCCTGAATCGTCATATACCTTCTTAGAGCTTCACTTTTCTTCTTACTATCATTGATCATTATTAATTTTAAAAACAGTACAAATTATGAAAAGAAGGAATTTCAAAAATTTAGAGCTTAACAAAAAAGCAATTTCAAATTTTAAATTATTCGGAGGAAGACCAGGACCATCTCACACATGTGGGCAAACTGATGCACATGATCCACATGAGCCAGATCATGTTTGGTTTACAGATGGAGATCAGCATGTTTGTAAAACATTCTAAGTAAACAAATTGATTTAAGTATTAAGCGAACTTCGGTTCGCTTTTTATGCACTTTTATTAGATCTAAATTATCTCATAAAGTACATCTAAGCTAGGATACAATGCACGCATTTAAAAACTAATTAAGCCAGTTCTTAAAATCTTTTACACGTTCACGACTGACAATGATTTCTTGCTCAGCATACTTATTCAAATTGATTTGTAATCGCGAATTGGTATAGTTTGAAATATCTTTGATGAACGTTTTGTGTATAATAAATTTACGATTGACACGATTGAATACTTGTTTCGGTAAAACCGTTTCTAAATATGATAATGAATAATCAATCGGGAAAGATTGACTACTCGTTGTTTGTATAAATGTAGTATTGTGTTCGCTATAGAAACATACAATTTCAGGTAGTTTGATGATTTTAATTTTTCGTCCAACTTTCACTGCAAAATTATTCTTTGAAGTCGTTTCATCTGTATGTTGCATCAGTTGTTGAATTTCTTCCATTCGATTTGGAATCGTTTGAAAACTCTTCACTTTGGTAATTGTTTCCGCTAATTTCTCGGTTGTAATTGGCTTTAACAAGTACGCAATGCTCTTATATTCAAAAGCTTGCAATGCATACATATCATAAGCCGTTGTAAAAATGATATAGCTTGAAATTGATACTTCTTTAAAAATTTCAAATACTAATCCGTCACCCAATTGAATATCTACAAAAAACACTTCAGGATGTTCATTTTTTCGTAGCCATGAAATCGCTTGCTGTATAGAGGAAAGTTCTACAACAACCTCAACATTTGCTGCTGTTAACTTTCGGGCTAACCTTCTACTCGATGGAATCTCGTCTTCTATGATTAATGCTTTCATGCGTTTTCCATGTTTAAAAGTGGTAATTTAATCATAAATGAAGTTGTTGTATCTTCAATAATGACTCTTTTTTCAGTTAAAAAAGCATACCGTGTTTTTATGTTTTTAATTCCTATTTTTTTGGTCGTTTCTGTATTGGCCTTTAATTGTTTTGTATTTTGCACGACCAAATAATCATCGTGTATTCCAATGATAATTTGCAAAGGCATTTCGGTTGAAACTTCGTTATGTTTAATGGTATTTTCAATGACTTGTTGCAATGCTAACGGAATGATATACTGATTTGAATCAACTGTATCTGGTAATACATAATTGAACGCTTCTTCATAGCGATATTTCAACAATTTTAAATAATTTTTTGAGAATGCAAGTGCGCTTTTTAGTGAAACCACATCTTCATTTTCTTGGCGTAAAAAGTGTCTGTAAATATTTCCTAGTGATTCTGAGAAATGAACAGCTTTTTTAGGGTTTTCTTCAATCAAAGCAGTTAATACATTTATATTATTAAACAAAAAATGTGGACTTAATTGACGACGTAAACTTTCATACTTTTCTGTTTGTTTTCCTATTTCTGCTTTAAATGCTTTTTGTTCAATAGTACGTGTTTTATTGAAGTATAAAAATTGATAAAATAGTGTGCAGAAAATTACATAAATACTTTCATAAATATGAATAGTAATATTATCATAAAGAGAGAAATCAAGACTTTTTATAAAAGCATCATATCCATATGCAATCAACATTCTAGTCATATAAAGCATTGGGAAAATAAATTGCATGATTACAACAATTCCAATAACCGTAACTATTAGTAATGATAAGAATGAAATTTTCTGTTCTAGAAATTTATTAATATAACGTACTAAATACCAGACAGTAAGACCAATTATATAGTTTTCAAAAAATAGAAAAAGCATCTCTATTAGTTCAAGCCCTATGTATTGGTACATAGCTGTATATATAATAACTGAATATACTATTGACAGCCCTAATGTATATAAAAGTAATTTTTTAAGTGTTATAGTACTATGTAATATATTTTTTTTGCTGTAGCTTTTTTTAGATTTATAGTTATATTTTAAATAATGAATGATTCCAAAAAATAACATAATACTACCAATCATAATGATATTTGACTCTATCAAAATGTTAAGTGAAGGAATAAAATTAGTTTTTCCTTCAAGGAAATAATTTGAAATTGGAACTACTATAATTGATGTTAGTATTGGTATTACTAAAATCCATAAAAAATAAGGAAAAGGTTTGTGTAGTTTATTTTTAACCCGCATCCATTCATTAGTCATAAAAAAAGATAAAAGAGTTATAAAAAAAACTATTACCATAGAACCAAAATGTTCTAAAATCACTTTGCTTCCTTTATCAACATCAAAATTAAACCTTATCAACTCTAAGCCAAAAATAAATAGTATTATAAAAGCGGTGGAAAGAAGTACTCTTCCTAGTACTGTACATAGTCGTTTTGTTATCATCATACTTGTTTTTAAATTTCAAGTATAAAAGTCAATAAAACAAATATGCTACTAAAAAAAATGATAGTGAGCTGTCGTTTGGTGTTAGTGAGTTGGGGTTTTGGGTAAAAAGCATTTTTCAATTTAAAACATAAATGCCTTTTCGAGTGATTTTTGAGGTGAAATTGGGAAATACGGCGGAATCTGAACTTTTATCGTTTCTCAATACTCATTTCTCATCACTCAATACTAATAATTATAACTAATTAAGCCAGTTCTTAAAATCTTTTACACGTTCTCGACTGACAATGATTTCTTGTTCTTTGAAGTTGTTTAATTTTATTTGCAATCGTGAGTTGGTGTAACTTACAATGTCTTTAATTGCATTGATATTGATATAGAATTTTCTGCTTACGCGATAGAAGAGTTCTGGAGATAATTCATCTTCTAAGTGTTCTAACGACGTTTCTAAGAGATAATTTCTACCTTCTGTAGTATGTACATATGTTCCTTTGTTTTCGCTGTAAAAACATTCTATTTCGTCAATTGGAATCATTTTTAAATGCTGTCCGACTTTTACCGTGTATCGTTTTTTATAGGTTCTTTCTATTGGATTGACTAATAATTTTTTGATGTCATCAAAGTTGAGCTGAACGTTTTGTGTTTGTGGCGCTCGTGCTTTGTATTTTTCAACTGCTACAACCAATTCATCTTCATCAATTGGTTTGAGTAAGTAGTCAATACTATTCAACTTAAATGCTTGCAATGCATATTCATCATACGCAGTTGTAAAAATAATGGCCGATTTAATGTCTATTTCTTCAAAGATTTCAAAAGACAATCCATCTGATAGTTGAATATCTAAGAAGATTAAATCAGGATGTTCGTTATTCTGAAACCATTCTATAGATTCCGCCACAGAATGCAACATGGTATCAACAGGCATGTTTTCTGCTTCTAACATTCGATTTAAGCGACGTGCTGATGGTTTTTCGTCTTCTATGATGATTACTTTCATTTTCGTTTAGTTGTTTTTGGGTTTTGCATCTCGACTGCGCTCGATGTAACAGGTCTTAGGTTTTAGGTCGCTACGCTCTTTGGTTGTTCGTTATTCCCAACCTTTACTACGTTCTTTTTCTCTATCTATATATTCTTCAATTTTTCGATCTTCCCATTTTTTGCCAAATAGTATGTTTATGCCAAATACACCAAGTGCATGAAATACAACTCCTATTCCCCAAAAGAATGCTGTTGAGAAGTGTCCGAATTTCCAGAAACTTTCTCCTTTATCTAAATTCACCGCAATAATTGATAACAAAAATATATTTATAATAACGTATACTGCAAAATGCACATAGAATCCTTTTATCTTTTCTACTCTTTTGCGAGCTTGCATATATAACTCTTCTTCTGAGTAGTTTTTAAATTTTGATGATGATGGTAATCTTTTCATCTTGTTTTCGTTTTATTAGTTATGTAAGATGGAATTTGCGAATAATCATATTAGTTAGTAACAACTAATTGTGATAGCTCATTTTTTATCTTTTATTTCCGAGCATGACTTTCTGCATCTTCCATGTATTCTCTTATTTTTCGTTCTTCCCACTTTTGACCAAATACACCGTTAGTGATAAAAACATTAAGTCCGTGTAATACTATTCCAAATCCCCAAACGATCCAAAGCATATATGTTCCACTATCTTGAAACGCTTGTTCTAGTGTTTTCCCATTGCCAATATGTTCTGATACTTGCTGCCAAGTGATGAATGTATTGACTATAATATATACAAACAAGTGTATATAAAACCCTTTTAAATTAGCTACTTTTTGCTTTGCTCTTATGTACGCGTCACTTTGTGCGTGTGTTGGTCTTTCGTGAGTGTCTGTTGTATTGCTTTCTATTAGTTCCATCTTTTGCGTTCTTCTTGTTCCATATATTCTCTAATTTTTCGCTCTTCCCAGTTTTTCCCAAAACGTCCGTCTTCAAAATAAACACTTAAGGCATGAAAAGCTATTCCAATTCCCCAACCAAACATTGGAAACCAAAACCAGTGAAATTGTGGTACCGTTTTTAGGTTGATAAAGATTAAAAATGGTATAACTAAACAGTATGCTAATAAGTTATAATAAAACCCTTTTAAGTTTTCTACGTGTTTACGTGCTTTTATATATTGATCGTCCAAAGACTCTTCTCCTGGACCTAGTGCTTTTGTTCTCATAATTTCTACTTGTTTTGTTAGCATCGGAATTGCTACTTGAAAATCCGATGTTGTTTTGTTAATGTATAGTTCGCGTTGTGTAAGTAAGTCATATCGTTGTCTAATATTGTTTAAACCTACACCACTACTCTTTTTTACAATTTGTTTTTCTTGAAGATTGTTTTGTATGATTAAATTTCCTCCATCTTCATATATTTTTATGTGTAACGGTTTTGTTGGTGTTACCATATTGTGCTTTACTGCATTTTCTAATAATAGTTGTAATGACAATGGTACTACTCTACTTTCTGGATTGCTCGCATTTTCAGGGACTTCAAAAATGATGCTATCTTCAAAGCGCTTTTTTAATAAACTCATGTACGTTTTAGCAAATTTGAATTCTTCATCAACAGTTACTAATTCTTTGTTTTTTTGTTCTAAAACGTATCGATATACTTTTGATAATCCTGACGTAAATTTTTGCGCTTGACGCGGATTTTCATCTATCAACGAACTAAGTACATTTAAGCTATTAAACAGAAAGTGTGGATCTAATTGATTTTTTAAAGCATCAAACTGTGCAGAAGCCGTTCCTGCAATAATTTTTTGCTCGGTTACTTTCTTCTTTTGTAATTCTTTATAGAAATACAATGCATGAAAGAATGCTGAAAATATGATTGTAATGAGTAATGCTCTAAAGTAAAATGCTGAACTTTCTGTTTTTATAAATACTTTATATGATTCACCTTCAATTCCAATTTCCTGTATCATTCGCACTAAAAAAACCGTACATATGGTAATTATAATCGATCCTATAATTCCTGCTAATAGTCTATACCGTTTTGTGCTTGGTGTCCAATTAACTTTAAAATTGATATACTCAAAGAAATATGAATTAACAATGCTTATAGCAACAGAATACATACAGTAGTATCCCAAGGCAATCAATAAACGTTGATTGAAATGAATAACATTTCCTGATGTGTATCTAAATATTAAATCTACACCTAGTAACACAACTGCTATAATAAGTCCGACACTTATAACTTTGGTAAATTCTTTCATTTCTTTTGAATCGTTATGATGGCTTTCCTTCAAATATACTAATGATTTTTGAACGTTTGTTGCTTACTTTTTACATTCTGCAATTAAATATTCTACACGATCTTTTCCCCAACTAGGATGAAATGCACTTGGTGCTTTGTATGTATTGAATTTTTCCAATGCTGTTTCAAATACTACGCAATACGGTGCTGTATCTTTTCCAAAGTAACGTGCACTTCCCATGTCCCATTCGTTTTTACACAATAATACTCTCGGGTTGTTTTTGTCAATTGCATGTGCTTTTGCGTAAATTTCAGCCACTTTTCCGCCATATTTCATTCCGTATGTTGCGCCGTCATATGCTACCCAAACTGTGTATAACATTGCTTGTAAAACCATTACTTCTGGATTGTTTGGCAAAATACTTGATGCATGGTCTAATTGTTTTTGTGCTTTCTCCAATTGTAGCGTCAACTTAGTTTTATCTTTAATGGCAAATCCGCTCATAATATTAATTTGTGCTGCATAATAGGAAGGTAACCATTCTTTTGGAGCAGCTTCTGAAATACGTTCAAATAAATTTGCTGCTTCAGCGCCTTTATCTGCTTTTACTAAATCGAATGCTTTTTGCATTCCTTTTTCATACTTTGTTTGTGCATTTACAGTAAAAGCAATACAGATAAAACTTAAAATTAATAGTACTTTTTTCATTGTTGATGATGTTTTTGTGTTAATGATTGATGTTGTTTTAGATGATTGTTGCTACATATGTAGCAAGATTTTGGATGATGATGAATACGATACTGATCATTTTTTGATTGATTTGATTGATATACTTCTTCTTGATTGATGGTTCAAATATCTCACAAAACGCCATATTAGAAAAAAAGAAACTACTGAATTGTCTTTTTTTAAGGATGAATTGTAATTGGTTGATTGTTTTCTGTTATGACTTATCAATTATAGGCTGATAAGAAATATTTTCACTTTTAAGGTTTGACATTTATCGCGAAGAAGAATTTCCCCATTGTTAGGTATTTCATAGTAGTGTGATTTGCGTATTTTTAAAAAGAAATAACCTAACTATGCTTTTCATGAATACACTTATGTATTTTCTGTACATTACTACTGGCACCTTATTGATTTATAATTTTTTAACCACACTATTCTTTTGTTTTAAAAAAGATAAATACGCGCTTCATAAGTACATTCAAACAATACAACAGTTGCTTTTGGTTGCCCTATTTTTCACATTGTTATTGTATTTGTGTAAAACAACAACTATTACTGCTGAAATGCTTCTTGTTTGTTGGATTTGGGGATTTTTGACAAGTCATATTTATGTACAACTAAAAAAACGCTGGATTCCTGAATTGTTAGGATTGGGCATTTTACTCGCTATTACGATTGTATTATTTTTTAAACAAGAAGAAATTATTCTAACCTTAACACAACAAAAGTTAGATGCAATTAGGATGGAAATTGCTAGTGTATATTTAATGTTAGGACTACTTTTAGGCGCTGTTTTTTGGCAAAAAACGAAATATTAAACGCAACCATTTTACAAATTATGTATCTTACAGATACATAACATAAAAACCGATTTTATGAAAAAGTCATTAATACTCTTTGTTTTTTCCTTATTCTTATTGAGTTGTAACTCAGATGATACTGAAGCAGTAACAACAACAACCATTGAAACCACGCTTATTGGTAAAGGAAATCTACACGGTGGTTCTTCACAAGGCGTTGTTGAACAAAACCTTATAATTAATTCGGAAACTGAATGGAACGCATTGATTGCACTATTAGATGCTGTAAACAATACTTCTGATTCTTTTACAGAAACAGCTATTGATTTTTCTGCGTTTACAGTTATTGTTGCCATTGACCAAGTTAGAGGAAATGGTGGATATGAATTAGGCATTACTGTTAATGCAAACTCAGAAAATATTTTTGTAACAATTACAGATCTTGTTCCACAAGGAGCTGCAACTACAGTGATTACACAACCGTATCATATTGTAAAAATTCCTAAGAATACATTGCCTGTAATTTTTCAATAAAATTTTTAGTCTATAAATAAGGTTGTCTGAAAAGTCAAAGTTTCGTCAACCTCAAATTGCTTAAAATCGAACTTTTTGATACGTGATTTGAAGCAGGTAAATTCATTTTTTGAGAAACACTCTCATCTTTTGAATGCTTCTTAATATGTCTTCGTTTCTATATTAATAGTTTCTATTATTCTCTATATAGTAGGTATAGCTGGAATTTCACATATATCCGCTAGTCTGAAAAATAACAATCTGAAAAGAATATATTGATCATAATAGTATTGATATTTTACTCTTGCAATGGAGAAGAAATTAAAAGAATATTCTAATATCAAGGAGATAGACCAAATTACATGTTCAAACTCTACAAATAAGAAAACTGTCTATAGAATTTCATACACTGTCGGACTATCGATCAAAACAGTTTGACTGCTATATGTTTAAGCCAACTTTGGCTCACTTTTCCCCTTTATTAAATTCATATTATCTACTTCTTTTTAGTTATTACAATTCACTGAATTGTAATATGAACACTTACTATAACTACTGTTGTTTTATTAGTTTTACCTCACATTAATTTTAAAACTTGTCTATCAAATAAATACAAAAAATAGTATTAGTGAAAAAATAATTCTTCTTAACGGTTTTTTTCGCAGCAGCTATGATATATGGGTAATAAAATTTAACCAATAATTCTTAATTCATAAAACGATACGGTAAAGGCGGAATCCGAAAAGCCAAATAATAAAGAGTAGGAACCATAAAAATATATAGCAATGAAAAAAACCTTATTAATATTGAGTCTTTTTATTTTGGGATGTTTGTTCTCAAATGCTCAAGAGCGAAAGCACGGCTGTCTTATTGACGATATTTCTAAGTTAAAAGAATCCAATGTCCATTTTGAAAAGATAGATTTTTTTAAAGAGAGCTCAGATGCTAAACTAAATAGGCTAGTTCAAAAAGAAGTGAAGGCATTCAAATTTCTTAATGTATCAACATCGGCTTTAGATCAGGTTCATAAGTCTAAAGAACGATTCTTTACAGTATCAGTTCCACTTCCTGATGGATCTTTTGCTCAATTAAACTTAATAGAAAGTTCAAATCTCATAGGAAATTATACTGTGCGTACAAGCAGTGGAAAACCCTATACCAGCATTCGAAATACAATAACTATTCTTAGAGGAGAAGTAGTTTATAATGGAGTAAAAGGAATTGCTGCATTAACTATTGGGAAAACAAATATAAGCGGAATGTTTTCACTACCTAATCTCGGAAATTATTCCATTGAAAAAATGGAAAATAGTACATCTCATATTGTTTATAGAGAAGAGGATTTAACAGCTCCTTTTGAATTTTTATGTGGTACAGATACTAGTGCAAAACCTGAAGATACTCGCGACAAAAAAGATGAAAATTCTCCTAAAGCGTTAGAATCACCTTGTATAAAAGTATACATAGAAGCTGGTTTTGAGTTATTTACTAACAGAGGAAGTGTGGCAAATACTGAAACTTTCATTATAAATTTATTTAATCAAGCAGCTGTTTTGTATCAAAATGAAAATATAGCTATTGATATTTCAGAAATATTAGTATGGGATACCGATGATCCTTATGCAGAAAGTAATTCATCAGATACATTGAATGATTTTCGCGATGAGTTGGATGACAATTATAATGGTGATATAGCGCATCTAGTCGATAGAGACAATTTTGGAATAGGTGGAATAGCATTTAGAGACCAACTGTGTGATAAAGATGATGCACATGCGTATACTGATACTGGATTATTCATAGCTAATGTTCCAAATTATTCAAGATCAGTAAAGGTATTTGCTCACGAAATAGGTCATACCATCGGATCTCGTCACACTCATGATTGTGCATGGGGATCTAGTGGAGACGATCAAATAGATGATTGTGGTAGTGTATTAGTTGCTGATGTTGATGATTGTGATGATGATAATACAATCATTCCTACTTCAGGTACAATAATGTCTTACTGTGATCAAACTGGTGGTCCAGGTGTTGATCTTGCTTTAGGGTTTGGTAACGAACCTGGAGATCTATTACGAGATAAAGTCAATGATGCGGGCTGTTTAGGTAGTTGTTTCCCTTGCGACACTACAGACAGTGCTAATTTTGAAATTGAAACGTTTTGTGATAATGGTACTTGGAAAGTGAGGGTTACCGCATCAGATTTAGATCCACAAAATCATTGGTGGGGACTTTATGAAACAGATACACAAGGTGAAGTTTCAGATGCAAATACAATTGACGGTCCTATTGGTGGCATACAAAATGGGACTACAGCGAATTGGAATTGGTTAGACATGTCTAAAAGATACTACGTTAAGCATGGAATTTGGAGTGATTTTTGTTATGGCTGGCGTGAACGTCGTATTGCTATTGAACCTTTTTATGTAGAGCCTGCTGATTACAAATTAGAAGATGTAAACGACAATGAGAAAAATGTTTTCTGTATTGGAGAAGATATTTGGGCAGATGGTACCGCAACAACTGGAGAAAGTAAATACAACATTCATGCATGGAGAATTGTAAACGGTCAAAAACAATGGTTTGGATCTATTGGGTGGCTTTATGGAAATATGAATGAAGTAAATATTTCTGAAAAATTTGCTGCTCTTGACACTCCTAAATACTTTACTGAAGGCGAATACCAATTAACTATTGCTTTCTCCAATTTAGATAAATGTAGAGTATGGACACCTGTAGAAAAGAGATTTACAGTAGAATGTTGTGATAATTTTTGGGACGCAAGCTTCTTCCCTGCTACTACTGCAGGTTCGGGTTCTACTTACACTATTTCTAGCTCTAATTTTGAGACTTACAGTAGTCACAATGTATTACATGAATGGTATTTATTAATAAGTGATGGTAATGGAGGTTATACTCCTGTTAGCTCGTCTGTAGGTAATTTTAGTTATGGTGGCGCAGAGTTTGGTGTAGAGTATACACTTATTCATAAATTACGTACTCCTTGTGGGGAAATATGTTTTGCGAGAACTGTAAAAATATCAGAAAAAGACAAAAACAAAGTAGATATTTTTAGCCCAGAACAAGTCGTCGATTGTAGTATTATAGATACTTATTTCCCTTGTGATTCAAAAAAAGTTAGACCTGGATTTGATTGTTCCAGTAGTACGGTTTCATGGGCTAGTCAAGCTAATGTAGATGGTTACGTCTTACGTGTATATCTTAATGAAGGAACATGTTGTGAAAAACCATTAACACAACCTAGTATTACAAAATACTTAAGTTATACTCAAACTAGTTATACAATACCTAATGCAGAAGACGTTGAATGTCTAACGATTCAAGTAGGAGTTAGATGTAATGGTACTATTATTTGGGGAAATCCTCAATGTAGAACATGTTGTAGAATTGAAGATAAGCCTACAAACTTAGACTTCGATTGTAAAACGTATTGGGCTACATTTGACCAAGTTAATGGAGCAGATCAATATGTTATTGAAGTAATTTGGAATGATCCAGATTGTTTCTGCTTTGGAGGTGCAGTAACCACTGAGACTTGGAATATTGGTGATACAGATAGAGTTCGTATTTTCCCAAGAAATCTTGAAAATAACTGCTTCTCGTATAGAATAGGTGCAAAATGTAAAGGTTTAAGTGAAACTGTTTGGAGTGATAAACAATGTTCTGATTGTTTTGATGATCCGCCAAGACCCCCTAAACAAGATGACAAAGAGACATTAAGTTTATCTGTTACTCCAAATCCTGCTTCTTCAAAAGTAGAATTCAAAATAAAAACAGATAAGGATACTAGTGGTGAATACATAATTCGATCATTTAACGGATCAGTACTAAGCCGTATTAATGAGTCAAATCAATCCACAATAGTTGATATTAGTAGATATCCTAGAGGAATCTATTTTGTACAATTCATATCAAATATAGGATCTAAATCAAGTGTAAAGAAGTTGATTGTTCAATAAATAATTTAGATTTTTTATATAAAATAAGCCTCTTAACTTTTTTTAAGAGGCTTATTCTTTTTCCAATAGATAAAGATGGAAATAGACAATACAAGGTAACAAACAAATTAAAACGCATAAGAAATACAGAATATGAAGAATTTTCTCCAGTAGACCAAACTTGATTCGATTTCTCGTCATCATTAAAATCAGTATAATGAGGTTCTGAATCACGTTCAAAATGACATCTTTTAAAATTTTCAGAACAATTTTATATAAAAACGCCATAACTACAGTAGTTATGGCGTTTTGCTTTCTATTATATATGTTTTTTTCTATTTTAGATAAATAGCCGTTTGTCCAAATTGGAAGTGAATTGGCACATGTCCTGGATCTCTTTTATACATGTATAAATCTTTTGGTGGCTTTTCAAATAACATAATGATATCTGAACCTCCAAACCTAAATTTACCAAATTCTTTTCCTTTGACAACTTCCTGTCCTACTTTAATTAACTGTTCTGGTCTAACTCCTGCTGGTGGTTTTTTTTCAGTATACATCATTACTCCTGAAACTTGCGCCATTCCAATTGGAAGAATCGCAACTTTTCCTACTTCTTCTCCTGCATCTACAATAACTAATCCACGTGCTTGGTTAAATTCGTATCCATCTCCAGCTCCATCAGGTGCATCCCATTGATCACCATCCATTTCTACATTTAAATATACTTTCCCTTGAATATCTTTTATTTCTAATACTGTCCCACTTACAGGTGTATGAAAACGGTGATAATCATATGGTCCTAAGAAATAATGCACAAATGTTCCTCCGTAAAAATCACTTGCGTATTCACTATTATCTAATAATTCTTTTACAGTACCAATAGTATGTGTATGTTTTAAACGATCTGTTGTTTTTTTCCCATCTGGACCTATTACATTTCCTTCTGCATCAATTGGATAGTCTTCTTTAAATGTACAATCTGCTGGTGCAACAATCGTTGTATTGTCACTTGGCGCAGCAATTGGACGTAATGGTGAAATTCCTGTACTTGGATCAGCATTATTAAATTCTCTATAAAAGAATTCATTAAATGTAGTCCAAGTTGAAGCATTATCAGCATATAATGGATAATTATACATTGCGTTATGCTTAAACGAATACAGACTATCTTTAGTAAGTGAATCTGTTGTATCTAAGAAACTTCCCCAAGCAACAGCAAATTCTACCAGCCAATCTGCAAATTTTGGAAAACTTTGCATAGAAAGGTTTGTATCTGGCACTTTTTGATCAACTAACCAGTAAAACTGACATAATAAATCGTATACTTTTTGATTGTAACCATTTGATGTATCTGTACTTTTCCAAGCGTTTGGATAATTTGGATCGCTGCTTTCATCTGGAACCAAGCATACATATATATCTAAATAATCATAATATTGTTCTATAGTAACTGGCCAGGCATTTCCGTAAAACTCGTCATTCAATGCAGCATATAAATCTGCATTCAATGTTATTTCTGCTGAAATATTAGCAGCGTTTAAAGAAACGAGTAACGCTGCTTCCATTGCTGGATCTGCGGCAAGTAACTTTTTTAGCTTTTGTACAATTTCACTGTGGCTATGAATCGTTGTATTTTTCATGGTAAAAGTTTTATTTTGATTTATACCAAATGTATGATGAAAACAACGGATATAGTAGCGTATTAATATCCTAATTTTAAAAGCACGTAGAATTGCGTGCTCGGATTTTAGAACTTCTTAACAATAACTCTATCAGATTAAAAACCAATTGAATTTCTCATCAGTAAAAAAATATTAGAACTACAGAATATACGTACTGATACTAGCTATATAAGTGCCGCTACTTATTTCAAAAACTGCACTATTAAGATAATTTAGCTATCATCATATTACACCTCTTTTTCTATGAAAATTCTACGACTTCAGGCCTATTTCAAAAAAATTAAAACACGTTACATTAGTATATTTGCGTATGTTCTTTTAGTGAGTAATACGGTAAGCGCTCAGAATTTAGAATTAACACAATCTGTAGCACAACTTAAAACTAAAGTAGAAAAAACACAAGGCAGTGAAAAATTAAAATGGATGGACAGTCTCTCAAAAGTCATGCGTTCAGGTAAAATAAAGGAATATGAAGTTTTTGCAAAGCAGACTATTCAATATGCATTGGAACAAGATTCAATACGACTGGCTTTAATTCATTCTTCTGAATTATTAGATCATCTTTCCGTAACGTTAGGACAAATTAAGCATGCCAAAAAAATGTTTCATGAGTTAATTCCTAAATTTCCTAAAAACAAGCACTATTCGGCATTAGGGAATTTTTATTCGGAAGGAGCTGCGACCTATTTAATGTCTGGTCACTTCGAAGAAAGTTTGACTTACTTGAAACAAGTTCAAGAATTTGCACTTAAAGCTAAAGATACGAGTCTTTTAGTGAATAATAAAGAAGATATTGGACATTCACTTTCAATGATAGGTGATTTTAAAGAGGCATCTACTGTATTACTAGAAGCTATTGAATTATATTCAACATTTAACCCCAAAAAAACTGGCCATATTAAAAGAGGTCTTGCTATTTTATATTCTCAAAATGGATTACAAGAAGAAGCAAAAAGAATACGTGAGGAAGTCGTTGATTTCGCAAAGGATATTCAAAACAATTCGTTAGTTTATACAATATTTTACGATCAAGCTTTTGATGAAATGCTACATGGAAGCCACAAAGAACGGCTTCGATATTTAGATTCGGCAACAGTGTATAATAAACATTTAACAGATGAATATTATCTACTAGAATTGTCAATAGCTAAGTTAGGAGCATATTCCGAAAATGGTTTTATCCAAAAAGCCAAGCAAATCAAACTACAATTAGAAAAGCGTTTAAAAGATACAAAAACACCTAATCTTCCTGAGTATAATTTAGCTATGGCACAGTATGAATATGCCATTGGCAATTATGCCCAAGCTGCTATTTGGGGAGAAAGAGAAAATGAAGCACTAACAGGTTCAAATTTTTATGAAGGTATTTATTTGGTCAATGAGTTCTTATCCAAAGTATACAATCGTTTGGGAAATCAAAAAAGAGCTTATCACTATTTAAAAATATCTAATAACATAAAAGATTCCATAGAAAGCGTTCAAAAAGCCAATGGTTTCTCTTATTATTTAACCTTACTTGAAACTGAGAAAAAAGAAGCAAAAATCGTTATACAGGAATCTGAGATTCAATTATTAGATGCTCAAAACAAGACAAAATCTCAACTTATTCTATTTGGAGGAATAAGCTTAGTAGCAATATCTATCATTACATTTTTAGCGTATTCAAGGCAATTTAATAGTAAGAAAAGAAAATTACAAACGGAGTTCTCTCAAAACCTAATTAAAGAAAGAGAAGATCAATACTCTCATATTTCTAGAGAACTTCATGATAGTGTTGGACAAAAATTGATGCTACTTGTTAAAAAGATTCAAAAAATTAAAGAAGAAGACTTAAATACATTGGCAAAAGAATCATTACATGAAATACGTTCTATTTCTCATGGACTTCATCCTGCAACACTTAGACAAACGGGAATTTCGACAGCTATTACTTCAATGGTTCATCAATTAGATAAGAATACCGACATTTTTTTCACGTTTAATATCGATAATATAGATGGCATTTTAAGTCCTGAACATGAACTACATTTGTATCGCATCATACAGGAATCACTTAATAATATAGTAAAACACTCTGATGCTAAAGCTTCTAATGTTATGGTAGAGAAAAAAGATAATATAATAAACGCCATTGTTAGTGATAATGGAAAAGGTTTTGATTTTTCTGAAAAGATAAAAAAAGGCACCTTAGGTATGAAAACACTTTTAGAAAGAGCCAAAATCATTGATTCTAAACTAAATGTTAGTAGTATGAATCCAAAAGGTACAAAAATAGAGCTAACTGTTCCTTTAAAATACTAGATGTTTACTATTTTAGTACACTTAAAAAAATAGTAATGATTACCGTTCGTAGTGCAAATTTTAATGATATAGAAACGATAACCAAACTTGGCACAACAACTTTTTTAGAAACATATTTGGTCAATACTCCAAAGGAAGCTGTAGAGAATTTTATAGAAAAAGCATTTGATAAAGATACGTTAGCCGAAGAGTTGCAGCATACAGAAATTTTTTATCACCTTATTTATCTTGAAAATACACTTGTTGGTTATTCTAAAATTGTATTAAATTCTGAAAATGAACATATACATCAAAAACCAATTACAAAACTAGATCGATTCTACGTTTTAAAAGAATTTCACGGTAAAGGTTTGGGAAAATTACTATTCAATTTCTTTGTCAATTTTACCAAAAAACAAGCGCAACAAGGAATGTGGTTGTATGTATTGATTGAGAACGAACGTGCGGTTAATTTCTACACGAAAAATAATTTCAAAATTGCAGGTTATCATGATTTTGTCGTTTCTGATACATGCACCAATCCTAATCATGTGATGTTTTTGGAGTATTAAATTTGTCCACCATAATTTACGGTACTCTTATACAAACCTAATAGAATAAACAGTATAAACTAAACCAAGTATACTATGAAATCAATTCCACTTTGGAATCCTGTACCTATAAAAGATATTATTGGCATCTATACTATTGAAGGTGTAAATC
Source organism: Kordia sp. E (assembly GCF_056033805.1). NCBI lineage: Bacteria > Pseudomonadati > Bacteroidota > Flavobacteriia > Flavobacteriales > Flavobacteriaceae > Kordia > Kordia sp. E. The sequence goes on from NZ_JBRASR010000006.1 coordinate 422,559, forward strand.
AAGATGCTGAAAGAACAACGTATACAGGTATTTTAAAATTATCTTTCAATGAAAACGATAAAATAATAGCACATTGGTCAATTAACAATGATTCGCAAACAATGAAAGGTGTTGGGTTTTATAAAGATAATATTCTAGTTATTAACTTCAATTATAAAGGAGATGATTCTAATATTTACAAAGGCGTTGCTGTGTATAGCGTTATAAATACTAATGTTTTAAATGGTTTTTGGTCAGAAAAACACGGAGATCAAAAGTATTTAGGGGAAGAACAATGTTTTAGAGTAAACACTATTGACAATACTAATTAACGTTTATCCTTTTTTGATTCTAAATAGTTTTAAAATACATTTTTCTTACAATTAAAACTATCACATTGTATATCTATAATCTTTATCTTATTTTTATCATTACAACCGCCATATTATAAAAACTACCAAAACCTAAACCATGAATCAATTCTCAAAACTACTAGTAGTTCTTCTATTTCAAGTATCATTTTGCAACCTTTATAGTCAAGAAGTAAACAATTCATATACCGTTCAACATGGTGATTGGTTGAGCAAAATTTCTCAAAAAGCCTACGGAAATCCACATTTGTATTATAAAATTATTGAAAGTACCAACGAGAAACATTTAGCTGATAAAAGCTTTCAAAAAATTACGGATGTTCGAAAGATTCGTATTGGACAAAAATTATGGATTCCTAAGTACGCCTCCTCAGGTAGTTCAACAAAAAAAAGTGATGTATTGGTTGCTGTACCAATAACTGATTGCGATATACGAATTTGGTATAATTACCAAGTTGTTGCAATTTCTAAGTTGAATACATATTGGATTGAACAAAATATCGATTTAAAAACAAGAGCTTCTAAAGCTTATAAATTGAGACATAATGCACGTGTAAATGCACGCTTTATGATGGCTGACAAGCAAGCTGTAAGAAGTCTTCAAGCTAGAGATCTTCAAAAATATGGTAACCCAGATGGTCCAACTTTTGAGCAACTTATGGCAAAATGTAGCAAAAAGGGTTTATCTACAGATCAATGCTATCAAGATATTATAAAATCTTCAAGTAGAGTGAGTACTGTGTATAACGATGAGTGTAAAGACTAACCTTTAAGTAACTAAAATTTATGCACAATACTTCAAAACTAATAGTACATTCTTTCGAAGAACTTGAAAACCATCTACGAAACTGTATCCATTGGAACTCAACAGATGTAATAGATCAATACGATACTGTTGGAATTACACTTTTAGTCAATGCCTTATTAGATAATTTAGAAAAAAATACACATGAATCAAACTATCAAGATTTAAAAAGCATCCTCAGTAAAAAGAATCTTGATTTTCTAACGAAACTTATACAATAGTATGATCTCATATAATTTTCAACAAAAAGAGACTATCTAAAAAAGTGATTCTTTGTCAAACCGAATTTGATTCAGTTTCTCATCATAACTGAAAATCAATTTAATGAGATTCTGAATCAAGTTCAGAATGACGTTTTTATAAACTTTTAGATAGTCTCTTTACTATTTTATCTTAGTTATATGAATTAAAAACTCTGAATTACAACGTATCTATTTACATTTTACTATAAAAAAAAGACAACAAACTTAAGTTCGCTGTCCTTTTTTTTGTTTACCATCCAAGACCTGGAGTTGGTGTCCAACAATGATCATCACCCAAAGTATCAACACAATCACCTTTTGTAAAATTAGCAACTGGTGTTGCTGGAGTTACCGAAGTACCAGAATGACCACCATTAACAGTTTTACGATTCAAATTAGAAATAGAAGTCTTGTTAAGGTCTAATGATTTGAAATTTCTTTTTTTCATAATTAAAAAATTAAATGATTTATATAGTATAGTTAAGATATTAAAAAAAAGTAACCCAAAGTAAATGTTAAATAACTAATAATCAAGTTAACACAAGTCTGAAATTCATCCAGACAGGCAAAGAATAAATTATTAAATGCGTTTTGTTTTTAGGTTCTTAGGGTCTCTTTATTCTAAGCTGTCATTCCGCATTTATTGCGGAATCCACTCGGTACTGAAATGGTGGATTCTTGCCTTTGCAGGAATGACAAAAAATAATAAAAGAGAAGATTCAGAATCATGAAATCATAATTCTGAATTTAAAACCATCGAGTTCTGCAAGATGTCAAAATCTCAATACTAACATCTCACCACTCAATACTAGATACTACAACGTATCCAACTGATTGCTTTTTTTATCATCACTAATCGTCCAAAAGAAACCAACAAAGAAAAACTGATCAGCAGCAGGACGTTGTGTCATACGTTGAAAATTCCCGTTTACATCTGCTTGGTTTGCATATTCATATCCAAATACATTTCGAACTCCTAATGCATTTGAAACTGAGAAATACAATATTTTTTGTGGTGATAATAAGTATGCCCAATTCACACTTAAACTATGATAATCTTTGGTCGTTTCGCCTAAAAAATCAACGGTGTTTGGATTTGTATATGGACGTCCAGATGAATAGTTATAACTAAATCCAACCTGACTTTTCAATTTTTCAATCCAATGTTTTGTCACCAATGAAAAGTTGTGCTTTGTAGCAAAATTTGGCATTGCTTCTGTTGGATAGTTTTCAAACTTACGCGATGTATCTAAGTACGAATATGAAATCCAGTAATCTACATTTTTAATACTTTTATTATCTCTCCAAAATATATCTAATCCTGTAGCATGACCAAATCCATCATTTCCAAAATTGGCGTTCGGTTCTGGAAAATCGCCAGAAAACGTAACTAAATCATTGTATTCTTTGTGATACGCTTCCGCACGAAACGTTCTTCCTTCATGCACATATTGATAGTTTAAAATATAATGTGTTGCATTTTCTGGTTTGAATGCTGTATTAAATTTCAAATAATTATTGTTCGGATTTTGGTAAAATTGACCAAATGCAAACGATACTTGATCTTTCTCAGATGTTTTATACGCCACTGATAATCGTGGTGAAATTGTTGTTTCTTTCAGCATATCTGCATGATCTAAACGTACACCAGCTTTCATGGCAAAGTTTTTAGAGAAAAATATGTCCGTTTCAGCGAAAGCGCCAATTAAATTATTCTTGAAACCATAATCTATCCTAGCAATATTTGAGTTTTGAAAATTTTCATCAAAATCGGTCGTAAAATATTCTGCACCAAAACTCAACTTGATTCTATTATTGAAGTTCTTTCTAAGTTTTGTTTTAAAGTGAAACGAATTTTCTAAACTATTGATTTTGTCATCAATGATTCTGATTTTAGAATTGTCTCGAGTATAACTCAATCCAGAAGCTATAGACCATTTTTCGCCAAATGTTCCTTTGTACGAACCATTCATATATAGGTTTTTATTATCTAGCTTAAAGCGAACTAATTCATCAAAATTGATACTTTCTTGATCAAGTTCAAAATTTGTAATATCAAACGCTGTATAAAATTTAAAGGTTCCGTTTTCAAAATGATGACGAAATACACTTTCTCCTTGTCCGCCTTGAAATGGTTTTTTCCACTCATTACGATCAGGAAACAATTCTAAATATGGCGCTAAATTGATATATGAAGCACTTACACTTACTGAACCTTTCTCCCACTTTTCCGTGTGTCCTAACGCACCACCAACGGTCATTATAGAAATATCCGTTTTCTCTTGATCTGGTTCATTAATCGTATTAAGTTCTAACACTCCTGATAATGCTTGTCCAAATTCGGCAGAATATCCACCTGTAGAAAACGTAATTCCTTTAAATAGAAATGGTGAATATCGTCCACGTGCAGGAATATTATTCGTTGTATTAGTATATGGCGTAAATACGCGAATTCCATCAATGAAAATTTGTGTTTCTTCTGCACGTCCACCACGTACAAATAATCGTCCGTCTTCTGCAACTGTACTTGTTCCTGGTAAAGTTTGCAAAGCACCAACAACATCTCCTAATGCACTTGCTGTCGTTACAATATCTAATGGTTTCAACGCTGTTACTTTGGCATTATCACCTGCTTCAAACGAACCTGCACTTAAAATTACAGCATTTAATGCATCTACACTTTCACGTAATTGAATGGTGATGTTTTTCATTTGTGAAACATCTAAAGTAACTTCTTTCGTTTCAAACGATAAAAAAGAAATAACTAAAGTTTGCGTTCCTTTTTCGTCCGTTGTAAATGTAAATGCCCCTTTTTCGTTAGTTGATCCGCCGTCATATGTTCCTTTTAAATATACATTGGCGCCAAAAATTGATTCGTTAGATTGATCCGTTACGATTCCCGAAATCGTATTTTGCCCAAAAACAAGGACTTGGAATAGTAGACAACTGAGTAAAACTAATTTTTTCATGTATTGTATTTTTTGTTATTCTTGATTGATGATGGCACAAATCTCTTACGAAATGAAGGTTTTCAAAAATGGAAAGTTCTCAATTGTCGTAATTCAAGGATGAATTGTAATTTATTTCAATTGCACAAAAAGTAGAATTATTGTAGATTTGAAGTATACAAAATTGCTTGAAGCGTCACATTACTATGAGTTTAATGCCTTATATTTCCATTGCTGTTATTGCCGTATTCTTATACATGATCTTTAGATCAAAAACTGGAAGCAGTACTTTCTCAAGTGCTTCTAAAGATAAATATCAAACTATTGATGATGAGTTCAACGCCAAGAAAAAGGCGAAACAGGCACAAATAGATCGTATTTTAGAAAAGATTAATGCCAAAGGTGTAAAAAGTCTATCCAAGCAAGAAAAAGCGATGTTAGACGAATATTCTAACTCCGACTAATGGCTTCTATCTTTGGGCATGCGTTAGCCGCTTATACTATTGGAAAAGTATCTAACCTAAAGTTAAACCCTGTAAAATTTTCATTACTACTTATATTTTGTGCTGTTATTCCTGATGCAGATGTAATCATGTTTAATTTTGGTTATTCATATGGACATCCATTAGGTCATCGTGGGTTTTCGCATGGTATTTTGTTTGCGTTTTTATTAGCATTTGTAATCAGAGCTATTTTTTATAGAAAAGTGAAATACTTTTCCAAAACTGGAATTATCTTATATATTGCTTTCTTATTATCAACCTTATCTCATAGCTTTTTAGATGCAATGACCAACGGCGGCAAAGGTGTTGGTTTTTTTATTCCGTTTGAAAATAGTCGTTACTTTTTCCCTTGGCGACCAATTTTAGTTTCGCCTTTAGGTGCTAGCAATTTTTTTAGTGAATGGGGATTACGAGTCCTTCAAAATGAATTTTTTTATATTGGCATTCCATGTATAATTTTAATTGTTTTAACTTTCTTATTAAAGAAACTTCTATATGAAAACTAAACTTTTTACTGTCATTTTTATAATTATTGTAACGTTAGAACTCATCTTTGGAAGTTTTGAGGCGTATGAATCGTGGCATTATTTTACAAAACCAGCCATCGTTATTACTTTGATGTTGTTTTTTATATTTAATGCTGATCATTTAGCTTTTCCTATAAAATTAACGACCATATTAGCGTTACTTTTTTCTTTATGGGGCGATGTGTTATTGATGTTTGTATCTAACGATGAAGGTTTTTTTATCGGAGGATTGATTTCTTTCTTATTAGCTCACGTTATGTATATTTTGGTGTTTCTTCGGGATAGAAATGATAAGAAAAGTATTTTACCGTTTGCAGTATTGCTTTTAGTGTATGCAGCTGGACTGTATTATCTCATTAAAGACGGTTTAGGAGATTTATTGATTCCAGTGTTGGTGTATATGACAGTTATTTTAACAATGGCTTTAACCGCTTTTAAAAGAAAAGGAATGGTACTTCAGTATGGTTATGTATCCGTATTTATTGGAGCAATATTTTTTATGATTTCTGATAGTCTACTAGCTATCAATAAGTTCTATACTGCACTTCCCTATTCAAATATTAGTATCATGTCAACCTATGCTATAGCCCAATTTTTAATTGTTTTGGGAATTCTTAAAAGTTACAAAAATAAGGTGTAATCCTTTTTTTACTATATTGCGTTAACTTTTAGTCAGTTTCCCCCTATAGTATATGAAGTTTTTCAAAGCGTTTATTATCTTATTTTTACTAAATCTTTCTTTAGACATTTATTTTAATAATGCTAAAGAGTTTTATGAGTTAAGACTTTTCACAAAACCTTTAATTATTATCATATTGAGCATTTTTTTCTATCTGAATAGTAAAAAAATGGAGTTAAAAAGCAGGTTAATTATTTTTTCTGCCTTAGCTTTTTTATGTTTGGGGGATATTATTCTGTTGGAAGACACACCTTTTTACTCTTTCATTATTGGACTTGTATTTTTTTTAATCGCGATATTTTTCTATTCCTTGTATTTTTACAAACAAACGCGCTACGATATTGACAGGTTGATTCCGTATTTGGCAGTTTCACTACTTATATCGCTTTCACTGATTTATCTAATGTATGATGGATTAAATAATTTACTAGTTCCTGTAATTATTTACATGGCGATGGTCTTAAATTTATTAAAACTTGCATATTTACGGTATAAGAACGTGAATATAAAAAGTTACCGTTTGGTATTTATAGGAACTTCATTTTTTACCATTGCACAAATTCTAATTGGACTGAACAGATTTCATCAAACCTTGCAGTATAAAGACATTTATATTATGTTTTTATACGGAATTTCTCAATTGTTTATAATCCTCGGAATTTTAGCAATGAACTGTCCTAGTAAAGATTCTAAAGAAGAAGACACTTTTTTAATCTAATGAGGATTGTTTTTGCTTTTTATACGGTCTAATGATTAAACGAGCTTCTCTATCAAAACGAATGTAATTATACACCCAATTTATAAAGACAATCATTCTATTTCTAAATCCAATTAGAAAAAATAAGTGTACAAACATCCACACAAACCAAGCAAAAATTCCTTGAAACTTGAAGTTTGGCAAATCTACAACTGCTTTATTTCTTCCAACTGTTGCCATAGAACCTTTGTCATTGTAAACAAAAGGTTTCATTTCTTTCCCTTTCATTTGTCGCACTAAGTTTTTACCTAGTTTTTTTCCTTGTTGAATGGCAGGTTGCGCCATCATTGGATGTCCTTCCGGATATAATTCAGTTTGCATTGCCGCAATATCTCCTAATGCATATACATTTTTAAACCCTTTGACTAGATTAAATTCATTGACAACCATTCGATTTCCACGGACAATAAAATCTTCTCCATCTAATCCGGCTATTGTAGCACCTTTTACACCAGCTGACCAAATTAATGTTGCTGTTTTGAAATTAATATCAGTATTCGTATTTGCCCAGTCGCCATCATAATTGGTAACACGTAGATCTTTCCAGACTTCTACGCCCAAATCTTGCAGGTAATCTTCGGCTTTAGCGGAAGCTTGCTCGCTCATGGCTGGCAATATTCGATCTGAGCCTTGTACCAAGTTAATTTTCATCTGACGAATGTCTAAATCAGGATAATCTTTCGGAAGAATTCCCTTTTTTATTTCTGCCAAAGCACCAGCTAATTCTACTCCTGTTGGTCCAGCTCCTACAATGACAAAATTCATCAATGCATTGCGTTCTTCTAAATCAGATATTAGTAACGCTTCTTCAAAATTTTCAAGTATTAGACTACGAAGATTTAACGATTGTGGAATCGTTTTCATAACCATACTATACTTTTCAATGTTAGAATTTCCAAAGAAATTTGTTTTGGAACCTGTTGCAATGACTAAGTGATCATAATTAATATCTCCAATATCCGTACACACACATTGTTTTTCTGCATCAACTGAAGCTACATTTGCCAAGCGAAAGTAAAAGTTAGGATAGTTTTTTACAATTTTACGAATTGGATACGCAATAGAATCTGGTTCCAATCCACCTGTAGAAACCTGATAAAGAAGCGGTTGAAAGGTATGATAATTATGTCTATCTAATAATACAACTTGTACTTCTTGTTTTCCTAGTTCTTTAGCGAGTGAAATGCCAGCAAATCCACAACCAATAATCACTACTCTTGGAAAACTCGTTCTTGGTATGTTCATAAAAATGTCCCTTTTAACGGTACAAAAATACAGCTTTTAAAAACTTTTTTAAAAAATATGTAACATATTTGTATAACGGAATACATATAATCAAATAACCATCAAGAATTGAGCAAAGAACTCGAACATAATTTTGTAACCCAATTAGAACGTAACCAGAATATCGTTCATAAAGTGTGTAGAATTTACACTTCTAATAAAGATCAACATAACGATCTTTTTCAGGAGATTACTATACAATTATGGAAGGCATTTCCAAAATTTAGAGGTGATTCTAAATTCAGTACGTGGATGTACAGAGTAGCATTAAACACTGCTATTACATTGTACCGAAAATCCAAACGTTCTATAAAGACGCAAGATTATGAAAGTGTGATTTTTAAAATAAAATCACAAGATTACGATGACACTGAAGAAGAACAGTTAAAAATTATGTATAAAGCGATTAAGCAATTATCAGATATTGAAAAAGCTTTGATCTTTTTATACTTGGAAGATAAAAATTATAAAGAAATAGCCGAAACAATTGGTATTACTGAAGTAAATGCACGAGTGAAGATGAACAGAATTAAGACCAAATTGAAGAAGATTTTAAATCCATAACCCATGGAAGAATTAGACCTATTAAAAAAAGATTGGAAAAAGCAAGAGGAGAATCAGCCTAAGCTATCCTACAACGATATTGACAAAATGACCCATAAGAAATCATCCTCTTTGGTGAAATGGATTTTTTATGTCAGTTTATTTGAACTCGGATTTGGTATTGCCATTGTGGTACTTGCCTTATTTATACAACCCGATTTATTGAGTGATTCCACAATGCCAGTTTGGCTAAATTGGTTCTGCTACGCTTCTTCTGCGGTTGTATTTTACTTTATTTATAAATTCTTTATGAATTATAAAAAGATTTCTACTACAAACTCTATTAAAGATTTAATGCAGAATATTATTTCTACACGTAAAACTGTAAAACATTATATTGTGTATAGTTTAAGTGTGATTGCATTTACTATTTGCGTTGCTTTTCCTATTGGTTTTATTGAAGGAACTGGTGGAATGGAAAAGTTTTCAGCAGAAGCTAATATTACTAAATACCTAATATTAGCAGTTGTCACCATTTTAATAGCGTGTGTTATTGTAGCATTATTCTACGGAATATATTATTTACTTTACGGTCTTTTAACCAAGAAACTGAAACGTAATTACAAAGAATTAAAACAATTAAAATCATAAAACCGTTTACCATCAAAATTGAATAATTATGAAAAAAATAGCTTTTTTAATAGTGTGTCTTATCTTTTCAGTATCAGTAAGTGCACATCAACAAAACGTAACTTTTAACAAAGAAGTAGCTTCAAAGGCATTTGTCCTAGAAAGTACACAAATGAATGCAGCAATGTATACTGGTGGAAATGGTGGAGTTATTCAATTAATTTATAACCTATTTTATAAATTAGGAAATGTAGTTTCTACAACATTAGACGGTGATGAAACACCAAACGAAGAAGAGCCAACAACTGATAATTAAGATTCAGTTATATTCATAAAAAAAGGACTCAATACATTATTGAGCCCTTTTTTCTGTTTATATGTTTTTGTGAATCTAATATTCCCACTTACGTTTTTTATTGAGTTCTTCCATTGCTTCCAATTCTGCTTGTGGAATTACTTTTAAAAATGATGGATGTTGCTCTATTGCGAATTCTAACTTTTCAATAATATCTTTTACACTTTCGTTTTCATAATCAAATTCTAAAGGCTCTTTTATTTCCATAGATTGAAGAATTCCTTTCTTTTTAATACGAAGTCCTTTACGGTCAAACGATCTTCTAAACCCATCAATTACAATTGGTACTACAATTGGCTTGTACCTTTTTATAATATGTGCGGTTCCTTTTCTAATTGGTTTCCAAGGTCGTGTTGTTCCTTGCGGAAATGTAATAACCCAACCATCAGCTAGTGCAGTTCCAATACTAGAAATATCACTCATCTTCACTTGACGGTTTACATCTTCTCCATTAGCTCTCCATGTACGTTCAATACTTATTGATCCAGCATATGCGAGTATTTTTGGCAACAAACCTGATTTCATCGTTTCTTTTGCAGCTACATAATACAAGTTCAATTTCGGATTCCATAAATATCCTACGTTTTTGATAGAATCTCCTCTACCACTTAAACTCGCATTAAAAACGTGAAACATTGCCACTACATCTGCAAAATACGTTTGGTGATTGGAAACGAATAATACATTTTTATCTGGCAAATTTTTCAATATTTCAGAACCCTCAATCTTCAATTCATTAAAACCACGATACCGTCTATGTGTCAACGTTCCTGCAATTCTAATCAACCATTTTTTAAGAAAAAGTATATGTCCAAAAGGATTTCTTTTGAATAATCCCATGTATTTTAATTTTTAGGCGAATTACAAACTTACAAAAACTAATTTGAAATGGCTTCCAGAATGATATCTTTAACTTCACTCAACATCATAGCTGTCGCACCCCAAACCACATAATCATTTAAGTAAAACGCTGGCACATTGATAGCTACCGCATAAGAAGTTGTCATTTTTTTTTCAATAATTGATGTATCTGTGAGCAAACTGTGAAGCGAGACTTCTAAGATAGATTCCACTTCAGACGGTTGTGGAATAAATGTAGGTGTAGTATATGATACACCAATATACGGTTGTACCATAAAATTACTCGGCGGAATATATGTTGATGTGATCTTTCGAATTACTTCAATAGCATCTTGCTGTACACCAACTTCTTCTTCCGTTTCACGTAAAGCTGTCACTTGTAAGTTTGCATCTTCAGGCTCTGCTTTTCCTCCAGGAAATCCAACTTGATTTGAGTGCACTCCTTCATACGCTTTTCGAAGAATTAGTACAATCTTCGTTTCGTTTTCTGTATTTGGGTAAAACAGTGCCATTACTGCTGATTTTCGAGCAGTTTTCATACGCTCTTCCATACTTGCTAAAGCTTCCTGTCGCATAGAAGGTGCCATTTTTAACTGTGAAGAAATGCCTGGAAGCGGTATTTTTGCTATTTTTGGTAGGATTTTTTTAAAGTCATCAAAATTCATCTATGAAAAAGATTTGCTTTTTATTGATTATTGCCTGCGTATTTCTAAGCTGTGAAGATACTAAAACTTCCACACCTACTTCTGGCGAAAGCCAAAAAACTGACACGACAAAAACTCCAAAGAAAGAAAAGGAAAAAGAGAAAGAAAAGGAAGAAAAACATGTTTTCATTTCTACGGAAAATGTGCTCGATTATATGATTGCCTACGGAAAAGAAAATAAGGAACAACGCGTTCGGATTGTAACCAACTTTGGTAATATTGACATTAAACTTTACAATGAAACTCCATATCATAGAGCTAATTTTATTATGCTTGCCAAGCGAAATTATTTTGCAGGAACTCAATTTCATAGAGTTGTAAAAGATTTTGTCATTCAAGGTGGAAATTCTGATGGTTGGAATATTGCAAAAAAACGTCGAAAGATTGGTAAGTATTTGCTTCCGCCAGATACAAAAAAAGGATTTAGACATGATCGTGGTGTAATTTCAATGCCAAGTGGAGAAATTGACAATGCATATAAAATGGCGTCTCCATTTGAATTTTTTATTGTTCAGAAAAAAGGTGGAACACATCATTTAAATAAAGAATATACCGCTTTTGGGAAAGTAATTGCCGGAATGGACGTTGTGGACGAAATTGCCAATCAAGAAACTGATAAAGGTGAATGGCCAAAGAAGAACATTATGATCAAAAAAGTTGAAGTTTTAGACTAAAAACATACTATATACTACGCTTATTAAAAATAAGTAACGCTTATACAATAGTATAGGATATTCTTACATAGTTTTATTAGATTTGTGGCAAAATTTAAAGATCTAAAAACACATGAAAAAAAATTATTTAGCATTATTTTTCCTTTTGTTAATTACCTCTGGACTTTCTGCACAAATAAAATTCGAAAAAGGGTATTTCATTTCTAACAGCGGGCAAAAAACAGACTGTTACATCAAAAACGTTGACTGGGTTAATAATCCTGTTAGTTTTGAATACAAATTAACACTCGATAGTGAGGCTAAAATTGCCAGATTAGCTACTGTAAAATCTTTTACAATTCCAAATATTTGTAAGTATGAAAAACATACGGTTAATATTGATATGTCTATAAATAATATATCAAAATTATCATATGACAAAAATCCTGAGTGGAGAAAACAAACAGTTTTTTTAAATGTTTTAGTTGAAGGAAAGGCTTCATTATACAGGTACAAAAATGGAGATTTGAGTAAACTTTTTTATAAAAAAGATGATAGTCAAATTAAACAATTAGTAAAGAAAAGTTACTTAACTAGAGATGGTGAATTGGCAGAAAACAATAAGTTTCGCCAACAACTATATACGCAATTAACTTGCGAGTCTATATCAAGAAAAACAATTTCTAGATTACGCTATAATAAAAATAATTTGACTCAATTATTTATAGCATATAATACCTGCAAAAATGATGACTTTATAGCTTTTAAACAGGAAACTAAAGGTAAATGGAGTCTTAGACTTAATCTTGGTATTTCAAACCAAAAAACAATTATAAAAACGGAAGGATTTGGTCAAAGCTTTGATAATGATATTGAGTCTGGAGCAAATTGGAGTCCAAGGCTCGGTGTTGATCTAGAATATGTATTCTCATTTAATAAAAATAAATGGGCAGCATTTATTGAGCCTAATTATCAAGCATATAAAGGTAATGGCTCTTTCGCTACTACTAATTCTACATTTTTTAGAACTTTTGAAGTTGAATATTCTGCAATTCAACTTCCAATTGGACTTCGTCATTACATGTTTCTCAATGATACATCTAAATTATTCCTTAATGCAGCTGTTGTCGTTGATTTTGCTTTAAAAAGAAATGTTACAGGAGATCTTTTTTCAGATTCATCAAATTCTAAAAGTACTGTTGGAGGCGCAATTGGTGTTGGATATAGTTATAAGAATACTTACTTTTTTGAGCTTAGATATAATACGCCTAGAGACATTTATGAGAATAATAATTTAACAAATCTAAAAATTAATCAGCTGAGCTTTTCAGTAGGATATAGAATTCTTTAAAAACATAGATACCATCATACAGAAGCCAAGCAATACGTTGTTTGGCTTTTGTTATTATTTTTGATATACATTTGGAAGTTTCAAACGGAATTTTACCACAACTAAGCGAATAATGATTACCATTAACGCAGTACATATGTAAATAAGATTTTCTTTAAGGTTGAAATATTTCAATACAAAAAATGTAATTCCCCCTAAAATACACGCTGTTGCATAAATTTCTTTTCGGAAAATAACTGGAATTTCATTACACAGAATATCACGAATTACACCTCCAAAACTAGCACTTATTGTTCCCAAAGCAATACAAATAATAGGATGCAAATTTGCAGAAATTCCAATTTCTACACCAATAATGGTAAATACACCCAAGCCAATTGTATCAAACAGAAATAAGGACGTTCGGAGCTTATTTAATTTCTTTCTAAAAATAATAGAAATAATAACTGCCGCAGCAATTGTGTATCCGTAATTTAAATCGTTCATCCAACCGACAGGCGTTTTTCCTATAAGCATATCACGCAATGTTCCGCCACCAACTGCTGTAACAAAAGCAATGATAAAAATACCAAATACATCCATTCGTTTTTGCATCGCAACTAAAACGCCCGAAATAGCAAAAGCAAATGTTCCTATAATATCAAGTGAGTAAAAAAGCATTACATGTTTTGGGTGTAAAAGTTATAATCTCTAATAATTATATTTAAAAACGTCGTCGTATCTGTGGTAGATGTAACTCCAATTACTTCTTCTACTTTTTTCTTTAGTTTTAAAAGTGTATCAGTGTCTTTAGCATCTCGTGCAGTCATGAATGTTTCCTTAATGATACGCATATCATTGTCTGAAAGGTTGATTACCGTTGGATATTGAGGTTTGTAGTTGTCTCCTATTTCTTCTAAGATTGTATGTGAAATTCGAACTTTATTTTTCAAAGAAATTACAGAGGTTCCCGAGGTCATTCCGCCTAAGCGTTGTCCTTTATCAGTAATAATTATTGAAATTAAAGCAATGAAACCACTTAACATATTTAAATCTACAATTCTAAAAAACCAACGAATTATATAATCGATAAATGAAGCTTGATAACCATCAATTTTTACCACTTTAATCTTCATCGCTTTTTTACCTAACGTTTGCCCTTCAAATATTGCTTCTAAGACTAAAGAGTAAAATATAAAAGGAAAAAGTAGCACTACATAGATGGAAGCTATTGACCAAAAATCTAAGTTTCTTAATTTAGGAGAACTGTCAATAATCTCAGATAGTATCCATATTATAATTCCTGCATATGCAAATTTTATCAACAAATCGATAAGATGTGCTACGATACGTTCTCCAACTGACGCTAAAGTGAAGTTGATGTTGACATTTTGAGTAGTATTAATTTGTATCTCTGACATTTTATGTTTTATTTTAGCGTATCTATGAGAGAAGTTGCATTTATCAAGCAAAATAAAGAAAAATGGTTAAACTTTGAACAAACCATTTATAATAATCAATTTAAAAATCCTGATACACTTTCATCACTTTATATACAATTGATGAATGACTTGGCGTATGCGCAAACGTATTACCCTAAGAGTAAAACTATTAGCTATTTAAATCAGCTTGCTTCTGCTGCTTTTCAACGTATTTATAGAACCAAAAGAGAAAAATCGAATCGTTTTATTTCTTTTTGGAAAACTGAAGTGCCTCTTATTGTATATCAATTTAGACGTTATGTACTATATGCATTTTTAATATTTGGTGTTTTTGTCGCTATTGGTGCATTTTCAGCTGCATATGATGATTCCTTTATCCGATTAATTTTGGGTGATGGTTATGTAAACGAAACATTAGATAATATTGAAAAAGGCGATCCTGTTGCTATTTATAAAAACGGAGGAGAACTCGGAATGTTTGTCGGTATTACGCTCAACAATCTTTATGTAGGAATTCAATCGTTTATACTTGGTGTGTTCGGTGGTTTTGGAACAGGTTATGTATTGATGCAAAATGGTATTATGTTGGGTTCTTTTCAATATATGTTTTATGAACAAGGCGTATTATGGCAAAGTGTTCGTGGTATATGGATTCATGGCGCTATGGAAATTTTTGCTATTGTCATAGAAGGTGCAGCAGGTCTGTTACTTGGGGCAAGTATTCTGTTTCCAAAAACATTTTCGCGAATGGCTTCCTTTAAAATGGGGCTAAAAAACGGAATTAAAATTTTAATCAGCACATTTCCGTTTACCTTTGCCGCAGGCTTTTTAGAAGGCTTTGTTACCCGATATTCAAATGTAATGCACAACTGGCTTTCAGTCGGAATTATTTTAATCACACTTGGTATTATCTCTTATTATTATTTGATATACCCTTTTATTGTACACAAAAAACTAAGACTAGATGTTTCAACTATATAAATCGAGAGATTTTGGAGCGTATTTTCAAGATACGTTTGGCTTTTTAAAACAACACGGAAGACATTTCTTTAAAAATTTTTTAATTGTAAATGGTGTTTTCTTGTTGATTTTAGCAACAATGTTTTACTACTTTTTTAAAGTATACCAAGATGTTGTCGTTAACAGTATGATTCTAAATAGAGATCCTAATGCTTTATCAAACTATTTTAATGATAACCTAGGAACAATCATTTTATATGGTTCTATAGGTTTCTTTATTATAATTATTGTAAGTGTATTGAACTATGCATTTGTTCCAATATATTTTAAACTGTACGACAGACATCGTGGTCAAGACTTCGGGTCAAAAGAATTATTTGATGAACTCAAAGCTAATATTGAAAAATTAATTGTTTTCATTTTTTCAAGCATTTTAGTTAGTATCATCGTATTTATTGTTGCAATAATTGTAGGTCTAATATTAACAATTACAATTATCGGAATTCCATTTTTATTATTGTTAGGCGCTGTTATATCGTTATTTTTTCATGCAACACTCATGGAATACATTAATACGGATAAAGGTATTGTTGAATGCTACAGTTATGGTTTTAATATGTGTTTTCAAAAATTCTTTCCTGCAATCGGTGGAATTGCAGTTTTCTTTCTTATCGTATTTGTATTTCAAATGGCAGTTGGAATTGTTCAATTGATCATTACAAGTATTTTAGGAGTTACTACGCTAACAGATCCGAATGCAATGCAAGTTGTTCATGAAACTTGGTCTTTTTCATTCATTGTTCTTTTTCTGTCTCAAATATTTTCACATATAATGAATTTATTGACATCAGCTATTTCTCAAATAAATCAAACAATAATATATTATAGTTTAAAAGAGGAAAAAGAAAACATCTACGCAAAAACTACTATTGACGAAATAGGTACAGGACTATAAACTACATGCCAAAACAACTAAAATACATCTTACTAAATGTTCTCTTGTTAGGAACTTTGATTGCTACTGCAGCTATTGCGCGGCAAACACTTCCTATTCAAGAAGACTCTACAAATGTGCAACCACGTACATTTGAAGATGATTTTAAAGATACTTATGACAGTAGTGATTATGTATATGAAGTAGAACAATCTGATGGTTGGTTTACACGTTTGGTCGATTGGTTAGAACAAAAAATAGAAGAGTTATTTAATTTAAGTTCGCGAAAGAAAGCTTCAGAATACTTAAATACAATGAAACTTATCTTCTACGGAGTCATCATTATACTTGTGGTTTATTTTATTGTAAGAGCTATTATGAATGGTGAAGGCCGTTGGGTTTTTGGAAAAAGATCTGATAAAAAACTAGTACAGTATGAAGATGTAGAAACCAATATTCATATTGTCGATTTTGATGCTTTAATTTCTGAAGCAACAATCAACAACGATTATCGCTTAGCTGTCCGTTATCAATACCTAAACATGCTCAAAAAGATGAGTACGTATGAAGTTATTTCGTATGATCCTGAAAAAACGAATCTTGATTATACCTATGAAATCAAAAATGATACGTTGCGTGAGCAATTTCAATATGCTTCTTATTTATACAATTACATATGGTATGGAGAATTCCTAATTGATAAAATACAGTACAACAAAGCGTCCGATTCATTTAATGTATTACTTAAAAACATTGCGGCATGAGTAAAACATTAAAAATATACATTGGCGTATTGGTTGCTATTATAATTATAGCAATGTCTGTTGAGTCGTCAAAACCTATTACGATCGATTGGACAGAAACCTATAACGAACGCCATACAAAACCATATGGTTTAAAAATATTACACAAAGAACTCCTCAATTTATTTGATAACATTTCTGTTAAAAACATTCGTAATACACCGTACGAATATTTTAATGACAAGTACGATTGGGATACTTATAAATATACTATTGAAGGTTCGTACATAAGCATTCGCCCACGTTTTTACACAGATGAATCATCTTTAATTGAACTATTCGACTTTGCTTCCGAAGGAAATACCATTTTCATGTCTACACATGAAATCCCTAGATATATTCAGGATTCACTCGGATTTAAAACAAATTATGACTATCAATTAGCATCAAAAGCAGAATTAGGCTTTTTTAATGAAAATTTAGACAATAATGCTATCACTTTTGAAAAAGGAATTAAAAATATTCACTTTACAGAAATCGATACGTTAACGACAATTCCTCTTGGCTACCAAAAATTTAGTCAAGATTCTATTTATACAAATTTTGTCAAAATTCCTGTTGGTGAAGGCGCCTTTTTATTGCATACACAACCTGTTGCATTTACAAACTTTCATTTACTAAAAGATGATCATTTCAAATATGCAGAAGGTGTTTTAGGATATATTCCAACGAAAGATATCTATTTTGATTCGGTCAATAAAGTAGGAATGGACGAAAGTGATTCACCATTACGATTCATCTTATCACAACCACCATTACGTTGGGCTTGGTTACTTTCGTTACTCACATTAGTTGTATTTATACTATTTAATGTAAAACGAAAACAACGTATTGTAAAAATTATAAATCCATTAGAAAATACAACACTCGATTTCACCAAAACCATCGGAAATCTATTTTATGAAACACGAGATCATCGGAATGTTGTTCAAAAAAAGATCACGTATTTCTTAGAACATTTACGAAACGATTATTTAATGGATACACAAGTACTTGATGAACCATTTGTAAAACGTTTGGCGTTAAAATCAGGAAAAGATCAAGATGAAATTAAAGATTTAATATCACTAATAATCATACTAAAAAAGAAAGTGCATTTCCAAGAACAAGACGTACTAAGCATTACAAAAGCTGTGGAACGTTTTAACGAAAAGAAATAACTTAGCTATTAATATATACTAAAATCAATATATGGACTTACAAGGAGAAAATAATACGCAAGGAACTCCGCTGTCATTCACAAACAGAATTGATCTGTCGGAATTACAAGAAGGAATCCAAAAAATAAGACAAGAACTCTCAAAAGTAATTGTTGGACAAAAAGGGATGATTGACATGCTAATTACGGCATTGCTTGCCAAAGGACACGTATTGATTGAAGGTGTTCCAGGTGTTGCAAAAACAATTACTGCCAAGTTGCTTGCAAAATCATTGACAGTTAATTTTGGTCGAATTCAATTTACGCCAGATTTAATGCCAAGTGATATCTTAGGAACGTCAATTTTTGACATGAAAAAATCTGAGTTCGAATTTAAAAAAGGACCAGTTTTTACCAATATGTTACTTATTGATGAAATCAATCGTGCGCCAGCGAAAACACAAGCTGCCTTATTTGAAGTAATGGAAGAACGTCAAGTTACCATGGACGGCGTAAAATATACATTAGATCCGCCATTTATGGTGTTGGCAACACAAAACCCAATTGAGCAAGAAGGAACGTATCGTTTGCCAGAAGCACAATTAGACCGTTTTTTATTCAAAATAAATGTTGAGTATCCTAACTTAGAAGAAGAAGTAGAAATCATTGCGCGTGAACATGCTTTAAAAGAAGGGAAAAAAATAGACCAGGTAAATTCGTTCTTATCGAAAGCACAAATACAGAAATATCAAAATTTAGTAAATGATATCATTATTGAACCACATTTACTAAAATACATTGCCGAAATTATCATCAATACACGAAACAATCAATTCCTATACATTGGTGCGTCGCCAAGAGCTTCTATTGCCATACTAAAAGCTTCAAAAGCGTATGCAGCAATGAATGGTCGTGATTTTGTAACGCCAGAAGATATAAAACAAGTTGCAATTCCTGTATTACAACACAGAATTATTGTAACGCCAGAACGTGAAATGGAAGGTGTAACTTCTAAACAAATCATTGCGCAAATCATTCAAACTATTGAAATTCCAAGATAACTAATCAAATAAACGCCTTGTGAAACAGAAAATCATACATTTTTTTAAATCATTATATCTCCAAGATCGCTTCTTTTATGCGTGTTTGGCGGTTATTGTATGTTTTATTGTTAGCTTTATTTTTCCGAAATTTTTCTTTATTTCAAAGTTATTATTACTGATTGTAGTAACGTTTGCATTTCTTGATATCATTATTTTATATGCTACCAGAACTGGTCTTTCAGGAAAACGTGAAACGCCTGAAAAGTTTTCTAATGGCGATGACAATTCTGTATTTATTCGGTTAGAAAACTATTATACATTTGCTGTTGATGCGAAAATAATTGATGAAATCCCAGAACAGTTTCAAGTGCGCGATTTTTCAATTATTAAAAAAATTCCTGCGTCAAGCGCGATTGAATTAAAATATAAATTACGCCCAACAGAACGCGGTGAATATACGTTTGGAAAACTAAATGTATATATCAAATCTATTTTAGGGTTGGTTTCCAGACGCTTTTATTTTGATAATAAAATCATGGTTCCGACATATCCTGCATATTTACAATTAAAAAAGTACGACTTGCTTGCCATTAGCAACAATTTGACGATGTACGGAATTAAAAAAATTCGTCGCATTGGTCATACCATGGAGTTTGAACAAATAAAGGATTATGTCATAGGAGACGATTTACGTACCATAAACTGGAAAGCAACTGCAAAGCGTAACCAATTGATGGTGAATCAGTTTCAGGATGAAAAATCGCAACCTGTCTATTCTGTGATTGACAAAGGTCGTGTGATGAAAATGCCTTTTGACGGTTTGAGTTTGTTAGACTACGCAATTAATGCAACATTGGTATTGAGTAATGTAATTCTGAAAAAGCAAGACAAAGCCGGCATGTTTACCTTTTCAAAAAAGGTGGAAAATATTGTCGTTGCAGAAAAGCGAAGTGCGCAAATGAGCATGATTTTAGAGTCATTATACAATGTAGAAACAGATTTCTTTGAATCGGATTATGGACGCTTGTATGCAGACATTAAACGAAATATAAAACATAGAAGTTTAATATTGCTCTACACAAATTTTGAAACCCTAGATGCATTACACAGACAACTTCCCTACTTAAAAGGAATTTCCAAAAGTCATTTGTTAGTTGTGGTTTTCTTCAAAAACACAGAATTAGACGAATTGATTTACGGTGAAGCTGGCACTATACAAGAAGCGTATGACAAAGTCATTGCAGAAAAATTCTCTTTTGAAAAACGTTTGATTGTCAGCGAACTCAAGAAATACGGAATTCATTCCATCTTAACTTCTCCAGAAAACTTAACGATTGACGCTATTAATAAGTATTTGGAGATGAAAGCGCGTGGGTTGGTGTAGAGTTGTTATTCGTTATACTAGAGATTCACAAATGTTTATTATTGCTTCAAAATAAATTTTCGATCTGACGCTAATTTTTCGTAATTTAAATAAAAAATGGTTTTTTGTTTGAAAACTTTTCAAAGTACTAAAGTAAGGATGCTATTCTTCTCCTTATTTATGTATATGAGTGCTTTTTCTCAAGAAACTTCTCTTTCACAATTAGATTCTCTTTATACGCTGGCGCTCAATCAAATGCAATCAGATAAATACTATGAATCTCTGAAAACTATTTATACACTCCAAGATATTTCAATCGCAGCTAACATTGAAGCGTATAAGGCTCGAAGTGAAAACCTCTTGGGTTTGGCATTCATTCAACATTACGCATACAATAAGGCTGAAGAGCATTTTCTTGCTGCCATAGCATTAAATAAAAAAAAGAATGATACGCTTCGTCTTGGAATTAATTTTGCGAATCTAATCCATTTATATGCTTTAAATCAAGATACTAATGGGTACAATAAGTATGTGCCACTCGCAAAATTATACAATACTTATACTAAAGGAGATCAACAATTTTACATCTATGAATCTGAATTAATTAGATTGTATGATCAAGAAAAATACGATTCAATAATTGATTTTACAGCTGTCATTATAGATGAAATTAATAGTGATACTTATGAAGCTGCCTATTCGCAAAGTTCCAATAAAGAGTTGTTAAAAAAACGATTACTAATCACGTACCAATTATATCAATCGTACGCTTTGATGGAAAAAGGTATTCGAACTGAATATGCAAATAAACTTTTGGATCGCCTAAAAAAAGAACATCTACAATCTGTATTATGGTTTTCTCCTAGAATCTATGAACATTATTATAAAATTAGTTATTACAAAGCTATTTACCATAAAGATTTTTCTAAGTTAAACTTAGATTCTATAACTTATTATCAAAAAAATTCCAGAGAATATTTTAATAAAACGATTGATTTATTAGAGTATAAATCCATGCTAAACAATGATTATGTAATCAAAACTATAACTAGGGAAAAGGAACTTGAAAAATTAAAACTAATTAATAAAACTCAAGAAAAAGAAAATTCATTTAATAAGCGTATTAACTATCTGTTATTAGGAATCACCGCTTTTGCATTACTATTTTTAGGATACTTTATTTGGATGAAACGAAGAGTAAATCAAATAAATACGTTTCTTGATATTAAGAACAAAGAATTACGTCTTAATACTATAAATCAAAATAAATTTCTTTCTATTGTTAGTCATGAGATTAGGACGCCATTATATACATTAAAGGAATTAATTTCTTCTTTTTTTAAGCAAGAAAACCAAGTCCAAAAACTTAGTTTTGAAGATCAGATTAAATCTGCCTTTTTAAACTTAAGTCACCATATTGACAATTCGCTACAATATTCGCGACTCAATTTTTTTAAGATTAACATAACGTTGAATAACCGCACGGTAAACCTGACGATGTTTATCAATACTCTTATTGACTATTTCAAACCTTTCGCAAACGTGAATAATTGCACGTTAGTTTTAGACAATCAATCTGATACTAATCTCGTTTTAATGGATCTGGACAAAATTGAGCTTGTTCTTAAAAACCTTTTAAAGAATGCGATTGAAGAACCTAATTCATCCATCGTTACGTTTCGCGTCCAAGAAGAAAAGATAGACACAGAAACAGCTAACTTATTATTTTCTATTGTTGACAATGGAAATGGAATCATCGAAGACACGCTAAATTCTTTAAAAGAAGAAAACGCAACCTATGATCCTGATAAAACTCATAATGGTTTAAAACTAGGGATTCTTTTGTCCAACCAATTGTTATCGTTTTACAATACGGAGCTAACTTTTTCTAATATAGAAAATCAAGAAGTAGCATTCAGTCTTGCGGTTATGGTTGTTAAACACGAACAACCTAAATTATCTACTAGTAATACATCTAGAAGAATTCTGTATGTAGATGACAATAAAATTAACTTATTAGTCACAAAAAAAATAGTTGAATCTTTTAAGATACAATGTGATGTTATTGATAATGGGCATGATGCTATTGAACAAATTCAGAAAGAGCAGTACGATTTAGTTTTAATGGATTTAAACATGCCAAATCTAAATGGTTTTGATACCAGTATTAAAATACATACATACAACCCAAATCTTCCTATTATTGCCTATACAGCGCTGAGTAAAGACGAAGTATTGTCTCAATGCATTACAGCTAACATGCAAGATGTAATTACAAAATCTACTGAGAAATCTGATTTAAAAAATATCTTGCTAAGTTATTTCTAAAGCATCTTTTTTTCAGAGTATGAAATGTGTAGTTTACAGGATGTTTATGAATGGCTTTTTAAGTTTGTTTGTGGGCGTGAGTTGGAAACTTAGGCTAGTTTGGGATATAACAATAAATTATTTTTTTGCAATTGCATCAGCTTCAATAACAGATTTCAAAATATGATACCTCGCTTCAGCTCTTTTTTCGATGTTCCCCAGCTCTTTTGTAGCTTTAGCCCAGTTTTGAAATAATAAGTATTTAGATGTTAATGCACTTGGTGTTTTGCAACCTGTAAGAAAAACTAATTGTATATGTGTATTCTGTTCCCATACATATAAACCAAACCCGTCAATTATTACGCTTAAGTCAGGAAAACCAATCAAATTTTTTGTTTGTATTTCTGTAGCATTACCATACACTCCAATGAAATGAATAGGTCCAAATTTTTCTTTACCTTCCTTTGCGAGAGTTATTAACTTATGATCTTTTAAAAATTGCCTCCCAGTAAATGCTTTGGCATCTGAGACTGACATATTATCTGGAATGGAGGTAACATTATTTTCATATTTATTAAAGTTCACATCCGATTTGACCAATCCTTTTAAGATATCAACGATTAGTTCATCCCTTTCAGTATACTTCATTTTTTTCCAATCAAGTGATATTTTGTTATTAGCAGATATATTATAATATAGATCAGCGATTTTAATTCTTTCATTTATATGCTTGTAAAGAATATTTTTAATCAAGCTAAGTAAAGTCGTTTTATATCCACTTTCATTTCTATTGATAGCTTTTAATTTTAATGGATTATTGAACTTGTTTTGTTCAGTCAAATATTCCGCGAAGACTTTGTTTCTCTTTTCCTCAGCATTATTAATAGGCTTTATATTATAAAACTTAGTTACATCTATTATTGCTGATTTTTTCTCTGATATATTCATAGCAGCATCAAGTTCAGCATGACATATTCCAAGATCAATTCCTGAAGGAGCCCATCCTGAGGCACCATTCACAATTGCAATTGAAAAATCTGAATCTTTGACTTCTTTAAGACAAGTGTTGTAGCTGTCCATTGAAGTATCTGCCGCAAAATCTTCGTTTATTCTTATGTTAAATAATTGTTCTCCAAGAAATCTTTCCTTTTCAAGTTCTACTTTGAGATATAATCTAGTTTCTGTCATTGTTTCAAAGTCAACATCATCTATACTCAATTTGTCATTATTTCTACTTGATAAAAAGACTTTAAACTTCATAATTAGTTTTTTAATTATCGCTAACGTAAGTATAACAAGAATTCCTGTTATTCTCCATAAAAGTAAATCAAAGATTACACATACACAATGAGGTTTCCCGTAACTCCATAAAAGAAACCTTCTTTTTTTACTGATTATTAAGAAGTAAGCAAACTTAAAATAGTAAAATAAAAGTTTTTACTACTTTAAGTTTATGCGCTAACTAACGGACAACTGAAATGTATCATCAAGAGATTTTGTATATTTTCTCTTGTGGTTTTAATCATTTTGCCAAGTAGTTTTTAAACTTTACTAGGTAGTAAAAAATAGTTTACTAACTAGTAAAAATAAATTCACTACGTAGTAAATTTATTTATTTTCTTTATAGTACTAGTAATTTAACTTGATAAGAAAATGTATTTCACTTGAAGAAAAGGTGAGTTTGTCAAGAGAAAATATATAAAACCATGTAATTTTCTAAACAACAGAAAACAATCTTGTTAGCGAAAACGTTTGATATAGAAAATTTCTAAAAGTGTTATTGCTTATGACATATTATTACTTATTTTCGTCGCCCTAAAAACATAAAATTTTATAGTGGTCACATGAAAATGATATTGTATTTTTTATTGATCTTTCCCCTTTTCTTATCAGCACAAATTAACGAAAGTGATACATTAAGTGTAAAAGCTGATCTTTCTTTAACTGGTTTTTGGCAAGGAGGAAATGTCCAAACCTTGATTTTCAGAGCAAAGTCAAACGTGAGTTTTAAACCGTTTAGAAAGTGGGTTTTTAAAACGCAAAACTCGTATGTATATCAAGAATTTGGAAAAGAAAAAGCAGATGAAGATGTATTGAGTTTAAATTTTTTATACTTAAATCCTGAACGGCGATTTTATCCGTTAGCCTTAGCATTTGTAAGTACTAATTTCCGCAGAAAAATTGATGTACGTTATTTAGTTGGTGCTGGCGTAACGTATCAAATTTTAAATAAGAAAAAACATTGGCTCAAAGTCTCGCTGACCAGTGAATATGAACATACAACCTTTGATGAAACAAACTTTAATCGTTCTGGTGCTGCGTATAATGGAGAATCAACCATAAACACGATGCGTGGAACACTTTGGTTAAACGGGAAATATCATCTGTTTAAAGATAAAGTCATTCTAAGTCATGAAAGTTATTTTCAACCTTCCTTAGAAAACAGTGACAATTTTCGTTGGCGTGCAGATTTAGGTGTAGAGTTTCCTATTTGGAAGTTTCTAAACTTTAAAGTAAACTATTTACATACGTTTGAAAGTATTGTAATTGCTGATCAAAAACAAGAAGATCAGTTTTTAACTTTTGGTTTAACGTTGAAGAGTTATTAATAGAATGAAAAAGATGGAACTTAATATTGTGTATACTTTAGCGGTTCTTAACCGCTAAAAACAATAACTTCCCTAAGTTTCTCGACTGCGTTTAAAGTATGTTAGTGAATATCCATATGGTAAATGGCTTCCAAAAATCGTTTAGAAGCTGCTCTTTCTTTCTGATCTGATCTTAATTCTTTTAATATACCAGCTACTTTAATTTTTTTCTTAGGCAATTTAGTTGCTCCTTTTGCATGCGCAATCAGAAAGTTTTCATCAGATTCCTCATCTCTTATTTCATATACATCATACATGTCAATTAATGGAATCATTGTAAATGTAGTGACATTTCCTGTAACAATAGGAATCATTATAAATCCTGTAAACTCACTTTTAGATTCAATCAACGTTGGAATTCCTGTAATGATGGTGTTCGATGCAATTATACCTTTCGTATACGCTTCAGATGGCACTAATTCGATTGGTTTGTACTTTAGGTATGACTCTTGAAGACTTTGATCTAATTTTGAAATCACTGCATTTCTTTTTTCATTATCCAATTTTGAAATTGATAACTCAAAAAATAAAATCATTCGTTGTTTGTTATTAAAGATTCCACCTACTTTTCCCAATTCTGCTTTCGAGATGATTCCATCATCTGCTTTTGTCAAAATATTATAAAATCTTCCTCCATTGTCTAGATTTGAAAGTGCATCATTAAAATTTCTGAATGGTTCTATTTTTTTCATAAGTCGTTTCTTTTAATCAGTTTAGGTATACGCTGTTATTAGTGTAATAAACCGCTACTTTGTTACGTATTTTTTATAAAATTGCTAACAATTATATATATAACAAGGATTCTTGTTCCAAACTATTACTATTACTGATTAAATAAGGGGCTAATTATACAATGTAGTTTCTCATACTGACCTATAGAAAATAAAAAAAGCGAGTTAAAAAACTCGCTTTTCTCATTTTATACAACTACTTATAATAAACATTCAAGGCAAGTTGAAGTTTTGTAGTATATAAAAAACCTAACCTAAAATAATCCTATGGTGTAAAGTTGAAACGCTAATTTTATTTTATAAAGAATTGAAACACAATGAAAATGAAATACTAAAACTCAATTCCTGAAATAAATACAACTTACATATATATAGACGTGTTGTTTTTTGAAAAGGTTCCTGGAAATGATTTTTTTTAACTTTCTCGTTATTTATAAATCAAGACTAGCGTTTCTTTTATGGCAAATTCTTTTAAAATAGCTTTGAAATCATGTTTAACTTCAAAAAAATATTTATGAAGAAAAAGAAAATTAAAAATTTAACACTAAATAAGAAGTCTATCAGTGATTTACAAGCTAATTCAGTAAAAGGAGAAGGAACGTTATGTTTGACCGAAATTTGTATCCCTATAACTGTAGCTTCCGTATTAATTAGTTGCTTGAATTATTGTTCAAACGGCTGTAACAAACCTACAATTCCATAGAAATAATAAATTTAAAAGAGATGAAATAGTTATTCATCTCTTTTTTTACAACTCATCCTTAAAAAATTACAGTCCAGTTCCTTTTTTTA
This sequence comes from Kordia sp. E, assembly GCF_056033805.1. Classification (NCBI taxonomy): domain Bacteria; kingdom Pseudomonadati; phylum Bacteroidota; class Flavobacteriia; order Flavobacteriales; family Flavobacteriaceae; genus Kordia; species Kordia sp. E. Next base: position 449,891 of record NZ_JBRASR010000006.1, read on the forward strand.
TGTGCATTCTGATTTTATGTAGACTTTTGAATCATCAAACAATAACAAAACAAAAATCAATCATTAATCAAATACACAATCATCATGAAAAAATTACTTTTAATTGCCGTTTTATTCTCAAGTTTATTCGCAACAGCACAAACTACTCCTTCTGATAAAGAAGGTGTTACAATCACTGTTACTATTGATAAAGTAAGAACCAACAAAGGAAAAGTATTGTTTGCCTTGTATTCAGAAAAAACATTTATGAAAGCGAAACCAGAACAAACTACAGCAAGTACTATTGAAGGAAATACGGTAACTGTTACTTTTACGAATGTTCCCAAAGGAGAATATGCAATTACATGTGTACATGACGAAAACGACAATGGGCGCATGGATTTTGAAGAAACTGGAATGCCAAAAGAAGACTACGGAATGTCTAACAATCCTATGAGTTACGGACCACCAGAATTTGGACCTTCTAAGTTCACGGTTGTTGATAAAAATCTTGCAATGAAGATTACCTTATAATATACCGTTTACATCAATCAAAACTATTTTTATTAAAAAAAGCGACACAAATTTGTGTCGCTTTTGTATGTCTACAAAAATACAATTCAAAGTTAATTCAATATAGATTTAATAATTTAAATTTTCGTTTTCTTTGCTTTCCCAAAGAATACTGAATCAAGTTCAGCACAAGCTTCAACAAAAGAAAGGGAATTTTTCCAGAGGTATTTTTAGCTGAAAAAGTTAAAACCACATTCACTTTTCTAAATTTTCTCCAAGGCTTCAAAAATTCTTAACGAAAAATGACTGCTACACTTCGGAAAAAGAATTCTTCTAAGAAAAATTAACAATTCATGTTTATTAACCTTTTTAAACTCAACATACTATTTATTTAACCAAGCATTCATCATCCAAATGGTTTTTTCTTGTTCAGCGATAAAATCACTCATCATTGCATTTGTTCCTTCATCATTTGCATCTCCAGCTTTGTCCAGTAATGTGCGTTCCAGTTTTAATAATTCCGAAATAGAAGAAATTATTAATCCTACGGCTTTTTCATCTTGTGAAATGTGTTTTCCAACAGGAACTTTCGCGTTTTGAATGTAATCTTCAAACGTATGTAAAGGTTCTCCTCCAAGCGTTAATACACGTTCTGCAATTTCATCTACCTTTATTTGTGTGTCATTATAGAGTTCTTCAAACTTGGTATGTAATTCAAAAAAACCTTTTCCTTTAATATTCCAGTGAATTCCTCGTAAATTTTGGTAGTACACTTGAAAATTTGCTAGTAATACGTTTAAATCTTGAATTAATTCTCCAGTTTTTTGGACGTCAAGTCCTAATATATTTAATGTCATCATGTTTATTATTTTTTTGTTGAAACAAAATTATTAAAGAATTAACGAGCTTTATCATAAGTTTTATCGATAGTTTTTATATTTTTATCACTTAAACCTATAATAAATGACAATCACCCAATTGCAATATGTTTTGGCAGTTGCCGAACATCAAAATTTTACGCTTGCCGCACAAAAATCATTTGTAACTCAGCCAACGTTAAGTATGCAAATTCAAAAACTTGAAGATGAATTAGATATTCAAATTTTTGACAGAAGTAAAAAACCTATTCAGCTTACTGAAATCGGGAAAAAAATTGTTGATCAAGCACGTAATGTCGTGAATGAATCAGGCAGAATGCAAGATATTGTAGATCAGCAAAAAGGGTTTATTGGTGGAGAATTTAAGTTGGGAATTATTCCGACAATCATGCCGACTTTGTTACCGATGTTTTTAAAAAGTTTTATTAAAAAGTATCCGAAAGTGAATTTAAAAATAGAAGAATTGACTACAGAAGCAATTGTTCAGAAGTTAAATGAAGGGCATTTAGATGCTGCGATTGCTGCAACTCCATTAGGATACGATCAAATTAAAGAACGCGTATTGTATTATGAGCCTTTTGTTGGCTATACCACTGAAAATCATCGTTTATATGATAAGAAAGAGTTAACGACACAAGATTTAGATATTGATGATATTCTATTATTGGAAGACGGACATTGTTTTAGAGATGGTGTAATTAATTTGTGTAAAGTGCCGCGTAGCATTGAAGAAGACCATTTTCAACTTGAAAGTGGAAGTTTTGAAACATTAATAAAATTATCTAATGAAAATTTAGGAATGACACTGCTCCCCTATTTGCACACATTAGATATTAAAGAAAATGAAAAGAAGTATTTACGCCATTTTAAAGAACCAAGACCAGCACGCGAAGTAAGTTTACTATTTCATAAGAGTGAATTAAAAATGCAAATTATTGAAGCATTAAAAAGTGTAATTATGGGTGTTGTACGCGGTGCAATCGCTTTTCATAATGTAGAAATTATAAGTCCTATACAGAAATAAGTACAGGTAAAATCGTTTATAAAAACAGAAAAGCCACGCAGTACGTGGCTTTTTTTTATGGTGTTAAATAGATTAAACATTGATCTAATTCTGGGTTTTTTGTTACGAGAGATTTTATCCAGATTTTTAACTCTTCTACCTCATGTGGTAGTAATCTTTGCAAAGCTTTTTGCAATTCTCTACAAAATAATGAGGGTTCAAAACTTACTTTTTTGAGTATAGTTTTAGTGTAATCAAACATCGCTCTTGCCATATTTAACGAGGGTTTAGGTTAAAATTTTAAAGAGTAATTTTCGTGTATAGGCTATTATTTAAGTTGTATAAATTTAGTAAAAAAAATCTATGTTTATACTTCCTAAACAAAACTTTAACAAAATCAGAACTTATTGTTTTACTATTTTCTTCATTGCCTTACCTTTTGTTGTAGTAATATTCATAAGGTAAATTCCTGCTGGCAAAGATGATACATCTATCGTGTTTGAAAAACTTGTCGATGCATTAATTTTTGTTTGAATACGCCTTCCTTCTATTGTATGCAATTCTAACTTTTCTATTGGTTCATTCGCTGTAACATGAATCATTTCTTTTGCAGGATTTGGATAGAGCGTAATTGCTGCTTCCGCAAGATTTTCCTCAGAAATACTTAACGGATTTGAGATTAAAGTGGATGCCGTATTGGTAGCAATTGGCACATTGAAATCGAAAAAGATGTTTGCTTGATTTTCAAAAACATCATTTTCTACCAAACTTGCTAAGGTTTTTATTTTAAATACTAAATATCCATCGCTTGAAGCATCATCAAAAGGTAAGTTGATGTTTTCAAAGATAAATTCTACTTCATTTGTATTTTTTATGTTTGTCACCATTGCATGACTTGACGTTGTTGGAGTTAATGTGCTAACATCAAATTTCGTTTCATCAATTACATCTGTTACAATAACATTTACCGCCGAAGCAGTTCCTGTATTTTCAAAACGAATCATGTAGTGTACATATTTATTTATATAATCTGTAGTCACAGTTTCGCCTTCTAAACATGTGATATCGTTTGGATCAAACGAATTGACAACCGTTTGCTGTAAAACTAGTACGTTATCATCAGGAGTTTCATCATCTCCTGTTGGAGTTATCATCACTTCATAATTTAAAATATCATTACCGTTCACCGCTGGAACGTCCGTTGGCGTATTTATGTTCATCGTAAAAGTAATTGTACGAGATTCAAATGGTGTTAGGTTTGTATAATTCCACGTAAGTGAATTTAAAGCTTGTACATCAGACATTGGATTCGATGTAACTAAATCCATCAAATCATCATCAAACGTAAGTTGTACAGTTCCTGAACGTGTAGTTGTTCCTTTATTTTTATATGTAATTTGATATGGAGCATCAAAACCTGGACGTGCTTCTTCTACAGGAACTATTGTGACCTCAACATCGTTATGTGTTCCGTTTGGAGTAATACAAAAATCTTGTATTGTAGGATTTGATGCTGTGGAAGTATCTATTGTTAAAGAAGTTGGTGAGACAGTAAAATACGTTGGATTTTCTAGTTGTGGTGTAATCGTGTATGAATCTTCATCAGATAAGTAAATTGAATAATCACCAGTTGCATCTGCGATCACTATTCCTGTAGAGGAACCATTTGTAATTTGATATTCCATACTTGGAAAAATAGCATCGCTCATATCGCAGCCATTTGTATCTAAATCTAATGTTGCTGTTCCTTGCACAGTTGTATATTCGCCACCTGGCGTAAAAGAACAATATGTACTCACAATAGCATTAGCTGGCACACTAATATTTGCTGATATTACTGCTAATTCACCTTGATCTACACAGATGAATTCTAACGTTGGATTGTTATAAAAAATAACTTCATAAATACTAGAGTTGATTCCATTTTTTATATTTAAATATTCAAGTTGATTATTGTAACATTCTATATCATCAAGACGTGGATTTTGACTTGCATCTAATGTAATTAACGAATTATCATTACATTCTATATCTAAAAGATCACTGTTTTGACTCAAATCTAATTGCGTCAATGAATTATTATTACATTGTAAATATTTCAAATTTGTATTTGCGGTAATATTTATAGCTGTCAATGAATTATTATTACATTTCAAATTTATAAGATTAGTAGCTCCGGCTGTAGTTATACTTTGTAATAGATTATCATCACAGGTTAAATTTGTAAGGTTACTATTATCTGATACATCTAAACTGGTTAATAAATTATTACTACAATTAATTCGTTTTAGGTTTATATTTTGACTTAAATCTAAGGTTGTTAATGAGTTTTCAAAACAATTAAGTTCTTCCAGATTTAAGTTTTGAGATAAATCTAATGTTGTAAAACTATTATTCTCACAGTCCAAATATTTTAAATTCGGGTTTTGAGTAAAATCAAGAGTCGTTAATAAAGTAAAAGGACAATCAAATGATTGTAGATTTGGGTTTTGAGAAAGATCAATATTCAAAATATCATTATACCCTATATTTAAAGTTCTGAGTCTTGGGTTTTGTGTAACATCTAGATTAGTAAGCAAACTGGATACACAACTTAATGATTCTAAATCTACGTTTTGTGTGACGTCAATTGTGTTTAACGGGTTAGAATTACAAGATAATTCCTTTAGTTCTAAATTCTGACTTACATCTATATTCGTCAAGGAATTCCCATTACAATTAAATTCTCTTAGTTGCATGTTTTGTGAAACATCAATAGAAGTAAAATTACATCCACTAATACTTAAATTTTCTAAGTTTACATTTTGACTTACATCTAACGTACTAATTTGATCATTACCTGATATATTTAAATATTCAAGATTTACATTTTGTGAAACATCTACAGAAGTAAGAGAAAAATCAGAAAAAGAATTACTATAAGAGATCGTTTTCAAGTTCACATTATTGGGAACTGATAAACTTGGAATTGGGTTTCTAGAACAGACTAGCTCTTCCAAATTCGTAAAATACTCAATCCCTTCTAAAGATGCTATTGACCTATTTGGGATGTATAAGGAAGTTAGTAATAAAGCTTCTGATTCTTGAATTTCTCCATCATTATTCAGATCTATTGTACTGTCCCAAAAAAAGTCATTATCTGTATCTATAAGAATTTCGGTAAGTAAGTAATTTTTAAAATTAGCATCTGGAATGTTTACAATTTGAGCTTGACTCCATTGTATAAGGAAAAACAATGAAAGTACTAAGTAGGTTTTTTTCATGTAGTAGATTTTGGTCTAGTTATTTTCTTTTTTAAGGTTTAAAATCAATTTTGATGTAATATATATACTTAATTAATGTCAGCAAATGTATACATCTCGTAATTTATAAATTGTGCCTAACTCTACATAGATTTATGGTTGTTTTATTCTTTATAATGTATTTTGCTTTACCAAAAATAATATAAAAAAAGCGTTAATTATCGGATTACAATTTGTAATTCGATAATTAACGCTTACTATTTTATGATGTATATACTTCTTAGAAGTTATTATCTCCGTCAAATAAATCACCGATACTTCCTAAGATACTTCCTTCTCCTTTACTGTTTCCGCCTCTTGGAATCGATGATAATATTCTTCCTGCCAAACGACTAAATGGTAAGGACTGTATATATACAATTCCAGGTCCTTTTAAGGTTGCAAAGAATAAACCTTCACCACCAAAGATGGTATTTTTGATGCCGCCAATAAATTCGATATCGTAATCTACATCTTGTGTAAACCCAACAATACAACCTGTGTCAACTCTAATAGTTTCTCCTGGTGCTAATTCTTTTCGAGCCATCGTTCCACCTGCATTTACAAATGCCATTCCGTCTCCTTCTAGTTTTTGCATGATGAAACCTTCACCACCAAAAAGTCCACGGCCTAATTTTTTCGAGAATTCTATTCCGACAGTTACACCTTTTGCTGCACAAAGAAATGCATCTTTTTGGCAGATGAACTTTCCTCTATAGTCTGTTAAGTCAATTGGAATAATTTTTCCCGGGTATGGTGATGCGAAACTTACTTTACGAACTCCGAAACTACTATTGTTTAGGAAAGAAGTCATAAATAAACTTTCGCCTGTTAAGATTCGTTTTCCAGCGGAGAACAGTTTTCCTAGAATTCCTTTTTCTTGATTTGATCCATCTCCAAAAATGGTATTCATGCTAATTCCGTCATCCATCATCATAAAACTTCCAGCTTCCGCGACAACGGCTTCTTGTGGATCGAGTTCTATTTCTACGTATTGCATTTCTGCTCCGTATATTTCATAGTCAATTTCGTGTGATGTCATTTTATGTAGTTTTTTGATTGCTATGTATTAGATGTAAAAAAACGGTGTTTGTTACACTTACTTTTTCTTTTTTAGTTTAATTCCCCATTCGTATTCAAAATTAGAAACACTTTCACCAGCTTCATCAAATCCTTCAGCATATAAAGTAAGGCTTTGTCCTTCGCCAGTTTCGATTGCTTTGTTTATAGCTTCTGTTACTTTATTACCGTCTTTACATATAAATCGAATTCGTCCAGTAGCCTTTTTAGTAAATGTTCCTTTCTGTGATCGAACAAGCATTGATATTTTTTTTCCTGAAGTTTCAATTCCTTGAATTACCAAAACACCTGTTGCCAGTTCGGAAGCCATTCCTTGTGTTGCCCAGTATAATGATTTGAAAGGATTTTGATTGATCCAACGATGCTTTACAGTTACCGTTGCTTCATCTTCGGAGATTTCTTTTAATCGCACACCAGAAAAGTATGCAGATGGAAGTTTGAATAATAGAAATTTATTAATTTTTGATGGAGTCAGTTTCATGAATTATATTTTATGCACGCATAGCAAATTACAAAAAAATACATTCACTTACGGAAAGTAAGTATTAATTATATCAAAAAAGAAAGAAATTGACCTGTAGAGTTTATAGCTTCTAAAAAATTGTCAATTCCTTTCTAATTATTTTATGAAAATAGTTGTGTTTAAAATTACTATTGCAATTTTATTGTCTAACTATTTGCATTGTGACTTTCTTCTTCCGCTTCTATACATGCTAAGCTTACGCATGGATCTGTAATTGGAGCTTGTGTATTGGGTGCTTGAGTTGAAGGCATTCCTGCTACTATTTTTCTTTGTGATTTTTTGCTAATTCTGAATATTTCTAATGTTTTTAGTTTCATGTTTAAATGATTTTTACGTTAACAATAGTCCAAAACAACATATTCACTATTTATAATCAAACAGTTACAAGTGATGTTTTACAAAACCTCAGTATAGAGTGACAAACACTATAAATACTGGGATAAACATATAGATTGTATCCAAAACACCTCTTCCTTTCCTATAATTTTCCACAACATCAAATGTTAAATTTTGTTAAATTTTAGTACTATGTTTTGCATAATACCTTTTTTTAACCATATATTTGTATAAGAAAATAATAGGTAATGGACTCTGCAATCACAAAACATCAAAAAAATGTCGCTACAGTTTTACATGTAGCCGCTTTTAGTAAGTACTTTTTTCCTTTAGGAAATTTTATAGTTCCGATCATATTTTGGTCTATCTATAAAAAGGAATCTAATTTTATAGATCACCACGGAAAAGAAGTTTTAAATTTTCAACTTAGCTTATTATGCTATAGAATTGCAGGTGCAATGCTTCTATTTCCAGTTAGTTTTATTTTTGGAATGCATCATTTCAACACATGGGATTTTTTCCATTTTAATAACATCAACATTAATTTTAGCGATGGATTTTATTTACATCACGCTTCTTTTATTGGAATTTTAGCTGGACTTGGACATTTGTTATTGTTTGCTGTAAATATTGCATATACAATTATTGCAGCTATGAAAGCAAATGAAGGTGAGCATTATACATATCCTTTTACATTCCGATTCATCAAATAAAAAATATCATCAATCAATCATCATCATCAATCAATCATCATCAATCAAAAAACGAACAATATCATTAAAAGACACATGAAAACATGAAGATAGAAAACACAAAAGCACAAATGCGTAAAGGTGTGTTAGAGTATTGCATTTTGTCCATCTTGCGAGATCAAGATGCATATGTAGCCGAAATACTTGGCACGTTGAAAGACGCAAAGATGCTTGTTGTAGAAGGAACAATTTATCCACTACTAACAAGGTTAAAAAATGCTGGATTATTAAGTTATCGCTGGGAAGAGTCAACTTCTGGACCACCAAGAAAATATTATGGATTAACAGAAACAGGACAATTATTTCTTAAAGAACTGAACACCACTTGGGACAATTTACAAAATGCCGTATCACTCGTAACACGCCAAAAAAATACAACTAATGAATAAGACAATCAATATAAATTTAGCAAATATGTTTTTTCATATTGATGAAGACGCATATAACAATCTACAGCGATATATAAACGCTATCAAACGTTCTTTTACCGATTCGCAAGGTAGAGATGAAATTATCTCTGACATTGAAGCTAGAGTTGCCGAACTGTTTTCAGAACGCCTTCAAAGTGAGCGCCAAGTTATTGGAATGAAAGAAGTTGAGGAAGTAATTGAAATTATGGGACAACCAGAAGATTACTTAGTAGACGACGAAATTTTTGAAGACAATCCACGATCTAGTGGGTATCGTCAAAATAGCACCTATAGAAAGTTGTATAGAGATTATGACAACAAATTTTTAGGTGGAGTATGTGCAGGTTTTGGACAGTATTTTGGAATTGATTCTTTATGGATTCGTATTCTTGCTTTGATCTTAGTTTTCATAACAGCTGGATCGCCAATTTTAGTGTATATCATTTTATGGTTCATTATTCCAAAGGCAAATACAACTTCTGAAAAACTAGCAATGGCGGGAAAGCCAGCGAACATCACCAACATAGAAAAAAAAATCAAAGAAGGGTTTGATGATGTTCAAGAACGATTAACAGATGTAAACTTCGACGAAGTTGGCAAAAAAGCCAAAAGCGGAGCTTCTTCCTTCTTTGACTCTTTAGGAGATATCTTAATGATAATCTTAAAGATTTTCGCCAAACTTTTTGGAGTTATTTTTATTATTACCGCTGCATCATTATTGATCGGAATTATTTTTGGATCTATCAGTATTAGTTTCTTTGACTTTAATAATATAGTCATGAATGATAGATTGTTTCATTATCAAGATTTAGGAATGATTAGTGAAATTCCTAGATGGACTTTTGGGCTATTAATATTATTAATATTTGGAATTCCTGCATTTGCATTATTTATTTTAGGAATAAAGATATTAGTTAAGAACTCTAAATCAATTGGAACACCTGCAAAAATTGCCATGGTTATCTTATGGATTGGCGCACTTATTTCAGCAGCAATTATAGCATCAAACGCAGCCATGCATCGAAGTGTAGATGCATCTGTAAATACGAGATCCGAATTATCAATTAAAGCAAATGATACATTGAAGCTAAAAATGGTTGGTAATGATTATTATGATGTTCGCCTGTACAGAGATTTTAATGACTATGAAAGAGTATACGATCAGAATGATAATGAAATTTTATATTCATCAGCAATACGATTAACTGTGAAGCAATCTGAAAGTGAAAATGCTCGCATAAAGATTAACAAATCTGCTGGTGGCGCATCGTACGATCAAGCAAAAGATAGAGCACGTAATATTGATTATGAATATATCTTTGAAGATAATACATTGAAATTGAATGGATATTTCTTGTTTGACCCGAATGATAGACATAACCAACAAAAGGTAGAAATTACTGTGTATTTACCAAAAGGAACAATTTTATATGCTGATAAAAACACACGATCATATCATCAAAATTATTCAAGAAAAGGAGGAGATATTTTAGATACTGGACAAGAGAAGCATTATTTAAAAGTAATTGACGACGAACTTATCTGTCTTGATTGTACTGACGATATTAAAAAGTTAAAGAAAGACGATGACGAAACAACTAAAGTCATTACTAAAAAGAACAAAGAAAAAGAAAACAATAATATCAAAATTGATAGTGGAAGCATTAAGGCAGACACATTAAATAATAATTAAATAAAATTCATCAATCAAAAATGAACACTTCACAATCCATATATGTACTATTAAAACTGCTCATCACAGTTTTAATAGTTGGATTGTTTGTTGGTAGCGTTATTGCGTATCTTTATCCTATACACAGTTTACCAAACGAATGGATATATGCAAGTACTTTTGTTGGAATTCCAACAACACTTGTCATCTGTATAGCAGTTTTTTTACTGCTAAAAATAAATAATCATCAATCACTAAAATATTAAATTATGATCACCATCGCTCGATTTATCACCATTGCCATTGTTGGCTTATTAGTAAGTTCCTGTAATTTCGATTTAAATTTCAATTCAGGAAAAGTTGGAAACGGAAATGTAGTTTCTGAAGAAAGAGACACAGACGAAGATTTCACAAAAATTAAAGCTTCAGAAGGTTTAGACGTTTATATTACACAAAGTAATACTGCTTCTATTGAAGTTGAAGCTGACGAAAATATTATTTCATTAATTGCTACTGATATTGATAATGGTGTACTTACTATTCACGCAAAAGAAAATATTGGAAGAGCAAAATCAAAAAAAGTATATGTAAGTTTACCTATCATCGATAAAATTGTTAGTACCAGTGGTGCTGATGTATATTCTACAGATGTTTTAGTTGCCGAAAATTTACAAGTTAAGAGTAATAGTGGCGCCGATGTTAAGATTGAAGTAAAAGCCGAATCGGTTTCTTGTTCAACATCAAGTGGAGCAGATATTAAAATTTCTGGAACTGCCGATTCACTAAAAGCGGATGCAAGTAGCGGAAGTGATATTCAGGCTAAAGGTCTAGAAGTAAAATCATGCGATGCTTCTGTAAGTAGTGGTGCAGATATTACAGTCTATACTTCTGATGTATTAGTCGCAAATACTTCTAGTGGTGGTGACATTCACTATTACGGAAACCCTGAATCAGTTACTAAAAACAAGTCAGTTTCTGGAGGCGGCGTTCATAAAAAATAATCACAACCAAAAAAATACCCATACCCAAACCAACTAAAAAAGCTAAAAGCGCGCTGAATGTATATTCAACGCGCTTTTTTATATGCTACTATTTTTTATTGTTTATGCTTCAACCATATCTTCTACAGAAGATAAGTAACGTTCTGCATCCAATGCTGCCATACATCCAGTTCCAGCGGCAGTAATTGCTTGTCTGTATTCTTTATCCTGTACATCTCCGGCAGCAAAAACTCCTGGAATGTTTGTTTTTGTAGATTTTGCTCCTGTGATTAAATACCCTGTTTCATCCATGTCTAAAATTTCTTTAAACATGTCTGTATTTGGTTTATGTCCAATAGCAATAAAAACTCCAGTTACTTCAATTTCGTGTTTCTTTTGCGTTTGATTGTTTACAACTCTTACACCTTCAACAACCATATTTCCTAATACCTCATCTAGTTCACTATTGTAAAGTACATCCAAATTTTCGGTATTGTTTACACGATGTTGCATTGCTTTACTAGCTCTCATTTCATCTTTACGAACTAACATCGTCACTTTTTTACAAAGTTTTGCTAAGTATGTAGCTTCTTCGGCAGCAGTATCTCCTCCACCAACAACAATTACATCTTGTCCTTTGTAGAAGAATCCGTCACATGTAGCACACGCAGAAACGCCACCACCTTTTAAACGTTCTTCACTTTCTAATCCTAAATATTTTGCAGAAGCTCCAGTTGAAATAACAACTGTTTTTGCTAAGAATTCTTGTTCTCCATTTCCATCATCAATATATACTTTGTGAATTCCGCCAACTTCTGTTGAAAAATCTACACGAGTTGCATATCCAAAACGAACATCCGTACCAAAACGAGTTGCTTGATTTTTCAAATCTTCCATCATAGCAGTTCCATCAGTTCCTTGTGGATATCCTGGAAAGTTATCAACTTCTGTTGTTGTTGTTAACTGTCCTCCTGGTTCCATTCCTGTGTACATTACAGGATTCATATCGGCTCTTGCTGCGTAAATAGCTGCAGTATATCCTGCAGGTCCACTTCCTATGATTAAGCAATCTAATGCTTGTTGAGTATCTGACATATTATTTATTCTAATTATTAAACGCTTTTTAACAAAAGTAGCTTTTTATCTGAATTCCTTACATAAAATTTATTAACAAATCTCTGCTAACTGTTTGATATCTTTTTTACTCACCTAAAAGAATCCTCAATAGTGAAAAATTATAAAAGAATATTACTCTAGTTTTTATAGGTAAGTTTACATATAAATAGCGTAAAAAAAGGTAAGTCTATTTTTGAATTTTATTTAAAAACTCTCCCACAACACCTAAGACCAGTGCTGATTTAACATTAGAAACCCCGTATGGATTATAAGAATCTATTTTTAGGTTTCTAAAATTGTTATCTAATAGCATATTTGATTTAGAATACACATATTCTTCGTTATTTATCAAATAGGAATCATTCAATTTTGTTGTTTCATTATAAGAAGAAAACAGCAATTTATTTTTCAACAAATCTACATTGTAAAAATCAAAAGCATCATTATTAGCTTGTATTTCTACTAAATCCAAACTTTTAAATATCTCTTTTTTAGTTAGTAATGAATCTGTTGATTGTGCATAAATTGATATACTAACTAGAAATAACAGTAAAAACATTCCTCTATTTTTCATTTTATATCTATTATGTTTTACAAACTCATTCTTTGATGAATAAAAACGTATTTGCATATGATTTGTTACATTTTTAAACATCTAATTTAATAAATACAAACTGAACAGAAAATTCTCATAGATTTTTTATAAAAGAAAAAAGCAACAACATATACATATGTTATTGCTTTCTTTATTTCAAATTATTTTATGTTTTAAACAATTTTATTTGCTAGGCTTACTAGGAAACCTACACCATTATCTATATTAGCTATGGCGTCTGCTTTTGCATTGTTTGAAGCTGTTGCATTATTAATTTCTTGTAATACTTTGATTGCATTTGCATTAGAAATACTACTTTCTTTTATAAAGGTGTCAATCTCAGTAATATTCATTCGTGTCAAACTTGCAATTGTTGTATTAAATTGTGCATCTGTCTGTGTTGCTGCCTGATTTGCTAGGCTATCCCAATCTATATCACTCATAAATTCTTTGTTTTAGTTGTTACCGTTTATTGCTGATTTTACGTTTAGTAATTTATCAAATCCATTTCCAGTTTTGATTAATAAACTGTCTAAATGACTTTCTATTTTACTGACGTCAATATTTGTATTTGCAAGTTTTTGCACTTGTGCTATGGCATTTGTTTCAGATGCTTTTAGTTTTACTGCTGAACTTATCAGGTTTTGTAATGTACTACTTGCTTGTTGATAAGAAGCATAACTTGTATTTAGTGAAGCAACTATTTCATTTTGTTGTGCATCTAGTAAGCTATGTAGCGAATCTCGTTTTCTACTGATGACAGGCATCACACTTTTTAAAATATTTGGTAATTCACTTGCAACATCAGTCCCTGCTGGAATTTTTGCTTCAAAATTCTTAGAAAATGCTGGAATGTATTGGTTGTTGATAAAATCGTCTACTTTATTTTTTCGTTCATCAAATAATTGCTGTACCAATGCTAAATTTAGTTTATGCATTGCGCCTGCTTCAGCAATAACTTCTTGTGATAATGTTGCTGTAGATGCTGGAATGGAAGCACAAGACACAACTCCAATAAAGATTCCTATTGTTAGAATACTTTTTATAATTAGTTTCATGATATTTTGTTTAAAAATTTAGTCGTTGTCTGAAGTAAAAACAGCTTTTATTTTATTGATAATTCCTTGTAAAACTGTAAAAATAGCATCTGAAGAAAACCCTCCAACGAGCGCTAGTACACAATTATTGAAAACAGTCAGGCTTTTTCCAGTATTATATGTCGATACAACTTCTGATAAAATTAATCCTGACATAATTCCTAATACAATCAATCCTACATAATAAATAGATTGTTCAGGCATTAATGTCCCTTTTTGAATTCCTTCACTCACACTTTTTAGTAAGTAAAAGACAACTCCTAAACCTGATGTAGCACATAAGAATAGAATATTAAGTAATAAAGATTTTCCATCATTATCCAAGACGCCTTTTGCTAACGATTCATTATTCACTTGATCTGATAAAGAAGTACCTATAAAAAGGATTAAGAAGACTATGGCTAGTATAATTAAATTTCGAATGATGGGAAGTTTACTAAATAATGATTTTTCATTATCATGAGAGTTTAATATTCTTAAATATTTGATTGATTTTGGCGTCGCTGGTGCAATATTTTTTGATAAAATATTATGCGCATTGATCAAATCATCTAAGTTGTTACTTTCAATCAAAGGATTTAGTTCCGTGTTTATCACTCTTCCATTGCTCATTGCAAACGAAAGCATGCTTTCCAATTCCTCCTTGATTTTTGTCATGAGTTCATCAGAAACACCTTTATGAACTCCTTGCGGAGCTGGTGTTTTTGGTATTCTTGCTTTTGGCGTTGGCGTTTTTGGTTGCGCCTCGTTTTGTTTTGGCGTCTTAGGTGTAGGGTCTGAAGTTGACATTATATATGGTTTTTAGTCAGTTTTACCAAACTTACAATATAAAACGCGTATTTGAAAGTAGCACAAATACGCATTTTAAAATCAAGGGTTTATACGTAGTTTGATAATTTATCTATAAAAAAAGATTTTCAGGAACCATTCTTCTCTTTTCGCCGTCTTTATAAATAGATACTACTAATTCTATATTTTATTTGAAAATTATAAGAATATTAATTGCTTCTTTAATGGTACTAATGTGCTGTTGCAACTCAAATACTAAACTAATTTGATTCTATTCTAATACATCATATAGATGTAGAAAAAACAAACCAAGGTTCAGTTTTTCTACATCATTTTATAAAACTAGACGAACTTCATGTCTTATGAATATATATTGTGTATAAACTTTTTATTATTCAAACTTTAAATATTGGATCAAATCCACTTTTGTAGCATAGTATGCTTTTGCACCAACAACAATAAACACAAGTAATACTAATACAATTGGTGTTGCAATGTATGGCCAAATTGGCATATCGATACGATACACAAAATTGTCAAGCCAGTTTTGCATAAAATAATAGGCTATTGGAATTAAAATAACAGAAGCGATGATTGTAATTTTTAAAAAACTCTTTACGAGTTCATACATAATTTCTTTGATAGATGCTCCTAATGTTTTCCGTATGGCAACTTCCTTTAAGCGTTGCTGAATGGTTAGTGTAGCCAACGCAAACAAACCAAGTAATGAAATGATAATTACAATACTTGTCAGTATAAAAAATAGCGTTTGTTGTTTTTGATATTTTTTATACGTTCTTGCAAAACGTTTATTAACAAATATTGGGTTAAAAGGATATCCTTGCTCTATATTTTCTTTCCAATAATCTTCAATAAAACCTAATGTTTGTTCAACATTATTTGGTTTTATTTTGAATTGAATTGTCCAAAAATTTTGTTTCATCCAATCAAAACTGTTCCAATGCATAAATACTGTTGGCGGTATTTTACCATCTAAACCTGTAACATGATAATCTTTTACCATACCAACTACTTCTAAATTTTTGCCATCGTTATTATCACCTTGAAAACCCGCGCTTAATTTTTTCCCGATTGGATCATCATAAATATGTAAAGCTTTGGCTAAAGTCTCATTGATTAATATATTTTTTGTTGTATCTGATGCTATTTCTTCTCGCAATACTCTTCCTTTTACAAGCTTTATATTCATCACATCTAAGTAATTATAGTCTATTGAATTTGCGTTTGTTTGAACAGAAATATCTTTGTAATTAAAGTTCGTTGAGTTTGAACTTCCGCCTCCAATAATGAAAGAGTTACTAGTAATCGTTTCAATATTTGGATGCTTTATCAGTTCATTTTTTGCTAGCAAATAATTTTTATATCGATCATTGCGTTTATTCATGGAAACCATCACCACTTGATCTCCTTTAAAACCTAAATCTTTCGCTACCATGTACCCAACTTGCATATTAATAATGATAGATCCCGTAAGGAAAAAACCTGAAATCAAAAATTGAAATCCTAGCATTGTGTTTCTGGCAAAAACACCCTTTTTACTTCTTGAAATGTTACCTTTTAAGACTTCTACCGATTTAAAGTTAGATAAATATATTGCATGAATACTTCCAATAAATAATGAAATTAGAATAGCCAATAATCCAACTTTAATCAATAAATCTATCTCTAAGATTGAAATTTCTTTATTCATAAAATCATTAAAATATGGCAGAATAAATTCCACTAGTAACAATGAAAGAATAAATGCGATAAAGCTTTGAAATACTATTTCTAATGTGTATTGCCTAATTAAAGCTCCTTTAGACAAACCAAATGTTTTCTTCACGCCAACTTCTTTTGCTCTTTGTGTTGCTGAAGCTATTGACAGGTTTATAAAATTTACACAAGAAATTATAATTAACAAAATTGATAGTGATAACATGATAAGTATCAATTGGTAATTTCCACTGCCTTCTGGGCCAGCATCATCAGAAATGGTTTCTAACCGAATGTCTGTAAGAGATTCAAAAACGGGAGTCGTACCATACTTCTCTAGAAATTCTTCTGGAGTGATTCCTTCTTTTTTCGATGAAGGCAATACTTCATTTTGATACCAAACCGCCGTAGCCTTTTCTTCTAAATCCACGATTTCTGGATTTTCAATTGTCTTTACAAATAACGTTTTCGAAAAATTACCCCAATGACCAGCTGAAAATTGTTTTTCATACTGGATAACCATTTCAGGCATGAAGTAATGTTTTCCTTCAATTTTATAAACTGTGGTGACTGTAAATATTCTATTTGATAAATTTATAGATTTCCCAATGACAGATTCATTCCCAAAAAAGATGTTGGCTTGTTTCTGTGAAAGTGCAATAGTATTTCTTGCTTGTTTAAATGTAGTTGTATTTCCTTCAATAATTTTGAAAGGAAAAAAATCAAAGAAATTTGGTGTTCCTTCTAGTATACCTTTAGTGTATATCTGCTTACCATTTACTTTAGCCAATGTATTATCATACCAACTATTGCTTAAATAATAATCTTTAATTTCTGGAATATCCTCTTTATACTTTGTCCCTTCTACATTCGTACTTGTTGACCAAATTTCGCCATCAGACATTTTATGTATTACCCTGAATATTTCGTTTCTTTCAGGATTAAGTCTATTATAACTTAATTCATCATTGAAATACAATAACACAACTAATAAGCCCGCAAAACCAAGTGTTAATCCTGAGATATTGACTAGTAAGTTGAGCCAATTCTTTTTACTATTTCGAAAAAATAATTTTAACCAAGTCTTTATCATATTATTCGAATTTTAAGTATTTGATTAAATCTACTTTTGTTGCATTCAATGCTTTTATTCCAACTACTATAAAAACTAATAGTATTAATACGATTGGCGCAATAATAAATGGCCATATTGGCATTTCAATTCTATATGCAAAATTATTTAACCAGTTTTGCATTAAGTAATATGCTATCGGAATAAGCACGACAACTGCAATTCCTGTAATTTTGATAAAGCTTTTTACCAATTGAATAATGATTTGTTTTACAGAAGCTCCTAATGTTTTACGAATAGCAACTTCTTTTAATCGTTGCTGAATAGTTAAGGTTGCTAATGCAAATAACCCAAGTAATGCTATAAAAATGACTACTAATGTCAGAATGAAAAACAAGGTTTGTTGCTTTTTATAAATGTCATGTGTTTTATTAAAGTGTTGATCTAAGTAGTAGAATGAAAACGGAAAACCAGGTTCTAATTCAGTTGTCCAAAAACGTTCAATTTCTGCTAATGCTTCTTGTTTTCTTCCAGGTTTCACTTTGAATTGAACCGTACTCATTGCGCCTCTTACCCAACGAAAACCTGTAAAATAAGTATAAAACATTGGACGGATTTCCTTATCTAACCCTTCGATGTGATAATCTTTTACGACGCCAACAATTTTAAATTTTTTATCATTTGCTTCTACTATTTTATTAATCGGATCTTGAATTCCTAAGCGTTTTACAGCCGTTTCATTGAAAACTAAACTGTTAATAGTATCCGAAGCAAAGTCTTCTGATAAGTATCTTCCTTTTGCAATTTTTGTGTTGATCATTTCCAAATGACCAAAATCGAGCGGAATAAATTTAGTATCAACCACCATGTCCTTATAGGTTACATCTAACGAAATATCATTGTCATCTCCAGGTATTAAAAATGTAGACGAAATGCCTTCAATATTCGAGTTGCTTCCAAAAACACTTTTGATCAACTTATATTGCTTAGTTCTACTCTTTTGTGTATCATTAAATTCTACCACTAAAATTTCTTCTCCCGAAAACCCTAAATCTTTCGAACTCATATAACTTACTTGCGCAAACACAATTAAACCGCCAATAAAGAAAAACCCAGAAATAACGAATTGTAATCCTAACATCAGATTTCGCACAAAAATCATGTGTCCACTTCTTGAAAAGTTTCCTTTTAATACACTAATTGTTTTAAAGTTAGAAATATATAATGCGGTAATGAAACCGATAATTATTGAAATTGCAATTGCCAACAATCCTACTTGTAGAATGATTTCAAAACTTTGTAACGATAAATCTTTATTAATAAAGGTATTGAATATTGGTAACAATAATTCTACAACAATCAACGCTAAAAATACAGAGATGATTCCTTGTACTATAATCTCTAAAATGAATTGTAATTGCAATCCTATTTTAGAAACTCCAAGTGTTTTTTTGACGCCAACTTCTTTAGCACGTTGACTTGCCGAAGCAATGGATAAATTGATGAAATTTATACTAGAAATTACGATAATTAAAATTGACAAACTCAACATGATCATTAACAACAAATAGTTTCCTTTTCCTTCTATCATGCCATCGTCACCTTTTCCGTGTAAACGTAAATCAACTAAGTTTTCTAAGATTGGAATAGAACCTTGCATGGACACATATTCGTCTACCGAAATTCCTTGTTCGGCAGCTTCTTCTTTATAATAATTATCAACATATAAAGCGTGTATTTTTTTCTCTACAGCGGCTATATCAGCTTCTTTTTGGAGCTTGTAAAATGTAAATGAACTATATGCTCCCCAATTTGTATTTGTAGTAATTGGTTTTTGCAATATCGCATTTGGCATATATACAGAAGGCTTTGACAGTTTGTATACACCAGTGACCATATATTCTCTTTTCCCATATCTAATGGTTTTTCCTATAGATTCATTTTCGCCAAATAATTGTTTTTCTAATGTTGTAGAAAGTGCAATTGCTGTTTTTGTTGCCAAAATAGTTTTTGCATCTCCTTTTATAATTTCATGTGGGAAAAATTCAAAAAAGTTTGCATTCGCTCTACCAATTTTTGTTTCGTAAACAGATTTATCTTTGTAGCGTAATATTTGACTGTTATACCCAGAATGTATTGCGCAATAATCCAACACTTCAGGAACAATTTCTTTTACAGCTTCTCCTTCAGGATCTGTAGCATCATCATATATTTGTCCATCGCCCCATTTGTGAGCAACTTTATACACAGCATCTTTTTCAGGGTTCCATTGATCATAACTTTTTTCGTCAGTATAGTATAATAATACAATGATCAATCCTACCAAACCAAGCGTTAAACCACTAATATTTATAATGGTGTTTAACCAGTTCTTTTTACTATTTCGAAAGAATAATTTTAGCCAAGTCTTTACCATTTTATTCGAATTTTAAGTATTTGATTAAATCAATTTTTGTGGCGTTTAATGCCTTTATTCCTACTACTACAAACACTAATAACAACAATACAACTGGCGTTACAATGTATGGCCAAATTGGCATGTCGATACGATAGACAAAGTTATCGAGCCAATTTTGCATTAAGTAATATGATATTGGTAGTAAGAATACGAGCGCTACTAGCGTAATTTTCAAGAAACTTTTTACCAATTGGAAAATGATTTCTTTTACGGATGCGCCAAGTGTTTTACGAATAGCAACTTCTTTTAATCGTTGTTGAATAGTTAAAGTAGCTAAGGCAAATAATCCTAGTAATGAAATGATAATTACAATGGTTGATAGAATTAAAAACATCGTTTGTTGTTTTTGATACTTTTCATAAGTTTTTGCAAACCGCTCATCTAAAAACTTATACTTGAATGGATATTTATCATCTATATTTTCTTTCCAGAATTCTTCAATATCAGCAATTGTCTTAGAGATATTTTCAGATTTTACTTTAAACTGTATCGCATTCACCCAAGCTTTCGACATTGGAAATGTTTTCCAATGAATTAAAAACATTGGATCTATTTTTACATCAAAACCATCAAAATGATAATCCTGAATCATTCCGACAATTTCTAATTGTCGTGTATCTTCATCAGATTGCCAACCAACACGAACATTTTTACCAATTGGATCGTTATAAATCCCTAAACGCTTTGCTGCAGTTTCATTTATAATAATACTCGTTACAGTATCAGAAGCAAATCCTTCTGAGAATGCTCTACCTTTTAATAGGTTTAGTTTTGCAAAATCTATATAATTATGATCAATTGTATTTGATGCCGTATTGAAAGATTCATCTTTATATCTAAGACTCGTTCCATTTACATTTCCATCACCTGGCACAAACATACTGGTTGAAATTGTTGAAATATTTTCATGAGAAGCCATTGTATTTTTTAGCAACTCGTACTTTTTATACTCATCACCGATATTAAATACATCTACAACTAATGTTTGCTCTTTTGAAAACCCTAAATCTTTATGAATCATGAATGCCATTTGATTATAAATCACCAATACGCCAATCAAGAAAAATCCTGAGATTAAAAATTGTAAACCTAACATAATGTTTCGGGCAATGACACCTTTTTTACTTCTTGAAAAGTTTCCTTTTAATACTTCAATCGTTTTGAAATTTGCCAGATATAATGCAGGAATACTTCCAATAACAATTGAAGTTATGATGGCAATTCCTATCAATTTCAACAAAATTTCACCATGTAAGATTGTAATGTTTTTGTCCATAAATTGATTGAAATATGGCAATAAGAATTCTACCAAAATCAACCCAAATAATAATGCTACTAATCCTTGTAGTAAAATTTCAAATATATACTGAAAGATGAGTTGTTTTTTAGACAAACCAAGTGTTTTCTTTACACCAACTTCTTTTGCCCGCTGACTCGCTGAAGCTGTAGATAAATTGATAAAATTCACACATGAAATCACAATCAATAAAATTGACAAGCCCAACAATACCAACAATAATTGATAATTTCCTTTTCCGCTTGGACCAGCATAATTAGCTTTGTGGTGTAAGCGAATTGTGCTCAATTGTTCCAACAATACTTCCATAATGCCATACTTCTCTTTAACTTCGGCTAAAGTCATATTATTTTCAGCCAATTGTGGCTTTATGTTTTTATCAATAATAACATTGTTCATTTTCTGTCGAACTACATCAATATCAGAGCCTTTTGTTAATTTACAGAACAATTCGTTTTGAAAATTTCCCCAATGCAATTCAAAAGGTGTACTAAACTGCATTAGTAATTCTGGATCGTAATGACTGTTCCCAGGAACTTCATATACACAGGTAATTATAAGATCATTACCATCAATTTTTACGATTTCTCCTATTGGATTTCGCTTTCCGTAAAATTTAGTTGCAAGTGTTTTTGAAAGTGCAATATGCTTTCTGTTTTCAGCAAATTTTGCAATGCTTCCTTCTAAAATTGTAAATGGAAAAAAGTCAAAAAAGTTCGGTTCCGTCTGCGTCATTTTCTCCGTGTACACTTTCTTTTGTCCGTCTAGTAGTACACGACTCCTGTAAAATGGAGACACTAATACAGTTTCTTCTACTTCGGGAATGTCACTTTTAAAAAGGATTGCTTCTGCTGATGTGCTCGAAAACCAAACTCCATTTCTGCGAGATTTATTAGCAACTCTGTATATTTCGTCTTTATCAGGATTCCAGTCGTTGTAACTTAGTTCGTCATTGAAATATAATAATACAATGAGTAAGCCTGCAAATCCGAGCGTTAATCCTGAGATATTGACTACCAAATTGAGCCAATTTTTTTTACTATTTCTAAAAAATAATTTTATCCAAGTCTGTAACATAATTGTCGTTTTTTGATTGATGAATGCTAAACTTTTGTTACTCGACTAACACATCAATGTCACGTGTGTTTGTTTTCTCAGAAATGATTTCGCCATCTTTCATCATGATAATTCTACTAGAAAATTTTGCGTCATACGACGAATGCGTTACCATAATAATTGTAGAACCCGAAGCATGTAATTCTGTTAATAACTCCATGACTTCATTACCATTTTTACTATCCAAATTCCCTGTTGGCTCATCCGCTAAAATCAACTTTGGATTCGTTACCAAAGCTCTTGCAACGGCAACACGTTGTTGTTGTCCTCCAGAAAGTTGTAATGGAAAATGTTTTGCTCTGTGCGCAATTCCAACACGTTCCATAATCTCTGTAACACGTTGTTTGCGCTCGCTCGATTTTACATTGTTATAAATTAATGGTAATTCAATGTTTTCATATACTGAAAGTTCATCAATAAGGTTGAAGTTTTGAAAAACGAATCCAATGTTTGCCTTACGTAAGGAGGCACGTTGTTTTTCTGTAAATTTTGCAACTTCTGTTCCATCAAAAGAATAGCTTCCGTTATTTGGAGCATCTAATAATCCGATGATGTTTAATAAGGTAGATTTTCCACAACCTGAAGTTCCCATTATAGAAACAAATTCACCTTGCTTTACGGTTAAATTCAATTTGTGAATTGCTGTTGTTTCAACTTCTTCTGTTCTGTAAACTTTCGTTAAATCTGTTAATGTAATCATGTTCTTTTTATTTTTTGTTCGTTTGTTGATTTGATATGTTTTTGTTGTTTGTTAATTCGTCACTTCGAGTGATTTTCAATAGAAAATTGTATCGAGAAGTAATTGATTAACTGATTTTATGTTATTCGTTTTTTGTTGATTCGTTTCTTCTAATGAAATTCTAAAAGAATTTTGTGTAGAGAAATTATTTAAAATAATGTGACAAGCTTTTCTACAAGGATAAATACAAATACAATCATGCTGAATTAGTTTAAGTTTATTTCTTCCATTTCTTTATAATCATCATAACTTGAAGTAATTACGCGATCTCCTGCTTTCAAACCTTCCAATACTTCATAGTAGAAAGGATTTTCACGTCCAATCTTTACAGTTCGTTTTACGGCTTTGTTATCAGAGTTTAAGACAAAAACCCAT
This sequence comes from Kordia sp. E, assembly GCF_056033805.1. Taxonomy (NCBI): domain Bacteria; kingdom Pseudomonadati; phylum Bacteroidota; class Flavobacteriia; order Flavobacteriales; family Flavobacteriaceae; genus Kordia; species Kordia sp. E. The sequence goes on from NZ_JBRASR010000006.1 coordinate 473,668, forward strand.
TTTCCATTGGTACTTTGATAGAATAACCCCTTTGGTAATAATAAGGCTTTGCTATTGTTTGATAGAAACATTTTACTTTTCAATGACATTCCGCGTCTTACTGCTGATGGAATAGAATCAGTTTCAAACTGTAACTCTACTTGAAAACCTCCTTTTAAAATTTCAGGATAAATTTTTGATAATCGAATTGGTAATTTCTGATTGTCTATAGTTACAGTTCCCTTAACTTCTTCACGTAATTTTGAAATATAATATTCGTCAACTTTAGCTGTTAATTTATAACCGTCTAACACATCTAACTTTCCAACGTTTTCTCCTTGATTATAATTTTGACCTAATGTAGGATTGAATGATGACAACAAACCGTCAACAGGTGCTTTTAAGACAAAGTTTTCTTTATTTTTACGTAGCAATTCTAAGCTTTCTTCCATCTTTTGAACAGAAGCATTAATTCGTGCCAATTGTACATTTCTATCGGTTTTTTCTGAAGAAACTTTTTGCTTAATAACTTCGTTACGTTCTTTCTGGAATTTATATTCTTGCTCAGAATTTTCATAATCATTTTTAGCAATCACATCTTTTTCATACAAACGTTCGTCTACAGCATATTTGCGTTCTGCATTTTTATAAGCATTATCAATACTTAATAATTGTTCGTCTAAATTTAATTGTTGATTTTTAATTGAAACACGAATATTTCTCAAATTATTAATCTGTTCTACAATTGCTGTTTCTTGTGTCAAATAATTCAACTCAGCATTCGGATTGTACACACGTAATAAAGGTGTTCCTTTTTTCACCGTTTGACCGCTTTCTACAAAAATTTCAGAAACCGATCCACCTTGAATCACATTGATAACTACTGAGGTTTTTGGTTCAACTGTACTATTAAATAATAATACATCTTCAAAATCACCTTTCACAACTTCTTTGATTGATACAGTGTCTTTGCCTAAGTTTACTTGCTTCTTACGTGTTGCATTCATTAAAATAACACTCACTAAAAGCACGATTGGAATTCCCCATAGTAGCATGCGCTTTGTTTTTTTATTTTTTGGTTGAATTTGCTTGTCCATCGTTATAATTATTTTGTCTGATAAGTAGAATGCCATTGTTGTGCCATGAATTAATAAATATCTAAAATACTCATTGTCAGTATTTTACAAAATAACTTGATTTTAAGAGTGTTCATTATCGAACATTTTTTTGTTCATTATCAAACATCTTACTACCTATGTACTATGAGAAAAAAAGAAGCTTCTATATTAATTGTAGATGATGATGACGATATTTTATTTTCTGCACGCATCAGTTTGAAGAAATATTTTACCGAAATTGTCACAACCAATAATCCTAAAAAGATTGGGAATCATATTACCGAACAAACGTTTGATGTGGTTTTGCTCGATATGAATTATCGTATTGGATTTGAAGACGGAAAAGAAGGTTTGTATTGGTTGCAACATATTAAAAAAATCAGTCCCGAAACTACCGTAATTCTCATGACGGCTTTCGGAAATGTACATTTAGCGGTAGAAGCTATAAAGCTAGGCGCAACAGATTTCATCTTGAAACCTTGGAATACAGAAAAGTTATATAGTATTGTAAATGCTGGTGTTGAATTAGCACGATCAAAACGAAAAACAACACAATTAGAAACCGTACAAGAACAACTCGATAAAGATTTTCATCAGCAAACTGAACATATTATAGGAACTTCGGTTGCGATGAAAAAAGCAATCAACTTGGTTCAAAAAGTTGCTCCTACGGATGCAAATGTGTTAATCTTAGGAGAAAACGGAACAGGGAAATACGTGTTTGCCAAAGAAATTCATTTGCAATCAAATCGTAAAAATCATCCGTTTATTCATGTAGATTTAGGCGCATTAAACGAAAATTTATTTGAAAGTGAATTATTCGGGTATGCAAAAGGAGCATTTACTGATGCACAAAAAGATACATTAGGACGTTTTGAATTGGCTTCAGGCGGAACAATTTTTTTAGATGAAATAGGAAACTTGCCTTTGCATCTGCAATCAAAATTATTAACGGTAATTCAGAATAGAAAAGTAACACGTTTGGGTGAAGGAAACGAGCGTATCATTGATGCAAGAATTATTTGTGCTACTAACGCGTCGATTCATGAAATGGTAAACGAACAAACATTTCGACAAGATTTATTATTCAGAATTAATACCATAGAATTACAATTGCCTCCATTACGAGATCGTACAGAAGACATCGAAGTTTTGGCAACGCACTTTCTCAAAAAACTGAATCAGCGCTACCGAAAACAATTAACTTCAATTTCAACAACTGCGTTCACAGCATTGAAAAATTACAATTGGCCAGGAAACATTCGCGAACTAGAACATATTATTGAACGCGCAGTAATTATTACTGATAATACAAGTATTGAAGCTGAAGATTTACATTTTTCTTCACGAAAAGTTACCACAAATACAGCAGTAACACTTAATTTAGAGGAAACTGAAAAAATGCTCATTCAACAAGCATTGGACAAACATCATGGAAATATCTCTAAAGCTGCCAAAGATTTAGGATTGACAAGAGCTGCTTTGTACAGACGTTTAGAAAAACACCAATTGTAAATGGGAAAAAAAGTATATATACAACTCTGCATTCGCATTTTTTTGATTTCGCTTAACGCGATTTTAATCTTTTATTTCTTTCAAAAAGGATATATAATTAATGGTTTCGGGTTTACCTTATTATTACTGTTTCAAGTTTTTTTATGTTTTGATTATTTACGAAAACTCTTTGTTGATGTAGAAAAAACTGTTGATTGTTTGTTACATGATGATTTCTCTAATATGATTTCTGTTGACAAACGCTCGAATAGTTTACATGCAAAAACAGCAGCTTTACAAGCAAAATATAGAATAAAAAGTCAGCAACATACTTCCGAACAATTAATCTTTACAAACATCATTGAAAGCTTAACGATTGGTGTTTTGATTCTTAGAAAGGATAGCAATGAACAGATTGAAGTTTTCCAATTAAATAAAGCATTTGTAGACTTTTTTAAGATTCCGAAATTTTATAAATGGACCTTGTTAAAGGAGAAAATTACACCATTGGTTGCTATTATTGATTCCAAAAAATGGAAACGTGTAAAACATACAATTTCCTTAACGGTAAATGATCAATTGGAATCTTTTTTCTTGAAAACTTCGGTGACACATACAAACGAATTTGAATATTTGATTGTAACGATGGAAACGATTCAACAATTAATTGATAAGAAAGAAAAAGAATCGTGGTATAAATTGATGACTGTGATGTCACATGAAATTATCAATACGATTACACCAATTACGAGTTTGGCTGAAAACTTAGATTCCTTATTACAAGATGAGCCAGACGAAGATACGCTAGAAGAGTTATCACAAGGTTTGAAAATTATCAAAAAGCGTTCATTACACCTAAATAATTTTGTCAATACATATCGTCAATTATCTGAATTGCCATTGCCTGATCGAAAAGAGGTCAATTTTACAGAAACTATCAAAAACACGTTGGATTTATTCGCGCAGGAATTCAAAGAAAATGGTATCAGTTTAAATTTTCAACGAGAAGAAAACGTATTAATTTCTGCTGACAAGCAACAATTGGAGCAAGTAATTATCAACCTGATTTCCAATTGCATGTACGCGTTGAAAGAAGCTGAAAACCCAGCAATTACAATTAATTTAACAACCGACCAAGCCCGTGTACATTTCACCGTTTCCGATAACGGAATTGGGATTTCTAAAAAGATTAAAAACAATATTTTCATTCCATACTTTACGACGAGAAAAGATGGTTCTGGAATTGGTTTAACACTCACAAAAAGTATTGTAGAAGCACATGATGGAAATATTTTCTTTAAATCTGAAAATGGTTTGACAACATTCACGCTAAGTTTTGAACATACGATTGAGGAATAAAAATTCTTTCAAAAACTAAATTTAAAATTTTATAACGGATAATTTTATCTTTTATGAAAAATACTTCTATCTTTGCACATATAATATCATGAGTATGTTTTCAAAATCTTGCGAATATGGTTTAAGAGCTGTTATTTTTATAGCAGAACGATCCACTTTACAAACTAAAGTTGGACTGAAAACCATTGCAAGTGCTATAAATTCTCCTGAAGCATTCACCGCTAAAATTTTACAAATACTTACACGAAATCACATCGTAACTTCTATCAAAGGTCCGTATGGCGGTTTTATGATTGAAGAACATCGCTTAAAAGAAATTACATTAAGTGAAATTGTAAACCTTTTGGATGGAGACAAAATTTATACAGGTTGTGGTTTAGGACTAAAACAATGTGATGATAAATCTCCTTGCCCACTTCACTTTAAATTTATTGAAATTAGAAACAACTTAAAGAAGATGTTAGAAGAAAATACATTGCACGATATTTTATTTACCGATACTAAAAAGAACATCTTTTGGTTGAAGACATAAAAAAATTTAAAACAATAAAGGATAAAAAGATCCTTTTATATTTTATAAATATTTAATCCACTAAAAATAACACAAATGGATATTAACAAAAATACTCTCGTAAGTGATATTGTTGCTGATAATTATAAAACAGCAAACGTATTTAAACAACATAATATTGACTTTTGCTGTAATGGAAATAGAACGATTACAGAAGTTTCTGCCGAAAAAAAATTGGATTGGGAAAAACTATTGTCAGAGGTTCTAATGGTTGAAAGTAAAACTTCTAGACAAGATGATTATCAAAATTGGGAACTCGATTTCATGACCGATTATATTTATCAAAATCATCATTTATATATTGAAAAGCAAATTCCAGAAATTCAGTTGTATCTAAATAAAATTTGTAAAGTTCATGGTGATCAACATCCTGAATTATTAGAAATTAGAACTTTATTCAACGAAAGTGCTGGCGATTTAACAAAGCATATGAAAAAGGAGGAAATTATTCTTTTTCCTTTTATCAAAAAAATTGCTGTTGCAAAGAAAAATCAAGCTGAACTCGCAACTCCTCCATTTGGAACTATAGAAAATCCTATCAGTATGATGCACGAAGAACATGATGATGAAGGCGAACGTTTCAGAAAAATAGCAACACTTTCCAATAATTACACACCACCAAATGATGCCTGTAACTCATATAAGGTTGCCTTTGCATTACTGAAAGATTTCGAAGAAGATTTACACAAACACATTCATTTAGAAAATAATATTCTCTTCAAAAGAGCCTTAGAAACTGAACAACAATTAAATAACAATTAGTAATGAAAAGAATTTGGATCGGATTTATATCCGTAGTTGTCCTATCGTTTATCGCCTTAATTTGGGTAGGAACAGAAGTATATCAAACACAACCGCCAATTCCTGATTTGGTCTCCGTAAAAGGCAGTCAAGAAGTTATATTTACAAAAGCAGATATACAAGAAGGACAAAATATTTGGGAATCAATTGGAGGAATGGAAGTTGGTTCTATTTGGGGACATGGAAGCTATGTGGCGCCCGATTGGTCAGCCGATTGGATTCATAAAGAAGCTATTTTTTTATTGGATTATTGGGCACAGAAAGATTTTAATTCTACTTATGATGATTTAGATGAAGAAAAGCAAGCCGCTATTAAAGCTCGATTGGTGAAAGATGTAAAGACAAACACTTTCAATCCAACAACCAACACAATCACATTATCAAAAGAACGACAATTAGCGATTGCTAAGAATACGGCATATTATAGCACTATTTTTTCAGAAGGACATGAACAATACGCAATTCCGAAAGGAGCGCTTACAGACAAAGAAAAGTTACGCAAACTGAATGCATTTCTATTTTGGACTTCTTGGGCAGCAAGTACTAACAGACCAGATAAAGAGTATACCTATACTTCTAACTGGCCACATGAACCGCTGATTAATAATACCATTACGCCAGATTCACAAATTTGGTCAGGTTTCTCAGTTGTATTGTTGCTGCTGTTTATTGGTTTCTTGACCTATTATTACATTCGAAATCATGAAAAAGGAGAAGCAGTCACAAAAATCAAAACAGATCCTTTACTCAACTTAACATTATTTAGATCGCAAAAAGCGGTATTAAAATACTTCTTAGTAATTACATTATTGATCGTTTTACAAGTCGTTCTGGGAATTATTACCGTGCATTATACCGTTGAAGGACAAGCATTTTTTGGATTTAATTTGTCTGAAGTACTTCCCTATTCTATTACACGAACTTGGCATACGCAGTTAGCTGTCTTCTGGATTGCTGCAACTTGGCTAGCTACTGGTTTATTTTTAGCACCAATGATTAGTAATAAAGAAATGAAATATCAAGTTTTTGGAATTAATTTCTTGTTTGTTGCGCTACTTATTATTGTATTAGGTTCCATGCTTGGAGAATGGTTAGGAGTCCACCAATTTTTAGATTTAACAACCAATTTCTTCTTTGGTCATCAAGGATACGAATACATGGATTTAGGTCGTTTTTGGCAAATATTCCTTGGTATTGGACTTGTTTTGTGGGTACTAATGGTTGGAAGACATGTATTGTATGGAATTCGTAAAAAAGATGATTCAAAACATTTATTGATCATTCTATTAATTGCTGTGATTGCGATTGGAATGTTTTTCTTTTCAGGATTAATGTATGGAGAAAACAGTTCACTTCCAGTAATTAATTATTGGCGTTGGTGGCTTGTCCACTTATGGGTAGAAGGATTCTTTGAAGTATTTGCAACAGTAATTATTGCGTATATATTTTCACGTATGAAAGTTATTTCAATGAAAACAGCTGGAAAAACGTCAATTGCATCTGCAAGTATCTTTTTAACTGGAGGAATTATAGGAACATTACACCATTTATACTATTCAGGAACGCCTGTACAAGCGATTGCCTTAGGAGCTACATTTAGTGCTTTGGAAGTTGTGCCACTTACATTGATGGGATTTGAGATTAGAGAAAACTGGAATCTACTGAAAGAAAACGAATGGATTCAACGTTACAAATGGCCAATATTCTTCTTTATTGCTGTTGCTTTCTGGAATATGGTTGGCGCAGGTGTATTTGGATTCTTAATCAATCCGCCAATTGCATTGTATTATATTCAAGGGTTAAATACAACAGCAGTTCACGCACATACAGCATTATTTGGCGTATACGGAATGCTTGGAATGGGCTTCATTTTAATTTGTTTACGTTTTTACTCAACTGACTTATGGAATGAAAAATTAATTAAAAATGCCTTTTGGTTTTTGAATATTGGATTAACATTGATGGTTGTTTTAAGTTTGTTACCAATCGGAATTATACAAGCATATACATCTATTCATGAAGGATATTCATATGCTAGAGATGCTGAACTATTATACAGTCCAACGGTTCAAACTTTAAAATGGTTACGAATTATTGGCGATGTTGTATTCTCAATTGGAATTGTTTGCTTCTCTTGGTTTGTTGTGAAAGAAACCTTGAATTGCATGAAAAAGAAATAATAGAAGTTATTTTTAAAAGTAAAAACACTGTTCGTTTTAAAAGATGAACAGTGTTTTTTATTTTTATTCAATCTGTCAATTTTCGTAAAATCCATTCCAACGGACCTTGCTTTTTATAGCGTGTCCAAACTGTTGCAAATGCCATACAAAATATACTAAATACAATAGCATACATCACTGAAAATTCGATAGAAAACGTACCTAATATAGTTGTTGACAACAATTCTACAATACCAATTCCAATAATAATATGTGCTACATAGAACGTTAATGCTAATTGCCCTGTGTTTTTGAGTACCATAATAACTAAACTATGTTGCATTCTCTTAGCAAACCAAATACAAACACAAATAATACACAGGGCAACACTACTTGATGAAAAAATATATATTGGCAACGGCGGCATAGGGCTTGTGCCAAAAACCGGCGCCAATTCCGTAATTACTGTTTCGTTTCCTCCTGAAAGAAAAACGATTAAAACTTTTGAAAATATTTGCATTCCTATGACAACTAATAAACTTATAACAAATGTCCTTTTAATAAATTTTTCATTGGTTAAATCTTGTCTTCCAAACCATAAACCCAATAACATAAAGGCAGTCCAAGGAATTACAGGATGAAACCCATTGTAAAATAGGTTTCTTATAAAACCGTTAATCGTCCAAAAATCTAAATAAGAAAAATCATTAAAATTCCAACCTGTATCATAATCAATCCAAAACATAAAAGCTGGATATAGTAATAAACAAGCAAGAATGCCAAGGATAATATGATGTGTTTTTCCTTTTAAAAAGAATAATGTTAACAACATATATATTCCATAAAAATGTAGAATATCTGCTGGCCAAATCAAGATGTATGAAAGTCCAATAATGAACAATAAAAGTGCTCTTTTGAAAATTTTTATGCGCGCTTGACGCAACTTAACTTCATCAGCATTCTTGACAGCTGTATTCGTCATAAATGCAATTCCGACTCCAGCCAAAATCACAAATAACGCAGCAGCTTTTCCTTCAAACAATGCTGTAAAATTTAGTAGCCAACTATCGCCTTCTTGTCCAAAAATCATTTTAAAATTGACCAGAATCATTCCAATAATTGCAAATGCTCGCGCAACGTCAATTCCTATGATTCTATTTTTCATACTCGCTTTTTTTGATCAATTCTATATCATACTGACAAGAAAAGAATGAAAGAGTTGCATGAATTTATAGAATTCTTTAAAAATATAATTTCTTTATGCTATCTACAGGACTGATTGACGCTGTAATTGGAAGAAAATACTGTAATTGCCAAGCTTGTGTTTTAATTGCTTGCGTACTTGTAGGTTTGTCCCAAGCTGGATATACACGAATGCCGCGCTTTCCGTCTTTTGTTACTGTTGCAACAATTCGTTTTTGAATTAATATTGACTTAGGAAATACAAATTGACCAAATTGCATGTCTTTTTGAACATTAATAACAATAAAATCGAATGTATCTAATTCATGAAAAGGAGTTGTGATTCCTTCAGAATTTCGTTTCCAAATAGTAACAAATTGCCCAACTTTTTTAGGTGTAATTTTTGCCGTCCTAGAAATAATTTTAAGTGTTTCTAACTGAAAAGTACACGCTTCATATTCGGCACTTTCATCACTTTCGTGAAAATTTAAAAATTCAAAATTGCATACATCATAGATGAGTTCTTTTGCTTTTGCAACATGAAATGGTAGTTTATAAGAAGTAGTATTCATAAATTCTTAATCGATTACCTCATCAAAACGATTGAACTTATTTCTATCATCTCCGCGTAAATCCAATTCACTTTCAACTCTCGTTCGTGATGGTTTTTGAAGTAATAAAAAAATCACTAAAACTCCTGCAATAGCAATAAACGCAGTATTTCCAGTCGTCATAGACAATACAATTCCCAAGAATGCAGGTCCTTCTATAAGCGCAAACTTTACAATAGAAGCAGTTTGATAGCTTTGCAACTTTGACTTTAAACCTGGTTTATTCTTGGCAGTAGCTAGCAATTTTTTGTAAATGACTTGACTTAACAAAATTGCACCAATAGCAACTACTGGATATATTAATAATAACGTATCACTCGTATCAAATGTTGGAGTCATTCCTCCATCAAACTGAAAAAATACAATCGCAATAAAAAATAACAAACCACTTAGCAGTGCCATGTAAATTATAGTAAGTGTTTGTACAAACTTATTTGGTGTGAATTCTTGTGTAGCTTGATTCATGGTTCAAAAACTTTTAAATGAATATTTATATATTTTCAGGCAGTGCTATATCAAATCTATTAAATTGACTTAAGGACTCACCTTTTAAATTTAAATCTGAAATAATTTTCTTTTTTGATGTTCGTAATTTATAATAATAAATCAACAATAAAATTGGAAATGCTAGATAAATAGAAGCATTTATTATGAAAGCGATCAAAATTGAAAAAACAATTATCAACGATTGAATCAGATAACTATCTGCTGTTATTTTGTAATATTTTAAAATTTTTTCTTTTAATAAATTACTACTTCTAATACGCTTCAAACGTATATTAAAAATCATTTTTTCTACAATAAGACTAACTGTCAATATTATTGCCACAATAATTAGTACAAGATCTTTAGGTATTGTTAACACTTCAAAAATTAATTGCATTGACCAAATACTAAATAGCAAAAAAAACACTACCGTTATAAACAAAAAAGTGTGTACCTGCTTTAATTTTTTCAAAAAGATATTTGGTGTGAGTACTTCTTGATGTTTTGTCATTTATATAGTTACTACATATTCAATTATCAAACATTTAATTTATCAGTTTAAAGATACTTAAAAAAATAATTTCTTTTTTATTTGGAATGATCATTCTGTTATTTATATATTTGCATTCGGAACGATCGTTCTAAAATAAAATTAATCATAAAAAATTTATATAAAATGAGTTCATTACAAGGAAAAACAGCAGTAGTTACAGGTGGAAATAGTGGAATTGGTTATGCTTCTGCTGCAAAGTTAAAAGCACAAGGCGCTAATGTCATCATTACTGGTAGATCTGAAGAACGTGTAGCAAAAGCTGCTTCAGCATTAGGTGTTAGAGGAATTGTAGCTGATGTTACATCGCTTGATGCGATAGATAGTTTAGTAAATGAAGTAAAAGAATCGCACGGAAATGTAGATGTGCTTTTTGTAAACGCAGGAGTTTTTATACCAGCTCCAGTTGGTCAAATTACGGAAGAAGTGTACGAAACACAGTTTGGAATTAACTTTAAAGGTGCCGTATTTACCACAGAAAAGTTTTTACCAATTTTGAATGATGGCGCATCTATCATTAATTTATCTTCAATTAATGCATATACAGGAATGCCAAATACCGCGATATATGCAGCAACAAAAGCAGCTTTAAATTCATATACACGAACTGCTGCTACAGAATTAGCACCTAGAAAAATACGTGTAAATGCTGTAAACCCTGGACCTACAGAGACTCCAATTTTTGGAAAAACGGGCATGCCAGAAGAACAATTGAATGGTTTAGCACAAGCAATGCAACAACGTGTTCCACTAAAACGATTTGGGCAACCAGAAGATGTAGCAAACTTAGTAGCATTTTTAGCTTCAGATGAAGCTTCTTTTATTACAGGAAGTGAATACAATGTTGATGGTGGAATGAATGTAAATCCGTTGTTGAGTTAAGAATAACTTTTATTATCAGAAACTTTATAATTCTTGATAAATTCACTTTATTTAATTTACCATTATTTAGTTTCTTATTTCTTTCTCTTTGCTTTCCCAAAGAAAAGAAACAAAAGAAATTTATTATTTATTTGATCTGTCTAAAGTTCATAATAAATCATTCATAGAATATATGTATTTTTGTAGGGATAGCTTTTTGCTGTCCCTACTATTAATTTTATGCCAAGAGTTAAAAAATTTAATGAAGAGGAAACACTAAATAAGGCAATGTGTCTTTTTTGGCGCAATGGTTTTCACGCAACTTCCATGCAGGATTTAGTGAATTACTTAGGAATCAATCGTGCGAGTATTTATGATACGTATGGCGGAAAAAAAGAATTGTTTGATAAAGCTTTCACTCATTATCGTACAGTAAATAGAAAACAGTTATTAGCATTTTTAGAAAGTCAAGAAAATGTAAAAGAAGGTTTTCGAAGACTTTTTCAACATGGAATTTCTGAAGCCGCTTGTGATATAGAACGTAAAGGTTGTTTTGTTATTAATGTAACAACTGAGTTAGTACCTAATGACGAAGAAATGCTCACTGTAATTCAAGAAAACAAAGTTTTTATGGAAGGTGTTTTTGAAAATTTTTTACAATCTGGCGTAAACTCAGGAGAAATTTCAGCAAATAAAAATATTAAAAATATTGCATCACTCCTACACACTTTTTTAAATGGATTAAAAATTGTTTCCAAAACAGATTCAAATGAAGAAGAATTAGTAGCTTCTGTAGATACTGTATTAACGTTATTAGATTAGAGAAACAACGTAATCCAAAGTGCTCCTTGAATTGCGATGGTTAAAACGATTGTTAATACTGCAATGGTATTATCAATTTTAAAAACATGTTTTACTTTTTCTTTGAGTAATACATAGAGATTTGTTCCGAAAAAGATTGCCCCAATTATATATACTCCAATAACATTTGTCGGCATCATTGCATTGTCAATAATGCTATAATACTGCTGTGCAGGCGAAGTTATATGATGAATAAATGAAAAAATCAGCCCTGCAAATCCAGTAGTAATATAAAATGTAATCAAAATCCAGCCAAGTGTTTTACGCTTCCAGAATAAGATTGTTCCTAAAACAATTGATAGAATATCAACAAAATAAATTACTAAATCAATTCCAATTTTTCCTTTAAAAAGATCTTCAAAATAGAATCCCATTAATGTGTAATTTGAAACTAGTATGTACACAGCAATGGCTGCAAAAAACCAACACATAAAACGAATTTGTTTTTCGTATAATTCAAGCTGTTTTGCAAAAGGATTTACAGTTGTAAATAAAGCAAGGAAATCATTTTTAAATGTTTCGTTTTCTTCTTTACGCTTTTGGAGTTGTGCTTCTTTTTGTTCTTTTACTAAACTATTTTTAGCCTCTATGTCTTTTATTTGATCCTCCGTGAGTTTACGAGAATCCAATTCTTGTTTTGCGGTTTCTACTGCAATTGACTGATAACTTGAAGCATTAGCCAATATTGCTAAAAGTTCGCTATCGGATAATCGTTTGTAACGTTCTGTAAATTCTGTCATATATAAAATAAGTATTCATAAATACTAAATTGTTACCAATTACGCTTCTTTTGGCGCATCTTTTCATGTTCCGTTTGTAAAAACTTCATGATAGTTTCTACTTGTTTATCTACATTCTTAATGCGCAAAACACTAAAGATCAACGTCCGTTTTCTTCCATCTGTAAGTTTGTTGAAAATTGCTTTCCCGTCTTCATCCTGAGCTAAAAATGCTTCTAATACTGCTGGAATTTCCACACCAAGCGGATTCGGATCTTCTTCTAATTGATATGAAATGGTTTCCCCTACCTCTTTGCCAATTTGTTTAATATATCGTTTGGCAAGCATGATATAGAAATTTCCATTCCCTAAATGATTCAATCCGCATTGTAAAGTTACTTTATCATCAATGGTGCAAATTAAACGTGTAGCTCGCTTTTTTTCAAATTGATTTACAATATCTGCGGCAACTTCCAAGTGATAATAGCTTCCACTTTTTTTTATCGTTTGTTCTCCTTTGAAAATCATAACTTCAACTTACTTCTCTTTCTTGTATGATAGTTTATTTCCGCGCGCTAGATAACTCATTACAAAAATTTCATCTGTATATTCTAAAATTGAATATTTGAGCTCATCACCAGCTTTATCTATCAATGTAAGGTACTCAACACCTTCATGTTCAGATAATTTATAATCATATACATCGTCTGTTGTTGTTTCTGCTCCTTTATAAAACATGATGAATTTCCCATCTTTTATTTCCACTCCAGATTTTGGGTCATCGTTGCTAATCCAGCGTCCATTATCCAAACCAACTGTTTTTACTTCAATTAAAGATGTGCTTGCTCCGCGAAGTAATTTTTCAAATTCTGAAACGACATCCGTTTTTGATTTCCACTGATCGGTTACATCTACATTTTGAGCAGTAGACGTATCTATTTTTCCTGACTTAACTGTTTTTTCTTTTTCTAATACACGAATCAATTGACCATCATGAATATAATAGCGTTTATCTTTCTTTGTAAACGGTCCACGCATAGAAACTTCACTAAATTCTTCCTCTAATACAAAAAATAATTTGTTGTCATGCAAGTAGAAAGTATATACTTCAGCACCATGTTCTCCATGATTTCCTAATTTTATTTTTTGTGGAACTCCAGCTTTAAAATAACCTTCTCTTTTTGTAACACCTCCACCTACATATTCCTCTTTTTCTTTTTTTTCAAAAGAAGAAAGCTGGTTTTCAATCATTAAAAAGTTAGACTTAATCATTTCTATTTTATCATCAACAGTAAGCAGCTTTTTCTCAGTATTTTTTTGAGCTTCATCAACAAACTCTTCAATAGTTTGATCAACTGTTTCTGCATCTTCGTTTACCGTTTCTGTTTTTTTAGATTCATTTCCACATGCAATAAAAAGAACTATTGAACATGCAAATAAGAAAAGTTTTAGTTTCATTAGAGCGTTTGTTTTTAGAATTACTAAGATATTACTTTTTAAAATTTAAGGAAGATTATTTTTAGGATAAAATCGTATGCGTTTGGAGGCCATTTTATAATACCAATCGTAATTATCAAAACTAAAAACGACTTCTGTTTTTCCCTTTTTAGAAACTATCTTTATTTCTGAAACATGCCGTGGCGGTTTCTCGTAGTCGTATTTTTTATAATAATCAATCGTATAATTTGATTTAACATACGTAACATCATTCCTAAACACATCATCCAATGGAATAGTTTCTGCAATACTATAATTATTCTCTGAAGTTGTCATATTTCCTTTAGTCACAATCATCTTCTCAGGAAATTCATTAGCTTCAAAATAAAAAGTTACATCTTTCAATTTTTTATTCCCCTCAAAAGAAATTTTATGAACTACAGTATCTATATTTCCTATATAAATAGATTCTATTTCTTCTAAAATGATTTTGTTTTTATAAATAGTACTATCATTTAAAAACCCTTTTCTCTTTTGAATATATTTATGTGAAAATGTAGTCAAATAGAATACTACATCTGATGTTTTGTGCTTTAGTAAATAAATTTCCTCTACCTTTCTAATATCTTTTGTTTCTGGTTGATCAAAAAAGTTTTCAGGACAATCACAGAAACGTTTCGCAAGAGAATCTTTCTTTTTCACTTTATAATCTTCACAAATGCTAAAAACATATACTTCAAATTCAGTAATAGGAAAAGTTTTTTCAACCTTCAAACGTTTATCTATGTATGCCTGATTGACCAAGTCTAAACCTGATCGACAAGATGTAAATGCATATAATAGGACGATTAAAAATAATAGTTTTTTCATCTTTCTAAAATTTTGTGTGATTGTATTCATGTCTAATACCAAACATCATACGGTAACCTTGGTAATAATCAGGATGGTAAGGAACATTTGTAACAAAGTGTAAAAAATCTTGTAAGTCTAAGTTTGCTTTGTTATATAATGCAAAACTTCCTCCAAAACCATTTTTCAAATTAGAAAAGTTGAGTCGCCATCGTTGTTGATTGAACGCAAATTGTTTGGTATCTGCATAGTTTAAAAAATCAATTTGTAAATGATCAGCTACGTCAAAAGCATATTTTTGATATCCAGTATATTTATGATAACTCAGTTCAACAAGATCTATCAAATCATTTACGTTTCCATGATAACTTAATGTAATTCCGCCAGTATAATAACGGTCTCTTTTATCTCCTGCATATTCCAAAATTGGTCCTCCATCATTATAATAACTGAGTTGTCCAATACCCATTATATTCAAATTAAAAAAACCTACACGCTGATCTTTTCCATGTTGTACAAAAACCCAATTTGCTCCATAACTCAATGACGTTTTATAAGGGTTTTGAAGCGGATTAGATGTAAAGTCAGCAAAGTGATACAACGGAACATTTCTTTCAAAATAGCTAAAATCTCTTTTATCTAATCGAACAGTAGCAATTCCATTGACAAAAAAATGTGCCTGCAATCGATACCATTTTTGACTTTGATCGGCTCCTACACTATTACTATTAAAAAGAAGAACACCTGTATGAATCGCTGGTAAAACTGCATTTTCTATGTCATACCCTATTCCTCCAGTTAAACTCAGTTTATAAGCTACAGCGCCTTTATTACTGAATTCAATTTGCATCTTCGTTGCAACCCCATAGGTAAAATCCGAGTCAGAATTTGAAAAATCATTCTGAGCATGACTCGTATAATTATATAAAAGTGTAAAACAAATAGTAAGACAAATTTGTAAATGTTTCATGACTAAAGTTTAGAATTTACTGTACTAAATATACAAATAATAAGCCGCCTATTTTCTTACAAAAACAGCAATAAACAAAATGCTTTAAAAATTTATAAAGCTTAAAAAGTATTGAAAGTCAAAAATTTGGCAGTGTTTTTGAAAATATATAACCTTATATTTACAACAATGAAAACTAAAATTTTCCCGATGATCTCATTTCCCCACGCACTAAAACAGTATTATTTCACATTATTTATTTTTTTAATTACATTACAATTGTATGCACAAAAACCTGTTACTGAAGGACAATGGTATGTTATTGAAAGTTATGAAAAAAACCGTGTCTTACAAGTACAACAACCGTATCAAAGTAATGGTATTGGTGTAGTTTTGGCAAAACGAACCAATCAAAGTAATCAGCTTTTTAAATTTGAAGAAATTGGAAATGGATTTTATGTAATTCGCTCCAAACAACACAACAAATTATTTGACATTCGCGGTGGAAGTCAAGAAAACAATGCAGTATTACAAGTTTGGGATCAAGCAAATGTGGAAAATCAAAAGTTTAAATTAGCTATCTCCACAGGTAAAGGACATTATTATATCATAGCAAAACACAGTAATAAATCACTTGTTGCAGCTCCAAGTTTTCTTATTGGAAGTACCATTACACAAAAAAGTGTTGACGGACTTGCCAATGCGATGTTTACATTTATTCCTCAAAATTCAAAACCTAAACCTACTTCAAAACTTGCGAAAGTAGAATTAATAACTCCTATTTCTGGGCAAACAATTGAAAACAAGACAGGCGCTATTATTCAATTTGACTGGAAAACTGTCGCAAATGCAAACGAATATCAAATACTAGTAGAACATAAAAACAAAAAAGATAAATTACTAAATACACGAACTAACAATTCAAATTATCAACTAAAACTCTCATCTCCAATTAATGAAACATTAGCTAAAGATGCTTGGGGATGGTGGGTTCGTGCTAAAAACGGAAATACTTGGGGCAAATGGAGCAAACCGAATACATTGTATTTTAAGAAAACTCCAACAACTAATTCTATTCCTAAATTATTACAACCAATTGCAAATACCAATTTGCCAAATGGAGTTAAAAATAATAGTGTATCCTACACATGGAGTTTTGATTGGACAGCTGTTCCAAACGCACAACAGTATGAAATTATAATATCGCACCCAACAAATGCAGGGAAATCAATTCGAAAGACAGCTCCAAAATCTGAATACAAATTAGTTCAAACAAAACATATAAATTCAACAGAACTTGTAGGCTGGAACTGGAAAGTAAGAGCCATTATAAATGATGCGAATGGCAAATGGTCAAAGACTCAAAAATTTAACGTAAAACAACCGAAAATAAATCCAACGTCAAATGTAGATTTTGCCAGTCAAAGTAAAATCAATTTTGAGAAAGCCTATAGAAATCATCAAACAGTAGCTTTAAAAAATAAAGTAAATAACAGAACTACATCGCTAGGTTATAATATTTCTGAAAAAAAGTTTCTCATGCAAGCTACTTTCGAAAATTGGAATGTAAAAAAGGTTGCAAACAACACATATCAATTACAAGTAATCATTCAAGGTAAACTATGGTCATTGGCAGCAACTGGAAATAGCAAAGGAGATTTAAAACTTGCAGCATCTAATACTAATGACAAGTTACAGCTATGGAAAATAATACAGCAAACTGATGGACATTACCGAATTATCAATCTTGGCACACAACAAAATCCAGATATGTTTTCCGACACATTATTTTATAACACTAAAAGCAATGACTTTTTCTTGTCGTCTTGGAAAGAGAAAACATCACTGAACGGACGTTGGTATTTTGATTTACAACCTTTAATACCTATCAAAAACGATCCTCTAGAAAACAGAACCTTTAAAATGTCGTCTGTAATAAATAATAAAAAAGTTTGTTTGGGATATACATGGACTTCTGACGCGACTGGATATAATGAGTTAGGGTTTTGTAACAATAACAACAAAAGCACATTATTTAGTTTTGAAAAAACACTACGCGGCACTTATTTAATTAAGGTAAAAAAAGCAACAAGTAAGTATGCTAAATGGCATTACTTAGCAGATGATCTTGGAGAACGAGAAGTTGATCGTCACAAAGATGCTTCTATCATTAAAGAATATGGTTTCGAATGGAGAATTATATCTAGAGGAAATGGACAATATACATTTGTAAGCATTGACGATAACAAAGCCATTGAGTTTGTACAACGCTCGAGTGGTATTCCACGTGAATTCATTGAGTTTAAACCTTTATCGAACAAAAAAGTTCAGTATTTTAGGTTGAATTAAAATTTGTGAAGAAGATTACTGTGTAGTCTTAAATGTCAGTTCATTGCAAATGAAAATCTTGAATCGCTTCGCGCTTTGAATCCTTTTCTTATGCAATACATTCTTAAGCGAGCTTAAAATAAAAAGTAAGGATTACTTCGTGATCCTGAATAAGGTTTCGTTGCAAATGAAAAGTCTTGATGTGCTACGCACATTAGTCCTTTTTTATACAATACATCTTTGAGCAAGCTCAAATGTATTGTATAAAAAAAGTCCTGCATAAAGCAAGACTTTCTTTTTGTCGGGGTGGCAGGATTCGAACCTGCGACCTCCGCGTCCCAAACGCGGCGCGATAACCGGGCTACGCTACACCCCGAAAAGTGTTTTGCTATAGCTTTTATTCGTTAAAAAATAAAGACTATGCCCTAAAAATTGGATTGCAAATATAAGACTTTTCCAGTAACAGAAAAGTAAAAACTATTTATTTTTAAAATAATTTCAAATCATATATGGTCAAAAGCCATGAGAGTCATAAATTCTTTATAATTTTCAAGTCATGACCTCATAAAAAGTAGGTTCTAAAAAGCTAAATTTCAATAAATTCTCTATACCGAAGCGATCTAGACTCTTTTATCTAACATTACTAAATAATTTGCTTAATTTTGTCCACGACTAAAAACTGAATAACATATGCTCATTATTGGTATTGGCGGCGGAACAGGAAGTGGAAAAACTACCGTAGTTAACGAAATCATTAAACAATTACCCGAAAACGAAGTTGGAATCATTTCACAAGATTCTTACTATCAAGATACATCACACTTAAATTATGAACAACGTACAAAAATCAATTTCGATCATCCACGATCTATTGATTTCGATTTAATCTGTGAACATTTAACCGAATTAAAGAAAGGAAATCCAATTGATCAACCTGTATATTCGTTTGTAAAACACAATCGAACTGGTGATACAATTCATACACTTCCTCGAAAAGTAATTATTGTTGAAGGTATTTTAATTTTGACCAATGCGGAACTTCGCAAAATGTTCGACATTAAAATATTTGTACATGCCGATTCTGATGAACGTCTTATCCGTAGAATTAAGCGTGATATTACACAACGTGGACGCGATATTAACGAAGTTTTAAGTAGATATCAATCGACATTAAAGCCAATGCACGAACAGTTTATTGAGCCAACAAAAGAATTTGCGGATATCATTATTCCAAATAATCGCTATAATACGGTTGCTGTTGATATTGTTAGAACAATAATTAGCGAACGATTAGCCTAATTTTAGTACATTTACATAGTATTAGCACCGTAGCGAAATTCTACAAAAGATGAATCTAAACAAGTTCAAAAATATATACATCATTATCTCAGCCATCTTTATTGTATGGATGTTATTTTTAGATGCAAACTCATGGTTTTCTACACATAGAGAACTCAACAGACAAATTGAACTTTTAGAAAAGCAAAAAGAAAATCTTCGACGTGAAATTAGAAAAGATCGTATGAGCATTAAAAAATTCTCTAGTATTGATGAATTAGAAAAATTTGCACGTGAACGCTATTTCATGAAAAAAGAAAAAGAAGAAATTTACATTATAGAGTACGCAGATAGCCTAAATTTAGAAGACAATGAGTAACTTATTTGAAGGATTTGACACTGTTTCTGCTGCACAATGGAAACAAAAAATACAAGTAGACTTAAAAGGTGCTGATTACAATCAGACACTAATTACGGCAACGCACGAAGGAATTGACATTACGCCTTTTTACCACAGTGAAACGCTTAACGTACAACCAATTGCAACACAAACTACACAATGGAAAGTTGCACAACGTATCCGTGTTACAAATGCTACTAAATCAAATCAGAATATAAAAGATATCTTATCACGTGGCGCAGAAAGTTTAGTGTTAATCATTTCTAACCAAGAAATTTCTATAGAAACTCTTCTAGCTGATGTGAACGTTCAAAATATTCCTATTCATATAGAAATGGAATTTTTGTCTTCAGATTATATAGCTACTATTTCCGCTTTCGCGAAAGAACATACTGCCAATATTACCATTGGAGCTGATATCATAGGACAATTAACTTCAACAGGAAATTGGTTCGAAAATCTTGAAAAAGATCATGAACAACTAGAAACAATCATACAGCTTGAAGCATTCCAAAGTACGTTGACGGTTCATCTAGATACATATCAAAATGCAGGCGCAACAATGGTGCAACAACTCGCGTATGCGCTTTCTCATGTAAATGAATACTTAAACCATTTTGGTTCAAAAATTACAAACAAAATAACATTCAATGTTACTGTTGGATCACACTATTTCTTTGAAATTTCCAAACTAAGAGCATTGCGTCAATTATGGAGTGTATTAGCAAAAGAATATAACCTTAATCAGGAATGTGTCATTATTGCTTCTCCTTCAAAACGTAACAAAACGTTGTATGATTACAATGTAAACATGTTACGAACTACGACAGAATGTATGAGTGCAGTTTTAGGTGGCGCCGATTTCATATACAATTTACCATATGATGCTTTATATCATGAAGCAAATGAATTTGGTGATCGTATTTCTCGAAATCAGCTTCGAATCTTAAAAGATGAAAGTTATTTTGACAAAACTAACAATCCGACAGAAGGTTCGTATTATATAGAAAGTATCACAAATCAATTAGCAGAAAAAGCGTTAGCATTATTCAAAGAAATTGAAGCTACTGGCGGATTCTTAAAGCAATTGAAAGAAGGAACCATCTTCCGAAAAATAAAAGAAAGTGCCGCAAAAGAACAAACATTGTTCGATGAAGGTAAAGAAGTATTGTTAGGTACAAACAAATACCCAAATCCTGAAGATCGTATGAAACATGATTTGGAAATTGAGCCTTTCGCAAAAAATGAAGTACACAAAGTATTAGTTATTCCAATTAGCTTAAGACGTTTAGCAACTAAATTAGAAAAAGAACGCTTAAAGCAAGAGTAATTTTCAAAACAAATTATGAGCATGACTAGAAAAAATCTTCAACATATAACACTTACTAATACTACGAAAACGTTTGAAAACGAAACTTCGCAATCTTCGTTTACAACCGCAGAAGATATTGAAGTAAAATCATCGTATACAAAAGATGATATGAAAACTGTGGAACATTTAGATTTTGTTGCTGGACTTGCACCAAATCTTCGTGGACCATATTCTACTATGTATGTTCGTAGACCTTGGACTATTCGTCAATATGCAGGTTTTTCTACAGCAGAAGAAAGTAATGCATTTTACAGAAGAAACTTAGCTGCAGGACAAAAAGGATTATCAGTTGCGTTTGATTTGGCAACACATCGTGGATATGATAGTGATCATGAACGTGTAGTTGGAGATGTTGGAAAAGCAGGAGTTGCCATAGATTCAGTAGAAGATATGAAAATTCTATTCGATCAAATTCCATTAGATAAAATGTCGGTTTCCATGACAATGAATGGTGCCGTTTTACCAATAATGGCGTTTTACATTGTTGCCGCTGAAGAACAAGGTGTAGATCCTAAATTTTTAGGTGGAACGATTCAAAATGATATTCTAAAGGAATTTATGGTGCGTAATACTTACATTTATCCACCATCGCCATCAATGAAAATCATTTCCGATATTTTTGAATATACATCGGAACACATGCCGAAATTTAATAGTATCAGTATTTCTGGTTATCACATGCAGGAAGCAGGCGCAACTTGCGATATTGAACTTGCATACACATTAGCTGACGGTTTAGAGTATATCCGAAAAGGATTAGCCGCGGGAATGGACATTGATACCTTTGCTCCTCGCCTATCATTTTTCTGGGCAATTGGAATGAATCATTTTATGGAAATTGCAAAAATGAGAGCTGCCAGAATGTTGTGGGCAAAACTTGTGAAGCAATTCAACCCTAAAAATCAAAAATCATTATCATTGCGTACACATTGTCAAACAAGTGGTTGGAGCCTTACTGAACAAGATCCTTTTAACAATGTAGCTCGTACCTGTATTGAAGCTGCTGCTGCTGCATTTGGTGGCACACAAAGTTTACACACAAACGCGTTGGATGAAGCCATTGCATTGCCAACAGACTTCTCTGCACGAATTGCTCGAAACACACAAATATATTTACAAGAAGAAACTAAAATTACCAAAACGGTTGATCCGTGGGCAGGAAGCTATTATGTTGAAAAACTGACACATGAAATTGCGCACAAAGCGATGAAACTCATCGAAGAAGTAGAAGAATTGGGCGGAATGACCAAAGCGATTGAAGCCGGAATTCCAAAGATGCGTATTGAAGAAGCTGCCGCTAGAAAACAAGCACGAATTGATTCTGGACAAGATGTAATTGTTGGTGTCAATAAATTTAGACTTGAAAAAGAAGATCCTTTACATATTTTAGAAGTAGACAATCAAACAGTTCGAAACGCACAATTAGCACGTTTGGACGAATTGAAGAAAAACAGAAACGCTTCAGAAGTTACGGAAGCGCTAGCAAAACTGACAGCAGCCGCAAAATCTAGTGATGATAACCTACTCGCTTTAGCTGTTGATGCAGCAAGAAAAAGAGCAACATTAGGTGAAATCTCAGATGCAATGGAAGCTGTTTTCGGAAGATACAAAGCACAAATAAAATCGTTTTCAGGTGTGTATAGCAAAGAAATAAAAGACGATAGTTCGTTCAAAAAAGCAAAAGAATTGGCAGTCAAATTTGCCGAACTAGAAGGTCGTCAACCACGAATTATGATTGCAAAGATGGGACAAGACGGACATGATCGTGGCGCAAAAGTTGTTGCTACAGGATATGCCGATGTTGGTTTTGATGTAGATATTGGACCTTTGTTTCAAACACCAGCGGAAGCTGCAAAACAAGCTATGGAAAATGATGTACACATCTTAGGTGTTTCTTCCTTAGCTGCTGGACATAAAACGTTAGTTCCGCAAGTAATTGCTGAATTGAAAAAGTATGGGCGTGAAGATATTATGGTGATTGTTGGTGGTGTAATTCCACATCAAGATTATCAGTTTTTGTTTGACGCAGGAGCTGTTGCTGTATTTGGTCCTGGAACAAAAATTAGTGAAGCCGCAATTCAATTGTTAGAGATTTTGATTGACGAATAAAAAAACTTGTTTGTTTTCTGTGTTTTTTTCGACTGATTCATCATATAAAAAATCAATCGGATGAAAAATATTGTTGTACTTCTAATTTTTATGGTAAGTGTTAGTATTCTGTCTGCGCAAGACATGAATAATACTAAGTTAGGTGAAATTTTAACTAAGCAATCAGATACCATTCAAGGTCAAGCTGGAAACTGGCGTTTTGCGGTGAATGATAAACTTTTTATTTGTTTGACAGATGAGAAAAATAATAGAATGCGTATTATTTCTCCTATTACAGAAGTTTCAAACGTAGATGAAAAAATGTTAAAGAACTGCTTAACAGCAAACTTTCACACAGCTTTAGATGTAAAATATGCAATTTCTGATGAAGTACTTTGGTCTGTATTTATTCATCCACTAAAAGAACTTTCAGAAACTCAAGTTATAGATGCAGTTGCGCAAGTGTATAATGCAAATTATACCTTTGGCACTATCTATTCAAGTACAAATTTATCGTTTCCAGGCGCTATTGGACAAGAAAAAGAAAAACCTAAAGAACAAAAACTACCAAAACAAAAAATATAAATATATGAGTTGGATACACATTATTCCGTTTGAAAAAGCTACAGGAAAACTCAAATCCATTTACAACAAAATTAAAGGCCCAAACAATCAAATTGATAATGTTTTAGGTATTCATAGTCTTCGTCCGCATACACTTACGGGACATATGAGTTTATATAAAAACACACTACATCATACAAATAATACATTTCCAAACTGGTTTTTAGAATTGTTAGGAACCTACACAAGTTTCATCAATAAATGTGATTATTGTTACGAACATCATTTTGCTGGAATGAAACGTTTTCTTTGTGATGATGAAAAAGCTGATGACATCAAAAAACATATTGAAAACAATTCTTTAGATAAAATCTTATCTGAAAAAGAAATGTCTTTAGTTCAGTATGCTAAGAAGTTAACGTTCGCTGCTGCAGATTTGACTCGCGATGATATTGATACACTTCATGATTTTGGTTATGACGATGGCGAAATTTTAGAAGTGAATCAAGTGGTTGCTTATTTTAATTACGCTAATCGCACGGTTTTAGGTTTAGGTGTAAACATCAAAGGAGAAGTTTTAGGCCTATCACCTAGTAATAAAAACGACGAATCTTCTTGGGATCATCGTTAATCATTTTTTAAATTTATACTAGCACTTTTTTTCAAAATAGCACAAAACAACACACTACAATCATTTAGTTTGCAGCCTTCTACTGCATGAAATATCTTTACTTTATCAAAAGTAAAGACACTCATTTATTGATTTATTTTTAGCGTTAAATCATGATAAATACTACAATTTGTAGTATTTATCATATAGCTTAATCTCAGTATTTTACACTCCACAAGTTACAATCTTGCTACAATTGTAGAAGATGTTATGCTGCGCAGCATGGATAAGGGAATGCTGAAAACCTTAAAAAACTAGAGTAAGCTATAATTATAAACCAATTAAAATGAAAAAACTAGAAAGTTTAAAAAATGGTAAATTCAAAGCAAAAGAATTAAAAAATGCAGGAAGTATTGTTGGAGCAACTGACTTATCAGATGGTGCTTCTTCTTCATACAGAACAAGTAAAACATACCTAACTAGCTGTCCACCGCATCCAGCGATGGCAGATCATCATAGTGATATTCGTTTTGATCACAGAGTAGAACCTATCAATGACGATCATTCAATGCTATAACTAAACATTCATAAAGGGAGAATACACAGTTCTCCCTTTTTGTAAACTTTTCACTATGATTTTGATTAAATCTAACTCAGAAGATTATTCAACTACACAAGTTATAAAGTGGTTGAAACATTATGACACGCCTTTTTTACGACTTAATAATACTACGTTTTTAAAAGATTTAAAACTATATAACGACACGATTGAATTCACGCATGATGAAAACCAAGTATCGCTCTCAGAAGTATCAAAGTATTGGTATCGTAGAGGAAGATGGGATACATTCCAAAGAAAAAATCTTCATAGCGTAACTGATAAAACGTTTCATCGTTATTTGAATTATTTTAATAAAGAAGCTGAACGCGATGTCGTAAATACTATTGAATCTGCTTTGGCAAAAAAGTCTCTGAATCGATATCAAACTTCATCAAATATCAACAAATTAGCTGTATTAGCTACTTGCAAGGACTTAGCTATTACAACACCAGATACACTCATTACCAATTCGAAAACTGTATTGAAAGATTTTGTTTTACAACATAAAGAAGTCATCACAAAAGCTGTCAATAATTTAGATCCGAATGTAAAAGGAGAAGTTTTTGCCGATTTGATGACTAAAAAAATTACGCTAGAGACTTTAACACAATTGCCAGATGCTTTCAATATGAGTTTGTTTCAAAACTTGGTAGAAAAAGTATTTGAAATTCGCACGTACTTTTTAGTTGATCGTTTCTATTCGATGGCAATATTTTCACAGAATGATGATAAAACGAAAGTAGATTTTAGAAATTATAACATGAAATCGCCCAACAGATGCGTTCCGTATCAACTGCCGAGTTCACTTGAAACAAAACTTCGAAAACTACTAGAAACCTATGAATTGAATTCTGCTTCACTCGATATTATCTATACTACCGAAGACGAATACAGTTTCCTTGAAATCAACCCAATAGGACAATATGATATGACTTCAAAACCTTGCAATTACTTTTTAGATGAAGCAATTGCTAAACATTTAGCATCATGAAAGACGAACAAATTATAGAAGCCTTGCAACAACAAATGCAAGAAACACCCGAATTGTTTGAAGCCGTTTTTTTTCTATCAGAATTGAAAGGACAAAGCAAACTCACTGAAAACTCTGGCCATTTAAAGATTATAGAATTACCCGATTATCAAACAGATTCACATCCAGTTGACACCAAATACCATAAACCAATTTCACGATGTTTTCACTAAATTCACAGAATAACGATCAATATTTGCTCGTTTTTGCAGCATGCTTAATTACAAAAGGGCACAACAGAACATTACTCACCGATAGTCAACGTGGAAAATTTGATTTGATTCCGAATGATATGCTAGACTTTATAGAGAATGCAAAACTGTATTCTATTAAAACATTATTTAAGCTATATGGAGCTGAAAATAAGGAAGTCGTAGAAAGTTATGTTTCTTATATTTTGGACAATGAGTATGGTTTTTTAGCAAATAAAAAAATACGTCATAATTTTCCTGAAATTAAAGTCGATTGGAAGAATCCATCAACAATTACCAATAGTATTATTGATATTAAAGATTTTGAACTCACGAAAACATATTTTGAACATATTATTTCACAATTGAACGATTTACAATGTGAAGCTGTACAAATTCGCTCGTATATTCCATTAAACTTTGAGCAACTGGAATACTTAGCAAATTGTGTGAAACGTACTTGTATTGAACATTTAGAAATTTACGTAAAAGATAGTGCTGAAATTCCTTTAAACACATTGATTACTCTTTTGCAACAGCATACAAAAATCTCTAACTTAATTGTACATACTGCGACTAAAAATGAGGAATATGATGTGATAAAAAAGCTTTCCTCTATTTATCATACAACACAAAAATTAACTGATGAAACATGTTGCGGATTGATTCAAAAACAATATTTCAATGCTGTAAAGAGCCATTACATGGAAGCGCATTTTCACAATAGCTGTCTGAATCGGAAAGTTTCTGTTGATGGAGATGGAAACTTAAAAAATTGTCCGTCAATGCAGGCTTCTTACGGAAATGCAGCAGACACAAATTTGAATGACATTATTACTAATGAAGATTTTATTTCTGTATGGGATTTAAAAAAAGACTTTATCCTAACCTGTCAAGATTGTGAATTTAGATATGTATGTACAGATTGTCGCGCATATGTAGAAGATCCAGAAAATTTATATGCGAAGCCTTTAAAATGTGGATATGATCCGTATACAAATGAATGGTCAGATTGGGAAGAAAACCCTTTAAAACAGAAAGCAATTGTGCACTATGAATTCTCTAATATAAAACGAGCTGTTTCGTAATTATATTAGGTAAAAAACGAATACTCTTTTTATAAAAGAACACCCGTTTTTACTATTCACTAAATTTATTTGTTACTCTTAGTTGATTTCTTGTAAATCAATTAACATATTCTCCCAGTTTTTCTGATTTTCATGATCAAATTGTGCGCCATTTTCATCAGCGATTGTAAATCGTTTGATTGCTGGAGTTTTACTTGTTGCCTGAAAAAGTTGATACGCTTCTTCCTTCAAAGCTTCTGCTATTGGCAAATCAATAGAAGCATAAACCGCACGCTTACAAGCTTCGATAGATTCGGCTGGGAATTTTGAAATACGATCAGCTAAAGCTGCTACATATGGTCCTATTTCATCTGCATTAAGTGCTTTGTTAATTGTACCAAACTTTTCCGCTTCATCGGCATCCCAATCTTTTGCTCCTAAAATAATCTCTAAAGCTTTACCTAGTCCAACTTGTCTTGCCATACGAGAAGCTCCACCTCCACAAGGTAAAATTCCCATACCGACTTCCATTTGCATAAATTTAGCTTTTCCTCTGACCGCAAAACGCATGTCTAAGGCTAAAGCCATTTCATGTCCGCCTCCACGTGCAAAACCTTCTATTTTTGCAATAGTAGCCTGTGGAACATTACTCAACCTTTCCAATACAGATTGCAAGTCAAGTAATTTAACTTCGTTTCTAGGTACAGCTTCTGTAGACATATCTCTTAACAGATTTGTATCATAATGACATACCCAATACCCAGGATTGGATGATTCAAAAACGACTACTTTTACACTTCTATCTCGCTCTAAACGTAAGCAAAGACTGCTCAAGTCTGCCAACATTTCTTGTCCTTGAACATTTACTGGTCCGAAATTAATTGTTACTATTAGAACTGCATCTTTTTGTACTGCTTTGAATGTTTGAAAATTTTTGTAATCCATTATCGTATATTTAAAAAATTAATTATTAATTGCTGCGAATGTGTGCTGCTTTATTTTACCATTTTCGATGATATATGTATCTGTTGCCAGCAACACATCTAAATGTTTGTTTTTTCCATGCCAAACGAAATAGACAACATTGCCATGCGTTTCTTGCTTGATCGTTATAAAGTCAAAATCTTTAAAGTTGGGTAGAAACTCCTTGTAAAAATTTAAGATTTCAGTTCGTCCTTTATACGTATGGTCGGGCGTAATAAATAAAGCATCATCTGAGTAATCTTTGACTACTTGAGATGGATTTAGCGTATCAACAGCTTTCATATGACTGATAAAAACCTCTTGTGCTTTTTTCATTATAAATTTGTTTTAGTAAAAAATTATAATGCAAATTTACCCTAGAGGTTTGGGTCATACCTTGTAAGAAAAAAAGAGGATTTAGTAAAAAAAGAGGATTAAGAATTTAGATAGAATCTTTTAGGCTTATTTTATATGCACCTGCAGTAATTCCTTTGTAGCTCAAAAAAGTTTTATCTAAATGACTACTGTCTGTAAATCCAAGTTCTTGCGCTATTTCTGTAACTGTAGAATCTGTGTATTTCAATCGAGTTTCAGCTAATTTTATTTTATAAGTAAGAATATATTTTTTTAAACCAATTCCCGTTTCGCGTTTAAAAAACTCGCTAATATAGTTTTCTGAAATATGGAATTGATTTGCTATTTCTTTCTTTAATAATTTTTTAGGTTCATGAATATGATAATGGATATAATTTATAATATCTTGGATTTTTGAATCAGAAATTTTTGAAGAAATAAAACTTACATTTCTGGAAATTATATGAAGTATGGAATGTAATGTTGATTTTAAAATAGCTTCATTCTTTAAACATTCATCATTATATTCATTACAAAGTACCGTAAATAATGCATAAAGACTACTTTCATCTGTTTTTGACTCTAGCGTTATATGTGATGTGCGATTACTACTATGTAATATGGTTTCTATTTTCTTGAACCATTGTTTTCGTTGTATATGATTTTCATCTAGTGAAGAATTATTAAAAAAACTGTATAGAAATTTTATAGCAGAAACCGATGTTGGCTTTTCAATTTCAAAATTATATTTGTCGTTAGGCACTAATATGAATATCTGATTCTCATTATAATTTACCTTATGATTATTTATAATTAATGTTCCAGCACCTTTTTCTATAAATAAGATTTCAAAAAAACGTATCGGCATGTATTTACAAAAAGCCAAAAACATTGTTTCTTCAAACTTTTCGATTACAATATTTTCAAAAATGGTTCTTGGCATTTTTACTTTATGGTTGATTATTGATTGTAGCGAAAGCTTTTTTCAGGAACTTTTCCAACAACACCTTTAAAAAATTCATGAATGTATTCAAAATCGGCTTCCATATTGTCCGTTGGATAAAACGGTTCGTCTATTTTGACTTCTTTTTTACCAAAATCAAACGCAACTAACGTAATTGGCAAATTTGCTTCTTTTGCAATGTAATAAAATCCTGTACGAAGTTCATCAACACGTTTTCGCGTTCCTTCAGGAGCCAATGCTAAACGAAATTCTTCTTTTCCCTCAAACACTTTAGCTATGGCTTGCACCTTATTTTGTCCAGGAGTTCTATCAACTGGTGCGCCACCTGTCCAACGAAAATACCAACCAAAAGGGAATTTGAACAATTCTTTTTTCCCTACATAATTGATTTGCATTTTCGTGATACCACGAATCATTAAACCGATATAGAAATCGTGCCAACTTGTATGTGAAACTACTGCAACAATACATTTTTTCACTTCGGGATTAAAAGCTCCTTTTATTTTCCACTTCATTAACTTGAAGTAGATAAACTTATAAATTGCATGCATCATTTGGGGAAAAATTTTAGTTGTATCTATTTTTTAATAGCAAAGCTAATTTAGTGAAGTTTCAAGAATTGAACTATTAATTACAATAATAACTTTCATAATCAGTAAACTGCCTTTTTGGCTATAACAATTACATTGAAAAAGTGTTTAGTTAATGATGATTCACGGAATTATAGTATAGTTCGGTAACACCATATCACATACATTCGTATTTTTGGACTGTAAAATATACACTGAATCAGCACATAGAATTCTATGTAAACAACTCTTTCATGAATTAATCTGCTGTAAGTTTTATACATTCAAACTTAACATGTTAAAAAAACTAAATTTCATGTTACGTTACGATAAACATCACTACTAATTATTTGAAAAACATTTCTATTTATATACAACTCTAATTAATACATTAACATTTTACTACATGAAAAAACAATTACTACTGATTTTAACTTTACTTACGAGCTTCTATTCTTTTGGTCAAATTTCCTATGAAAAGGGATATTTTATCACGAATGCAGGTGAAAAAATTGATTGTTATATTAAGAATGACGACTGGAAAAATAATCCGAGTGAATTTCAATATAAACTAACAGAGACTTCAGAAAAGAAATCAACCAAGATTAATAATGTAAAAGTTTTTGAAATATACAATGCATCAAAATATGAACGTCATGCAGTTTTTATAGATGTTTCGATTCAAAATCTTCACGAATTAGGAGAATCAAAAGAACCAAAATGGCAAGAAAAACAACTATTTTTAAAAGTGCTAATGGAAGGAAAAGCTTCTTTATATTCATATGTTAATGGTAATTTGAGAAAATACTTTTTCCGTATTAACAATGGAAAAATTCAACAACTTATCCATAAAAAGTATATGACACCTGAAAATAAGATTGGTGAAAATGTAGAATTTAAAAAGCAGTTATGGGATCATTTAAAATGTGATGCAATTACAACGAATAAAATAAAAAATACGACGTACACAAAAGGGAAATTAGTAAAATTGTTTGCTACTTATAATACATGCAATGGTGAATCTTTTACAAACCTTTCTGCTAAAGACAATAAAAATAATTTCAATTTATCCATAAAACCAGGAATTAATTTTTCTTCATTTGAACTTGGGAGCACTTTTAATTCTCGATATAATATTGATTTTGGTCAAAATACAGGATTACAACTTGGACTTGAAGCAGAAGTTGTTCTAAATTTTAATAAGAATAAATGGGCACTTGTAGCCGAACCAACCTATATTTCATACAAATCTGAAAAAGAAGTCATATACTCGCAAACTACTTCTGAGACAAGAACAACGAATGTAATGATAGATTATAGTGCTATTGAAATACCAATAGGAGTTCGTCATTATTTTTTCTTGAACGATACTTCAAAGTTATTTATAAGCGCTTCTTACAAATTCAATATTGTATTTAAAAAAGATTTAGAAGCGGAAAGAACTGATTTTCTTGACATAACGTTAGAACCAAGAGGTAATTATGTCTTTGGATTTGGCTATAAATATAACAACAAATATAGTGTTGAGTTTAGATACAATACAACTAGAGAAATGTTGCCACCAAACGGGTTTTTCCAACTATCCGATTATAATAGTGTCGCATTAGTATTTGGATATACATTATTCTAAGTTAAAATTTTCAATGAAAAAAGGTTTTAGAATCGCATCGATTTCTAAAACCTTTTTTTATATATTAAAACATACCATTTTTTTCAAATCTATACTTTATAAAAAAGTTAGTGAAGGTACATTTATAGAAATTACATTTTCATATACATGTTTTTCAACTTCTCTCGTGTAATGATTTCTTGCCAGTTTTTACCCAAAGCATTTTCCCAAAGTGGAACTAACATCAACGCAATATCAATCATGATGTCAAATTCTTTATCTGTTAAGTCTTTACAAACTCCAGTTGGAATTTCAATATCATGTTTACGAACCATTTTTTTGAATTCAGAAACTCCTTGCGGATAAAATTCTTCTAAATGATTGAACACAATACAATTTCCTATTCCATGTTTTGTTCCTAGTAAATAAGCAAGTCCGTAACTCATTGCATGCGCTACACCAACTTGTGAATAAGCAATACTCATTCCGCCATGCCAAGAAGCCATCATTAACTTATCTTCAGAATCTTCATCACGTACATTTTTCTCTAAGAAAACGTTTCTACACAACTCCAATGCTTTTTCCCCATAACTTTGGCTAAACGCATTTAAGTACGTTCCTGTTAACGATTCTATACAATGAATATAACAATCCATTCCTGTGTAAAACCATTGATTTTGTGGAACGCCACGTGTTAATTCTGGATCTAATACTACTTGATCAAAAGGTGTGAAATCTGAATTGATTCCTAATTTCTTTTCTGGACCAGTTAATACCGTTGTTCTTGAAACTTCTGCGCCAGTTCCTGAAATCGTTGGAATTCCAACATGATATACAGCTTCATTACTGACTAAATCCCAACCTTGATAATCGGCTGCACTTCCTTCATTTGTCAACATTATTGCGACTGCTTTTGCCATATCAAGTAATGTTCCTCCTCCAATTCCAATAATTCCTGATGGGTTTTCAGTAAAACGTCCTTTTAGTTCAGCGACTAAAGCATCAACTTGTGAAGTTTTTGGTTCTTCTTCTGCTGATACAAATACAATTTGATCTAAAAATCGAAGCGGAATTCTATCAATTAGCCAAGGATTGTTTTCAAAAACATCATCCACCAAAAAGATAAACGGCGCTTTTGTATTGACGCGTTTTGGTGTCAAAATTTCTTGTATCTGGTTAAAACTTCCTCTTCCGAAGATCACTCTGGGAACCATTGGAAAGTTTTTATACTCCATAGTTAGTTGGTTTAATAGTGTAAATATAAATATTACGTTAGGTTATTTAGTGTTTCAATAAATATTCTTGAAATTTTTCGGTAAACTGTCCAACATGATAGCCGTCCATCAATGCGTGATTTACCGATACTGAAACCGTCATTATTTTTTTATCATTTTTAGCGACCATTTTACTGAAAGCTATTCTTGGAACCGACTCTTGTTTTCCATGAAACGGTTCTTTATGTCCTGTAAAGTGTGTCCAAGGCAATGCCGAGCAAAACACACAATCTTCTGTATTTTTTGGTGGAAACAGATCCGTTGAATTGATAATTCGATCTTTTTCCGCTTCTATATTTTGTTTAAATAATTCAAAGTCTGCATCATATTCAATAAACGAAAACCCAAAAGTTTTGTCTGGTCGCATAATTGTTGCTGACGCATGAATATTGTCATGAATGACTACTTCATTTTTATTTTCAATACGATATTTAAACGCTTCTATTTCATTAATTGCTTTCATACAATCGTGCAAATAGACTGCAAAAAAACTATTATCAGTCGCTTTTGCAAAGTCATATGCTTGGGTAACGTCCATTGGCGCTGCAACGGCAAAAAACGGATCTTTGAATGTATTAAAAAATTCAAAGTGTTGTTTACGATTCCATGTATCTACATTTAGCTTCTTCACTACAAATAATTTAACACCTGAGTGATGT
This sequence comes from Kordia sp. E, assembly GCF_056033805.1. NCBI lineage: Bacteria > Pseudomonadati > Bacteroidota > Flavobacteriia > Flavobacteriales > Flavobacteriaceae > Kordia > Kordia sp. E. The sequence goes on from NZ_JBRASR010000006.1 coordinate 507,574, forward strand.
CTTTTACGACATGATATCCATTAGATTCTTCATTTGGAGAAACCGTTTCGTGTTGCCAAGTTGTATGAAATGGCACATGAATCGCCTTTCCTCCTATGTTTACAATTGGTAACACATCAGATTTTAGTGAGTTTCCAATCATTAAAAATTCATTGACATTTATTTCTAAATGATCGAGTAAATCTTTGTAATTTTTTTCTTTTTTATCACTCATCACTTCTACATGATGAAAATATTTGGTCAAGCCAGATTTTTCAAGCTTTCGTTCCTGATCAAGTAAATCGCCTTTGGTTAAGACTAGTAATCTGTATTTTTTGCTTAATTCTTCTAACACATCTTCTATTCCATCTAACAATTCTACAGGCATAGAAATCATTTCTTTTCCAAGTTGAATGATTTCAGAAATGACTTTGTTTGAAATTTTTCCGTTGGATAGTTCAATAGCACTTTCTACCATAGATAACATAAAACCTTTGATTCCATATCCGTATGTAGAAAGGTTTTTCATTTCCATCTTGAATAATTCTTGATCAATGGTATTTTCAGTTTCGTATGCAGAAAGTAATTGTGCAAACTTGTGCTCTACATCTCTAAAATAGGTTTCATTCACCCAAAGTGTATCATCAGCGTCAAAAGCGATCACTTTTATGTTATTGTAACTTATTTCCATTCTTTCTTTGCGCGTTCTAAATCTTCTGGTGTATCAATTTCGACACCTTCAACTGATGTTTCAACCATTTTTATTTTTTTACCAAATTCCAAATAGCGAATGCATTCTATCTTTTCAGTAGCTTCCAATGTTTTCATTGGCAATTCATAAAAATCTAGCAATGCTTGCTTACGAAACGCATAAATTCCTTTATGCTTAAAGTACTTAGCACCTGCATTTTCATCTCTTGGATATGGAATTGGTGAACGAGAAAAGTACAACGCAAAATCGCGCTGATCAACAATAACTTTCACCGTATTTGGATTTTTTATTTCGTCCCAATCTTTGATTTGCACCATTAAGGAAGCTAAATCAATTTCTTTGTTTGGATCATCATAAAACACATTGATCACTTTTTCAAGACTTTCTTTTTCCGTAAATGGTTCATCACCTTGCACATTGATTACAATATCTGCTTCAACATTTTGCACGGCTTCAGCTATACGATCACTTCCAGATTGGTGTTCTTTTTTACTCATAATTACATTTCCACCATTTCGTGCTATTTCTTCACGAATAACATCACTATCAGTTACTACATACACTTCTTCAAAAAGTTCAGTAGCTACAGTAGCTTCATATGTTCTGGTAATTACGGTTTTTCCGTGCAAATCTTGCATCAACTTTGCTGGAAAGCGTGAAGCTGCATATCGTGCCGGAATCATTGCTATTATTTTCAAATGTGCTCGTTTTATAAACTCAAAAATACAATTTTAAATACAATTTGTAGTGTATTTATAACGTATCTGATATTATTTTAATTTTCTACAACTGCGCTATCAGCAACAATTTTAGCAAGTAATTGCTGTCCAGCTTCTTTGCTAATACTGATAAAGTTGATAATTATTTTTTCATCAAAATCAAGGTTTCCATCTTTATCCAATTTTTCAATCATATTATTGATGCTTAGATAAAATTCTTTTGATTGATTTCTATTTTGCCCATGATACAGGCTTAAAATTGTATGCGAACCTTGTCCTGCATTTTCTGCTGGTGTTATTGCTAGTAGTTCTTCATATTTTTTTGCTTCTAGTTGCTGTTTCATTTTTGCCTGATCTAGCACTAATTCAAATGGTCCTATTGCTGTAGCTTCTGCCCAATTGTCATCATTTTCAATAAAAGGCTCACCTGCTCTGGTATATCCAAGATATATTGGCACAATAATTATTGCTACTAATTCAATTATCCATACAACAGTTAACATGGTTCCATTAACATTTCCTCCACTTCTAAATCCCCAAGTTCCTTCTGCATTAGCAAATTCAATTCCACGAAGTAAAACATCAAAGTTTTGAATTATTTCCATGTATGAAATTTCAAAATGATATCCTATCCATACAATCCAACTACAATAATATCCTGCAATTCCAATTAAAATACCAAATAGTAAAGCGAGCATTTTGTTTCGAACTTTACCCAAGTCTACTACAAAACTTGCTACGAATCCAAGACCAAGCGCAATTCCTGCCAAACATAAAAAGTTTAGATAGATTATTGGAATAAACAAGATAGCATACGAATATATAAATCCGAGTAAAGGCGCGGCAATACAAATAGCTAATAAAAGGTATAAAAAACTAATAGGGTTAAACTTGCCCGAAGGCTTGTAGTACAAATTATTCATGCGATACAATTATTATTTATGGTTAATTTTTTTAAAAATAGGAAAAATATTTTTAGCATTTTTTAAGAAATGAAGAAGTCATCCGAAAATCCTATGAGATATAGTTTTTCTTGCGCTCTTGTCATTGCTGTATATAACCAACGCATATATTCTTTTCCAACACCATTGGGTAAGTATGGCTGTTCTATGAAAACAGTTTTCCATTGTCCACCTTGTGATTTATGACAGGTAATGGCGTAACTAAATTTTACTTGTAATGCATTGAAATATTTATTCCCTTTTACTTTTAAAAATTTCTTGTACTTAGAGGTTTCACTTTCGTAATCGTTCATGACTTCCTGGTAGAGCCTGTTTCCATCTTCATAGGGTAATGCTGGTGTTTCTGCATGAATTGTATCTAGCATTAATACCGTTTCAAGTGGTTTTTGATTTGGATAATCGACCATTCGTATGTTTACTTCTGCAAAACGAAAACCATATAATTCTTTGATTGCAAAAATTTCTAAAACTTCTATAATATCGCCATTAGCAATAAACCCGGCTTCAGAAGTTGCAGGCAGCCAAAAATAATTGTTTTTAACAACCATTAAATAATCGCCAGCTGACAATTCATTTTCATTAAATAAGATCCGATTTCTAATTTGTTGATTGTAAATGTTAGCTCTTTTGTTAGATCGGACAATGATTGCCATTTCTTCTTTTCCATCATCGGAATATGCATCACTGATAGCATCTTGAATTTCGTAACCGTCGATTAATCGGACTATATCTGGAAAGTTAGAGAGTTGAAATTTGAATTCTGCGTAAAACTGTTCATTCAATTGTTCACGAATATTAGTTGCATTTACGAGTATTCCAGAGTCAGCATCTTGTCGAACAACTTCATCCAATTCAATAAGCGTCACATTTTTATCATAATTTAACTCCAGCGTACTTTCATCCAAGGCAGGACTTATATCAAGTTTTACAGGTGGCAACTGCGCTGTATCTCCAATTAAAATCAGTTTACAATTATGACCAGCATACACATACATCATTAAATCATCTAACAAAGAACCATTTTCAAAGAGCTTAGAGTCACTTGGAGAATCTGGAATCATTGAAGCTTCATCCACTATAAAAAGTGTATCACGATGCTTGTTTGGTTGCAATACAAAGCTTACACCACCACCTTTATCTTTTTTGGGGAAGTATATTTTTCTATGAATTGTATGTGCTTGCTTCTTAGAGTAATTACTAATTACTTTTGCTGCACGACCTGTTGGAGCTAACAAAACTGCTTTTTTTTTGGTATGCCATAAATGTGTTACAAGCGTACCAATTGTAGTTGTTTTTCCTGTACCTGCATATCCTTTTAATAAGAACAATGCATCTTTGTCTGTTCCAAAAATAAACTCAGATAGTTTGTGTAAAACTACATCTTGCTTAAAAGTTACTTCATGTGGAAATTTACTTTTCAGTAATTTATAAAATGTAGTTGCATCCATAATTGTAAAATTACCTGCTCTTTTTTCAAGATCAGAGAACGAAAATAGAAAAGTAAATTGAATGATTACGCTTCAATTCATTTTTTATAAACATAAATATGCTTTTTTTGGTGAAATACTTTTACGATTAAAAAAAAATTGTAGATTTGCGTATATTGATGTTCTTATAACAAAACTATTCTTAATAGAGATGAAACACGTAAAACAAAAATTCAATTTAGTCTTATCATTAGTAACTGTCTTTTTACTACTTCCTGCATTATCAATAGCTCAAGAAGCGGAAGCAGTTAGAGGAGGTTTTTTCGACACGATTAAAACACCTTTGATTGTTATTTTAGCTATTGTTATTGCCATTGGCCTTTTATTCGTTATTGAGAAATTAGTTCCAAGAAAATTACGCCCAATATTTGCTTTAGGGTTTATGTTAGCATCTATTTTCTTTGGGTATAAGATTTACAATTCAATCATGGCTCCAGTTGAGTTCAAGCAACAAAAAGTAGAGAGATACAAAGCTGTTATTAATAACTTAAAAGATATTAGAGATTCACAGTTAGCTCACAAAACAATTACTGGTACGTATGCAAAAGACTTTGCTACTTTAGAAAAGTTTGTTGAGTCTGCTCAATTTGCTATCGTTGAAAAAAGAGATTCTAGTTATATAGAATTTGATAAAATTTATAAAATTGACAAACTGAAAGAAGTTGTCATTATAGATACGTTAAGCTTTGAGCCTGTATTAGATTCTTTATTCCAAGGAACTGATCGTTACAAGAAAATGAAGTTTGTACCGTACGCTCAGAATGATAAGGAATTATTTAAAATGGAAACTAAAACTATAGAAATAAGTGGTTATAACGCACCTGTTTTTAAAGTTTCTGTATTAAAAGATGTTATTTTATTCGATCAGGATAAAGATTTATTAAAACAAGAAAATAGAATTATTTCTGTGGATGAAGTTGATGGAAATCAAATTTTCGTAGGATCACTTGATAAAGTTAGTGATAGCGGAAACTGGCCAACGAGTTATGAAATTGAAACAAAAAGATAAAGATATAAATCAATCAGATTTTCAAAAGTTGTCCATTCAGATTTCTCTGAATGGACTTTCTTTTTGTATCCTAGATGCAATTGAAAATGAAATTACCTCTTTACAACATTTTCAATTTGAAACGGTTACAAATCCTTTACAGTTAGAAGTTGCGATTATTAATGTGTTAAATACACATAAAGACTTGTTTGATCAGCCTTTTCAAGAAGTAATCATAAGTCATATAAATACGTTATCTACATTTGTCCCTAAACCTTTATTTTCAGACAAAAACTTATCAGATTATCTGAAATACAACAACAAAATTTTATCAAACGACTATATTACATTTGATGTTGTGACAAGTAATGACATGGTAAACGTGTATATTCCGTATGTAAACATCAATAATCTGTTTTTTGACAAGTATGGCGTGTTTACATACAAACATTTTGCAACTATTTTGTTAGAAAACATTTTTCAACTATCAGAAAATAGTCAAGAAGCTACGGTATTTGTCCATATTCAGAAAGATCAATTTGAAATTATTGTCATCAAGAATAAGAAGTTATTATTCTACAATTCTTTTGAATACGTAACTCCTGAAGATTACATTTATTATTTATTATTCACCATCGAACAACTTGAATTAAACACCAACGAACTACAACTTTATTTCTTAGGTGAAGTTTCAAAAGAAGATACTTTATATACAATTACATATACATATGTTCGTAATGTTTCATTTGTAAATAAAAAATATCCGTTTACGTTTCACGAACATGTTCAGAAACCCAAGCCTCACAAAGATTTCACACTACTAACAAATTTCTAATGCGAATTATTTCTGGAAAACATAAAGGACGACGATTAACAGCTCCAAAGAAATTACCTGTACGACCTACTACAGATATGGCTAAAGAATCATTATTTAACATCTTGAATAATCATTTTTATTTCCATGAATTAAGCGTATTAGATTTGTTTTCGGGAACAGGAAATATAAGTTACGAGTTTGCTTCACGTGGCTCAGAAGTTGTTACAGCCGTTGATGGTGATTATGGTTGCGTAAGTTATATAAAAAAGACTGCTGCCCTATTAGAGATGGATATTACTGCAATTAAAAGTGATGTATATAAGTTTTTAGAACGTACACACTTACAATCAGATATTATATTTGCAGATCCTCCATATGCGTTTACACTAGAACAGTTTGAACGTATTGCTTCAATCGTGTTTGAAAGAGGTTTACTCTTAAAAGATGGTTTTTTAATCGTAGAACACGCGAAAGAAACAAAACTCGATCATGCGCCTTATTTTAGCTTTTCAAAAGGCTATGGAAGTTCGGTATTTAGCTTTTTTCAACTTCCTGAAACTACAAATGAAGAAGAATAGCATCTCGACTGTGCTCGATGTGACCTTATAAATACAAAAAACCGTTATAGAATGTTCTACAACGGTTTTTTATTTTATTGAACTTATTAAGTCTAAAACTTTCGTAATGCAGCCATTTTAATAGCGGCTACTGCAGCTTCAGTTCCTTTGTTTCCATGAATTCCTCCAGAACGATCAATTGCTTGTTGCAACGTGTTATCTGTCAATACACAGAAGATTACTGGAATATCCGAATTCACATTTAAATCCTTAATTCCTTGTGCTGTGGCACTACATACAAAGTCAAAATGCTTTGTTTCACCTTGAATCACACTTCCAATTGCTATAATAGCATCTACTTTTTGTGTTTTTTGCATGTGTTTTGCTCCATACACCAATTCATAGCTTCCTGGTACATTCCAACGAATTATATTGTCTTCTGCAACACTATTCTCTATTAAAGTAGTTATTGCACCTTCACAAAGTCCTTCCGTAATATTCTCGTTCCACTCAGAAACAACAATCCCAAATCGAAAATCTTTCGCATTTGGGATTGTAGCTTTATCGTATGTAGATAAATTTTTATTTACTGTCGCCATATTTTTTAGTTCAAGGCTTCTGCTTTTCCTATGTATACTTCTAACATTTTTCCGTCAGGTGTATTTTTAAAGTTAGCATAATCACTTTCAATTCTGTTAAAATATTGCAATGCTTTTCCAGCTTCTCCTAAATCTAAAGCCGTAATTCCTGCTTTAAATAAGTAAATTGGAGTCGTTGCTTCGTTATCACTATGCTTAAATGCTTTCTCGTAATACTCTAATGCTTCTTTTTGCTGATCTAATTGTGCAAATGCATCTCCTAAAGCTCCTTTTGCTTTAGCTCCAATAACAATATCTGAAGATTTAAATTCCGATAAGTGCTCAATTGCCTTTTCGTAATTGTTTAAATTCAAATATGCAATACCTGAACTATAGTTTGCTAAGTTCGCTGCATTTGTTCCAGGATAATTTTTGATAATGTTTAAATATCCAAACTTTCCTTCTCCACCTTGTAGCGCTAAATTGAATAATGAATCTCTTTGTGCCAATCCGTTTACCACTTGGTCATTAAGATTTACACTTAAAGCTTCATTAAAATAAGAGTTTGCTTGAAACACTTCGTTTGCAGCTTCTTGCTCTTGTGGAGCAGCAAATGCTTTACTATAAATTAAATACCCTAAAAGAACAACTGCAATTGCACCAATACCAATAAAGATATATTTCTGATTTCCTGCTACCCATTCTTCTGTTTTGGACGCAGTTTCGTCTAAAGTATTAAAAACTTCTGCTGTTGTACTTTCTAAATCTTCAGCAGAAACATCTTTCTCCTTGTCTACTTTAGTCTTTACTTTATATCCTCTTTTCTTGTAAGTTGCCATATATTGTATATTAATGTGCGCAAAAATAAAATTTTTATATAGAATTAAAAGCTTATTTATTTGATATTTTTCAATAATTTGCATTTTTATTGTAATGATGCTCCTTTTTTCATGTTTCTAAAGAAATTATCACTTGTAAATTATAAGAATTTTGACACGAGTTCTTTTGATTTTAATCCAAAAATAAATTGTCTTGTCGGGAATAACGGCGTTGGAAAAACCAACGTTTTAGATGCTATTTACCATTTATCGTTCGGTAAAAGCTATTTTAATCCTGTTGCAACACAAAATATTAAACATGGAGAGGACTTTTTTGTCGTTGATGGTTCCTATGAAAAAGGAGAACGTGAAGAACAAATTATTTGTTCACTAAAAAAAGGACAAAAGAAAATTGTAAAGCGAAACGGAAAACCATACGATAAACTTTCAGAACATATTGGGTTTATCCCATTAGTGATCATTTCGCCTGCAGATCGTGATTTAATTACAGAAGGAAGCGATACACGTAGAAAATTCATTGACAGCGTTATTTCGCAATCAAACAAGCAGTATTTACAAAACCTTATCAATTATAACAAAGTACTTTCGCAACGAAACTCTTTATTAAAATATTTTGCATTAAATAGTACGTTTGATGGCGACACACTTAGCATTTACAACGATCAATTGCACAATTTAGGAATTAAAATTTATGCAGAACGCAAAAAGTTCTTAGAAGCATTTGTTCCAATTTTTATGTCGCGCTATAACGCGATTTCAAACGAAAAAGAAACTGTTAATATTGAATACAAGAGTCAATTACATGAAAAAGATTTTCGATCTTTGCTAGAAGAGAACCTGATCAAAGACAAAGTATTGCAATATACTGGTGTTGGAATTCACAAAGATGACCTGACATTTTCAATAGCAACCTATCCGATCAAGAAGTTTGGAAGTCAAGGACAGCAAAAATCATTTCTAATAGCCTTAAAATTAGCACAATTTGATTTTATTAAGCAATTAGCCAATGTAACGCCTATCCTACTCTTAGACGATATTTTTGATAAGTTAGATGAACAACGTGTTGCACAAATTATTTCATTGGTAAACCATGAAGACTTTGGTCAATTATTTATTAGTGACACGCATGCAACAAGAACTGAAGCGATTGTAAAAGAAATTCATCAATCGTATGAGATTTTTAAATTATAATTTATTTTGAAGAAAAGACACACCGAACATAGAACTATTAGCGAAGTATTGAAAGATTTTGTTAGTGAAAACCGATTGGAAGATGGTTTGGATAAAATTGATGCACGTGATGCTTGGGCTAAATTAATGGGAAATGGTGTAAACAATTATACTACGAATGTCATTCTTAAAAATGACACACTCTATGTTTCTCTATCGTCTGCGGTATTACGAGAAGAATTGAGCTATGGAAAAGATAAGATGATTAAAATGCTAAATGAAAATTTAGGAAAAGAATTGATAAAACATATCGTTTTACGATAGAAACGCTAACGCTTTTAGATTGTTGGACAGTCATTCCTGCGTAGGCAAAATCCATTTAGAAAATAAACTATTTTAAAACTGTTGTGAGTTTGAAACTCAAGACAGAGCTTATTATGCTGAAAAACAAAAAAGCCTCAACCAAACGATTGAAGCTTCTCTATATAGTATAAGTTTTCCTTAGAAAATCTCTCTTCCTGAAAAGTGAAAAGCACCTTCAATAGCTGCATTTTCATCACTATCAGAACCGTGAACTGCATTTTCTCCAATAGAAGTTGCATATAAGTTTCTGATTGTTCCTTCTGCTGCTTCTGCAGGATTTGTAGCTCCGATTAAGGTTCTAAAATCACTCACTGCATTATCTTTTTCTAAGATTGCAGCAACAATTGGTCCTCTTGTCATGAATTCTACTAATTCACCAAAGAAAGGTCTTTCGTTGTGAACTGCATAAAATGCTTCTGCATCACGCTTGCTTAATTGTGTTAATTTTAATGCAACAATTTTGAATCCTGAAGCAGTAATTTTTTCTAAAATAGCTCCGATGTGTCCGTTTTCAACAGCATCAGGCTTAATCATGGTAAAAGTTCTTTTTCCAGCCATTATAGTATGTGTAAATAATTTATAAGTTCATGTTTTGAAAAATCAATGCTGATTTTCGGTGCAAAAGTACACAAATACAATTTATTTGCAACTCTATTTTAGTATATTAGCCACCTATGAAAAAGGAAGAGTGTATTTCTGCTCCATTTTTATAGTTTTTTAGATATACATAAGAGAACCTAAGCGCATGAACGAAGTTGATATACAAGCCATAAAAACCGTACTTCAAACACCTAAGAATATTGTTATAATTCCGCATAAAAACCCAGATAGTGACGCTATTGGTTCTACTCTAGCACTCTGGCATTACCTGAAAAACAAAGGACAGGAAGCAATTATCATTGCTCCAAACGATTATCCTGATTTTTTAAAATGGATGCCTGGCGAAGCAGAAATTTTAAAATTCGACGCAAAAAAAGAAGAAGCAAAAAAATATATAGAAGATGCGAATGTTATCTTTACGTTAGATTTTAACGATTTGAGCAGAATTGGAGAAATGCAAGCTGTTGTCGCCAAAAGTGAAGCTACTTTTATTATGATAGATCATCATCAGCAACCAGCCGATTATGCAAAATATATGTATTCTGACACACGCATGAGTTCTACTTGCGAAATGGTTTACAACTTTATCAATTTCCTTGGAGATGAAAATGAAATTACAGCTGAAATGGCATCTTGTTTATACTCAGGAATTATGACAGACACAGGTTCTTTTCGATTTTCTGCAACAACAAGTACTACACATCGTGTTATTGCTAGCTTAATGGATAAAGGCGCTAAGAACAATGAAATTCACAATGCAATTTATGATACAAATAGTCCAAGTAAATTACAATTACTAGGTTGCGCTTTGAAAAACTTAGTGGTTTTGGAAGCATATAACACAGTATATATTACGTTATCTAAGTTAGAACTTTTACAGCACGATTTTAGAAAAGGTGATACAGAAGGTTTTGTAAATTATGGTTTATCATTAAAAGGTATTAAATTTGCTGCAATTTTTATTGAAAACTTACAAGAACCCTATATAAAAATGTCATTACGTTCTAAAGGAGATTTTTCAGTAAATGAGTTTGCTAGAACACATTTTAATGGTGGCGGACATACCAATGCTGCTGGTGGAAGAAGTGATGATTCTATGGAAAATACTGTTAAAAATTTCACCGAAATTATAACCGCTTACAAAAACGAATTAAGTTAAACTATGTATAAAAAAATCATTCTTTTAAGTATTGTTTTTAGCACCATAGTTTCCTGTGCGCAACAAGAAGCACGCAAACCTGTAAATGTTAGATCGGGTACATTTTTAAAGGAATCTGTTGAACGAAACAAAGCATTGATTGCGCAAGAAGAAGCAATGATTCAAGATTTTATTCAAAAAGATACAACACATACGTACACAGCTTCCAAAAACGGATTTTGGTATTTCTATGAAAATACATCTCCAAAAGAAACATACACGCCACGCAAAGGAGATACACTCGTTTATGAATATAATGTAGCAAAAATTGCAGGTGACACCATTTACACAAAACAAGAAATAGGCACACAAGAATATGTCGTAAATAAACAACAAGTTATTTCAGGATTGCGCTACGGCCTACAATTGATGAAAAAAGGTGAAACAGTTACCTTTCTATTTCCATCGCACGTGGCTTATGGTTATCATGGAGATAATAAAAAAGTTGGAACTAATATTCCTATTCAATCTACAATTACCTTACTTAACATAAAAAAAGATAACAAAAACCTAGAAACAGAAAATTAAAATGAATTTTATCATGAACAAAATCACAATTTTTATTGCGATCATAGCATTAGGATTTACATCGTGTAACACGAGTAAATATCCAGACTTGGCAGATGGACTCTATGCAGAAATAGAAACTACTAAAGGAAATATACTTTTAGAGTTAGATTATAAAAAAACACCAGTTACTGCGGCAAACTTTGTAGGTTTAGCAGAAGGAACACATCCTTTATTAGCTGATGATAAAAAAGGAAAACCTTTTTATGACGGAGTTATTTTTCATAGAGTTATGGAAAACTTTATGATTCAGTCTGGTGACCCATTAGGAACTGGAACTGGAGACGCTGGATATAAGTTTGATGAAGAAGAATCTGACTTAAATCACAATCAAGCAGGAACTTTAGCAATGGCAAACTCTGGAAAGAATACTAACGGAAGTCAATTTTACATTACACACGTACCATATCCTTCATTAAATGGAAGATATACTGTTTTCGGAAAAGTTGTGATCAATCCAGCAGATGAAAAAGCATTGAAAGCTAAAATTTCTGATGAGAAAGAACTACAGAAAGCAATTGATTCTGTAAAAATGATTACAGTGGATCTTATTGCTAAAACTCCAGTAACAAAAACACCACAAGCTATGAATAAGCCTGTAGATACTATAATGATGAACAAGGTTCATATTATTCGTCAAGGTTCAGATGCACGTGCTTTCAATGCTCCAAAAGTTTTTGATGATAAAACAAAAGAAGCAATATTAGCAAAAGAAGCTGCTGAAAAGAAGAGAAATGAAATTACAGCAAAAACATTGGCTAAGTTTAATGAGCAAAAAGCTAAAGCTACTGAACTTCCTTCTGGTTTAAAATATCTTGTAACTGAAAAAGGAAACGGAAATAAATTAAAAGTAACTTCTAATGTAGATGTATATTATGCTGTATATTTTGCTGATGGAAATTTATTACAAACAAATAATTTAGAAACTGCTGAAGCTTTAGACGCTGTTAATCCACAGCAAAAAGCTGCTGGTCGTTATGTACCTATGACTACAGAAATTGGTCCTGATGCGAGAATGATTGCAGGTTTTAAAGAAGGATTACAACAATTGAGCGTAGGAGATAAAGCAACACTATTCTTACCATATCACTTAGCATATGGAGAAAGAGGTGGACGTGGAATTCCTCCAAAATCAGATATCGTATTTGAAATTGTTGTTGTAGGTGAAAAATAAAAAATCAAACACTACATAATTAATAAAAGCTCTTCTTAATCGGAAGAGCTTTTCTTTTGGAATAAATTCAGCAATTGATATGACTGTTTCAGAAAGTGACAGAAATGTGTTACAGATATAAATTTAATTTTGAGCCGTTAACTTAAATTAAATATTAATCTAATTCACAAAAAAATGAAAAAGCAATTAAAAAGTTTCAGCCTAAAGAAACAAACCATTTCTAAATTCGAAACTTTCAACACATTAGGAGGAGCGACAACCGATATGACAAATGATGTTCGTAATGAATGCCATCCAAATAATCCAGAACCAGGAAAGCCAACTCCATTTTCAGCAGCTTCAGACTGCACAGCTAGAACACTTCTAGGTGGATGTATAAGTTGGGGTCATTGTTAATCAAAAAGCATGAATTTAATCTGTTTTTTAAAATACTCAAGAAGACTATTCCTATAATGTCTCTTATAAAAAAACAAATTAAAAAACTTGTGAAATTTTGAATAACACATCATAATATTATAACAATAAAAGTTCCTCCTAGCAGGAACTTTTATATTTTTAGTATTGTAGTACCATATTTTATTTCAGGAGAAACACGCTACTAAATACGTTTTTCAACTCTTTTACAAAATAATATTCCTTATGATATTAGCTAACATAACCAAAAACTAATATCATGAAAAAAAAGAGAGCATTATTAAAGTTAAAGAAACAAAAAATTTCTTCTTTAGATGGAAAGCAATTAAATGGTGGAATTATTATTGTGACCACAACTACAATTCAATTTATAACACAACAGGCAAACTGTCGTACACTATTTTGTCCGACTGATACATGCCCAACAATGCCATCAAGTTGTTGTTCGCATACGCAAACAACTACCTTACCGTTTACATTAGCATGTTAAAAATAATAAAAGCCCCTTTTTTTAGGGGCTTTTTCTATAGGTAAAACACGGTAACTATTCTATCTATTTTCCTATTTCGAGGTTTTCATGCTTGAATGATATTTGCAACGAAACAAAAAACACATATCATGAAAAAACAAATGAAAACTTTAGGATTAAAAAAGCAAACAGTTTCTTCTTTAGAAGCTACATTCGTAAATGGTGGTGCACCAACTACACACAACATGATGACAATGCAAAATGGTTGTATTAGTCAACAAGGCTGTAATCCTGTTCCACAAGATCCAAGACCAGACACTGATAATTCTCGTTGTAGACCATGTGGCACTTGGTTATAGAAAATATATTAGAAAAAAAGCTCCTCAATTAATTGAGGAGCTTTTCTGTTTTTAAGTAAACTTAAAATTATTTCTTTGGAATGTTCTTTAAAACTTCCAATACATATTCCCAATATTTTTGTGTTGAAGAAATACTTGCTCTTTCATCAGGTGAATGTGCTCCACGAATTGTTGGTCCAAAACTAATCATTTCCATTGCTGGATAGTTTGTTCCTAAAATTCCACATTCCAATCCTGCGTGACAAGCTGCAACGTTTGGTTCTGCGTTATTTAGTTTCTTATATAAATCAACCATAACTGGTAAAATAGAAGCATTCATATTTGGTTCCCAACCTGGATATGAACCTGAAAATTCCACTTCGCAACCTGAAAGCTCAAAAGAAGCTCTCAATTTTGTCGCCAAGTCCATTTTTCCACTTTCTACAGAAGAACGTGTTAGGCATCCAACTTTGATTTCACCATCTTTTACAATAACTCGTGCAATGTTATTTGATGTCTCTACTAAATCTTCAATATCTGGACTCATACGAAAAACACCATTATGTGCAGCATATAATGAACGTGTGATTCCTTCTTGCACGCCAAGTTCAACAACTCCATTTGGCGTTTCTGTTAATACAACTGATACTTCTAAATCAGCTTCAATCGTAGCAAATTCTTTTTTAATTGTATCAATTTGCAATTTCATTTCAAATTCAAATGCTTCTTGATGTACTTTATCAATCACAACCGTTGCTACACTTTCTCTTGGAATTGCATTTCGCAAACTTCCTCCATTTATTTCAGCAACACGCAATCCGTAGTTTTCAAATCCATCAAATAACAAACGATTCATCAATACATTAGCATTTCCAAATCCTTTATGAATGTCCATTCCACTGTGTCCACCTTGCAATCCATTTACAGTAATTTGGTAACCAACAACTCCTTCTGGTGTTTCTTCAACTACATATGAACGTGTTGCAGTAACGTCAATTCCTCCTGCGCAACCAATTCCAATTTCGTCATCTTCTTCCGTATCAAGATTTAAAAGAATTTCACCTTCAAGCAAACCACCTTTCAATCCCATTGCTCCCGTCATTCCGGTTTCTTCATCTATCGTAAATAAAGCTTCCAAAGCAGGATGTGCAATTGTTTCACTTTCTAAAATTGCCATAATTGTAGCAACTCCAAGTCCATTATCAGCTCCAAGTGTAGTTCCTTTAGCTTTTACCCAATCACCTTCAATAATCATTTGAATTCCTTGTGTATCAAAATCGAAGTCTGTATCCGAATTTTTTTGGTGTACCATATCTAAATGCGATTGCATTACAATGGCTTTTCTATCTTCCATTCCAGCAGTAGCAGACTTTTTTATGATTACATTTCCAACTTCATCGATAAC
This sequence comes from Kordia sp. E, assembly GCF_056033805.1. Taxonomy (NCBI): domain Bacteria; kingdom Pseudomonadati; phylum Bacteroidota; class Flavobacteriia; order Flavobacteriales; family Flavobacteriaceae; genus Kordia; species Kordia sp. E. The sequence continues at coordinate 522,910 of NZ_JBRASR010000006.1, forward strand.
AGTTTCTAAACCTAAATCTTCTCCGAATTTTTTCATGAAAGCAATCACGCGTTCTTCCTTTTTAGAAGGTCGTGGTACTGCGTTCAAATCTGCGAATTTATTCCAAAGTCCGTTAGGGGCTAAAGTTCTTACTTCTTGACTCATGCTATTTTTTTATTATGGATTGAATTAATTGTTTTGCAAAGGTAAATGTTTGCCTTTAAAATTGCTTGTTTTTTTAAGAAATACATTGTAGAACAATTTGCGTATTGACAAAAATATCACAGCATTTTAGAAATAATGATATAGTTTTTTTACATTAGCTACGTATCATTTCTTTAATGGTGTTCAAATGTATTGCTTATGACAAAGAGAACAAAACTATTGATTGCAGTGTCTTTCCCCATACAATTTATTGTGATTAAGATACTTGCAAGATATCCTGAGTTTGTAGAGACGTATTATAGTAATGGTTTTTACCCTATAATTTCAAAGATTTTTAGAGTTATTTTTGGTTGGATTCCATTCTCTATGGGTGATATTTTCTATACAATTGCAGTAATTTTAATCATTCGCTACATATATAAAAACTTTCGTTTGTTTCGAACAGAATATAAACGTGTATTGCTCGATACTTATATCGTAATTACATTAGCATATTTTACATTTCATCTACTTTGGGGAATGAATTATTACCGATTACCGTTATATAAATCACTTGAATTAGATCGTAAATATACTACAGAAGAATTGGTAAATTTCACTGAAAGAGTCATCGCGAAAGCAAATGCAGTTCAATATCAAATTACACGAAATGATACTATAAAAGTTGAGATTCCATATAAAGCAAGTGAAATCTTCAAAAAGACATTAAATGGTTATCATAATTTTAGTGAAAAGCAACCGCAATTCACGTTTACACATCGTAGTTTAAAAAAGTCAATTTACAGTGGTTTTCTAACAACTATGGGCTTTAGTGGTTATTTAAATCCGTTTACAAACGAAGCGCAGATCAATGGTAAAATTCCTGTGTACAAATTCCCAGTAACCGCAAGTCATGAAGAAGCGCATCAAATTGGGTTTTCTGCAGAAAATGAAGCGAATTTTATAGGTTGTATGGCGGCTTTACATAATGATGATATTTATTTCAAATATGGTGCTTATAATTTCATGGCATGGCATTGTTTACGTGAAGTGTATAATAGAAATCCAGAGGAATACGAACGTTTAAAAGCAACTTTAAATCCTGGAATTCAGAAAAATTACGATGAAGTTCGTGCATTTTGGACAGCTCATAAAAATCCTTTAAAACCAATGTTCAAATTTACATTTGATCAGTTCTTAAAAGCGAACAATCAATCTGATGGAATTTTGAGTTATAGTTATGTGGTTTCGTTGCTTGTAAATTATGATAAAAAAAATGCCATTATTGAGTAATAATGACATTTTCAACACACAACTAAATGAATTTTATAGTATATCTACGTTAGATACCAAATATAAATTCATTTACTAACTTTATTTTTTATCTAGCTCTAAAGTTTTTTCAATTGTTTTCCAATCAACGAGTTTAAAGTTTTGATTTAATGAATCTTTTCCTTGTGTATTAGCACCATCTTGAGCTACAAAGAAACCTTTAGGATAGGCAGTTCCAAAAGCTACGCTAGTTACGTCAATTCCGTCTGTATCATACGTTCCATCAATTTCTTTTCCATCTGCAATACTAAAACTTCCTATATATACATTAGTGATTCTATCAAAAACCGCATAACTATTATTTCCTTGAGAAGATAAAATGATATAACCTTCTCCTTTTCCTTTGTCATATAAAGTTACTCCTTCAAAGTCTGCTTTCATATTTGTATCAGTAGTAGTAGCAATTGCTTTTCGCTCAGTTGATCCATCAGGCTCTGCATCATATTTCCATAATGCCTTTTCCTCTTCACCTATATACAGATTTCCATGAAAATCATCTGCGACAACTCCTTCTGTTTGACTTCCAACCGCAAAAGTTCTAACAATTTTACCAGCAACTTTTCCTTCTTTTTCAAAAAGCTCCCATTGCTCTACATTTCCTTCTTTGCCATTAACAATAACATATATTTTATTTGTTTTAGGACTTTTGTACATTCCTAATCCATAAATTTCTGGCAAATTACTTTTCAAAGGTTTTGCAGCTACATCTTCTAAGGAACCGTCAGTAATATTTACTTTGTGAATTGTAATTGTGTTTGATGTTCTGTTTGATGCTGTCACAATGGCTATTGTATCATTATTTAACACAAAACCTTCTCGAATATCTACGTTATTCACACGTCCAACAGGATATTGAAATACTTCCTCTCCAGATAAATTGTATACAACTAATCCATGTTGCTTGTTTGTTCCAATGATTTTAGAATCCATCACATTGGTTGGGTGAATCCAGATACACGAATCATCAGCAGCATCATCAGTTGAAGAAACCTGAACAGTTTCCATTACTGCATATACTGGCTTTATGGTATTTTCTTTTACTTGTGATTCTTTTTGAGTTACTGCTTTTTCAACTTTCTTTTCTTCTATCTTTTTACACGCTGAAAAAGCTAATAATACCAAAAAAATTCCTATTATCTTATTCATATATTTCATTTAAAAATTATATTTCAATCCAAAATTCCAATTAATATCATAGAACTCAGATTGCATCGTACGTTCTTTTACTCCTTGATAATAACGCAATTCTTGATTGGTAATGTTTTTCATTTCTCCAAAAATTCTTAAATTTTTCGTAATAGCATACGAGGCATTGAAGTCTAAGAATAATTGTGAGTCATAGTATCTATCTTCAAACATATCATCTCCATATTCATCAATATAATCATCAGCATAGTTTAACGAAAGTCGCACAGAAAGTTTTTTAGTTTCATAAGCTAATGATCCGTTTAATGTATTTGGTACAGCACCAGCTAATTCTAAACCATCTTCACGACCTACAACTCCATCAGTTTTAGAATTTGTAAATGTATAGTTTCCGTAAAATGTTAAGTTTTTCAAGAAACTTGGCAAGAAGTTCAGTTTACGTTGAAAGGCAATTTCAAATCCGTATACTTTGGCAGATCCTCCATTAAAAGGCTGTGTTACATCATAAATTTCAGTAGATCCATTTACCGTTAAAGCTTGCTCAGTTGTCAATGCATAGATAAAGTTATCAATATCTTTATAGAAAAAACCTCCTGAAATAATTCCTACATTATCAAAATAATGCTCTGCCATTACATCAAAGTTTAACGATTCAGCAGCTTCCAATTCTGGATTACCAAATTCCGCCTCAACATCATCACTATTAATATTTCTGTAAGGAACAATATCATAATAGTTTGGTCTGGCTAAGGTATTTGTATAAGCAAAACGCAAAATAGTGTTTTTAGTCGCTTCATAACGCAATTGAATGTTTGGCATTACGTTGGTGTATTTTTTTGAAGCATTTGTTGCGGTAACATCTGCTAAAGATGATGCAGATTCTACATCAATTTGAAAACCTGTATAATCAATTTTTGTATGCTCCATACGTACACCTGCAATGAACGATAATTTATCTCCTAATTGCTGTTTTAGCATAGCATATGCTCCACTAATTTTTTCGTTAGCTTTATAATTTTCTGGAACAAACTCATCTAATACTAATTCTCCATTTACTAATGATAAGTTTCCTAAAAATGCATTGGAAGCAAACGTTCCTGATTGGTATTGATCTCCTGCTAAATAACCATCAATTGTTTGATCTGCAGTTTCTGCGTTGTTTAAAAACTCAAACGCTGCAAAATCACCTGTGTCATATTCTGAAAATGTATTGTCTCTTAACTTATCTTTATCTTGATACTTATATCCAACTTTGATTGAGTTTTGATATGTACCTATTGTATTGATAGGGATTGTGATATCTAATCGAGAACTAAGCTGTTCTTCTTCTGTAAATCTTCTTTCTTCCGAAATTTCATCCAATTCAAATAAAGAAGCATCATTATCCATTCTGTTAGTAGAATTAAAAAATGGTGTTCTTGTATTTACAAATTGCTGTGTGATTGTAGACGCATCTTGCTTAGATTCGTACGTAACATAGCGTTCATTTGGGCGTTCTTCGCTCGCTTTTGAGATTCCAACATTCCAATCAAATTGTACTTTTTTGAATAAAATATGCGAACCATTTAGTCCGACTCTATACATTTTTTGACGTTCTAATCGTCTTTTTTCATTTGTATCATTATCAATTCCTCCTTTTGTTTGACGCGTTATTTTATATTCGTCATCACTTGTGTCATCTGTATCGTTATCATCAAATTTATAACGTAATCTGTATCTGTTTTCTAAATCGTCTCTATGGTTTAAGATTGATTTGAATTCAATAACATTGTTTGGATCTAATTTCCAATCTAAATTTAATGCAACACTACGACGAATACGTTTTACATCATAACGTCTAATGTCATGTTCTTTTATGAATGTTGGTGAATCCCATTCAAATTCTACATTGTCTGAACCATAATCGTTAGAATTGTATGAAGCACTTACAACAGCTCCTAATTTATCATTAAAGAATCGTTGTGCAGCTACAGCTGAAAAGTTATACAAAGAACTTTCACGAACAGGATTTCTACCAAATGCTCCTGTTAAAGAAACTCTTAGTTTTGATGGTGCTGAACGTGTTACTAAGTTTACGGAACCTCCTATTGCATCAGCTTCCATATCGGGAGTTACTGCTTTGTTTACTTGAATCGTCTGAATCATATCTGAAGGAATTAAATCCAACTGAATTCTACGATTGTCACCTTCCGCAGATGGAATTCTATCTCCATTTAAAGTTACCGAGTTCAATTGTGGTGCTAAACCACGAATAATAATATCTCTTGCCTCTCCTTGGTCATTTTGGACTGCAATACCAGGAATACGTTTTAATGCATCTCCAGTATTCGCGTCTGGAAATTTACCAACCTGATCCGCAGATACTACATTAGTTATATTATCATTTGTCTTTTGCTGATTCAAAGCTTTTGCTTGCCCTCTAGCAAGGCTCCCAAATATTAAAACCTGATTTAAACTATTTGTTTTTACGACCATTAAAACTTTAACTTCTGCAGTTATTCCTGAAGCAATTTCTACTGAAATATTTTGCGTTTCAAATCCTATATAACTTACAGTTAAGTCATATGTTCCTACTGGTAAGTTCACCATTGTAAAATTGCCATCAAAATTGGAAGTTGTTCCTGTTTTTAAGTTTTCAATTAAAACTGTAGCTCCAGGCAATGGCAAATTATTATCATCTAAAATTCGCCCTTTAAGGATTCCTTTATCTTGTGCAAACAACAAAGTTGTAAAACAGATAAAGCATAGGGAAAGTACTATTTTCTTCATTATAATTTTGTGTTGATTGTTATTGTGACAAAACTATTTGTAGTATGAAGTAATTGGATTATCTTAAAATTAATCCCTTGTTACATTTACAAACCTAAATTGTAAATTCCTTAATCTTAAATTTAAACCGAATTAGTGATTTCTTAAAGTTACACACGAAAACAAAAAGAAAAGCGTTAGTTTTAGTACGATGAAGAAGTTTTTTTTCTTAACACTGCTATGCATTGGAGTTTCTTGTACAGAAACTTTTAAGCAAACGACTACAAAAAATACAGTCCTAAAAAACGAACATGTAGAAAAAAAACAACAGATAGAGATTGTAAATATGAATGTCATCGATTCTTCTGCTTTAGGAATCAATTTTAAACCAAAAGGAAATTACAATACTATAAAACAAACAATAAAAAATGATCGTTCATATTTTGCTAGGCAATTTCAACTAAATAAAAAGAAAGCAATTGATTCTGCTTCAAACTATCTTTTTGATAAACTAATCAATGAAATTGTACCACATTGGTATGGAACTCCTTGGGATTTTAACGGACACACAAACATCCCAAATGATGGAGAAATTGCTTGCGGCTATTTTGTTTCTACAACATTAAAACATCTTAACTTTAAGCTCAATCGTTACAAAATGGCACAAGAAGGCGGCATGAACGAAGCCATCAGTTTACAACCACGATCTGAATTAAAAATCTATCGAAATATTTCGTTCAATCAACTCAAAGAAAAACTTACTAAAGTTTACAAAGACGGAATCTATTTTGTTGGGCTAAGTAATCATGTAGGCTATGTTTTCATCAAAAACAACGAACTTTACTTTCTACACTCAAGTTATTATGATGACAAGGTTATGATAGAGAAAGCCGAATTTTCTTCTTGTTTTCAAAGTGATATTTATGTCTTTGCAGAAATTACCTCAAATCGAAACTTGGTTCAAAAATGGATTCTAAACACAGCTATTTTAATTCATAAATAAACGTTAAAAAAGCTTAAAAGCACTACACATAGTACAATCATACCGTATCTTTAAAATTAAAACTTATCAACCTAATTTTAACACACCAAGCAATGAGAAAATCGTATTTGCTGCTGTTATTTATTTTGTTTAGCCTTCCCACATTCGCACAGGATTATTTTCCCAAGAATGACGGCGTAAAAACAGAACAACATACCATAACAGCATTCACAAACGCCAAAATTTATATCACTCCTACACAAGTGATTGAAAATGGAACACTTTTAATCCAAGATGGTAAAGTAGTACAATCTGGAGCAAACATCTCCATTCCAAAAAATGCTACTGTAGTAGCTATAGCAGGAAAAAGTATTTATCCATCTTTTATTGATCCGTTTTCAGATTTTGGATTAAAAAAACCTAAAAGAAACTTTAATAGAGGTTCTGGACCACAATATGACGCTGGACGTAAAGGTTATTATTGGAACGATCATATTCGTCCTGATACAGATCCATTGACAAATTTCGCTTTTGATGCTAAAAAAGCAACTAGTTTACTAAAAGCTGGTTTCGGAACTGTAAATACACATTTGCAAGACGGAATTGTTCGTGGAAACGGAATGTTAGTAGCATTAAATGCTAAAGCAGATAATAGTACTCGAATTCTCGATAATCGTTCTGCACAATACTTATCATACCGAAAAAGTAATGCTTCAAGACAATCATATCCAACTTCTTTAATGGGAAGTATGGCGTTGATTCGTCAAATGTATCACGATGCAGACTGGTATGGAAAAGGAAGTGCAAAACGCCAAGATTTAGCACTAGAGGCTTTAATCGCAAATAAAAACCTAATTCAAATTTTCCATTCAGGAAATAAGCACAATACAATCAAAACTGATGCTATTGGTGATGAATTCGGAATTCAATATGTGATGGTTGGAGATGGAACTGAATATGAAAATATCGACGCAATGAAAGCTACAAATGCTTCATTCATTATTCCAATTAACTTTCCAAAGGCATATGATGTTTCTGATCCGTACGCAGCAAGTGTTGTAGAATTGGAAGCTATGAAACATTGGAATCAAGCACCATCTAACCCAAAAGCATTGGCAGATAAAGGTATTAACTTTAGTTTTACGATGCACGATGTAAAATCGCCTGCGGAATTCAAAGCTAATTTATTAAAAGCCATTTCGTATGGTTTAGATAAAACAAAAGCATTGGAAGCTTTGACAACTATTCCTGCTAAACTATTACAGCAAGATGATAAAGTTGGAACACTTCAAAATGGCAAACAAGCTAACTTTTTAATTACATCTGGAGATATTTTTGAAAAGAAAACAATTATTTATGAAAACTGGGTTCAAGGAAATCCAACTGTTTTTCAAGATAAATCGCAAAAAGATCTTCGTGGAAAATATGCTTTCAATGTAGCTGGAAACACATATGACGTTACTATTTCGGGCTCACCGAAAAAATTGAAAGCAGAAGTGATGAAAGAATCTTTAAAGTTAGGTTCTAAAATTTCCTTCAAAGACAATTGGTTACAATTACAATTTACAACACCTGATACAACCAAAACAGAATTTATTCGTTTGGCTTCACTGGTAAATAATGTAACGTATTTTTCAGGAAAAGCAGTTTTGGCAAATGGTTCTGAAACTTCATTCAACGCAACACAAAAAGAAATTTCTAAAGCAAAAGATAGCAAAGGAAATGGTAAAAAGATGGATGCGCCTAAAATGTTACCAATTTCATATCCGAATGGTGCTTTTGGTTCAAGAACATTACCACAACAAGAAACCATTCTATTTAAGAATGCTACCGTTTGGACAAACGAAAAAGATGGTATTCTAAAAAATACAGATGTTTTAGTAAAAGATGGTAAAATTTCACGTATTGGAAAAAACCTCAACGCTGGAAACGCGAAAGTTGTAGATGCAACAGGAAAACACTTAACATCAGGAATTATTGATGAACATTCACATATTGGCGCATTTGCAATTAACGAAGCTGGACACAATTCTACAGCAGAAGTACAAATGGCAGATGTTGTAAACCCTGAAGATGTTGATATTTATAGAAATTTAGCTGGTGGCGTTACCGCGATTCAGTTATTACATGGATCTGCAAACCCAATTGGCGGACGATCTGCTATTTTACGCTTAAAATGGGGACGCACCGCTGACGATATGCTATTCAAAAATACGGATGGATTTATCAAATTTGCTTTAGGTGAAAACGTAAAACAAAGTAATTGGGGAGATACAGAAACGACACGTTTTCCACAAACACGTATGGGAGTTGAGCAAGTATTTACAGATTATTTCCAGAGAGCGAAAGAATATGAAGCAAAGAAAAAAAGCGGAAATTATCGTCATGACATTGAAATGGAAACAATTCTCGAAATCTTAAACAGTAAGCGTTTTGTTTCGTGTCATTCATATGTTCAAAGTGAAATTAATATGTTGATGAAAGTTGCTGATAAGTATGGCTTCAGAATTAACACATTTACACACATTCTAGAAGGATATAAAGTTGCTGATAAAATGAAAGCACATGGTGCTGGTGGATCAACATTCTCTGATTGGTGGGCATATAAATTTGAAGTAAATGATGCTATCCCGTATAATGGTGCAATTATGCACAGTCAAGGAGTTGTGGTAGCGTTTAATTCTGATGATGGTGAAATGTCACGTAGATTGAATCAAGAAGCAGCAAAAGCTGTTAAATATGGTGGCGTTTCAGAAGAAGATGCTTGGAAGTTTGTAACCTTAAATCCTGCTAAATTATTACATATTGATGATAAAGTAGGAAGTATTAAAACTGGAAAACAAGCTGATTTGGTATTATGGAATCATCATCCAATGTCAGTGTATGCGAAAGCAGAAAAAACAATGATTGAAGGAACTATTTACTTTGATTTAGCTCGTGATCAACAATTACGCAGACAACTTAAAGAAGAACGCAACGAGTTGATGAACATGATGTTACTAGAAAAAGGTAAAGGAATGAAAACGCAACCCGCAAAGAAAAAAGATAAAGTACATCATCATTGTGATACCGTAAACTTTTAAACTAAACAGACATGAAAAAACATATTTATATATATACATTATGCTTAACTGTTTTGTTCAGCGGTTTAAGTTTTGCACAACAAACACCTGCGTCAAAGCAGACAGAAATAATTTCTATTGTTGGCGCAACGGCACATATTGGAAATGGACAAGTAATTGAAAATGCAGTTGTTGTATTTGAAAACGGAAAGATAACTCGTATTGGAGCAGCTGGAAACACACAAACTTCAGGCAACGTAATTGACGCAAAAGGAAAACATGTATATCCTGGATTTATTGCGCCAAATTCTACACTTGGTTTGGTAGAAGTTGACGCTGTACGCGCAACACGTGATCAGAGTGAAACAGGAACCATTAATCCGCATGTTCGTAGTTTGATTGCGTATAATACAGAATCGAAGGTTGTAGAAAGTTGTAGACCAAATGGAATTTTGACAGCGCAAATTACGCCAAGAGGCGGACGCGTTTCAGGGACTTCCTCTATTGTACAGTTAGATGCTTGGAATTGGGAAGATGCAGCTGTAAAAGTTGATGATGGAATTCATATGAATTGGCCAAATAATTTTTCACGTGGTCGTTGGTGGCTTGGTGAACCAAGAGGTTTACGTCCAAATAAAAATTACACGAAAGACATACAGGAAATTCAAGCTGTATTTAATGATGCTAAAAGTTATTTAAGTGGTTCAAAGAGTCCAAAACATTTACCTTTTGAAGCAATGTCTGGATTGGTAGACGGTTCACAAACACTTTTTGTCCATGTTGATACAGAAAAAGGAATTTTGGATGCTATCGCTTTTGCTAAAAAGAATAGTTTAAAATTAGTAATTGTTGGTGGTTATCATTCACATAAAGTTGCGACAACATTACGTCAAAACAATGTTGCTGTTTTATTACACAGAACGCATTCTGTTCCAGAAATGGACGATGAAGATTATGATTTGTCGTATAAGAAAGCAAAAATATTAACTGATGCTGGTGTTTTAGTTGGACTTGAAAATAGTGGTCAGATGGAACGCATGAATACACGTAACTTACCTTTCTTAGCAGGAACTGTGGCTGCACATGGTTTGGATAAAGAAAAAGCATTGCAATTAATCACGTCAAATACTGCTAAAATTTTAGGTATTGATGCTCAACTTGGAACCTTAGAAGTTGGTAAAGATGCAACGCTGTTTATTAGTGAAGGTGATGCCTTAGATATGCGTACAAATATTTTAACATATGCTTTCATTCAAGGACGTATGTTGAGTTTAGAGACGCATCAAACTAAATTATGGAAACGTTACATGAAAAAGTTCGACGGGAAGTAGTAACTTTGGAATAAAATTTGATGCATATAACTTAAAAAAAAATGTTATGAAAACGATAAAACGATTCCTTCTTGTGTTATTATTAGGTATCACTTTGCAACTTTCTGCACAAGAAATTAAGGAAGAAACTCCTGAATTGGATCAACAGATTGAAAACTTTGAATTGCCAACGTTTTCAAAGTTGTCAAATGATATCGCAGGTGAATATACATCAGTATTAGAGTCGTTACCCGATTTGTCGAACATTGGATCGTATATCGATCAAGAATTGAGAAGAGCACATATAGATGAACATAGTTCTGTGTTTACAGTTCGAAACTTTGTAAATGAAAATTCGTTTCTGGATAATATTAGTCCAAAACGATTTCAATTGCGTAATAGTTTAAATACTATCATGTTTAAAGGATTTGATGCAAATCAATTGCACATCAATGATGCATATAAAGCAACTGGAAATTAACACAAAATAATTTTACCCATAAAAAAACCTCTTTACACTCGTTGTAAAGAGGTTTTTTAATATTATGTTTTTTACACTTACGTGATTCTACATAACTATTTGACATTACATACCACTATACTAAAAGACTAATTTTTCAATGTTTTATTTTTCATTTTCTTTGCCTTCCCAAAGAAAAGAAACAAAAGAAAGGGAATTTTTCCAGAGGTATTTTTAGCTAAAAAAGCTAAAACCGCAATTGTTATTCTAAATTTTCTCCAAGGTTTCAAAAATTCTTAACGAAAAACACTTACTACACTTCGGAAAAAAACGAATTACGATAAACTAATTAGTTTTATTATATCAAAGTCATGTTATTCTTATCCTTTTGGAACAATTACAGCTTCTTCTGGACGTTCATACATTGAGTTTTCCATTGTTTTATTAGTAAGAAGTACATTTGTGAATTCTACTGCATTACGCGGCTCTATCACTTTGTTATCTTTACTCATAAACCATGTCAATTTTTTTGGCAATACAACACCATTTACTTTTTGCCAATCTTCATAACGAATGTAGCTTATTTTTGTACTTGGCTGTCCATTAAAATATGTTACTGTGTATCCTAACCATTCCATTTGGTACGTTTCAGGATTGTAGTATATAAAGTAATTATCTTCTGGTGAATCTCCTACTTCATTTCCGTATGAAATTTTATATCCTGGATACGAAACACCTTCATAGGTTAGACTTTCGGCTTTGCTATATGTAATTCCATCATCACCTAATACAAAAGGCATTGCATAAAAGTAGAAATACAAATTATGATAAAAACGTGCATTGCTTCTAAAAGCAGTTGAGTCTTTTTGGGCTAACCAAACATCTTTTCCATCATATCCAATTGTAAAGCCTTTTCCTTCTAAACGTGTTTTTCGTGACGGTAAATCTGTAATGTGTTTTTCAGTATTGTCTGGTTTTACCATTTCATAAACCAATGTTTGTGCTGCATTCCATTTGTCAATTCCACCATGTGCATCAAACACTTTTTGTAAATCTTCTGGATATTCTTTTGCAGCAGCAACTACCTCTTTTACAGCTTCTTTAGCCGTTTCTTCTTTTTTTGCAGTGTTGTTACACGCTACTAGTAAAAACGTTGCTAAAAGTATAAACGTAATTTTTTTCATTATTGATCTTGGTTTTAGATTTCTTCCTAAGTCGAAATGAATTCTCAATAATTACAATTTATCTACATAAAAAAATCCAATAACAACCGTGAAGCTATTATTGGACTTTATTTTTATGAATAGATTCTAAATTTATTCTACTATAAATCGTTTTGTAAGTGTTCCTTTTTCTTTCGTTTGAATTTTTAGAATATAGAATCCTGATGTGAAATTACGAACATCAATTGTAGTTTCTTCGTTTCCTATACCTACATTTTGTTGAAGGATTCGTTTCCCATGTAAAGAATAGATTTCTAAACGTTCTATTTGTGTATTAGCCTCAGCTTGAAGCATTAATTCATCTTTCACAGGATTTGGGTATACTGTAATATTCACCGTATTTACCTCTTCTACAGATAATGGACAAGGTTGTAATTCTGAATCAATAGTAATACTATCTGAATAACCACAAGAAGTACTACTATTATTATCAGTTACGTAAACAGAATATGTTCCTGCAACAAAAACAGTTACGGTTGGGGTTGATGACATTCCTTGAGGAGTAGTCCAAGAATAACTAATTCCAGGACCTAAGTCAGTTCCTATCTCAAAAGGATTTAGTAACATTCCTGTTCCATCAATACATCGTATTGTATCTTCTGGCAAAGTTACAACTGGTAATGGATTTACTCGTAAAGCAACAGTTACAGGGTCAGAAAAGCAACCCGTAATTACACTTTGTGTTGTTGCATATACTGTTTGCGGGTTTGCAATATTGTTATATGAACTTGATGATGCAATTCCATTTGTACCTGTCATTGCATCGTTTGCTGTTTCATAGTAAAATACACTAACATTTACTTGACCACCAATAATCGTAGCATCTAAACTTGTTAAATCGAAAGTAGCAGTACTTTGACTTGATGGACTGTTTGCACATAATTCGTACACTGATGGTGTCAATGCTTGCGGTCTATTTTCCACACTCAATTGTAATGAAGCAATATTGTTTCCATTATAGCAACCTGTATTATTGTCGGTAACACGTATAAATACCGTTTGTGGATCTGTTGTATTTTCATATCCATTTACTAATGCAGCAGTATTATTCATAGCATCAGCAACTGTAGCATGGTAGGTTACCGTAAAGTCATTTATGTTTTGTGGTGCTTGCAAAAGGTTTAACGTCGCTGTTACCTCATCCCAATTAAATTGTCCAACACTATCATTATCATACTCACAAAAAACATAATTAAATGATGATGAAGTTAATTGTGGTATAGGATTTACAATCAAGTCAAAACTAGTAGTATCAAACATTACTCCACCGCTTGCGTTATCTTCCAAACGCACAAAAATAGTTTCTACTGGACTTACATTACAATAAATAAATGGCAATGGATTTGTACCACTATCAGCATCAGCTAGTGTAACATGATACGTTATAGTATAGTCCACAGGATTTTGGCTTCCCAAAATTTGAGAGTTTTGAAATGAAAGATCAAAACAAAAAATACCATCATTATCATCGTCACAAACTATTAAATCACTTGGTTGATTTGCAACTTGCGCTAGTATACTATTGGTTAAAAACAAAAGTAAAAGAAGTGTAATTTTTTTCATTGGTAATTGGTTTTAAATTGTATCAAAAATACTGCAAATATGTATTAGTGAAAAAAATCTTACTAGAAAATTGTTGATGGTTCATGAAAAAGCAACTAGTATTTACAGGTTTTTAATTCAAGTTTGATAATTGAAATACAAAAAAGCCCAATACTAATGATATCAATAGTATTGGGCTTTTATAAGTAGTATTAAAACTTATTCTACAATAAAGCGTTTTGTTAACACAGCATTGTTTTCCGATTTCAATCTTAACAGATAGAAACCTGAAGCAAAGTCGCTTACATCAACCGTTAAGTTATTTGTTGATGTCGTTTGATTTTGTGTATGTATCAATCGACCATCTATGCTATATATTTCTATCTTTTTAACACGAACATCTGCTCCTGCTTCAATAGTAAGTTTGTCCTTTGCAGGATTCGGATACACACGTACATCTGTGATTGTAAATTCATCCAAACCTAAGAAGATCAAGTTATCTAAGTAATCAGGAATGTTGTTATTGTTCGTATCATCATCTTCTGGATTGTTGTTTCCGTTGTAATCTTCATCAATTGTTAGTGTTCCGTCTCCATCATCATCATCATCTCTATGATTCGGAATCATATCATTATCTGTATCCAAGAAACTATTCTCAGGCAAACCAGTTGCAGTGTTAATCAATTCCAAATTCGTTAAAACGTAATCTCCATCGTCATCTTCATCAACAAAATCAGGAATTCCGTCACCATCAGTATCATCATTTCCTAGATTCCCATCTTGATTTACATCTTCATCCATGGTTGACACTCCATCTAAGTCGTAATCTTCTGCACATGAAATTCCAGCAAGTGTTACTGTTTTGATTGTAATTTCATTCGTATTTGAATTAATAATTCGTGCATAAATTTTCTGACCATTGCTCGTATTCGTATATAATGTTGGTAATACATTAAGGTCATTGAGTAAATCATCTTCAGAAAGATAATACGATACTGTTCCTGCATCTCCACCTAAAAGATCATTATTGATATCTTGAAGGTTAAACTCCATGATTCCGTCTAAATTTGTATCACACAATACTGAAAAAATATTTTCATATGCTGCAATTGGCATAAATCGATGTCCTTCATTAATTGCATCCCAAACTCCCATATTTCTGCCAGCAGGTGCATACCCAACAGAAGCATCTTGGTTTTGAATTCCTAATACTGCCAAACCGTTATTCCAGGTTATACATGCAAGTTTTTCTTTTATTTGAACATCAATAATATTAAACGTTTCGTATAATACAATTTGTATTGTTGTTGGATCATCACATTGTCCTCCAAATTGGTTCATATTATCAAAAAAGACAACCATTTTTCGGAAAGGTGCTTCTCCAATAACACCATAACCTAAAACTCCAGTTCCTGTATTGTCTAAATCATGGTACGGTCCAAAAATTGAATTTAAATATAATTCAGATGAAGGAACTTCCTGACCAGCCTGTAGTTGCCATCTACAATTTGTATTTGCGTTGAATGTATTAAATGTAACAAGTCCATTAGTTCCGATTGTAAACTCGTTATATGTTTCATTAAAAAAGTCAAAATCAAAAGGCATGGTTATTACATCCGTAAAATAATCATCTAAATTTGAAGTCGGTACGGCATTAATATCATAAATAGTATGTGGTATGGTAGAAACTTCATACGTATCATCACTTGTCGTTGCGCAAACTGTTGTAGAAGCAATGAGTTCTATCGGAACAATTTTACTACAATTAGCAGAAGTATATAAAGCAGAAGTAGGTTCTACACGAGCATAAATTGTTTCTGTAAACTGAGTTGTATTGGTTACAATATCTGTTAATATATTTGTTTCTGCTTGCGCGTCTGCTAAAGTTCTATAAAAGTCTACTCTATATCCTGTATTTCCACTTATTATTTCTTGAATTTTAGACGCAGGCGTAAATTGTGCAAATCCGTCTGCATCATCATCACAAACAACATAAGGAGTTGGTGTTGTAGCATATATGATAACTCCACCAAGTATAAACACACGTTCATATAAATCGCCTGTAACAGTATTTTGTACTCGAATGTAAATATTTTGTGCAACTTCTGTGGTACAGAAATTTGTTGGATCTATAATTGCATTACTATTTGTGTATACATCGTTAGATGATAAGTGATAACTTGCTGTTACATCAGCAGGATCTGTTGCTCCGATTGCGCCAGATAATCTTGAAGTAAGATCAAAACAAATCAATCCGTCTGTATCATCATCACAAACATAACTAGCATTAAAATTTGCAGTTGGCAAGCATGTATCAAAAACAATTAAATCTAATGCAACTACAGCAAAACAACCAGTTACTAAACTTTCAGCACGTGCATATACTGTTTGTGAGTATGGATTTATATTGACGTAGTTTCCTATAATAGGATTTACATTATTCTCAGCATCTCCAGCTGTTTCGTGATAGGTAATTGTTAAATTTTGTCCATTTGCTATTTCTGCATCTTTAGAAGAGAGTTGAAATGATTGATACCCGCTTCCATCTGCATTACATAATTCATATGGTGCTGGGCCCGCAACATTTAATTGATCATCAACAAGTATATTTAATGAAGGTGTGTTGGCAGCATTTATACATCCTGTAGCAGTATGTTCTGCACGAATATATACCGTTTGCGGATTGTTTGTATTTTGATATCCGTTTGGTAATGCGCTTGTATTATTTTGTGCATCTGCTACTGTTGCATGATATGTTATTGTGTATTCATCAATAGGTTGTGCAGCATTTAATAAAGTTAATGTAGTAGTCACTACATCCCAATTAATAGCTACTGAGCCATTGTTTCCAGTACCACAAGTAACATAATCATAACTTGTATTTATGAAAATTGGTGTTGCATCTTGGATAGGAAGTGTTACTATTGTAGCACAACCTTGTATATTACTTTCTACACGAACGTAAACATTTTCAGTACTTGAAACGTTGATAGAAAAATTTGTAGGATCAACAATTGCATTCGTTGCTGTTGTTGCATCAGAAAGAGTTTGGTAATAACTCGTAATAACATTTGGTTCTCCATCTAAAATTTCAGCTTCTCGCGTTGTTAAATCTAACGTAACATTTCCAGTGTTACCAGAGTCACAAAAAGTAATCGGTGTCGGATTCATGTTTGGAGAAGGCGATGGCACAACTCGTAACGTCAACGTAACGGAAGAAGTACAGTTAAAATCTCCTGAAGTTCCTTGTACAAAAATAGTTTGTGGATTTATAGTATTTGAATATGCAGTTGGATTTACAATAGGGTTTCCACTATTCAAATCTGACTGTGAAGAAAAATATTCAAGTGTAATTGAAGTATCATTATTTGTAATTTCATCTGCTCTTTGTGTCAAATCAAAAACTTCTATTTCATCAAAATTTTGATCACAAAGCTCTAAAGGTGTTACTTGTATCAAAATTGGTGGTGCTTCTACAAAAAGATGAAAGAAACCAATTGTAAAACAACCAGTAACATTACTTGTCATACGAATAAAGATAGCTTGATCAATTGTAAGGTTTGTATACGAAGTTAAATTCGTAATTGCATTGATATCTGCGACTGCATCTGCTTCTGACTCAAAATAACTCAATGTATAATCCGTTGGTGACTGCGAACCGTAAATATAAGTTTCGTTTGCTGTTAAATTAAATGTTGTAAATCCGTCAATACTTGAAGATTCGTCACACAGAAAAATATCTATAGCTGCCGAATCTGGTACAACTGGACTTGGTGTTACAAATAATGTAAAATTTGTTGTATCAAAAGTAGTTGCTGTTACAGATTCCAATCGAACAAAAATAATTTCAACACTATTAACATTACAATATGTTGTTGGTAATGGATTCACACCTGCATCAGCATCTGCCTGTGTTGCATGATACGTAATGTTAAAATCTGCTGGGTTTTGACTTCCTAACACTTCGGCATTTTTCTGACTTAAGTCAAAACATTCCAATCCATCATTAATATCATTTGGTTCAATAGAACTGCCTGGCGTGAAGTTATTGTCATCACAAAGTTCAAAATCGCTAGGTTGATTAGCAACTTGTGCTAACATAATATTGGTAAAAAGTAAAATTAAAAAGAAAGTAATTTTATTCATGTGGTATCGGTTTAAATTTTATCAAAAATACTTTAAATATATATTATTAAAAAAAATCTTACTTGAAACTATTGATTATTCAGGGGATTATAGCGCAGTTTTCAACTTCTAACTCTATATTCATATGCTTTTCTAACTTAAAAAGTGTGTTGAAAAATAGTACAACATAAAATCCAATACTAACTATAAAGCTATTATTGGATTTTTCTTTATGTAGATTAAAAATTTATTTTACAATAAGGCGTTTTGTTAACACAGCTTAGTTTTCTGATTGCATTCTAAACAAGTAGAAACCTGAAGCAAAATCACGTACGTCAATCGCTAAATTAAAAGTAATAGTTTTTTCATAGTTGTCAGCTTGCTAAATATCAACAAGTTAACTTTTAGATGCAAAATACACAAAAAGGTTGCGTCAACTTGAGCTATTTAATTTTAAAACTATAAAAATGTGCACAACTAAATAGCTAAAATTTCTAAAATAGCTTTCCTATATTTGCAGCATGTACAAACAGATTTCTAGCACGCAAAATTCTACTATTAAATTCATATTACAACTTCAAGAAAAATCAAGAAGTCGTAAAAAAGAAGGAAAATGTATTCTAGAAGGTTTTCGTGAATTATCACTTGCGCTAGATGGAAATTACACAATAGACACACTGTTTTTTTATCCTGAAATATGCTCACATGAGCGCATTGAGGAATTATTGAAAAATGCTAACAATTCACCCGAATGCATTGAAATTTCAAAAGAAGTTTATCAAAAGATAGCGTATCGAGGAAGTACAGAAGGTGTGCTAGCCATTATGCAAACCAAAGTACATTCGTTAGATTCTATCTCGTTTCATAACAAAACACCATTAATTTTAGTTGCGGAAGCTCCCGAAAAACCTGGAAATATTGGCGCATTACTCCGAACTGCTGATGCCGCTAACGTAGATGCTGTTTTTATTGCAAATCCAAAAACAGACTTATACAATCCGAATATCGTACGATCAAGTGTAGGTTGCGTATTTACGACACAAGTTGCGATGGGAAGTACTTCCGAAATCATTTCATTTCTACATGAAAAAGAAATTTCAATTTACTGTGCAGCATTAACTGCTTCTGAAAATTATCATATACAAGACTTCAAAAAAGCAACAGCCATTGTTGTAGGAACAGAAGCCACAGGTTTGCGTGACGAATGGTTACAAAATTCTACTCAAAACATTATTATTCCTATGCAGGGAAAAATTGATTCTATGAATGTTTCTGTAGCTGCTGCTATTTTAATCTTTGAAGCAAAACGACAAAGGAATTTTAACTAATCCTATCTTGGACAGCTAAATAAAAATAAACACCTTCCAATTGGTTGTACACATACCCAACAATTTGCAGGTCCACAATCTGACGTTTGTGAACATGGTCCAAATCCGCCACCTGTAATAGCACGTTGTTCTTTTTTACCTAAAATTTGAATTTCCGAAATGTTTAAAATACTTTTCATGATTTTATAATTTAAAGATTATGAACTATAAGATAGTCAATACACTAATCTTCTTTATAAAACAATCACATAAGATCGCTACGGGAATACATTACAATCCAAAGTGTCATTTTATTCTTTAAATTCATTCTTCATACTTGTTTCTTCCGTTTGTTTAGCTTAATTTTAAATTATATGACAGAAATTGATATCGAAAAAGAAAATGCAGCCATTGCCCAACAATACAAGAAATTGTTGCGTATTAGTTATCAGATCCTTTCTAGTGAAGACAAAAAAATCATTAGAAAAGCATTTGATGTTGCTGTTGATGCGCATAAGGAACAACGAAGAAAAAGTGGCGAAGCGTACATCTTTCATCCAATTGCTGTTGCAAAAATTGTCGCTTCTGAAATTGGGCTAGACGCTACTTCCATTGTTGCTGCCCTACTCCATGATGTTGTAGAAGATACCGATTACACACTAGAAGACATTGAACGTATGTTTGGAATTACCGTTGCAAAAATTGTAGATGGTTTGACCAAAATTTCACATTTAAAGAAAGATAAGGATGTATCAATGCAAGCGGAAAACTTCCGTAAAATGCTATTGACAATCAATGATGATGTTCGTGTAATTATTATCAAAATTGCAGATCGTTTGCACAATATGCAAACAATGGCTTCAATGCCTGCACACAAACAAGTCAAAATTGCTTCTGAAACTTTATACATATACGCACCATTAGCGCATCGTATTGGTTTATATAATATAAAAACTGAATTAGAAGATTTAGGATTAAAATATACCGAACCTGAAGTTTTTAATGATATTCAAAATAAAATTGAAGAAAGTAAAGAAGAACAACAAGAATATATTGACAACTTTGCTGCTATCATTAAAAACTCGTTAGACAAAGAAGAACTTGATTATGAAATAAAAGGACGCTTTAAATCCATTTTTTCCATTCGCAGAAAAATGGTAAAACAAGGTGTTGCCTTTGATGAAGTATATGATAAATTTGCGATCAGAATTATTTATGAATCTGCTGATGAATCAAATGAAAAATTTCTTGCCTGGAAGATTTATTCAATTGTAACGGATCACTTTAGACCAAATCCTGTACGTTTACGTGATTGGATTTCTTCACCAAAATCAACAGGTTATGAAGCCTTACACATTACCGTAATGGGGCCAAAAGGTCGTTGGGTTGAAGTGCAAATTCGTTCGCATCGAATGCATGAAATTGCAGAAAAAGGTTATGCAGCACATTTTAAATACAAACAAGGAGAACAAAAAGAACAAGGTTTAGAACCTTGGTTAAATAAATTACAAGAAGCTCTCGAAAATCAAGAAGTGAATGCGGTTGATTTTGTGGAACAATTCAAATTGAACTTGTACGCAAAAGAAATATTCGTATTTACACCTACAGGAGATTTACGATCCTTGCCAAAAGGCGCAACTCCTCTCGATTTTGCTTTTAGTATTCACACGCAAGTTGGGTATCATACGCGTGGCGCAAAAGTAAATGGAAAACTAGTTCCACTAAGTCACGAGTTGAAAAGTGGTGATCAGGTTGAAGTTATTACATCTGACAAATCAAAGCCGAACGCAAACTGGTTAGATTATGCAACGACTTCGCGTGCACGATCTAAAATAAAATCATCATTACGAGAAGAAAAGAAAAGCATTGCCGAAGACGGAAAAGAAATTTTACGTCGTAAACTAAAGCAATTAAAAATTGCACTTGACGAAAAGTCAATTAACGAATTGGTAAGTCATTTTAAACTAAAAACAAGTTTAGACTTATTTTATCGTATCGGAATTGGTACGATTGACAACCAAAAGTTAAAAGAATTCGCTTCGCAACGTAGCAATAGTATATTTAAGTTCTTTAAGAATAAAATACGACGCTCTCCAAGCATTCCAACGGAAGAAATCAATCAACCAGAAGTTTCCAATCGATATGATTTAATTGTATTTGGGAAGGAAGAAGAAAAGCTAAATTATAAAATAGCTAACTGTTGTAATCCTATTCCTGGCGATCCTGTTTTTGGTTTTGTAACGGTAAATGAAGGAATTAAAGTGCATAAGAAAGATTGCCCAAATGCTGTGAGTTTACAGGCAAACTATGCTTATAGAATAATGTTAGCAAAATGGATTGATTCTTCTCAGGAAGAATTTACCGCATTGCTTGAGTTTACAGGAATTGACAATATGGGATTGGTAAATGAAGTCACAAAAATCATTTCTAACAACATGCACGTAAACATTCGAAATATTAGTTTTGAAACTAATGACGGTATATTTACAGGACGCATTACGGTAATTGTAAAAAATAATTCAATTCTAAAACGCTTGATTACGAATCTTAAAAAAATCAACGGAATCGAAAAAGTAGCACGCGCTTAAATTCAAAAAAATATTATTATATAAAGAAAGCTGTCAGACGATATTCTTAAAAAGAATATCTAGACAGCTTTCGAGTTACAATAACTAGTAGTAACTTAATTTATTTGTTGCTCACACAAATCAGGACATGTTAATGAGCAATAGCATGTAGGTATAATGGTGCATGCATCTTGTTTTGTTTTAATGTCTTTAATTGTTGTTGGATTGTTATTTCCACCTTGAACACTTTTTCTATGCAAATTGGAAATCACTCTTTTTCCTAATAATAACTTCCCAATAAATTCTTTTTTCTTCATAATGATTTGATTTTATCAAGATTTAACAAATACAAGCGGTACGAACACAACTTGGTGGATTTGTTGTACAATCATGTGATAACGGACAACCATCTTCTGTTGCTTGTGGACACACGCGTGGTTTTGTGAAGTGCTCTATTGTAATTTTTATTGTATTAACAATTATATACGTAGTTGCATGCGCAATAGTATCTGTTCCTCCTTGAATACTTCCCTTTTGTAAACTAGAGATAATATGTTTATTTAAGTTTAATTTTGAATTGAAATCCTTTTTCTTCATGAGTATTTAGTTTTTAAAGTTTTTTAGTTTGTACAAGCTTCAGTGTGGCAAGCATCCATACAAGTTGGTGGAATTGTTGTCACTCTTGTCGTATCAACTGGACATACATCTTTTGTATATCCACCAGTGCAAATACGTTCATCTGTCCATTTTATAGTTGTAATTATAATTGGATCAGAAGCTGCATCAATACCTCCGTGAAGACGGTTTTGTTGTAAATTGGAAATAACTTTCTTTCCTAGGCTAAGTTTAGTATTGAATTCTTTTTTTTTCATGATATATAAAACTTTGAGTTAATCACGTTCAAAATCACGTCCAAATAGACGCTTAAAACAATACTGTTTTATATATTTATAGGAGAATATATATTTCTGAAAATCAGAATTATACTTATTAAAAGTACGCTATTAATTGTAAAAAAACAAAAGATATTCAATTCTCACCTATTAAAATCATTGAACTTTTGAATTTGTTTTAAATTCCAATACATTTTTGTGTCCTAAAATTTGAAAAATAAGTGTAACTTTGCTTTTTAATCTTCAGCCAAGATGCAACAACAAATGGAGGAAAATAATCAAGATATTGTAAAAAACGTTTTTACAAAGTTTTTAGAAGATAACGGACATCGAAAAACTCCAGAGCGCTTTGCCATACTACAAGAAATATACGAAAGCGAAGAACACTTCGATATAGAGTCGTTATACATTAAAATGAAAAATAAAAATTATAGAGTGAGTAGAGCTACACTTTATAATACAATAGAACTTCTACTAGACAGTAACTTAGTTCGTAAACACCAGTTTGGTCAAAACCAAGCACACTACGAAAAATCATATTTTGATAAACAACACGATCACATTATCCTAACGGATTCAGGAGAAGTGATGGAATTCTGTGATCCACGAATTCAAATTATCAAAAAAACAATAGAAGAAATCTTTGACATTGATATTCACAATCATTCACTGTATTTCTACGCAACTAAGAAAAACAACTAACAACAACACACTAACTCAATTATTACAATGGCAGTAGATTTACTACTCGGACTTCAATGGGGAGACGAAGGCAAAGGAAAAATTGTTGACGTATTGACCGCCAACTACGATATTATTGCTCGTTTTCAAGGTGGTCCAAACGCAGGACATACACTCGAATTTGATGGAATTAAACACGTTTTGCGTACAATTCCTTCTGGAATTTTTCACGAAACAGCAACCAATGTCATCGGAAATGGTGTCGTAATCGATCCTGTAGTTTTCAAAAAAGAATTAGATGGTTTGGCACAATTTAATATTGACATTAAAACCAAACTCATCATTTCAAGAAAAGCACACTTAATTCTTCCAACGCATCGTTTATTAGATGCAGCTTCTGAAGCTTCTAAAGGAAAAGCGAAAATTGGTTCTACCTTAAAAGGTATCGGACCAACGTATATGGACAAAACTGGAAGAAACGGAATTCGTGTTGGAGACTTAGAATTAAACAATTGGAAAGAAAAATATCGTGCATTGACTAACAAGCATGAAGCGATGATTAAGTTTTACAATGTAGATGTTCAGTACGATTTAAAAGAAATGGAAACTGAATTCTTTGAAGCAGTAGAAGTTTTAAAATCATTACAATTTATTGATAGTGAAGAATATTTACACCAAGCTCAAAAAAGCGGAAAAACAATTTTAGCAGAAGGCGCACAAGGTTCGTTATTAGATATTGATTTCGGAACGTATCCGTTTGTAACTTCTTCTACTACAACTGCGGCTGGTGCATGTACAGGCTTAGGTGTAGCACCTAACAAAATAAAAGAAGTTTTCGGAATCTTTAAAGCATATACAACACGTGTAGGTTCTGGACCTTTTCCAACAGAATTATTTGACGAAGTTGGATCAGACATGGCACGAATTGGACATGAGTTTGGTGCCGTAACTGGAAGACCTAGACGTTGTGGATGGCTCGATTTAGTTGCGCTAAAATATACGGCACAAGTAAATGGTGTAACACAGTTAATGATGATGAAAGGTGATGTACTTTCTGGTTTTAAAACCTTAAAAGTATGTACAGCATACAAATACAAAGGAGAAACTATTTCACATCTTCCGTACAATATTGAGCCGGAAAACATTGAACCGATATATACAGATTTTAAAGGTTGGAAAGAAGATTTGACACAAATGTCAAGTCCTGATCAATTTCCTAAAGAATTGAATGATTACATTGATTTCTTAGAAAAAGAACTAGAAATTCCAATCAAAATTGTTTCTGTCGGTCCCGATAGAACGCAAACAATACACAGATAATCACACAAAAAGCTTCCAAACGGAAGCTTTTTAAATTTTAAATCAATACCATTTTAACAATTTTTATAAGTTTAGGAATGGTTTTTGTTCAGTTTTTAGGTAACTTTGATATAATTCTACGCCTATGTTTATAAAAGGAAATGTTTTTAAATTAAGAAAGAACAAACGATTCAATTATACACCTCGTTACTATGAAGGTAAAGAGACTGGAAACGTTTATGAAATAGAGTCAAGATTTGTAAAGAACAGAGAAGGTCTCAATGCAAATGAC
The DNA here is from genome assembly GCF_056033805.1 of Kordia sp. E. Lineage (NCBI taxonomy): Bacteria > Pseudomonadati > Bacteroidota > Flavobacteriia > Flavobacteriales > Flavobacteriaceae > Kordia > Kordia sp. E. The sequence continues at coordinate 548,002 of NZ_JBRASR010000006.1, forward strand.
TTTGGAGGACACTGGAAAGAAGCACGAAAAGCCAATAGACATAGAGGAAATCGTGAAGTATCAGTTCGTTTACTAATCATAATTGGAGTACTTCTTTTAATTTTCTTGTATGTTATTGACTTTGACCTATCAATATTTACTAGAGGAAAATAATACATGGCAGACATAATAAGGCTTTTACCCGATCATGTTGCAAACCAAATTGCAGCAGGAGAAGTTGTGCAGCGACCTGCATCAGTGGTGAAAGAGTTACTTGAAAATGCAATAGATGCAAAAGCTACCGAAATCAAACTGATTGTTAAGGAAGCTGGAAAAACACTTATACACGTTATTGATAATGGCTTTGGAATGAGCGAAACAGATGCGCGACTTTCCTTTGAACGCCATGCTACGTCTAAAATTCAAGCAGCAGAAGATTTATTTAATTTAAATACGAAAGGTTTCCGTGGTGAAGCCTTAGCTTCTATTGCGGCAATTGCACATGTAGAATTACAAACAAAAAAAGAGGAAGCCGAACTTGGAACGCGCATTAAAATTGAAGGTAGTACTGTAGTCACACAAGAAGTTGTAACCACACCTACAGGAACTTCAATTGCAGTGAAAAATCTTTTTTATAATATTCCTGCACGCCGTAACTTTTTAAAATCTGACACGGTAGAATTACGTCATATTATTGATGAATTTCAACGTGTTGCCTTAGCGCATTCTGATATTGGATTTGTATTATATCACAATGGAAATGAACTATTTAATCTTCCTAAAAGTAATATACGACAACGTATTGTTAATATTTTAGGAGGAAAAACAAATGAAAAGTTAGTTCCTGTTGAAGAAGATACAGATATTGTTAAAATTAGTGGTTTTGTGGGTAAGCCCGAATTTGCAAAGAAGAGCAGAAACGAGCAGTTTTTCTTCGTGAATAATCGATTCATAAAAAGTCCATACTTACATCATGCAATTAATGCAGCGTTTGAAGGTTTACTGAAAGAAAAGATGCAACCAAGCTATTTTATCTATTTAGAAGTAAATCCTGAAACGATTGATATCAACATTCATCCGACAAAAACAGAGATAAAATTTGATGATGAACATTCGCTATATGCAATGCTTCGCGCAACTGTAAAACATAGTTTAGGGCAGTTTAATATTGCGCCTGTACTCGATTTTGATCGAGATGCGAATTTAGACACACCTTACGATTACAAAAATAAACAAGCAGCTGTTCCTAAAATTCAAGTAGATTCAAGCTTTAATCCATTTGCGGATGAAAAGAAGATTTCTGGAAATACAGCCACTGCTCCACGCTATTCAAACTTTAAGAAAGAATCAACTGAAGGTTGGGAAAGTTTATATGTCGGACTCGAATCAAACGCAAACAATACTACTCGTTTTTCTGGCGAAAGCATCGAGTTTGAATCAGAAGAAGTGACAAGTTCATTATTTGCAAACGATGAACCAAGAGAAACATTAACCTATCAATTACACAGAAAATACTTAGTAAGTTCTATAAAATCAGGAATTGTAATTATAGATCAACATAGAGCGCATCAACGTGTGTTGTACGAACAATTATTAAAAAATATAACGGTAAGTGAAGCGGTAAGTCAACAATTGTTGTTTCCAGTTACATTTTCGTTTTCCACAAGTGAAATTGCACTATTGCGAGAAGTCAAAGAAAGTTTAGAAAACATTGGATTCATGTTTAGCAACATTACGGATGATACCATTGAACTTTCGGGAATTCCATCAAACATATCGGAAAGTGAATTACAGATTATTATTGAGCAAATGCTTAACGATTTTCAAGGAGAAATCCCTGATACTGGATTCAGCCAGACAGATGTTTTAGTAAAATCACTAGCTAAAAGCATGGCAATTCGCACCGGAAAAAAATTAGAAGTAGCAGAACAAGAAGCCTTAGTAAATAATCTTTTTGCCTGTAAAGAACCGATGATTTCACCTTTTCAAAAAACCATCTTCATCACACTAAGCGTGGATGATTTAGATAAAAAATTCATATAAGTTATGATGCGGATTACGGAAACGGTTAAACATTTAATCATCATTAATGTCATTCTTTGGGTAGCTACTTTAATATTGGCAGACAGAGGAATAGACCTTGTAAGTCTATTTGCATTACATTTTCCTGAGAATGATTCATTCAGATTTTGGCAACCAATTACTAGTATGTTTATGCACTCAGTTATGAGTCCTATGCATATTTTATTTAATATGATTGGCTTATGGATGTTTGGTTCGTCACTAGAAATGCGATGGGGAAAAATTAAATTCCTAAGCTTTTACATGATTACAGGCGTTGGCGCTGGCTTAATACACACACTCGTTAATTATTATGGAGTGTACAGCAATATGGATATTCTTGTTGAAGCTGGATACAGTCAAGCTGAAATTTTAAATACCCTTAAAGAAGGTATGTATAATTCAGGTTGGAAAAATGTACTTACAGATGGCCAATTTACAACAATGACAGAATCTTTCCTTGTTCCTGCACTTGGAGCTTCAGGAGCATTATATGGTGTTTTAGTAGCGTTTGGTATGTTGTATCCGAATATGGAATTAATGATGATGTTTATACCAATTCCGATAAAAGCAAAGTATTTTATTCCAGGATTGTTAGCATATGATTTAATTTCAGGAATTTCTGGTGGCGCAGGGTTATTTGGTGGTGGAAACATTGCACACTTTGCGCATTTAGGTGGCGCATTATTTGGCTTTTTACTTATGTGGTATTGGAATAAAACACAGTTTAATAAAAATCGTTGGGACAGATAATATGAATTTACTTGATGACATAAAATATAGATATGCACGTCTTGGGTTTATTGGCAAATTAATCGCTATTAACTCCGCAATATTTATTGTACTCTATTTAGTTGAGTATTTATTTCAGAATAATATAATTACACGCTGGCTTTATCTTCCAAAAGCATTTGGAGATTTCTTTTTACAACCTTGGTCAATTATTACATATTCTTTTTTGCATGGAGATTTAATTCATTTGGCTTTTAATATGATTGGATTGTATTATATAGGACGATTATTTCTCTCAATATATTCAGAAAAACGTTTTTTAAATGTATACTTTTTAGGTGCTATTGTTGGTGGATGTTTTTTCCTATTGAGTTATAATTTATTTCCAGCTTTCATTGAACGAACACCTCCATTAGTTGGTGCTTCAGCTGCAATTATGGCTATTTTAATTTTTGTAACTACGGTTCGTGCCAATATGATTGTTGCAATTTTTAACTTTAAGATAGAGTTGTGGAAATTTGGAGCCTTTTTTGTGATTTTAGATTTAATCAGAATACCCATGAATGATGGCGCAAATGCTGGTGGATTTATATCACACTTAGGTGGCGCATTGTTAGGCTATGTATACGCAAAACGACTTCAAAAAGGAAGTGATATTGGTAGCGGATTTGAAAAAATGATGGATACTTTAGTGAGTTATTTTAAACCAAAAAAGAAATCTCCACTAAAAACTGTATACAAAAACAAAACAAAAAAGCGTTCTACTAAAACTAGTTCGCCATCACCAACAGAAAAACAACACAAAATTGATGGCATTTTAGATAAAATAAGTAAGTCTGGCTACGAAAGCTTGACAAAGGAAGAAAAGGACTTTTTATTTAAAGCAGGAAAGGAAAATTAATATATGGCTGAAAAGAAGAAAAAATTAGGTTTTTTTGGTAGAGTTGTCTTCTTCTTCAATTCGGTATTTGCTGCACTTTTACTTTTATCATATATATTACCATATGTAGTTCCAAAAAGCTTCCCGATTCTTTCAGTATTAAGTTTATTAGTTCCTGTTTTTATCATTATCAATTTCATCTTTTTGATTTATTGGGTTTTAAATGTCCGAAAGCAATTCCTATTATCACTATTGGTTTTAATTTTAGGCTATTCACATGTAACATCGTTATATAAATTTTCAGGAAAAACTACGGAACCTTCCCAACACTCAATTTCAGTAATGAGTTATAATGTGCGATTGTTTAATATTTATGAATGGATAAAACAAAAGCATGTCGATGATAAAATTGTAGATTTGATTCAAACAGAATCACCAGATATAATTGCGTTTCAAGAATTTCACACAAAACAAGAAGCTGATTTTAATTTCTATCCGTATAAATATGTTGCGTTAAAAGGAAAGAATAAAAAAACGGGACAAGCAATTTTTTCTAAATTTCCAATTATCCACAAAGGCTCACTGAAGTTTCCAAATACACCAAACAATGCAATCTATATAGATATTGTACAACAAAGCGATACAATTCGTGTGTATAATTTACATTTAGAATCGTTGCGAATTAACCCAAAAGAAGAAGAGTTTTCACAAGAAAATTCAGAACGATTGCTAAAACGTATGGCAAATACATTTAAAATGCAGCAATCGCAAGCAGAATTATTTGAGCTGAATCGAAAAAACTGTACTTACAAAAAAATCATCCTAGGCGATTTTAACAATACACAATTCTCAAATGTGTATAAAACCATTAAAGGCGATATGCAAGATGCATTCGTTAATTCAGGAAAAGGATTTGGAAAAACATTAGACTTCTCGTACTTCCCGATGCGAATCGATTTTATTTTGATTGATGAAACATTTAAGGTAAATAAATTTCAAACTTTCTCAGAACACTATTCCGATCATTACGCTATTAAAAGTGTGATTTCTATTGATTAATTGTTAGTTTGAGTGCAGTTGAGATCCTTTTCTTTTTCTATTGATTAGCTCTCTGTTCTTAAGATATTCGTCTTTTAATGGCAATCATTCTCCACTTTGCAAACGAATAGCTGTCATCACAAGGTTTAGTTCTCGAAATAATTCTGAATATTCTGATTTTCCACTTTCTAGATTCGACAGTATCTCTACTATTTTAGTATTTCCATTATTTGATAAGAAGTAGAAGTTTGCAATTCCTGCTTTAGGTAATTCAGTAGTTTCATATTGCTTACCTTTTGAAGAAAACACTTCTGCTTTTTCAATAAAATTTTTTACCACTTTTTGAACATTTTCATGTTGCCCAGCTCCAATAAATCCACCACCAGTACTTAAGTAAATACTTGTATCTCCTGTTGCATATGACACTACTGTTACCGTTGCATCACTCATATCTAAATCTGCTATAATCGCATATACTTTATCGGAATCATTTGGAATTTGCAAGCCAAGTTCTTCTGAAGTTACTGAAAATGCAATATTTCGTAAATCCATATAAGGATTTTTTTTCACTGTAGTATCTTGTGGTTGATCGTTTTTAGTTGTTTTAATAGTAGTAGTTTCAGGCTCAACTGACTTAGCTCTATTCATAAAAATCATTATTATAATTATTGCAACTACCGCTATTAAACTATATATTATCATTTTGATTTTCATTTTATATTTATAAATTCCTGTTTTTTAATTCACCCACAATAAAAATAATGTTTTTAAATATTTTCTGATATAAAACATGTCAAAAATCACAATCATCATTTAAGTAAAGCTTTATCGGATTTCACTTTCTCTTGATTTCTATTTCATTCATTTGATTTATTAATAATTTAAAATTTCAATGCTATGAAAAAGAAAATTACATCATTAATGCTTAACAAAAAGTCAATTTCAAACTTCAGAGATACTAATATTACCGGTGGTGACGCTTTTTATGACCATTATACGAGCAAACAATTTTGCAAAACTAAATGCTGTTCATCTGACCTATATCAAGATTGTACGGTTACGTATGAAGCTTGTATAACAGAACTAAGATTATGTGGTATGTTTTAAGGAATAAAAATATTTACAAAGTCATGTTTTCGTCAAACCGAATCCAGTTCGGTTTCTCCTAATAATTGAAAATAAATATCATAACCAGAAAGTTATATAAAATCACTTATAAGCATATAGCAAAACTGATTTTCTTGTTACAATATAAGTTTTCTCTCAAGTAAATATTTATCGGGGTTTACTTGCCGTTAGTTATTGTTTCTTTCTTTTGTTTGGTAAACATTTAATAATCAACATTATGAAAAAGAAAGCTACATTATTAGCGCTAAACAAAAAATCAATTTCAAAGTTTCAGAACAAAACAGTTCAAGGAGGAGCTTATTACACAAACGAACTAGTTACTAGCTTCCGCTATTGTAAATCAAAATGTTGCACTATGGGCAATACTTGTTGTGGAGGTCATTAATTGTAAACAAATTTAAATTTGTGTAAAAATAATATCGATTAAACTTTAAAAGGTTTGATCGATATTTTTATTTTTAGATCAGTCAGAATACCATAAAAATTGTGTAGCTCCTATATTGCTTATACACTATTTTTTATATTCATTACTCTTTTAATGAGATTCTGAATCAAGTTCAGAATGACGCGTATCTAATACCTAACAAAAGTCTAAATTCTAATAGCGTTAGCGATCTAAAATCTAACAGCGAAGCGATCTATTTTTGCCCTACATCATCCAGCAATCTACAGTATCAGCAAGTATATGAAGTAATAAACCAATTCCTAAAACGCGTGTTTTTTTAAACAATAAAAACCCTGCGTAGACAACAATTGCATAGTAACTGTGTAATGGATGAAAGTTGATACTACAACGATTTGGATCAAAAATTGGTGTTGCTAATAGATGATCGAGATCAATAAACATGACTAAAACAAATATGAAATATGTCGTTTTCCATTGTTTGCGATACACAAAAAAAGCAATGAGTAACGGAAAGATAAAGTGTAATCCGTAGTGAACACAAGTTCTGAGTAACATTATGAAATAGTTTGTTTTTCTAAATACGTAAGTGCATTTGTACCTTCATTGAAAAGTAAGTCTAAAATGCTAAGATTTGGAATGAAACCATGTTTGTCGTCAAATACCTGCGTATAGTTTTCAAAACCATAATCCGGTTCTTTTTTTACAACTGCAAGTTTTCTACAATCATGTATATCTGCAACAATTGGTTGATATGTTGTCGTTTTAGATGTTTCTATATCTAACTGCAAACACTCATTAATCAAATGGATTGTATCTAAATTCAAGTCCATTAAAAAGGCATATCGTTTTTCAAATAATGGACGCAATTCATCTTCATAGTATTCAAAATAAGGTGAAGTTCTGTAAGCAGATTCTAAGGATTTCCAATGCAAACGTTGCCAAGGTGTTTCGTTCGCAATTTTGATTTCTTTATATTTTTGATGCTTTACAGCTTTATCATGTCGCACAGGAACATTGAACATTAGTTTTCCATTAGCTCCATATACATACGTACGATTACGATAGGTTTGCTTTTGAAAATTATCTTCCATTTCAAACACAATATGTTCCGCTTTCGCAAATTGTACATACTGCGCAATACTTGGAAAATATGTTGGATGGATTAGAGTTTTCAGTCCTTTATGAGTTATGAGTTATGAGTTATGAGTTATGAGTTATGAAAGCTATCTTTTTAGAATTACATATCAAACAAATCAACAATTAAGGAATTGACACATTTTCAAATTAATCCATTACTACATTAATAAACTACTACTTAGCTGCTTTCTTTTTCTTTCTGAAATGATTAAACACAAACCAACCTGCTAACAATATTAAGAAATATCTAAAGTATGAAATTGGGCTTCCTTCTCCACTTACTGTTGTAAATAGTCTGTTCCAACGTATTTTATTAAATCCTGAAGCTTTTGTATCCCAGCTCATCCATACAAATACTGGTTTTCCTAAAACGTGATCAAATGGTACAAATCCCCAACTTCTAGAATCTTGTGAATTTCCACGATTGTCTCCCATCATCCAATAGTAATCTTGATTGAATGTGTATGAAGTTATCGCTTCACCATCAATCAAAATTTGATCACCTTTTACGGTTAAGTTTTGACCTTCATATTCAGAAATTACACGTTTGTATAATGGTAAATTTGCTTTGGTTAACTTAACTGTAGCTCCTTTGGCAGGAATGGTCATTGGTCCAAAGTTAAAATTATTCCACTTGTAATTTTCAGCGTGTGGAAAAACACTGTTATCCTTTGTTCCTTTAGGTATTGTATACTTATCTACAGAAAGCACATTAGGATGATTTTTTAGTTTTTCTGCCGATGCTTCTGTTACTGCAGGAAAAATAGCTGTTCCTTGTTTATCAATATAAGAATAGCCATCTGTAATATCATATGCATCATGCAAATATTGATCATTGAAACGACTTCCTTTTGTTTTCACAATGTAGCTAAATTGTAACTTTGACCTGCCTGGTAAATCATTTTGAATTCCATTAGTGAATACAAATCCATCACGTATTTCTAGCTTATCTCCTGGTAAACCTACACAACGTTTTACATAGTTAGAACGCTTGTCTAAAGGTTTGTAAATAACTTTACTATTCGGATTATCAATTATGGTTAATGTATCTGCTGGCCAGTTAAATACCACAATATCATTTCGCTCAATAGTTTCAAATCCTGGAAATCTGTAGTATGGTAATTGTGGTTCTGTTAAATACGATTTTAAACCTGTTAATGGAATTGCATCGTGTACCATTGGTGCAGCAACAGCTGTCATTGGCGTTCTTGCTCCGTAATGTATTTTGCTTACAAATAAGAAATCACCAACTAATAATGTTTTTTCTAAAGATGATGAAGGAATTACAAATGGCTGCATTACATAAGTATGTACCAATGTTGCTGCAACAACTGCAAACAATATGGAAGCAATCCATTCTCCAGTTGTCGTTCTTGGCTTCAAACTTCTGTCGTGTACATATTCTACATCTAACATATAGTTTACATAGTATATGTATAAACCTAAGGTTAAAACAACAGCAACAGTTTCAAAACGTTCTGTACGTCCAAAACTACGAATCGTTTCTACCCAAAGTACAGGAAATACAATCAATTGAATGATTGGAATAAATAATAATATAATCCAATACCATTCTTTTGGTCTATTGATAATTTTCATTAAAACATATGCATTGTATACAGGAACTGCAGCTTCCCAAGCTTTTCGTCCTGCTTTTACGTATAGTTTCCACGTTCCAAGAAAATGAATTACCTGAACGGCAAAGAAAATGGTCAATAACTGTAATGGTGTCATTTGTTGTATTTTTTATAATTCAATACTGCATAAGTACTGAATCCTGTTGGTTATTCACAAATATATATTGCGAAAGTTACTATTTTTTATATTTATTATATGTTTAACACGTCTTTCATGGTGAAAACGCCTTCTTTATTTTGAATCCATTCTGCTGCAACTACAGCGCCCAAAGCAAATCCTTGACGATTGTGTGCTTCATGCTGAATAGAAATCGTATCAATAGAAGAAGTATAGGTAATTTCGTGTGTTCCAGGAACTTCAGGAATACGCTTTGCTACAATTGGAATTTCAGTAGCTCTTTCAGCCGCGTCTAATTTCCAATCACTGTAAGTTGTATTTTCAATAATTCCTTCAGCAAGTGTAATTGCTGTTCCACTTGGTGCATCTAGTTTTTTGGTGTGATGAATTTCTTCGATTCCAACGCTATAATCTTCTAACTGCGACATCATTTTTGCCAAATACGCATTCATCTCAAAGAAAATATTGACGCCTAAACTAAAGTTAGAAGCATAAATAAATGCTCCTTTTTCCGCTTTACACAAAGAAACAATTTCGTCATAACGATCTAACCAACCGGTTGTTCCTGAAATAACAGGTGTTTGATGCTTGATACAATGCGAAATGTTTTGAAATGCTGCTGATGGAATACTAAAATCTATAGCTACATCTACTTTTGAAAAGTCATAGCTTTCAATATCTTTCGAGATTTTATAAATGATTGTATGTCCACGTTGAAGCGCTACTTTTTCAATCTCCTTCCCCATTCTACCGTAACCGAGCAATGCAATGTTCATATACTATATTTTTTGAAGCTACTTTGTGAAGAAGTTAAAACTTAAAGTTTAGCGTTAGTCCTAAATTTCGATTGAAATCAATTTCATTTTGATCTATATGCGGACGAAATGACAAATCATCGCTCACATTAAATTGTAATAAATGCGCATCAACATTAGCGTCAACAATATTTAACACATAAGCAACAACCGTTAATAATAACGATAAATCTCTGTTCCGTTGATAAAATTCTTGTGCATCAATTAGTGCATTTGCATCTGGAACAACTAAGCTAAATTCGTCTTTTACTCCTGCCAAACGTTGTTTATAAGCAGTTCTATAACGATTATATTGCTTGTTGTTAGTGATATAGAAATAAATTCCTGTTCCCATTGCTGCATATACAATTGGAATTTTCCAGTATTTTTTATTGTATGCTTGTCCTAATCCAGGCAATATTGCAGAATAGAATGCCGCTTTTGAAGGCGATAACGGATTGATTTCTTTTTTTGCAATATTTATAGTGTCTTGTACCACCAACAGCGATTCAGCCTTTTGCTTCTCCACTTTTCCGTCTTTTCCTTCTTCAGTTTGCGACCATGCGTTTGTTATAAAACACAAGCTACAAAGTAGTATGATGATTTTATTTCCCACTCTTTAGTAATTTTTTAATTCGTGCAAAGTCTTGTTCTGAATGAAATGGAATGGTAATTTTCCCTTTTCCATTCGTTCCAACTTTTACATCAACATTGTGACCAAAATATTCTGAGAAATCACGAATTCCTTTTTTCACAAATTTAGGAACAGCTTCTGCCTCCTTTTTTGGTGTTTCAATTGTTTTATCTTTTTTATAATTCTTCACCAACTCTTCTGTTTCACGAACAGATAGTGATTTGGTAAGAATCATTTCATAGATTTCTAATTGATCGTTTGTGTTTTCTACATTTACCAACGTACGTCCATGTCCCATACTCAGAAAGCCATCGCGCATTCCAGTTTGTACAATTGGATCAAGTTTTAATAAACGTAAGTAGTTAGCAATCGTGGAACGTTTTTTTCCAACACGTTGACTCATTTGTTCTTGCGTTAAGCTAATTTCGTCAATTAATCGTTGGTATGATAAAGCTATTTCAATAGGATCTAAGTCAGAACGTTGAATGTTTTCCACCAATGCCATTTCTAACGATTCTTGATCGTTTGCAATACGCACATACGCAGGAATCGTTTCTAATCCAATTAATTTGGATGCTCTAAAACGACGTTCTCCAGAAACTAATTGATAGTTTTCAAAACCTAGTTTACGAACTGTTATTGGCTGAATTACGCCTAATTCTCTAATGGAAGAAGCCAATTCACGAAGCGTTTCTTCATTGAAATTTGTTCGTGGTTGAAACGGATTTACTTCAATTGTATCAATTGCTAGTTCTACAATATTCCCTACTACTTTGTCTGCATTTTTATCCGAAACTGATGTTATATCGTTTTTAGGATCTTTTAGTAATGCGGACAATCCTCTACCTAGTGCTTGTTTTTTTGTTGCCTTCGCCATAAATCAATCTTATTTACCACTATTTTTTTTGATCACTTCGTGTGCTAAACTTAAATAATTGCTTGCACCTTTACTTCCAGCATCATAGTTAATGATACTTTCTCCATAACTTGGAGCTTCACTCAATCGTACATTTCGTTGAATGATTGTTGAAAACACCATATCGTTGAAATGTTTCTGTACTTCTTCTACTACTTGGTTTGATAAACGTAAGCGTGAATCGTACATTGTTAATAACAATCCTTCAATATCTAAAGCAGCATTGTGTATTTTTTGAACACTTTTTATTGTGTTTAATAACTTTCCTAACCCTTCTAATGCAAAATACTCACATTGTATCGGAATCATTACAGAGTCTGCCGCTGTTAATGCATTTAAGGTTAATAACCCTAATGATGGCGCACAATCAATTAAAATATAATCATATTGATTTTTAATTGGTTTTAGCGCTTTTTTCAACATATATTCACGTTGATCCTTGTCTACCAGCTCTATTTCAATCGCTACCAAGTCAATATGTGCAGGAATCATACTTAAATTTGGCGAGCTTGTTTCCACAATAACGTCTGCCGCATTTGCCGTATGTTCTAACACTTGGTAGGTTCCTTTTTCAACAGCTTCAACATCAATTCCTAATCCAGAAGTTGCATTAGCTTGTGGATCAGCATCTATTAATAAAACTTTCTTTTCAAGAACGCCTAAAGAAGCTGCTAAGTTTACAGATGTCGTCGTTTTTCCTACTCCACCTTTTTGATTTGCGATAGCAATTATTTTGCCCATGTTTTGTTTGAGGATTTTAAGCGATAAAAATACAATTATTATTGAGTTAATGAAATGAAAATTATTAACAAACATGATAATGTTTCGTTAAAACTAGGCACAAAAAAACCGCTTAGATATTTCTAAGCGGTTTTGATACGTTATATGCTTTTATTTTTCAGGATTATGAATCCCTAAAATATAGCCACTATTTAAATATTTTTTTGCAACATTTTGAATGTCTTTTGCTGTAATTCCATTTACAGATGCTTCAAAATTCAACATTCTATTTACGTCTCTATCCATATAATCAGAATTTGATAAGTAACGTAACCAGAAGCGATTCTTTTTAATTTCCTCTTTGTTTTCTAACAGATTCGATTCTTTTACTTTGCTGACATCTTTTTCTGTTGGACCGTCATCTATAATTGTTTGTAATTCTGCCAAAGCAGCATCTTTTAATTTGTCTACGTTTTCAGGTCCACATGGAAATGATATTCTAAAATTATACCAACCATAAGGATACGAACGCATGCTTCCGTTTGCTCCTGCTCCATAAACGCCACCTTCTTGCTCACGCAGTTTTTCAATAAGTTTGATACTTAGTATTTCTCCTAAAAGTTGTAATGATCTTGCTTCTTTAGCATTGTACTCAGTTTCTCCATTGAAAATGATTTGTACAGCACTTTTAGGATCTTCTCCTTTTTCTATAATTTTTGTATGTTTTCCTGTTATTGGTCGGAATGATGATAATTTAGGCGCTTCATTTGAGTTTTTACCTGGTAAACTTGCTAAATATTTGGTAGCATATGCAGCTAGTTTTTTCTCATCAACATTTCCAACAAAATAAAAGTTGAAATCACCAGCATCTGCAAATCGTTCTTGGTATTTTTCATATGCTAAGTTATAATCACTAGCATCCATCATTTCAGGAGTTGGAAATCCTTGGTATCTTGGATTTTTTCCATTCATAAATTTCCCCATTTGAAACTGGAAATAAAATTGAGGGCTTTTCATAATATTAGCTAAAAATCCTTTTTGTTTTGTGATATAGGAATTATATGCTTTTTCATCTTTATTTAATTTGGTAAAATATAAATGTGTCATTTGGAATAATTCTTCCAAGTCTTTTGGTGTAGCACTTCCGTTAAATCCTTCTCGGTACGATCCAATATATGGTGAAACACGCGCAATTTTTCCAGACATCATTTTTCGTATATCAATTTTTGAGAAACCATTTACACCAGCTTCAGCCAATCCTCGATTTGCAGAACCAATTGCCTTAAATTCTTCATCAGTATATAATGAACTTCCTCCAAAACTAAATGCTGAGAATAGCACCTCATCGTTTTTAAAATCTGTCTTTTTGTATACAACTTTAGCTCCGTTGCTTAGTGTTAAGGTTGTCACACCAATTTCATCATTTGAAGTTTTATTTGTAATAGTTCCTGCTGGTGGCAATTCTGAAATTAAAGAACTCCCTACTTCTTTGTCTTCATATGGTTTAATGTCTTTCGACGAAACTCCATTGAGAACTGCTAGCACTTCTGCTTCTGTAATTTTTGGTGTATCCTCTTTTTCTGGACCAGTTAATACAATTACTCTATTAGTATCTCGTAGATATGTATTGATCACTTTATTAATTTCTTCTAATTTAATAGTAGGCAATTGTTCTTTGTAGAAATTATATGACCATTCTATTCCTGGTATAGGATTTCCTGATAAAAAGTTACTTACATATTGTCCAACAATTCTGTTTGACTCTAGCTTATTTCTATCCTTGAACGCTTTTTCAAGTCGTGCCATGATATTCTTCTTAGCTCTTTCAAATTCTCCTTTACCAAATCCGTATTTACGTGCACGTTCGTTTTCTTCCAATAACGTTGACAATGCTGTCAATTGTCCATCAGCTGCTGACATTGCAGTAGATTGATAGGCATCTTTTGTTCGTGCCCAAGTGCCTCCATGATAACTAGATCCAAAAACAAACGGTGGTTTTTCAGATTCTGCCAATTCACTTAAACGATTATTGATCATCTGAGAGAATAAACCTTTTACAATTCGTTTTCTGTAATCATCTGTTGTTACCACTTTCTTTGGTACGCCTAAATCTTTAAATAATACTTGTATTTGCGTAAATGATGCTTCTTTATCTGTTTCAATAGCAACAAACGTTTCATCATGATTTTTCACATCATGCGTAACTCTTGGCTTTGGATTTACTGCTGCAGGAATTTTTCCAAAGTGTGATTTTATTTTTTCTTCTAACACAGCAACATCTACATCTCCAACAGCAATAACTGCCATTAAATCTGGACGATACCAATCTTTATAAAATCGTCTAAGGCTTTCATATTTAAAATTTTCTATAACTTCTTTTGTTCCAATCGGTAAGCGCTTTGCATATTTAGAACCGTACATTATTTTTGGTAAATATTTTTGTAACATACGTTCGTTTGCACCTTTTCCTAAACGATATTCTTCTAGTACAACACCTCTTTCATTATCAATTTCTTCATCTGTCAACAATGCATTATGTGCCCAGTCTTCAATAATTTGAAATCCTTTTTCAAGTTTTTCAGGATCATCACTTGGTATTGGTAAGATATATACCGTTTCATCAAAACTTGTATAAGCATTTAAGTGTGCTCCAAATTTTACTCCGATGCTTTGCAGATAATCAACAAGTTCGTTCTTTTTGAAGTTTTTTGTTCCATTGAAATTCATATGCTCCATAAAATGTGCCAATCCAAGTTGGTCTTCATCTTCCAAGATAGAACCTGCATTTACAACTAAACGCAATTCTACTTTATTTTCAGGTTTACCATTATTTCTAATGTAATATGTAAGTCCATTAGAAAGTTTCCCCATTTTCACATTAGGATCCGTAGGAATCTTTGTTCCATCAATGGTAGTACTTATTAGGTCGCTTTGTACACTTTGTTTTGATTGTGCAGTTGCTTTAAATGAACTGCCCAGACTCACCAAAAATAGGAGCCCAAAGAGAATAATTTGTTTTTTCATGATTGTGGTTTTAATTATTTAATTCGTTTAAAAATAACATATAATGTTATAGTTATTGAGTAGCAAACTAAAATTTTAACATTAAATTGTGAGTTTAAGACTACTATTATAATTTCGCTCTCTATAGTTTTTATTACATAATTGTAAGTTCTAATATGTTAGGAGTTAAAAATTCATAATTTTTAAGCATTACTAGCAAAAAAGATTATTTTTGAGCGAATTTTTAATCATTATACATTTAAAAAGTATTCAGATTATAATTATTAGCGTAGCATTTTTATGAAAAAATTATTCATCCTATTGTTCTTAGCACAAATTGCATTTGGGCAAAATCCGGCTTCTAAAGGTGGAGAAACAGTCATCAAAATTGTATATGGTGGTGATTTGAAGGTAGATGAAAATAAATATCCAGGAGCCAAAATATTCTCTAAAACAACAACAGGTCAAGTCCGATTTGAACATGAAGGAATGGATTTGTGGTGTGATAGAGCTGTACTATTTCAAGATAGAAATTGGGTAAAAGCATATGGAAATGTTTTTATTCAACAAGGTGATTCTGTTGAAATGACTAGTGAATACATTGAATATGATGGAGATACAAAATTAGCAGTTTCCAAACGAAATGTACGTTTGCAAAATACAGATATGACCTTAACAACTGATACGTTATATTTTGATCGCAATCTGCAAGAAGCTTATTTTACAACAAAAGGCGTTGTAAAAGATAGTGCCACAACACTTACAAGTATTGAAGGTCGCTATTTTATGCCAAAAAAGAAGTATCAATTTTTAAAAGATGTCGTGATTACGAATCCTGAATACACGGTAAATTCAACACAACTAGATTATTATACAGATTCCAAACACGCATATATGTATGGACCTTCTACTATTAAAGGTGAAGAATATACTATATTTTGTAAACGAGGATTTTACAATACGGTTACTGAAAAAGGATATTTTGTAAAAGAATCTAGAATTGATTATGACAATCGTATTATAAATGGTGATAGTTTATACTTTGAAAAAAGCTCAGAATTTGCTTCTGCCACCAATAATATAAAAATTACGGACACGATTAATAATATGGTGCTCAAAGGTCATTATGGCGAAGTATACAAAGCTAAAGATTCTGCGTATATCACTAAGCGAGCTGTCGCCATTAGTTTAGTAGAAGCTGATTCTATGTACATTCACGGTGATCGTTTGTTAGTTACTGGTCCGCCAGAAAGTAGAGTAATTCGTGCGTATAGAAATGTGAAGTTTTTCAAAACGGATATGAGCGGAAAGTGTGATTCTTTGTTTGCAGATAACAAATCAGGTATTACAAAAATGATCCGTAAACCTATTATGTGGAACGGCGATAGTCAAATGACAGGTGATACTATTTTCTTGATTTCGAATGTAAAAACAGAAAAACTCGATTCTTTAAAAGTAATTAATAATGCTTTTATTGTGAGTAAAGATACACTCGGCGAAGGTTACAATCAGGTAAAAGGGAAAAATCTGTATGGCAAATTTGAAGAGAACAACTTGCGCGAAGTAGATGTTGTTAAAAATACCGAAGTTGTGTACTTTATGTATAATGATGAAAATGAATTTATTGGAATTAACAAAACAATTTGTAGTGCAATCAACTTAACATTGAATGAAAGTCAAATTGAAGACATTACCTTTTTCACACGACCTGATGGTGTAATTTATCCTGATAAAGATTTACCAAAAAACGCACGTAAACTTCGAGGTTTTATTTGGCGTGGTGATGAACGCATGTATTCCAAAGATGATATTTTTGATGAAGATGATAACAATATTGTATTGCCAGTAATTCGTGGAATCAATAATGCAATGGATCCGCTGGAAGAAGAAAAAGATCCTGATGAGGAAAAGAAAAAGCCAGTTGTAAAAGCAAAAGCTGTGACTCCAAAAAAGAAAAAAATCTACGAAAAGAAGAAACTTGCTGTCCAACCTAAAGCTAAAACTAAATTAAAAGAACAGTAAGTTGAACATAGGAATGTATTTATAACACCTAACTTATAGCTATTCAATCTTTTAATTCTTAAATTTAAACTTCAAACTTGTAACATATCTTAATTTCTTGTGTCTAAATTAATAAAGTCATTTAGAATATGGTGAATACAAAAAAGATACTAACAAGCTTCAATGATACAGTTCAAAACAAACTGTTTGTTGTTTTTCTATTTTCTATACTGTTTACATCTTTCCTAGGTATAATTATGTTTGAGGTCTTAAATTTAGATCCTGCAAATAGTAGGATTTTTGAACCAGTTATAAAATCTATTGACAATTTTTTCATGCTGAAATACTACATATATCCTATTGTATATGCATCGATTTTCTTTTTTACTAAAACAAAAACAAATCTTTTTTACTCCAGAATACATGTCATATTCTTTTTTACAATTCCTCTTATAAGATTTTTTATTGAAGTTAATTATAGTGTTATACTTACTCTAGAAGTTCTTTCTATTCTTGTATTTATTCTAAATATATATTACACCATTGTAAAAAATGAAAAAAGAAGTGAACCTCTTAATCTCAGAGAATAGTAATACTTATCAATTTTTGAGTATTTACTTTTTTTAATCTAAGAACCAAACTGTAACATATTCCGATTCATTGAGTCTAAAACATAAAGCACTTGAAATATGAATGATGAAATTATAATTCCGCAAAGCAAGAAAAAAATAATACTTCTCTCCTTAGGAAGTCTAGTGTTTATAGCATTAGGTTTTTGCTTATGCTTTGAGATTATTCCTCACAGTGATCGTTTTAATGCTACATTTATTAATACAATAGGTATTGTTGCAATCTTATTTTTTGGATCAACTTTTGTTATTGGAATTTTAAGAATGATAAAACCTAAACCTGCACTTACTATCAACTCTAAAGGAATCATAGACAATTCCACAGCAACTAGTATTGGTTTTATTTCATGGAAAGACATTACTGGTTTTCAACAGGTCAAAGTAGCTTCTAATAATTTCTTAGTTGTTCATGTGAAAAACCCAACTACATATATTGACAAAAGTAAAAATATACTCACTAAGCAAAGTTTGAAGTATAACTATGGTCGTTTTCAATCTCCTATTGCTATTGGAGCAGCAATAATTTCTTTAAAGCTACAAGAAGTCGAAAAATTACTGATTGAAGCTGCTAATAAGTTTTCTTAATGTTTTTTGAATCATTGAATTATTCAACTGCAACCACAGAAATCCATCAAGTAAAACATAACATTCTCAACAATTAACTTCGTATCTTTGCCAACAGATTTTTGAAGGAGATTTTACATGAAAGAAGATTTTTTCACATACCAAGCACAAACAACACCGCATCCATTAGCAATGGAAGTTTCACATGCGGAAGGAAGCTATATTTACGACACCAATAACAAAGCCTATTTAGACTTTGTAGCAGGTGTTTCAGCATGTAGTTTAGGGCACAAACATCCAAGAGTTATCAATGCGATTAAAAATCAACTTGACAAATACTTGCATGTGATGGTGTATGGTGAATATGTTCAAAAAACTGCCGTAGAATTCACAAAGTTATTAGCTTCTCAATTGCCAAATCCGTTAGAAAAAACATACTTAACGAATTCAGGAACGGAAGCTATTGAAGGCGCTATGAAACTTGCCAAACGTTTTACAGGTCGTTCTGAGTTGATTGCAGCAACACATGCATATCATGGAAATACACAAGGTGCTATGAGCATCATGGGATTTGAAGAACGCAAACAAGCATTCAGACCTTTATTACCAGATGTGAATTTTATAGAATTTAATAACGAAGTTGATTTAGAAAAAATCACTACAAAAACGGCTGGTGTCGTTCTAGAAACAATTCAAGGTGGTGCAGGATTTATTGTTCCTAAGAATGATTATTTAAAAAAAGTAAAACAACGTTGTGAAGAAGTTGGTGCCTTATTCATACTAGATGAAATTCAACCAGGATTTGGGCGTACGGGAAAACTATTTGGATTTCAAAACTATGATGTTGTACCCGATATTGTAGTCATGGGAAAAGGAATGGGCGGCGGAATGCCAGTTGGTGCGTTTACAGCTTCTACCGAAATGATGGATTCATTACAAGATCAACCAAAACTTGGACACATTACAACCTTTGGTGGTCATCCAGTAATTGCTGCAGCAAGTTTAGCAACATTACAAGAAATCACAGAAAGTGATGTAATGGTGCAAACTTTAGAAAAAGAAAAATTATTTAGACAACTATTACAACACAAATACATTGAAGAAATTAGAGGAAAAGGATTAATGCTTTCGCTAATTGTGAAAAATTCAGACATAGCAAACCAAATTATTTTGGATTGTCAAGAAGAAGGACTCATTTTATTTTGGCTACTTTTTGAACCAAAAGCTGTTAGAATTACGCCACCTTTAACAATATCTGAAGGAGAAATAAAACAAGGTTGTGCCATAATTATGAAAGTTTTAAACAGTATTCAAGACTAAATAACACTCATATTCGTTATAAATACTGACCTCGCAACCCGCTGCAAAAAATAACCACCTAAAAACCAAACAGTTGTCAAATTGACAATTAAAATTATTGTTGATTATTTTGTTGAAAACAAAAATGATTTCATTTAAAAATAACAAAATGTTCAACTACATTTAATGTAATAGAAAACTAAAAACGCGTATTGCCTATGCTATTTAGCTCTAATGAAGATCAAAACTTTGCTTTGTCAAGATTTGAATCGATGTTAAAAACGAATAATGTTTTATTTTTTGATTCTGCTGAATTTGAAGATATCATTCATCATTATCTTGATTCTGGAAAAGTAGGTTTGGCAAAAAAAGCCATCAAAATAGGACTTGAACAACATCCGAGTTCCGTAAGTTTAAAACTCATGGAAATCGAACTGATGGTGTTTGAAAATAAACTAGATCAAGCCGAAAAATTGCTTGATGCATTATATATATTAGAAACATCAAACGCAGAAGTATACATTCAAAAAGCAAATATTCTTTCCAAAAGAGATCAACATTACAAAGCCATTGAATTACTAAAAATGTCGTTAGACTATAGTACTGATTTGGCAGACGTAAATTCGCTAATTGGAATGGAATATCTATTCATTGATGATTTTAAAGAAGCGAAAAAGCACTTTATGAAGTGTATTGAAATTGATATTGACGACTACTCTTCTTTATACAACACCATCTATTGTTTTGAGTTTCTAGAAGACATCGATGGCGCTATCAGTTACTTGAATAGTTATATAGACAAAAATCCATACTCAGAAGTAGCTTGGCATCAATTGGGGAAACAATATTTCATCAAAAAAATGTTTCCCGAAGCATTAGCGGCTTTTGATTTTGCAATTATAGCTGATGATCGTTTTATTGGTGCATATCTTGAAAAAGGAAAAGTACTAGAAAAGCTTGGCGAACACAAAGAAGCGATTCATAACTACAAAATAACGCTCGAATTAGACGATCCAACTTCGTTTGCATACTTGCGTATTGGTAAATGTTATGAAAAACTAGGCAAAAAAGATTTAGCCGTAAAATTCTTCTACAAAACGGTTCATGAAGATCCGTTATTAGATAAAGGTTGGACTGCCATCACAGATTATTATGTGAAAGAGGAAAACTATCAGAAAGCATTATACTACATCAACAAAGCCATCAATATTGATACAGAAAATGTTTCGTATTGGAAACGTAGTGCCGAAATTCACAGAGCATTACAACTCTATGAAGAAGCAGATATTGCGTATCAAAAAACGGTAGAACTTGGTAATTATGAACTAAGTACTTGGGTAGCTTGGGCAGATATTCTAAAGCTTTTGGGTGAATATAAAAATGCAACGCATGTACTTTTACAAGCGCTAGAATTCTTTCCTGATAATGCAAAAATAGAATACAGATTGGCAGGAATTTATTTCACACTTGGCGAGCAAAATAAAGGAACATTTCATCTAAAAAATGCATTGCGAAACAATTTCAAAAAACACCTAATGTTTCAACAACTTTTTCCAAGTGTATTTATGAGAGTTTCCGTGAAAAATATTATTTCACAATTTAAAAAATCGTCCACATAAAATTCCATACTTTTGCGTGTACATTCTTCCTAGGAACAAATAGTATTGATTTCTACGGTTTTGAATGAAATGAATTCACTTAGATGTTAAAAATCTAATTGAGTTCAATAAAAACTTATAATACAAGCAACACATGAATAGAAGTCTATTCGATTACGTATTAATCACATTAAAAGGACTCGCAATGGGCGCAGCGGATGTAGTTCCTGGCGTTTCTGGCGGAACAATTGCCTTTATCTCTGGAATTTACGAAGAACTCATTACATCCATCAACAATGTAAATTTAGGTTTACTAAAAACGTTGAGAAAAGATGGTTTCAAAGCCGCTTGGACACAACTCAATGGAAACTTTCTATTTGCATTACTCATAGGAATTGGAATCAGTATATTATCCTTAGCAAAAGTCATCAAATCATTATTAAATAATGAACCTGTATTACTATGGGCATTTTTCTTTGGTTTGGTTGTTGCAAGTATTTTATTCATTGGAAAACAAATAAAAAAGTGGAATTGGAAAACGATTCTTGGTTTTGTGCTTGGCGCGATTATAGCCTACTACATTACAACCTTACCAACTGGCGAACAAAGTGTAAGTTCTTCTTGGTTTATATTCATTGCTGGTGCATTAGCAATTTGTGCCATGATTCTCCCTGGAATTTCTGGTGCTTTTATCCTAGTACTTTTAGGCGCATACGAACCTGTTTTGGGCGCTATTAATAACAAAGATTTCAAAACGATTGCCATATTTGCCGTTGGAGCTATTGTTGGATTATTATCATTTTCTAAAATATTAAAATGGTTATTTAGCAATTATAATAACTTAACGTTAGCTGTTTTATCAGGTTTTATTTTAGGTTCACTCAATAAAATTTGGCCATGGAAAATTATCACGGGAACACGTGTAGATTCGCATGGAGAAACGGTAAACGTGTATGGAAAAAGCATACTTCCAACTACATTTGAAACGACAAACAGTTTAGATCCACAACTTCTTTTTGCAATTGTGTTGATGGTTGTCGGATTTCTGACTATTTTTATGATGGAGAAATTCGCCAATAAAAAACAGTCTAATTAAATGATCCGTTAAAACACATGCAAAGCACTCGAACGCTCAAAGATAAAATCTTCCTTGTTATCAAAGGTTTAGCAATGGGCGCAGCAAACAAAGTGCCTGGTGTTTCTGGCGGAATTGTAGCATTTGTAGCAGGTTTTTACGAAGAATTCATCTATTCATTACAACGCATCAACGGAAAAGCGTTCAAGCTTTTATTCAACGGACGTTTTAAGAGTTTCTATCAATACATCAATGGAAAATTTTTAGGGTTATTAATCCTAGGAATGTTAGTAAGCTATTTTAGTGTCTCCAAAATTCTCGATTACTTTATTCAGCATTACGAACTCTATGTTTGGTCTGCTTTTTTTGGGATGATTCTTGGTTCGATATATTACATTGGGAAAGATTTTAATCACTGGAATCGAAAAACTATTTTGAGTCTATTGATTGGAATTACTGTCGGAATTGCCATTAGCTTAATGAATCCTGCTAAAGAAAACGATCACTTAGGATTTGTTTTTATTTGCGGAATTATTAGTGTATCGGGCATGACATTACCTGGACTTTCAGGTTCGTTCATCTTGATACTTCTCGGAAATTACGTATTACTTTTAGTTGATTCTGTAAATGCGCTATATGATACATTTGCAGATATGCTTCGCGGCGATTTTGCATTTGCCAGCAATCCTGAACGCGTTCGTGATTTAAAAATTCTTGGTGTATTCACTGCTGGTTCAACAGTCGGGTTGGTGACACTTTCACACGTATTAAACTACGTTTTAAAACATTACAAAAATATTACTACAGCTATCATTATCGGATTTATTTCGGGTTCACTTGGCGTCGTTTGGCCCTGGAAAGAAACCATTTACAAAACAGATGCAGCTGGTATATTTTTACTCGATTCAAACAATAAACAAATCATTCAGAATTACAAACGTATGATTCCAGATTTTGCAAGTAGTGAAACTTGGATTGCTATATTTTATATTCTGATTGGAATTTCAATAGTATTAGGACTAGATTGGTATGGAAAACGAACAAGAAAAATATAATGCTCTTTTCGGATTGCTCGGAAAACATATTGCGTATTCGTTTTCTAGAGGTTATTTTAAAGACAAATTCAAAGCTTTAAAGCTCACGGATCATTATTATACAAATTTTGATATTCCGACGATTAAAGATTTCCCGAAAATCATCAAACAATATCCGAATTTAAAAGGAATGAACGTAACCATTCCATACAAAGAAGATGTGATTCCTTTCCTTGATGATTTACACAAAAAAGCAAAAAAAATTGGCGCTGTAAATACGATTAAAATCAAAAAAGATGGAAGCTTAAAAGGATACAATACAGATTGTTATGGGTTTAAAAAATCGATTAAACCTTATTTAAAAAAGAATCACACAAAGGCATTAATTCTTGGAACTGGCGGCGCATCTAAAGCAATTGCATTTGTATTTGAAGAATTGAATATTGAGTATAAATTCGTTTCAAGAAAGCCCAAAAATGAACAATCAATTTCTTATCAAGATTTAAGCGAAAAAATAATGAAATCGCATCCAATAATAGTTAATTCTACACCATTAGGTACTTTTCCTAAAATTGAAGAATGTCCTGATATTCCATATAAATATGTTTCTAAAGACTTTTTATTGTTCGATTTAATTTACAATCCATCCGAAACTACCTTTTTAAAGCTCGGACGTTTGCAAGGTGCACAAATTGCAAATGGTTATAAAATGTTGGAATTTCAAGCTGAAAAAGCTTGGAAAATATGGAATTCTTAGCAAAACCATTCATTTTTAGAGAATTTATTGAAGTTTCTCATCTGTAAAACTTTGTCGTTTTGTTTGTTGTTAGTATATTCGGACTTTAAAGCTTGAAAAAGAACGAACCCAAACATTTTTATGATGTTAGAAGAAAAAGATGATAACCTGCAAAACGCAGAAGGAAATTTAGAATCACAACCAACTCCAGAAAACACAGAAGAAACTACTGTCACGCCTGATACTGAGGCTAAAGTTGAAAATGAAGTAGAAAACAATGTTGAAGATACAACCGTAGTTGAAGCAGAAACGGAAGTTGAAACTGAGAAAGAAGTTGAAGCGAAAACCGAAACTGAAGTTACAGAAGAAGTTGAGACGGAGACTGAAAAAGAAGTTGAAATCGAAGCTGAAGCTAAAACGGAAGTTGTAGCGGAAACTGAGACAGAAGAAGTTGTGGAAGAAGCAGAGCAAACGATGGAAGCACATCAGGAAGCTGTCAATGAAGTGCATGAAAATGTAGCAGAAGACGCAGAAGATGAAAGTGCCAATGTTCGCCATGAAATTCCTGTGTTAGATTATCATTCAATGACAATGGAAGACCTAGTTATTGAGTTAGAAAAATTGGTTCAGAATGAAAAAGTTCAAGCGATAAAAGAACATGTTGAAGGAATTAAAACAGAATTCAATCTAAAGTTCAACGAAGTTTTAGAACAACGTAAAGAAGAATTTTTAGCAGAAGGTGGAAATATTATTGACTTCCATTTTTCGCTTCCAATCAAAGGAAAATATAATGTAGCGTATAATGCATATCGTACAAAACGCTCAGACTACTATAAGAGTTTAGAGAAAGATTTGAACGCAAATTTAGAAAAGCGTTTGTCTTTAATTGAAGAACTCAAAGGCTTGTTGAATGTTGAAGAAAACATCAACACAACGTACAAGCATTTTAAGCAAATTCAGGAAGAATGGCGTACTGCTGGTTCTATTCCGAAAACGCAATACAATAATGTTTGGCGCACGTATCATCATCATGTAGAACGTTTTTACGACTTTTTACATTTAAATAGAGATTTACGTGATTTAGATTTTAAACACAATTATGCTGAAAAGCAAAAAATTGTAGCACGTGCAGAAGAGTTAGCTCAAGAAGATGATGTAATTCATTCGTTTAGAGAATTGCAAAACCTACACCGAATTTGGAAAGAAGATATTGGTCCTGTTGCTAAAGAATTGCGTGAAGAAATCTGGAATAAGTTTAGTGCAGCTACAAAAGTTATTCACGATAGACGTCAAGAATATTTCAAAAATATAGATAAAATTTACGAACAAAATTTGGTCGTAAAAGAAGAGATTATTGAAAAAATAAAAGAAATTTCTGGTGGAACATATAGTGTTCATAACCAATGGCAAAACAAAATTAAAGAGATTGAAAAATTGCGTGAAGTATTTTTCAATGCTGGAAAAGTGCCATTAAAAGTGAATGAAGCTACTTGGGCAAAATTCAAGCAAGCTGTACGTGAGTTTAATGCAAATAAAAATGCATTTTACAAATCCCTAAAGAAAGAACAACAAGAAAATTTAGCAAAAAAGTTAGCGTTAATTGAATTGGCTGAGTCATTAAAAGATAGTGACGATTGGACAGCAACAACGCCGCAAATGAAGAAAGTACAAGCTGATTGGAAAAAAATTGGTCATGTACCAAAGAAAATTTCTGATAAGGTTTGGAAACAATTCAAAAATGCTTGTAATCATTATTTTGACAAATTACACGCGCAGAAAAACAAAGCGAACGAAGGTGAATTAGAAGCTTTAGAGAAAAAGCAAACTTTCTTAACAGCTATGGAAGCGTTTGAATTGTCAGACGATACAAAGCAAGATATTGAAACGATAAAGGAAAAAATTGCTGAATGGAAAACAATTGGTAGAGTTCCATACAACAAGAAAAATATTGATAACAAATTCAACAAAGTCATTGACGGATTATTCAAGAAATTGAATATTGACAAGCAAGAATCTGAGTTGATAAAGTATAGCAATCGTTTAGAAAATTTAGACGCGCATAAAATCAATTCAGAACGAATTTTTATTCGCAGAAAAATTGATGATATTTCTGGAGAGATTCGTCAGTTGGAAAACAACTTACAATTCTTCTCAAATTCATCATCAAACAGTCCAATGTTGAAAAAAGTGCATCAAGATATTGAAAAGCACAAAAGAGCATTAGGTACTTGGAAAGCAAAATTAGATCAATTGAGATCGTTGTAATTATAGAATAGTATTGAGATTTTAGTATTGAGAAATTTTAAATGTCAATTATAAATATACGAAAGCTGTTTAGGAAACTAAATGGCTTTTTTATTTTACTAGAATTAAAATAGACTTAGCAGGAATGACAAGATCTTTGTCAAACAAAATTTAATTCAACATCTCACAAATATCAAAGTGTTTTTTACATTTATAAAGTACTTCTCGATACAATTCGCTTTAGCGAATCACTCGAAGTGACGATTTCAAAACTAGAAACAAACACCTAACACCTAATTTACAGCTTCTTCGCTTCTTCCCAAAAAACGTCCATTTCGGCAAGTGTCATATCAACAAGTTGTTTATTTTGTAAAGCAACTTTTTGTTCTAAGTATTGAAAACGTTTGATAAACTTCTTATTGGTACGTTCTAAAGCATTCTCAGGATCTATTTTAAGGAAACGTGCATAATTGATCATAGAGAATAATACATCGCCAAATTCAGCTTCCATTGCTTCTTTATCATCTTTGGCTACTTCTTCTTGAAACTCTTCTAATTCTTCTTGTAACTTCTCCCAAACTTGTTGTGGTTCTTCCCAATCAAAACCAACACCAGCTACTTTATCTTGAATACGATTGGCTTTTACCAACGCAGGCAAACTCTTTGGAACACCTTCTAACACAGATTTCTTTCCTTCTTT
Source organism: Kordia sp. E (assembly GCF_056033805.1). Lineage (NCBI taxonomy): Bacteria > Pseudomonadati > Bacteroidota > Flavobacteriia > Flavobacteriales > Flavobacteriaceae > Kordia > Kordia sp. E. The sequence continues at coordinate 575,065 of NZ_JBRASR010000006.1, forward strand.
TAATTTCAGATTCTCCCAATTTCGTTTTACATCTTCTTCATCTTTCACCTCAACATCACCATAAATATGCGGATGACGATTGATGAGTTTTTCACAAATTCCATTTGCTACATCTGCCATATCAAAATCCTTCGTTTCACTACCAATTTTGGAATAAAATACAATGTGAAGTAGCAAATCACCTAATTCGTTTTTAACTTCATTTAAATCATTCTCTAAAATTGCATCACCTAATTCATAGGTTTCTTCAATGGTTAAATGACGTAAACTTTGCAATGTTTGCTTTCTGTCCCACGGACATTGCTCGCGCAACTCGTCCATTATGGTTAGTAAACGATCAAAGGCTTCTAATTGTGCTTTTCTGGAGTTCATACGATGTTTTATCTAAGATTTACAAAGCTACTAATTTTAGCCACAATCTTCCCTATTTTTCATTGCGGAACGAAAACAATATTTGTATTTTTATTGTATCAAAAAACTACTTTATGAAAGCTTCTATCACAAAATTATTTATAAGAGAAATTGACCGATTGACTTCTGAGGTTGAACAATATAAAGATGAATCTTCGCTATGGAAAATCGCAGAGAACATTTCGAATTGCAGCGGAAATTTGTGTTTACACTTAATTGGAAACCTGAATCATTTTATTGGAAAACATATGGGAAACACCAATTATGTTCGTCAACGAGAAGCAGAATTTGCAACAAAAGATGTTCCAAAAGCAACTTTACTCGCAGAAGTTGCTAGTGTAAAAGAAATTGTGATTACTGCTTTACAAAACTTTCCCGAAGAAAAGTTACAAGAAAAATATCCGATTGAAAAAAACGGAGAAATTCCTTCTTATGAATTAATGCTACTGCACTTATTATGGCATTTGAGTTATCATACTGGACAAATTAATTATCATAGAAGATTACTAGATAGTTAGACTTCTTGAATTCTTAAAATATATCTAATTGATCGTTGCCGAAATATGGCACGCTTTATGCCTAACTCTAAAAGAAATAGATAACAACGGAATTTTTATAATACTATACTATTCCGTATTTTTGAAACTTAAACATAAATAACAATGAAAAAATTTTTGATCGCACTTTGCATTCTGTTCGTAGGGTTTACAGTGCAAGCGCAAGAAACAGACGAAGAGAAGCAAGCGAGAACTATGGAGTTGATGTCCAAAAAAGTGGAAATGGATGTTGACACTGAACTTTTCCTAGGTGTTACAGCAAATACATATGTATCTGAAAGTCCAAAAGCAGTAATTATGGCAATGATGGTTGCTGAAACATATGCTAATTCAAAAAAGAAAATGAATGAGGATAATTCAGACAAGTTTAAAGTAACCGAAAAAGGTGAAAAGAAAATAAATGGTGTGAATGTTCTTTATATGAAAGGAACTAGCGAAGCTGAAGGAACAACTTTAAACAATACTATTTACTGTGTTGAATTAGATGCTACAACATGTATTATGTTTATTGGAATGGTTGAAGATGGCGCTGATGAAAAGTATGTAAGTGCAATTGAAAAAGCAGCAAACTCAATAATTAAGAAAAAATAAGTTTTATACTTCTTTTATTGTATAGAAAACAAAAAATCCAGCAATTTGCTGGATTTTTTTATGACTAAACTTGTTGTTTTTATATACTATTCTTCTTCGTTAGAAGCTTCGGCTGTAAAATCAGTCATTCCTTTAGAATGCAATAAATTATACCATTGAATTACCTTTTTAATATCACTTGGATATACTCTATCTTGATCGTATTCAGGTAATACTTCTTCGAAGTAATCTACTAATACGGCTTTTGATTCTTTATGATTTATCTTAGTAGCAGCACCATTCTCTTTTGCTTTTACTTTTTCTAACACTTCCGCTAAAGGAACCTCTTCTGTGTTTGTGTAAATTGCAATTTCAGACAATAAACTTACATTGTGACGTAAGCTAACAGAGATTTTCTTTCCGTCAGATAATGATTCTGCAACAAAACCGTTACGGGTTTGCGTTTTTAATTCATAAAGTCCTGGTTTCCCAGAGATAGCTAATATTTTTTCTAAACTCATACTGTATTTTTTCTAACTTTAGGATGACAAATATACAGATTGTACGTATTGCATCACTTATTTTAACGTTATTTTAGTTTATTGAATTATCGTATTTTTTTGGCATCAGGAAAACGCATTTTGTAATCTACCTTGATACGTCCGCGTGAAATGTTTGCCAATCTTCCTTTTAATAAACGGCGTTTTAGCGCAGATAGTTTATCTGTAAATAAAATTCCTTCAATATGATCGTACTCATGTTGAATAACTCTTGCAGCTAAACCGTCATATTCTTCTACATGTTTTTCAAAATTTTCATCCATGTATTCAATTTTAATGCTTTCCGGACGAAACACATCTTCACGAATATCTGGAATACTCAAACAACCTTCATTAAAAACCCATGGTTCACCATCGCGCTCAACAATTTTTGCGTTGATAAACACTTTTTTCATGTTTGCAAGTTGTTTTCTTTGCTCTTCATCAAGTTCTTCATCTTCAGCAAATCCAGTAGCATCAACCATAAACAAACGAATTGGCAATCCTATTTGTGGAGCTGCCAAACCAACACCATACGCATTGTACATTGTTTCAAACATGTTTTCAAGTAACGTATCTAAGTTTGGATATTCTGGTGTAATATCTGTAGCTACTTTTCGTAAAACTGGATCGCCAAAAGCGACAATTGGTAATATCATATTCGTATTATTTGTATAGATAAGATTGCAATATAATTGTTGCACTTATTTCATCTATTAAACTTTTATTTTGACGTTGTTTTTTCTTTAATCCACTATCAATCATGGTTTGAAACGCCATTTTTGAGGTAAAACGTTCGTCTACACGTTTTATTGGAATTGTTGGAATTGCTTTAGTTAATAACCGGATAAATTCTATAATCAGCACTTCACTTTCGGAAGCTTCATAATTCATTTGTTTCGGTTCTCCTACCAAGAACAATTCTACATTTTCTTTAGCTACATACTCTTTCAAAAACGGCATTAAATCGTGAGTACGAACTGTTGTTAAACCAGAGGCAATGAGTTGCATCTCATCAGTAACGGCAATACCAGTTCGTTTCTTTCCATAATCAATTGCTAGAATGCGAGCCATACAAAATTTTGGCAAAAATAAGGTTTATATTTTAATGTGTATAAAAATTGAGATAATATTACTGTAATGATGGGAATTTAGATCATTAGACCTTTTAGATTTTTGAACTTATAAACTCTAATAAATTAATTTCATCAAAACATTATTCATTCTAAAGAAAAAATAAGAACTTGGCGATAACTTACATTTAGTCGCAACTTCTTGAAAAAAACCGAACGCATACATTCCTTAGATTCTTTACGCGCCATTATGATGATGCTTGGCTTAGTATTGCATTCAGCATTAACGTATAACGTAACAAATCATGGTGATGCTTGGAATTTAAAAGATCCTGAATCTACACATATTACTACTGATTTTTTAGTGCTTTTAATTCATTCCTTCCGAATGCCTATTTTCTTTTTAATTGCAGGTTTTTTTGGCGCGATGTTATTTTACGAACGGAAACCATTGCAAATGGTAAAAAATAGAGTCTCAAGAATTGTATTTCCTTTTATTGTATTCCTGTTTATTCTTGGTCCTATTCTTTCATTTTCCTTTGGATATGCAAGTACTACATTAAATAATTTACCAAATGCTTTTACGGATGCAATACAACCATTTTCTGAAGGTTACTTTTATATTCCAAAAAGCACTTCACATTTATGGTTTTTATACTATTTAATTTATGCCACAGGTTTTTCGGTATTGACCGCTTTGTTATTAAAAAAAGCACCTAAACTAACATTGAGAATAAAAGAAACATTTCGTTGGATTTTCCAAAGAACACTGATTCGAGTTTTATTCTTTGCAGGAATTACGTTTGTTATTCTTTCAATTTTAAAAACGCCAATGGTTGCCTCTTCAACATCTTTAATTCCTGATACAAATACCTTTGTCTATTTTGTATTCTTTTATATATCAGGTTGGATATTATATACATCGAAACAACATTTACAAAAACTGATGCATTATGACTGGTTTTGCACCATTTTAGGATTTATATTAGTGATTATACAAGGTATTATTATTCAATATGTAAATTTTGATTTAGCACCAACTAGTAACTCTTCTTTATTAATTGCATTCAGTTCTTTAATCGTTTGGCTGCTTATTTTTGGAATTACAGGACTTTTTATTCGTTATGGAAGTCGTCATTCTAAACGCATGCGTTACATTTCGGATGCCTCTTACTGGGTGTATTTAATTCATTTACCATTAACAGCTATACTTCCAACCGTTGTTTGGAAATTACCAATTGGAGCAATTCCAAAATTTCTGTTGGTTGTTTCAGGAACTACAATTATTTGCTTTGTCACCTATCATTATGCAGTTAGAAATACATTTATTGGTAAATTTTTGAACGGAAGAAAATATCCTAGACATAGATAGTTCATAAAAAAAGTGAACGCAGAAACGTTCACTTTTTTTGATGTAATAATTTTAAAGTTTTTCTTTTATAAGATCGCATACAGCACCTTGCGTACATGTAAGAGATGGACATGAAATAATAGTCCAACATAATCCACTAGGAAAAATAGTTCCTCCTTTTATTTCGTTTTTACTTAAATTAGAAATAGATTTTTTGTTTAAGTTTAAATTTTTAAGATTTCTTTTTTTCATGATATATAGTTTTAGTGTTAAACGCTGATCAATATTAGATAAAGCACTGATAACATACAACTTAAGATTCACCGCATTTATAAATCTAACGATCGTTCTTGTATATCGCAGAAACACCACAACTAACTAAAAAACAATCAACTAACATTATTCTCAATAACTTATAATCGTTAGATATTTGAAAAAATATAGTTTTCTGTTTAATTTAAATAATTCTGTTAGATGTGTAAATTTTCATGAATAATTCATTAGAAGATTTTATATTTGTACTCCTAATTTTACTTAGCATTTGTGTGAAGGATAGCAACGACATCCTCCCGATTTGCTCGGGAGATATAGTGAATAGCCTGACCGACATTGGAGGGCACACCAAAAAATATATAAAACATGATTGCAATAAAAGAAACGATTGAGAATGCTTGGGAAAACCGAGAATTGTTAAAGGACTCAGCTACACAAGCTGTCATTCGAAAAGTAATTGACTTACTTGATGTTGGTGAATTGCGCGTTGCTGAACCAACTACTGACGGTTGGCAAGTAAATGAATGGGTAAAGAAAGCAGTAGTTTTATATTTTCCAATTCAGAAAATGGAAACATTAGAAGCTGGTATTTTTGAATTTCATGACAAAATTCCATTGAAGCGCGGTTATAAGGAAAAAGGAATTCGTGTTGTTCCACATGCAATTGCACGTCATGGAGCATACATTTCAAAAGGTGTAATTATGATGCCAAGTTATATAAATATTGGCGCACATGTTGAAGAAGGAACTATGGTAGATACGTGGGCAACTGTTGGAAGTTGTGCGCAAATTGGTAAAAATGTACATTTATCTGGTGGTGTTGGAATTGGCGGTGTTTTAGAGCCACTACAAGCTGCTCCTGTGATTATTGAAGATAATGCTTTTATAGGATCAAGATGTATTGTAGTAGAAGGTGTTAGAGTAGAAACGGAAGCTGTTTTGGGTGCAAATGTTGTATTAACTGCTTCTACGAAGATTATAGATATTACTGGTGATGAACCAATTGAAATGAAAGGAAGAGTTCCTGCACGATCAGTTGTGATTCCTGGAAGTTACACGAAAAAATTCCCAGCTGGTGAATATCAAGTTCCATGTGCTTTGATTATTGGAAAACGTAAAGAAAGTACCAATAAGAAAACATCGTTAAATGATGCTTTACGCGAACATGATGTAGCAGTTTAGACCTGTTAAAGAGAATTGAAATAGATTCCTGCCTTCGTAGGAATGACAATAAGCGAACTGAAATTTTAGTTCGCTTTTTTATTTTAAAGTAGTTCTCGATACAGTTTTCTTTGAAAATCACTCGAACAGACAAATTGAGGTTTTAAGAACCAAGCGAAGCGATCCAAAAAAAACTATTTTTTATTCAGATACTTTTTCTTCAAATATTTTTTACGATTAATTTTTCGCTTAAAAGCTGTACTGTGTTTGAGCAATACATCTTGGACTTCGTGGAGTTCTTTGTTTGCTAATTCTGCATATCGTTTACTAATGATATGAATCATTTGTTTGGACAACCATAAACGTTTTAGGTTTTCCATACGTTGTTCTAAATTCATCGGCTCAAAGCGCATTCGATTTAAATCAATCAAATAAAAATCATATTGATGATCACGCTTTACAACCAAGGTATTTCCAGGAGAATGATCTAAAAAGTTAACATTGTTTTCATGCAATTGAAAGCAAAATTCTGCAAACTGTTCTAAAATGATTCTTCGATCTTCAAATAATGGATCGTGAATTAGCGCACGGAAATCAAAGTCGTATTCAATATGCTTACTGATGTAATAACTTTCTCTTAATCCGAGTGCTGAATGATTTTCAATATATGCAATTGGAGCAGGCGTTCTGATAGCATTTACCGCCAAACGTTCTGCATATTCATACGAACGTTTTGCCTTTGAAGGTCTTATAAATTTATATATAAATCCATTAAACGATTTTGGTACGCGAAACGATTTTACATTGACCTTCTCGTTGCCTAAATCAAACGATTTAATCACGTTTCGTTCTCCTTTCGTTACATATTCACCATTCGTATCAAAAGCATTGATAAAAGCGAGTAACGCATCTCTTTTAGCTTCATAATTAGGGTGAATGTGTACAATTTGCATAATTGGCTATTATTTTTCAAAGATATGTGAAATGAGTAGAAATAAAATAATTTTTTAGTTTTTAGACTTAAAATTAATTTTTAATACGAAAGCAAAGCGATTAATCTAAGTAGCATATTTTTATTTTATTTGTCTTGAGACGAAATAAAAATATCAAATAGATAAAATGAGTATAAATAAAATATTTTTTTGATTTTAGCTCCTAAAAAATCAAATAGATGAAGTGAAATTTTAATAAACCCCGAAAAAATAATACTTTGCACTTATAGCTCAGATTCATACGAACACTACATGAAAAAAATATTAATTATACAGAATAAACGAATTGGAGATGTCTTGATTAGTTCTGTAATTGCTAATAATATTAAGAAATTATATCCAGAAAGTCGCGTTGATTTTATGGCGTATGACTTTACTACAGGCGTTATTGAGCACAATCCGAATATTGATACGATTATTCCAATTAATGAAAAGGAATTGAAAAAAATTCCAAATCTGATCAAAATGATTCGAAAAGTTCGAAAGGAAAAGTATGATATTATTTTTGATCCATATTCAAAATTACAAAGTCGTTTGATCTGTTATTTTTCAAAAGCAGAATATCGTATTGGAAATAAACGAAAACATAAAAAATTACCACTTGCCTTCTACTCGCATCCAATTAATTTATTAGATGAAAAAACGCAGATTTGTGGAAAAGCAATTGAAGATAGAATTAATTTAATCACATCTGTTTTCCCGTTGAAGAATCCTGATTACGAGCCAAAAATTACGTTACAAAAAAGTGAAAAAGTATATCCTAAACTCAACAAATATGAACATCCAGTTTTGATGTTGGGGATTTTAGGAAGTACGCCTCAGAAATCGATGCCGTATGAATATATTGCACAGATTGTTGATTATATAACTACAAATTATAACGTTCATATTTTATTTAATTATGCTCCAAATCAAAAAGCAGAAGCTGATAAAATTTATGAAATGTGTTCTAATAAAGAAAGTATCATTTTAGATATTTATGAAGATAGCATTCGTGGTTTTGTACGACTGATGCATGCATGTGATGTGATGGTTGCTAATGAAGGTGGAATTGTACATATTGCAAAAGCACTCAATAAACCAACATTTACCATATTTTCACCGTATGTAAATAAAGACCATTGGGCGAGTTTTGAAGATGGAAAGCAACACGAGTCTATACATTTACTAGAGGAAAAACCCGATTTATTTGAAACGTTTACATTTGAAGAACGCAAAAAAATTGAGGAAAACCCACACGATTTATATAAAAAATTAACGCCAGAAATGATCATTCCAAAGTTGGAACAATTTTTAGCTTTACACATAAAAAAATAGCATGAATATTATAGATAAATTTCATAACTGGCGCAGAAAGCAACGTTGGAATAAACAATATAAAAAGGGTCGTTGGGATAACTTACGTAAGCCTATTGAAGCTGATCGATATAAAACAATCATCAGTCATATTACAACGCATGCAAAAAAGAATCCTAGTATTTTAGATTTAGGATCCGGAGAAGGTGTGTTAAACGAATATATGAGTGCTGACTTGTTTAGTCATTTCTTAGGAATGGATTTTTCCGATGTCTCGATTCAAAAAGCAAAAGCAAAAAAGTTTCCAAAAGCTGAATTTGTAACTGCTGATATTCATACGTATACACCAAAACAGAAATTTGATGTCATTATTTTTAATGAAGCATTTTATTATGTACACAATTCTGAAAAACAACATGTGTTAGATCGAATGTTGAATCATTTGAATACTGATGGAATTTTAATTGTCTCTATTTACCGTGAAGGTATTGGTTGCTGGGAATATTTTGAAAAACTACAACAACTCGGTTTTACGATTGTAAAAACTGACGAAGAAAAAACCTATTGGAAAATTGGAGCGTATAAAAAATAGATGTTAGATGTTAGACCGCTTCGCTACTAGAATTAAGATGGTTTTGAGGTAAACTAGAAACGTGAAAGCTATTTCTTTGTCATTCCAAACTTGATTTAGAATCTCACAAAGATTGAATGAGAAGTTGAATAAAGTTCAACTTATTGTTTAGTTTGACGTTAGAAATTATAATTTTGAAGTTTCTAAAAATTGTCTATGTTCTATATTCTTGGTTCTTTTATCTAATTGATATCTCAATTCTAACTACTCAATACTACTTTTTAACTATTCCAAAATCCGTCCACTTTTTGTTTTCGTCTTTGGTTGTTTTTCTGATAGCTAAGTTTTTATTGATAGATTCCTGATTTTTGTAACCTCTTGGATGATCTAAATGTACACAAACCGCACTGTATCTTATTTGTTTACTCTTTAATCCAAAATTAAATAAGCGCTCACCCAATTCACGGTCTTGTCCACCATATTGCATGCGTTCGTCAAATCCGTTGATGGCAATAATATCTTTTTTCCAGCCAGAAGAGCTGTGTCCGTTCCAACTTGCATTTGTTGGCGTAACTGCGTTTAAGAAGCGTGATTTCAAACCTGCAGAAGTCAGTTTATTGTTCTTAAACGAAGCTTTTAAACCGTGTTTCTTCAACCATGCAACATCAAAACAATTGCCTTCGTATATATCTTCTTTCGTAATGAGTTCCGAAATATTCATTGGCAACATAAAGTATCCTCCCGAAAGGAAAAAACCTTCTTCACGTTGTTTTACATGATGTTCAACAAAATCAGCACGCGGAATACAATCTCCATCAGACATAATAATATATGGAGAACTACATTTTACAATGGCCTTATTTAAGATCTGTGACTTCTGAAAGCCATTATCCTCATGCCAAACATGCACAATTGGATAAAAGACTTCTTTACTGATTTCTTCAATTAAATCAATGGTTTCTTGCTTAGAACCATCATCAGCAATTACAATTTCAAACAAACGATATGTTTGGTTGTTATACCCGTGTAATACTTTCGCCAACCATTCAGGAGAGTTGTACGTACTTATAATTATGGAAGTGTCTATTGTTGTCATACAGACTGCAAAGATAAAGTTTTTTAGTAAGTTTCTTCTGCAAGAGCTATATTTTGAAACAAAAAAAGAATACAAAATTTAGCTTTGCATCAGGAATCATTTCATTAGTACATATATTTTTTTCATTGGCTCTCCATAAAGTTTTGAATGAAAAAATTATATGTACTTTTGTGCTTTAAATTTATCATGCCAACACTATCAGTCATAATTCCTACGTATAATGAAGCTTTGTATCTAAAAGATGCTTTGTATTCGGTACAATTTGCAGATGAAATTATTGTGATTGATTCACTCAGCACAGATGAAACTGTCGCGATTGCTGAAGCACATGGTTGTAAAGTACTTTCCCGAAAGTTTGATAATTTTTCTAATCAAAAAAATCATGCATTACAATTTGCAACTTGCGATTGGGTTTTGTTTTTAGATGGTGATGAACGCATTACATATCAGCTTCAAAAAGAAATTAGTACAGCTATGAATTCTGGAAAACATACAGCATATAAATTGAATTTTCCACACTTTTACATGAATCGTTTTTTATATTTTCATAATAACGATGTAACTCGATTGGTTGTACGTGAAAAGTGTCATTTTGAAGGAAATGTACATGAAAAACTCATCGTTGATGGAACCGTTGGAAAGTTAAAAAACAAAGTGTTGCATTATACGTATAAAGGCTTACTACATTACATTAGTAAAAAAGATAGTTACGCATGGTTTCAAGCCGAACGTATGTTGGAAAAAGGTAAAAAAGCAACATATTTTCATTTAGCTTTTAAACCAATGTATCGTTTTTTCCATGAATATATTGTAAAACGTGGCTTTATGGATGGTGTGCCTGGTTTGGCTGTCGCTGGAATTAACGCATATGGCGTCTTTTCAAGATACGTAAAATTAATATTACTTCAAAGAGGAATTCGATAAGCTAAACTAAATATTTTTTTATTACTATTCGTCTACGAATTTCCTTTCATTTATCTAAAATTTTCAATTCGAAAACAAATTACTTGTAATTTTAATATAGTGTATTTGAAAAAACACACTACCCCTTTTTATTTACTATCAAAAGAGTTCTTCCCTAGGAACTCTTTTGCCTATTTATTATAGTTTTTATATTTATTTTGCTAAAATTTCAGATTCGATATTTACCCATTGTATCTTCCAATTCTTGTTTTGATAATCGCCAACAGTATAGAACAGAAATTTACCATCTGAAGTAATAAAAGGATTTCCTTGCCCCAATGTATTGATGTTAGCATTTAACTTTCTTGTTTTAGTCCATTTTCCTGAACCATCATTAAAACTAATCATGAGATCAAGCTGATTTCCTACTGCTGCAAATATTAAATAATCTTCTTTTGGAGAAACATATGGCGTACATTTTCTGAAATTCATGTCCGTTGAAATTGACGTTTTTACAGCGTTTCCATAGATTTCATTAATGCTATTGGAATGATAAATATCCATTTCACTGTAATCTAAATTACTAGAATGAAAATATAAAGTTCCAGAATTGGTTAGTACAGGATGAGAAACTAACTTATCTCTTAGGTTTGGAATATCAACATATGTAGCCTCACTCCATTTTCCATTTATCTTTTCTGATTTCCATATATGCCACGTTTCAGGAATATTTTCAATATTTACTGGCCGAGTTGAACTAAAATATAGTGTATTTCCGTCTGGAGAAAAACTCATTCCATGCTCATCATACGTACTATTAAAAAAAGCTTTCTGAGGCTTGGACCAATTCCCTTCTGTTTTGTCTATTACATAAACATCAAATTGCTTGAAATCTTTAGTCGATGTCGTGTAATAATACTGCAAAAAATCAGCACTAAATATTCCCTTGTGGATAAGTTTATCTTTAGGTGTAAGGTTTTCTTTAAATGTAATAGGAGTTTCATCTGGAATATTCTCTGTCAAAAATCTAGCTTTTTCACTTTCCATATCATTTTTACAACTTAAAGTACAGATTGCAATAAGAATAATGTAATATCTCTTCATTTGTTTTTTATTAGAAGAAAAACGACTTCCCATAACGCAGTTTAAATTTGAACTTTGATAATGAATCTTCACCTTTGATATCAATACGTTGCACTTGATAATTATCTTTAAACGGAAATCTGTTTACTCTATTTCCTATGCGCAAACCAAACGCAACATGATTTTGCACTAATTGATTGAAAAACACATCTTGTTCAGGGTTTTTTCGCGGATATTTCCCATATGGATACGCCAATACATTACTCACATTCAATCGATTGGAAATGATAAAGTTTTTACATTTCTCAAAATCCTCCTCAATTTCTTCAACAGACAATTCAGTATATTTTTTATGAGCAAACGAATGTAATCCAAGTTCAATGGTAGCTTCGTCCATACTTTTCAATTGTGCTACAGACATAATTTTTTCATTTCCTGTATTCCATTCATCAACACCATTAACATATTGAAAAGGCACAAAGAAACTCGCTTTTAAACCATATTTCTGCAACAACGGATATGCCAATTCGAGTTGATTTACATATACATCATCAAACGTAATGATCACTGTTTTTTTAGGATAGTTTTCATCAGTTCGTAATGCTTGTAATTCTGAAAAATGCAAACTCACATATCCGTTATCTTTTAGGTATCGGAATTGTTCTTCTAAATTTTCAGTTGAAATCGTTAATCCTTTACTATCAGAAGCCTTTTTAGAAACTCCATGATACATTAAAATTGGTAAACTTGGCATGTGTATATATTAATTACAGACAAAGCTACTAAACTTATTCAACTTGCAACAAATAAAATACGAATGGCTATTTCGCTTTTAAGAACTTAAACATTTTTTTAGCTTCCAAGTACTTAGTTACATTTCCACTTCTATAATCTTTACCTTTCGTAAATACGCCATCTTCATTTAACGTGATGATAAAAGCTTGTTTTTTTTCTAATGTAGAAAAATCGATTTCTTTTAAATTGATCCATATTAAAAACGGACCATATCCTGAACGATAAAAATATTGCAAACTCTTTTGATCGGCTAAAGAACTATACTGAGTTCTACTTAAATCGGGCGTATCTAAATTTTCGTTTTTTATAATTGGTTGTGCCGCATTATTTATAACAGTTGACAATCTTGCCAATGCTAAAGGTGTATCTATTTTTTCAGGTAATTGTTTTGTAAAATAAGTAGCTCTAACAAATCGACTCAAAGACCAATTAGAACCTGGTAATAATGCTGGGTTTCCATTATTTTCATACTTCTTATTCAATTCATCCCAATACGTCAACGATTCTATTTGTGTATCAAACATCGGATCATTTGTCATTACTCGCATTTGATCTTTGCTATATTTTTTCACATAATGATTGTAAGCTTCCGTATCTATATCAACATTCGTAAATACATGTAAATGCTCATCTATATATTCAAAAACGGCAGAATTCCCTTTTTTATCTCCTACAGATAAATGACACTTCGCTTCTACATCTGCCTTTACGCCTCCTGGTATATTTGCTGTTTGAATATAAATGTTGTTCATCGCAATTACTGCATCTTTAACAGTTGCGCAACTATCCAAAATATATTGCGCCCAAATACTCATAGACATTGGAAAGTATCCGTCTTTATCTGACTTTTTTGGATATTCAGATGGTGCTAACCAAAGAATATTTACTGTTAACCCTTTAGAATTCAACCCATCTGAAGTTGCACAGTCAAAATTAGCCACAATAATACTGCTATATTTTGATGTCCAAGTGAACTCTTCTCCTGTTGGAGTTTTTGCCATTGCCTTTCTTTTCACATTTTTCGGCATTGCCCATAATTGTGGAAAAGGATTGTCTGCCCAATCCATATTTCGACCTACATAGCTTTGATTTTTCTTGGTAGTGTAAAGTACTCGTGTGCACATAATAATTTGGTTTAATTTGAGGTTAATATTTTTTTTCTTCTTTTTCTATAAGAAAAAGATTTCATTGAAATTAATAAATTACACTTGAAATCTAATTTTAATGTTCTAATTACAGATAGAAATGTTCTGAACATTCAATTTATAGTTCTAAACAAAGTAAGATTGACTTCTTTTTTAAATTATGTATTCATCCTAAAATCATTACTTTTGTAGTTACTATATAATTTTTCAAAGAAAAAAGTAGCTTCATCTCTTTATGAACACGAAAATCAGTGCGTTAGCAATTACCTATAATGAAGAAGATCATATTGAAGAATATATCCAACAGCTTTCGTTTGCGGACGAAATTATCATTGTAGACTCGTATAGCACTGATAAAACAGTTGAACTCGCCAAAAAGCACAATATCACTTTAATTCAACGCAAGTTTGATGATTTTTCATCACAGAAAAACTTTGCCATTGATCAAGCGAAACATGATTGGATTCTATTTTTTGACTTGGACGAACAAGTTCCAAGAGTATTAGCTGACGAAATTGTTGCAACTGTAAATGCTGCAAATCCTGAAAAAGCGTATCATGTAAAACGTGATTTTCATTTTATGGGAAAACGTATGAAATATAGTGGTTTTCAAACTGATATTTCTGTGCGATTGTTTCACAAACAGTATTGTCGTTACAATGGGAAACCTGTTCATGAAACGATTGAAACTACTGAAAAAATTGGCCAATTAAAAAATGCTGTAGCGCATCAAACGTATAAGAGCTTTGATAATTACAACCAAAAACTAAGCCACTACAGTCGTTTACAAGCAGAAGCTTTGTATAAAAAAAATGTACGTCCAAATGCGTATCATTTTATCTTTAGACCATTCTACCGTTTTTTACATCAATACTTTTTACGACTCGGTTTTTTAGATGGAAAAGAAGGATTTATTTTGTGTTATGTCCATGCATTTTCAGTATTTAAGCGTTATTTGCAATTGTGGACGATGTATCGAAAAATTGAATAAGTAGTTATGAAAAACGTTTTTTTAGAATCGCATAATATCAAAAACCTACATTTTGGGTTTGGTCAGTTCAATTATCATTTGATAAAAGGATTGCATCAAGCTAGTATTGACGATTTTAAGATGACGCTTCACGCGAAAAACCTCAGCAAATTACAAAGCGAATTTGGTGATTATTTCGACTATAAAAAATACAAATCATTTCGTCGTTATCCATTACTTCGCATTCGTAAAAAGTACGATTTATGGCATTCTTTGAATCAAAATATAAAGATTGAACCATTTCATGATATTCCTTATTTATTAACGGTTCATGATGTAAATTTCATTGAAGAAGAATCAAGCGATATGAATCATGAACGCAATGTTCGTTTTCGTGAAAAACTAGAACGCAGTAACGCAATTACGTATATTTCAAACTTCGCAAAAGAATCAACTCATCAACATTTTGACGTTCCAAATGTTCCTGAATATGTAATTTATAATGGAAACCCAATTCGTGAAGTAACACTTCCTGAAAATCATCTTCCAAAACAGATTTCTGAAAGACCTTTTTTATTTTCTATTGGTGAATTTACGCCTCGTAAAAACTTTCACACTTTAGTGGAAATGTTAGCGCTTCTCCCCGATTTTAATTTAATCCTTTCGGGAAATAATAATACAGAATACGCCAACGGAAAATTGGCTGAAACGATTCAGAAATACAACTTACAAGATCGTGTTATTATCACAGGAAAAATTGACGATTTAGACAAACAATATTACTTACAACATTGTACTGCTTTTGTATTTCCATCGTTGCGTGAAGGTTTTGGAATTCCGCCAATTGAAGCTATGCGATTTGGAAAACCTGTCTTTTTATCACACAATACATCCTTACCAGAAATTGGTGGTGAACATGCTTTCTTTTGGAAGAATTACGACCCGAAATATATGTCTGAAGTCTTTGAGAAAGGTATGCACACGTTTGAAACAAACAAAGAAACTTACGAACAAGCCTACATAAAACGCGCCACAAGTTTCGACTGGAACGCAACTGCAAAACAGTACGAAGAAGTGTATCGCAGTTTATTATAAATAAATGTTCCTTTTTTATTTTTTATCCATAGACAACCTTTTTACATAATTAGCATCTATAATACATAAAACCAAAATTTGTTACCATGAAAAAAATGTTACTTTTAATTCTTACACTTTATTTTTCACAAACAATCTACAGTCAAAAGAGAGCTGACACTTGGTATTTTGGTGATAATGCTGGAATTGATTTTTCAAGCGGAACTGCAACGTTACTTACTGATAGCGCCATGATTGGATCTGAATCTAATACTGCTATTTCTGACTGCAACGGACAATTGATATTTTATACAGACGGAATTAATGTGTGGGACGCAAATCATACTATTACTCCAAACGGAAGCGGTCTTTTAGGACATGTTTCCACAAGTCAGATTATAATAATTCCTCAAACAGAAACAAATTATTTTATTATTTATGGAGATAATGAAGGTGGAACTTTACGATATTCTGAATTTGACACTGATTTAAATAATGGCTTGGGTGACATCAAATTTTCTAGTAAAAACACAATACTTCACGATAATGCCTCTGAACGAAAGGCAGCTACTTATACGGCTGACAAAACTGGTATTTGGCTACTCACGATGAATGTAGCTACAAACTCTTTTTATTTATATTTAATCACTAATACTGGAATATCTCCTCCTATAATTACGCCAGTGAATCATGATGTATTAGCTATTTGTTGTGAAATAATGAAATTTTCTCCTGATGGAAATTGGTTAGCGTATAGCAATAGACAAACCAATGGTACTGGAGGCGATCCTCGATTGTATACATTTGATAATGTAACTGGACAATTAACATTTCATTCTTCATTAACGAGAAATGCAAGTACCAATGAAAGTCGTTACGGTATTTCTTTCTCTCCTAATAGCTCAAAATTATATATAGGAACCATTTATAATATACAACCTGGCGGTGCATTTAACAGACTTTACCAATACGATATGACAAGTCCAGATATTTTACAGTCTGAACTCATTATTTACACTCAAATTTTCTCTGGATCAGGAGCCGTTACAAGCCCTTTTGGAGGTTTACAAATAGGACCAGATAATAAAATTTATATCGCACGTTGGAACATGCCTTTTTTAGCTGTCATCAATAATCCTGATCAATTAGGTCAAAATTGCAATTTTGTACTAGACGGTTTTGACCTTAACGGAAGAGATTGTAGCCTAGCATTACCCAATTTTGTAGAGAACTATTTTGACACTTCTGAAACAGCTGATTTTTGTCAGCCTCTATTAAGTATAGATGATCTAAATTATAACAATGATATTTTTAAAATATACCCTAACCCAACTGTAGATTATATTACTATTAATTTTAATAATCCTACACAAAAATTAAGCATAGAAATATCAAATCCTTTAGGTAAAAAAGTGTTGGAATCAACCTATTCTAACGCAATCGATATTGAATTGAATATCAGCAATTTAACAAGTGGCATCTACTTTCTTAAACTCAAGATAAACGATCGTTTAGTCGTTAAAAGAATTATGAAGCAATAAATTTCTACTTGTATAATGTTATATTTTTTTCACACTTTATAACGCAACCTTTTTAGAAAATTCACATCTACTTAATGTAAATTGACTAAAACAAAGTTGCTATGAAAAAGATTATTATGTTTACAATTTTAGCAGGACTCCTAACTGCTTGTACTGTGGAAAATGAACCTATTGAATTAAATTCTACGGTGGAACAATCAGAAGATATTGATTGTATTCCTATTTCTGGAAATCCGTCTACTATTATGGGAAGTGAGTTTGTCCGAACAGGTTTTGTACTAGAAACTGCTGTTGATGGAAATGGAGATGGCGTATATTCAACCGATTTGGCAAATGAAGGACTTTGTGGAGCTGATGCGTTACGTTTTCGTACCGATTCTAAAGTTTGGAATATTGAATCGAGTTTTGTTTCCTTACAGATAGATGAAAATAATGAACAAAGAATCTATTGTTCGCATGCCGATGGTTTATTTCCAACATACATTCAAACTGAAAATATTATTGATTTTTGCTTTGGTGGAGAAATAAGATACTCAGGAGTACTTTCTGATAATGAAAACACACTAACCGTTACATTATCGTATGATCAATTATATGGGTTTTTCCTTGCCGGTGGCGGAAATGATATCTTAATGTCAGACGGAACTGTTTCTGATTATGAAGGAAACGCTACGATTATATACACACGACTGTAAACCAAAATTGCTATGAAAAAGATACTAATGTTTACAGTTTTAGCAGGATTCTTAACCGCTTGTACTATTGAAAATGAAACTGTGGATGAAACCTCTTCAGAACAAGATTGTGTAGCCGATAATCCACCATCAATTCTAGGCAACACTTATTTTAGAAGTAGTTTTATAATAGAAACAGCTGTAGATGTTAATGGTGATGGTCAATATTCAACTGATTTAATGGAAGAAAAACTTTGTTTTGATCTGTCTTTAAATTTTGATGAAGATTTTTTAGTTTCTAACCCAACTTTTGATGCCGTCTCAATATACGTAAATGATGATGGTAGCGGGAATCTTTCACAAACACTAAATTGTTCACATGCTGATGGCACACCAAATACATATATGCAAATAGGAAACACTATTAAATTTTTATACAATAATGAATTACAGTTTACAGGAACACTTTCTGATGACGAAACCACCATTATGTTTACGTTTCCAAATGATCTTTTATTCGGATTTAACTTTTTTGAAGCTAGCAATCGAATTTTAAAACAAGATGGTACTATTGAAGAATACCAAGGTGGAGCTATTGTAACATATACACTTCAATAATAAAATTTACTTTATAAATATATTAAAGCTCAAAAATAGGTTTCACCCAATTTTCAATTTTATACTTAGACAAAATGTCTTCATCTATTTCTAAATATGGAGAAGTCACAAAATCAGCTGGGATTTGAATATTATTTTCATCTACCACTAAAATATTTTGCGGATGGTAGAAGTCATAGTTAACAATATCTTTGTTGGTTGTAATGAGCTTTTTGCGATGTCCTAACGCTTCAAAGATTCGAAATGACAAACCGACTTGTTCGGTGCGTTGAATTTCAACTATGATTTTTGCCCTCTGTATCAGTTCAGAAACATCTGTAATTGATTTCTGTGTTGTGATAATTTCCACATGTTCGGCAGGCATTTCGCTACCATTATACACTTGAATGTTGTACGTCCAATCGTGTTGCTTCAAATAATTTGCTAAATTTTCAAGCAACGGAAAACGATAATCATTTGTAGAAATATTGAAAAACTGGTATTCAAAATCTGTATGATTACTTTCTTCAAAAATATAATTAGTGAGTAATTCTAAATTATATGTTGAAACATCCAAACGATCATAACTGTAGATTTTATCAAATAGTGGAATGATATCTACTTTTCGTGTAAAACGTCGTGTACTATCATAATAATATGCAATAAACTTCTTTGTATAACTTTTAATGAAGTGTAATAAATCATCATTTAAGACATCTGGACGAATGATAAAAATTTCATCTTGCTTGCCTAATTCTGTTATTGAAGCTTTGATTCTATCTGTAACAAACGTCTTTTTTAAATTTTTTCCCAAAATCAATTTTGAAAAGAAATTCTGTGCTTTATGAAGTGTATTTTTATATGAAAATGCTGGCTGATCTAAATATAAAATCTCTGCATCAATATGTGCATATTGTTGTAAAGCCTTGTGAATATGCGCTGTGTAACCAAACGCATAAGGTGCAATGATGAGTATTTTTTTAGGTGAATTCAAGAATTAAACAATAATTCCCAATCCGTTACAATGCGGATAATTGTATACTTTTTTTCCAGTTGCTTTCGCAATATCAATTACTGCTCTACGCACTTCTGGAAAACTTTCAGTATCATGAAAAACAGTACATTGACTGTGTTGTGCAGCCCACAATCCACATTCGTAAGTTTCTTTGTAATTGTGCACAATATCTACATGTGAAAAATTATATTGCTTTGTATCTTCTTTAATCCAATCGCGATAATCTGACTTGATCAATTCAATATTTTTGAATTCTGCCAACGAAGCTTTTGTTTTATCATAATGATCACCTTTATGATCTGTATGTTCGTCACCGATAAAAATATCAATTCCTTTTACTTCTTTAAAATAATTTGAAAATACGACTGAAGAATAGCCAAATTCAACTCCAAACTCAATACATGAATCGCGTCCAATATCAAAACGATCTAAAATATCTTCAATGATTAACTCCAATCCTTCCCAAGCTGTGACCATCTTGACCATTTTTTCTGGCGTTGTCTTTTTTGCCGGAACATACGTTTCCATTGGCAATCTTTTGTGTAAAAGGTATTTTTTTAATTTTGAACGAAGTCCCATAATGTGGTTTGTGTTTGCGCAAAAATATAAAATTCAACATAAAATTGTGTAATTTTGCACAACAACTATGCATATGAAGGATATTTCTATTGTTATCATCAACTACAACACTGCAAAATACACACTAGAATGTGTGGATTCCGTTATTCAATTTACAGACAAATCATTGTCTTATGAAATTGTAGTTGTCGATAATAATTCAAAGCCAGAAGATGTTGAACACTTACAAAAAAACTTCCCTAAACACAGGCATATTTCACTGCATAGAAGCGTAATTAATACAGGTTTTGGTGGAGGAAATATGTTTGGTGCACAATTCACAAACGGAAAATATATTTTATTTCTTAACAATGATGCAATGTTGCAAAACGACTGTTTATCTATTTTACATTCGTACATGGAAAAACATCCTAAAGTTGGTGTGACAACAGCGCAAAATTATGATGAACACAACAAACATGTCATTTCATTTGATCATGATAAAGGCATCAGGAAGTTATTATTAGGACGTAGTTTTTTAGAAAAAAATTGGTCTAAACAGTTTCCTAAACGTAAAAAGGAATATACCGAACCTGTTTCTGTAAACTTTGTAAATGGCGCGTTTATGTTTTTCAGAAGAGAAGTGTTTGAAAAAGTTGGCGGATTTGACACAAATATTTTCCTCTACTTTGAAGAAATGGACATTTGTTTCCGCATGCGACAAATAGGTTTTTCAAGTGTATTGGTTCCGGAGGCGAAAATTTTACATTATCAAGGTGTCAGTACTGGCGTTTCCAAAGCAATTAGTAAAGAAGGAATGATTTCACACATGTATGTGATCAAGAAAAATTATTCATCCGCAAAATATCTTTTCATTCGAATGTATTACTGTTTGAGTTTTTTAATCAAGCCAAAAAAATGGTTCATGCTAGGATTGATTTGGAGAGGCGCGCATGTATCTGAATCATTAAAGCAGCAACAGGAAATTCGATTTTAATCATGACAACCGAAATTCAAAACACTTTTGATCAGTTACAATCAGGAAACACCATTTTATATCCAACAGATACTATTTGGGGATTAGGTTGCGATGCTACAAATGCTGAAGCTGTTGCTAAAATCTATGCGCTCAAACAACGTGAAGAAAGCAAAGCGTTGATTTGCTTGGTAAGCGATATACAAATGCTAGAACGCTATATTTCCACAGTTCCTGAAGTTGCTCATCAATTACTCGAAGCTGCTGACAAACCAACGACTATTATTTATGATAATCCTGTTGGGATTGCCAAAAATTTAATCGCTTCAGATTGTACATTGGCTATCCGAATTCCTGATGATGAATTTTGCCAGAAACTCATTCGAAAATTTAAACGCCCAATTGTATCTACTTCAGCAAATATTAGCGGACAACCGACTCCAAAAAGCTACAAAGAAATAAGTCCTGAGATTTTAAAAGGTGTTGACTATGTTGTAAATTTGCAAAACGAAAAAAAAGCCGTTAAACCATCGACAATTATTCAATTGCGATCAAACGGAGAAATTAAAGTAATTAGAGCGTAGAATAGTTGTTAGTTCTTAGTTACTGGTTGTTTGTGATTTTAAACTGATAAACACCTAAACTACACTCGAAGCATATTATCAAATGAATTACAAAGAAGCATTACAACTCGATATATTTTCAACAATTTCAAAAGCAGCAACCGAATTACAGCTTGAAACGTATGTAATTGGTGGTTTTGTACGTGATTTTTTGTTGAAACGCGGTGATGCTAAAGATATTGATGTAGTTGCTGTTGGAAGCGGAATTGAACTCGCTAAAAAAGTAGCTTCACTCCTACCCAATAAACCAAAAGTACAAGTGTTTAAAAATTATGGTACTGCCATGATTAAAACAAAGGAAATTGAAGTAGAATTTGTTGGTGCTCGAAAAGAGAGTTATGAACGTGGAAGTAGAAATCCTGCTGTAGAAGATGGAACATTACAAGACGATCAAAATCGTCGTGATTTTTCAATTAATGCAATGGCTTTGAGTTTGAATTCAGTTAGTTTTGGTGATTTACTCGATCCGTTTAATGGTTTGCAAGATTTAGAAGATAAACGTATTGTAACGCCACTTGATCCAGATATAACGTATTCAGACGATCCGTTACGTATGATGCGTGCCATTAGATTTGCTACACAATTAAATTTCAAAATTGATCCTGTTTCGTTGGAAGCAATTACACGAAATGCAGATCGTATTGAAATTATTTCTAAAGAACGTATTGTTGTAGAATTGAATAAAATTCTATCAAGCACTATTCCTTCAATTGGTTTTATTTTGTTAGAAAAGACAAAGCTTTTAGGACATATTTTACCAGAGTTATTAGCACTAAAAGGAATTGACGAAAAAGAAGGTCAGACACATAAAGATAATTTTTATCATACGTTAGAAGTTGTCGATAATATTTCCGAAAACACAGATGATGTTTGGTTGCGTTGGGCAGCTTTGTTACACGATATTGGAAAAGCACCGACAAAACGTTTTAGTAAAAAGATTGGTTGGACATTTCACGGACATGAATTTGTAGGTGGGAAAATGGTGTTTAAACTGTTCAAACGTTTGCACATGCCATTGAATGAAAAGATGAAGTTTGTACAGAAAATGGTGATGATGAGTTCACGACCAATTGTATTATCACAAGATGGAGTTACAGATTCGGCAGTAAGACGTTTGGTATTTGATGCTGGCGAACATGTAGAAGACTTGATGATTTTGTGTGAAGCAGATATTACCACTAAGAATCCACGAAAGTTTACAAAGTATCATAATAACTTTAAAATTGTTCGTGAGAAGATTATTGAAGTTGAAGAACGTGATCATGTGCGTAATTTTCAACCACCAGTTTCTGGTGAAGAGATTATGAAAACATTCAATTTGAAACCTTCACGAGAAATCGGAATTATCAAACACGCCATTAAAGAAGCAATTTTGGAAGGCGATATTCCAAATGAACATGATGCCGCTTACGAATTTATGCTTACCAAAGGAAAAGAATTAGGTTTAGAAATACATGTTTCAAAATAAGTACGTGTATATTTCGGCTGACCGAACTAATTATACAGATTGATGAAAAAACATTTTCACACCATTGCAAAAGTCACGCTAATACTTGTGTATCTTGTTATTATTGCTGGCGCCGTTGTTCGTATGACAGGAAGTGGAATGGGTTGCCCAGATTGGCCAAAATGTTTCGGATATTATATTCCTCCAACAGAAGAAACGCAACTGGAATGGAAAGCCAATCATTTTTATGAAGATGGAATGGTCATTATTGTTGAAGAAGCATTGCAAGTTGCGAAAGTCGATTTTACAACGACAACTACTTTTCTTAGTGATAATTGGGAACCATATACTAAACATGATTACGCTACTTTTAATGCATTTCATACCTGGGTAGAATATATTAACAGATTGTTTGGCGCCTTAGCCGGACTTGCCACATTGGTACTTTTAATTGGTTCGTTTTGGTATTGGAAAGCACAAAAAAGCATTACATTATTATCTTTATTTACTGTTTTAGGAATGGGCTTTCAGGCTTGGTTAGGAAAAACGGTTGTGGATTCAAACTTAGCACCTTTTAAAATTACCATTCATATGGTAATGGCATTAGTTATTGTAGCAGTATTATTATATATTGTTTATGTAACTTCAAGTAAAATAAGATCACACAAAAAAGACGGACTTTTTATAAAGTTAGTATACGTTTCTCTTCTGTTAACTTTGATTCAAACTGTATTTGGAACACAAGTACGACAGTTTGTAGACGAGCAAATTCATACACTTGGAGAAACGAGCAAATCATTATGGTTAGCCAATCCGCAATTAGACTTTTATATTCACAGAACCTTTTCTATAGTTGTACTTTTAGTAAATATTGCCTTGTTTTACAGATGTAGAAAATTACAATTGGGCTTCAAAAAAGTGAATTGGGTCATGATTTTATTAGCCTTAGAAATCGCTTCTGGAATTGCTATGTATTATTTTGATTTTCCATTTGGAACACAAACGATACATATTGTAATAGCAACCATTTTATTCGGAATTCAATTTTATCTTATCTTAGAAGCAAATAAAATGCAAAACAACGCAGAAAGTTTGTAAATTTGCAATCCAATTTTTTTAATCAGCATGATTTATAGATTCAGAGTAATATTAGATGCAGCAGAAGATGTCTTTAGAGATATTGAAATTCAGGAAGATGCCACTTTTGAAGATTTTCATAATGCCATCATACAAGCCTTTGGTTTTGATGGAATGGAAATGGCTTCTTTTTATGTGAGTGATGATGAATGGAATCAAGGTGAAGAAATTTCACAATTTGACGTGAGTGAAGGACAAGATTCTATTCGATTGATGAATGAAACTACACTTGATGGCGTACTTTCAGAAGATCAACTACGATTGATTTATGTGTACGATTTCTTAAATATGTGGACATTTTTAGTTGAGCTTGCTGAGATTGCAGAACCGCTAAATGGGCAGATATATCCTAATTTATTATTTTCTCACGGAATTCTTCCAGATAGCGCTCCAGACAAGCAGTTTGAAGCTGAAAAAGATCCGTACGGATTGGACGACGACGATGAAGATTTAGACATCAATGATTATGATAGTTTAAATTTTGACGAAAACTGGAACTAGTTTCAATAAGCGTAATTCAACAAATAGACAAGCCTAACCTTCAATTAGTTACCTTAATTTCTCGTTCTCGAAATTCATGAATCACGATAATTATAATTTCTTTCTTTCTTTTAATTCATATAGGTTTGAATCATTAACTAAAACCTTTCATTATGAAAAAAAGAAATTTAAAGTCATTGAAATTAAATAAAAGTTCAATTTCAAATCTTCAAAAATCATCAGCTTACGGAGGAACAAGTGGACTTGGTGATAATAGACCTATTATTATAACATTTAATCCTTCTATTATTGATGCAGTAGGTTGTCAGTCTGAAATGGGATGTACTGGTGGACCAGACGAAACAATGACATGTCCATTATGGTCTTGTCACGGTTGTACTGAAATGGAATAAAAATATTAAAGCGGGCTTCGGTTCGCTTTTTTTATTTCTTAATCTTCCTAAAATCATTTGTGTACGAGCTTCTTATTTTATTGTGAATAAAACGAATGAAGGCAAGTCTTTTTTTAACTTTTTTTCTAGTACTTTTGCCAAACAGCAACATATTCTATGAACAGATAAAATTTGGTTCTAGAAAAGTTATTCTCAGAAAATAATATACAATACCCTATAATGATCAATTTATACAGTGCACAAATAGATTCTTTATCTATTCATAAAGTAGGAAACAAGAGTAGAAACGAAAATGTGTTTCTTTCAGCAGAGCCATATCAATTAACGGATGAAATAATGCCGTTGATTAAAGAATATTTCTTCAAACCATTTCGTGAGAAAGAAGAGAATTATTTTCAATTTACGAATGAAGTAGATATTGAGTTCAATCAATTATATGCAATTGCCTCTTCTATTTTTAATGATCCGTCTTCTGTTCATGAAAATTCAAAAAAGATTGTTTCTTTATTGTTTGAACAATCACAACATCCACATATTAAAAGTGGTGAAGTGTATGTTGGTTATTTTGAAAATACGGTAATTGATAATGAAAAAGTTGATGCTATCGGAATTTTTAAATCTGAAATTAAGAACGATTACCTTCAATTTGAAGAAAATGGAGATAACTTAGATATTTTGTTACAACAAGGAGTTTCTTTAAATAAGTTAGATAAAGGTTGTATCATTTTTAATGTAAAAAAGGAAGAAGGTTATAAAATTCTTTCGGTTGATAGTAATAAGTATGATACTAAATATTGGTTAGATCATTTCTTAGGTGTAGATGCGTTTGCTGACGAGAATTTTTACACAAAAAAATATTTAAAGTTCTGTCAAAACTTTGCAAAAGATGTTGTTTTCCCAGCGGAAGACAAGAAGGAAGAAGTAATGTTTATGAACAGAGCTGTGAATCACTTTGCAAAAAATGATACGTTTGAAGAAACTGAGTTTTTAAATGATGTGATTGAAAATCCAGATTTGATTCCAGAGTTTAAGCATTATAAAGTTGAGAAAGGTCCGAAATACAGTATTGAAGATGTTTCAGAGTTTCCAATTGCTAACAAAGCCGTTTCTTCTGCTAGAAAAAGTATTAAAAATACAATTAGCTTAGATACAAACATTCAAATTAAGATGGATTTCATCAATCCAGAATCTGCAGAGAAGTTTGTAGAAAAAGGTTGGGATGAAGAAAAGCAAATGTATTATTACTTAGTTTATTTTAACAAAGAACAAAAAGCATAAATTGAAAAACCTTTACTAATTAGTAAAGGTTTTTTTTTGTTCCTATGTTACAATTCTTAACTTGAGCATAACCTTGCGTTAAAGAAAATTGGTGTTTCATAAAACATGTAAAAAATTCTATTTTTTAAAGCTTTCTTTATATTTTGTAACAAATCTTAATTTGAGTCGTCAACTATATACAATCAATCAAAAAACTATTCATATTGAAAACTATTCTAACACTGCAAAACCTCAGTAAAAATTTTGGTTTAATAAAAGCAGTACAAGACTTATCATTTACCATAGAAAAAGGGAATGTATACGGTATTTTAGGACCTAATGGAAGTGGGAAATCCACAACGCTAGGAATGGTCTTAAATGTTGTCAATAAAACTTCTGGAGGTTTCCATTGGTTTGACGGAAACGTTGCTGTACATGACGCTTTGAAAAAAGTAGGTGCTATTATTGAACGACCAAATTTTTATCCATATATGTCAGCTTCAGAAAATTTGAAGTTGGTGTGTAAGATTAAAAATGTTTCCACCGAAAAAATTGACGAAAAACTAGAACTTGTAGGTCTTTTGGAACGAAAAGACAGCAAATTCAAAACCTATTCATTAGGAATGAAACAACGATTAGCGATTGCTTCTGCACTTTTGAATGATCCCGAAATTTTAATTTTAGATGAACCTACAAATGGATTAGATCCACAAGGAATTCATCAAATTAGAGAAATTATTAAGACAATTGCTTCAAAAGGAACAACAATACTATTAGCTTCTCACCTATTGGATGAAGTTGAAAAAGTATGTTCGCATGTAGTAATTTTAAGAAAAGGAAAGAAAATATATTCAGGGCGTGTAGACGAAATGGTTGCAAGTCAAGGATTTTTTGAATTAAAGACGGACCAAGAAGATCAATTATTATCGTTTTTACAAAATGATAATTCTTTTGGAAAAATTAAAAGAGAAGACGGTTTGATTACTGCTTTTTTAACAGCACCATTGAGTGCTGCTGACTTTAACAAGCAAATGTTTAAAGAAGGTATTGTACTATCACATTTGGTACAACGAAAAGAAAGCTTGGAAGAACAATTCTTAATCCTTACCGAAAATCAATCTAACTAATTTCATTCATCAACGACTATGTTACGTTTATTACAAATAGAATTTCAAAAACTTTGGCAAAATAAAATGAGTAAAGTATTAATTTACATCTCTTTTATTTTACCTTTTTCCATATTAGTCCTTTCCTCAATTAAAATTAACTTTTTTGGTTATTTCACATTAGATTTATCTGAAACTAAAATATTTGAGTTTCCATACATTTGGCATGTGACAACATTTTTTGTCGCTTATTTTAAAATTTTCTTCGCCATTGTAGTTGTATTTATGATAGGAAATGAATACAGCAATCGGACATTAAAACAAAACCTAATTGACGGTTTGAGTAAAAAAGAACTCATCTTATCAAAGTTTTACTTTATTGCGGCGTATTCGCTAGTAATGTCAACTGTGGTATTTTTTATCACTTTACTGATTGGTGTTTTTAATACACCTTCATCTGATTTATTTATAGATATCATTTTTGATGATACCGAATTTATACTAGCATACTTTTTCAAGATTCTAACCTTCTTTAGTTTCTGCTTGTTTGCTAGTGTATTAACAAAACGATCTGTATTTGCATTGGCATTTCTTTTCATTGTAAATATTGTAGAATGGATTGCATATCCACTATTGCGTTATGAGTTTTTTAATGAGCAAGTAGCGGATAATATTGCACAGTTTTTTCCTTTCACATCTATGTACAATTTAATCAATCAACCAGCAGTACGAATTGTCAACTTGCACGAGCCTACAAAGGCTATTGTAACTGACTATGCGGTACATTGGTATGAGATTGTAATTGCTGCTGTTTGGATTTTCATTTACATCTTTTTATCATACAGGTTGTTAAAACGAAGAGATTTATAACAAAATAGTATACCAAACTTATAGATTTTAAATGAAGAGCGAAGAAATTCGCTCTTTTTTTGGCTCTTAATTAGTATCTTTGACAACTGATGAGTATTGACAATTGCTATGAAATACCTCTATATAATTGCATTTATAATTTCCCCTTGAAAAAAATTATATGTGTTTTTATATAAAAAATGTTATTTCAACAGACACTACTCGGAAAAGATTAATCCTCAATATCATAAAATAATAGCGTCAAAAAAGAGTTATTACATAGGCATTGAGCATTTTATATGCATAAAAAACAAAGATTACAAATGAAAAAACTTTTACTATTCGTTTTTATAGTAGTACCAACATTAATATTTGCACAAGGTGAAGCCGCAAACTGGTATTTTGGTCAAAATGCAGGACTACAATTTGATCCTGATACAGGAGCAGTTGCAGCAGTAACAGACGGAAGTTTAAATACTTTAGAAGGTTGTGCCTCCATTTCAGATACTGACGGTCAATTATTGTTTTATACCGATGGAATCACTGTTTGGAATAGAAATCATTTAATAATGACCAATGGTACTGGTTTAAACGGAGATAGTTCGAGTACTTCATCTGCGATTATTGTACCTAAACCTCAAGATCCAAACATTTATTACATATTTACAGTAGATGAGCCGCATCATAATGATGGTGGAACAAACAATGGATTAAATTATTCTGTTGTAGACATGACTGATGGAATTGGTTTTGTTGATGGTGCTCAAAAAAATGTTCCATTAATAACGTACGACACAACAGATGCTCAAGAAACACGCTATAAATGTTCTGAAAAAATATCTGCTGTAAAAAGTTCTGACTGTGAATCTTTTTGGGTTATAACACATTTTATCAATAATTTTTATGCGTTTAAAGTTGATGCTGTAGGAGTTGAAACAACTCCTGTTGTTAGTAATACTCCAACGGCTATTCCTATTTCTGGATATAGAAGAAATGCTTTAGGATATTTAAAAGCATCTCCTATCGGAGACAAATTAGCAGCTGCACACTTGGGACTTACAAATGTTGAAGGTGGAAATGGACCAGGAAAGGTAATGTTATATGATTTTGATAATGGTACTGGTGTTGTTAGTAATGAAATAGAATTATACGATGGAGATTCTCCATATGGAGTTGAATTCTCGCCAGAAGCAACAAAGCTATATGCTACTGTTGGACTTGGTGACACTGGAGTTGGAAATAGTTTATTACTTCAATACGACTTACTAGCTGCTGACATTCCAGGTTCTCAATTTACAGTAGATAATTCTTCTACATTCTCTGCCGGAGCAGTTCAAGTTGGAATTGATGGAAGAATATATAGAGCTTTATTAGATTTTACAAATGTTGCTGGATCAGGTCAATTTTTAGGTGTTATAGAAAACCCCGAAGCTGCCGGACCTGCTGTTGTTTATAATGAAAATGGAGTCTTATTAGATATCACCGGCACAAATACCAATCTTTCTAGAATTGGACTTCCACCATTCATTCAATCACTATTTGCTACACCTATAGATATTATTCGTAATGGAGTTTCTATGACTGATTTAGTTTTGTGTACAACACAAGATTATACACTTACAGCAGACAATATTTCTGGAGCAACTTATACATGGACATTTGAAGGAAATCCACTAGCTGAAGCTACTTTTCAACTAAACTTAACAAACGTTACACTTGCTGATGCTGGATTATATGAAGTAACAATTGATCAAAATAATGGAGAATGTCCATTAGAAGGTCAAGCAACTGTAGCAATATTCACAACGCCAACTGCCAATGTCATTGATGATCAATTGATTTGTGATAATGACAATGATGGTTTTTCTACGTTGAATTTGAATGATTTCACTCCACTGGTGTTAGGAACTCAAAGTGCCACTCAGTTTTCTGTCACTTATCATCCTACTCAGGCTGATGCTGATACAAACATGAATCCAATCGCTGGAATGTATACCAATCAAGCTGCATATACGCTGGAAACAATTTTTATTCGTGTTGAAAATAATGACAATACAGATTGTTTTGCTACTACTTCTTTTGATTTCGATGTGTTCGATCAACCAACTGCAAATCCTATTGCTACTTATGAACTCTGTGATGATGCTATTGATGGTGATGACACTAATGAGTTTTCAACTTTTGATCTTACTACAATTGATCCGCAGGTGTTAGGCACACAAGATCCTACTCAGTTTACGGTCTCATATCATCCCAATCTAAACGATGCCAATGATAATATGAACGCACTTGCTGATGCATACATCAACGCAATGGCTGGTGGAAATCAAGTGTTCGTACGTATTGAAAATAATGACAATCCTAATTGTTTTGAAACTACAACCTTTAATGTAGTGGTCAATCCACTTCCTATAATCTTACAACCTGTTGAACTTCGTCAATGTGATGATGATACCGATGGTGTTTCCGATTTTAATCTAACAGAAGCCAATTCACTTTTATCTGCTGACTCTGCAAATGAAACCTTCACCTATCATACCAGTCTAATGAATGCTATGGATGGTGTTAGTGCTATTGCTAATCCAACTGCGTATTCTTTTGTAAACTCACAACCTTTTTATTACCTTTTTTTACCTTTTATTTTAAACCCCAACACAACAACCTATTTACAAGGATTTTACATCACAAAATTATTTTCCAAATTTATTTCAATTACTCGTTTCGTGTTCAACCTTTGGTGTTTGGTGTTTAACGTTTGGTGTTTGGTGTTTGGTGTTTGGTGTTTGGTTAAAAAATTCCTTTTGTATTTAATTCACAAATGCTTCCTTCATCTTATATAGATAACCATAAGTAACCTAATCGGGTTAACGATGGAGCTTTTGTTGGAGCTCCTCACTTTTACTTATCATTACTTCGACTACGTTAAGACTATAATTTAAATACACTTGGTAAAACAAACATATATATAGTGAGAGCGACTCGCGAGAGCGTGACCTTTTTTCGTTTACTCTAATAGTAAAAGAAAAATGGAAACCCCATGATTTAAAAAAGGGAAATAAAGCTAAGAATTTTTATTGAATTACGCAACTATTTCTTTTTCTGATCTTTAGAAGACCATTTATCCGTTAGTTCAAGATATGAGAATGGCAATGCAGAAGCTTGTTCTTCTAATTGTTTTTTATAGAAAGCGCGTTGAAGTATGTCTTCTATGAGATAGTCTTCATGATTTGTTTGTGGCAGGAATTCCCTTTTGAGCGAAATATCAAATAGATTTGCAGTTGTATTGTACCAAAAAGCTTTCCATCCACTTCGCAAACGCTTTATTAGGTTGAATGCAGTATCTCCAGTTTGACGATGAATGAGCTTTATTAGTATTTGTCCTTCTGTTCGTGTTAACTTTTTGAGTTTGGCAGAGAGTTCTTCTTCTATGAATTTTTGCACTCTTCGTGTATATCTTCTTCGCTTCGATTTGGAATCTATTGTATTGAGTCTTTCATTTAATACAATTAATCGTTCGGAAGCCATTTTTGCATACGGATATACTTTTAGTGTTTTCCTCCTTAATATAAGGTATCGAATACGTTCTTCTTTTGATGTAAATTTTAGCTTATTGAATATAATGACTTCTGCCAAATCAATATGTGACCGCGGAATTGAATCTCCTTCTATTAGAAACTTTTTTATAGCAGTTGTGTCTTGCGTTATGATTTGCGCATTTCCAACATATGATATGAGGATTATTAATATGAGGTAGATTTTTTTCATGCTTCTACTAAAATTCTTTCAAATTTTATTCCAAAAATAACAATTCGTTCTATTATAACTATTAAATCTATTTTAATATTATTATTTTCGTTTGAATTAAATCAAAATTATGGCAAAAAAGAAAATTATTACTAAAAAGTCAATGGCTTTTTTAGAAAAATATTTGAATAATGCAGCTCCAACTGGATACGAATGGAATGGACAGAAGATTTGGATGGATTATTTGAAACCTTATGTTGACGAGTTTATCACAGATTCATACGGAACTGCCGTTGGCGTTATTAATCCGAAAGCAAAATATAAAGTTGTAATTGAAGGACATGCAGATGAAATTTCGTGGTATGTAAATTATATTACAGATAATGGTTTGTTGTATGTAATTAGAAATGGTGGAAGTGATCATCAGATTGCGCCATCGAAATGGGTTAATATTCATACTAAGAAAGGAATTGTTAAAGGTGTTTTTGGTTGGCCAGCTATTCATACAAGAAATAGAGCTAAGGAAGAACCACCAAAAATGGACAATATTTTTATTGATGTTGGATGTAGTACAAAGAAAGAAGTTGAAGCACTTGGTGTACATGTTGGTTGCGTGATTACATATCCAGATGAGTTTCATGTGTTGAATAAAGATAAGTTTGTTTGTAGAGCTATTGATAATAGAGCTGGTGGATTTATGATTGCTGAAGTTGCACGTTTGTTACATGAGAATAAAGTGAAACTTCCGTTTGGATTGTACGTTACTAATTCGGTTCAGGAAGAAATTGGTTTACGCGGAGCAGAAATGATTACAGAAACTATTAAACCAGATGTTGCTATTGTTACTGATGTTTGCCACGATACAACAACTCCTATGATTAATAAGAAGACGCAAGGAGAAACTAAAATGGGCGATGGACCTGTTATTTCGTATGCGCCTGCTGTTCAGAATAAGTTGAGAGAACGTATTATTGATACAGCCGAAAAGAGAAAGATTCCTTTTCAGCGTATGGCTTCTAGTCGTTCTACCGGAACCGACACAGATGCTTTTGCTTATAGTAATGGTGGTGTTCCTTCCGCATTGATTTCTCTTCCACTACGTTATATGCACACAACTGTGGAAACTGTACATAAAAATGATGTTGAGAATGTTATTCGCTTGATTTACGAAACATTGTTAACGATTAAGGATGGAGAGACATTTAGTTACTTCGAATAAATCATAACAAGTACTGAGAATTGAGTATTTAGTATTGAGAAGCAGCATCTATATTTAGATCGATAAATCAAGATCAATTTACTGATAGATTATAGAGGTTGATTCTATTTTTAATAAGATACTTAAAATAAATACTATATAAGTAAGGCTTTCAAAAGATTGAAAGCCTTACTCCTTATACGAACTTCTTTTGCATAGCTACAAAGAGAAGTCCTAACTAAAAAAACTAAATAATTATCTTTACTCTAAATCACGCATTAGCAATTCTACTATAACCGTAAATTTATTCAAGATAGATCGTTAATCCATTTTCACATTATCCTAATCATACCTAGGATGTGTTGTAAAAATGCCCTTTTATTAAACTAACCAATCTTTTAACGAACAGCCAATACGTAATTAGAGCTTAATACCCTGAATTTTGTTGCGTATCTGGACACGCATTGATTTGATTTTGTGGAATTGGAAATACCAATTCGTCTGCATCAAAAGAGAAACCTTCTATTGTAAGTTGTCTTCTTTTGAAATCGTGCAAATATTGTCCTTCAAAAGCTAATTCTGCGATTCTTTCTGTCAATACACTGTTAGTAGTAGCTGTTACACTCGGTAATCCAACTCTAGCTCTAACTGCATCTAAATCTTGTTGTGGTGGTGCTCCAACGGAAGTTGCAAGTTCTAAGTTTGCTTCTGCTCTGATTAGTAATAACTCTGGCAAACGTACCATTTGAACATTTCCAAATTGATTGTACCATTTGGTAGTGTAGTTTCCGATAATCATGGCAACATTCGGATTTGCGTTTAATCCTCTATTTTGAGAGGTTAAGAAGCTTTCAAACCCAGCAGTTATTCTTACATCACCTCTTCCACCTTGCCCACTTGGTGCCCAAAAAGTATTCATCCCGTTAGCTCCATCAATTTCTGAAACTTGTATTGAGAAGATATCTTCCGATGTATTTGCATCTTGTGCAAAAGCAAATCGATAGGTAGGAACCATACTTGCACCTGAATCATTTATAGCTTCATTTGCAGCATCTCTTGCGCCTGCATAGTTTCCTATTTGTAAATACACGCGTGCCAACACAGCATTTACAGTTGCTTTGTTTGCGTATATTCCATTGTTAGAAGGAACTAATGAACTCGCAGCAATTAAATCAGTTAAGATTATATCATATACTTGTTGTACTGTACTTCGAGAATCACAATTAGATGCAATATCTCCGCCATTGAAAGGACTTGCTTCTGTTTTTAATATAATTCCTGGATTTGAACTTGCATTTCCGTCACTATATGGTTTTGCAAATAGTTTTATCAATTCAAAATGAATTAGCGCTCTCGCAAATAGTGCTTCTCCTTCTACTCTATCTTGATCAGCATCATTTACAACATCTATAGCTTCTAATACTAAATTTGCTCTGTTAATTGTACTATATCCTATATTAAATATATTATTGACTCTACTATTTGTTGTTAATATTTGTTTGTCTATAATTTGCTGTGGATCATTGAATGTTCCACCAAACATTATTTTTCCATCTGCCGCCAACAATTCTGAGACAAAGATTAAATCTCCTCCAAGTAAAGCTGTACTCGACATTGTATTGTAGACTCCATTGAGCGCTCCAATTACTTTTTCATTACTATTTAATGCACTACTGGCACTAAGCGTATTTAAAGGTTCAGCATCTACATAGTCTTCACATGAAAATGAGAGATATGCAATGATGACCATTATATAGTGTATATATTTATTTTTCATATTATCATTTTTTAAAATCCAACTTTTACTCCTACTGTTACTGTTTTTGCTTGCGGTGCGGAATAGAAATCTACACCTTGAAATATGTTATTTCCATTCGCTAAAAAGTCTGTACTTACTTCTGGATCCCATCCATCATATTTTGTGAATGTTAATAGATTTTGTCCAGTTACATAGATTCGTAAATCTGTTAGTTTAATTTTTTCCAACAGTTTTGGATTGAAGTTATATCCTAGTGAAATATTTTTTAATCGTATGTATGAACCATCTTGTAAAAATCGACTTGATGCTGATGTACCGTTTCCTCCAACTAATCTAGGTTGTGGAATGTCTGTATTTGGATTATCAGGCGTCCAATAATTCAATTCACTAATTAATTGATTGTCGATAAAATCACCTCCAACCATAAATCCGTCAGCCGCTTTGTGAATTTTATTTCCTTGTACTACATTAAATAGAAAACTTAGATCTATGTTTTTATAGCGTAATTGATTACTGATTCCGGCAATCCAATCTGGATTTGGGCTTCCTAACACTGTAAAGTTTGCTGCATTCGGATTATTTGTTGTTCCGTCTGTGCCATCATTTAAGAAATACAATGCATCTCCATTTGCTGGATCGACACCTGCATATTCTCTTCCAAAGAAAACACCAATTGGCTCTCCTTCTATTAATGCATTCATATAACTATCATTGGTGCTGAGAATTGGTTGTCCATTGATCAACTTCGTCACTTCGTTTTTATTTTTTGAAAAATTGATATTGGTTTCCCATTTGAAATCTTCACTATCTACGTTTACAGTATTTAAAGTAAGCTCAAAACCTTTGTTTTCTATGTTTCCAACATTTGCAGAGAATCCTGTAAAACCTGAAGTTGCATCAATTGGTCTTCGTTGGATTAAATCTTTTGTTTGTTTCGCATAGTAATTCAATTCAAGATTTATTCTATTGTCAAGAAAACCTAATTCCAATCCAACATCAAACGTCGCTGTTGTTTCCCATGACAAATCATTGTTTGCCAATTGCGTTGGAGACAATCCTGCTAATTTATTGTAGGCAACTGGTGAGAATAAAGCCAAGCTAGGAAAACCATTAAAGTTGTTTCCGTTGATTCCATAACTAGTTCTCAATTTCATAAAGCTGATTACTTTTGAATCTTTTAAAAATTCTTCTTCTGAAATTTTCCAAGCTCCTGAAACTGCTGGAAAGAATACACCGCCATCAAACGCTGTACTTTCATCATATCGTCCTGTAAAACTCATTATATATTTGTTATTGAGTTTATAGGTTAATCTACCAAAGTACGAATAGAAGCCATTGTTTGCTGTAGAACCAAAAACGCCAGTAGGAACAGCTCCAGTCCCCGTTTGATCTAACCCTGAAATAAACCCCGTCGCTGTTCCGCCGGCAATTTCTGTTCTTGTTTTTTGTGCTTCTGTTCCAATCACTAGATTGATATCGTGAATGTCATTGAATTTTTTATCTATGGTAGCATACACTTTTGGGGAGAATGTCTGAAACTTTGTGATCGTTGTTGAACCAAATCCTCCTGTAACTCCATTTCCTTGTGTATTGGAATTTCTAAATACAAATGCTTTTCTTGATCCTCTATCTAAACCGAGTTCTCCTCTAATATTAAACCAATCTGTAAGTTTATAATCAGCATATATGTTGGCTAAAATTCTATCTGAAGTTGTATTTCTTGTCGAATTTGCATCTTCTATTAATGCACTATAATATCCGCTTATTATACTTCCTACTCCATCATAGCTAATTAAGTCCCCATTTTCATCTCTAATTGGTGATATTGGCGCTTGTGCAACCAACTGAATTGGTGTTGCAAACGCATTATCTCCAGCAACACTATTGGTTTCCAATCTGCTGATCGTTGCACTCAGTCCTAAACTTATACGATCATTTACGTTGTGTTCGTAATTTAAAATACCGTTGAGTTTCTTTAAATCATTTCCAATCAAAATACCTTCTTGATGATCATAAGATAGATTTGTATAGAATTTGCTTTTTTTGCTTCCGCCAGATGCGCCAACACTAAATTGTACCAACTTCGCATTACGAAAGGCTAAGTCTTGCCAATCAGTATCTACATCTTGACCTTGTGATAAATCGTCCAAAATTATATCTGCAAAGACATTTCCAGTATCATCTCCAAACCTATTGACTGCAGCTACTCTAAAAAAGTCTCTATATTGAGCCGCATTCATATATTCTCTAAGGTTTGTAGGTTCGCTAGAACCGTTTTGAAAGTCAACTTGAAACCTCGTTTTTCCTTCTTTTCCTTTTTTAGTGGTGATTAAAACCACTCCGTTTGCACCTCTTGAACCATAAATTGCCGTCGCTGCAGCATCTTTCAATACTTCTAACGATTCAACATTATTAAAGTTAATGTCTCTCGTTCCGCCAGCAATCACTAAACCATCAACTACATATAATGGTTCATTGTTTCCGCCAATAGAGTTTGTTCCTCGAATTCTGACTTTGATAGCGCCATCAATTTTTCCACTTTGACTTTCAATAAAAACACCGGAAGCCTTACCAGATAACGCTTCTTGTATTGAAGCAACTGGTACATTGTCCAGTTCATCTGACTTTATCTTGGTAATAGCTCCGGTATTATCTACTTTACTTGATTTCCCGTATCCAACAATTAATACTTCGTTTAGTAAAGTAGCATCCTCTTTCATGGTAATATTTATAATCAGCGCATCGGCTACTGTTGTTTCTTGATTTTTAAATCCTACGTACGAAAACACTAGTACATCTCCTTTTTTACAACTGATGGTATAGTTTCCATCAAAATCTGACAGTGTTCCTGTTTGTGTTCCTTTCACAACAATGGTAACTCCTAATAATGGTGTTCCTTTGTCATCTACAATGTTACCTGTAACATTTTTTTCTTGTGCCAATACTATACTGATATTAAACAGCAATAGTAATAGCATTTTAATGTGTTTCTTTTTCATAGAAATAACTTTTTTAGTTTGTACTCGTTTTAAATGCTAAAAAAGTGTTGATGAAATTTATACCTACTCATGCAATTTTTTAATATGTGCGGGAATACAGTTTTAGAGATTGTATAAAGAATTCACTACTGCTTTTTTTACTACCATAAAAGAACTATGAATTTCATTTTTTTTAGGGAATCCCTATAGATGTTACCGCCTCCGAAGAATGTTTACCTTTCGTTTACTCGTGAATGTTTGATTTGTTGTAAATGTTGTGGAAGTATTACAGATAGAAATACTATAGATGATTTTGATATAAAGTAAGATTGATATAATTTTAATACTTATATCATATGTCTAAGTATAGATGTAAAAGAGATAACAAGAAAATAATGAAAATAGTAACTAGAATTTTAATTGGATTATTAATAGTAAGCTCTTGCAAAAACAACAGTCAAAAATCAAATTCATCTCAAATGAGTACTTCTAAAATTACATTTACTGATTCTTTAGGAAATAAAATATCAAAAGAAGAATTGGCTAAATCAAATGGAACTTATAATTATGCCGTACATGGGATTGAAAAAATTTCTCAATCTGCCAAATTATTACACAATACAGCAAGGAAACATGGTCAAAATGGTGATTATGGAAAAGCTATCGTAACTTTAAACCTAGCACTAGAAAAAGCTCCAAATTGGGCTTATCCTGCATATGATTTAGCATATACATATTTATTAAAAAACGATTTTGATAATGCGCTCAAATATTATCGATTAACAGATAGCTTAGCTCCCAAAGGTTTTTTTACTTCTAAAGTAGCGCTATATACATTAGAGAAAGAGAAAAAAGGAGAATTTCAACAAGGGCTTTATAAAATGTATTCTTCACTTGAATGGATTAATGATCCTAAAGAAAAGTTAGAAATGACCAAATTATTAATTTCGAAATTTCCAACATTTGCTCCAGGATGGAAAGATTATTCATCTCTCTTGGAAGGAGAAGAAAGAAAAAAAGCCATAGAAAAAGGGTTAGCACTTAATCCAGATGTGGAAACAAAAGGAATACTATTAATTAATATGGCATTAATAATTCAAGATGAAGGAAATAAGGAACAGTCTATTGAAATTTTAACTAACCTAATTTTCGATTCAAATTCTACTTTTGGAAATATAGAGCTTGCAAAATTTGTTTTAAATAATATTATTACAGAATAAGCACTACGCCACACGTGCAGCTTTCAAAAATTGAGAAGGTGTTTGTGCAAAGTGCTTTTTAAACGATTTATTGAACGTTACCTTGTTGTTAAACCCAACTTCATACGCTATATCAATAATGTTTAAGTTATTGTGAATATCATGTTTTAGTATTTCAGAAGCTTCATTGATTCGATATTGATTGATCAATTCAAAGAAATTTAATTGAAAGTGTTCATTTATCACTTGAGACGTATTATGTCGTGTTGTATTCAACATG
Organism: Kordia sp. E; assembly: GCF_056033805.1. Taxonomy (NCBI): domain Bacteria; kingdom Pseudomonadati; phylum Bacteroidota; class Flavobacteriia; order Flavobacteriales; family Flavobacteriaceae; genus Kordia; species Kordia sp. E. Next base: position 614,756 of record NZ_JBRASR010000006.1, read on the forward strand.
ATGGAAAGCTTCTCCAAATTGATGTCATTCTTTTTATATATTTTTTGATTATTCAGTAAATACAACAATTGTTCTTTTAGTTCTCTCGATAAACTAGCTGTCAATCCTGAATTTCTATATTTATCTTTAATCCTAGTTATGTAACTATTCGTAATAACTTTAGGTTGAATGTACGCCATAAAACCAATATACAACACCATCGAAGTCATAATACATATTTGAAAATGATATAAAAAATCACTTCTAGGAATGATACGAATTACAACCAAACAATACACCGTAAAGCTCATTATATAGAGAAATATTAGCACAACTAAATTTCGTTGCCATTTTTGTACACGTTCACTAATTTTAGGATTCTTTCGAATGTCTCTATTGTATATTTTTAATACAAAATAACCATATCCATAAAGTAAAATAAACTTTGTAAAAACCATTGGCGGTAAAAATGATGTATAATTAATGGCGCTTGTGTATAACATTATCTTTAACTTCTCTTCTTCTGGAAGTACTAATAATGGAAGTAATATCGTTATAATTATAACTGTAGGTATAAGGTGTAATAAATGTAGTTTTTGAAACACATACTTTTTGGTAATACTTTTAAAATAAAAATAAAGCAATGGTCCATCTACAAATACTAATAAAGTTGACATAAATAACGCATGCGGAAATCTATATTTCAAATTTGAATCGTACAGAAATAAGTGAAGTATAAAAAGTGAGCGTACAAATATGAAGATACTTATAAATATAATCGCGCTTTTATTTTTATTCCGTTTAAAATTCATAATAACGGCAATAAAGAATCCTATTAATGCAGAGAATAAGTAGAATAGATTGTACCATGTAAAATTTATTCTATACTTCTTAACTAGTTTTTGAAATGGCGCAGTATTTTTTACCGCGACAAATTCACTAGTATGAATAAAGTTGAGTTCGTAACTCATCTTAATATACTTATTAGCATAAAAAGACGCTTTTTCTACTTCGTTATTTTGCGCGTACTTATACGCCAGTTCTTTGTAGATAGGAATACTATCCACAGAACTAGGTGTTAATTTTAAATTTTCTACATCATAGAAATAGGAGAATTTCTCCGACGTAGTTTTTTGTAACTCCGTTTGATGGTTATCAGGGTTATTTTGGTTGTGTCCGAAGACACTTATTCTAGGGTTGAAAAAAATAAGAACAAATACCATCAAACGTGTTATTTGAATTAGTCCTTTCATAGCAATACGGTTTACCTAAATATACAATTTTATTCGTATAAAATAAGCTCTATTGGTGTCTCCCGATAAAGTTTTACCTTTTTTACGATGAATTATGCAATAAATTATGAAGCTTTTTCCTGTTATTATTATGTTAATTACAATTATAACCACATAACTGACAAGTAATTACCATTTATAAGTATGATTTCCCCTAAAGCAAACTGAAATAATAAGACAATAATTAAGACTGTTATTAGAAATTAATCACTTTTGATATTCAATTGTATTTTTGGTGTTGGAATTGACTTATCAAAAGGAACAATTTTGGTTCGCATACTTGCTTTATTTTCAAAGTGACGCGATATTTCATAAACCGTATTTGTATATCCTTTAATGCCATTGTAATAGAATATTTTGATTGATTTGCAGTTATCGTGTTCAAAAACATGATTTAGTAACGTTCTGTCAGAAAGTCCACAGGAATGTCCAATGATATAGATTTCATAACCTTCTGTACTTCCATCTAAAAAACGAATCAAATCTTGATAATTAGACGTTTTTAAATACTGAAAAGATTTTATATGTTCAAAATATGCGTTGTTGTTTAACTCTTCTATCTCTTGGTAACTCGTATCCTTTTCATCTCCAAAACCAAATATGATTGGATTTTCAAAATTTTCCAGCTCTCCATGAATATAATTCACTTCTGGGTCTCCTAAATTGTGTATTATTTCACGTTCAATTAAATAATCTTCTATTAAAGTTGTATAGTTGAAGTTTAAAAAAATTGTTTTCTCAGGGTATATGGTTGCTTTAGTAAAAAAACCTTCTTTAAAATCTTTATTCTTAGTTATAAAAATGTCTAAAAATCCTTTACCTGGTATAAATTCATATTTCTGTTCTACTTCTTCTAACAAGTATTTCCCTAAAAGATTTTTAAGCGTTTCAAAGTCTTTGTTTATTTCTTTAATGTCAAAATACTTTGGATCTAGGAGACTTTTTTTCAACAATCCATAATATGCTGCTTCAATATCAACCCAGTTATTACGATCAAATCTATTTAATAATTCTTTTAATAAGTGACCTTCATAACTAAATATAACGACTTTATTCCTTGATCGTACGTATGCTAATAATTCTTTTACATTGTTAAATGCGTCAATCTCTTCATCCCAGTTTTCTCTATAATGAATGTTCTTCTCTACTTTCATTAATCCAGATCCATCATACTTTTCCTTAAAAACTTCTTTCAAATACCACAACATAAAGTCTTCATAACGCGTTGGTAAACCATGTGCTAAATCAAATCCGTTTCCGAGAATTACTAATCTGTTCATGTAAATGTGTGCTTTCTTAACTATAAATTTGTTTAAAATTTGTATAACCGTCATTCTGAATTTATTTCAGAATCTCACACTGTTTATCTTAAGTTTGTTGTGGGAAACTGAATCAAGTTCAGTTTGACGCAAATTGTCCTTTTTCTAAATATAAAAAATCCCGCTTCAAGAAGCAGGATTTTTATGTAATTAAATATGTTAATCAGGTATTACCCTTTTATTTTCTTCTTTTTTACTGTTCCATATTTGTCAAATAAATATACTAAAGACGTCATGGTTGCTGCTCCTAATTCTAATTCACGCTTGTTTACCGCATCAAAAGTATCGTTCGCTGCATGATGATGATCAAAATAACGTTGTGAATCTGGGCGTAAGCCAGCTAATACAATTTGATTGTCTTTTAACGGGCCAATATCTGCGCCACTTCCACCTTTTTCAAAATAATGAATTAAATATGGTTTAAATAATGCTTTCCAACTTTCTACTTGCGCGAAATTCTCAGGTGAGCAATCAAATGAAAATCCTCTTGGTGTAAATCCACCAGCATCACTTTCTAAGGCAAAGACATGTTTTTCACCTTTATTTTTAGCAACTTCTGCATACTTTTTTCCACCACGTAATCCATTTTCTTCATTCATGAATAACACAACTCGTATCGTACGTTTTGGTTTGTATCCTGTTTCTTTCATCAAACGCAGTACTTCCATACTTTGTACAACGCCAGCACCATCATCGTGTGAACCATCTCCCAAATCCCAAGAATCTAAATGTCCACCAACAATAATGATTTCATTTGGAAATTCACTTCCAGTAATTTGACCAATTACATTATGCGATTTTACATCATCGTATTGTTTACAATGCATGGTAAACGCAAATTTTGTTTTTGCGTCTTTTTGCAATTGTTTGCTTAGTAATTCTGCTCCGTTTGTACTAATTGCCGCCGCAGGAATTCTGTCTTCTACTGCAACATCTTCATATCCCATACTTCCTGTATGTGGATAATCGTCCATACGTAAATTCATTGAACGAACTACAACACCAACAGCTCCATACTTTAAAGCTTCTTTTGCACCAGCATACCGCTGATCTACACAACCTCCATAGGCTTCAAACGTACTAATTAAGTCTGCTTGCATCGGACGATTGTAGAATACTATTTTTCCCTTAATCTTAGCTTTTCCAAGTTTTTTTAAATCATCTATACCTTTTACTTCAACGATTTCTGCTTCAACACCACCATTTTTAGTCGCTACAGATCCACCTAAAGCACATATTGGAACTTGTGTTTTTCCAGAAGCTGTTACTATATATCCTTCTTCCGCTTTTCCACGTTCCCATTTCGGAACCATTACTTCTTGCAACCAAACTTTATCCAAGCCTAATGCTTCTAATTCTGACTTTGTATACTGAACTGCTTTTGCTGCATTGCTTGATCCTGAAAGTCGTCCGCCAATTTTATTGGATAAATGATCTAACCAAGCATAACTTTGCCCGTTAACTAAGGAAGTTGAGTATACACTTTTTAGTTGCTTTTCATCTGCGCTTTGGGCAAAACCAATAGCAGTTGCTAAGAATAATAATATTGAAAGTTTTTTCATTTGGGTAGTATTTGGTACTTATTCTGATTCTAATTGTTTTTTGTATTCGTCAAGATTTGCCTTGATATCATCATCCAATTCTGGTTCGTCAATATCTGTGTATTCTTTTAACGTATCATATATTGTTTTTGCAACAATATAGCGCGCTGTTGGTTTATCATCTGCAGGAATTGCATACCAAGGTGCATGTGGTTTGCTAGATTTATTCAAAACTTCTTCGTAACATTCTTGGTATTTGTCCCAGAGTTTGCGCTCTTTTAAATCGCCAGGAGAGAATTTCCAGTTTTTTTCTTTGAGATCTAAACGACGTAAAAGCCTATTTTTTTGTTCATCTTTCGAAATATTCAGAAAAAACTTGAAGATGATCGTTCCATTATCAGCAATGTGCTTTTCAAAATTATTGATTTGCTCAAAACGTTTCGCCCAAAATTCATCATTTATATCATCAACGCTTTCAACTCCTGGAATATTTTCGCCCATAATGTAGTAAGGATGCACACGAGTCACCAATACATTTTCATAATGTGTTCTGTTAAAAATAGAAAATTTCCCTCTTGCTGGTAACGCAATGTAATGTCTCCATAAATAATCGTGCTTTAATTCTAATTCCGTTGGCACTTTAAAACTATGCACAACAATTCCACGTGTATTGAAATCTTTAAAAACTTCACGAATCAAACTGTCTTTTCCTGCTGTATCCATTCCTTGTAAACAAACCAATACACTATATTTTCCATGTGCATATAACGTATCTTGTAGTTTTCCTAAATCTTCTCGAACATCTTCTAGTTCTTTTTTGATTTCTTTTTTAGATTCTCCAAGATCAAATTTGGTACTGGTTTCACTCAGTTTTATAGTATCAGTTACTTTAAAAGTGTTTGTATCGAAATGCTTCATGCGTTACTATTTTTCTTTGAATGCTAAATATACGGATTGTCCCTCACTTTTTTTGTAGTTTAGCCGCTTCAAATTATGAGTATTGCATTATGAAGTATCAAAAATTAGTTTTCGTATTGTTTTTGTGTTTGAATTCGATTGCATTCGCGCAAAGCGATCAAGATTCAATTCCTGCATTTACCAAAAATGGAATTTCTAAACCAAGTATTGTATCTACAAATCCATTCGGAATTTTCATTTCTCGTTTGAACCATAATTTTAAATTAAGGGCTTCCAAACGTAATGAACTGAGTGTTAATTTGGAAAGTGGAAATGTTTGGGGACCGAATGTAAAAACGTACATTCCAAATGATGAAGCGCTTCGAGAGCAAATGCGAGGAATTCCTTGGTATAGTCGCCAATCTTTTGTAAATCAAGAGTTGATTGATGCAGATACATTTGAAATAGAAACTGACGGAGTTATTAAAGGCTTGCGTGTTGATTTGACGATTCCTATCAAAAAAAATCAAGAATTAGTTGTTGGTTTACGAGCTTTTATATTGACAAATGGAAAGTTTCCTTTTTCAATATTTACAAACGATAAATTTATTGAGTTTTTTCATGATAATATTGCTGGTGGAAAAGATCCGTTTGACCGAAAAGTGTTTGGTTTGGATAAAGCAAGTATTCAGTATACAGATAGAAACGGAAGAAGATTGAGCGCTGGAAATGGTGATTTTTTAACTGCCGGAATTGAAACACATTATTATTATTATCCTGAATTTTTAAATGATAAGAAGATTTACTTGAATTTTGGTGCGCATCTAGGAACAAATCTTTCAAAATATAATATGTCTATGGACGTTGGTTTGTCTGCCGCTGGTGTAAAACAATTCGATTTGAATGATCGTAATTTTATATTATTTGGTTTAGGGACAAATGTATTTCGCAAAAATGCGGTTGATTTACAAAATGACAATCTCGATTTTGGAACGAATGATTTTATCGGAAGTTTGGAAACGAATGTTGAATACACATTTTTATCTAAAGGAAAAACCTATCATTCATTTGGTCTGAGCTTTTATGTTCAAACAAGTTTACATAAAAAAGACGAAGATGAATATAATATATATATCCGAGATGATGAAGCTTTTAATTCTTGGGGACATGGAACGCGTCATTTGTATAAAAACAATAATTATTGGACGTTGATGTATACGTTTACACGAAAAGTTTCAACTTCAATTTATATCCAACAAGATTTTACTGTAAATAATAATCCTGATCTACAAACTGGAATTAGTGTAAAGTTTGGGATTTAGATTTTTAGACCGCTTTCGCTGTTAGATGTTAGATCGCTTCGCTTTTAGATTTCATATCGAGAAATACTATTTTTTCATCATACCAAGCTTAACTCGACATCACATAACCTAACTCACTCATGATGAGAAACTGAATCAAGTTCAGTTTGACGCAAAAAAAATCAGCTACAAGAGCTGATTTTTTTTGTTTTATTTAGAAGCGAATAATTTCACATCTTCTTCTGTGACTTCTTGTCCTCCAAGAATAATGAGTCGTTCTATAACATTTCGTAATTCTCTAATGTTTCCTGTCCAATCGTATTCTTGCAATAGTTTAACAGCTTTGTCTGAAAATTTCTTTGCAACTGTTCCTTGTGCAGTTGCTATTTTTCCTGTAAAGTAATTGATTAGTAAAGGAATGTCTTCTCTTCTATCATTTAATGCAGGAACTTTTATTAAGATAACTGCTAATCTATGATATAAATCTTCACGAAATTTACCGTCTGCAATTTCTTTTTTTAAGTCTTTATTGGTTGCTGCAACAATTCGAACATTTACTTTTATGTCTTTGTCACTTCCAACACGTTGCACTTTACTTTCTTGTAATGCACGTAATACTTTCGCTTGCGCTGAAAGGCTCATGTCTCCAATTTCATCTAAGAAAATTGTTCCGCCATTTGCTGCTTCAAATTTTCCTGCTCTGTCTTTGTTTGCACTTGTAAACGCACCTTTTACGTGACCAAATAGTTCACTTTCGATCAATTCACTTGGAATTGCCGCACAGTTTACTTCAATCATCGGGCCTTTACTACGTTCACTTTTTTGGTGTAACCAATGTGAAACTAATTCTTTTCCTGTTCCGTTTGGACCTGTAATTAATACACGTGCATCCGTTGCAGCTACTTTTTCAATCATGTCTTTGATTTGTTGAATCGCATCTGATTCACCAATCATTTCATAATTTTTACTTACTTTTCTTTTAAGTCGTTTGTTTTCAACAACCAACTCTTTTTTATCAAGTGCGTTTCGTACTGTATTTAATAGTCTGTTTAAATCTGGTGGTTTTGAAATATAGTCAAAAGCTCCTAAACGCATTGTATTTACGGCTGTATCTAAATCTCCATGACCAGAAATCATCACAAAAGGAGTTTCAGGTTTTATCTTTTTAGCAGCTTCCAATACTTCTACTCCATCCATCTTTGGCATTTTTATATCACATAATACCAAATCATAATCTTCTTTTTTGACAAGTTCCATACCAGCCAATCCATCTTCAGCTTGCGATACTTCATAGGTATCATTTTCTTCAGATAAGATTTTAACCAATACTCTACGAATTGCCGATTCATCTTCTATTACTAATATTTTAGGCATACTATTCTATTTTTGAATTATAAACATGCACGTCACGTTGGGGAAATGGAATGCTTATATTGTTTTCATTAAATGTTTTATATACTTTATAACGTAATTTACTTTGTACTTCTGGTAAGTGAAAACTATCACCTATGTAAAAGTGTAATTTAAATTTTAAAGCGCTATCACCAAAGTCTGTAAAAAATACAGTTGGTTTGGGTTCGTTTAAAATTGCAGGTTCTTGCATTACAATTCCTAGCAATAATGCTTTTACTAGATCAACATCCGTACCATAAGCGACTCCAATGTCAATTGATTCTCTCGTCATGACATCATTTTGCGTCCAATTGAATAATATTTCGTTTAAAAACTTATGATTTGGAATCACAAGAATCTTGTCATCTTGTGTAATTGCTTTTGTTGTTCGTAATCCTACCTGCGTAATTTTCCCTACTTTTTTATCAATTTCTATAACATCATTTATAGTCACAGTTTTATCTACCAATATAAATATCCCAGAAATGATATCCTGAAATAGTTTTTGCATTCCCAATCCAATACCAACAAATAATGCCGTTGAAGCTGCTAAAAGCGCTGTAATTTTGACACCAGTTGCATCTAAAGACATGATGATGACAATGGAAAATATAAAGTATTTTACAAAGGTGAAGATTGTTTTGAAACGCGATTTACCTTCTTCATCTAAGCTTCTAGTAACTAAAATTCTTGCGTATCGCAATATTAATTGCGTTATAAAAAGCACAAAAATTAATGTTAGAACAGATCCAATAGTAACTTCTATATCATCATGACTTAGAAAAGGTATTGGTTTATCTAAAAAATCTAAAAAGTCTTTCGTAAAGATTGATGTATCTGATCCTTGCATAAAATTAGTATTTCAACCACTTGAATATTTCTTTGTAACTAGGCTTCTTACCGTACATTAATATTCCAACACGGTAAATTTTAGATGCAAACCAAACAGTTCCTGTAAAGGTAATATATAATATAACAACTGAAATTAATTGTTGCCAAATTGGAACACCAAATGGAATTCGCATTAACATTACTACTGGAGACGTAAATGGAATGTATGAAAATACTGTTGCAACGGTTCCATGTGGATCTTCTAATACAGTGAAACCTCCAACATATACAGCTAATATTAATGGCATTATGATTGGCATCATAAATTGTTGCGTATCAGTTTCATTGTCAACAGCTGCACCAATTGCGGCATATAACGAACTGTATAATAAATATCCTCCAATAAAGAACACAAAAAAGGCAACTACCAAATTTCCTAATGGTAAGCTTTGGAATACTTCGGCAACTTGCATTTGAAAGTTCATGTCAACCTGTTCTAATACTTCCTGTTGTTGTGCCATTTGTGCACCTACTAAATCTACACCAAATACAGCCGAGAAAACTAACATCATTATACCTCCCAAAATTAACCACATTACAAATTGTGTAACGCCAGCTAAGGAAGTTCCTATAATTTTCCCCATTAATAATTGTACGGGTTTTACCGAAGAAATAATCACTTCTATAATTCGATTTGTTTTTTCTTCTATTACACTACGCATAATCATATTTCCGTAGATAATGATAAACATGAAGAGTAGATATCCTGCTGCCAAACCAAAACCTAATTTGGAATAGTTAACAAATTTTGACGTACGTTCTCCTGTAAAACTTTCCTGAACAATGGCAACGTCCATTTTAGATTTCTTTACTAAAGAAACATCTACACCATTGGTTATAAAGGCTTCATCTGTTAGCTTTTTACTTAGTTTTCGCTCTAAACGCGATATGAATTTTAACGAAGGTGAATCTTCTGAGTAAAATTTTATATGCGTAGAAATGTCTTCAATAGATCCCTTGTTTTCAATATGTAACAAACCATATTCTTCCTTAGCTTCTACTAGTTTTTTTGCTTCTTCTAGTGTTTCTTCTGTTAGAATATTATACGTAATATTAGAATCTTCATCTACATTTTGTGTAAATATCTCCGAAATTTTTCCAGTTTCATCTAAAACAGAAACCGTTCGTTCTTTATTGCCGTTTACTTGTGTTAGATAAAAAATTAACGTTCCCAATCCAATCATAATTAATGGACTCAAAAACGTCATAACAATAAACGACTTGTTTCTAACTTTCGTTAAATATTCTCTTTTGATAATTAGTGGTAAGTGATTCATAGCCTAATTATTGTTTTCTACAGTTTGAATAAAAATATCATTTACACTCGGAATTACTTCTACAAAATGATTCACTTGCCCTTTTGAAGTTAGGTACGAAAGTAAATCGTTAGAAGTATCACCGTTTTTAAGTTTGATGTTTACTTTTAAATCATCATCGATTGACTTGAAAGTTGCATCTGTCAATTCAAACTTTTCGTTTAATACATTTTTTAGTTGTTGATTGTCTACTGCATTCACACCAACTTGATACGTATTGCTTTTATATTGACGTTTTACATCAATCAATTTTCCGTCTAATACTTTATTTGATTTGTGAATCAATGCAATATGATCGCACATTTCTTCTACAGATTCCATTCGATGTGTCGAAAAAATTACGGTTGCACCTTCATCTCTTAATTGTAGAATTTCATCTTTGATTCTGTTTGCATTGATTGGATCAAAACCACTAAATGGCTCATCAAAGATTAATAACTTAGGTTTGTGTAAAACCGTTACTACAAATTGTATTTTTTGCGCCATTCCTTTGGAAAGCTCTTGTATTTTTTTGTTCCACCAATCTGAAATTTCAAATTTTTCAAACCAATACTGTAAACGCATTTTTGCTTCAGATTTACTCAATCCTTTTAATTGTGCTAAATACAATGCTTGTTCACCAACTTTCATCGATTTATACAAACCGCGTTCTTCCGGCATGTATCCAATATCTTTAATATGAAATTGTTGTAATTCAGCTCCATCTAGCAAAACTTTACCAGCATCTGGCGCAGTAATTTGATTGATGATTCGGATGAGTGATGTTTTTCCAGCACCATTTGGACCTAGCAGTCCAAAAATACTTCCTTTAGGCACATCAATTGAAACTTTATTTAAGGCAGTATAGTCGCCATATTTTTTTACGACTTCTTTTGCTTGTAGAATTGAACTCATGAACGGTTTTTTATATAAGTAACGAGCTAGTGTATTTTGTTACAAGAAATATGAATATAAAACAAAACCCACCCTTAATAGGTATCAAGGATGGGAAAAAATTGCTATGAAAAAGAAAAAGTTACCGACCAGTTACGGTCAGCAACTTATCAAAGATAGTTTTTTTTTCGTAATACCAAAAGAATTACGAAAACATGTCTTTCACTTTTTCAAAAAATGATTTATCACTTTTTTCTGGACTTGGCACAAAATTCTCCTCTTCCGCCATTTTTTCAAAGAAGCTTCTTTGCTCTTTTGTCAATGTTTTCGGTGTCCACACGTTGATATGAACTAAGAGGTCTCCTTTTCCGTATCCATTTATGCTTGGAATTCCTTTTCCGCGCAAGCGTAATATTTTTCCTGACTGTACTCCCGATTCTACTTTAATTCTAACTTTCCCAGTTACGGTATCGATCTCTTTTGAGCTTCCTAAGGCAGCTTCTGAGTAACTAATGTATAAATCGTAGTGTAAATTATCACCTTCACGTTTTAGTGCTTCGTGCTCTTTTTCTTCAATGGCAACTAATAAATCTCCAGCGATTCCATTTCCAGGTGCTTCGTTTCCTTTTCCTGAAACTTTTAGTTGCATTCCTTCTTCAACTCCAGCTGGAATTTTGATGACTACTGTTTCTTCCGAAACTTTTAATCCATGTCCATCTGCATCTGCAGGTTTTTTATCAATTGATTGTCCAGCTCCACCACACGTAGTACATGTTGTAGACGTTTGCATTCTACCAAGTATTGTGTTTGTAATACGTGTCATTTGACCAGAACCATTACACGTACTACATGTTTTATAGCTTACGCCTGGTGCTTGTACTTTTCTGCGAACTTTTACTTTCTTTTCAACACCATTTGCAATTTCTTCTAACGAAAGTTTTACACGAATTCTTAGATTGCTTCCTTTTACACGTCGTTGTCTTCCTCCGCCGCTGCCACCAAAGCCACTGAATCCGCCACCGCCGCCAAAGCCGCCAAAGATATCACCAAACTGACTAAAGATGTCATCCATATTCATGCCGCCACCAAAGCCGCCACCGCCGAAACCGCCGCCGCCTTCAAAAGCTGCATGTCCATATTGATCATAACGAGCTTTTTTGTTATCATCACTCAAGACTTCATACGCCTCTGCTGCTTTTTTAAACATTTCTTCAGCTCCTTTATCATCAGGATTTTTATCTGGATGATATTGAATCGCTTTTTTACGATATGCTTTTTTTATTTCTGCAGCGGAAGCTCCTTTGCTTATGCCTAATATTTCGTAATAATCTTGTTTCATTTTACTGTACTTATTTCAAAAGATTTTTGTTGTGATGAACAACTTGTGGTCTTTTATAAAAATTATTGTCCAACTACTACTTTAGGGTATCTAATTATTTTTTCGCCCAAAGTATATCCTTTTTCAAGAACATCAATGATTTTACCTTTCATGTCATCCGTTGGAGCAGGAATTTGTGTTACGGCTTCATGATCTTCAGCATCAAACTTATCTCCAGCTTTTACTACAACTTCACCTAAGCCTTTTGCTTTTAGTGCTTCACGTAGTTTGTTGCTGATTAGCTCCACACCTTTTTTCACGTCTTCTGCATCTGTTTTAGCAATTTCTGCCAAAGCTCTGTCAAAATCGTCTAAAACTGGCAACATGGCAACAACAACATCCTTACTTGCTGTCTTGAAAAGCTCAACACGCTCTTTACTTGTTCTTTTTTTATAGTTTTCAAATTCAGCGAATAGACGTAAAAACTTGTCTTTTTCTTTTGCTAAATCTTCTTTTAATTGTTCTTCAACAGATATTTCTGTTGCTTCTGTAGTCTCTTCAACTGTTGTCTCTTCTGCTTTTGTAGCTTCTGGTTGTACAACTTCTTGTTCTTTCTCTACTTTAGTATCCTTTTTTTTGCTCATGATATATGTCCAAAAAATTTTTTATTATTTTCTCTTAATGGTTTGCAAAAGTACTGCCAATTATGGAAAAATGTCAAAATGTCACCAAAAATATTTTTATTCAGTGAATCTGTATAAATTCTAAACATTTAGTAGTTTTGTTGTTCAATTATTAACTAATAAAAAACAATGTAAATGAAGAATAATTTTTTAAGCATGATTGCTCTAGTAGCAATTACCTTATTTGTTGTTTCCTGTAAAGGAGAAAAGAAAAATGAAACAGATGCCGAATCAGCTAAAACAGAGAAAGCAATAACAGCAGAAGCAGTAAAATATAGTGTTGATGCTTCAAAAGCTGTTGTTACATGGAAAGGATCTAAAGCTATTGGCGGAAGTCATGATGGAACGATGGATGTTGCATCGGGAACATTTGCCGTAAAAGATGGAAAATTAGAAAGTGGAAACTTCATCATTGATATTAAATCTTTGAAAGTTTTAGATATTCCTGCTGATGATAAAGGAAATGCTGATTTGAAAGGACATTTATTATCCAAAGACTTTTTTGATGCTGATGCACATGGAAACGCCGCTTTTTCAGTAACAGGTATCAAAGAACAAGATGGAAAAACTATGGTTGAAGGGAATTTGACATTGAAAGGTGTAAAGAAGAATATTTCGTTTCCTGCTACAGTTTCTGTTGATGGCGATACTGCAATGATTAAGAGTGAAGTTTTTACAATTAATAGAATAGATTTTGGAATGAAATATGGTTCTTCTTCAATTGCTGATATTGCAAAAGACAGAATTATTAGTAATGATGTTGAATTGTCTGTAAATCTTACGGCTACAAAAAAGTAATTATAAGTATTAAGACATATTGAAATATAAGCCGACTTCGTGTCGGTTTATTTTTTGAGTATACTCATCAATGCAGGATTGAGTTCACTGTACTTGAATTTAAACCCAGTTGCTTCAATTTTTTCAGCGCTTACTTGTTGACTTGAAAATAGTAATGTGCTCATTTCACCCAAGATCAATTTCATCATAAACTTTGGTACATTTGGCAAAAAGAAAGGTTTTTTTAAGACCGTTGCGATTTCTTTTGTGAGTAGTTTGTTTGTTGTCGGATTTGGGCCAACTCCATTGTAAACTCCAGTACAATTTTCTGTTATTACATGCAAATACATGCTTGCAATGTCATCAATATGAATCCATGATTGCCATTGTTTTCCCGAACCTATTGCTGCGCCAACTCCATATTTTACAGGTTTAACCATTTCTACTAAAGCGCCGCCATTTTTTGAGAACACCAATCCTGTACGCAAAATTGTTACAGGAATTTCTAATGATTTGAATTGATTTGCGTGTAATTCCCACTGTTTTACAACATCTCCTAAAAAGTCTGTAGCTTCTTTTTTAGTATCTTCTTTGTAATATTCAGTAAGTGAACATGGATAAATTGCTATTCCAGAAGCAGAAACATAGTGTTTTATTGTATGATTCTCCATGTTTCGTAATGATTTGAACAAGATATTCGCCGTATTCACACGACTGCTCATAATTTCTTCTTTGTAAACTTGTGTCCAACGTTTGGCTATACTAGCACCAGAAAGGTTTATAATTGCATCTACGCCTTCAAAACAAGCTTTGTCAATTTCGCCTTCAGCGGGATTCCAATAGAATCCTTTTTTTTGATCTGATTGTTCAATTTTACTTTTGCGAGTTGTTAGGTAATGGATTGTATGGTTTTGCTGAATACATAGCTCTGTTAATGCCGAACCAATTAATCCTGTTGCACCACAGATAAGTATTTGCATGGGATTTTTTCTTTATCACTGTAAAAATACGCTAAAAAGAATACAATTAAAGAGTTGCATTCTGTTTAGAATCCTAAATATTAGTTAATTTTTGTAGCACGAAGCATTTCCCGTTTGCCTGGTGGACCCGGAAGTCGCTCTACTTTGAAGCCTACTTCTTGCATAGCTCTCCGTACACTTCCTTTAGCGGAATAGGTTACTAAAACACTTTTATTTTGTAATGCAGTATACATTTTTTGAAAGATTGAAACTGTCCATAGTTCAGGTTGCACATGTGCACCAAATGCATCAAAATAGATTAGGTTGAACTTTTCTTTGTCTTCTATTTGATCAAAGAATTGTTGTCGTTTCAATAGTTTGAAGTTTTCAGAAAGCATTGTTTCTTTTCCCCATTCGCACACATGCATTTTTTCAAAAACTTCTTTCTCATCTTCAGCATTGAGTTCCGATATGTAATTGAGCTGTGTTATTTCTGCGGAAGCGACAGGATACGCTTCGACACCATGATAAGTAATATCTAGCTTTCTTTTCTGTGCATCTAAATAGGTTATAAAAGCATTCAATCCTGTACCAAATCCTATTTCGAGAATAGAGATTTGATCAGGATTGAACGTGTTTTGTAAATGATGTAAGCCAGTTTGTAAGTAAACATGCTTGGCTTCTTGTATAGCACCATGTGTAGAATGGTATTGTTCATTCCATTCTTCAAGATGAATCGTAGTTGATCCATCTTTTGTGGTGATAATTTTTCGTTTCAAGCTTAGTTTTTCAGTAAAACACCATCAGCAAGAAATGAAAGTGTCTTTTTTGGTTCTGTGATTTCAGCAATTTCGTCTGCTGATTTTCCAGCATCTTCTGCATAGTGTTTTAATTCATCTACAGAAGTTTCTTGAACAAATGCTTTTCCATTTACGATTACTTCACCTTTCGCGTCAAGCGGCATAAAGAATCCGTAATCTTTAAATTTCACCATTACTTCTTTTTCTTCACCTACGTCTAAACGCATCCAACATCCTTTTTTAGAACATACAGAATTAATGTTTGATGTGAACTTCACATTTAGCGTATCACCAACTTTTAAGTTGCTATACTTGTCATTGATTTGTGCAGAAGTTAATACGTTTTCAGCATCAATTTTATCTCCAAAAGAAGAATATGCCATATCTTGACTTTTTACTTCTTTCGTTCCTTCTGTCGTTTTTCCGTTATTTTTTGCGTCTTTACAGGCTACAAATGCTAATAAGACCAATCCTAAAAATACAATTTTCTTCATTTTTATTAAATATTTCTTAAAATTATTACTGTTTTATTATGAATCTTTAATTTTATAGTCGAATTTTTGTTGAAAACTAAGATTCTTTTAAAGCTAATTATTCGTAACTTTGCACAAAATTAAGAATTATATGATGAGTGACCTTTCTATTGATATAAAAATTTCCAAAGTTTCTGAGAGTAAAATCAAAAATGTAGATTTTGATAATCTAGAATTTGGGAAAATATTCACTGATCATATGTTTGTATGTGATTATAAAGATGGTGTTTGGCAAACGCCAGAAATTATGCCATATCAGCCACTGACTATTGATCCTTCTGCACGTGTTTTTCATTATGGACAAGCTGTTTTTGAAGGAATGAAAGCTTTTAAAGATGCCCAAGATGAAATTTGGATGTTTCGTCCTGAAGACAATCATTCTCGTATTAATAAATCTTCGCATCGTATGGCAATTCCTGAGTTTCCAAAAGATTTTTTCTTTGAAGGTTTGACACAGTTATTACATTTAGAAAAAGATTGGATCAAAAAAGGAAAAGGAAATTCTTTATATATAAGACCATTTGTAATTGCTACAGAAGCTGCAATTTCTGCTTCTCCAGCAAATGCTTATAAGTTTATGATTATTTGTTCACCTGCACAATCATATTATGCTGGCGAAGTAAAGGTATTGTTTGCTGAGAAATTTAGTAGAGCTGCTGATGGTGGTGTTGGATTTGCAAAAGCTGCCGGAAATTACGGAGCACAGTTTTACCCAACAAGTTTAGCACATGCAAAAGGCTACCAACAAATTATTTGGACAGATGCAAGCACACATGATTATTTAGAAGAGGCTGGAACAATGAATATTTTCTTTAGAGTTGGAGATACATTATTGACAGCGCCTACTAATGATCGTATTTTAGATGGAATTACGCGTAAGAGTTTGATTCAATTAGCAGAAGATAATAATATTAACGTAGATATTCGTCGTGTTACGGTTGCCGAAATTAAAGAAGCTGCAAGAAATGGGGAATTGAAAGAAATTTTTGGTGCAGGAACTGCGGCTGTTATTAACCCAATTTCAGGGTTTGAACATGCAGGAGATGAATTTGAGTTGCCAAAACTTGAAGATTCGTACGCATCTTTCTTTAAGGAAAAATTAATGGATATTCAGTATAATGTTTCTGAAGATCCACATGGTTGGAGATTTAAAGTATAAATTTAGTTGCTAACTACTGATTTTTGGTTGTTAGCTTATGATATAAATTAAAAAGGTGACTCAATTGAGTCACCTTTTTGTTTGTCTTTAATTTTATACTCTTGTAATAATTTTATAGTTTTTATTTTCGTTTTCTTTGCTTTCCCAAAGAAAAGAAACAAAAGAAAGGGAATTTTTCCAGAGGTATTTTTAGTTTTTCTTTCGAAAACTAAAACCGTAATTATTTTTCTAAATTTTCTCCAAGGCTTCGAAAATTTTTAACGAAAAACACTTACTATACTACGGAAAAACAAAAACTACACTTGATTCAAGGTCACGCATTATTTTATGAACTGTTAAATCAAGTTTCGCATAACGTATATATTATTTATCTTTTAGTATTTCAGCAATATTTGGTTTGAAGTAATTTGGACCTTTTAGTACTTTTCCATCTTCACGATAGATTGGTTTTCCATCAGCGCCAAGTTTACTCATGTTACTTCGTTGAATTTCTTCAAAAACCTCTACAATTTTTTCTTGCATTCCGTGTTCGATAATCGTTCCGCATAAAATGTATAACATATCACCTAACGCATCAGCAACTTCTACTAAATCATTGTTTTGAGCTGCTTCAAGATATTCTTCATTTTCTTCTTTCATTAGGTTAAAACGCAACATATTTCTTGCTTCTCCTATATCGGCAGTTGGCGTATTTTTCATTCCTAAACCAAATGCTGTATGAAATTCTGTAACGGCTTCTATTCTTCTTTTCATCTAATTGTATTTATATTTTGTATATGCTTATTTCAAATTTTACATTGCTTTCTTAATTGCCCAAGATGGTACTATTTTTAAAATCCAAGCCATTAAATTCCAGCGTTTCGAAATATACACTTTTCTTTTTTTCTTTTTTATGGCACTGTAAATTTGTTTTGAAGCTTTTGTTAACGGAGCCATCCAGAAAATCCCATCACCTAAGGCCATTTTTGTATCTACAAAACCTGGACGAATATCTGTGACGTAAACGTTTCCACCTTTTATTTCTTTCGTTTTAAAATATAAAGACTCTAAGTAATTTACTTGATATGCTTTTGAAGCAAAATAAGCTGGCGCATGTCTATTTCCCCTTAAGGAAGCTATAGAAGTTATGCATGCTAGCTGTCCAAAACCTTGTTTTTTGAATAGTTTAAATGCAAGATTATAGATTTTGGTAGCGCCAATTACATTCGTTTGTAGCGTTTCAACTTCTTTTTCCCATTCCAATTCAGGGTTTTCATAACCAATACCTGAAGAGTGAATAATCAAATCAATTTCTCCTAATTGTTTTACTATCTTTTCAAAAATGACTTCTGTTGTTTCTAGTTCTTGAACATCGTGTTGCTGAATGATATATTGTGCTGGATTCTCTACCTTAATTTCCTCTAGAAGCGCTATCCTTCTACCAGTTATCACAACTTGAAATCCATCTTTTACTAACATTTTAGCTAGTTCTTTTCCTATTCCAGAAGTTGCTCCAAAAACTATTGCTTTTTTACTCATAAAAAGATGCGTGAAATTTGTAATTTTGTCAAAAATACCACAATTTATGTTTACTTCTGGTCAGTTGATTTTCGCCGCTTTTTTTGTAATTGTTTTTACTGCAATTATGATTTATGCATATCGAAAAGATTTACAACTTCACAAACGTTACTATAAAGGAAGTTTACGCATTTTAGCTGTTTTTATTCTCTTCATTATTACCATAGTCATTATTAAGAAATTCATCGTTTCCTAGTTATACTTCATTTTTCTATTCCATATTTTTTTGTAAATTGTAGGAAAACTAACTAATCACTACCAAAATATAGATACGTTTATTACAGTTTTACAGTAATAGGATTCCCAAATCGTTCTAGTTTATATTCGGAGCATTATAGTTTGTTTGTAATTTTTAGAACCCGAACATATGATTACAGTCGCTATTGCAGAAGATCATCAAGCACTTATTGATGGAATAATATCGTATTTGGAATACGAAGAAGATATTAGTATTGTAGGACATGCTAATGATGGTGAATCGTTGTTAAAGATTGTCCGACTCAAACAGCCAAAGATTGTGATTTGTGATATCCGAATGCCAAAAATGGACGGAATTATCGCAACTACGCACATCAAAAAAGAATTTCCACATATTAAAGTATTGGCATTTACCATGTACGACCAAGACAAAGCTGTGCAACAAATGTTAGCAGCTGGTGCGACAGGTTATATTTTGAAAAATTCTCCTTTAAAAATCGTTTTGGAAGCCATCAGAACACTTGCAGATAATAAAACGTATTATGACGCCAAACTGAATATTGAGCAACTTTCTAAGAATAGTTCTAAGTCCATCTTATCTCGTCGTGAAAAGGAAATTCTGGCTTTAATTGCCCAACGAAAAACTTCTCAAGAAATCGCAGATACTTTGTTTATTGCAAAATCTACGATTGATACACACCGAAAAAACATGATTCAAAAGCTCAGTTTAAAAGGCGCTAATGAATTATTGGGTTATGCTATAGAGCAGAAATATGCTTTTTAGGATGGTAGATTTTACAGAATACCTATGGTTGGGTATGGTTTGATTGAGAGAATTTTGGGAGGTTTGTAGTGTAATTAATCAAGTATATGGAAAATTTTTATTATTCATTTAAGGTAGCTAGTCAAGTTTTAGAACATTATGAGAGCTTTTTATTAAGATGTGAGCATGTCGTGTACATAGCTGTTGTTGAGGTAAAAAAGCATGACAATAAAGGGTATGCTTTAGAAATTGGAGTACGTTATGCAGGATACGATATTCAAGCATGTAATCATAATAATAGTAGTCAAAATGATAATTTTGTATGCTTAGATAATGATAGCTTATCTGATTTAGAAATTTACTTTGGTATGTTCAAAGATAATATTATACCGACACATTTTCCTGTACCATCAGATTTAGAATCTATCATTAAGAATCACTTTAAAACTTTTCTTGAAGATTCAGAATTAGATATTTCCGATTCAAATAGAAATAAAGTGGAATCAGCTGTGAGTTCTTTTCCTCCAAGGATATCTAATTCAATCTCTTCACATATTAAAGTAGTCCAACCTACATCTAAAGAATTAATTGAGCATGAAAAAGCAGTAATTAATTCAATTAAGAAAGGTGATGTTAAATACATAAAGAATAATGAAATTGTTTCAAGAGGTGGAGATGCAGCAACGCTAGGAGGTTTTTTTGAGCTAAGGGGATTTAAAAATAAATTATTTGGAATTACTAATCAGCATATCTTTTCGTACCCACAAGCAAAATTAGGAGATAAAGTCTTTGATAATATGGGTAAAGAGATAGGTCTATTACATTGGATGTCAAATGATTTTTACAGAGACGCTGCTATAGTAAAACTTAATGATTATCCAAATAATAAAAATGTGAGTTCGGATTCTAGTTCAAAGTATAAACTACTTTCAGATCCGCAAATCGGAATGAAAGTTACTCATAATGGTATTACATCAGGTAGGATGTCTCAGAATGAAATAGACATTAAGGTCATATCATCGAATGCAACTGTTCGTATTTATGATTATGATGATAATGAAGGTTGGAGAATACATAAAAAACAAATCCTTATTACAAGAAATACAGACTATGGAGATTCAGGCTCAACAGTATTAAATGAAGATAATAAAGTGATAGGGCTAAATTTTGGAAGGACATTTAATAGAAAAGTAATCTTAGGACAAGTTGATGAACGAGATTTAACTGTAGCTAACAATATTAATTATATTTTCAATCACAAATTTAAGCATAAGCAGGAAATATTTTATAAAAAAACACAATCAATAGTAACTAGCCTTACGGATGAATTTAGGATAAAAAAAATACTACTAATTTAAAATTTATATATAATATTATGCAAAGAGAAACTCATATATTAAAAATAGGAACTACTCATCCATTTATCATTTTTCAAGATAATGATGAAAAAGAAATAATCTTAATTGCTAATTTTAAATGGCAAGGAGAAAACATTATAGGAATAGATTTTACTTTAAAAAATTTAGATAATATAGATAGAATGTATAAAATATGTAAAGTTCATAAGTGTGCTAGAATAGAGCACCCAAATGATGAACAAATATTGATTCAATTATCTACTAAGACAACAGATATGTATAGTAGATCATCGATATTATTTAATGATATTGATAAAATCCCATTTAAAAAAGGATCTAAATATATTTTCTCTTTTAATTCTTCTTCTAGAGATTGTAGAGATAATTATATATGTGAATTTGATGGCGATACTCCCAAAACTAGAAGAGGAACAATAGTCGTGGGAGGATGATTCTCAAGCTTATTCAAACAAGTAAATCAATTATATTTCCAGTAATATTTTTTATTACTGGATTTTGCTTTTCCCAAGATTTTAATTTTGAAGGTATAATGACTTCGTTAGAAAATAAGGATTTTGATATTGCTTTGGAGCAATTAAAATCTATTGATACTACTAAACTTTCTTCTTATGATAAAGCTACGTGGTATTATTTTTATGCTGATAATCAATCAATAATTGATAGGCATGATATTGCTTATAAATATACCTTGAAAGCTAAAAAGGAATTCAATCGTTTGGGACAAGTTGATGACGAAATGGATTGTAACATATTATTACTCGCGATACTATATCATCAAAACGACTTAAGTATAAATACAGATAAAATACTTGAAGAGTTGGTCAAATATGGACAGTCAAATAATGATTATGAATCTTTAAGATCCGTAGATTATAAAATAGCAGAAAAGTTTCTTGATCAAGATAAAGGAAAAGAAGCTTACTTCTATTACAATAAAATATTAAAAAAGGCTACAGATGTAAAAGATAGTTTACATATTGCATATTCATATATGAATTTAGGAGCAGTCTTTACAGAAACAGACATAAAAGATCAAGATTCTGCGCTTTATTACACAAAAAAGGCCATACCTATTCTTGTGAGATTGAAAAAAGCAGAAGTTTTTAATACAATTGCTTCAAATTATAACAATCAAGCTAGATCTTATCAATATATAGGACTTTTTGACGAGGCAATTAAATATTTAAAAAAGGCAGATTCAATTCCTCTAAAAGAAAATGTAGCAAAAACTAAAGTCATTTTTTACAGAAATATGGCAGATGTTTATGATAGTCTTAAAGATTATAAGAATGAATCGATTTACCTTAGAAAACTTATTAAGTTAGGAGTCAGTATAAATAACAAAGAACAGAATGAGGTAATTGCAGAATCTAAAGAACGTTATGAAAATGCTGAATTACGTACTAAAAATGCCACAACAAACACATTCCTTACAATCTCCCTAGCAATCCTAGCCCTAGTCATCATCTCCGCATACCTCATCCAAAAAAATACTCGTAAGAAACAATTGCTTGCCGAACAAGCAAAAGATTTAGAAGAGCAGAAAGTTTCAACGTTATTGAAAGAACAGGAACTCTCTAGTATTGACGCCATGATTGAAGGTCAGGAGAAAGAACGAAAACGCATCGCTGAAGATTTGCATGATGATTTGGGTGCGTTGATGGCAACCGTAAAATTACATTTTGACAATATTGAAACGGCACAAAACGAAGATGCTGTCAAAAAAACAAGTTCGTTACTCGATGAAGCATATGATAAAATACGAACCATTGCGCATGCAAAAAACGCTGGTGTCATTGCAAATCAAGGATTGTTGGTTGCCGTGACCAATATGGCCTCAAAGATTAGTAGTTCCAATACACTTGACATTGAAGTCGTTTCTTTTGGATTGGAAGACAGATTGGAGAATTCATTAGAGTTATCATTATTTCGAATGATTCAGGAATTGATTGCAAATATCATTAAACATGCCGAAGCTTCAAACGCTACGATTCAACTCACGCAACATTCTCAAAATTTAAATATTATCGTAGAAGATAACGGAAAAGGGTTTGAGACTGATCATTTGAAAGATGCTGGAATTGGTTTAGAAAATATCAAAAAACGTATCAAACATTTAGATGGAAAATTAACAATAGATAGCACTTTGAAAAAAGGAACTACTATTTTGATTGATGTTCCTCTTAACTAACTTAAAAATCCTCATACATAAGTATTGTTTCTATTACAGAAAAAACACTATTTTTATACAAACTAACGACAACCGACATTATTTATGAAATCATTTTTACTTTCTTTTTTAAGCCTTTTCTGTGTTTCAATACTTTCTGCACAAACAATTCCAGATAGCTTATTTATTCCAAAACTAGAAGCAAAACAAAAAGCTATCTATAAACTAATTGATGAAAAAGATGCTGTCGATCTTGAAATCGACAAATTAAAAGATGAAATAAGCAATACTATTAATGATTCTATTATTAAAGTAAAAACAGAAGAAGTTAATACAAAAAAAGCGACTTCAAAAAAGTGGAATGATAGTATTTATAAGCAATGTACAGATTTTACAACGTATAGAACATATTTGAAAGAGTATGAAAATGTTCCCGATTCTACGCTAGATAAGTACAAAACACGCGAGTGTAAATTATACATTCCAGAAACACCTGAACGCAATCCAAATGATTTTATCATTATAGGGAATAACAATCCTGTTCCTGTGGACAGTTTGTTTAGCAATAGTGCTGCAACGCAAGTATTAGCTGATGTTTTTAGTATTGACAGTAAAACGAATTTAGGCACGTTTGAAGTTCCAGGTAATGGAGCAAATATCAATTTTTATTACTCTGAAAGACACAAATCAAGTAAAGATATTGACAAGTTCAAAGATTTATTGAAAGATGCCAATAGTGATTCTGACAATAGCAGCTATGCGTTGACTTTAAAACAAATTCGTGCTATTGAAATTAAAAAAATAGAAAATAAGGATAAAGATTCAATCACAGTAAAACCGATTAAAGATTCATTAATTAAACAAATTCCTGACGGCGCATTATTCGAATCTGTTCAAGTTGAATTGCGTGAAGGCGGTATTGTTGATACACGATTAGTTTTAAAATCGGAAGATGGAAATACACATTTTTATTTTGAAGGTACAAAGCCTGTGAGTATTTTAGATTATACACGCAAAGCTTCCTATAGAGCTTATCTTGAATTTTCACATTATGTAAGCAAAGATGGACAAGCTATTTATAATGAAGCTGCAATGAAACAATTGTTGGTAAAATATACAGATGTTTTAGATTATCATCCAAGTGTTGGAAGCAATTATGTTCCGGATGATGTATCATATAAATTTCCTTCTGGAAGTACTCAAGAATTGAATAACACTGGACGTAGAAGCTATCAAATTATTAATAATAACAATTTACAACATGTTTTAGATATTCGTACGTATACTGACTTTTTAGGATTATTTGGCGATGAAGCAAATGGATTATTTCAAATAGAAGGAAAAGCAGATTTCTTTATCCGCCCGTTTAACTTTCCAAGAACTGCTATATATGTAATTAAAAAAATGTCACCGTATGTTCGCTATTCCCGATTTGATGAAGATAAAAACTTCATTGAATCTACTTTAAACACTAGTACAAACATATATGAATTTGACTCAAATAAGTTAGGCCTTTTAGAACGATCAAACTTAGAAATGGGACTAGATATTAATCTATTAAATTTCAGAACGTTTAAAGAATCTCCATTTTGGACATCAATATATCTTCCGTTTAGCTATAATGTAACAAATGTGCAAGCAGATCCAACATTAGACAAAATCAATTTTAAAACATTGGGCTATGGAGCTGGTTTACTCGTTGAACTAAAACGATTTAATAATTTCGGTTTAAATTTAGGATATGAAGTAAAACTCTACAGTTATATTGGTGATTATTCAGAATTCTCATTAGTAGATCCAAGTCGATTAAAAACACAAGCGGTCAAAGCTGAAGTCTTCTATTATCCTGGATTAGACAAATCGCAATCCATTTTTCTTCGAATGAAAAGTATTAGAGATATCAGTTCTGGAAGTGATTCCTTTTTCCAATTGCAAGTTGGTTATCGATTCACACTTGGTGTTGGCGCTGTAAAAGCAAAGTAATTTATCAATTTTAAGACAGAAAAACACAAACACATTATTAAACATAATTGATTTTCAATTTTTCATTTTCTTTGCATTCCCAAAGAAAAGAAACAAAAGAAAGGGAATTTCCCCAGAGGTATTTTTAGTTTTTCTATCGAAAACTAAAACCGCAAATTATTTTTCTAAATTTCTTCCAAGGCTTCAAAAGTTTTTAACGAAAAATAATTGCTATACTTCGGAAAAAGGAAAAAATACTCGGAAAAGTCAAAAACTTTTTATGAAATTGGTTAAACTTCTAACGAAGTAAACTCAAAAGTAGTCCCGTTGAACAATCCTTTATCACTAAGTTTTAACGACGGGATTACTAATAATGCCATAAACGACAAGGTCATGTATGGTGCACGTAATGTACTTCCCATTTGCTTTGCTAACTTATCTAACTCAGCATACTCCTCACCTATTTCCCAACCTGTTTTTGCACTCATAATTCCTGCTACAGGTAAAGAAACTACTGTTGATGATGTGTCTGAAACGGCACAAATACCACCTTTGTTTTCAACCAAAAGATTTACTGCTTTGCAAATAGCTTCGTCAGAAACTCCAACTGCAATAATATTATGTGAATCGTGTCCGACAGAAGAAGCAATAGCGCCTTCTTTTAATCCGAAATTTTTGATAAATGCCATGGCTGGCGAATCGTCATTGTAACGATTCACAACAGTCATTTTTAAAATATCTTTTGCTACGTTTGAAACTAGGTTTCCATCTTTGATTAAGTTATCAAGAATTAATTCGTTTGTAACCAATTCTCCATCTAACGCTTCAATAACACGAATTTGACTTTTTGTAGCTTTCACTTGAAAATCAGCAATATTCTTTTTTGATGTATTAAAATTATTCAGAATTTCAAATGGAACACTTTCTATATATGAAGTTCCGTTTGAGGCAACACAAACTCCGTCAATATATGTTTCTAGTACTTTAAAATCTTTTAAATCTTCCAACATTACAAAGTCAGCAACATCATTCACTTGCAATTGTCCAACATCTAAGTTATAATGTTTCACAGGGTTCACACAAGCCGTTTGCAATACTTTAAATATATCTACTCCTTTTGCTACTGCGCGTGCGCACAATTCATTGATATGGCCAACTATTAAATCATCAGGATGTTTGTCATCCGAACAAAACATCATTTGCTTATAATGTTCATCTAATAATGGAATTAACGCTTCAAAATTTTTGGCAGCACTTCCTTCTCTGATAATGACTTTCATACCTTTTTGCAACTTTTCTAGTGCTTCATCATAGGTAAAACATTCATGATCTGTAGAAATTCCGGCAGCAATATATTTTGAAACATCATCTCCGCGTAATCCTGGCGCATGTCCATCTACTGGTTTGTTAAAGTGTTTTGCCCAAGCAATTTTTTTCATTACTTCAGCATCATCAAATAATACACCTGGATAGTTCATCATTTCCGCCAAATACTTTATTTCTGGCTTTGCCAATAACTCTTTAATGTCATCCGAATCAATGATTGCTCCAGCAGATTCAAAACTTGTTGCTGGCACACATGAAGGCGCTCCAAAGTTGAACTTAAACGGCACTTTTTTTCCGTTTTCAATCATAAATTCAACACCCGCTTTTCCTAATACATTTGCAATTTCATGCGGATCAGAAACGGTTGCAACAGTTCCATGCAAAACTGCCAAACGTGCAAACTCAGAAGGAACCAACATCGAACTTTCAATGTGAATATGTGCATCTACAAATCCGGGAACGATATATGTCTCCACATTATGATCTTTTGCCACAATATTTGTGATTTTTCCATCTTGAACGTGAACTTCTCCTTTGTAGATTTTCTTATTGAAGATATCTACGATGTTTCCTTGTTTGATCATGAGTTTTTATGGTATAAAAAAGGATGCACGAATGCACCCTTTTATATTTTGTGTAAATATACTTCTAAATTTTATTTCTTGTCCGTCAAGAAACTATAATTCTTTGCATAGTATAACATTTGGTTATCAAATGCAGCTGGTTGCTGAATTTTGATTGTTGTAATTTCTCCTTCTTCATTTGTTTCTGGAGTTAATACAGGATTTGCAAATCCACTATAAGGAGCCGATTTAAACGCTTCATTACGCTTTAATACTTCCGCATGCATTGCTTGATCAACTTTTACTCCATAACCTTCTACTAATGCTCTTGCAGCTTCAAAATCTCCTTCAGACTTGATACGTTGTGTTTCACGTAATAATTGTCCGAATAGTTCGCGAAGTTTCACATAATCATTAATGTTATAATATGATTTTCCATCACGTGTTACTTTTTCAATTACGTTGTCTTTTGCGCCTTTTTCAAAAACCCAAGCAGAAACCCATTGTCTGTTTACCATGTGATCTTCTTCTACATCATCACCTAATTTTAAGCGAATTAATTGTGTCATCAATCCATTTCTGATATAACCATCATATGCTGCTTTCCCAACACCTTCTGTATTATCAACTAATCCAAGTTCTTTTAATTTTGGATCCATTAAATAGTACAATCCAACTAAATCAGCTCTTCCTTCTTCCATTGTAGAAGCATAGTTTTTCAGCGTTTCTTTTGGTTGCCCAATTCCTTTATTGATTTGACCAGAAGCATGACCGATTACTTCGTGTAAAGCAGTGTGTAATTTATCAGCTAATTTTCCGTATTTTTCTTCTAATTGATATTCTTCATCATCATGAACAAATTCTTTTAATCTTCCTGATCCACCAGCTTGTGCATAGGCGTTGATGACATTCCCTAAAGAAACTGATTTTGAACCATGCTCTTGACGAATCCAGTTGTTGTTTGGTAAGTTTACACCAATTGGCGTACTTGGTGAAGCATCTCCAGCTTCTCCTGCAACATTTACTGTTTTGTATGAAACTCCAACTACATCTTTCTTTTTGTGACTGTCAGTTAGTGGAGAGTTATCTTCAAACCATTGTGCATTTTCAGATAGTACTGCCATTTTTTTAGACATATCAAAATCTTTAATTTGTACAATTGTTTCGTATGAACCTCTGTATCCTTTTGGATCATTATATACTTCAATAAATCCATTGATCCAATCAATATTTCCTTCCGTAGAAGTTGCCCAAGAAATACAGTATTGATCCCACGTGTCTAAACTTCCTGTTTTGTAATATTCAATTAATAAACCTAACGTCTTTCCTTGCTTTTCGTTCTCAGCAACACCTTGTGCTTTTTCTAACCAATAGATAATTTTATCAATTGCAGCTCCATACATTCCGCCAGACTTCCATACTTTTTCAACAAGTTTTCCATCTTCACGAACTAACTTAGAGTTTAATCCCGCTTCAACTGGCTGTCCTTCTGGTCCTTTGTATGCTGTTTTATAAAACTCTTCTACATCAGCACTTGTAATGTCTGGTCCATAAAAGTTTACTGCAGATACTAATACATTATCTACACCATCTTTTTTGTTTACTTTTTTGTTGTCAGCATCATTAAAGATTACTTCCAAAGCTTCTCCTGTTAATTCAGTTTTTGTATCAGCTAATAAACTTTCAAGATATGCTTTTGAAAATTCTGGCTTTAGCTTATCATTTGAATAGTGATGATGAATTCCGTTTGAAAACCAAACACGCTTCATGTATGTTTCAAAAGCTTTCCAATCGTCAGATGCTTTATCTCCTTCATAATTAGCATAAATACTTTCTAATGCTTCTCTTATCGTTAAGTTATGACGATAGTTTTGATCCCACATGATATCTCTACCAGAAAGTCCAGCTTGCGTCATGTAGTACACTAACTTTTTTTCTTTCAACGTCAACTCATCAAATCCAGGAATTTCATATCGCAATACTTTTATATCAGAAAATTGCTCTACTTGGAAATCCATTTTTCCGTTTTCAGCTACTTCAATAAATTGAGCTTCATACGGATCTACCTTTACTTCAGCCTCTTTTTCTCCACAAGAAAATAGCATTCCTGCGGCTAGTGCTATTCCTGCAATTGATTTTAATTTCATCTGTTCTTTATTTGGTTTTGGAAAATATAAAAATAAAGCGACTATTTTATGTAAAATCGCTATTCTTTAGCCACAAATGTAATCAATTCAATAAAACATTAAAAATTTGTACATTAGCATTACTAACTAAACAACCCAAACAATATGAAAATCTTAAAGTATTTACTTTTACTACTACTCGTAGTACTCGTTGCTGGCGCTATTTATGTAGCAACCAGACCCAATGATTATGATGTAGTCAGAAGCAAAGTTATTAAGGCTCCTATAGAAACTGTTTTTAATAATATAAATGATTATAGAAATTGGGAAGCTTGGGGACCATGGATGGAGGAAGATTCTACAATTGTAGTCACGTATAATGAGCAAACTTCTGGAGTTGGTGCAAATTATTCATGGACAAGTAAAGATGGTCCTGGAAAGATGAAAACTGTGAGTTTAACACAAAATAAATCTATAGAACAACAGATGCAATTTGGTGATTATGAACCAACAGATGTGTATTGGACGTTTGAAGAAGTTGCAGAAGGAACCAAAGTAAGTTGGGGAATGAAAAGTGACAAAACTGCTTTTATTTTTAAGTTTTTTGCTGCATTAGGTGGTGGAATGGATAAAATGTTGGGCGATATGGAAGAAAAAGGACTTGTTAGTATTGAACGTGAAGTATTAGCTGAATTAGAAAAAAATCCTCCACAAAAATTCCGATTAGGTGATATACATACAAATGACTTACCTGCGCAAAAATTTATTGGATATTACCAAGAAACAACTACTGATGCTGCAATGGCAAATATGACAAAACTGTTTGGAGAGTTTCTGCCAAAAGCATTTGAATATGCAATGTCTCAAAAACTAACGCCTGCAGATATTATTCCAGGTGCAGTATATACAAAATGGGACGAAGAAACCAAAGAAGCAGAATTTTATATTGGTGTAATGTTAAAAAAGAATATTACTCCTGGAGAAGGTATGACAGCTGTTGATTTACCATCAGGGAATTCTGTAATGATTTCAAAATATGGTATGTATGGAATTGGAGATTATGAAGCACATACAGCTATTAATAGATATATGGCTAGTAAAAATTTAACTCAAAACGGTCCTATCTGGGAATTGTATGTAAATGATCCTGGTAGTGTAAAACCTGAAGATGTACAAACCGATATTTATTATCCTGTGAAATAAAAACATTTATAATTATACTTGAAGATTGTCTAAACTGTACGTAATGCTTACTTTTAGACAATCTTCTTATTTTTAATAATAAACAAATGAAACAAGTTTTATTGGTTTTCCTTGGTGGCGGATTTGGAAGTGTTTTGCGCTTTCTGTTAGGTAAATACTTTAATAGTTCTGCTTCTGGAATTCCATTTGGTACGTTTGCAGCTAATATTTTAGGAAGCTTATTAATTGGAATCATTTTAGGAATGGCCGCCAAAAACGAAGCTATTAGTCAACAACATACCTTATTACTTGCTACAGGTTTTTGTGGTGGTTTCACAACCTTCTCTACATTTGCTTATGAAAATCATGTCTTTTTAAAATCAGGTGATTTTATGACATTCGCTCTCTATACAATAGCAAGTTTTGTGATAGGCTTTGCCGCTGTATTTTTAGGAATGTATGTTGTAAAATATTTTTGATTAGATTCCTCTGTCTTCGCAGGAATATCATTTAATGCTTTTTATACGCTTTTACACCTGCATTTATTTCTGTCTTTAAGAAGTTAACTCTTGGTGGAATTGGACATGAATATCGATCACTATACGCACAGTATGGATTATAAGCGCGATTGAAGTCAATTTCGATAGTATTTCCCGTTGGAATTTTTAAATCAATATATCTTCCGCCACCATAACTAGCAAATCCGTTAGTTTCATCTGTAAATGGAAGAAATAAATCATCTTTGTATTTAGGATCTCTATTTGGGTCTTGATTTTGATATACTTCTAAAGAATATTTTTTCTCATTTATTGTAAATGTAGCAATACCATAACATCTGTATATAGGTGTTCGTGTTGTAGAAGTTGCCATTTTAAAAGGTTTTGAACTTTTTGTTAGCCTGAAACTTGCAGTTACTTTGAATTGATTATTTACAGGGAAAAACTCTAATGCTTTGAATGTTTTCAAATCTTTTTTCGTCAAAGGTGATTTAGATGCATCTTTATAATCAGCATTCAATTCACGTTGAAATTCAGTTTCACCAGTTAACTCACTTTTTTCTTGTGCACAGCTTACATTCAGTATTAAAAAACACAAAATCAGACAGATATTTTTCATCACTTACAATTCAATTTAATTAGACAATTTTAAAAATAGAATAAGTTCAAAAATACGATTTGTCATCAAATAATTGAAGATTTTTATTTTTTGTGTACATTTTTTATGTAGTTTTGAATTCAAATACGACAAAAATGAGAATTAACACGGTAAATAAGTATGTACAAAGATCTTCTTGGATAAGGAGCTCGGGCACTTATATATTGTGTTGATATAACTATCACATATAACAATTTAAAAAGTCCGACTTCACCGTCGGACTTTTTTATTTTTAAGAGTATTTCAAATTAAAAAAACAACCACCAAAAAACACGAATCATGAAAAAAATGTACTCAAATTACATTGATTCATTCAAAGGATTATCAAAAGAAATATGGTTTCTAGCGCTCATTTCATTAGTAAACAGAGCGGGAACGATGGTCATTCCGTTTTTGTCATTGTATCTTAAAAAGGACATGGGGCTTTCTGAAACTGATATCGGATCTATCTTTGCCTTTTTCGGTATTGGTTCAGTGATTGGATCATGGCTAGGAGGAAAATTAACAGACATCTTCGGATTTTACAAAATAATGGTTGGTAGCCTTTTCTTAACAGGATTGTGCTTTATCTCATTACAACATATCCATTCATTTTGGGGATTTTGTATAGGTATTTTAGTGACTATGTCTATCGCGGATACATTTAGACCCGCAATTTTTGTAGCTATAAAAGCCTATAGTAAACCCGATAATCAAACAAGATCTGTTGGCTTAATTCGATTAGCTATAAATGCTGGTATGGGAATTGGTCCAACTTTAGCTGGACTACTTATAGTAATGAAAGGTTATGGGTTATTATTTTGGATTGATGGCTTAACTTGTATTTTAGCTATATTTCTATTTAGTTTTTTAGTAAAAGACCCAAAAATAAAACCATCTGAAATACGTAGTAAGCAAGAAAACATAGATAAAAATGCTGTATACAAAGATTTTTCTTTCTGGATTCACTCTTTTATTTGTTTTCTTTTTGGAATGGCATTTTTTCAGTTATTCACGACTATACCATTATATTATGATGAAATATTTCATCTTGACGAATTTAAAATTGGAATTATTTTATTTCTCAATGTAGCAATAATTGTAGTTTTCGAAATGCCTCTTCTTAATTATTTAGAAAAGCAAAGGATTCCCATTACTAAGTATATCATAATATCTTGT
Source organism: Kordia sp. E (assembly GCF_056033805.1). Taxonomy (NCBI): domain Bacteria; kingdom Pseudomonadati; phylum Bacteroidota; class Flavobacteriia; order Flavobacteriales; family Flavobacteriaceae; genus Kordia; species Kordia sp. E. The sequence continues at coordinate 647,325 of NZ_JBRASR010000006.1, forward strand.
ATTTTACTTACAGTGAGTTTTTTGGTATTGTATCAAAACTTCTGGTTTGGGATTTTAATTATAAATATTATACTTATGACTTTAAGTGAAATGTTAGGTTTTCCTTACACGAACAGATTTGCTCTTGATAGAGCAAAAGAAGGTTATGAAGGAAGTTACATGGCATTGTATGCAATGGCTTTTTCTGTGGCACACATTTTTAGTCCTAAAATTGGGTTAGAGATTGTAGGTATATATGGTTATCAAGTCAATTGGTTAGTTACTGGTTTCTATGGTATTGTTGCTATGTTTTTAGCCATTTGGCTGCATAAAAGAACGCAAAAAGGATTATAATATCTTTTATTTAAAAACTAATTTTTTGAGCTTATGAATTTAAATCAAGTTACAATTTCGTCTATAGATGTTGCCAAAGCAACAGAATTTTACACAAAACTAGGATTGCGTCTCATTGTAGACGCACTTCCTAGATATGTTCGGTTTGAATGCCCAGATGGAGAGGCTACTTTTTCTATCCATCACGTGGAAAAAATGTCTGAAAGTAACAATGTTACCTTGTATTTTGAAAATGATGACTTAGATGCAACTGTTGCTACATTACAAACAAAAGGAATTGAATTTACAAGCCTACCTGAAGACAAATCTTGGAAATGGCGCGAAGCACATTTGAATGATTTAGATGGTAATAAATTGATTCTATTTAAAGCTGGTCAGGATAGAAAAAATCCGCCGTGGCGGATTTGAAATTATAAATGTAAAATGATAAATAACCTGTTGTAATCAAAAAAATCTAATATCTCAATTCTAACAGCAAAGCGGTCTAATATCTAAATCATTTCAACACTGAAAATTCTATTGAAGAATCATTGAAAATCGTATGTGTTTGATTTTTAAAATCTTCTTCTTTGGCTTTGTATATGTTTGGTACAAATGTTTGCGGATTCAAATCAATTAAAGGAAACCATGTGCTTTGCACTTGAATTTGTAATTTATGCCCTTTTTTAAACGTGTGATGCACATCTTGTAATTTGATGTTTACCGCCGTTTTTTGGTTTGGCACAAACGGTTCTGGATTCTCGAAACTGTTACGGAATCGTCCACGCATTACTTCACTACGTACCATTAAATGATAGTTACTCATTGCCAAATGATCTTGCATGCCTTCTTCTTGTTCTTCAGTATCATGTGGATGTACATCAATTATTTTCACAATCCAATCGGCATCAGTTCCTGTAGTGGCAACTTTTAGTTTCGCCATAATATCTCCTGCCAAGGTGAAATCTTCGGTTAATACTTCTGTTTCAAAAATGACTACATCTGGACGACGTGCCGCAAAACGTTGATCGTCTGTCATGTATTTACGTGGCGTAAAAACGGTTTTAATATCTTCCGAGTACGGAACAGGATGTTTTAAATCACTGACAAATACTTCTTTTGAATCACCTTTTTTGTTTGTTGATAATTCTTGACTTGCATTTAAATACATGTCTTGCTTGACAATATTTTTTGGTGGCCAACTTTCAAAACTACTCCATTCTTTCTTACCACTATCAAACACATATGCTTCAGGCAAACCAGAGTTTTTACTTCCATCACCTTTTAAGAAATGATTAAAGAATTTCGTTTCTACATCACGTTGAAAGTTTAACGAAATAGAATCTCCGAAATAGTAATTTCCAACATAGTTTTTCACATCACTTCTCGCCCATCTTCCATGATCCCAAGGTCCAAAAACCATTGTATTGTATGCATTTGGGTTATTTTCCTCAATAGCTTTATAGGTTTCAAAAGGTCCGTATAAATCTTCTGCATCAAACAAACCTCCAACAATCATAGTTGCAACTGAAGGCTTTGAATGCTTTAAGTTTTGAATTAATCCTTTTGGTTTCCATACACTATCATAGTTTGGGTGATCTATGATTTCCTTCCAAAATACATCATCAACTTGATCTGATTTAGACGTAATTACATTATCCAATTTTTCATATTCAAAATAACTATTCAAGTTACTTACTGGACCTGCGTCTAGAAAGAATTGATATTGATCTTTCGTTCCTAAATCTGGCAATTTATACCAAGCTGAATCTTTTGGTACATCTTTCATTGTTCCAAATAAAGAAACCGCTCTAAAATAACTTAGTAAAAAAGCGCCATTATGATGAAAATCATCAAAGAAGAAATCACCTATACATGCTTGTGGTGAAGCCGCTTTTAATGCCGGATGCGCGTCAATTGTAGAATATGTAGCATAAAAACCTGGATACGAAATTCCCCAAGTTCCTACTTTACCATTGTTATTTTCAACATTTTTCACCAACCAATCTATCGTATCATATGTATCTGAAGATTCATCAATTTGTGTATTGTCTGTTTTATTTGGAATGTACGCACGCATGTTATCATATATACCTTCACTCATCCAACGTCCACGAACATCTTGATATACAATGATGTTTCCTTCTTTCATTAAATGCACATTTGGACCAATTTTAGTCTTAAATTCACCTTTCCCATATGGTTTACAACTATATGGCGTACGCATCATTAGCATTGGATATTTTTGACTTTTATCTTTTGGAGAATAAATAGTTGTATGCAACTTTATTCCGTCACGCATTTCTATTGTAACTTCCTGTTTATCATAGTTATCTTTTACATATGTGCTTTTAACTTCAGTTGCTTCTGCCTTAGCTGTATCTTGATCTTTACAAGCCGTTACTAAAAGTGTTAGTAATAAGGTCAGTCTAAAAAAGGATTTTATCATTGTAATTGGTTAATTTTGAATGTCTAAATTTACAAAATATTAATCGCTATCATATTGCAATGAGAAAAATACTCACACTTTTAACGTTTACACTATTTATTGTTAGTTGTCAAAATTCTACAAAAACTACAGAAACTGATACTTCGATTGTTGTTGAAGGTTCTTTGACTTCATCTGATGTAAAAGAAAAACAATTTCCAACACTTGAACCGAATCGTTATAATGTAGGTTTTTTGATTATGGATGGTGTTTTTAATACAGAGTTGACAGCGCCTTTTGATATTTTTCAACATACTATTTTTCGTGAGAATATTAAAGCTATGAATGTGTTTACCGTTGCCAATACAGATGAAGCCGTAACAACTTTTGAAGGCATGCGTATTCTTCCAGATTATAATTATTTAAACGATAGTTTACCTAAGATTGACATTTTGGTTGTGCCAAGTGCCGAACATCATTTAGATACAGATTTAGATGATAAAAAAATGATTGCATTTGTACAAAAAGTTGCTAAAAATGCTGAGTTTGTAACGTCGCATTGTGATGGTGCTTTTGTATTAGCAAAAGCCGGATTGCTAAATAATGTAGCTTCTACAACATTTCCGAGTGACATTCCTAAGATGCGTGAAATGTTTCCAAAGTTAGATATTAGAGATAACACCTTGTTTGTACATGATGGAAAGTTTATTACTTCGGCTGGTGGTGCAAAAAGCTTTGAAGCCGCGTTGTACTTGTGTGAACATTTATATGGAAAAGAAATTGCAAAAAGCCTTGCTGGCGGATTGGTAATCGATTGGACATTGAATGGTTATCCACATACGATTATTGAAAAATAGCTGTGAGTTATGAGTTAAAACTATTTTTTTACTGTAAAATTCAAAGTTTAGTATTTAAAATTCCTCAATACTAACTTCTCAATACTAATCAATTACATACTTTACATTGCTTTTTGTCTTTGACTTCTCCCGTTAGGAATCCTTTGTCGTTCAATTTATAATCGCAACAGTCCATATAGCCTTGTACAATGAGTTTTCGACCGCGCTGTATTTGTGATTTTACAGTTGCTAATGGTAAGTTTAACTGAGTAGCAATTTCCGCTTGCTTTATACCTTTGATGTCTGAAAGTAATAGTGGATTTCTATATTTTTTTGGAAGATTTTTAATAATCCCTGGTAAACAATCTTTTTCAGAATGTTTGTATTCTTCTTTACTAACAATTGTTTCTTCCTTTTCTAAAGGAATTTCTTTGTTTACTTTTCGGAAATAATCTAATACTGTATTTCTACTTACACTTAACAACCACGATTTCACTTTGCTTTCATCATGAATTGTTTCAAGTTTTGTATGTACTTTTATGAACACTTCTTGTACCAAATCGTCTGTGATTTGAGCATCTTTCACTTTACTCATAATCAAACGTTTTACGTCAATTGCATAAGTTTCCCAAACTTCAGTTGTTGTCATATGTATACTTTTTTAAAAATGCCCAAATAGAAAACTATTTAGGCATTTCCATATTATTTAACAATTACAATTTACACATGTACAGTTTTCGCAAGTACATTGATTGCATTGTCCATTTTTACAAGATACACAGTTACATGTACAGTTTTTATTATTTTCCATAATCGTATTATTTTAAAGTTCATCCAGTAGACGCAAAACGCTTCAAAAAGATGCATCCTTTTTTATAAAATTACGAATTAATTACTCTTAATCACGTATTTAACTGTAAATCAACACACAAATACCAATATCTATTCAGTAGTCACTTTTTTATTTTGAATTGCTTTTTTATATCGTTTTAATTCTTCTTTTACTTTTGGAGCTAAAATGAACAATCCGATCATATTCGGAACCAACATTGCAAAAACCATTGCATCTGCAAAATCTACAACGGCTTGTAAACTTGCGGCAGCTCCAATGACAACAAAAATGCAGAAAATAGTTTTGTATATGTATTCTGCTTTTTTACTTCTTCCAAATAAATATGACCATGCTTGGTGTCCGTAATATGACCATGAAATCATCGATGAAAACGCAAATAATATAACAGCAACAGTAAGTAGATATGGAAACCATGAAATTCCACTTTCCAATGCATTGGAAGTTAATATAGCGCCTTGTTCATAGGAAACTTCATTTCCTGCAGTAATTTGTCCAGTAATGATCAAAACTAACGCAGTCATGGTACATACAACAACCGTATCTATAAATGGTTCTAGCAAAGCTACCAAACCTTCGCTTGCTGCGTATTTCGTTTTTACTGCTGAATGCGCAATAGAAGATGAACCAATTCCCGCTTCGTTAGAAAAAGCTGCACGCTTGAATCCTTGAATCATAACGCCAATAAAACCACCAGCAACACCTTCATAACTGAATGCTCCATTAAATATTTCGCCAAAAGCAGCTGGAATGCTTTGGTAGTTGATTCCAAGTATGACAAGAATCGCAAGTACATACACTGCTACCATAATTGGAACAACTTTATCGGTAACTTTTGCAATTTTTTTAATGCCGCCAATAATTACAATTCCAACAAAAATTGCCATAATGATTCCGAACAACCAACCTCTTCCATATAGGATACTTTCTTCGCCACCAGTTACGTATTGAAATAATTGAAATGCCTGATTAACCTGAAACATGTTTCCGCCACCAAATGATCCGCCAATACACATAATTGCGAATACAACAGCTAAAAATTTACCCAAACGTTGCAAGCCTTTTTCTTGTAAACCTTTACGCAAGTAATACATTGGCCCACCATATACTACGCCATTTTCGTCTACTTCACGGTATTTTACACCAAGTGTACATTCTACAAATTTGGATGCCATTCCTAAAAACCCAACAAGTATCATCCAAAAGGTTGCACCTGGTCCACCAATGGATAATGCAATTGCAACTCCTGCAATATTTCCAAGTCCGACAGTTGCCGACAACGCAGCGGTAAGCGCTTGAAAGTGTGAAACTTCACCTTCACTTCCTTCCACTCTAATTGTATCTGGCTGATCGTTGTTTTCCGTTGTAGAAACAGCTTCTGAAACTTCAATTTTATGATTTTCTTCTAAATCATCATAGTTTCCTTTGACAACATTAATTGCTGTAAAAAAACCACGAATGTTGATAAATTTAAAGTAGCCAGTAAAGTAACTTGCACCAATAATCAGCACGATTAGAACCCACGGAATTCCTACTTCACTTGTAATTGGTATTTCTGCAAAAATGGCATCGGTAAACCAACTTGTAGCATTTTTAAAATTTTCATTAATACGTGCATCCAACGATGGTAATTCGTCTTGCGCATTCGCTAAAAAAGGAAGTAAAAAACTTAGGTAAAACAATCGTACTGATTTCATCTGTTCGTTTATTTGATTGGTACGAAGATGAAATTTATAAGTGTTTCAGAAAAGGTTACGCACTACTGTTTCTATGGTTTCAGAATGGTTAAGCAAGTACTTAAGTACACTATTTATAGCAACAAATACAAACGTTTTTTAAAAGCTTACTTCAGTAATTTTTTGATCTTTAAAAATTGCACCAATATATCCTTCATTATCTTTTGTTTCAAATGAAAGTTCATAATTGATTTTATTTTCGCGTAAAACACCCACATAAACTAAATGAAAATCTGCTATTTTTTGACCTCTAAATTTAGTTTGCAAAGCATTATCATTTGTTATTATAGTAGCAATTTGATTTTTAATTTCGTCTGGATTATTTAGTATGAATTCAACCATTTCTATTTGATTTTCATACGGACCTTTTCCATTTCCTAATAGTAAAAGAAACAATTCTTTATTTGTTGTACTAGAATCAAAATCTCCTGTCCAAACAATTTCTTTTGAACTATTCTTTTTGACACGTGCTTTAAATGTGCCTAATTGTGTATTTACTTTTACTTTTTTTCCAAATAATAAATTTCCTAACCCGAACATTGCTGTAGTATATTTTTTAAAGAGAATAATTGCTGATTTACTCACATTCAATCGTAGCAAACTTCAACAAGTCATTTTCTGTAGCGTACGAAATTAGTTGTTCTTTTCCAGCTGAACCACTTATTTTAAGGATTTTCTTAATTTGATATATATGTGCCTGAAAACCATCAACACTGATGTGCATTGCTTCGGCAATTTCGGTGTATGATTTTTTTGTTCCACAAATTCCTAAGTTTGCCAATACTTCTTTTTGTCGATCTGATAATTCAGTTTTAGAAGCTTCTTGCAGTTTGGCTACTTTTTTCTTTTTACGATTGAGTTTTTTTGTTAAGGATTGAATGGTATCAATATGACTTTCATTCGCGATTTTCAGCTTTTTATTTTCAGTATGTAATGCATTACGTTCTGTTTCAAGTACAACGAATTCTGATTGTTGTTGTTCTTTTTCCGAAAGGAATTTCCAACTGTATAAAAGAATTGAAAATAGTAATATGAAGATGAATTTGAACGAAAGTGCCGTTATAATTCCGATTAAACTCCAGTTTGACAAACTTATATATTCTTGTACCATTTCATGCGGAATAATTCTGTGAGAAACCGCAATGACAATCAATACAAATAATAAAAAACATGGTAAGTACATGAATTTCATGTTTCTACTCGTAAATGCTTTGTTCAGTTCATACAGTAAAGCAAGTGCTACAACTAGTGAAATTGGAATATCTATCAACCAAATAAAACTGTTGTTAATGTCTTGATTGTTAAATGAAGTTGCAATGAAAACAAAGGCAATCATACTAAAAATTCCACAGAATAACATGATGAATTCTTTGACAGAAAATCGTTGTACCATACGTACAATCATGTTTCGTTCTTTTTGATGTTCTATAGATGGTAATGATAGTAAAATAAATAACGAATTGATTAATGAGATGAATACACTCCAATAAATCAACCATTTTGATCGTACTGAAAATTCAAAGAAGTTTGAAGATACTAACGTTATAAACGCACCAATTCCCCAAGCAAATATTGCCAAACCAAACCATTTGATACCACTAATGGTATTCATGTTTTGCTGCTTTCGTTCCTTGTCATAGATGCGCTGAATCACAAATGCAGTTACCAAACAAACAATTGCCGTAACTGTAGATTCTATATGTGCGTACATGTAGTTTTTAATTGATTGATGTTTTAAAGGTACTCAAAATAATGTGAGTTATATATAACTATTTTAAGAATGAATTTTTAGGTCAAAAAAACTGACTTTTAAAATTTTATTTTTCGTTTTCTTTGCTTTCCCAAAGAAAAGAAACAAAAGAAAGGGAATTTCTCCAGAGGTATTTTTAGCTGAAAAAGCTAAAATCGCAAGTGTTTTTCTAAATTTTTTCCAAGGCTTCAAAAATTTTTAACGAAAAACACTTACTATACTTCCGAAAAAAAGAATTACAATAAACCTATTATAGTAAACTACTATTAGTCAAATCTTATATAAGTATAAGCCCTTGAATTCATTTTAAAATTTGTATTGTATTTTTGTACGATGCCTGAAGAAAAACTTCCCATAACAACCAATCTTGATACCATTGATTTAAAGATTCAATTGGAACAATTACAGAAAGAGTTGAGTACTGTTACACAGAAAGTTACTGAATTTGAAACACTTTTGTATCGACATTTAGGTGATCAGGTTGTGGAAGTGCAAGAGTTGACAATTTTGTATAAGGAACTTAAACGTGCTAAAAAGCAGAAACGACAATTACAAAAACAACGCGGAAAGAACTATACGTCACCAACAGGTTTAAAAGTAGTTGAAGAAACTACACCAAAAACGATTACAAATGATGATTCGCAAGAGAAAAAGCGTTTATATAGAGAAGCAATGTTTCATGTGCATCCAGATAAATTTTCATTAGATACAACAGAAACAGAACTAGCTACAGAAGTTACCACTAAATTGATTCAAGTTTATAAAGAAGGTGATTTGAAAGCGTTACAAGCCTATCATGCACATATTTTTAGTGATGCTTCTTTGACTTCTTTAGCAGGAAATGCAAACGTTCAGCTTCAGGCTGATTCACAAGCCCATCTTTTATCCGAAATTGAAACCACTAGAGAACAATTACACCAAATCAAAGATAAATCAACTTATAAAGTTTTAATGACTTATGATAATCCATATACGTTTGTTGATGAATTGAAATTGTATTATAAAGATAGAATTGAAAAACTTAAAAAGCGCACCCGAAAAGCATTCAAATAATTGACGCTAAGTGTTTATTTTAAATTACTCATTACTACAATCCATCAGGATCTGCTGTCATAATACATTCACACTGACTTGGACCACATAAGCAACTTGTATTTGATCTATTTCCACCTTTTATACTATCAACATAGTTAAATGAAGAAATTGTCTTTTTGCATAATCCTAAACTTTTGATTTTTTGTTTTTTCATGATGTTATCTTTTTTTCAATATCAAGATACAAAATAAGAAAGAAACCATTTCTTATTTGTTAGATTTCATTACATTAAAATGTTTATGTTGCGCATAAATAAGAAGGAATATCTATCGATATTCCTTCTTCCTTTGTCAATCAGTATTTAAGCGATCGTATATACTTATATACTACACATATCTGTGTTACAACCTTCTGTAAATTCTTCCATACAGCGAATGCATAAACTAATTCCTGTAGGTTCCAGGCATGTAGGATGATGCGTTACACAACCAATAGCAGTTCCTCCGCAATTGTGATCTGTTGGTCCGCCACCTTTAATTGAATGTACTGGTGTTAATGTTGAAACTGTTTTTTTGCTTAATACTAAGCTTTTAATTTTTTGCTTTTTCATAATATTATCTTTTTTTTCAGTATTAAATTATAAAAAAAGAAAGAAAAAAAACTTAGTTTTTACAGAACTTTAACATACAAAAACACTTATAATAGGCATCGCAAGTAGTTATGATAGTCACTTAATATGCAGCATTTATAAAATTATTTATTGACAAGCAGTAACGTTTGTATTACAATCATTCCCATTTGTTGGGCATTGTCCTAAATAACTTTGACCACAACCTTCTGTATAAATTTCAAAACACGCCAAACATGCACTTATTCCTGTTGGTATTAAACAACCTGGATCTCTAGAAATACATGCTTGTTGTGTTTGACATCTGTCATCGTCAGTAAAAAAACATCCGTCTGTGTGTCCGCCTCCTTTTATGGAAGCATGATTGTCTAGTTTTGAAACTGTTTTTTTACTTAATAGTAAGCTTTTGATTTTTTTCTTTTTCATAATAATATCGTTTTTAAATTTATAATGAAACGAATGTAAAAAATGAATTTTGTGAAGCTGTCTTTCTAAGTACAAATACGCTTTTGTATGCAGGAGCACATTATAATTAGTGACATAAACAACTACTAGCAGTCATGAATTATTTTTGTTCATATTCAAATTATGAAGATATTACTTACAAAATATTTATATATCACGATAAAATCACTCATTCTACGTCTCTTTTAGTGTTAATGTACCCAAAAACACGTTTGAAATTAAATTCTAAGTATCTTTATCTGTAAAAAAATTGATGTCATTTTCTTTCTTAGACCTAGTGTTATTCGCTGGAGTTGTTCAAGGAATATTCCTTATTTTCTCTCTGCAATTTATCTCTCGAAAAAATCGAGATGCCAATAAAATACTTACAATTATTATCGGGCTCGCCACTTTTATTTTTGCTGGTAAAATGGCGCTTTTTCAAATTAAAGCTCATTGGATTTGGCGTCCATCTTTGTTAACAGATGCTACCATTTACTTATTTGGTCCATTACTGTACATGTACTTTAGAGCATTGGTTTTTAAAAATCATAAAAAAAATACAGTATCCTTTTTGCATTACATACCTTCATTCTTAATGTTTGGATTCTTTTGTTGGACATTGGCTTTTACCACAGAAGAGTATTTTAAAATGACGTATTCAACAGGAATGTTCATTACGTATTTAGTTATGGAACTTACAGGTATTGTTTCATTAATTACCTATTCTTTATTGTCTTACAAGATTGTGAAATATATTAAAAATTCAGAAGAAAAAACATCTAAATACAAGCATATAATTTCACGTTATATTCAGTTTATTTTATTGGGTCTTTTAATGATTATTATTTTTTGGACGTTTGGAGTTTTCAAAACCTACGTGATACATAGCCAGGATTCCTATATTAGTTATCGACTTGTTTGGATTAGCATTGCAGTTTTTCTTTTCATTGTTGGATATTTTAGCTTTGTACAGCCAGAAATTGTACGATTGCCCATTGAAAAAACAACATTTAAGAAAGATCGATTGAATCGAAAGGAAATTGATATTATTACAGATAAACTTCAACAGTTGATTTATGAAGAGCAAATTTTTATGCATTCGGATTTAAGTCTAAAAATACTAGCCAAAAAAGCAGGCACTTCTGCAAACAATCTCTCGTGGTTATTGAATTCTGTATATGGAAAAACATTCTATGAATACATCAATGAATTTAGAGTCAAACAGTTTTTAGCGAAAGTAAAAGACGGAGAACATAAAAAACAAACGATACTAGGAATTGCTATGGATGCTGGCTTTAATTCAAAATCTACATTTAATAAATCGTTTAAAATGATTATGAATGATACGCCTTCACGATATATTGAGAAAAATTTTTCGTGATATTATTGTGATTGACTTTCAAAGAGTTTTTTGAACTTTCGTTTGTTTTTAAATTTTGCAAATACAGGTGCATTTTCAACTCTTTGAAAACCTTTTAAGCCAAGTTCTTTTGCTTTTTTTAATTGCTTAATGGTACCATTAAAATTGTCATTCCGTGCATAACTTTCTGCCAATCTGTAATGCCAGTATGCTTGCTCAGGATTAAAATGCACTAATACTTGATCACAATATAATGCATGTTTATATTTTTCATTTCCAATAAACATCATTGACGATTCATATATACCTGCATACACAGTATATTTTAATCGCTTGAGCATTTTTATTTTTCGAGTATTTGTCTCTTTTGCAATTTCATCACTAAGTTTTCCTATTTCTGTTTGCCACCATCTGTAATTATCATCAGATGCAGCACGCAAAAGTTCATGCGTAAATTTAGTAGAGAATTTTTCATACCGAGTGTTTTCTTCTTTAATATTGTTTGCACGAATAACTACTTCTTGTTTGTAAACATCTGTATTTTCAAGATGAGTTATCTTAGTTTGAATACTATCCAAAGTGTAATAGTTAGCAAAATTTCGAAGAAGGCTTTTGTATTCGCGTACAGCTCTAAATTCGTGCTGATGATGTGCTAAAGAATCTGCTATTTTATATTGAGATTCATAATATGTTTTTACAAACTCAGTATCAACAGTTCTCAACTTTTTTTCATAAGCTTGTAGCTCTAACCAACCAAACGCACGTACAATTTGCATTTTTGGCGGCCATCTATGTGAATCTTCATAAATCAATAATTCGTTTGGAACTGCATGCTCATCCAATTCATTTTTGGTATTTATCATTTCTTGATAATTCATATCTTCATCTCCAACCAAAGCTACATATGTAAATAATGCTGCACTTGGCGTAAATGTTTTATTTACAGGCAAACCTGCGCCACAGGCAATAACTCCTTGTACCTTTCCAGTAACGGCAGCAATAGCACTTGCCAAACGTGACCCGCCTGAGAATCCTGCAGTATATAACTGTGTATTATCAATAGAAAGTTTTGCGAAAATTGTTTTCATCAATCGACTTGCCGCACCAAAGTTTACAGGATATGGAATACCGTTTTTAGCAACATTGGAACACACTAACACGTAATTGAATTTTTCAGCCGCAGCTGTAAAAGGACGAATACCGTTTTTCCCACTTCCGCTAGGATCAAAAATAAAAACGATAGCATTGGCTTTGGACGCATCATACGAAGTTGGAATATATAATGCATACGTTTCTGTTTTTTTTTCATCAACAGTAAGTCCATCAAGAATCTTTCCTTTGGTAAATTGATCAGTTTGACCAAATCCAACAGAAATAAAACAACAACAAATGATGAATAGAATTACCCGCATGTTTTAAAGTTACAGAATTAATAGAAAGGATTACTATTTTTAACATTTTCTATTTTCTAAAGTATAACATACTTAAATTTTGAAAATATTAAAAAAAACTCCAGCTTATAAAAGTACGATTCGTGGTTTTGACACTACTAACGAACATGTTTGGGGAGCAGAAAAAGTGAGTTCAATTTTTAAACGTTTGAAGTAAAAACATTCCTATTTATCTAGAGTCTTCTTCTTAAAGAGTTAGGTAGTATTACGTAATTTTATAGTGTTTACAATGAAACATTCATAATCATTACGTGAATACTCACTTATTACATATATTTAAATTCATAATTTAAAAATTAAATATATGCCAACACAAACTAATGCTAGTAACGAAATTGTAGATTCCGTTACACAATCTAATATTACGATATTAGCATCAGCTCCAGCTTTAGCACAAGCCAGTTCTTTTCAGTCCTTGTCGCATTCACTCTCTTTGGCGATGGAAAACGCTACGTATAATCAACAACAAGTCAATGTTTTAACTGCAGCAGTGACTTCTAGCTGTGCTGAATACTTATTATCAGACAACAGCACGCAAGGAAACAATGTAGAAGAAAGCAGTAAATCAAGTACAAATAAATAATCAACTTATTATCATGGCAAAACCAAAAAATGTATCACAACAAATAACCGATGCTGTTACACAAGCCAATGTCAAAGTAGTTGCGGAAGCACCAGCAATGGCAGTCGGGAATATATATCAGAGTGCCGCACATTCTTTAGGATTAGCATTCGAGAATTCAGTATATGCACAACAACAAGCAAATGTTACGTATCAAGCAGCAGTTACAATGTCTATCCAATCTTTAAAATCGAAAATAAAATGAGCACAGTAAATAGTTCAACTATAAATAATCAAATCGTAGACGCAATTAAATCTATTAATGCGCTTTTAAAAGATGCGGACAATGACAGTTTAGAGGTAATTGGCAATCAAGTGCTGGTACAAGCTGCTTCATTAGCAATGTTGAATATGGTAAATCAGCAACAACAATTATATATATTACAAAATACTGCTACAACAGTTGCCGTAAAAGCAATGCTGGAAACAAACCCAGAAGAAGCTTTAAAAATTATGAGCGATACTGTTAAAAACAATAATATTATATCAAGTCTTACTGATTTTGAAAAAATAATTAAGGAACTTACTCCGAAGAAAACAACAAGTTCTAAAAAGTAATTATTTCTCAAAATATAAAAAAGCCGTTGATTATAAAGTCAACGGCTTTTTATGATTTATATGCTTATTATTCTGCAGCTGCAGATGGGCAAATAAAGAACATTGTAAAAGGACAAGCGTCACCTAAACATGTTTGTGGCCATCTTAACGCATCGTGATCAGCATCTTGTATTCCTCCTTTGATATTTTCTAATTTAGAAATTTGAGCTTTCTTTAATGACAGTTTTTTTAATGTTTGTTTTTTCATGATTATGAGTTTTAAAGATTGTTTTAATTTTGATTTGATGATGTAAATTAATCTCAAAAAATTTGTCTTTGCAACAAGCATATAACCGTATTTATAAATTCGTAGATACTGTAAACTCTTTAATAAAGGTGTTTGAAGTTAGAAAGCAAGATTCGTTCAGCATGTAATACTGAGTAGACTTCTAGGTATTCTTTTTAATAGAAACTATATTCATAACATTATTTTAGAACAATTCGTTTTGTGAATTGTGTATTGTTATGTGAAACTTTCATGAAGTAAATTCCAGCTTGATAGTTTCCTATATCAATTGCTTGATTGTCGTTATTTATTTGATTAAATGTAGTTTGATAAACCACTCTTCCAGTAATATCAAAGATGTTGACAGTTACATTTGTTACAGTTGAATTTGTTTTGATATTTACAATTCCACTAGTTACGGTTGGTGCAATTGTAATTCCTAATGTATTAGTTTCGTTTGATGGAATACTTAATGTTCCGTCTAAATTTGTTGATGTTGGGTAGAATACGGAGAATGAATTTGTCGCAAATTGAATGTAGTAATCATCTTGATACCAATTGCCACTCGCATTTATAAAATCACCACCTGAAACATATCCTGAAGTACAAGTATTTCCATTCACTTTCATGATTTCTAAATCGTAAATCGACAACATATTTGCATCTGCCAACATTAAATCATCAACCTCATCTCCTAACATATATAAACGCACATTTACATTACTTGAAGGTGAATTTTGAGGACTGATAGAGACTTCTCTCCGCGAATACGGTTGCCCTGAGAAGTCTCGTGTATCAGCATTGTCAATGAATAAAGTTGTTGTAATGGTTCCTAAATCGTTTCCGTTAGCGTCAATTGCCGCTACTATATTGTTTGAAGCATCTAAAATTGGAACCCATTCGTTTGTGTTCCCTTGTGCTGTTGATATTTCTATTGTTGGTATATTTTCACAAATCCCTGTTGTACCTGAAGCAACAACTGGTGCGCCTTCCAAACAAAATGTAGCCATTGCAAGATTCGTTTCTAGTCTGGAAACTTGTATGTAATAAGTATTTCCAAATATTACTGGAATAGAGCCATCGTTTGTGAAACAAGCTACTTCTGTTCCGCCACAAGCGTCATAGACTGCAAAGTTGTTAAATGATGAGCTACTGGTTAATGATATGTTTCCTGTTAGTGTAGCTTCAAACGAGTACCAACTGTCTAACCAGTTTTGTGTATTGTTCTGGCAACTTCCTACTGTAGATGTCAAGCTAGAGCCACGCAACTCAGTTGTTACGTTTTGTGTGCTACATTCGCCAATTGCTGCTACCTGAATCATTTCTGCGGAAGCACACGTATCATTTGAAATTGTTTCATATGCCGTCATCACAAAACTATCAGCATTCGCAAAACCAGGAATGCTTACCACACGAAGTGTATAGGTTCCTATGGTTAATCCCGTAATTATTTTTCCACTGTAAAAACAATCAATCGCTGTTGGAACGTCTCCACAACTATCATATAGTGTAAAACCATCAGCAAAATTTACGCCTGTAATTGTCAAGTTTCCATTAACTGGCATTGTGAATTCATACCATAAATCGAGATAATCAGTAGTTGTGTTTGTATCGCAACTGCTTTGTAAACTTTCTGTTGCTCCTGCATTGTTAAAGCTGATTGTTGTTGGTGTGGTAATATCGTCCATAATTACAATGGCGTTGGCACATTCGTCATTTATCGCAGTTTCAAACGCTTGAATAACAAAACTATCTGCACCAGCAAAAGAAGCGGTACTTACAACACGTAACGTATAGGTTCCTGCGGCTAGATTATAAGTGAAATTGTCTCCATAAAAACAATCTATTTCCGTTGGAACCGTTCCACAATTATCATATAATGTAAAACCGTCAGCGAAATTTACGCCTGAGATGCGTAAGTTTCCAGTAACTGGCATGGTAAATTGGTACCAAATATCTAAATAATCTTCTGTTGTACTTGTGTCGCAACTACTTTGTAAACTTTCGGTTGCATTGGCATTGTTAAAATTAATCGTAGTTGCTACTGTAATATCATCCATGATCACTTCTGCAGTAGCACATTCGTCATTAGCCACAGTTTCAAATGCCTGCATTACAAAACTATCATTTCCTGCATTGACATCTAAACTTGTAACACGAAGTATGTAAGTTCCTGTTGTTAAACCGAAGGTGAAATTATCGTCGTAGAAACAATCAATTTCTGTGGGAACAGTTCCGCAATTGTCATAGAGTGTAAAACCATCAGCAAAATTTACACCTGTAATTCGCAAATTTCCGTTTACGGGCATCGTGAATTCGTACCATAAATCTAAATAGTCTGCCGTTGCATTTGCATCACAACTACTTTGTAAACTTTCGGTAGCTTGTGCATTGTTGAAATTAATGGTAGTTGCTGTTGTAATGTCTTCTGTGATGACTTCAGCAGTTGCACATTCATCATTAGCTCCTGTTTCAAATGCTTGAATGATAAAACTGTCACTTCCAGCATTGTTATCTATACTTACTACGCGTAATGTGTATGTTCCTGCGGCTAGATTGTAGACAAAATGATCGTCATAGAAACAATCTATCTCTGTGGGAACAGTTCCGCAATTGTCATAAAGTGTAAAACCATCGGCAAAGTTAACACCAGTGATTCGTAAGTTACCTGTAACTGGCATTGTGAATTCATACCATAGATCTAAATAGTCTACCGTTGTGCTTGCATCGCAACTACTTTTTAGACTTTCAGTTGCTTGTGCATTGTTAAACGTGATTGTTCTTGCTGTGGTAATATTATCAGTAATAATTTCAGCAGTCGCACATTCGTCATTCATTGCCGTTTCAAACGCTTGAATCGAAAAACTATCAACTCCAGCTTGACTGAGCTGACTTACAGCTCTTAATTTATATGTTCCTATCGGAAGGTTATAAAAGAATCCATCATCGTAAAGACAACTGAGTTCTGCGCCGCCACATGTACTGTATAGTGAAAATCCATCCGCAAAGTTAACACCTGATATTCGTATATTTCCTGCAACTGGCATTGTAAATTCAAACCAAACATCTGGATATGTTGTTGCAGACGTATCACAACTACTTAGCAAACTTTGTGTTGCCATTCCGTTGTTGAAATTGACAAGTGTTGTCCCTGTTGTAATTACTGTAATAAACTCTGCATCAGCACAATTGTTGTTTGCTGGTACTTGTGCATAAGTATAAAACGTAGTGAATAGTATTAAGAGAAATAATTTTGCTCTCATGTAGTTTGCCCTTGTTTAGTTTTACAAGCATGAAAGTACTTCCTTTTATATAAGCACATAAAAAAAATGTATAAACCGACACGATTTATACATTTTTGGTATGATTTATTTTCTAGTTAGATAAACTACATGTTTCTTCGATATTGTCCACCAACTTCAAATAGTGAAGCTGTTATTTCTCCTAATGAACATACTTTACACACATCCATTAAAGCTTCAAATATGTTCTCGTTATTGACTGCTTTCTTCTGTAATTCGAGTAACAACTCGTCAGTATCATGCGCTTTGTGAAGGTTTTCTAATATCTTAATTTGATATTGTTTTTCTTCTTCCGTTGCACGAATTACCTCTTTTGGTACAACCGTTGGCGAACCTTTACTACTTAAAAATGTGTTTACACCAATGATTGGAAATTGTCCATTGTGTTTTAACGTTTCGTAGTATAAACTTTCTTCTTGAATTTTAGAACGTTGGTACATCGTTTCCATGGCTCCTAAAACGCCTCCACGTTCCGTGATTCTATCAAATTCTAGTAAAACTGCTTCTTCAACTAAGTCTGTCAATTCTTCAATAATGAATGAACCTTGAATTGGATTTTCGTTTTTCGCTAATCCTAATTCTTTGTTGATGATTAACTGAATTGCCATTGCTCTACGAACCGATTCTTCCGTTGGTGTTGTAATCGCTTCATCGTATGCATTTGTGTGTAACGAGTTACAGTTATCATAAATTGCGTATAACGCTTGTAACGTTGTACGAATATCATTGAAATCAATTTCTTGTGCGTGTAAACTACGTCCAGAAGTTTGAATGTGATATTTCAACATTTGCGCTCTTGAGTTTGCGCCGTATTTATGTTTTAAGGCTTTCGCCCAGATTTTACGTGCTACACGACCAATGACTGCATATTCAGGATCAATTCCGTTTGAGAAGAAGAACGATAAGTTTGGACCAAATTTATTGATGTCCATTCCTCTACTTAGATAGTATTCTACATACGTGAATCCGTTTGATAACGTTAATGCTAACTGTGTAATTGGGTTTGCTCCTGCTTCCGCAATATGATATCCAGAGATAGAAACCGAATAGAAGTTACGCACATTGTTTTCAATGAAGTATTCTTGAACATCTCCCATGAGGCGCAATGCAAATTCTGTTGAGAATATACACGTGTTTTGTGCTTGATCTTCTTTTAAGATATCTGCTTGAACCGTTCCACGTACTTGTGCAATTGTTTTTACTTTGATATCGTCGTAAACCTCTGCTGGCAATACTTGATCTCCAGTAACTCCAAGTAACATTAAACCTAAACCGTTGTTACTTTCTGGTAAATCGCCATTGTACTGTGGACGTTCTTTTCCTTTGTATAATTTCTTGATTTTAGCTTCAACTTCTGCTTCTAAGTTATTTTCCTTGATGTAGATTTCACATTGCTGATCAATTGCTGCATTCATGAAGAAACCTAATAACATTGGCGCAGGACCATTAATCGTCATACTTACCGAAGTCATTACATCTGCTAAGTTGAAACCAGAATAGAGTTTTTTGGCATCATCTAAACAACAGATAGAAACTCCTGCATTTCCAATTTTACCATAAATATCTGGTCGTAAATCTGGATCGTTTCCGTATAATGTTACACTATCAAACGCTGTTGATAAACGTTTTGCTGGCATTCCTGCACTTACGTAGTGAAAACGTTTGTTGGTACGTTCTGGTCCACCTTCTCCGGCAAACATTCGCGCTGGATCTTCTCCAGTACGCTTGAAAGGATATAATCCTGATGTGTATGGAAATTCTCCTGGTACGTTTTCTTGCAAACACCATTTTAAAATATCGCCCCAAGCTTGATACTTTGGCAGCGCTACTTTTGGTATTTGTACATGTGATAAAGATTCTGTGTGTGTTTCTATTTTAATTTCACGATCACGTACTTTAAACGTATAGATCGGATTTTTGTATTTGTTTACTTTGTCGTTCCAACCGTTGATGATTTCCCAGTTATAAGGATCAAGGTTTAGCTTCACACGATCAAACTCTTTTAGTAATAGTTTTACTAAATCAATGTCAGCTTCGTTGTCTAATCGTTCAAGAATAATGTTTTCATCTAAACCAGTTTTTGACATGAATTTCATCTCAACTGCACTCGATTTGACATTTGTTATTGAACCAATCGTTTTATAGATTCCGTATAATTTTTGAGCAACCTCAACTTGTACGTCTGCTTTTTTATCATATCCTCTATTGCTTTCTGCAATTTCAGATAAGTATCGTGTTCTTGATGGTGGAATGACAAAAATCTTCTCACTCATTTCGCTAGAAATCTTAGAAGTCGATTTTAAATCTGCTTCTGTTTTTTCTACCAATTTATCCATCACTGCTTTGTACAACGTATTCATTCCTGGATCGTTGAACTGAGAAGCAATGGTTCCGTATACTGGTAATTGATCTTGTGGAATGTCCCAAAGGTTGTTGTTACGCATGTATTGTTTTTTTACATCGCGCAAAGCATCTAACGAACCTCTTTTGTCAAATTTGTTAATCGCAACTAAATCAGCAAAATCAAGCATGTCAATTTTTTCTAATTGCGTTGCTGCTCCAAATTCTGGTGTCATTACATATAAAGCCACATCACTGTGCTCCATAATTTCTGTATCCGATTGTCCAATTCCTGATGTTTCAAGAATGATGATATCATATTCCGCAGCTTTTAATACTTGTACTGCTTCGTTTACATATTTTGAAAGTGCTAAGTTTGATTGACGTGTTGCCAAACTACGCATGTATACTCTTGGTGAGTTGATCGCGTTCATACGAATACGATCTCCTAATAATGCTCCACCAGTTTTACGTTTTGATGGATCAACTGAGATTAACCCAATTGTTTTTTCTGGAAAGTCAATTAAGAAACGACGAACTAGTTCATCAACCAAACTAGATTTCCCTGAACCACCAGTTCCAGTAATTCCTAATACTGGTGTTGTAGAGTTTTTATTTTTTTCGTGAATGATCTCTAATGCATCTTTCGCTACTTCTGGAAAGTTTTCTGCTGAAGAGATCACACGTGCTATTGCTTTTGAGTTTTTCTCGTGTAATATATTTACTTCTCCATTTAACGAATCGCCAATAGCAAAGTCCGATTGTTTTACTAAATCATTGATCATTCCTTGCAATCCCATTGCACGACCATCATCTGGTGAGTAGATACGTGTAATTCCATAGTCCATTAAATCTTTGATTTCTTCTGGAAGAATTACACCGCCGCCGCCGCCAAATATTTTGATATGTCCAGCGCCTCTTTCCTTTAATAAATCATACATGTATTTAAAGTACTCATTGTGTCCACCTTGATACGAAGTCATTGCAATTGCATTTGCATCTTCTTGAATTGCAGTATTTACTACTTCTTCCACACTTCTATCGTGTCCTAAATGGATTACTTCAACACCAGTTGACTGAATGATTCGTCGCATGATATTGATTGCTGCATCGTGTCCATCGAATAATGATGCTGCAGTAACGATTCGTACTTTATATGTTGGCTTGTAAGGTTGCGCTTGTTCCATCTGT
The DNA here is from genome assembly GCF_056033805.1 of Kordia sp. E. Classification (NCBI taxonomy): domain Bacteria; kingdom Pseudomonadati; phylum Bacteroidota; class Flavobacteriia; order Flavobacteriales; family Flavobacteriaceae; genus Kordia; species Kordia sp. E. The sequence goes on from NZ_JBRASR010000006.1 coordinate 668,436, forward strand.
AATGAAGTATCTATTTTAGGGGTGCAATTTACGGAATATTCAAAAAAATCGAACATTTTTTAAGAAATATATAAGAAATGAAAATTGTCAGACATAAGATTCAAGACCACTACGTTGAAAGAATATAGAGCAAAGATTCAATTGTAATTTATTATGAACGCATTATCATTCAATTTTTAACATGAGTTCGACGTAAGTTTCATTCAAATAAAATTTAGTAAACGCTTATTAGATAAGTTTTAAAACACTAAAAATTAGATTTCTAATTTCGTTTTCTTTGCTCGCACAAAGAAAAGAAACAAAAGAAAAAAGCGACTTTTAAGTTTTATACCTAACTTAGGTTTTTAGTTTAAACAAATCGTATAAAACTTTACAGTCCAACCTTCATTCCTTCTTTTGCAAATTGGAAACCTTCATTTTGCAGACTACCTTTTAATCTGTTTGAATCTTGTAATGCTGGATTGGAATGATTGAAGTGAATGAAAATAACTTTGTTTTTTGTTGCTTGATTTTCATTTTCAAACAGTTTTGCAGTTTCTACTATGAATGGATGTGGCACTTCGCTCATTGGTCTTGGAATTTCGCCATTTTTGAAGAATGTTGCATCCAAGAAAGCATAATCTACTTTTTTTACTTCTGCTACAATATCTTGCTCCCAAAGATGCCATTTGTTGATATCTGGAATAAACAATGCTGATTTGTTTTTTCCCTCAATTTTATAACCAACCGTTTCTGAGAATTCATCACGATGTGGTACTAAGAAAGGTGTCACTTTTAATCCGTTTGTCAAATCTACAGTAGTGTTATCCTGCAATTCTTTCAGATTAATATTTTCTAAAGAAACCAATTGACTCCAAGGTCCATTCGTTTCTAAATAATTTTTCATTTTTGGCATTGTATACACAGGAACTTTCTTTGCTCCCATGGCTTCACGACCAAAATACATGAGTCCAGTATAATGTCCGATATGTGCATGCGTGAGAAAAACGCCATCAATTACGTTTGTCGCTTCAAGATGATTGGAAAGGTTTTTAATTTGTTGTGTAATGTCTGGTGTGGCATCAAATAGCCACTTTTTCTTTGCTTCAAGATCTAGTAAACCCAAACAAGAAATCAGTTTTTTTTCTACTTTCCCTTCATGATATGGTTGACAGCATGCTTTATTACAATTGATTTGCGGATACCCTGCATCTTGTGCAGTTCCTAGTACTGTGATGTATTGTTTGCTTTCAATTGTATTTTTCTGTGATCTTTTAGATACATCTTCCGAACAATTTATGAAGAGTATTAGAAGAAGTAATAACCAAACTTTTTTCATCTGTGTAATTTTTTATAAGATATGATTAATACAGTTAGGGTTTTGTTATGTTATGTTTCTTTTTACTTAATGCAATTAACCCGAATATTGGTCCTAAAGCCAACATTATTAATATGAATGGAGAATTTGTCAGTTCTTTTAATTCATTGATGAGTTGAATACTAATTATTGTTAGTGCAAAACCAATACAGTTTACGATTGTTAAAGCTGTTCCTTTTAGTTCTGAAGGTGCATGTTGCGCTACTAACGTGGAAAAAAGTGGTGAATCCGCTATTACGACCATTCCCCAAAAGAGCATAAAGGCAATAAATATTTCTTGTGACGTTACAAAAAACATACATGGAGCTATCATACAGCATACACATGATAGTAATAAGGAACTGAACGCAACTTTTTTGATTGCGATTTTCTGTGCTAAATAACCTCCTAATATACAAGCCAAACTCCCAATTCCAATTATTATGAATGATAGCAACGGAATATTAAATGATGTGTCAGTGTGCATTTCTGAATAGCGATGTAATAGCACCGGAACAAATGCCCAAAAAGCATATAGTTCCCACATATGTCCAAAATATCCAAAAGCTGCGGCACGGAAATGTTGTTCTTTAAAGATTCTAGGAATTGCTAAAAAATTTAATTTGGGACTTGTTTTTTTATGAGGTCCATCTGGTACTAAGCTGATCATCAAAATACCTCCTAATGCAGCAATAGAAGAAGTGACATATAACACAAGTTCCCACGGAAGTTGCCCTTTGACATCTTTTAATAGATGAGGAAGCGCAGTACCAAGTACAAGAGCTCCAACCAAAAAGCCTAATGATTTTCCTAGTTTTTTATCATAATAATCAGCAGCTATTTTCATTCCTACAGGGTAAATTCCCGCAAGGAAAAAACCTGTAAAAAAACGAAAGACAAGAATACTTTCATACATGTTTCCTTTCCATGTAATACTCAGATTGAATACAGCACCAAGTATAGCACACACAAAGAAAACCTTAGATGGCGAAAACCGATCAGCGATTGATAAAATTGCAAAGATTAATGTTCCTATGATGAAGCCAAATTGCACTGATGCTGTTAAACTACCTAAAGCACTTTGTCCAAGTTCGAAATTGGAAGTTAATTCATCCATAATTCCATTTCCTGCAAACCATAATGAGGTACAGAAAAATTGTGAGATTACAATTGTTGGAAGAATGTGTTTTGGGATGTTCATTTATGGATTGAAATATACACAACCTTTTTAATATTTCCCAGTTACGTGATCATTCATTAAATTGTAGTAGAAATCATTTAATCGTTTTGCGTTGTGTTCTTTTTCGATTACTTCTGAAATTTCTTTGTAATATTTTTTTTGAGAATGTCTAAATATCACCCAAATGTTAAGTTTGGGACAATTAACTCGTTCATCGCTGAGCCAACCGTATTTTTTAGTCAATTTTATGAGTTGTTCTGTATTTTCATTATCGAGTTTCCATTGTAGTTTCCAAACTGAATCTTTTACTTTTTTTGGATATGTGCTTTTACTTCCAAACTTTCCATCTTTTAAAATTTTTCCATTTCTATACATTTGATCATTTTCAAACATTTCCGATAGTATTTTACACATTTCGACTTTATCTGGAATTGATTCTTGTGCAAAACTTCCAAAAGAAAAGCTTAGTAATGCATAGAATATGAGTTTTTTCATAGTTATTTTTTGAATTCAAAAGATACTATAATTATTTTTCCTTACCATTCATCTCAATTAAATTTCACTTGAAACAAATGTCTTGTTTTAATAATTCATGTATTTTTGTGGTATACCTTTTGTAAATGATTAAACCATTTATATAATATATCGTCTAAAAAACTTAAATACATTTTACATGAAAAAGATCATTATTGCTTTTGTTGGGTTATTGATGTTGAATTCTTGCGCAGAATTGCAACAAGTTGTCAATCAACTTCCACAAGGCGGAACACTTGGAAATGCTGATATTGCAGCAGGATTGCGTCAAGCATTAGATTTCGGAATTGATAAGCAAGTACAAAAATTGACTTTAAAAGATGGTTTTTACGGAAATAGTCTTGTGAAAATTTTAATGCCTGAGGAATTAAGAAAAGTTGATAAAGCCTTACGTGATGTTGGTTTGGGAAGTTTGGCTGATGATGGAATTAAATTATTAAACAGAGCTGCTGAAGATGCTGTAAAACAAGCAACTCCAATTTTCGTTAGTGCTGTAAAAGATATTACGTTTGCGGATGCTAAGAATATTTTATTAGGAAATAACGATGCTGCAACTCAATATTTACAAGGAAAAACAAATACAGCTTTGTATGGGAAATTTCAACCTGTAATTCAGAATTCGTTTGCGAAAGTTGGTGCGGATCGTATTTGGGCTGAAATGATAAACAATTATAATAAGATTCCTTTTGTGAATAAAGTGAATCCAGATTTAACAGATTACGTTACAAATGAGGCTTTGAAAGGTGTTTATAAAATGATTGCTGTAGAAGAAGCTCAAATTCGTACGAAAGTTGGATCAAGAACAACTGCTTTGTTACAAAAAGTATTTGCATTGCAGGACTAGATCTCGGTTGTCAGCTGTCGGTTGACAGTTTTCAGTTAACATATAAAACGCCATTATAGAATTTAAAATTTTATGATGGTGTTTTTGTTTGGTTATTCCTTAACGCAGTTATTAAATTGTTTGTTTGCATATATTATGTGATTCTGAATCAAGTTCAGAATGATGTAACCTATTAACTTAATATTATAAAAGCCTCTTCCCAAGTAAGGAAAGAGGCTTTTTAACTAACAAGTACTTTTGTTTACCGAACGATTAACTTCTTAGTTTTTGAGGTTTGGGAAGTATACATTTTTACAAAGTACAATCCTGATGTTAGGTTTTGCACATTATATCCGTTTTCAGATTTTTTGAGTTCTTGAATAAATTTACCTGTACGATCATATATTTCTACTTTTGTTATATCCGTTTGTGAACTCGTATTGATTGAGAAATACGATGTTGTAGGATTTGGATATACTGCTAATTTTTCAGTATTCTGAAAATTCTCAACAGTTTCCACACTTAGTGTTGTAGTGTTTATTTTCCGTAATTCATTTCCGTATATATTGTCTAAAGCCACAAAGTATAATTCGTTGTTGTAGACTATTAAATCTGATGGACTACTACTTTTTTCTCCTGGATAGATGTCTAATAACAGTTCTGTGGTCGTTCCATCACTTATGTATAGTTCTCTTCCTATGATTCCATCAGTAGCTGCGAAAATTAGTTTGTTATCAAATACCGTAAGTTCCGTAATTCCTGAACCTGTTGTTGGATTTATGTTTGAAACGACTACTGTTCCTGCGGAAGTTCCATCAGTTTTCCAGAGTTCATCTGCAGTCGTATTATCGCGAGCTACAAAGTACAATTCGCCATTGTATATTGTTTGTTGCGCAAATCCTATGAATGCATTTCCTGCTGTGTTTATGTCTTTTACTAATACAGTTCCTGCTTCCGTTCCGTCTGTTTTCCAGAGTTCTGTTCCATTAGTTCCGTCAGTAGCTCTAAAATAGAGTTCATTGTTGTATTCTATAAAATCTTTTGGAAAACCATTTCCTGAAGTATTAATATCTTTTACTAAAGTCGTTCCTGCGTCTGTTCCATCAGTAGACCAAAGTTCAAATCCGCTTGTTGGAGTGTTTGCTATTAGATATAATTTATTGTTAAAAACTAGTTGCGGCGCTGCATTTGATGAACCTGTAGGATGGATGTCTTTTACTAATTGTGTTCCGGCTTCGGTTCCATCGGTTACCCATAGTTCGCGTCCGTTTGTACCATCGTCAGCTCTGAAATATAATTTTCCTCCGAATTCTACAAAACTAATTGGTCCTGAGAAACCTCCTCCAGCTTGAATGTCTTTTACTAAAACTGTTCCAGTAACTGTTCCGTCAGTTTTCCAGAGTTCTTGCCCTGTAGCAGGTTGCCATCCTGAGAAATAAATTTCTCCATTATAAGGATATAAAGGTCCGAATGTTCCTGCTGCAGTTCCAGGATATAAATCTAGAAGAAGTTGAGTTCCTGTTGGAGTTCCATCAGTAATCCACAATTCTGAATTTGCTGCTAAATCTCTTGCTACAAAAACTACATTTCCATTTACTTCTTCTGCACTGGTTATATATCGATCTCCATATTCATTATCTAATCCGACTAATCGTATCGTTCCAGCTTCTGTTCCATCACTTTTCCAGAGTTCATCATGAAATGCACCATCAACAGCAGCAAGATATATTTCACCTTTACGAATACCTATGATTTGCGGATTTGCACTTTTTGTAATCGTATTTAAGTCATAAATAAGTTCTGTTCCTACTAAAGTTCCATCTGACTTATAGAAAGAATATCCATTGATTCCATTGTCAATCATTAGAATGTTACTTCCTTGATATTCAAAGACAAATTGTGATCTACTACGCGCAGAACCTACATTGTAGTCATTGAATAATTGTGTATTGACTGCCGTTCCATCTGTTGTCCATAATTCATTTCCATGTACACCATCATCAGCTGTAAAGAAGATTGTGTTATTCATGATAAAAAAACCACCTAATTCACTATGTGCAGTTCCTGGATTGATATCGAGTAACAGGTTTGTTCCTGAAGTTGTTCCGTCACTTGTCCAAAGTTCATCACCATTTATACCATTGTTTCCTCTAAAATAAATTGTTCCATTATGATGAAATAATGCCGAAAGGTTCGCAAAATTAGTTGAATTATTTACATCTTTTATTAAGACTGTTCCGCCTGAAGTTCCATCAGATTTCCACAGATCTCCTTTGCTTCCAAAGTATAATGTACCATTTACATCTAGAAAGGAGTTAAAGTTTGTAAATCCGCTTCCAGGAGTAATGTTTCTTACGATTGTAGTTCCTGATTCTGTTCCATCTGACTTCCATAGTTCCGTTCCTGTATTTCCATCATTAGCTGTAAAATAGAGTGTATTTCCACTTGCTATAAATCGTTGTGTACTGCTACTTTGCGAACCACTTCGAATATCTTTTACTAAAACTGTTCCTGCTTCTGTTCCGTCAGTTTTCCATAATTCGGTTCCTACTACTCCATCATTTGCAGAGAAATACAACTCATTGTTTACTATTGTATAGTTAGAAGGAAAAGAGTTTCCACTTGTATTTATGTCTTTTAGAACAGTTGTTCCTGCTACTGTACCATCCGTTTTCCATATTTCAGAACCAAAAGTTCCGCCATCATTTGCTGTAAAGTATACCGCATTTCCAAGAAGTGTTAACTGAAATGGACTACTACTGCTTGTTCCTGGGCGAATGTCATTTAAAAGCATTGTTCCAGCTTCTGTTCCATCGGTTACCCAAATTTCGACACCATGAACTCCATCATTTGCTGTGAAAACGACATTTCCATTCGGTAAAACTCTTAATTGATTTGGAGCACTTCCATCACATCCTGGCGCAATATCTTTGATCAATGTCATGTTGTTTAATGTTGGATTTAACATATAGATTTCACTACCAGTATTTCCATCACTTGCAGCTATGACTCCATTAGTGTTTCCTCTATACATAAAACTATTAGAGTACACATCATCTCCTGTTGCAGCATGTATGTCTTTTACCGTTTCCAATTGCCCAAAAGCCATTTGACTCAGTAATCCTATTAATACTATTCTAATTTTCATCGTTCGGTTGTTTTTTATAATTCAGTAATTATTATTCTATGTTTGCTTTAAAAGCACCGTCACTAAAGAGAATTCGATTTGACGGATCTTTGTAACCAAGAAATTCAAATGTTCCTTCTATGATGCTTCCATCATCAGATGTTACTTCTAACATTCCAGTTCCTGTATCAAAAGTCGAAGTCCATAAAGCAACTGGAGTGATTGTTATGTACGACATAGCATTTGAGTTTGTTACAACATCACCTGTAACGTATGTTCCAACACCATTATAGTTTTGTATTGCTATTTGAAACGTATTTCCAGTACTATCGCCACCAACAAGTGATAATACACTGTTTGAGGTCGTTGCTGTTACTGAAACTTCCATAGCGCTAAAGTCTACACCATCCACTTTCGCTGTTAAAAATTCTGCTGCAGTATTTGCAGGATCATCAGAGTTACCAGAATCATCATCATTGCTACATGCAATCATTGTTAGTGCTAGAAATGCAATACAGAAAACATTGAATTGTTTTTTTAAATTTTTCATAATCGTTCGTTATTATTTTATTGAAAAAAGAGCATCCATCCGATATTCCAACTACATCACCCTGTGGAAATATTCGAATAGATGCTCTTATCTAAACTTTGGAAAAGGGTGATATTAAATGATGATTCAAAAGTAGTAGACAGGTCGATTGTAGTAAATAGAGTTATTTACTTAAACAGCTACGGGATTTACCGTATTTTGAAGAGTTGTATGATTTAAATTAAGGAATTTATGAGTTTTCAAATGTATTTACTAGCATATGAGTATCTCGACTGCGTTCGATATGACAATGCTAAACAAAAGAAAAATGATTTGTTCATTACGCCAAGTCATTCTGGAAGGCAAAACGAACCAAACCAGCAACATTATTAACACCAATTTTTTTCATGATGTTGGTACGATGTGTATCAACCGTTCGTGGGCTAATGAATATTTTTTCGCCAATTTGAATGTTAGTCAATCCTTTAGAGATTAATTTAATTACTTCTATTTCACGAGATGTCAATTCTTCTACTACAGGCGATTTTTCTAAGACTTTTATTGATGAAGTTTTCGTTTCTGGATTTAGTAATGCTTTCGTTATGGAAGCATTGAAGTATTCTTTTCCAGCATGAATTGTTTTTATAGCAAATATCAATTCGTCGCTCGGAATTGTTTTTAGCATGTACCCTTGCACGCCAATTTCCATAAGATGTTTGATAACTGAACTTTCTTGATGCATTGATAACATTGCAATTTTTACTTCTGGAAACTTTTTTACGATGATTTTTGCACATTCTATTCCGTTGCGCTTTGGCATTTCAATATCTAAGAGTACAACATCAAAAAGAGCTGACTCTAACGCATGAATTACTGCTTCGCCATCATGTACTATCTTTTTTACAACAATAGCTTCGGTTGTATTGAATGTGTTTGCAATACCTTGCGCCATTAGCGGATGATCGTCTGCAATAAGGAGTTTAATTGACATTTGATAATGGAATTTTTACCGTTACTAATGTACCACTATTCGGGCTCGGTTCAAAATTTACCGTTCCATGAATCATGTCTACACGACTCGAAATGTTTAACAATCCGATACCTTTTCCTGATTTGGAAGTATTCATTCCAACACCATCATCTTCTACAATGAGAATAATACTTTCATCTGATTTGAAGAGTTGCACATTAACATTATTGGCATTGCTATGTTTTATGATATTGTTGATTAATTCTTGTGTAATTCTGTAGATAGAGACTTCAATTTTTTCGGGTAATCGTTCATTGATATTGAAGTGTTCAAATTGATATTTGATGTTGGCATATGCTAAACTATTTTCTAGCATGTCTTCTAATGCTGGAATAATTCCAAGGTCGCTTAATGCTCTCGGCATCATTTGATGTGATATGTTTCGCAAGTCTTGATTTGATGTTTCTAATTCATTTAAGAATGTTTCTGCTTCTTTTTGATCTTTCGTTCCTGTCTTTTCAATAAAGCTTCGTGCTTTTAAAATTACGCTTCCTATTTGTTGTACAACACCATCATGTAAATCTCTTGCAATACGTCCACGTTCATTTTCTTGCGCTTGAATCATTGCTTTGATACCGCGTTCTTGTTCTTGAATTACTGCTTGATTTTTTTCTGATTCAAATTGTTGTTTCAATTCTAGTTCATGTACTTTTTTCACAAATTTACGCTTAGAAAAGAAATTAGTCAGATATACAACTCCTATAATTCCTGCAAGCAATAGCAATAATATGAACCATAATTGTTCATACCATTTTGGCAAAATTTTAAAGTTGAACACTGTCGTTTCAGAAAGTTGATTTTTTACATTTTTCGCACGTACTTTAAACGTGTAATTTCCGCTACTTAGGTTTGTAAATATTTTGAATGCCTCTTGATTCCAATCACTCCATTTTTCATCATATCCTTCCAAAAAGTATTGGAATTCATTTTTTGTAAAATCTTGATAATCTGTAGCACCAACTTCAAATCGAATATCTTTGTAATCAGGCGTTAGTTCTAGTGTTTTTTCTGAATCAAAATGATGACCTGATATCAATAAGGAATCTGTTCCAACAATTGCTTTTGAAATAACTGCATGATATTTTACATTTTCTTTCTTCGTATTAATTGATTCATCATGCCGTACCAAATCTGTTCCTCCAAGCCAAGTTATTGGCGTTTCTGCATCATCATAAATATAATATACAGGTACATGTCCAAATTCTTTATAGTCGTCATACAAAAGTGTATCTCGTTTTGATTTGTTCACTGTATATAATGAAGTTTCTCGTTTTCGATATGAGTGAATCCATGCTTTTTCAGGATTTACATAGTAAAATGCATACACAAATTCGTCTGTTCCTGCATAGGCTTTTCCAAAACGATCGCTAGGTATAAATTTATCCGTAGTTATATCATATTTATAAAACCCTTTGTGTGTTGTAAAAATGATATCATTATTGTCTATTTCATAGGCTAAATTATCACGCATTGAAGGCAATCCATCTTCTTCATCGTAGTGTTGAATATTTTTTACGCCAAGCGTATCATTTAATTGGACTTTGTATATTCCTTCAGTCATTGTTGTCAGCCAAAGGTTGTTTAGTGAATCTTCAACAATACCGCGTATTTCGACATCTATTCCCTTAATTTTTGTTTGCTTGCTTAGTTTTCCATTTTCATAATGCAGTATTTCACAGCCACCTATACATCCCATAAAAAGCGTATTCTTATGTGCTTTTGAAGCGTAAAATTTACGTGCATTATTTTTATTAATCTCTATGCCTGTGTTTCCATCATAACTTATGGTAGCACCTAATTCTCCATAAATAAGTTTATTCTGAAAACTTGTGATTGCAAAACTATTTCTGTTAGTGCTTCCAACCATTTTATAAGTTGCATATGGAGCATCCGTAGTCAGTTTTTCTTTTGTCGTTGGGATCAATTCATACGTACCGTTTGTAGAAGCTATATATAATTTCTCTTTGTATCGTATTATTTTTTGAACTGTTCCTATACCTTCCTTATAATGTTTATAAAACGTGCTTGCTATTGGATAATTTACTTTAGAAATTCCTTCATCAGTAGCAAACCAAAGATCATTATTATAATCTTGATACACACCACGAACAAGATTGTATATCAATCCGCCACTTTCTTGAATACTATATACAGGTTCAAATTCTTTATTAATAAGTAATGTTCCTCTGTTTACTGTATTTAAGGCAATGGTTCCATCATTTAATTTTTTACTACTGTATATTTTATTTTTTTTAATGAAATCAGAAACTTCAGTATTCGCAGTTTCTATTTCTCCATTTTTAAAATGACTTACTCCATGTTCATTTGTAAATGCAGTAAAGTCATTCTTATCAACGCCCAGCATTCCTCTTACATCTGAACTTCCAAAAAACTCAGTTCCTTCTATAAGTACTAATGCATTATTTTCTATGGTATAGATTCCATGAACTGTATCAACAAATATGGTATTGTTTATGTGATACATATTACTTATATAATATTGGCTATCAATAATATGAATCTTCTCACCAGTATATACAATGACGTTCTTTAAGTTTTGAAAGTATATGTTTCCATCTTTTGAAATTGTATTCCAAACATATTGTAACATAAAATCTTTCGGTAATAAATGGTTTAATTGATTGAATTTTGTTTGACCATTTTCATCTTGATCTAAATATCCAATGAATCCTGTTCCACCACTATAAATTCTGCCATTTTCATCTTTTGCAAAAGAAAGTGGAACACCATCATTTTCTGGTTTAAAATGTCGCCAGCTCACACCATTGAATTCTAAAAACCCAATTGTATTAGCTACAAATAATACACCTTTATCGTCTTGTATAAAATTGAAATTTTGTTCTTCTCCACCATATTTGGCTGCTGAGATGTTATGTGTTTTTGGAGAACCAAATTCATACGATTGTTGCGCCATAGTTATGTGCACAACAAATAGGAAGAAGAAAGATAGTATACTACTGCAATGTTTCATTCAGATTGAAAGTTACTAAAAAAATGTTACACCAAGTTTTTACCGCTATTTTTTTGTGGAAAACCGTAATTCTTTATAAAGATTTTCTAGTAATTTTAAAATTATTTCTACGCCTATGAGATATTTTATTTTTGTATTCATTTTTCATGTGATTTCATTTCAATGTTATTCACAAGATGTTTACAAAACACCTTCAGGAAAGCGATATCATTTGAGTTCGTGTCGTATGGTGGAAAATGTTTCGAGTAAGTTAGTTGGATTGAAAAATATTAGAGATTCAAAACTTACACCTTGTAAAATTTGCAATCCACCGCCAAAAAGTCAATTAAAGAAACAACTGACTTCTGATAACAAAGCAGTTGGTACTGCTACTTCTGTTCGTTGTAAAGGATATACTCAAAAAGGAACACGTTGTAAACATAAAACTAAATTAGCTAACGGCTATTGTTTTCAACATACCAAACAAAATAGTAGTTCTATCAAAGCTTCAAAACGCACTAAAACACCTTCATCTTCTTCACAATGTCATGGAAAAACTAAATCTGGGAAACGCTGTAAACGAAACGTAAAAAACGGTCGTTATTGCTACCAGCATAGATAGTTGATGGAAAAATTTACAGATATCACATTCAAAACCTCATAAAATCCTTGTATTTTGTATCTCTAGTTTTTTAATTTAAAAAGGATTTCATGAATAAGGAAAAACGTATTGACTATTTTTTACAACTCGTTATGGTCATTTTAGGTGTATTTATAGGAATGATGGCTTCTAATTGGAACGATGATAGAATCCTTGATAATGATCGAAACAGTCTTCTAACTGCATTAAAAAGTGAGTTACATGATAATTTGTTGTATCTTAAAGAAAGAAAAGAAAAAGATATTAAACCTTTTTTCAATTCGCTTGATAGCATTAGTAAAGTTTTAGATAAAAATTCTGAAATTTTAGATGAAGCATTTAAAGCCGATCGTTTTTTGAACAGGATTCCTAACTGGCCAGGACTTGGAAAAGCAAAATTTGAAGATGCTATGTTTCAAGCAACGAAGTTTAGTAATATGCTATCCAATTTAGATATCGATTTGCTAAAGCAGATTACAAAAGCATATAATTTACAATATAATATTGAAGATCTCCGAAAAACATTCAATCAACGTTATGTTTACATAGATTCAGAGACTACTTATAAAGATGTACATGATTTAATGTGGGATATTATGCAAGATTATTTCGGTTCGCAATATAAGCTGATTTCCATATATGAAGATACAATCGAAAAAATTGATGCACATATTAAATAAAAAATTAAACCTATGGATAAACAAAAAATATATTCAAGCGATTCGCAGATTCAAGTAATGAGTGCACGAAAACTTTTAGCCGAAGCTGAAATTAACTATCACGAAATCAATAAAATGGACACAGCTTATGCAGGAATCCTTGGTGGAAGTATTGAATTCCATGTGGAAGAAGCAGATGCAGAAAAAGCCATTGAAGCATTAGCTAGTTTGAAATAATAACATTAATGGAATTAAAAATAAATCGCTGGATTTTCTTCGGCGTCATTCTATCTTTTTTCTTTATACAAGTTATTGGTCGGCATATTGGTGGACCTTGGGTATTATTTGAAATTTTTATGATATTTAATATTCCAGAAATTTTACAACGCAGTGATCTCATAACTTTTATACCAGTACTATCAATCCTAACTGGACAACTTCTGTTTCTGTTAGGATGGCGTAGCGTAAAAAATTATAAGTTATGGTTGTTCCTTAGTTCTCCTTTATTCGTTTTAATTCCTTTTATATATTTTCTTTCTACTTTAGGAAGGCATCAAACACCAGTAGCTAGGACTGTAATTCCATTTATATTAATGGTTATTATTTTTTATGTGCATTGTTTTTTGAGATTGAGAAAGAATACCTCAAAAACTTCTATTCATCAATATGTAGATTAAATTTTTATAAAGCAAAAATGACTGGAACTTTAGCTCAACTTATATCAATAGTATCTTATGGAAATGAGTATCTAGAAAAAGAAATATTGCAAAATTACTATCCTAAAAACTCAACTTTTCAGCATTGCAATTTTGTTGATTTTAGAGAACTGAAAAAAAAGTACTTTTTTAGCAATCAAAAAGAGTTCATAGTTGCTAAAAACCCTATAGATTGGTATGTTTTTTTAAAGTCAAAAAAGTGTAAAAAACTGCGTCTTTATTATCAAAGTGAAAAGAAAGACGATCATAAAACTGCAAGTTTTATTGGCGGTGGCGGCACTTGGCTTATTGAAACAGTATTTGAAAATTATTCAGATTTTTGGTTTAGCATATGGAAATATGATAAAAATTCAATCAAAAAACCTTGGCAAGTTACCTATGGAAAAGACCTTAGTAACCAGCCAATTATAAATCAACAATACACTATTGAAAAAACTAAAGAAGCATTAAAAATCTGTCTTGAAAAAATTATTGATTTTGCTTACAAAGAAACTGATGAATATTGGGCAAAAAAAATTCAGCAAGCAATATATACACTCAATAGTGACAAACCAGAATTAAATTTTCATCATTTTGATTTAATTATCTGGAATAATTACGATTTACAAAATAAACAATTGTTAATGGCTGCATGTCATTCATTTGTATTTGGAGGAATGGGTTCTTGGAACGATATGTCGTTTCAAAATGAAGCTACTGAAGAGATGTACCATATCCTTTCGTCCAAATTATATATTACAATGATGAAGTCTATAGTTTATGCTGTAAACAAAGATATATTAGAATAGAATTATAAAAGCTAGGCAAATTGCCTAGCTTTTTTTAGTTATGTATTACTTTTTTTGAACTATTAATCTCCACCACCAATGTGAGAAGCACATCCTTTTCGTGCATTACTTAATGGATCGTCTGTAGAACTTCCACAAGATGGATGTTTTGTTGTACATGTACCAGTATCTTGTGATTGGCATGTAACTGGATCTGCTGACCTACAAATTGCTGGATCAACTGAAGTGCCACACTCAGGACCAGTTGTTAAACCTGCTCCGATAATATTATAATTTCCACGAACAGATGCAATTGTATACTTTTTTAGGCTGAGGAATAAACTTTTTCTTTTCATAAATATTATGTTTTGTATTTGAATTAGTGTATCTCAAAGCTACAATTATTTATAGCCACTTAGTACTGTAAACCTACATTATATATAGACAATTGATCTATTGTCACAACTTTATATACTATTTATGTCTTACTGTTCCTCGACAAAAAGAAAAGAAAATGTATTTTAGTATTCCTAGATTATTCTTATGTCATTAAAACACTATTTCAGTATTGTATGTTTCCTTTTTATTCATTTCTCATTATGGAGTCAAGAACAAAACACACTACAAATTGATTCGCTGTTGCAAAAAAGTTTTAAAGAATTACGAACGCAGTTTTATGACACAGATTCTGATGCAGAAGCTAGCTTGTATGCAGATGCTTATTTAAAAAAGGCAAAGCAACTTCAAGATTCAAAAAAAATCATTGATGGTTATTATTATAAAGGTTTACTTAATTCTGATTCTTTAAAAATGATATATATTGATAGCCTTACTCAACTATCAGCTAAACGTACAGATCACTATTTGATGGAAAATGCGTTGGTTATAAAAGCTGGAGATCTTTTTCAAGCTCAATCTTATAAAGAAGCATTAAACTTATATGTAAAAGCAGAGCAATATGCCAAAGAAAGTAAAAACAATAATGCCCTTTTTAACATTAACTACAATATTGGAATTACTTATAATTTAATTGGAGATTATGAAAATGCACTAAAAACACTTAAAAAATCCCTAGCAAATTCTGAAAAATTAGGGTTTGAAGATCAATGGAGGCGTTTAAGAATAATATCAAGTATGGTTACTTCTTATCGGCAATTAGGCAAGTACGATTCTGTAAAAAAGTATGCGACAGAAGCAATCAAACAAACATATAATCGCCCCAAATACAAACATTTATATAATGTATTTATATTAAAACAAGGTATGAGTTTGTATGCACAACAAAATTATACAGAAGCTATAGATAACATAACGAAAACTGTTCCATATTTTGAAAAAAAGGATAATGATTCTAACTTAACATATGCTTATTTCTATCTAGGCAAAACATATTTAGCACAACAAAATACTGAAACTGCCATTGATTATTTCAAAAAAGTAGATTCTATCTTTTTAAAAGTGAATTATCTATTTCCGGAAACAAGACCAACGTACGAAATACTTATTGATCATTATAAAAAGAAAAAAGATCTTGAAAAACAGCTTACCTATATTGAGCGCTTATTACGTTTGGATAGTATTATACATGATAAAGAACTATATTTAAGTAAACGAATTTCAGAAGATTATAACACGCCAAGATTATTAGCTAACAAACAAGAAGTGATTACATCATTATTAAAAAATGAAAAAACATATTTCTACAGTATTCTTAGTGCTATTCTAGCTATTCTCATAATTGGTGGGTTTTTAATATATCAATATATACAGCGAAATATTTATAAAAAACGTTTTGAAGAACTTTTAAAAGATCAAGAAGAAAAGAAGCAGTATACTATTATTGATGTTTCAGATCGCACAAAAAGTGAACTCAATATTCCCGAAGATATTGTTGCAAGTGTGTTGAATAATTTGGCTCTTTTTAAAGAAAAAAACGAATTTTTATCATCAAATATAACTTTGCAAAATTTGGCAAAACGCTTAAAGACAAATCATACATATTTATCAAAAATTGTAAATGTATACGAAGGAAAAAGTTTCAACACATTTATGAATGATTTACGTGTTGATTACACCATAAAACGATTGCAAGACGATGCCACATTCAGGAAATACACCATTGATGCCATTGCAGAAGAATCGGGCTTTAGTAATACACGAACATTTTCAAGAGCTTTTCAGCGAAAAACAAATTTGAATCCTTCCTATTTTATCAAAAACTTAAACGCTTCTCTTGAAAAATAAATACATATTTTACTGTTTTTAACCTCAAAAAATGACAATAGATCAATTGTCACACACACCATTTTACATTGTGAAAATTACTTTTTAAATTTGATCATTGATGTTTTAAGCTTTACAAAAAAAACAATCATAACTAATTGTAAATCAAAATTATATTATGAAAATTAAATTTCATTTCATCTAGATTATTCAATCATAAAACAGCAACTGTCATTATATCAACTGACAAAGTAACTGTTTTTTTGACGTTACGTGTTTGTATAGTTTTACTTCAAGTTTAATCAAAACATACATTATGAAAAAAAACAAATTACAACACGGAACATTAAAATTAAACAAAGGTAGCATCGCAGCATTACAAGCTGGAAACATCTTTGGAGGAGACAATAGAGGCGGAAAAGATAAAGCTTCGCAAAATAATTGTGTAGAGTCAGAAACATGTTCAATCCCATGCCCAAGTGTTTATACAAACTCGTGCATAGCTTGCCCAGATCCTAGCGGCGACACTGTAACTCTTTAAAAAGTTTGGTATATAGTTTAGTAGTTATATATCATGTTTAGTGCCGCTTGGAAGTAGTTATCCAAGCGGCTTTTTATTACTACAATTGTATTTTAATAATTAAAAAATAGAATCATGAAAAAACAAAAATTAGAGTTAAATAAATTGAACCTTACAAAGTCAAGAGTTGCAGAATTAAACACGCTGCATGCTAAAGGCGGTGGAGAATCTACAAATCCACAATGCATCTTTACTGGAGTGGTTGATGGATGTGATATTACCGAAAATTGCAACACCAACGATTGTGGAAGTAACAACTGCACTATTGGTTGTAATCCAACAGCAACAAGAGCTATTTTCTCTTGCTACATTAGTTGTTAACTAATAAAAAAATATCATAAAACAGTATATCTTTTATGATCGTAAACTTTTACGGTGATTAGTATCGTAGAATCCAATTTGGTGTAATATCTAAAATCATCGTATTGAGAAATCGTCTGGAATTAACTTTCTAGTCGATTTCTTCATTTTATTTCAGTACAAAATTATTGCTATTGAATTACAAAAATACAATGCAGTTTAAACCAAGTGTTTTCACCCTTTGTATCCATGTATTTTTTTTATAATTTGTTACACACAAAAAAGTAAACTCCATGGAATGTTCAAATCTTATTGAATCAGCGCTTAAAAAGGGTGATATTAGTCAACAATTATTTAAAGGATCTTCTCATAAAGAATTGATCACAGATTTACAGCGAACACTGTTTGAATTAGGTTTTCGAAAAGAGCTAAGATGGGATGATTACCAAGCTGATGGCGATTACGGAAATGCTACTACAAAAGCTGTTGCCGCTTTCGCAAATAAAAATGGACATCCAAGCGATGGAACATCTGTACCAAATTCGCTAGCAAAGCTAATTATACAACGACACGACTTTTTGCCTCAAATGTATGTTTTATGGGCAATTCATACGTCTGATCTTAGAACTAAAAAACATATTTCGAAAGGAACTCGCATGAGTATTAGCGCTGTTCAAGTTTTTCTTAATACAATTGGTTATGGAAAAGAACTCAATTTTTTAAAGTTTGGTGCTGACGGATTGTATGGAAAAAGCACACGCAATGCTGTAATTTCGTATGCAAAAGACAATAATATTGAGTCTGATGGAGATTCTTTGACACGACCATTGATCAATTTGTTTTTAAAAGATATTAATAAATTTTACGGTAGCAAATGGAGTGATCTTGCATTGAAAAATTTACCAAATAAGAAATCACCACTTGTATTATTTGAAGCATCACGATTTTCAGGAAATCCATGTAGAGCAGATGTTCAATTTGTTCCTGCACTTGAAAAAATTAATCAGTATGCAGCACAAGCAAACGTTTTTGTATATGTTACAAGTTCATTTAGAACCACAACAAACGTACAAGGCGCTATTGTAAAACCAGCAACGTTCTCAAATCATTTAGCAGGTCATGGAATTGATATGAATTTACAGTATGGAAATGGTTTATTAGCAAACTCTAAAATGCTTACTAAATATCCAAATGTTCCAGCTCCTGTAGCACAGTTTTTAAAATTAATTATTGATGATCCTAAATTGCGTTGGGGCGGAAATTTCAACACCAAAGATCCTGTTCATATTGATGATCATTTAAATAAAGATAGAGCTGCATGGAAAAAAAGATATGAAGCTATGCAAAAAGCAGTACAGTTAGGGAAGTTTAATTAATTAGATTTCTACTCAAGCTAAAAAAGTCATAAATTACATTTTTATAGAAAGTGTAACATGAATTAATTTAGAAGAATTGCTAGATATAATTGAACATAAATCTGAACTGTTTTCTGATTTGATTGAACGAATATGGATTGCAGAAAATATTGAAAAAGAAGTAGAAGTAATTATACCTCCGAATCAATATGTTAATTTAATTATTCCTTTAAACAACTCTAAATATAAGCGAAATCAAGTTTGGTGTACGACTCCGCATATCGAAGGAATTTCTTCTACCAATACTGTTTTAAAATATCCAATTGGCACTAAATTAATCGGGATTCGGTTTTTTGCATTTGGCATGTTTCCGTTTTTTCAAATTCAAGGAAAAAAAGTATTCAATACATCATTTGAGTTACCAAATTTGGAAGGAATCATTGCATATTCAAACACAGATTCGAATGCAGTTTTAATACATAAAACGTATACGTTATTATCTAGTTTGTTTTCCAAAACATCTTATGATAACATTCTGAAGATTAGAGATTTTTACAATCAATTTAGATGGAACGATGATATATGTTCTATAGAAGAATACTGCAAAACAATACATACAAATTACGTTACTCTTAATCGTAATTTCACTAAAATAGTTGGAGTTTCTCCTAAGAAATTTGAGCGACTTATAAAGTTTCGTAAATCATTATGTAGCTTAATTGGCACTGATGATAGCCTAACTTCAATAGCTATAAATTCTGGGTATTTTGATCAAGCACATTTTATTCGTGAGTTCAAAAAGTTCTTAAATCATACACCTTCAAATTATCAATCATTTATTCATCAAGAAAATGATACAAACAAGATGATTAATTACAATTTCAAATTATTCTAATCTGTTTAAAATATACAATTTATTAATTTTTACGCCTGCTACTTTTGTCTTCTATAAATAAGAATTCAAATAAAATGACAAAGATTAAAATAGGTATTATTGGTTATGGTTCTTGGGTTAAAGATGCATATATCCCTGCCTTAAAAAGAGATGAAAGAGTAGAAATCATAGGTATTTCCGCCAGAAGCGAAGCTACTATAAAGGCAATTAAAAAAGATTTTGGAAATAGTATTAATGTTTATAAAGGATACAAAGATTTACTCGCTGTAACAGAGATTGAAGCAGTAATGATTGCTGTTCCTGATTCCGTTCATGCAGAAGCAATTTCAGCCGCATTAGCATCAGGCAAAGCTGTATTTTATGAACCTCCAATTGCACATACGAGAGCGTTAATTCCAAAAATAATTAAAGAACTACTCGCCGCTCCACAAATTACACATGCAGATTTGGAACTTGCGCTTGTTCCAGCAGTTATGAAAGCTTCAGAGTTGATAAAAAAACAACTTATTGGAAATATTCAAACTGCAAGCATTCGATTACAATCAAATTGGGGACCAGATCCACACCAAGATGTAAACAATATAGCTCGATTATCTGTTTGGTATATTCATGTTTTAAATGTACTGCTAGATGCAACGCCAGAACGCGTTCTTATAATGGATGGTTATGGTACTGAAGGTCGTAGACAAAGTCAAAGTACAGGTTATTTTGATTATAATGGAATTTGGGGAGAACTTAAAGTAAATATTGACAGCGTAGAAGATTTAACAATTAATATAGAAGTTGTTGGAGATTTCGGAGATATTATGATTGATGTTTTAACAGGAGAATTGAAAACAAGAACTAAGACAGCAAAACAATGGAAAACTATGTCTTTATCTGCAATTCAACCTTATGCAGATTGGCCAGGCATGCACGAATCAATTTCTTCTTTTTTAGACGCGGTTGAAAGTAACATTCCAAGTTTCGCTAATGCGAATGTCGTAGCTAATTTACATTTAATTGGTTTAGCTTCCGAAGAATCAAAAGAAACAGGAACTTGGGCTAATGTCAAAAATATAAACCGATTATAAATATGAATTTACACTGATGTATTTCTAATTCTTTTCCTTATTCAAGAGTAACATTTCTTTGAGTACTTCGTCTTCAAGGAAAACAATCATGCACTACTACAGCATAAAACGCTAATCTTTTAATAACAATGAAACTTCAACATTCTGTCTTTTTAGGAACAACTTTCGAGAAATTTCATTTAGATTTTTGCTCTATTTCAATAGTAAATTATACCAAACCAGTTTCTGAAGAATGGCATTCTCATGATGATATGCACTTATCTTTAATTTTACAAGGAGGAAATTTAGAATCACGCAAAAAAGACGACACTCAAGTTTCTCCTGGAAAAATTATTGTTTATCGTGAAAATGAACCGCATCGAAATCGATTTACTGCATTTCCATCAAAAAACCTTAATCTTGAGTTGAAAAAAGAATTTTTCATTCAAAATGATTTGACTTTTGATAGTTTTAATACAACCGAAACCCAAAGTATTGACACCTATTTAAATCTTATAAAAATTTACAGAGAGTTACATATTAATGATCTTTATACTACTGACACTATCAACTTTACACTAAAGTCCTTATTTACAGACAACAACACATCTTCTTTTATACCTTTTTGGTTAAAACAACTCAGAGAAATTATTGAAGATCGTTGGGATGAATTTATATCATTAGATGAATTGGCACTTCTCCTAAATGTACATCCTGTTACAATTTCTAAGTATTTTAAAAAATATTACAAAGGCACTTTGGGAGATTATATGAGAAAAATTAAAGTTCAAAAAGCCTTATATTTTTTATTCCACACTAAAATGTCAATTACAGAAATTGCTTTTGCGTGTGGTTTTTCAGATCATAGTCACATGATTCGAATTTTTAAAATTTATGTAGGATTCAATCCAAAAAGCATTCGGAAATTTTAATTTTTTTCTCCTGACTAATTTCATTCTATTTTTCGAAGAATAACAAACTTAAATTGCGATCTAATTACAATCAATATTAATAGTTAAATTATTCTAATCAAGTATGCGCAAAATCATTTTTAATTCAAATCAAAATATTCGACCTATATGGAGAATTTTGCTTTTCATAGTTGTCATTTTTGCAATAAATATTCCATTACAAATAGGTTTACAGAAAATTTTAGATCAAAGCCTTTTAAGAGGTTATATATCTGGTTTTATATATTTTGTTTGTGTGTTATTTAGTTTATTTATTCAGATAAAATTTATTGATAAATCATCTTTTAAAAAGTATGGACTAAAGATTAATAAAATTTGGTTACAAGAGTTCGCCTTAGGTTTTATATTCTCTTTAGCTTTACTCTCACTGTTTTTTTTAGCAATGTATCTAACTGGGAATTTAAAGGTTGTAGATTACTTTACAACCAAATCTTCTGAGTATTCATTTGTTGAAGGGTTTCTTTCGGAATCATTCGGTTTAATCGTAGGCACAAGTGTGGAAGAAATATTTTTTAGAGCTTTTCTATTTTATGCACTATATGAAGCTTTTCGTACAATTCAAAAGGATTTTGTAAAGAGAGCTTTTTTAGTACTTATTATTACATCTGCATTGTTTGGGATTGGTCATTTTGACAATGAAGGAGCTACTGTTCTTTCTACTATAAATCTTAGCTTATATGGAATGATGATATGTTTGCCATTTTTAATAACTACTCGTTTAGGAATGTCAATCGGATTTCATTTTTCATGGAACTTGGTTCAAGGTGCATTTTTTGGTTTTCCCATTAGTGGATACGTCGCAAAAGCATCAATAATTAGCATAGAAACTCCTGAGAATATATTTACTGGCGGAAAATTTGGCCCTGAAGGTAGCATACTCTTTTTACTATTAAATATACTTGCAATTGTATTTATTTTATTGTGGAAAAAATTTAAAAATTATAATACTATGGTTAATCCATTGCTTATTGAAAATGCTACAAAAACTACTCTCTAGAAGAATAAAAATAGTTGAACAATTGAAATGGCATAACTCTTAATGTAAAGAGTTATGTCTTTGCTTTTATTTCTCCTTCACGTACAAACCATCAAACACAGTTTTCCATGTTTTTTTATCTGGAGATGTTTCCCAATGTTGACGAACCGAGCCATCTTCATTTAATGTCCAAGTGACTCTATTCACATATTTTTGTCCTTTGGGAGAAGTAACCTCGCCACTTTGTAAAATCATTTGGTTGCCTACTCTATTTCCTTTTAAGTGTAGATTTCCACCTTGATTGTCAACCCAAATTTGCTCCCATTGTTTCTTTTGAGCGTTATAAAAATTATAACTAGTTCCTGTATAATTTGCTTTGGCACTTGTCCAGTTTTCACGTAATACACATTCATCTTCTATTTTTGTAATGATATTTTTTCCAGCAGACGTTCCATCTGTATTGGTTACATTCCAAGTTCCTACCCAAAAATCAAATGCTTGATGATTTTCAGTACAACACGCGCATGGTTTTTGTTGCGCCATTGCAGTTATAGATAATAAAACAATACAAATTGGAAGTAACTTTTTCATCTTTTAGGGTTTTGTTAAGAGTAACAAGATACTACAAAACCAATTTCAAAATCGTTAATCAACTGTTAAACACTAGCTTAAACCTAAATCAAAAATACTTTTCATCTGAATATCAATCATTAAACTTTCACAATTCTTAACATTGTTTAATCTATTTCTAATATTTTCTTAACATACTAAACATAGATTTCAACATATATTTGCACTGTTGTAATAAGCTAAGTACAACAATTTTGGGTTAGTTAAAGAAATCAAATCGGGTCTCATTGCCCGATTTTTCTTTTTTTATAGACTTTTATGAAGTTGTTTGAAATAGGCAAAAGCTTTGGCAAGTCGCGAACCATACCAACTAAAGTATTCTCCATCTACAAAAACAGTTTTTGCATGATGTGTACATCGTCCTAATTCAAACGCGTGTGCTGACTTAAACGGATACGGTTCTGAAGACAACATTACCACATCTGGATCGCCTTCTAAACGTATCTTCTTAATTTCTACTTCTGGATATCTTCCGTGCGATTCGTAGATGTTTTCAAATTTGCATAAATTCAACAAGTAGTTGATAAATGTATCTTTTCCAGCTGCCATCCAAGGCTTTCGCCAGATAAAATATGCTACTTTTTGCACAGGAATGTCTTTTACAAATTCTTGAAAGTCTTTTAAGTGAAAACGAATTTTATCATTGATTTTAGAAGCTTCCGTATTGCATCTAAATATTTTCCCATATTGTGTAATCATTTCCAACGATTCCTCAATATTCTTTACATCAGACACATGAATAGGAAATAACTTTTCTAATTCTTCAACAATCTCTTTTGTGTTTTCTTCTTTGTTACACAGAATAATATCAGGCTGTAATTCCTTTATTTTTTCAAGCTTGATATTTTTAGTTCCACCAACAATTGTTTTCGTACTTTTTAAATGATATGGATGCACACAGAATTTTGTAATTCCGACAATAGCATCTTCCAAACCTAAATCATATAATAATTCTGTTTGTGAAGGAACTAACGAAATAATACGTTTTGGTGTATGTACCAACGTAAATGTTCGTTTCATTTGATCTGTGAATTCCATATAAAGTAGAAAACGAGTTATTGCGCTAAAATTTCCGCCATTTGTGTTTGTAAGTCTTTGGCTTTTTTGGCTGCAGCCGAAGCAAAATCTTCTTGCTGAGAAGCATATATAATTCCACGAGAAGAGTTAATTAAAAGTCCAATATCGTTGGTCATTCCATATTTACAAACATCTTGTAAATTTCCACCTTGCGCACCAACTCCTGGAACTAATAGAAAACTCTCTGGAATAATTTCTCTTATTTCACCTAAAAAAGAAGCTTTTGTTGCACCAACAACATACATCAAATTTTTACTATTTTTCCAATTTTTTGAAGTTTCTAGTACATGTTTATAGACTTCTTTGTTATCAATAGTTTTTGTTTGAAAATCAAACGCACCTTCATTTGACGTTAATGCTAATAAGATTGTATGTTTTCCTTCAAACGCTAAAAAAGGTTCTACAGAGTCTTTTCCCATATATGGAGCAACCGTTACAGAATCGAATGCTAAATCTTCAAAGAAAGCTTTTGCATACATTGTAGATGTATTTCCGATATCACCACGTTTTGCATCGGCAATGGTAAATATTTCCGGATGGTTCGTATTTAGGTATTGAATCGTTTTTTCCAATGCTTGCCAACCTTTGATTCCGTATGCTTCGTAAAAAGCTGTATTGGGCTTGTAGGCAACTGCTAAATGATGTGTAGCATCAATAATTGCTTTATTAAACTCAAATATTGGATCTTCCGTTTCAAGTAAATGCGTTGGAATCTTTTGTAAATCAACATCGAGTCCAATACAGAGAAAAGATTTCTTTTTGTGTATTTGTGCAATCAGTTGTTGTGTTGTCATTTTTTTTGGGTAATTGTATTGTTGCTTGTTTGGAATAAATATCTAAAAAAAAGCCTCAAAAATTGAGGCTCGTATGTTTTACATTATTTCGCTAGCTTCTTTTAACTTTTCAGTATTTTCAACGAGCATTAATTCGTCGAGTATTTTTTGAATGTCTCCATTGATAATATTTGATAAGTCATACAATGTTAATCCAATTCTATGATCCGTTACACGACCTTGTGGATAATTGTACGTTCTAATCTTAGCACTTCTATCACCAGAAGAAACCATACTTTTACGTCGAGCAGAATCTGCTGCTAGTTTTTTCTCTAGCTCTTTATCATATAAACGCGAACGTAATACCTTTAATGCTTTTTCTAAGTTTTTGTGTGACGATTTTTGATCTTGGCAACTTACCACTAACCCAGATGGTCCGTGATGTAAACGAATTGCCGAATATGTTGTATTTACTGATTGTCCTCCAGGACCTGTAGATGTTGTTCGTTCAATACGAACATCATTCATATCTAATTCTACATCAAATTCTTCTGCTTCAGGCAATACCATTACAGTTGCTGCACTTGTATGTACACGTCCTTGTGTTTCTGTTTGTGGCACACGTTGTACACGATGCACTCCAGCTTCAAACTTCATAGTTCCATATACATCATCACCCGAAACTTCAAATATCATTTCTTTAAATCCTCCAGAAGTTCCTTCACTGTAATCTACAACACTTACATTCCAACCTCTTCCTTCACAGTATTTTGTATACATTCGATGTAAATCACCTGCAAAAATACTTGCTTCATCTCCACCAGTTCCTGCACGTAATTCTACAACGACATTTTTACTATCCTCTGGATCTTTTGGAATTAATAGAAGCTTAATTTCCTCTTCCAGTTTTGGAAGTTCATCTTTTGCTTCTTCTAATTGCATTTTTGCCATTTCTACCATTTCTGCGTCACTTCCATCAGAAATAATTTCTTCAGCTTCAGAAATATTATCAAGCAATTCTTTATATATGTCTCGTTTTTCAACAAGTGTTTTTAAATCTTTATATTCCTTGTTGAGTTCAACATAGCGTTTTCGATCCGAAATTATATCAGGCTGAATGATTAAATCATTTACTTCATCGAAACGTTGTTTTACTATTTGTAGTTTATCTAACATGTAACTTTCTTCTTTTCAGGTTTGCAAATTTACAATTTTTATTGATTGTTTCAGATTTTATACGATACAACTAAAAACACTTCTTGCAATAAAATCGTTTTCTTAAGCTATTATTCGATTTATCTTACATTAAATTGTATTTTTAGTACTATTAATTAACCAAATAAAACTTTCACACATGAAAAAAAGAGGAATCAACTCATTAAAATTAAACAAAAGAAGAATTTCATCATTAAAAGAAATCGTAAAAGGTGGACTGCACAGACCTGTTGACGAAAGTGACTGTTCTTCATTCGGTAATGGGGAATGTAGAGAAACACTTTGCCTTTGTGAAGATACGCAAGAAAAGTAGTTTTTAAAGGCTACATACATTTATCTTTTAACTGCCTCAATTTTATGAAAATGAGGCAGTTTGCTTATACAAACATTACCAATACTATGGTGAAGCCCTATTTGTTTAAAGTCAGTTTTGACTAATTTTATTCCTTAACTAAAACCTATAATCATGAAAAAACAAAAGTTAAACCTAGGGAAATTAAGTTTAAAGAAATCTAAAGTAGCTTCATTAGAGTCTGAAAGTGTTACTGGTGGATTCCAGTCATGGACAGGAACTGCTGAGCCTTGCTTTACAGACTTTTTCTGTGGACCAGCTACTCAAAACTGTCCTACGAATGGATGTGTAACTAATGGTTGCCCACCACAAACAGGAAACTGCCCTACAAATGGTTGCCCGCCTGCAACACTTTTATGTAATTCACATTCAGTATGCCCTCCAGGAGTATATTGTTACTAAGAACAAGCAGTTTATAATATTAAAAAAAGAGAAGGCTTTCAAACTATTTGAAAGCCTTTTTTCTGTTACTCCTTTTAAGTAACGTACTCTTTATACGGTTTTCACTCATATCTACGATCTGTTATTTCATTATTTTTATAACTTAACCAAAACCTATATAATCATGAAAAAAAAGAAGGTAAATTTAAGACAATTAGCATTAAACAAGTCTAGAGTAGCATCTTTAGAAAAAGGAAATTTAACAGGTGGAACTAGTGGATTTACAGGTGGATTCCAGTCATGGACAGGAACAGCAGAACCTTGCCTCTCTGAATTTGATTGTGGAGGACCAACAGATGTTGGATGCGTACCACAAACACAGAATTGTGTTACTAGAAATAATTGCCCAAGAGTAACTGATTATTGTGGAGGAACTAATATTGGTTGTAATTCCGATTCTATTTGTCCTCCAGGAATTCAGTGCTACTAGAAATTAACGGTTTATAATATTAAAAAAAGGCTTTCAATATTATTTTGAAAGCCTTTTTCAGTAGGTCACGTTCTTGCTTATATATTTTTAGAATACACGTACAATGTTGAATCCGAAGAAGATATCTCCATCTCCCCAATCGCCTTCTCCATTACTTATGAAGCCTGGCTCATTGGTTGATTGTGCGTTTGAGAATAACAATTGAAATACGTGTCCACCAGTTTCAATATCCACTCCAATTGTTAATGGGTTTTTGAATGCTGAATCATCTGCTCTGCTGAAATTATACACATAATCTAAGTTGATCGACATACGTTTGCTCACTTTTAAACGTCCACCTGCGCCCATCGCAAATTGATCATGTTTTTGAGAGGATTCTAACGTTAGGTTTTGACGTACATATGATGGTGCCAATTCCAAAGAGAAATTGTTGTTGAATCTTCTTGAGATCAGTAATTGTGTTGCATAACTCAATCGATCTTCAAATTTTAAGAAAGGAAGTCCACTATGACAACCAATACAGTTGTTTGTAATAATTGGGGACACATCAGCATCATAGGTAACCGTTTCTTCTATTGGAGGCAAATCGGTAATATCACCTTCATCAATGGTGTTTGTTGTACAGTTATACATGAACATCACCATTACTAAAAAGGAGAATAAAACGAGTTTGCGATACGTGTAATTTTTGGTCATTTGTTATTTATTTTTCTTTAGTTTATGAGGGTTGTTTGTTTTGATAATTTAAAATGAAATATCTACTTTATTACTTGTACTAAACATTTATTGTACCATTATGATTTGTCTCAAGATTTTCAGTAAAATAATATGTAGTAAATAAACATCAAATTCCTTCTTAATACAAAATAATTCTTGTGAAACGGAAAAACAAGCCTTAAAAAGGAGTTCTGACGCCTTTATTTATAGGCATTTAAATATTTTCAACATGAATTACATTTTTCATAAGATCATTTCATTTTAACGATTGAACGTATTTTTAAATAGATTTTCAAACTGGAATATAGTTCTATTTTACATTGTATTTTTTCTTATTATTGTATTACCACGAATTTAAACCAAATCAAATTTAATTTTTATAAATATATGAAAAAACTTACTCGCATTGGATTTGGAGGTGGTTGTCATTGGTGCACAGAAGCCGTTTTTCAATCGCTAATTGGAGTTCATAATGTTGCACAAGGTTGGGTACAATCTACGGATGTGAATGATACATTTTCGGAAGCCGTTATTGTAACTTTTGATGCAAGTTTGATTCCATTAAAAGTTCTCACAGAGATTCATTTACGTACACACAAATCTACTGTGCAACATTCTATGCGGAAGAAATATCGTTCAGCAGTTTATTATTTTGAAGAAAAACATGAAGAAGTTATTGTAACTATTCTTAGTGAGCTACAACATGGCTTTGAGGAAAAAATCATCACGCAAGTGTTACCTTTTGTAAATTTTAAACCTTCTCAAGATGATTTTACAAATTATTATTATTCGAATCCAAATAAGCCTTTTTGTGAACAGTATATTAATCCGAAATTGAAATTATTGTTACGTGATTTTTCAGCGTATGCGGAAAAAGAGAAATTCAGAAGTTTTATTGAATTATGATTATCTGATAAACTATATCATTTTAACTGAATATTTATTTTGGTTATTAATCCGTGATTATCGGTAATGTAAATTGTACAATTGTGCCATTTTGTTGGCTTATTTCATTCCGATTCATAATTTTAAAACTATACTTTTTAGCAGTGCTTTTGGAGAGTAATTCTAATCTGTTTTTTGTAAAATCAGTGCTTAGAGACGTATGTTTTTTTACAATTTTACGTGCAGTATTTTTAATACCAACTCCATCATCAATAATGGAAACTTGAAATTGATTGTTCGTTGTTTTTTTACATTCTATCGTAATGTTTCCGCCTTTATCTTTTGGTAAGATTCCATGTATAATCGCATTTTCAACAAAAGGCTGTAAAATCATTACAGGAATTTTAATTTTCCCGATTGCCAATTTTTTGTCTATATCAATTGTATAATTTAATTTTTCTTCAAAGCGAAGTTTTTCTATATTTAGATAAAGTTCTAGTCGCTCTAATTCTTCACTTAACAATACTTCGTTTGCTTTTGTAACTTCTAAGTTAGCACGGATTAATCTCGAAAATTTCACCAAATACTCATTCGCTTCCAAAGCATTATTTCTATTTATAAAGTCTTGTATGGAACTTAACGCATTGAATACAAAATGAGGATTCATAGAGGCTCTCAAAGCTTGTTCTTCGAGTTTCGCAAGCTTTAATTGCAATTGTATTTTTCGTTTTTGCCTCCTACCTAACAGGTATAAGATTACAAATGCAATTACTAAAATTACTAGTGTACATACTATTTTGAACCAAAGTGTGTCTGAAAAATGCGGGTGAATTGTAAAATACTTTTCTACAGAAGTAGTATTCCAAACACCATCTTCATTAGCTGCCATTAGTTGAAATATATAATCGCCAGGCAAGAGTGAAGTATATTGTACATTTTGATTTTGAGTAGAAAACCAACGATCATTGAATCCTATGAGTCGGTATTTGTATATTGTTTTTTGATTGCAACGTGTACAGATCGCCAAAAAATTAAATCGAATATTATTTTGATTGTATTTTAAATTGAGATGTTCTGCTGAATGTGTAATTATTTTTCCATCTACGTTTATATTCTTAATATATGTCCGCAATGGTTTTGTGTTTTTTTGAAACTTAGTTTCGTCCAAATATGAAAGTCCTTTACTCGTTGCTAACCATATTTTACCATCATATGTTTTAATATCATTAATCATATTTGACGGCAATCCTTTGTGTGTTGTGAAACTTGTGATTTCAAAATCTTTTCCAAGAAGATGTTCTATTTTGCTTACACCTTTATTTGTTCCAACCCATATTACATTATTTTTGTCCACATAAATACATTGCACCATATTCCCGATTAAACCATCTACTTCAGTGATATTAAAAACTTGTTCCTTATTTACAATAACAAGTCCTTCTCCTTTGGTTCCTATCAACAAGTGATTATCTTTATATTCACTCAATGCTAATATTCGCTTTTTAAGCAACTTATGTTGATGCTGTTTAAAAGGTACAAGTGCATTATTCTTTAGTTGAAATAATCCTTCTGACGCGCCAACCCAAATAGTTCCTTTGCTATCTTTTAATAATGCTGTACACCATGTTACTTTGTGTTCTTTTCTTTCATCATACTTAGTTTCAAAGTTGTTTACATTAAACAAACTAACTCCATATTTCAATCCTAATAAAATTGTATCCTTATGAATTTGAAGCATTGATTTTACATGCAAACCTCTTCCTTTTTTTTCTTTAAAAGAATTTGTAGCTATTTCATATTTATAAGGCATTACGCCTACATAAAAATTACCTGATGTGTCTATTAGAAAGTCAAAAGATTCTTTTGATTTTAATTCATTTAAACGGTTTTCATTTATTTGTTTAGATAAACTATAATTTTTATTGAGTAGATATATCTGACCTGAAACATCAGCTGCATATAGTTTTCCATTGACTATTTTGATTCGGGTAAATTTATTCTTGCCTTTAATTTTGTTCGGGTTTATTGTTCGAACTTCATAAGAAGGCATCATCCAAACTCCATCATCTCGGGAAGAAAACCAATAATTCCCTTCTTTATCAATCATTGAAGATGTGATGAATTCGTTTTCAAAAAAAAGTTTTTCTGTCTTTCCTTTATGGACATTGAATATGTAAACTCCACGATTTGTTCCTATAGCAACTTTTCCATCTTTAAAGTTAAAAACTGTAGTAATATGAAAGCCTATTTTACTGTTATCTAACGATTTATTATATATAATTGTATTGTTACGTCTTAAGACCAAATGTGCGTTTGCAAAACTTAAAAAGAGCGTCGTACTTGCATCTATTTGTATAGAATCATTGTACTTTCTGGATGTTGTTCTCCATATGTTTTTAGTTCGCTTACTTTTAATTGAATCGTGTCCATTTTTGGAAACACTCTTTTTTTCCGTATTAAAGATGTTGTATTCTTGGACTTGAACTTTTTCTATATAATTTGGAAATACTGCTTTATACACAAAAGAATCTTCCTTTCTTGAGAATACTAAAGTGTCATTTATTAAATTAAAGTATTGGCGATTTTTTTTCACATCTTTTAGGATGTGTTTAGGATAAAAAGAGTGAAACTTTTCTCGATCGTAAAATATTGTTTTTGAGTCTTTACAAACAATCCACATGTTTCCTTTACGATCTTCATATAATCGAAATACAGTGTTATCTGAAAGTCCGTCTTTTTGTGTAAATACTTTAAATTGATAACTATCATACCGAACCAATCCATGATCAGTACAAAACCATAAGTAACCAAATATATCTTCATGTACTTGATAGACTTCTAATGAAGGTAAACCGTGTGCTGTTGTGTATTTTTGAAGTGCATATTCCCAATTATTTTCTTGAGATTGCGCACAAAGAGTTAGTGCGAAAAACATACTTAAATAGAAGATTACTTTTTTCACACAAGTCATATTAAGTAGTATTACAAAGATTTAAAATTGTGTTTTAACAACTCTAATACGCTTGTCATTCGTCGTCTTGAGATTGTGATTTTTTTACCACCTTTTATAACGAGATAACTTTCGTGTTTTACCACTTTTTCAATATGTATGCTATTTATCAAAAATGAATTATGTATTCTGATAAATTGATGTGCTAGCAATTCGTTTTCAAAATGTTTTAGTGTTTTTGAAACAATAAGATCCTTGCCTTCTTTTCTAATAATTGTAGTATAATTACTTTCTGATTCAAAATATAAGATGTTTTCTAATGCTTCTACCACATACCCTTCATGAATACTTATTACTATCTTATTTTTCACAATCTCCTCTTTGGCTGAAGACGGTTGAAAAACATTGAATAACCTTTCTTGTACCTGTATCAATTCTTTTATTGAAATTGGTTTCAACAAATAATCCAATGCATTTTCTTTAATCGCTTTTATTGCAAACTGATCATATGCAGTGACAAATATGACTCTGTACTTTGAAGTATCGCCTAGTAATTTTAAAAGTTCAAAACCGTTAATCTCTGGCATTTCTATATCTAAAAAAAGAACATTTGGAGAAGATTCTTTTATCAAATGTACAGCTTCTACAGAAGATTGTGTACTTCCAATAACATTGATTTTAGGACAATATTGATGAATGAGGTTTTCTAAGTTACGCAAGCTTTTCTTTTCATCATCTACTAAAAAGGCTTTTAGAATTGCCGACATATTTTGTAAGTATTTATACAAACAATGTACGATAATCGAATTAGAATTAAAAAAGTTGGTATAAATTATCAATTACAAGCAATAGTTTATTTTTTTGATTTGAATAACTTACATCATGGTGGATGAAATGTTTTATATTGAGTTTAATCGAAATGAAGCTATCCGTTTCTCCAGAAGTAGGTTACTTCGACTAGGTTAAGTATAAGTACTTCGTCGCTTACTCATCGGCATGACGTTCGTAGACACTGAGGCTTTCGATAATTATTTTTCAAAAATAGAATTAGAGTAGTGAAAAATACTTTAGTATTTACGAATAAGTTCATATTTCTTTAAACAAAGTAGGGTTTACGATATAATAATCAGTTTTGAGTGAAGTTTGAGCTTTCTTTGAAACAGATT
This sequence comes from Kordia sp. E, assembly GCF_056033805.1. NCBI lineage: Bacteria > Pseudomonadati > Bacteroidota > Flavobacteriia > Flavobacteriales > Flavobacteriaceae > Kordia > Kordia sp. E. The sequence continues at coordinate 701,736 of NZ_JBRASR010000006.1, forward strand.
GCTTCGGTTCACCTCGCAAAGACGTAATGAATAAAAAGTACACCTTCAAAACCCATATTATTACTGGGTTTACGAACACATGATTTTTAATCAAGAGCGCAGATTTTCTACTCAAGAGCTCTCGTTTTCCGTTCTTGAGTAAAAAATATTTTACTCAAGTGCAGTTTTAACCTTCTGTTGATAATGTCACAAATTGTTAGTGTTTGAATCCGGAATTGAAGTTGTTATTGACTTAGATTTGTTGGATTGTTGGAAACTTCAAGATGTCATTTCGAGTGGTTTTTTGTCATATTGAGCGCAGTCGAAATAGATAGAAAATTGTATCGAGAAATGCTCTTAGATACTCATATTTATAATTTCAAAGTACTTCTCGATACAGCAAATCATAGATTTGCCACTCGAAGTGACGTTTTGAATGGAGTACTTCGTTGTTTCCTCCTCGTTATGACTAAACAATTAGATTCCTGCCTGCGCAGGAATGACAGATATATTAGTTATACTCAAATGTTCCGTACGTACTAGAAATCGTCAGCTTTTTACTATCAGCAGCTTCTACTTTACCAACAATTTGTGCGTCTACATTGTATGACTTTGAGATCGCAATGATATCTTCGGCAACTTCTGGAGAAACGTATATTTCCATACGATGTCCGCAGTTGAATACTTGATACATTTCTTTCCAATCGGTATTTGATTGTTCTTGGATAAGTTTGAAAAGCGGTGGAATTTCAAACATATTATCTTTTATAATATGTAAATTTTCTACGAAGTGTAATATTTTGGTTTGTGCGCCACCACTACAATGTACCATTCCATGAATTTCCTCTGAAGTATATTTATCTAAGATACTTTTGATGATTGGTGCGTACGTTCGCGTTGGTGATAATACTAGTTGTCCAGCATCAATTGGTGAATTTTCAACAGCATCTGTCAATTTTGTTTTTCCTGAATATACCAAATCACTTGGTACAGCATTGTCAAAACTTTCAGGGTATTTCTCCGCTAAGTATTTATCAAAAACATCATGACGTGCAGATGTTAATCCATTACTTCCCATTCCACCATTATACGATTTCTCATAGGTTGCCTGACCAAAAGAAGCCAAACCAACAATGACATCTCCTGCTTTTATATTTGCATTATCAATGACATCTTTTCGCTTCATGCGAGCCGTTACCGTAGAATCAACAATAATTGTTCTGACTAAATCACCAACATCAGCAGTTTCGCCACCTGTAGAATGAATTGTTACGCCAAAATCGTTTAATTCTTTGATGAGCTCTTCACTTCCGTTGATAATTGCTGAAATGACTTTACCCGGAATTGCATTTTTATTTCTTCCAATTGTAGAAGATAACATAATGTTGTCCGTTGCGCCAACACATAATAAGTCGTCAATATTCATGATTAATGCATCTTGTGCAATACCTTTCCAAACAGAAAGATCTCCAGTTTCTTTCCAGTACATATATGCTAACGAAGATTTTGTTCCAGCACCATCTGCATGCATGATTAAGCAATAGTCTTCATCGTTCGTTAAATAATCAGGAACAATTTTACAAAATGCTTGTGGAAATAGACCCTTATCAATGTTTTTGATGGCATTGTGTACATCTTCTTTTGATGCAGAAACGCCACGCATTGCATACCGTTTTGATACTTCTTGACTCATAGTTGTGTTGTTGTGCTGCAAAGATAATTTTTTCGCTTAAACACAAGAATTTATCATCGAATAAAAATAGGGCATTTGTCGTATTTGTAAATTCTTTATTATTTGATTAATTTGTTACATACTGAAAAACAACAACATGAAACCTCATCTCCTCATATTTTTTTGCTTTTTTACAATTTATTCTTTCGCTCAAGAAGTAAGAACGCAAAAAGAAATCTTAGAACTTCCAAATACAGATTTGGTAAATGATTTCAATTTAAAGATTGGAAGCGGAAACATTGTTCCTGTTGAAGTTTCAAAGGCTACGTATAAAGATATTGGCTTTTCTTTTGTTGGACATAAGTTTCAATACATGAAAGGTGATTTTAGTTTAGGGAAATACACTTTTAAGAATAAAAAGCTGGTTCAAAGTACGACTGATTATAATTACGGAAACTTTATGAAGCCACAAGGTTTTAAGTTTTTATATGCATATGATTCCAGCGGAAATCTTTCCAAAAGAACAAGTACATCTACTACAAGTACATATACTGATGAAACCTTTTATACGTATTCAAATAATAAAATTAAACAAGTAAAAGAAACTGGAACATTTGATGATGGAAAAAAGTATGATAAAACGCGAAAGTTTGTTTATAAAGGAAATACCATTTCATACAATTTTGAGAATGGAACGAAAGGTTTTGAACTTCAGAATAAACTAATTACTCAAGAAAAAACATTTAATAAAAGTGCCAATAAGAATTACATTTATAACTACAAATATAATTCTAACGGCTTTTTGATTGATCAAGATAGAGGTTCGTATCAAGCTGCTTACACGTTAAACGATAAAAACCAGATTGCGAAAGAAGTAAACAAAACATACACGCAAACCTTTAAATATGTGTATGATACGTATGGAAACTGGATTATTGCGTATCAATTATCAACCAGTAATAAAAAGTTATACGGTTCACAATTTTCATATTACATTCGACAAATAAAATATAGTAATGGAACTGTAACCGGAAGTATTGACCCAGATGATAGTGTCACAAAAAACTACATTATAAAATTGCGAAGTGAATTGTATGATCGTTTGGTTGTACCAAATATAACGTTCAGAAAAACCGCAAATGAAAGTTATTTGTTTAAAATAAATAGTCAGCAAGAAGCTAAAAACACAACTTCTGTTTTTATGGGAAGAAGTTTATTGGTTTTTCATAAACCAACTAACAAATTGTATATCCTTGAAGATTTTGAAGACAAACCAGCTGAAAAAGATTTTCCTGTAAAAGAAGTTTCAATTGATCTAAAAAATGGTTTTTGGTTTAAAACACAAAAAGGTGGCGTACATGTGTTCAGAAAAGATGGGAGTTATATTCAAAAAGTTGCTGTATATGAATTTGCGACAAATAATATCGATGCTATTTATCAAGGTGAGAACGAACCTGAAAAAGTTGTTTTAAAAGATTATAAAAATGTAAAAATATATACTCCATATCCTGTAATGTTGCATCGTAATTATAAAGATGGTTCCTCTAGTAATATGACCGATAGCGCTAAAAAATTAGCAAAGAGTTTGGATGAATATTCTGAGTATTATACAGGCGAATGTATAACAGGTGATTGTGAAGATGGTTATGGAGAAGAAGAATTCAGAGACGGTAATACGGCCAGTGGCTTTTTTAAAGGTGGAAAACCATATGGACCTGTTCATACTGCTGATAAAAAAACGAAAGGCAGCTTTTTTTCAGTGTATAAAGGCTCATTTCAAGATCGTGAAGGATTTGTATATGAGTATAATGGTGATAACTTGATGATTTTTTATGACAAGTCTAAAAATATCGGTTTTTACAACGATTACAAAACGAAGAAAACCTACAAACTGAATTACAGCAACGGAGAAGTAATTTCTAAAAAGGAGCTTCAATACAACAACTCTACTACGTGTGTTGTTGGAAATTGCAGTAATGGTGTCGGGATTTATGAATATAGCAATTCTACCTACATGGGAACATTTAAAAATGGTAAAAGAGACGGTTTTGGGTATTTGTTTTTTAAAAGTGGTGAAAGTTATATTGGCGAATTTTATAATAATAGTTATCACGGATTAGGAACCTACACAATATCAGAGTATGATTATTACATGGGGGTTTATCAAAATGGAAAAGCTCATGGACAAGGTGTTCAATATTATTCAAAAGATAATTATAAGGCTGGAAATTGGGTAAATGGTTCGCTACAATTTCAAACTTCTTCAACCTCAACTTCGAGTTCAAATTCTAGTTCTACATCAACAACAAACACAACAGTTAAGACTTCTTTTTCCGAAGCTCAGAAGAATAAGGTTTTAGCTTGTAAAGAAAATACAGAATGTATCTCAAGATATATTACAAGTTTGTACGTTGAAGAACGAAAAACTTTATCTGGTGATGCGTTAATTAGAAAAACAACGGATTATTTTCACAGTGTTTACATCATGAATCCGAAGTTGGCATATAATACTTTATTTAAGATGGACATCAGTTTGATTGACCTTAAAATGTTACCACAAGCAGTACAAGCTGATTTAAAAGCTAGAGCGCAGAAGCTATCTGATGCGTATCAGAAACATGTAAGGAAGCAAGGAAATTAGGGGTTGTTTTTAGATTATTCTAATACATTTTTTATTCTCAATACAAATACAAGGTAATCTATAAATCTTTCAGCTATTCCTAAAATAATCTCAAATTTATCAAGTTGCCAGATTGTATTTGGGTAATCATAAACATCTTTTTCATCAGATGCAGGTTCTCCAAATTCTGTTAAAAGATGAGCTTTTATCATATTATAAGAATCGTTGACATTTCCATTCACTTGATTAAATCTGAAAAATTTAACTGAGTCCTCATTTTCAGATTGGTCAAACGTGATATTAACATTGATTTCTTTTATTCCAAAAACAATTTGATCTTTCCATTGAAATGATATACCACTTGACATTTCTGGATTACCAATATTATAAAGTTCAGCTTTAGGCGTTTCCCACGGAATAAGAAGGTTTTCTTTCTCGAGCCACAATCCTAGGTCAATTTTATGTTTTAGTATTTTAATCATCTTCTAATCGTTTCTCAAAACATACACTTTCATCCACACCAATATATTGATCGTAATTAGGAATGCGTTGATAATTATTTTTTTCGTAGAAACGAATCGCTTCAGGTAACATGGTTCCAGTTTCTAAGATGCAACGTGTATTTCCAAGTTCGGCTGCCCATGTTTCCAACGCAGTTAAAACAGTAAGTCCTAAGTGTTGCCCTTGGTATTGCTCACGTACATACATGCGTTTTACCTCAACAGTATCAGCATTGTATTGTTTGAGTGCGCCACAACCAATTGGTTTTTCATCCAAATACATCACAATCACACAACGCAAATCGTCCAAACTATTGAATTGCCTAAAGAAGTCATCGCTTTCTCCATTTACAATCGTTAGAAAAGCATCCAATTCCTTTACAAGATTGATAAAATCTTTATCAGATGGAGTTGTTTTTTTGATATGTGTTTTCATAATTTATAACACTTACTAGTTCCTAGGAAGTCACTTTAATTCTTTTTAAGATTTGATGATTTATCAAGTATGTATTGCAAGGTTTTCACATAAATATAATGAAAACCTTGCAATTAAATCCATAATATAATTGTCCTTTTTCGCAGTAAACTATCAACAATCAAATTAATGTTGTTTACTTTAAAAAATTACTAATTACTTCTTTTTGGGAGTAAAGAAAGGTCTTCTTTCATGCTGCTTTTGATGTTCTGGAAACATTGCTGCAAAGTATTCTGTCCAGCCTCCCATTCGTACTCTTACCAATTCAAAACGCTCAGGCTCTTTTGCTGCCATTGCGTATGTATCAGGATCTGCAACAGTTACGGTAATTAAGTTTGAACCTACTTTTCCTTTTGAATAGTCCGTAATAAACTTCACCATGTCTTTTAGTGGAAAATCTTCTTTCACGTTTAAATCTACAGGAGAAGCATTCGATATTTTATGATAAATTTCTTTACTATCCCAACTATTCATAGCCTTATAAATTTCTCTATATGTACCTGGAATTGGTTGTGCTGAATCTTCATGTTGAGGAATCGCATCTAAATCTTGTGGTACTGGTGCTGGACTAAAATCAGATGGATATGGTTGGCCATTTCTTCGTCCGTCAGCAGAAGCTCCACTGCCAGCTCCATCTCCTACATATCCTTCAAATGTTCCTACTCCAGGACAAAGGTGTAATTTCCATTTTCTAGTTGGTGTAGAATAATTTTTCTCTAAGGTTTCTAACGTTTCTTTCAATGGACTTGGTGGATTGTTTAGTGTATCCATAGCTTTGTCGCACATCTTTCCAGATAACCAAGTTCCTATTTCATCAACTTCTGGATGTCCATTTCCAAATTTTGGTAAGTTTAATGCAACTTCTCGCCATTGCTTGTATTGTTTTGCAGTGACATCTATTCTTGTTTGACCTTCTAGTGTACTTTGTGAAGGTTCTTGCATATCATAGCCCCAATCGTTTCTTAAACAATTAAGCATTTCTGGAAGTGTACAAACGGCACTTTCATCATACACCATTTTCTTTATTGCATATAACGAATCTATAGTTGTAGCTAATCCAACAAACATTGGCGCTATTGTATGGTATTTTGCGCCTCCATTGGTTAAATCTCTTCCAACTTCTACACAACCTTCAATCATAGTAGAAAGCATAGGACTTGGGCAAATTTTCCATAGATTACCATAATTCATTAATGTATTGTTGAAGAATTGCACCGTAAACCATTCTAAATGTGATAAGAAAATCCTTTTAAATTCTTTAAATGTTTTGATATCGGCTGCATGTGGAGATCTCCAAGATGTTTTCCAACCTGTGAGATAAATTGGTCCAGCCATACTGTACTTTGTTCCTTGATTCATCGTACATTCAAATGCATCAAAAGGTGTAATATTACTAAAACAAAATTCGGTTTGTCCAGCAATCATAGGTTCGTAACAACCATCACAGGCAAAATCTCTAGCATCTTCAATTGGAAATCCAGTAAATTTATTCAACCCTTTTATCATTCTATCTTCTTGAAATAAAATTGGATGTGCGCCACCACTTAATAATGCTTTACTTGCTTCAGTTAAAAGTTCATTATCCATTCCTTCATAAATCCTTAATGACAAACAAGGTGCATTTAACGGAAGTCTTCTAGAAGCTTTTAATGCCATCATCGTAATTGGATTGGCGCCTGGTTCTCCTTTTTTACCTTTGGTTGGCAAATATCCGCCTACGGTAACTTGTTGTACCCATTGGTTAATTCCACCACCTTGTGGAAAGTTTCCTCCAATATAAGAAACAGCTGTTGTTCCATAACTCACATGATCAGTAGCATAATGACGGTTGTGCAATGCTTTTTCTCCTAGTTTAATCCAAAAGGCTTCAATGATTTCTTGAGCGGCTTCTTCTGAAATATTATCTTTCTCATAGAAACCAATTAATAATTGATCTAATCGTCCTACTGCTACAGGGTTTCCAGTTAAATGAAAACAAGCATGCATTGTAAAAATGAGCTGCATAGCTTCAATGAAACTATCTGGTTTTTGGGTCATTAATTTTTTAGCCCTTGCAGCAATTTCTTTTAAGTTTTTACGCTCTTCAGGATTATGCTTCTTTTCCTTGGCCATTTGTGTAGCCATATTTGCATAATTACTCAACCATCCTTGAACACCTTCCAAAGCTAAACGAGAAGAGGTGTAGAATGTTAGTTTATCTCCTTTTGCTTTTTCTTCATGAGTTGTTACTTCTTTAATCATTTGTCCCAATCCTATCGCTAGCATTTTCTTATGGTTTGGTACTACGTGTCCCATTGCAGAAGATTCATCTAACATTAAAGAAAACGCATATTGTTTTTCATTATCACGTAAATACGGCATTACTTCTTTACCTCTTCCGAGAGATAGTTCGGGCATAATTCCGAATAGAATGTCCATTGGATCTATTCGAAATTGATCTGCTTGCCATGCATACATTTTTTCAGTTTGCGGATAATGTGGATTTGTATTTACAAGACTTAAACTTTTTTTGATAGCCATTCCTTTTCGAATTGGAATTGGAGCATCCATGACCCAATCTTCTTTACCTGGCTCTAGAAAATTTCTTAAATGTGGTACATGAGGAATGTTGCGAACTTGATACCAATGTGTTCTCCAGAGGCTAAAAATGTTTCCTATGAGATGTAAAATACGTTGTGATGGCGGATCTGGATAACGATCTGTTCCCATTACAGTGAGGTAATCGTTGGAATTGTAAAACATCCAATCATTTTTGCTTCTGATATTCCAATGTGGATCTACGTGAAAGTCTTTTTTCTTTAAACCTTTATCTAAACCAAGTTCTATAATATTAGGTAGATAAAAATAACCTCCAGCAATACCTTGTACATTGTTTAAAAGATTATCTGGAGCTGCTCCATGACCACGTCCAGCCATACTGCGCATAATTTTCTCCATAGAATCAGTCTCATTTGCATACGCAACAAAGTAAATACCTTGCTCTCTTCCTGCACCAGAATCTGAATGTCCGAAAGGAAGTGCCTGGCGAACTAGTTTTAAATTTTCTCGTTGATTGTTATATACTCTTGCTCTTTGAATATGGCTTCGTTTATCATCGTCGGGCAAAATAACGCCTTCAGAATTACGTCCAATTACATCCGATTTTTGATCTGTATTTAAACGTGAAAAGAAATCCCATTTTACATTAAAACGTTGTGTAAATGCCCAACTACTTCCTGCATATGGAGTTTTTTCATCTCGAATAATTGATCCTACCACTTGCGCAGGATCTGAAGGACTTGTAATTCCATCATAAAAATGATGGTCTAATATTTTTCGATCTTTACGCATTTTTCCATGCGTTTCAGATAATTCTTTAATAAAACCTCCTAGCAATTCTATTGTTATTTCTTTAAGCTTTTTACAGTTTTTAAAGTCTTCAGATTTTAAATATAGAAACAGATCACCTTTCGTTTCTCTAAAATAATCGGTTTCTTTAAGAACCGTATTTCGTTTTGGTCCTCCTGGAGGTGTTTTTCCTGTCCATTTTCGCCAAATAGTTGCTGAAAATCCTGCAACAATACGAGATACAGTTTTCATACTTCCTGCTACTTCTGTTAGTTCACGAATGGCATGTAATATTTCTTCGTTCGCATTTTTTCCTTCTCTATTCAATTGAATAGTTAAGAAAATTCCATTGGCAGGCATATACATTAAGCCTGGCTGGGCTAAATGGTATATTTCTGAAACTCTATCGTCTAAAACGGATGGTTTTTTTTGGTTCTTCATATGGTTGGTTATTGTTTTTTGCAAATAATACGTGGTGTATTATTTGAAATTTTGTTTGTACCTAAGATACGATAAAAAATACTAGTTATTATGAGTCAAATTCACCAATAAATCGTAGTATTTTATACAATAGTATTAAATAGAAAAATGTAGAAATTGATTTTTCTATTTACTCTTTTTGGCAGCAAGTATCTCGTATTGAGTAGAAATAAAAAATCCCGCTCGAAAGCAGGATTTTTTTAGTTGTAATTGTTATCTAGTAAATAATAATTCTCTGTATTTTACTAATGGCCAAATGTTGTCATCAACCAATAGTTCTAGTTTATCACAATGGTAACGAATTTCGTCAAAGTATGGTTTTACTTTGTTACAATACGCTTCCGCTGCTTTTTGTCCTTCTAACTTGTTTGCCTTTTTACGTTCGGCTGTCATTGCATTCACTTTTGAATTGATTCCTGCAATGTGTTCAGAGATACGTTCGATTAGATCAATTTGTTCGTTTGCTAGTTTTTTGAAATCTTTTCCGAAAATTTCTTTTAATCCGCTTACATTTTCAATTAATGTATTTTGATAGTTTATTGCAGTTGGAATCACATGATTGCGGGCAATATCTCCTAACACACGACCTTCTATTTGAATGCGCAAAATGTATTCTTCTAATTGAATTTCATGACGTGCTTCTACTTCTATTGTACTCATCACGTTCATTTCTTCATACAAGTCAAATGCTTTCTTCGTAATCTGTGCTTTTAAAGCTTCTGGTGTTGTTTTGTTATTACTTAATCCACGTTTTTTCGCTTCTTTTTCCCAAGCTTCTCCATAACCATTCCCTTCAAAACGAATCTTTTTTGAGTCCTTTATATATTCACGTAAGATATTAAAAACTGCTTCATCTTTTTTCAAGTCTTTTTCTGCAACTAACGCATCAACCTCAACTTTAAAATCTTTTAATTGTTTGGCTATAATTGTATTTAAAATCGTCATTGGTCCAGCGCAATTTGACCAAGAACCTACGGCACGTAATTCAAACTTGTTTCCTGTAAAGGCAAAAGGTGATGTTCTATTTCTATCTGTATTGTCTAATAAGATTTCTGGAATCTTCCCAACAATATTTAATTTTAAATCAGTTTTTTCTTGTGGTGATAATTTTCCTTTGGTTACGTTTTCCAATTCATCTAAAACTGCCGATAATTGCGATCCAATAAATACAGAAATGATTGCTGGTGGCGCTTCGTTTGCTCCTAAACGATGATCATTACTTGCGCTTGCTATGGCTGCTCTGATTAATTCTTCATTGTCATGAACTGCTTTGATTGTATTTACGAAGAAGGTTAGGAACTGCAAATTCTTCATCGGTGTTTTTCCAGGGCTTAATAAGTTAACGCCTGTATTTGTAGCTAACGACCAATTGTTATGCTTTCCAGAACCGTTGATTCCGGCAAACGGTTTTTCATGAAATAATACTTTAAATTGATGACGTTGTGCTACTTTTTCCATTACGTCCATTAGTAAGGAATTGTGATCTACTGCCAAATTTGCTTCTTCAAATATTGGTGCTAATTCAAATTGATTTGGTGCCACTTCATTATGACGCGTTTTTACAGGAATTCCTAACAACATACATTCTTGTTCTAAATCACGCATGTAACTCATTACTCTACTAGGAATTGATCCAAAATAATGATCGTCTAATTGTTGTCCTTTAGCAGGAGAATGTCCCAATAAGGTTCTTCCCGTTAAGGTTATATCTGGTCTTGCAGCAGCTAACGCAGAATCGATTAAGAAGTATTCTTGTTCCCATCCTAAAGATGCGTTTACTTTACTAACATTCTTATCAAAGTATTTACATACAGCTGTTGCAGCAGTGTCTACAGCTTGCAAAGCTCTTAATAATGGTGCTTTGTTGTCTAGTGCTTCTCCTGTATAGGCTACAAAAATAGTTGGAATACATAAGGTAGTTCCATATATAAATGCTGGCGATGTTGGATCCCAAGCGGTGTAACCTCTTGCTTCAAATGTATTTCGGATTCCTCCATTTGGAAAACTTGACGCATCTGGTTCTTGTTGCACCAATTGTCCGCCATCAAATTTTTCCATAGCACGTCCGTTTCCTATGGTTTCAAAAAACGCATCGTGTTTTTCAGCAGTTGCGCCTGTTAATGGTTGAAACCAATGTGTATAATGTGTAGCTCCTTTACCGATTGCCCATTCTTTCATTCCTGTAGAAATATGATCTGCAATCTTTCTATCGATCTTTGTTCCAAATTCTATAGCATTCATGACACTTTTATAAGCATCTTTTGTAAGGTGCTGTAGCATTGCATGTTCATTGAATACATTTGCAGCAAAAATTTCTGACCGACGTCCATTTTCCTCAATTTCAACAGGTTTCCTGTTTAATGTTTCTTTTAATGCATTAAATCTAAGTATGGACATAATCTCTTATTTTTTACAAATATATCAATTTTGACTTATTTTTCGACTAAAATTTTACTTACCCCTAAAAAAATAGGGGTAAATAATATGTATTTGATAATTTACATAAATTTAACCTTGATTTTCTATAGGTGGATTTAAAATTAATTTATATTTGCAGACATAATTATTAATATGAATAGCAATTATCATGAGTAAAATTAAACTTGAATACATTTGGTTAGATGGTTATAAGCCAACTCAAAACTTACGAAGTAAAACAAAGGTTGAAGAACATGAAAATTTTCAAGGAACTGTAGAGGAACTTGACAATTGGTCTTTTGATGGTTCATCTACTCAGCAAGCTTCTGGAGGAGCATCTGATTGTTTATTAAAGCCAGTTGCTATTTATCCAGATCCTGCAAGAAGAGATGGTTATTTAGTAATGACTGAAGTTTTAAATGCTGATGGTACGCCACACGAATCTAATGGAAGAGCAGCTATTGAAGATGAAGATAATGATTTCTGGTTTGGTTTTGAACAAGAGTACTTTATTATGGATAAAGAAACTCAGTTGCCATTAGGTTTCCCAATTGGTGGATATCCTGGACCTCAAGGAATGTACTATTGTTCTGTTGGTGGAAGAAATACACATGGTAGAGATTTCGTTGAAGAACATGCAGATTTATGTATTGATGCAGGATTGAATTTTGAAGGAATTAACCAAGAGGTTGCTTCTGGACAATGGGAATTTCAATTATTTGCACAAGGCGCTAGAAAAGCTGGAGATGAAATTTGGATTGCTCGTTATTTATTAGATCGTTTAACTGAAAAGTATGGTTACTATATTGAGTATCACCCAAAACCAGTAAAAGGTGATTGGAATGGTTCAGGAATGCACGCAAACTTCTCCAATACAGTATTAAGAACTTGTGGTTCTAAAGAAACGTATGAGAAAATTTGTGAAGCGTTTAGACCAGTTGTAAAAGAGCATATTGCTGTATACGGTGAGTTTAATGATCAACGTTTAACAGGAGATCATGAAACAGCTTCTATTAATGACTTTAGTTATGGAGTTTCTGATAGAGGAGCTTCTATTCGTATTCCAATTATTACTGTTGAGAAAGGATGGAAAGGTTGGTTAGAAGATAGAAGACCAGCTTCAAATGGTGATCCTTATAAGATTGCTGGAAGAATTATTAAGACTGTAAAATCGGCTAACATTAGCTAGTTTCGATTTTAATATAGATAAAAAAAAGAGCTTACAAAATGTAAGCTCTTTTTTTATGACTTGTTGTTTCTTTTTATCTTTAAAAAGCAAGGTATATAAATAAGATATATGCTAAAAATAGTAATACACCTTCATAGCGTTCTATTCCAAATTTCTTAGGCACAAACGCCATTGGATATAATATAAATGCGAAACCTAGCATCCAGAAAATATCTCTGGAAAGGATTAAATTTTCTACTACAGGAATATTCGTAATAATTGATGTAATTCCTAATACTGAAGCGATGTTAAATATATTAGAACCTATTAAGTTTCCTAATGAGATTGCCTTTTCCTTTTTGATAGCTGCGATAACAGAAGCTGCTAATTCTGGTACGCTTGTTCCGATAGCAATCATCGTAATAGCTATTACACTTTCTTTAATTTCCATTTCTCTAGCTATATTTTTGGCGCCATCGACTAAAAATTCTGAACCAAAGTATAATCCTACTCCACCAATTGCTAACCAAATAAATATTTTACTATACGATACTGTTGCTACTGCATCATCTACTTCTTCAACATCTACTTCTTCTTTATTTTTTCTTGCAGAACGAATTAATACAACCAAAAATGTTACTAAACCAGCTAATAAAATAATTCCTTCTAATCGTGTTAATACATTATCATTCCATAAAAAATAATAAATCAACAACGAAAATACCGCCAATACTGGCCATGTAAGTTTGTAAAACGTGTTATTAACCGCAATAGGTCCAATGATCGCTGTAATTCCCAAAACTAATCCTATGTTGGCAATGTTAGAACCAATAACATTGTTGATGGCAATTGCTGGCGAATCATTTAATGCCGCGTTGATACTTACGAGTAATTCAGGTGCAGATGTTGCAAATGAAACTACCGTAAGTCCAATAACCATTTTAGAAATGTTCAGTTTAAAAGACAATCCTACTGAAGCGCGCACTAGAAATTCTCCTCCTGCAACGAGTAGTATTAATCCTAAAACTACATATCCAATATTTTCCATGAATGTATTTTTTTTGCGAAGATACTATTTCCTTTTACATCTGAAATAGTAATTGTGAAACAGAAGAAAAACGAATCAAAAGAATATCATACTTTCGAATACGTTTTTGTGCTTCGTTTTATTTTTTTTGTAATTTATTTAATTGATTTGTTGCATAGATACTTTTGTAGATAGCATTTGATTTTTTAAAATTTTCAATCGCCTTTTCTGTATTCCCAAACGTTACATAAAAATCTCCTAGTGTACTGTAAACGTAGGAATCGTTAGGGTAATTCGTGACATTGAGTTTAAAAAATTCTTCAGCTTTTTTGAATTGTTGCATATCCATAAGTCGATTAGCGATATCTTCAATGTAGTATCGTTTTGGTTTAATTTCTCTTCCGAATTCTTTTGATAGTTTTAAGTAATACTTTTTTACTTTACCTAAAATATCGTTTTCCGGATTCATTAACTCTTGCTTCGTAATATGTATTCGATAGAAATCAAAAATATAACGCAAAGCATCATACTCCGCAATTAGCGGAACAGAGCCATGCGTATCATTTTTATAGTATTTTCTTTTATAGGATAAATTATTCAAGGGATCTTTATTCAGTATCGAATGTAGTTCTAAATTAGCTCTAATATGTCTGGTTGTATACGTTGTGTCTTTTTTCACTTTTATAGTATCCATTTCTTTGCTCATAGTATTTGCAGTCGCCAAAAAAAGTGATTTATTACTATATCTTTTATCGAACTTAGTACTCTTAATTGTACGCAATAGGTTTTTATTATTCCACCACATTGAAGGATCAATGGCAACATACGCATTGAATATTTCGGGTTTGTGTATTAGTGTATTCATAACTGTTAAGCCTCCAAGTGAATGACCAATAAACATACGATACGATTCTGTTGCGTATTTTGAATCTATATAAGGAATTAACTCTTTTTCTATAAATGAAATAAATGCTTCTCCTCCACCCGAATTTTCAACTTTATGTTTACTCAAATATGGAGATTTTGTAGGCGTTAAATCTCTTGTTCGATTAGTATTTGAGATTCCAACTATGATCATTTCTGGACAAATTGTATTTCCTTTTGCAGGACTTAATTGGTTTATCATTCCTACTACAGATTGAAAATGAGAATTTCCATCTAATAGATAAAGAACTGGGTATTTTTCTCTTTTAAAAATGCCATCATAATCACCATCTGGAACATGAATCCATATTTTTCTTGTTTCATTTAATATTTCAGAATGTATACTGTCTATTTTCCCAATAACAATAGTGTCATTATGCTGTCCATTGACATAGTTAAAACAGAGCGCTAAAAAAAAGAGTATCTGAAATTTTTTCATAGTTGATTACTATCATTTTTAAATAAAGGCAGTGTCTATTTTTACACAGAAAATTTAAGCAATTACAAATTAATATAAACTTTTGATAAAAAAGTAAACTCCTTATTTCAATTTACAATTTAGGAATGTTTTATAAATTATCTAATGATTTTTAATCTTTCTAACAAATCAATAGTAAGCTATCATGCAGTATGTCTATGGTTTACTTTTATGACAATACTACTATTTGCTCTATTTGTTTTGTTAAATAAACTATAATTTTCGTTGCTTAACTATTTTTATAGTTGCATAACTGGTTTTTTAGTTTATATTTGTATTGAAATTAATTCGAAGTTTATTTAATCTATATTAAATCATGCAAAAATTAACAAATAAGGAAGAAGAAGTAATGCATATTATCTGGCAGCTTAATAAAGCGTTTGTAAAGGATATTATGAGTGAAATTACAACGAAGAAACCTCATTATAATACATTATCTACCATTGTTCGGAACTTAGAAGAAAAAGGATATGTTTCACATAATGCATATGGAAATACACATCAATATTATCCTGTTGTGACTAAAGAAGCGTATCGCGAAAAGTTTATGGCATCTGCAATTCAGAATTATTTTAATGATTCTTATAAGAATGTCGTTTCCTTCTTTGCAAAGGAAGAAAAGATTAGTGTAGATGATTTAAAAGAGATTATTAACCTTATTGAAAAAGAAAAGTAATGGACGAATTATTCATGTATTTTGTTAAGAGTTCAGGTGTGCTCCTACTCTTTTTTAGTTTGTATTTTTTGTGGTTACGAAAAGATACTTTTTTTCACGGAAATCGTTTTTTCCTGTTAGCAGGAATGGTTATATCTTTAGTTTTACCTTTATTGGTAATTACAAGATATATAGAAATTCCTTTTGTTGAAGAAGCGACAACTGGCATGTTTGTGTATACAGAAACTAATAATGAAATAGCTACTACACTTTTTTCCTGGATAGATGTTTTATTATATACTTATGTTGCAGGTGTTTTATTTTTTCTGGCTAAGTTTCTAGTTGAGTTGACTTCGTTATGTAAATTATTATGGACATCAACTGTGACAAAACGTGATGAACAGTTTGTATATATTGAAACTTCAACTTCATTTACTCCATTTTCGTTTTTCAACTACATTGTATACAATCCAGCTTTGTATTCAGAATCGGAGTTAGAAGCTATTTTAACGCATGAACAAGCACACAGTAGGCAATTGCACTCTATCGATGTATTTATTTCAAAATTGTACTGTATTTTCATGTGGTTTAATCCGCTTGCATGGCTTCATCAAAAATATATTTCTCAAAATTTAGAGTTTTTAGCTGATAGTGCAGCCATTAAACAAACACCTTCCAAAAAGGAATATCAACTTACATTATTAAAAGTATCAGGAAATGCATATTGTCCTGCGCTTACTAATAATTTTTATAATTCATTAATCAAAAAACGAATCGTTATGTTACAAAAAAATCAATCTACACATTTAAACAGGTGGAAACAGCTCCTTATTTTACCATTATTAATTGCTTTTGTTATGCTGTTTAATACAAAAGTAATCGCAAAAGAAGTAAACACAACTACAACGGAAACAATTCCAACAATTGAAAGTACACTTGTTAAAGCTACGTATGGCGATGTATTAATTACCATTAACAAAAATACGACTGTTAAGGAATTGAAAGCTATTAAAAAAATGTTTAAAAGCTTTGATATTACTTTAAATTATGATGTTAAAAAGTTTAATAGTAAAAATGAAATTACTGCTATCAATCTTGAATTGAAAGATAAAGCAGGAGCACAATCTAGCGCTACATTTGAATCAAATGAAGACAAGCCAATTCCAACAATTAAATTAGGGAAAAAGAATGGTACGCTTATCGTAAGTTCTTCTAAACATATAAGTCATAGTAATTCTTTTACATACGAAATACATGAAGATCATGATAATGATGATGACCATGATAATGACGATGATCATGATCATGATGGAAAAGATTCTAAACGCAAGTATGTTATAACATCAAAGCATTCAGGTAAAAAAGGTGGAACATCAAGTACTTGGATTCATAAAGATGGAGTAAAAACAGTAGATATTAAAAAAGTAAATGGAAAAAAAGTAGTTATTGTTAATGGAAAAGAGTTATCTCCTGACGAAATTATAGAAGAAGAAATTGAAATAAAAGAAGATGGCGATAATAAGTTTATTTTTGTTGGAAGTCATAATGATAAAGATACTGAGATAGAGGTTATTGAAGAGCAAGATTCAAAAATTGTTTTTAGAAACTCTAGTAATAAAAAACCATTATTTGTTATTGATGGAAAGATTGTTAAACAAAAGAAGATGAAGAAATTAGATCCAAATAAAATTGAGAGTGTCACTGTATTGAAAGGAGATTCGGCAATTGAAAAATACGGAGATAAAGGAAAAAACGGTGTTGTTATTATTAAAACGAAGAAATAGTTTTCACGATACAAGATTCAATATACAGAAGGCAAGTTTTATCGACTTGCCTTTTCTTTTTATGAAAAGTCATTTTTTTAGTATCTTCACTTTCAATTAGATGATTTTATCATGAAAAAACAAATTTTCAAGTTGCTAGCAAAATTGAATAAAGTGCTACTTCCTTCATTTTCAAAACGAAGGCTCGATTTATCAAATGCTTCAAAATTACAATTAGCTATTATAGGTTGGCGTTATTTTGTAACTACAAATGCCTTGAATTCAAAGTAGTATCAAAACCATTTCATAAAAAAGATAAAAAACTCATTTATTTTTCTTTTTAATCTTTGTATTTGTAACAAAAAGAAATATATTTGCACCCGCAATAAGCAATAGGCCTCGTAGCATAACTGAATAGTGCACTTGATTACGGCTCAAGAGGTTGCAGGTTTGAATCCTGCCGAGGTCACAAATAAATGAAAAAGCAAGCTATTATAATAGCTTGCTTTTTCATTTTAGAATGTTTTTATATTTTCTCTGAAAGTTATTGATAACAAGCGCATTGAATCAAATATTGAATTTACTTTAATAGCTCCTATGAGATAGAATATCTCTTATATTTTTCGCTTGTTTTATTATGAGAAGGTATTTTAATATTTCTGTAACTAATCAGAAATAAATTTTTTTATCAGTTAGGATCGGTATCTTGATAGTTAATCCCAGAAAAATAGTCTTCTCCATTAGTTGATTGCTCTAAGGTAAAAGTAGTTTCTGTAATGTTGGTAAAACGAAACCATAGTTCGGAAGCTAATTGTGCTTGCCCTGTTACATTATCTATTTTCATCATTCCTGTAGATTCATCTAGCCAAGACCAATCGCCAGTAGACTCGAAAATCATTCCTAAGGCTTCTTGACGTTGCTGATATGTGCCATTAGCATCAAAATAGATATCGGCTGTAAAATCATTACTATCGTAATACCATTTGTTGGTTATTGAGGAGGCATCTTCTGTTACCATTGTGTCATCATCACTACTACAACTGGCAAATACTACTACAAAGCACACTAAAAGTGCTTTTAAAATGTTTTTCTTCATTGGTTATATATTAAATTTTATTTTTAAAAATAATACTAATTATGAGCAATATCTCTTAAAAATGTATAAGCGTACTACATAGTTAATAAGCGTTGCTTTTTTGTTATTTATAATCTATTTTTAACATTATGCTATCAGATTATAAAACACAAAAACTCCCAAACTGTTTCAGTTTGGGAGTTTTTGTGTTTATGTTTTACTCTGCTCAGCACTAGTTACAAATTAGTGAGAGCGGGATAATTTACTCAGTATAAGTAATATTGGTAAAAACACCATTAGTCAAACTTACAGAACCTACTTGATCAGGAAATACTCCTGAAAAAGTCCCGGATATAGTTTTAGTATCTAAATCTAAATTGGTAATCGTAATTTGTGTTCCAGTTGTTGATCCTCCTACTATAGTATTGGCTGATTGATCTTGATAGAATATCGATGTATCACTTGTGTCTCCATTTGAATAGGTGTAAACAAATCCAGTTTCTAATACAGCTGCTGTAGTATCATTAAAATCCCCTAAACGCAACTGAATAGCTTCAGAATTATCATTTACACTATCAAATTCAAAATACCTATTACCATTACCCATAGCGGCTACTACTGTACTTGATTCATACAAAACACCGTTTACTTCAACTCGAACTATTGAGTCTGAAATGGAATCATTATTATTATCATCATCACTACTACAACTGGCAAATACTGCTACAAAACACACTAAAAGTGCTTTTAAAATGTTTTTCTTCATTGGTTATATATTAAATTTTATTTTTTAAAAATAATACTAATTATAAATAATATCCTTAAAAAATGTATAAGCGTACTAGGTAGTTAATAAGCGTTACTTTTTTTGTTTTTTTAGTTATTTTGGACATTATGCTATCAGATTATAAAACACAAAAACTCCCAAACTGAAACAGTTTGGGAGTTTTTATATTTATTGTTTTGTATTTAACTCTTTAGCGTTAACTAGGAATAATTACTAACTGTAAGTAATAATATTACTAATTCATTTTCATTAAGGTTTGAATTTAAGCTCTTCAGTTTTTCTTTAAAGTCCTCTTTCATTTTTCTTCCTAGTAAGTTATTTTTATATAAGTATGCCATACCTGACAAATCAGATATCTGATCAAAATAAATACTATTTTTATTATATTTTAAAATATCAATATTTATTGGTTCACCATGGATCTTTTCTTTTTTTATATATACTTCGACTTCATTTAGATAATTAATGTATCTTTTGATTGTATCTTCTATATATTCCATTATGTATTATGTTTAAAAAAATACTCTCCTGATCTAACCCCGAGCTAGCGCGAGTTTGTAACTCGTGCGCTGAACTAACAAAAGGAGTGCTAGCACCTTTCAATTACTTATGAATAAAATTAAAGCTATGCCCTAATTTACATCATTACTATTTTTACTCATTACCAAAAAGATCATAAATGTACGGGAAATCTATTTCAATATGTTCTTTGTAAAACTGACAAACATTATATTTCTTTTCATTTATTAAAAAATTAAATACATTTAAAATTTCTTGTTCTGTTTCAAAATCGATAACATTATCATTACTTTTCCAAAATTCAATAATAAAAAAAGGATCAATAGTTATTTTTCTTCTGATCATATCAGGTAAATTATAATTAATCTTAACTCTATTAAATTCCATGTAGCATCCAGTACCATGAAACTGAAAAAAAATCTCTTTTTTTCTATCTAAAAAACCTTCTCTTTTTTCTTGATAGAAACCATTATCATTTGAAAATTTCTCTAAATATTTAAGGCTTTCATGAATGTTTTTTAAGTAAGTTGATAACAGTATTTTAAATTTATTAATATTTTTCATGTGATTAATTTGTACTTGCTTTGACCTCATGAGTATTTTTTACTCTTTCTGCAATAGCGTAAAGACCCTTTTGTTATGGAATTTATAGTTTCTGCTCATGACTCTAAAATACAAAAAGCTACACTAATTTCTTAGTATAGCTTTTGTTAATGTTTGTGTTTTACTCGGTACGCCACTAGTTACAAACTAGCGGGAGCGAAGGGAGTTATTTCCCATAAATGGGACACGTTATTTTAAAACAGTCGTGGAGGTTGCAGCCCATTACCCTACAATACCATATAGTTTAATTTTTTTTTATCTAAACCATAATCATTTGAGTTTGTTTTGAAAAACATAAAAATCTTTTTCTGTTTCTCTATATCTAATTTTTTAAAAGGTATTTTTCTTGTAGTTAAATACTCATTGAAAAAATGTGGCAATAACATATCATGATTTTTTACATAATGAACTAAATCAGCACTCCAAACCCAGTTTCCATCAGATATTAATGTTTTAGGACTATCTATGTATTCAGAACAAATAGGGCAGCAATCTTGATCTAAAATTACTCTAACATACTCTGATTTTTTTAGATAATTAACAATTCGCCTTTGATTGACTTTTCTTTTTACATTATCTAAAATATAATTATCAGTTATCTCGTAAAGAACTGGTGTTTCTTGAGTTAGATTTAATAAAATTCTCATTATTTTAAAATTTATATGTATTAAAACTTGTGGTTTTAAGACGCTTACCCATCTCAGATTCAAAATAGAATTCAAACGCTTCTACAGTTATTTTGTGATTTGTAGCTTGGAATGATATTCCTCCTCTCATTTTTGATAATAAGCTTAACTTGTCTAAATCTTTAGCAGCACCGCATACCCATAGCCTTACATTTCCTGTTATAGCTTTTTCGTCCATAAGATTAGATATTTGTTTTGCAGATAATTTTTTAAATACATTTCCATGCATCACGAAATCTTGAAAGCCTTTATCTAATCCAAACATAGGCCATTCTCTAAAACTATTAATGCTTTTTGCAGCATTTTCAATACTTTCACCACCATACCATTTGGCTCTACTTAAAGTGATACTTTTTGCGCTAGCTTTTAGTTCTGTTATAGTTCCTATTGATAACCCATCTAGGACTGTCAATGCTAGATGAAAACTACCACCTAAATAGTCTCCATCTCTAAAACTATTTACTGCGGCTTTTCCATTACCCCATAAAGGAATCATAGATTCTTTAATGCCGACATCTTTATAGTCATTTAAATCAAGAGTTTCTACATAATGACCAATTACTTTTCCGAAAATAGGAGTTCCTCCTGGTCCGTATCCTTTTATTCTCCGATATAGTCCTTTACTTTTAACGTTAGGCGGTAATTGACCATCTTTATAACCAATGAAAACTAACCCACTTATGGTACCATTTCCTAAATGTTCTAGTTTTCCTGGATATTTATCTAAAAACGTTGACATTTTTCTTTCTAACCTATTCATATTTACATTAGGTAGATTTTTTGAATACTTGACCCAACCGTCCCTTTCAGAATTGTTCGCATCACAATTGTAAACATAATATAAAGTAGGGTTATCAGGATCAAGATAAACATCCCCTGAACTAGCTGTTCCATCATCTTCTGGTGGATCATCTCCTAATGGATCTGTGAAAAATATAGGATTATTATTAAAAGCGGAATAAGGACTTTGATGAGGGAAACTCAAAGCTTTTGGGTCTAAGCTTAACCATCTAGCAATTCTTGGATCGTATTGCCTAAAATGTGTAGTATAACTATTTCCTTCACCTTTAAGTTCATCATCCTTCTCCATTCCATTAAAGCCATAACGGTAAGATTCATCGGAAGCGTGTCTTTTAGGTAGGAGCATTCCATACGGATAGTAATCACTATATGAAAGAACGTCTGCGAAGAAACCTTCTACTGTTTCAGTTTCTTCTAGCGTAAATATAAAGAAATTAACTTATATGACTTTATATAAAAAAAACTCCCAAACTATAACAGCTTGGAAGTTTTTATATGTTATTATGTTATGTGTTTACTCGGTACGCCACTAGTTTAAACTAGCGGGAGCGGGGGTAACTTTCATCACTTGCATGCCTTTTAGGTAGCAGCATCCCGTACGGATAGTAATCATTATATGAAAGAACGTCTGGTAAAAAGCCAGTTACTTCTTGGTTTTCTACTACGGTAAATATAAAAAACTTTTAATAGAATTTCGAGCAATTTTGCTACCTACATAGCAGATTTGATACATAAAAAGCTACACTAATTTCTTAGTATAGCTTTTTATGTACTTATTGTTGATGCTACTATTAAGTAACATAAGTTTCTTACTGTTGTCGCCACTAGCTATAAGCTAGCGGGAGCGTGGGGAACTAAAGCTTCAAGTAATTCTCCATCACCTAATTCCCCGTTTCTATATTTGTCTAGTGATTTAACTGCTTTATAAACAAGGTTAATTGCATTATAATCGTACAAGCCTTGCCCTATACCTTTTACTAATTCCACAGTATCTGAACCGTTGGTTATTCCTGCTATGAATAATAAAGTATTTCTTGTATTCTTATCCTCAATTCCAAGTTTATCTAATGATTTTATTGCTCCATCTTTAGAATCCAGCCCTAATAGCCTCATTAAAAATGGTAAAATAAATTCTCCATCTTTATCAATGTTATGAAGTGGGTTATTTGCTGCAAAAGAATATGGAGAATATTGAGGGTATGATATCGAATATGGGTCTAATGATAAAAACCTTCCCACTCTAGAGTCATACATCCTACTTCCAAAATCATAGTTATTTCCTTCTCCTTTTAAGTCATCATCCTTCTCTTTACCGTTAAAGCCATAACGGTAAGATTCATCGGAAGCGTGTCTTTTAGGTAGGAGCATTCCATACGGATAGTAATCATTATATGAAAGAACGTCTGGTAAAAAGCCAGTTACTTCTTGGTTTTCTACTACGGTAAATATAAAAAACTTTTAATAGAATTTCGAGCAATTTTGCTACCTACATAGCAGATTTGATACATAAAAAGCTACACTAATTTCTTAGTATAGCTTTTTATGTACTTATTGTTGATGCTACTATTAAGTAACATAAGTTTCTTACTGTTGTCGCCACTAGCTATAAGCTAGCGGGAGCGTGGTGTACCATTTATCTTATTTAGGCATTCGTAACAAAACTTTTTTTAATTCATCTAATTCATTATTTTGTATACATTCTTTAGCTGTTTTTTGACCTAAAGCTGGAACTTTCTTTTTAATCCATAGTAAACTTTGAACTCCGAAAATACTATAAATAACTTGTGCTAATTCTAAATCACCATTTAACTCACTAACTAATTTAAGTTTAAAGTCAAAATCCCCCCATTCTTCTCTAGATAAATTAACATAATGATTCCAATGTTTATTTAAATCATTTCTTTTAATCATAATTAATTTTTATTCAATTCCTTTTAAAATAATAATATTGTTTCCTTCACTTCTAGCTGAAGGAGCTAGGATACCATCATAGCCATTATCTTTAGCATATTTACCTAAAGCTTGTGTAACATCATAACTATCATCAGTAATTTGGGTTAGAGTAACTCCTAGATCTTTTCTAACACTTTTATTTGTTAAATCTAATACATTATTAAGTGTAATATATTTACTAACAGGAACTCTACCATCTTGCGCACCATAATAGGCAATTTCATCATAAGCAGTTTTTTTACTAGTTCCTGCATATACACCTCCTTCT
Source organism: Kordia sp. E (assembly GCF_056033805.1). Classification (NCBI taxonomy): domain Bacteria; kingdom Pseudomonadati; phylum Bacteroidota; class Flavobacteriia; order Flavobacteriales; family Flavobacteriaceae; genus Kordia; species Kordia sp. E. The sequence goes on from NZ_JBRASR010000006.1 coordinate 725,914, forward strand.
CCTGGACCAGTATACCTATGATTTGCAGATACATTATATTTTCCAGATTTCCATGTCGTTGCAACTCTTTCAGCATTCTCATATCTGTAAACTCGTCCACTAAATTTAATTGCTTTTCCTACTTTAAAAATTTGTCCAACACTCCATCCAACTGCACCGCCAAACAATTCTCCAAAAACTGCAGCTGATAATTGCCGATTTTCATTTCTTAAGCTAGCAGCTCTTTGAAAATCTCCATTTCTTTCAGCCTCTCTAGCTTGCTCTGTATTCATCATCATTTCATATCCATCTCCAACGGCAGCAGAACTAAACACAAAGCCTAAAACTCTTGATACTTGACCTCCAGTGAAAACAACATCTGCGGCAACAGCTAACATGACAACTCCAGTAATTAACCCTTTTGTTTTACCTTCTTCCATATGCTTCACATCTTGTTTTTGTTGAGCAATAGTTCTGGTATTTCTCCATGACCTGAGACTAGGATCATTATAATAGCTTAAATCTTTTTCTAAACCTTCAAGTTCAACAGCATTTATAACAGCATTTTCAGAAAAAGCGTAAGGAGAGTTATATGGATATTCGGCATAAAGCGGATCAATAGCAAAGAACCTCCCAACTCTAGGATCGTGCATTCTAAATTTGAAGTTAACCGAGTTCCCTTCTCCTTTCAATTCATCATCTTTTTCTTGTCCTTGGAAGCCGTATCTATAACTCTCGTCACTTGCATGTCGTTTAGGCAGTAACATCCCATACGGATAGTAATCATTATATGAAAGAACGTCTGCGAGGAAACCTTCTACTGTTTCAGTTTCTTCAAGGGTAAATATAAAGAAATTAACTTATATGACTTTATATAAAAAAAACTCCCAAACTATAACAGCTTGGAAGTTTTTATATGTTATTATGTTATGTGTTTACTCGGTACGCCACTAGTTTAAACTAGCGGGAGCGGGGCCAGCTGGCTCATTCGCTAAAAATGTTTTATGAAACATTTTCTTAACGCTCTGCCCTCCATAAATGGGACACGTTATTTTAAAATAGTCGTAGAGATTGCAGCCTAATTTACACCATTACCCTGCACCATTACCTTGACTGTCTATTATATATAAAATCGTATTCCAAAGAGAAAACATCGTATAGGAATTATGTAACCAAACTTTATCATTGTTGTTCAGAATAATATTCTTATATAAAAATTTGAATTTTAAATATCCAGTCCCTATACGACAACCATTTTCATGCAGTTCATCAATAAATTCTTTAAGTAATATTTCTCCAATCTTCCCTGAGGAAGTCCGATAATACATATACTGTTTTCCAATGATAGTGTAAACTCCTTTTTTATTTTGAATTCCTAGTAAAGCACTTTTTCCTTGTGAATTCAATTCTTTTATTATTTCGGAAGTTTTATCTACATAGAATTTTCCAGCATGCTTTAATAAATTATTCCTTTTTACCTTAGCTTCTAATATATTTAATTTCATTATAGTGTGCCTTTTAGTATATAACCTGGTCCTATTCTCTTTTCGACAGTAAATTTTCCAAAAAGTTTCTTACCTGACTTTATTCTACTATTCAATAACTTCTTCATCGCGTCATTTGCTCCATTAGTGTAAACTTTAATTGATGTAGCTCCATTTCTTTTGAAGCCTTCCATTATTAACTTAAGTTGAGTGTGTGACGTTTTGCTATAAAAACCAAATCTATCAATTATTCCAACTCCATCGACTATTCTCGTGCGACTATATCCAGTAGCCGTTTTCAGAGCAGCTTTTTCTGCTGCAGTAAAAACCATATTTTTAGCTTTTACATTGGTTTTATTCGCTACAACATCTATGTTCGTTTTTTTAGCTTTTACTGGAAATTTTCTTAAAATTTTCGCAAAAACCAATTCTGATACTATAATCTCTATTACTTCAATAATACCTAGATGATTCAACTTATGAACAGGTAATTCGAAGTTAAAATAAACATCATGTGGACCTTCATTATTATCATTTGCTACAAAATGAACTTCATAATGTAAATAACTAGTTGTAGTAGTGATTAACTTCCATTTAACTGTTTCATAAGTAATATGTTTTGATGTTATAGTTAGAGGATAATTGTCATCAATATTATGTTTACTTTCGATGCCTCTTAATAGACCTTCAAGCATTTCAGTACTCTTGAAACGTTTTGAATATATGTCAGAAGTCATCCATATATCATCTTTTTGATTAGGGTGTTTAATTATGACTTTACTTTCTGCACCTTCTAATTCAATAGCATGAATAACCATATTTTCAGAAAATGCATATGGAGAATTATGTGGATATTTAGGTTCTAAGGGATCAGTAGCAAAAAACCTACCAATTCTCGAGTCGTGCATTCTAAATCGGTAATTCAAAGAATTCCCTTCGCCTTTAAGTTCATCGTCTTTTTCTTGACCTTGGAAACCATATCTGTAACTTTCGTCAGATTCGTGCCTGTTCGGGAGTAACATTCCATACGGATAGTAATCATTATATGAAAGAACGTCTGCGAGGAAACCTTCTACTGTTTCAGTTTCTTCTAGCGTAAATATAAAGAAATTTTTAATATAAAATGCTTGCTCTGTTTGATCTCCGACATTTTGATGTTGCTTTAAGAAACGGATGTGATAGTTTGCTGTTTCTGGAGCAATGAATGTAAAGTAGAAAAAACCTGACTCTGTGATTGTTGCATTGTACAGACTATTTCCTTGCGGATCTTCAATAGATACTTTTATATCTGCATCATAGTTTTCTTTTTCAATGTTAGTACTAATAATGTATTCCGTATTTGCTTGTAATGATTGCTTAAAGAATGTACCTGTATTGTTATGTATCGTTGCACATTGTAACGTATTTCCATTGTCAACTAATGCTAAACTCACATTAGCTCCATCTTCTTCAGAGTTATCAACACCATCATGTATTTGCACTATTTGAGTTCCAAAAGCGAGGATTTTTTTATCAGATATAACACTCAGTACATTTCCTAAATGATTGGATAATTCATACGCCTTGTCACCAATATAGTTTTCATAATCTTGGTGCGTCAACGGACCATTTACAGCGTTTTCATAATGTGTATTGTCTAAGTGATTTGGAATTCCATCATTATCATCATCAGCTTGTCCTTCTGCAGCAGTAAGCCATCCATCATTGTCATCGTCATCATCCAAATAGTTTGGAATGCCATCGTTGTCGGTATCTCCTATTAGTACTTCCCTAATTGTAGGAATGTTATCATTGTCATCATCAGTATCTAAATAATCAGGCGTTCCATCTCCATCGGAATCATCATTATCTAAGTTTCCATCAGCGTTGATATCTTCCAAATAGTCATCTACACCATCCGCATCACTATCCGTATAGAATATATTAGGAATGATATAATCATCAGTTGTTAAAGGAACAGTAGTGATTAAACTCATTTCTTCATCTAAATTATTCTTTAACAAATCAGTATCCAGTATAGGAAAACTGATTGCTTGTACATCACTCTCTGAAATATCAAAACTATAGTTTAGATACGCTACATCTAGTGTTTCTAAATTTTGACTTTTATATATAAAACCTTCATTTTTAGTATTGATACTTGTAATATCGCCAGCAGTTGGATTTAATATTGTAATCCTGTTTGTTGGATTATCTGGATTGTAGGTTACTCCGTTAACCGTTATATTTATATTATCTCCAAAGAAGTTAAGATCTACTTTAAGTCCTACTGTAGCTAATTGTTCTTCACTAAAGTCATATGTAGTTCTGTAGTATTTTTTGGTATAATAACCCGTTCCATCATTTTTCTCACTTTCTCGTTCTTCACGAATAGAAAACTGCAAACAATATTTGTTTGTGGTGACATTTTTAATCACTTGTAAAGCAGGTTCATAATACTGTTGAAACGCACCTTTTAAGTTACTTTGTCTTAGTATGGCAATTGAACTATAAGTGTCGTCAGTTACAATTTTGAATTGTGTTTGTAATTTAAGACCACTAAATTCGCTAGATTCACTAGAATTTACAGCAGGATGATTCCAATGGAAATATGAGTCAGCTGTTGTACGAACACCACTTTTATTAAAACTCCCTATTATGATTGGTATTCCCGATCCATCATTCGTAATTGAAATAGGAGCCGTTTGAAAATTCTCATCTATGATGGTTTTGTTTCTATTTTCAATACCTAATCTAGAACTTCCATATACATGATTTTCTTTTAACGTCATTGTTAAGTCGAACTCAGATGCATTCTTAGAAAATTCACTTTCGTATACACCTAATACATTTCCTTGTGCATCACGTGCATAGTATGTAGTGGTTTTGTCATTACTATTTCCAAGTTTGTATTTAGACTTTCCAATTCGGTTACCTAGTCCGTCATATTCAAATGCAATAACATCAGGAATTCCTCTACCCTGAAATGGCAGTTTATGAACTTCCTTGACTTTTCCGTCCACTCTCCAAAATATTTTGAGTCCTTCTATTTTATCTTCTATAAGTTGCCCTATATCATCATAGATATAGTTATGATTATCTATATTGTTAGGATCAACATTATAATCATACCCTACACTTGCTAAGGTTGCTATTTGATCGTCAATATCCGCGTTTGTTTCGTATTGATTCCCTTCTATAACGTCACTTACAATCGCTAGTTTATTGGTAGGTGTGTTATTTTCAGTAATGTACTTGTAACTAAAATTGTCCATTACTTTTAATACTCCATCTTCAGGAACATAGCGATTTAATGTTTGTAAGTTACCATTTCGATCAAATGTATAATTTGAAGCATAACTATTTTGTAAGTTCAACGTATTGTATGGTTTGTCTGTAACTGCTACAGAGCTCA
>NZ_JBRASR010000007.1:0-465 GCF_056033805.1 Kordia sp. E
CAGTTAATCCATCCATATCTGTATCAGTCGTGTTGATTCCAATTGGATCACATGGATCGTTTGGATTACTTGGACTTCCTGGTACAACTCCAAAATCAGATGGTATTAATGGTGTACTTGGATCATCGATTCCTGTTGTTTCCTCACAGTCAGTTAATCCATCCATATCTGTATCAACAATTGAAGGACAGCCTAACACATCATCATCTGTAATTGTTACTGTTCCACTATCACTTGGATTACTTGTATTACCACTTATTACCGTACCAGTAACTGTAAAGTCTTCTACTGGCTCCCCAATCATATCGTTGGTGATTGGAATCGATACATCTACAGTCGTCTGTCCTGCTGGAATCGTTGCAGTAGTAGTAGTGCTAGTATAATCATTTGGATCTTCCGCTGAGTTATCTACTGTAGTAATACTAACTACTGTATCCACCGAGCTTGGATTGTCAATACTTACTG
>NZ_JBRASR010000008.1:0-1095 GCF_056033805.1 Kordia sp. E
AGTCTGTTGTATTTGAGGTATTTCCACTTGTTACACTTCCATTTACTGTAAAGTCCTCGCTATCTTCCCCTACTGTATCATCGGTAATTGGAATACTAACATTCACACTTGTCTGTCCTGCTGGAATCGTTGCAGTAGTAGTAGTGCTAGTATAATCATTTGGATCTTCCGCTGAGTTATCTACTGTAGTAATACTAACTACTGTATCCACCGAGCTTGGATTGTCAATACTTACTGGTACAGATGCTGAGCCGCCGTCTTCTGCGATCGTTACATCGCCAACACTCATAGCTGGCGTATCATTATCAGTGATCGTTACCGTTCCTGAGTCTGTTGTATTTGAGGTATTTCCACTTGTTACACTTCCATTTACTGTAAAGTCCTCGCTATCTTCCCCTACTGTATCATCGGTAATTGGAATACTAACATTCACACTTGTCTGTCCTGCTGGAATTGTTGCAGTAGTAGTAGTGCTAGTATAATCATTTGGATCTTCCGCTGAGTTATCTACTGTAGTAATACTAACTACCGTATCTACACTGCTTGGATTGTCAATACTTACGGGTACAGATGCTGAGCCGCCGTCTTCTGCGATCGTTACATCGCCAACACTCATTGCAGGGGTATCATTATCAGTGATCGTTACCGTTCCTGAGTCTGTTGTATTTGAGGTGTTTCCACTTGTTACACTTCCATTTACGCTAAAGTCCTCAGTTGGTTCCCCTACTGTATCATCGGTAATTGGAATACTAACATTCACACTTGTCTGTCCTGCTGGGATTGTTGCAGTAGTAGTAGTGCTAGTATAATCATTTGGATCTTCCGCTGAGTTATCTACTGTAGTAATACTAACTACCGTATCTACACTGCTTGGATTATCAATACTTACCGGTACACTTGCCGGTCCGCCGTCTTCTGCGATCGTTACATCGCCAACACTCATAGCAGGGGTATCATTATCAGTGATCGTTACCGTTCCTGAGTCTGTTGTATTTGACGTGTTTCCACTTGTTACACTTCCATTTACACTAAAGTCCTCTGTTGGTTCCCCTACTGTATCATCGGTAATTGGAATACTAACATTAACACTTGTCT
>NZ_JBRASR010000009.1:0-4666 GCF_056033805.1 Kordia sp. E
AATCTGTAATCACCAGTGGCAATACAGGAATTGGTGTAACTGTTAATAATAATGGTGTAACAGTAAAACATCCTGTCACAGTATTGGTTGCCAAGACATAGATTGTTTGACTATCCATCATAATGTTGGTATATGGAGAGGCAAGCGGGAATAGATTCATCTGTGCATTTTCTAGTGTCTCATGGAAACTATAATCTACATCAGGCTCATTGTTGATAATATCATTTACCAAATCATTTAAATCAAAGAGTTGGAATCCATCATTGTCCTCATCACAGATGTCAGCTGTAAGCATCCCATTTGGATCAAGGGTTGGACTCGGAAGTGGATTGACTCTAATATCAAAGGTGATGGTGTTTTCACATCCTGTGGTATCATTGGTGGCTCTTACAAAGATGGTTTGTACACCAATCTCAGTATTGCTATACATCGTTGGATCCGCTATAGGAGTATCACTAGCTAGATCCGCTGCATTAGCATAGTAGTTAAGACTAACCCCTGGCGCGCTGTTAAGTAAGTCCTCAGCAAGAGACGTTAGATCAAATACTTCAATCCCATCATTAAGGCTAACGGCATCACATGCTTCTAAACCTGTGAGTTGCACAAGCGTTGGCAATTCATTGACAACAAGCGTTAGATTGGTCACTGTAAAACAACCTGTGGCTAAATCCTCCACACGTACCCAAATCACTTGTGGACTTGGTGGTATGTTACTATAGGCGTTTGCATTGTTGATCTGACCTACACCAGTTCCTAAAACAGCATTGACCTGTGTATTATAATAAGAAATATCATGAGTTAATGGATCTTCTCCATTTAGAATGTCTGGTTCACTTTGAGTAAGATCAAACTGTGCAATCCCATCAGTATCGGTATCACATTCAGCAAGAATTGTTGCATCCATCGCAGCGATCTCAGGTGAATCATGAACAATAAGATCAAGCGATACTACATTGAAACATCCCGTAAGGACATTCTCCACACGGACATAAATTGTTTGAGTATAGGCATTGATATTGGTATAGTTATCCGCTAAAACATTCACATTGTTATCAGCATCTTCTGGTGTTTCGTGATAAGTTACTGTTACTTGTCCTGGAATTACACCACCTGTAATTTGACTCTCGGTGCTTCTGATATCAAAAATACCAAAACCATCATTGTCTGTATCACAGTATTCTAATGGTGTTGCAGGGAAAACTCCAGGAGTATCATTAATGTTAACCGTAAGTTGTGTTACTATATGACAGCCTGTATTGATATCTTCTACACGTACAAATACAGTATACATCGTTGGCGTTGCCGTGTTATCATACGCAGCAGCATTGATCGCAGCCATATCTGTATCTGCATCAGCTTGTGTTAAGTGATAAGATACATTTAAATCTGGATTCATTGCCGTGATCTCATCGTTTTTAACCGTTAAATCTACTAAAGCAATACCATCGGCAGTTTCATCATCGCAGGCTTCTAAATCTGTAGGAACAACGAAAAGTGGAAGTGGATCTAATTGCAATTCGAAACTTCCTACTTGGAAACATCCTAAAGCATTTACAGCTCTAACCCAAACCATTTGTTCATCAAGTCCATTGATATTCGTAATCGCCGCTAAACCTCCATTAGCATCAGGTTGGTTTATGTGATAGGTAACGGTAAGACCTACTTGTCCATTTTCTATGACGGTTGTATGTGTTGTTAAATCAAATATTTCCATCATATCACCTGTATTGTTAAAATCACAAACAATCAATGGCGGAATGTTATCTAAATTCGGAAGTGGATCTACAATTAAGATGAATTCAATCACATCAAAACATCCAGTAATATCATCCGTTACTCTTGCATACACAGTTTCTAAAAGAGGTGTTACCGTTGTGTATAACCCCATGATTTCTGTACCAGCAACTCCTGCCTGTGCAGCAGCATCAGTTGTGTAATAGGTTACAGAAGCAGTTCCTATCAAAGCACCTAAAATCTCAGGATCTTTTGTAGATAGATCAAATGTTCCTAATCCATCAGTATCATTTCCATTTGTACCTTCACATACACTAAAGTTTGTCGGTACAGTTGCTACGATTTCAGGATTTACTTGTAAACCTATAGAAGATGTGTTAAAACATCCTGTAACTGTATTTTCGATACGAATGAAGATTGTTTGGCTATCACTTACATATATTGACGGAAGCGGTGTTCCGCCACCTGCAATTGCATCTGCTAGTGTTAGGTAATAACTAATTATTATTGGATCTGTAGAAGTTTGTGCTGCAATTATTTGAGCATCAGAATTTGTTAGTGTAAATTCAAAAAAGCCATCAGCATCATCATCACAGACTTCTAACGTTGCTAGAGGAACTGAAATTGGCAATAAATTCACTTGTACTTCAAAACTAGTTGTCGTATAACATAAATTTGTTGGGTCTGTACTATTAACTCTAACAAATATTGTTTCTAATAAATCTGTATTTACATAAGTCGTTGGTAAAGCTGCTGTATTTCCTTGTGCATCTGGCAATGTTGGATGATAAGAAACAGTTACATCAGCGGCATTTTGAGTTCCAATAATTATTGGAGTTTGCGTTGTAAAATCGAATGTTTCTGTTCCATTGTTTGAAGTATCATCACAGACAACCATGTTTGCTGGCTGAATTGCTATTGGTTGCGTATTTACTCGTATGTCAAACTGCGAAATATCATTACAACTCGTATTGTTATTATTTTCAATTCGAACATAAATTGTTTCTTGACTTAACATGTTTTGATAAGCTATTGGCAATGGATTTACATTATTGGTTGCATCATTTATACTACCATGATAAGTTATCGTAAATGTAGTAGCATCTTGCGTTCCTAATACTTGTATATCATAATCTGTTAGTGTGAAATTTTCAATTCCATCATTGGTATCATCATCACATACAATAACATTTGCCACTATATTTGCCACAGGTTGCGTATATACTTCTAATTCAAAATTAGTTGTATCAAAACACATTCCTGATAAATCTTCTATTCTAACAAATATTGTTTCAAAACTTGAACCATTAGTATATAAAGTTGGTAACGGACTTATATTCATTTCTGCATCTTCTAATGTAGCGTGATAACTAACATTAAAATCTGCGCTATTCTGCGTTAATAAGACATCATTATCAACTAGAGATAAGTCGAATTCAACATTATCAATTCCCGCAGGTGAGCATACTAATAAATCATTTGGCTCATTTGCTACTGGAAGCGGAGCAAATTCAATTGTGATACTATCACTTGTACTACAGTTTGCAGAAATTATTACATCTACAGAATATATACCTGACGTACTTATATCTAATGTAGGGTTTGTTTGTCCTGTAAGTTCAACTCCATCCTTAAACCAAGTATATGTAGCTCCTGGAACAGGAAATGTAGCATCTAATGTTATTGCATCACCTTCACAAACAGGATTTCCTGATGTAATTAATCTATCATTCCCTAAATCAAAGGAACCAATATCAAAGCTTCCTCCTTCAAGGAATACGGCAGAATCAAATTGAGTATCAAAATAGTCAGAAATTACTAATTTTATTGTATAAATCTCACCAGGAACTACATCTGCTTGCGCTGTAAGTGGTATCGTTTGCCCATCAAATGCTGTAGAACCATTATTACTACCAACTAAATCATAAAATTCGGGAAAAGCAAATTGTCCTAATCCAGGTCCACATGTAAAATTATGAATGTTTGTAATACTTGCAGGAATATTAGAATTAGGAAGTAAGGCTATGTTTCTTCCTCCTAAATCCAAGTCTAATTCGGGAGTTCCTGGATTAGCATCATGATCATATAAGTTTGAATTAGGAATTCCTGGTCCACTTAATATAAAAGCAAAAGTATCTGCAAAAGAGCATGGATACGATGCTGTTGTTGTATATTCTTCTGAGGCTAAAATATATCTAAAACTAATTTGATTGGATAATGGTATGAATTGAAATTCAATTGCCGTAGCATTAAATACATCATCATTATCTCCTGTTAATACACGTAAGTCAGGATCTCCTGTCCAATTAGTTCCTCCAAAGCTAAGAGTGGCTCCATTATTTGCTATAGCAGTTACGCTTGAACTACTTAATATAATACCTTCTGGAAAAGGGAAGTCAGCAGCTCCCGTATCAAAAAAACCATAGCTTTCAAAATTTAAATTAGCTCCATTTTGTTCACCAGGTAAATTATCCATTCCACTATGATTCGTTACCCTGATATTTTCGGGTTCATTTCCACAAACATTTCGAAATAAAACATTTCTAACTAAAAATTCTGGCGTAAGAGTATCATCAACAGTAATTGTTTGTGCATATACTTGTTGCCCGATTAATAGAAGGAGAATAGAGAGAATTTTTGCCTTCATAGCTATAATTTAGGTTGGTTCAGGTTATTTTTTTCATGCTAGTATTCAAATATATTAATAAGAAGAATAATTAATTATTTTTTTAACACAAAATATCTCACTAATATAATCTAAACTATATATTTATAAAAAAACCGAAGGTAGTATTCCTTCGGTTTTTTTTTATTTCAGTGTAAATTATCTCTTAAGTGTAAAATGATTGATAAATTCTTTTGGAGTTCCATCAAATGGATCTACATATTCGACTCTAAACCAATAATCAGCTGATGGCATAATGTTTCCATT
>NZ_JBRASR010000010.1:0-6882 GCF_056033805.1 Kordia sp. E
TTTCTGCGGTGTTGTTAGGCATGTATTCTTTTACATTAAAAACACTCATGGCTTCTTTATTATAAGCTCTTCCTGAAGGTGATAAAACTAAAGACATTGGTTTTTCACCTGACAATGCAGATTCATACAACTCTTGATCATTGTCAATACTTAAATCCCCAATAGCTTTAAAATACGTTGCTTCGTAATCAACAGTATTGTCTGCCACTGGTTTAAATTTATAACGCGCAGGCGTATCCCAAACGCCCGTATGACTTCTTGTCGGAGAATAGTGAATATCTACACCATTTCTAAATCCCCAACCACCTTCTATTTCAACGCCTAAACTAAAACTGTCGCCTGAATCTTCTACACGTTCATTAAATACAAATCCCGATTGTCCTTTAAACGGTCTAAATTGCCCTGCAATTCCTTGTCCTTGTATGTGATAAATATCATGTGTGTAGTTTACTACTGGGAGCGCTAATGTACTTTTAGTGACCATACGTTCGTTTTCCCTGTTGAAATCTAACACATCATCATATGAAGCACTTTCCGTGAATTCATAACCATATGCTTTTTCAGGCTTTACCTGATCTTTTAATCGTTGTACAGAATAAAAGGCAGAAACACCTGCTTCATAACTAAAAGGACCAGCTTGCGGACCTAAAGTAGCTCTAAAGGTGTAGTTTTCGTTGTGATATGCTGTACGCTTAGCTGGTGTAAATGTATTGTCAATAAAAGAAATGTTTCCTAAATTTCCGCTAACAGAAGCAGTTCCATCTTTTACACTTTTATTTTGATAGTTTTTATTTACATTACCTTTTGTTGAGGAGTTTATATTAAAGGAACTCAATCCTTGTCTACTATTAAAACTTGTACCTATTCCTACATTATGGCTAATACCAGTAATAGTAGTTTTTTCGGCTTCTTGTGTTTTCCCATCAAAACTTTGAGATGCAGTTGGAGAAACAGAGACACCATCCTCTACAGAAGATGAAAAATTCATTCCAACACTTGTTCCACTAGAGAACTTATAAGAAACACCAAACGAATTTGAAAAACTAAAACCATCATAATTGTTATGTGTTAGCGTTGTGCTTGCAGGAAATCCAAATTCAGTTCCAGAAATTTGCGGATTGAAAGAAAGCGTCATTCCGACAGTTTTATTTTTTTTCATGCTATTTTCATAGGTAATTGTATCACCTTTAAAATCATCAGGAACCCCACGAACATTTCGGTTTATTTGTCCTACGTTAAGATTCCAACCAAGTCCAACCCAAGAAGCTTCTTGATCCATCGTAATACCTGCATCGTATGCTAAATTGAGAGGATAACCACCAACATCCATAATAGGAATATTGTAATTGAAACTCCCTGAATTTATATTCACCATATCAGAAGTTCCAATTGGTGTAAAAGAGTTAAATTCGGGTTGCGACGGACCACTGGTCAGCGCGAATAGTTGTGAAGGCTGTATGGTTGTTAATACCAATTGAATTGCTAAATAGCAAGACAAAACCTTAGAAAATTTTCCGGTTCTAATATGCTGTATCATCATTGATCACTAAGTTTTATTTTAAACTTAAATTTTTATGTTTTTGATATATAAAATGGGGAATGCAATACAAGCTCTGCCTGAAGTGATTTCAGAACGAAGTTGCTGATCAATGAATTTATTTTTTGAGGAATTTTTGTTCCTTTTTGGGGAAAGAAACAAGATGGGTTTTATTCTACGTATGCTAAAGTATGTATTTATGTCGAATTGTGTAGTACAGAGTTAATAAGCGTAGCAATTATTGTATAAGCGTTACTTTTTTAGTTATTTTGAATATTATACTATTTGGATTGTAAACAAAAAAACTCAGATAAAATTTGATTTTTTCTCCTTTAACATAATTTACCTGCATTCATATAGCATTTTCACAAGAGCCCCAAGCTAGTGGGAGTTTGTAACTTGTGTCTAAATTAAATTTAAATAATTTACTATAGTTTTATGTTGCTAAAAAACCAATTTCATCAATTTCTACAACTGTGTGATCATCTTGATAATTTCGAGCACTTGAGTATTTCCAATCTATCATATCGGTAACAAAACCACTTTGCACAGGATTGTTGTGTATATAGTCAATTTTTTGTTTGATTACTTTTTCACTCCATAATTCTATAGGTTTGTTATGTTGCTGCCAAAATTGATATTTACTTGTTGTTGCATTCTTTTTCCCAGCACGTTCAAACATCCATAGCAACCATTCTTTTCTACTTTCTTGGGGATTATTCTGTATGGTTTCAATCACTTTTTTGGAAGTATATCGTTTGAAATCTCGAATCAGTCCAGATGGATCTTCATTAGCTGGTCGAAATATAAAATGTACATGACTTGGCATAAAACAATAACAATACAACTCCATGCCTTTTTCTTTTCTACAATAATTTACACTATCTACTAATACATCAAAGTATAGTTGTCTTGTAAAAATATCTATCCAGTTTATAGTAGCAAAACTTACAAAATAAAGACCGTTTTTGTTATGAAATTTGTAGTTTCTGCTCATAACTCTAAAATACAAAAAGCTATACATAACGCATAGCTTTTTGTTGTACTTATTGTTGATGTTACTATTAAGTAACATAAGTTTCTTACTCTTGCCGCCACTAGCTACAAGCTAGCGGGAGCGGGGACACGTTATTTTAAAACAGTCGTAGAGATTGCACTGCACTGCACTACATTACCTTTCTACAATATCAATTTTATATTTTTTCATTAAAGAAATAAGTTCAGGATAATTATCTTCGAAAATTACTTTGAGTTTATGAACATTTTGTAATTTAATATTTATTATATTTTTTATTTTTTTATGAAATTCTATCAAAGAATCTTCTAAAGTGTATAATGAAACACCTAAGTAAAATTTATTACCATATAATGAATTCGCCAAAGAATAATAAAAATCATATTCATCGAGAAAATTAGAACAATCTATGGTAAATTGATGATTTTTTGGAGGTGTGGTTGGTAATCCACTCCACATACCACATGCTCTGAGGTAATTTAATTTAGATATTGAATTGTTTAGATATAAATCTGCCCAATTTACGTCTATGTTGTTTTGCCACGAATCAAAAATATCAATTATATCTTGAGAATAAACATCATTATTCAGTACAATTAAATTCCCATACAAGTTTATATTATCATTATCAGAATTATAATCAATTACCACTAATTTTAAATCACATAAGTGAAGCTTTATATTATATTTATTAAAATAATCTATACTTAATATTAATTCATCACATTCACTAATACTTTCTAATAAGTGGCACTCTAAAAGTATAAGATTTCTATATGATTCAGGAGCATATCTTACAAGCTTTAAAGAATTACATTTACCGACTTTTTGTTCTTGATATTTAATTGTAATATCTAAAGTTTTATTTTTAGCCATTAATTCCATTTAAATTAGTCTTCGGGTTCAAATTTCTTAATTGTTTTATAATCAATATCAGTAGAATAGCCATATTTTGTAGTAATTCTTCCATCTGGTAATGTAATCTCTAATTCTAATATTCTATAATGCGATCCAGAAGGTCCTTCTACCTCCCATTCTAAAGCTCCATCCCATGGTCTTTGCCCTCCGTAACCTTTTTTACCAGCTTTAGCTTCTAAAGCTTCAAATATTTTATGAGAGCCATCGGCATTTCGTCTAGGAGTCCCTCTGCCAGCTACAACATTTTTGATTTCTTTATTAAAATATTTAGCTCCAGAAAAATTTAAAGATTTAAATCTAGGATATCCTCCTCTATAGGCTAATGAAACGGCTTGTTCCATAGTTAATACTTGTCCATTGCCATTTTTTACAACATCATCAATCTTAGCTCCAACTACACCAGCTTTACTAGCTTTTGCTGCCTTTACTGTTTTAAAAACTTTCCCAACACCTCTATCAGTGAGAATCCCTACAAACATTCCCCCTGCAAAACTAGCCCAATCATTACCATCAGCATTCTGTATATTGTCCGCAATGGCATTTAATATTGGGGTTCTTGGCATGTTAAACAGACTTTTATTATCTTCAAAAAAAATCCAGTTAAAAGTATCTGCAAACTCACCAGAAATAGCCTTTGTTCCTTCCCAAGCGTTTTTCCATGTTTGCCCATCCCACGCATCGTCTGTAACAAAATCGTAACCGCCTTTAACAGCTGTCATTCCACCAACAAAAAAGTGAATAATTCTTTGTTCTACTACCGATTTTTTCTTTATGTAGTTATATATGGATTGCTGGTAACTTTCTAGACCTTCTAGCTCAATGGCGTCAATAACTTCGTTCTCAGAAAAAGCATAAGGACTATTATAAGCATATTGTCTAAACATAGGATCAATCGCAAAGAACCTTCCGATACGTGGATCGTGCATACGATACTTATAATTAATCGAATTCCCTTCTCCTTTAAGTTCATCATCTTTTTCCTGTCCTTGGAAACCGTATCTATAGGATTCATCACTTGCATGGCGTTTTGGAAGTAACATTCCATACGGATAGTAATCATTATATGAAAGAACGTCTGCGAGGAAACCTTCTACTGTTTCAGTTTCTTCTAACGTAAATATAAAGAAATTCTTAATATAGAATGCTTGCTCTGTTTGATCTCCGACATTTTGATGTTGCTTTAAGAAACGGATGTGATAGTTTGCTGTTTCTGGAGCAATGAATGTAAAGTAGAAAAACCCTGATTCTGTGATTGTTGCATTGTATAGACTATTTCCTTGCGGATCTTCTATGGATACTTTTATATCTGCATCATAGTTATCTTTGTCAATATTAGTGCTAATAATGTATTCCGTATTTCCTTGTAATGATTGCTTAAACAATGTACCTGTATTGTTATGTATTGTTGCACATTGTAACGTATTTCCATTGTCTACTAATGCTAAACTTACATTAGTCCCATCTTTTTCAAAATTACTAACACCTTCATGTATTTGTACTATTTGAGTTCCAAATGCTAAGATTTTTTTATCAGATATGACACTTAGTACATTTCCTAAATGATTGGATAATTCATACGCCTTGTCACCAATATAGTTTTCATAATCTTGGTGCGTCAACGGACCATTTACTGCATTTTCATAATGTGTATTATCTAAGTGATTTGGAATACCATCATTATCATCATCAGCTTGTCCTTCTGCAGCAGTAAGCCATCCATCATTGTCATCATCATCATCCAAATAGTTTGGAATACCATCGCTGTCTGTATCTCCTAATAGCTGTTCATGAGTTGTTAAGATTGTATCATTGTCGTCATCGGTATCTAAATAATCAGGTGTTCCATCTCCATCAGAATCATCATTATCTAAGTTTCCATCAGCATTGATATCTTCCAAATAATCATCTACACCATCTGCATCACTATCCGTATAGAATATATTAGGAATGATATAATCATCAGTTGTTAAAGGAACAGTAGTGATTAAGCTCATTTCTTCATCTAAATTATTCTTTAACAAATCAGTATCCAGTATAGGAAAACTGATTGCTTGTGCATCACTCTCAGAAATATCAAAACTATAGTTTAGATACGCTACATCTAATGTTTCTAAATTTGAGCTTTTAAATATAAAACCTTCATTTTTAGTATTGATACTTGTGATATCGCCAGCAGTTGGATTTAATATTGTAATCCTATTTGTTGGATTATCTGGATTGTAGGTTACTCCGTTAACCGTTATATTTATATTATCTCCAAAGAAATTAAGATCTACTTTAAGTCCTACTGTAGCTAATTGTTCTTCACTAAAGTCATATGTAGTTCTGTAGAATTTTTTGGTATAGTAACCCGTTCCATCATTTTTCTCACTTTCTCGTTCTTCACGAATAGAAAACTGCAAACAATATTTGTTTGTGGTGACATCTTTAATCACCTGTAAAGTAGGTTCGTAATACTGTTGAAACGCACCTTTTAAGTTACTTTGTCTTAGCATGACAACTGAATTGTATGCGTCGTCAGTTACAATTTTGAATTGTGTTTGTATGTTTACTCCCAGAAATTCACTAGACGCGCTAGAATTTACAGCAGGATGATTCCAGTGGAAGTATGAGTCAGCTGTTGTACGTACACCACTTTTATTAAAACTCCCTATTATGATTGGTATTCCCGATCCATCATTCGTAGATGTAGTAGGAGCCGTTTGAAAATTCTCATCTATGATGGTTTTGTTTCTATTTTCAATACCTAGCCTAGAACTTCCATATACATGATTTTCTTTTAACGTCATTGTTAAGTCAAACTCAGATGTATTTTTAGAAAATTCACTTTCGTATACACCTAATACATTTCCTTGTGCATCACGTGCATAGTATGTAGTGGTTTTATCATTACTATTTCCAAGTTTGTATGTAGACTTTCCAATTCGGTTACCTAGTCCATCATATTCAAACGCAATTACATCTGGAATTCCTTGACCTTGGAATGGCAGTTTATGAACTTCCTTGACTTTTCCATCTACTCTCCAAAATATTTTGAGCCCTTCTGTTTTATCTTCTATAAGTTGCCCAATATCATCATAAATATAGTTATGATTATCTATATTGTTAGGATCAACATTATAATCATATCCTACACTTGCTAAGGTTGCTATTTGATCGTCAATATCTGCATTTGTTTCGTATTGATTAGTTTCTATAACATCACTTACAATCGCTAGTTTATTGGTAGGTTTATTATTTTCAGTAATGTATTTGTAACTAAAATTGTCCATTACCTTTAATACACCATCTTCAGGAACATAGCGATTTAATGTTTGTAAGTTACCATTTCGATCAAATGTATAATTTGAAGCATAACTATTTTGTAAGTTCAACGTATTGTATGGTTTGTCTGTAACTGCTACAGAGCTCA
>NZ_JBRASR010000011.1:0-3432 GCF_056033805.1 Kordia sp. E
TGGGACGTGATTTAGAAGCCTTCTTAAAAGGACTTGTCACTGATAGTAATACTAACAATTCAGGATTTGCAAATTTTGATTTTCATGGGAATTACTTAAGTATGGACTTATTTGATGATTTAGGAGGTAATCCAACAAGTGATTCAGTACCTAATTCTGGAATCACAATAACATCGACAGCAACAAATCAAAACGTAGCAATTACAATTAATGTTGGAACACCTTCAGCTACATTTCCTGCCATAAACTTAACGTTAACAAATACTGCATTAAACTGGAGTACATATGGGACAAGTTGGGAGATTAGTGAAATTAGTCAGTTCTCATACACTACTTATGATAATGCCTCACCAAGAAGGTTTGGCTTTATGATGACTGCAAAAATAGTAGCTCCAGGAACAACGCAAGTAATTGAAGAAGTAATCATCAGTGGAAACACAATTGCTAGAATTGGTGAGTGTAGTGTAGATGGTCAAGACAATGTTGCTACGGATACTAATGGAGTAGCTATTGGAGAAGGTTTAGGTGATGGTGGTGTGCTGAATATTGGAAATATTGACTGTGAAGACGCTGATAATTTTGGATTAGATTTCAAAAACCTTCTAAACGAATTAGAAGAAGAAAATCTGTTTTTATCAACAAATGTTGCCTTAGCAAACTTATCTTCATATCAAAACACCATACTTCCTGTATTATTTGGAGATACCAACGATCAGGCATTATGGAGTAAGGTTGACGATGATACATTCGTAATAACTGACAACGGAACAGAAGTATTCAGAATTGATTTTGAATTATTCAATTTATATGAAGGTACAACACTCACAATAACCGAACTACTTACAGATGAGAGTACAGGGGTATTAGAAAATTTTAGTAATATCGAATTCAATACTGAAACTCAAATACAACTTTCATTTTTTAAACGTTCACATTTTCATCAATCTGGAGTTGATCAACCTATTATTGGTCCTTTTCAAATACAAGCTTCGATCACAGCGTTAGCCTATGATTGTTGTACGATTGTAGATGGTGATGAAAGTGGAAACAATATAGATTGTGGCATTGTAGATACAGATGGAGACGGAATTGGTGATCTATGTGATGATACTCCTTGCGGTGATCTCACAGGAGCCAATGATGAGGATCATGATGGAATTCCTGATGCCTGCGACAACTGTTTTAAGACTTACAATCCAGATCAGCTAGACGAAGATGGCGATGGTATAGGCGATGTTTGTGATAACTGTCCAAAAATATACAATCCAGATCAAGCAGATTCAGATAATGACGGTATTGGTGACGTTTGTGATGAAGACACCAATAATCAAGCTTGTATTACCGAAATTGAAAATAACAGTACTGTTTTTAATCAAGGAATGACACAACTGTTGAACAATGTATTAAGTACGGGTAATTTCTATTCAACTCAAGTTGTAACACAACATTTGACTCCAGAGTTATTAATTTTCTTTACCAATAATGCTAGATTATTGTATAATGATGATACTATTACATTTTCAACAGTAGGATGGGCAGCTCCAGTAGCGGTAAATTCTAATTTACCCAATACTATTCATTTATTTTTTGATAACCCCAACACGGTTGATCATTACTATGTTGTTATAGAACTTACCGATGCATTGATGCAAAATGGAATTGCAAATAATAGTACTTTCAACGCAGTAGAACCTTATGGACTACCTTCAAATGCCTTGCCTACGGAATATGGAATAGCATATGATTCGCCGTCCAGCATAAATGCTGTTTCGATAAGCGATATATATCAATCACCTGATAGAGGATTTAGCCAATTATACCCACTAAATTTCAATTGCGATTTAGATAAGATAAGAACTGACAGCGGAAGATACACTGCTTTTAAAAATGCAGAAACACAAATAAGAATCAAAAATAATACTACAGAGTACGAACCTTGTATTACTTGTATTCCACAAACAATAAGACCTGTGTTAAGGCAAGAAATGTGGGCAGCATATACGGATGCTGTTGGAGATATTCCAAATTATAACTTGCCAAGCAACTATAACTTAGAATATTTTGATGACATGAATTATCAATATATCACGGAAGGTTATATAAACTATCTTACAGGATTTGCTGGTGGTGATATACACAATGTTGATGTAACTGCGCCTTATTTCTTAACAATTGCAGAATTTGGGGCAACACCTTTAAACTATGGATTTAATAACTATCAAGGAGTCATTGATGCTTACATTTTATACAGTACTGTAAGTAATTCACCTTTGGTATACCTAACTCCTAATGAAGAAAATTACAAAAACTGGAGAGACTTCACTATTAAGTTTTTAAACGAGCATCCAACTGTATGTCCGCCAAAACCAATGTTTCCTACTATTGACGTACAGACAAATGACACCATAAGTGACTGTCAGGAATTTGCGATTAATATTGCAGAAGCATACGGACTCGATAATTACAATACATACATAGAGCGTGTAAAGCAAGAATTTAGAATAAACTACACACAGCAAGCAATCAATAGTGCTATAGAAAAGCTGAATCTTAGTTACGAAGATAAAGAATATCAATATACACTGTATTACTATGACCAAGCAGGAAATCTTACACAAACGGTTCCGCCGGAAGGTGTAAAAAGAGCTTCGCACACTCCAACTGAAATGGTTACTATTAACGATCATAGAAGTTCGAATTTGGGTACGGAAGTCCTTCCTGCACACGAATTAAAAACGGAATACAAATACAATTCGTTAAATCAATTAGTATGGCAAAAAACGCCTGATGGCGGCATTACAGTATTTGCATATGATGAGTTAGGAAGAATAATTGCTTCTCAAAATGAAAAACAACAACAAGAAAATCCTACCAAAGACTATAGTTACACACGTTACGACGGACTTGGAAGAATTCTTGAAGCAGGAGAGTTAGAAGATAGCACAAACAGCTATTACATATCAGAAGAAGGGAAATTATTCCTAGGAAATGATCGTGTTAATAATTTTGATACGCATTATGATTCATGCAACAAAAGAGAAGTAACACGTACTACGTATGATGATCGAATTGTAGTAGAAAACAATGTGACTAACGTTGTATACTCTTCAGACTTATTTACAGCTCCGTATACAGCTTTTAATAGCATAAATAGAATTACTGCAGTTACTTACTATGATGAAATTAAGGCAGGTAAGGCTCCTTCTTTTGACAATGCGTTATTCTATAACTATGATGTACATGGAAATGTAAAAGAATTGGTAACGTATATTACTGAACTTAAAATTCCTGATTGTACCATACAACCAGATGTGCTTGACTGTGAGTCGCATATAAAAAGAGTGCATTATCAATACGATCTTATTAGTGGAAATGTAAAGAATGTAACTTTCCAACCACAAAAACCAGATCAATTCATACACAAATATGAAT
>NZ_JBRASR010000012.1:0-5410 GCF_056033805.1 Kordia sp. E
TGAAGTCTCCTGGGGTTTGTGTTCCATAGATCTCTGTCTGTGTCTGAGTAAGATCAAACATATCAAAGCCATCTAAACTTGACGCATCATCACACTCTTCTAAATCTGTAATCACCAGTGGCAATACTGGAATTGGCGTAACTGTTAATAATAATGGTGTGACAGTAAAACATCCTGTCACAGTATTGGTAGCCAAAACATAGATTGTTTGACTATCCATCATAATATTGGTATATGGAGAGGCAAGCGGGAATAGATTCATCTGTGCATTTTCTAGTGTCTCATGGAAACTATAATCTACATCAGGCTCATTGTTGATAATATCATTTACCAGATCATTTAAATCAAAGAGTTGGAATCCATCATTGTCCTCATCACAAATGTCAGCTGTTAGCATTCCATTTGGATCAAGGGTTGGACTCGGAAGTGGATTGACTCTAATATCAAAAGTAATGGTATTTTCACATGTTGTGGTGTCATTAGTGGCTCTTACAAAGATGGTTTGTACTCCAATCTCAGTATTGCTATACATCGTTGGATCCGCAATAGGAGTATCACTAGCTAGATCCACTGCATTGGCATAGTAATCAAGACTAATCCCTGGCGCGCTGTTAAGTAAGTCCTCAGCAAGAGACGTTAGATCAAATACTTCAATCCCATCATTAAGGCTAATGGCATCACAAGCTTCTAAACCTGGTAATTGTACAAGTGTTGGCAATTCATTGACAACAAGCGTTAGATTGGTCACTGTAAAACAACCTGTGGCTAAATCCTCCACACGTACCCAAATCACTTGTGGACTTGGTGGTATGTTACTGTAAGCGTTTGCATTGTTGATCTGACCTACACCAGTTCCTAAAACAGCATTGGCTTGTGTGTTATAATAAGAAATATCATGTGTTAATGGATCTTCTCCATTTAGAATGTCTGGTTCACTTTGAGTAAGATCGAACTGTGCAATCCCATCAGTATCCGTATCACATTCAGCAAGAATTGTTGCATCCATAGCAGCGATCTCAGGTGAATCATGAACAATAAGATCAAGCGATACTACATTGAAACATCCCGTAAGGACATTCTCCACACGGACATAAATTGTTTGAGTATAGGCATTGATATTGGTATAATTATCCGCTAAAACATTCACATTGTTATCAGCATCTTCTGGTGTTTCGTGATAAGTTACTGTTACTTGTCCTGGAATTACACCACCTGTAATTTGACTCTCAGTACTTCTGATA
Organism: Kordia sp. E; assembly: GCF_056033805.1. NCBI lineage: Bacteria > Pseudomonadati > Bacteroidota > Flavobacteriia > Flavobacteriales > Flavobacteriaceae > Kordia > Kordia sp. E. Next base: position 1,242 of record NZ_JBRASR010000012.1, read on the forward strand.
TCAAAGATTCCAAAACCATCGTTGTCTGTATCACAGTATTCTAATGGTGTTGCAGGGAAAATAGTTGGTGACTCACTAACAACGATATTAAAATTAGTAATACTAAAACATCCTGTAGTTCCATTTTGAACACGAACAAAAATAGTTTGTGGATTGCTGATGTTTGTATATGGAGAGGCAAGTGGGTTTGTGTTTGTTTGTGCATCTACTAAATTGAGATAGTATTGTACAGATACACCAGTTTGTGTTCCGATGATTTGTGCACTTTGTGAATTTAGATCACTAGGAGCAATCCCGTCAAAAGGCTGATCACATACAATTAAATCATCAGGCATGTTGGCGATTGGATTCTCATTGATGATCAGATCAAAACTCATGGCTGTATTGATACATCCTGTCACGGTATTTATGGCGCGCACAAAAATTGTTCTAGGAAAAGAAGTGTATGGACCTGTAATAGGCGCTGTATCGGCTTGTGCATCAGCAAGTGATTCATGATACGAAACGTCAATATTAGCCTGTCCATCGATTACTTCGGTATCTTTAATGGTTAAATCAAATGTAAATTGATTGGCATCATCACTACAGACTATATAGTCTGTAATTGTATTTTGAGTTGGTAATGGATTTACTGTAAGTGATATATGTTCTCCCAGTCCAAGACATGCATTATCCACATCACTATCGACACGCACAACAATGTTCTGTAAGTTTGGTGATGCATCATTACGGTGATTACTGATATCTGCAATAGCATTGGTTTCTGCTAGTGCATCGGCAAAGTTTTCGTAGTATGTAATTGTAAGTGTTTGTCCAGTGGCTGGAAAGAGTGCATTGATTTGTGCTTGTGCAGAACTAAAATCAAAGGTAGCAACTCCATTGGTGTTATCACCATCCACTAAATCATCATCACAGACTTCATAAGCAATTTGAAATGAAGCAGGGATTTGAGTTGTGGCAACAGATAAGTTTACTTCTCCAGTTCTAGGACAGCCATTTACAGTTTCAATACGCACATATAGAGTTACAGCATTTGTACTTGAATACGCAGTTGGATTAGCAATAGCACTAACACCATCCATAGCATTCATTAGACTGGTATGATAGGTGAAGGTTTCATTTGCAGAGTCAGCAGATAAAAGTGAATTGGCTTCTGTTAGATTAAAATCAGAAACACCATCGGTATCATCATCACATTGACGAAGTTCAACAGGTTGTAAGATTATAGGAAGTGGATTGACCACTACATCAAAGGATGTAGTTTCAAAACAGTTTGGATTGTCATTGTTTTCAATACGCACGAATACTTGATTCCCACCAGCCATTGCGTTGATGTATGCATCAGCAAGTGCGTTCATATTATCATTGGCATCGTTTAGATTTGGATGATATGAGACTGTAAACTGAGTAGGATCTTGTGTGCCTAACACCTGCGGATCAATTGTAGTAAGATCAAAAGTTGAAAACTCATTGGTGTCATCACCATCGATAGCATCATCACAGAGTTCATAAGTAGCAATAGGATTTGCAGTTGGTTGATCGAACACATCGAAATCAAAAGAAGTAGTAGCAAAACAATCTATATTGTCATTATTTTCAACACGAATAAAAATTGTTTCCAACGTATATGCAGCTTGATTGGTGTACATTCCAGCGATTGGATTCATGTTTGTATCAGCATCAGCCTGAGTAGGATGATAAGTGACAGAAAACTGAGTGGCACTTTGAGTTCCTAACGCCAGTGCTGTAAAATCATCCAAATTCAACGTAGAAAAACCATCATTATCATTATCACAAATCAATTGATCATCAATAACATTGGCAATAGGTAATGGTTGAACTATTGTTAAAAATGTGGTTGTATCATAGCAGCTAGGATTTTCTATACTTTCAATGCGTACCACAATTTGATTTCCACCTGATGTAGTATTTATATATGAAACTGATACAGCAGCGGTATTAGTATCTGCATCATTTTGATTTTCATGATATGTAATATTATATAACGTAGGATCTTGCGCACCTAATACCTGTATATTTATTGTAGTTAAATCAAAAGATGTAAAACCATTTTGAGAATTTCCATCAATAGCATCATCACACAATTCATAATTTGAAACCACATTTGCAGTAGGTTGATCAGCCACATTTATGGTGAAACTATCAGTGACAAAGCAATTACCGACAGAAGTATTTTCTAAACGAATATAGATCGTTTCTTGTGTGTAAGCTGTTTGATTTGTATATGGACTTATCAAAGCATTTAAATCTGCATCTGCATCTGCCTGTGAAGAATGATAACTTACTGTAAAAGTACTGAAAGGACCTGTTGTACCAGAAATCATTCCATCAAATGCTGTAAAATCAAACCAAAAAAAACCATCATTATTATCATCACATTGAACTAAATCACCAGGTGTTGCAACTATAACAGGATTGTCAACAAATTCAACAATGATCTCATCATTAAGATCGCAACCTCCAGGAATGACTATTTCAACAGCATACAATCCTGGTTCTGTCACTGATAGTGTAGCTCCTGTTTCTGTTGTAAGTTCATCTCCATCTTTGAACCATGTATATACTGCTCCAGCTGTGGATACTCCTGGGTCTAATAAAATAGTATCACCATCACATCCAGCTGTTTGTAAAGCCAATGTTCTATCTTGACCTAAATCACCTCCAATATTAAAACTACCGCCATCTATAAATATTGCTGAGTCAAAACTTTCATCTTGATTTTCAGCAATTACTAATTTAATTGAATATGTCTCACCTGGAATCACGGCTGATTCTGCTGTAAGTGTTATAGTTTGCCCATTAAAATCTGTATCACCAGAACCACTTAGTGTAGTATCGTAAAATTCGGGTAATGCAAATGATCCTAATTCTCCAGGTGGGCAACTGATTAAATTATGAATGTTAGTAACACTAACAGGAATATTTGTCCCAGGAATTACGGCCAAATTTTTACCACCTAAAGTAACAAGGATGTCTGGTGTTGAAGGATCTGCATCATGATTGTAACTTTGGGTTGATGAAATCCCTGGACCACTTAGAATAAATGCAAATGCATCAGCATACTGACAAGGAAAGTTATTTGTATATTCTTCTGAAGCCATAAGATACCGAAAGCTTAATCTATCTGTTAAAGGTGTAAATTGAAATTCTACAACAGTAGCATTAAAAGTTTGACCTAATGGTACTTGAAGTAATGCAGCAATATCTGCATCTCCTGTCCAACCTATATTTCCAAGACTTAAATCTTCATCATTTGGACCTGGAATCTCAACTAGATTACTTGTTGTCAACACAACTCCTTCATCAAAAGGAAAGTCCGATCCGTTTCTGTTAAAATAGCCATAACTTTGAAACCCATTCCCTGCTATATCACTATTATTAGGGCTAATGACATTATTTGCACTTGCACACGGACTGTTTATCAGAATATCATTAACTAGTTGATTTAAACTATTTGTTGTACCATCTACTGTAATTTGTGCGGAAGCAATATTTAAAGCAAGTAAAGCTAGAATGTATAATAATACAGTTAGTATTCTCATAATATGAGTAAGTTTGGTATGTGTGCAAAAGGGAAAGCACACTGGTTCGGTTTCATATAAATAACAATTAAAAACCCTAAAACCCTACTTTTAAAAGAGGAATCATCTAATTAGAGAAAGTATATTACGACTTGATATAGTACAAATAAAAAAACCGAAGGTAGTATTCCTTCGGTTTTTCTTTTTTTTATTTCTGTGTAAATTATCTCTTAAGTGTAAAATGATTGATAAACTCTTTTGGAGTTCCATCAAATGGATCTACATATTCCACTCTAAACCAATAATCAGCTGACGGCATAATGTTTCCATTGAAAGTTCCATCCCATCCTGGTCCAGCAGGACTAATCTGTTTTAAGAGCTTTCCATACCTATCAAAGATATAAATCTTCGCCGCTGGTTGATTTTGCAGTCCAATGATATTCCATGTTGGGTTGTACTCATCACCATTTGGTGTAAAGAACTGCATAAAGTCTATCAGCCCAAAGGTCTTAACAATCTCTCCACATCCATTGGTATCTCTTACCGTAATAGTATGCTGTCCTGATTGCAGGTCTGTGAATATTCCATCAGTTTGCCAAGCTCCATCATCTAATTGATACTCATAAC
>NZ_JBRASR010000013.1:0-1547 GCF_056033805.1 Kordia sp. E
AATTCATTTACTGGTATTAGAGAAGTTTCATTTAATTGTACTGCTAAGTAGCGTGTATGTGATCCGTTTGTGTATAAATTTGTAGTTAAATCACCTAGTTGACTTGGAGCTGCATCACTTACACCAACGACCTTAAACATTTCCATGGCTGGTTTGTTTTGAACATATTGATAATCGTCAGATTCGTATTCTAATTCTATACGACCACCAGAAGGAAGATCAACAGAAGATAAGGTCCATGAAGAAACATAATAATCTTGTAGCGCTTTGTCTTTTTGTTGTACAAAAGGAAACTCTTGTGCTGTAATATCTGATTCTACCTCATGAGAATTGTTTACATTTCCATTAGAAAGTGTAACACCATTAATTTCTCCTTCAGTATCATAGGTCGGTGTAGCACCTTCAAATAATGGTTTGTAATTTCCCCATACATCGTATGATTTTATTTGATACGCTGGATTGTTAGTATCATAATTAAATACATAAGGTGTGTATTTCCCCATGTTAGAATCACGATATGTAAAATATACTTTTTCTAAAGTCAATTTCCCTTTTCCATCTTCCACAGCTTCACTATTGGGAGTATTTGGCATTAGAGAATAGTTGTACTTAAAATGTGCTGTTTTTATTGGACTAATTTCTGTATCACCAGCAATTAGTTTTTTATATTCTGGTTTAGAGTATAGTCTGATTGTATTTAAACGAAGCATTTTTGAGTCTTGAACTCCTTTTGCATCTTTTCTTTTTGAAAAATCGAATGTAGCAACATGCGTTTTTGTTTCAATTCTAGTTACATACTTTAATTCTTTTTCTCCACGAACGTAACTTCCCTTTTGATCATTTTTTTTAGTGTATAACCCAGGATTGTACGAAGCATCATTTGTATCATATGGAACTCTCCATTCATACGGTTCGTCTGCTAAAGATTGGATTTTTTCATCATCTAAATCAGTGTCATGTACAAAGTCATTATAATGCATTTTTGTATATGCTCCTAAATCATCATCAGAAGGTCCATCACCTGTAAGATCTTCGTAATCATTGGAAAGAACGGAACTCAATAAGTACGTATGTGCATAATCTGGAGTGGTAATTTTGTTGAAATAATGATCAACACCACTATCATTACCACGATGATCTTGACCATCAACAGGAATTGTCCCATTTTCAATAGTTGGCGTTCCATCTGCTGCAAAACTCACTTCATCTTTGGTAAAGTTTACGGCAGCTTCTCCATACACATACGTTGCTCCGCTTGGTTGCACAACTTTTAAACCATTTGTATGATGTGGAGCCAAATTTCCGTGCGCTTTTACAAAAGGGTCTACAAGAGCTTCTTTTTTATTTATCTTAACAATTGCTTGATTTCTTTGTTCTCGTTGCGTTCTTTTAATAGGAGCTATAATCTGCGTTTGAGAACTTTCTGCGGTGTTGTTAGGCATGTATTCTTTTACATTAAAAACACTCATGGCTTCTTTATTATAAGCTCTTCCTGAAGGTGATAAAACTAAAGACATTGGTTTTTCACCTGACAATGCAGATTCATA
>NZ_JBRASR010000014.1:0-20744 GCF_056033805.1 Kordia sp. E
TTGGATTTAAAGCAGCACCTTGCAAGCATACTTTCGCAGCTAACATGACATCTCCACAAGCAGCATCTAGTCCACCATCGGTAATGGTCCACCCAAGGTCTATTAATTCTTGTCTTTCTGTTTCAGAGACACAATAGGTACTGTTTCCTCCATCAAAAGTAACATTTGTAGGTATTTGTATTTCTCCAGCATCTAAAGTAGCCCATCCTATTAATGTAGCATCATAGTTTTCTGTAGACAAGGTTGCATCGTTAAACATACCTGCCATACTCGTCACGGAAGAAATATCCCAAGCACCTATATCTTGATTAAATGATGTTTTCCTGAACATATTTTTCATGTCTTCTACATTACTCACATCCCAAGATGAAATATCATTATTAAAAGATGAATTCCTAAACATTCCTGACATGTTGGTTACATTGCTTACATTCCAAGAACTTAAATCCTGATCGAAATTTAAAGCGGTAAAGAATACATCCTGCATGTTAGTTACACTACTTACATTCCAAGAACTGATGTCTTGATTAAAATCGAATGCCCAGAAAAACATAGTATTCATATCTGTGACATTAGACACATTCCAGTTGCTTATATCTGTATCGAAAATGAAACAATTTGCAAACATGTGGCTCATATCTTCAATAGTAGAAACATCCCAAGTATTGAATGCCGTATTTCCGACTAAATTAGTACAGTCTGCAAACATACCGCTAGTAGAAGTTGCATTCGATAAATTTGGTGCATCTGTTGCTGTTACGTCTAAATTTTCACAGCCTGCAAACGCATTTTCCATTGTTGTCCAAGGGTTTGGTCCCCATTGTGTTATTTCTTTAATTTTGTTGCGATCTCCCTCAAAGTTGAAATAGATTCTAGGGAAAGTACCAATAATAGAAACGGTATAGGTTCCGGCAGTTGTGTACGTATGTGTAGCACTATCTTCTAAAGGACCTTCTGTTGTTCCATCACCCCAATCTACGATGTATCTAAATCCTTCATCTCCTATAATAGGTATCGTAATACTTTCATTGGCAGTAGTGGTTTCCCAAATTGAGATAAAGCTATTGTTACAATCTGTAGCTTTTCCTCCATCTGTAAAATTCCAACTAAACGTGTTTATTAATTCAAAGCGTTGCAATTCAGCATTACAATATTGTGTACTTCCTGCTCCAAATTGGACGTTACTTGGTACTGCAGTCTCTCCTATATCTAAGGAAGCCCAACCGATGAGTGTAGCATCGTAATTTTCTGTAGAAATACCTGAATTTTCTAGCATTTCTCCCATACCAAAATCAAAAACACCATCAAAACCAGATAAATCCCAGCTTCCTAAACTTTGATTAAAACTAGTAGCGTTGTAGAACATACGGTATCCTTTACCTACACTAGAAGTGTCCCAATTGTCTAGTGGCTGATTAAACGAAATAGCACCATTGAAAATATTTATCATATTTGTGACATTAGATACGTCCCAACTATTGATATTACGATTAAAACTCTCTGCTCCTCTAAATACATCACTTAGAGAAGTGATGTTTGTTGATATGTTCCATTGGCTAATATCACTGTTAAAATCTTTAGCATCATAAAACATTTGTTCTATATCTTCAAGATTGGAAACATTCCAAGTACTAATGTTTCCATTGAACTGAGAGGCACCTAAAAACATACCATTCATTTCTCTTACATTAATCACATTCCAATTATCAAGATCTTGATTAAAAATACTAGCGTCACGAAACATACTATTCATTTCTTCTACCTTAGAAACATCCCAAGAGTTAAGTCCGCCAACACCTGTAAAAGCTTCACACCCAAAAAACATACTATTCATATCAGTCACTTCTTCAGTATTCCAAGTACCAATGTTTCCATTGAAAACGGAAGCACTAGAAAACATATTCGACATGAGTGTTACATTTGATACATCCCAAGTATCAAGGTCTTGATTGAAATTGTTAGTACTGCTAAACATATTCGTCATATCTTCAATAGTAGAAACATCCCAAGTATTAAAGCTTGGGTTTCCAATTAAGTTTAAACAACTAGCAAACATATTTTTCGTAGAAGTTACATTAGCTAAGTTTGGTGCATCGGTTGCCGTTACGTCTAAATTTTCACAGCGTCCAAACGCATTTTCCATTGTTGTCCAAGGGTTTGGTCCCCATTGTGTTATTTCTTTAATTTTGTTGCGATCTCCCTCAAAGTTGAAATAGATTCTAGGGAAATTACCTGTAATAGAAACCGTATAGGTTCCAGCAGTTGCGTATGTATGTGTAGCATCTCCTGTAAAACCGCTTTCTGTGACACCATCGCCCCAATTTACTAGGTAGTTGTATCCAGTTCCTGTAGTTGGTATCGTGATACTTTCATTGGCAGTAGTGGTTTCCCAAATTGAGATAAAGCTATTGGTACAATTTGCGTCTTTTCCGCCATCTGTAATAGTCCAATTATAGGTGTCAATTAATTCGAAACGTTCTAGTTCAGCTTCACAATATTGACTGTTTCCTCCCCAAAAATTTATTCCTGTTGGGATCTGTGTTTCTCCAGCATTTGTGTCTAAAGTAGCCCAGCCAATTAGTGTATTGTCATAATTCTCAACAGATAGGGTTGCGTTGTTAAACATTTGATTGGCATCTGTAAGACTAGAAATATCCCAATCGCTAAGATTTTGATCAAAGTTAACCGCTGATAGGAACATGAAACTCATGTTTGTAATTGTTTCCATATTCCATTGATTGAATGTCGCATTTCCTGTGAGTGCATTACAGTAGGCAAACATGACACTTACATCCGTTGCATTTGCTAAGTTTGGAATGTCAGTTGCGGTTATTTGTAGGTTTTCACAGCCACTAAATGCTCTGTGCATACTTGTCCAAGGATTTGGTCCCCATTGCGATACTTCTTTAATTTTTAGGCGATCTCCATCACTATCAAAATCGAAATAGATTCGCGGGAAGTTACCAATGATTGAAATCGTATGCATTCCTGCAGTAGTATAGGTATGTGTAGCATCTCCTGTAAAATCACCTTCTACAGTACCATCGCCCCAATCTACTACATAATCGTATCCTGAACCTGTAGTTGGTATGGTAATACTTTCGTTGGCTGTAGTGGTTTCCCAAAGGGTGATAAAATTATTGGTACAATCCGTAGCTTTTCCACCATCAGTAATAGTCCAACCATAGGTGTTAATTAATTGGTAGCGTTCAAATTCAGCTTCACAATATTGCGTGTTTCCTGCTCCAAATAAGATGCCATTTGGTATGGCAGTTTCTCCTGCAGCAGTATCTAAAGTAGCCCAACCTTTCAATATAGCGTCATAGTTTTCTGTTGAAAGGCCTGAGTTTTTGAATATTTCATTTGCATCTGTTAAGCTACTTATATCCCAAGCACTCAAATCTTGATTAAATGCACTTGCTCCATCGAACATAGTTCTCATTTGAGAAACACCGCTTACATCCCAACCACTTATATCCTGGTTAAAATTTGACGCTCCAAAAAACAAAGTGGCAAACGAATTTACATTACTTACATTCCATGATGATATATCACTATTGAAATTTTCACAACCTCTAAATAAAAGGCTCATGTCTTCAATAGTACTTACATCCCAATTAGAGAAACCATCTGTTATAGATGTTGCGTTTCTAAACATCGCACTCATGTTAATAACTAATGTAAGGTCTGGTGCGTCAGTAGCTGTTATAGCTAAATTTCCGCATCCATAAAAAGCTCTTTCCATGCTTTTCCAAGAGTTTGTTCCCCATCGCATTACTTCGGTGATTTTTGATTTATCTCCACCATTATTAAAATGTATTCTAGGAAACGAACCTCCAATTACAATTTCATGCTCACCAGGTGTCGTATATATATGTGTAGCACTTCCCGTTAGACCAGTTTCTGTAGTACCGTCTCCCCAATCTACAATGTAATCATATCCATCTCCTGTAGTTGGTATTGTAATACTTTCATTGGCTGTAGTGGTTTCCCATTTTGTGATAAAGTATGGATCACAGTTTTTTCCACCATCAGTGATGGTCCATGCAAATGTTGTTGTTATATGTTGTTTTGCATTTTCTCCTATACAAAAGGCAGCACTTGTTCCAAAAGAAACATTATTTTGTAAGGGAAGTTGACTCCAGTTTATTAATAGTTGATTATAATTTTCTGTTGAAAAAGCAGTTCCCATGAACATTTCATTTGCGGTGGTCACATTTGATACATCCCAATTTTGAACAGCTTGGTTAAAGTTGGTTGCGTCTCTAAACATCCATCCCATATTAGTTACCTGACTTACGTTCCAGCCAGAGATATCTTGATTGAAAACCGTTGCATTTTGGAACATGGCATACATTATATTTACTTCTCCTGTATTCCAATTGCTAATATCGCCATTAAAGCTAGTTGCATTTTTAAACATATTCCCCATCAAAGTAACCTGTGTTACATTCCAATTGCTAATATCACCGTTAAAACTAGTAGCGCCTTCGAACATTGACCCCATATTGTTTACTTGACCTGTATTCCAGCTATTTAAATCTTGATTAAAACTAGTTGCGCCAGTAAACAGATTGCTCATTTCAGTAACCGACGTCACATTCCAGCCAGAGATATTTTGATTAAATGCCGCAGCATCTTGGAACATAGCAAGCATTGTAAGTACCTCCTCTGTATTCCAATTGCTAATATTTCCATTAAAGCTAGTAGCTCCAGTAAACATAAAGTTCATATTCTTTACTAGACTTGTATTCCAGCTATTTAAATCTTGATTAAAGGCTTCTGCGTTTAAAAACATCAAACTCATATCGGTTACAGAGCTCACATTCCAACTGCTTATGTTTCCATTAAAATTAGTTGCATCTGCAAACATGAAGCTCATGTTTTGTACTTGATTTGTATTCCAGTTATTTAAATCTTGATTGAATACCGCTGCATCTTGGAACATGCTCACCATCGTAGTTACGTTACTTACATTCCAATTGCTTATGGCTGTAGTGCCCACAAGTGATGTACAGTCAAAAAACATACTTGTTAATGACGTTACATTTGTTAAATCTGGCATGTCGGTAGCAATAACATTCATATTTTTACATGCTTCAAACGCATTTTCAAAAGAACTCCATGCAATGCTTCCCCATTGGTCAATACTTAGTAGTTTAAGGGAATTTCCACTAAAACTTCCGTTAGATATAAAGCGAGGGAAAGTTCCTAAAATGCTAACCGTATACGTACCAGCTGTATCGTAGGTATGTGTGATGTTTCCGGAAACATTGAGGTCCGAAGTTCCATCTCCCCAATCTATTACATAGTTATAGGTTTCGTTAGGATCTGTAAATATGGTAATTTGATTGTCAGCACTACTTCCTGGGTTATCAGTTTTCCAAGTAGTCATAAAAGCTTCCGCGTTCATGTCTAATGATACCGTAGGATTGATTTGTCCGAAGGTACCATCTACCGTAGGAGTCGTATCAAATAGCGAAGGATCTACAACTGCACCAAAACTATCGCGTATAGTTCCATCAGCCTTTAATTGAAAGAAATCACCCGTACTTGCAATTCTAAAAACCGCAGCGGGTTCTTCACCAATATTGACTAAGTTAACACCTCCAAAATCGGTTCCATATTGTACACTAACTGGGCAACAAGCGCCTCCATCACGTACGCCAACAGCATCGAAAATAGTTCCAAAAGCTGTGATGTCATCTGCTACAGCATCATCGTCCGAATCAATATCTGTACTGCCTGCTTGTCCTGTAAACGCACTTGTTAAGACTGCGGTGTGACTTGGATCTGTAAAGTTTGGAACGGAAGCTGTTAGGATTCCATTCGCGTCAAATGTTCCTGAAATATTGGCTACATCTGTAACGCTACCTCTACCATTTCTACTTTCATCACCATCAATAATAACCAAGACTCCTACAAATGCTTCTCCAGCAGCTCCTTTGATTTCTATGGTTTGAAGTGCTCCTAAGTTACTAGGCGTAGGTTGTGGTTGATATTCACTGATGACTATCGGAAATGTTACATTAGAAGTTAGCGTAATGGTTGCTGAACATATTGCTGTATTTCCGCTGGTATCTGTTACGGTAATATCAACAGTATTAGCACCTAAATCTTCGTAAGTATAGTGTACAGAAGCTTCTCCATTGATTACAATACTAGCAATTTCTAAATTGTCTGTTGAACCGCCAGCAATTTGATCAGCGGTTACTTCAATACCATCCAATCCTATGGCAATAGATAGGTCTTGACAAACTGCTATTGGATTGATCGTATCAGGTACTAATACCACATCATTTCCATCGCCACCTGTATAGCTCACCATTCCTGAGAATGTACCAAAGCTCACACCGCCACCTTCTGGAAGGTTTGCAAATGTTCCCACTACAGGATCTGTTCCATCATTATCAATAATAATGATTTCATCACCTGCTTGAATTGGATAGCCTCCTAATGGTGCTAATACTCCATTTGCTAATGTAACTGTACCAACAACGGCAATTTGATCGTGTGCTGAAGTGTTTGTTCCTTGTACTAATGGCGCATACGTTCCTCCTGAGGTAATGATAAGGTCATTCGTCGTATACATAGCAAATGTTAGTCCTCCACCAGGCGTTAGCGTAGCGTTATTTTCAATTACTGTTGGTCCACCGCTAATTGTAGGGGTACCAGTTGCAAGTGTATTAGAACCTGTAAAGGCTGCTGTATTTAAAATATTTATTTGTGAATCATTCATGTCAATGTTTCCACTTGCATTCAAGAATCCAAAGGTGAAGCTTCTATTAGCACCTACGCTTGGAAAACTAGTGGTGTCACTATTAATATTTGTAATAGTTCCTGCAGCTCCATTATAGGTAAACTGACTTAAGAAATCGTTGGTTTCCCCATTAAAATTAATGGTTCCTTCGGTATGATTTATGAGCACAGTTCCTGTACCATTGTTGACGTCCATATCGGCATTGAAATTGGCAGTTCCTGTACCTGTTTTTGTAATGACAGTAAAGTCAGGTTCTAAATCAAATTGCGGAGCGGTAAGCGTAGCCCCATCAATATTGACTATTTCTAAAAAAAGACTTCTAGTGCTATTGAAAATCAGATTTGTAAATGCACTTTGAGAAACATTGAACGGATTTTCTACAGCTAGTGCTTTTACACTGTTTGCTTGGTTTAATGTGACAACATTTGAGTTATTTCCTCTTAAGATTAAAAAATCTACAGAAATGATTCCGCTGGTTTGCGTTACTGTTCCACTTGTAGCCATGTCGAAATTAGAATTATTTCCTGAAATAGTAACATTTCCGTCAAATACAATATTCCCTGGTAAAGTGATGATTCCGTTTATTCTACTTGAGGAAGATGTTGTGGTAATATTGTTAAATGTTGTGGTGGCTCCAGCCATGAAAAATATTTGATCCGCTTCCACGCTTATAGGACCATTGAATTCATGATTGTTTTGTCCATCATCGATATCAATTTTGTTTGATGCTGTAAGATTTGTAGTTTCTGCAATGGTAATTTTATCACTAGAATCATTGATATTTACAAAACCATTTATAGTTAAGCTTCTTGCAGTAACTTCTGCTAAGTTGATATCTCCTGTATCATTTCCAATGATGGTAAGACCGCCATCAATGGTTAACGCAGCATTTTGTGCGTAAACATCAATTCCTGATAATGTCAGTGAATTTGACGCGCCAGGCAATGTAAGCGTATTTGATATGGTAATTGTATTTGTTCCTCCTGCGGCAAGGAGTTCAATTCCGTTTGTAATGTTTGCTAACGGAACAGTTACTGTAGTAGGTTCGGTAAGTACAGGACCACCAGAGATAAATACGGGACCAGCTAAGTTACTAATGGTAAGTGTTGTTCCATTATTTGAAAATGTAATATCGTCATCAGTTGCGCCTCCTAAATCTATAATAGTTAATTTTCCAGCTGCTAGTGAAACTTCCGTTTCTAAATGAGTGAGTGTAACGTCGTTTCCATCGCCGCCTACGTAACTAATAATACCACTATAATTACCAACAGTAACTTGACTTCCCTCAGGTAAGTTATTAAACGTACCGTTAATAGGGTCTGTACCTGTATTATCAATTAATAGAAGTGCTTCGTCTGTTGGCTGACTTACATAACCTCCTATAGGACTTAAGCTAGCATTGGTAAGTGTTACTGTTTCTACTTCAATACGATCATAATCATCATTACTTTCTATAGTTGGTGCATAACTAGCCGATGAAATTATTAAATCATGAAAAGCTAATGTAGCTACATCACCTATAATTCCGGGTGTAATGGTAGCACCATTTTCAACAGTTATAGGTAATGCTGAACCTGTGAGTGTTCCTTTTCCTTTTACGATCGTTGATGCGCCATTAAAGTGTGCTTCATATATGATATTGGTAAGGACATCTACTGTACATGTTCCTTCTACGTATAGAATATCAAAAATTGGACTTATCTGTGTGTCTATGGTTGTATCTCCAATAAACCTTGTATCAGTACCATCTATACCTATATATTCTAAATTTCCTACCAGATCAATTGTAGTGCCATTAAACTCTATAAGTCCACGATTATGAAGTATGGTAGCAGGGTCTGCTCCGGTAGTAGTGAGTTCTATATTTCCTGTAAAAATGGCATTACCATCACTTGATTTTTTAGTGAGAAGTGTGTTTTCAGTAAGGCGAATGGTTGATGCTGTTACTGCAATATTATCAATTTCTACTACCCCTAATTCAACATCATCCATATCGTTCAACGAAATTTGAGCGAAAGACTCATTAGTAAAAGTTTCTAAGGTGTTGATATCGTTGTTAGCACTTAGAAAACTAGCTGTACTTGTTCCATTATCATTTCCATCTAAGCTTAGAAGATCTGTTACAATTTTTCCGCTACTTTGGGTTATTGTTGTTGCTACTCTAAAACGAAGATCAGAATCACCAGCAGTAATGATATCTCCAGTAAGATTTAAACCTCCAGATCCTACGCTAATAAAACCATTATAGATGTCGCTAGTTTCTGTAATATTTATTGTTCCTAGGCTAGTATCTCCAGTGTTTGTAAACTCAACAAAATTGGAATCAAGTGAAACCACACCGTTAAAAGAGTGCGGCGCATCATCTCCATAACGAATAGCGATGTCTGTATTAGCTTGTATCGTTGTTGTTCCCGAGATGTTAATTGGTATTTCTGAAGCAGCGTCGGCAAGTATATCTACATTTGAAATGTTTAGACTTTCAGCAATTAAACCTTTTAAAGTTACGGAGGCATTAGGGCTTTCGGTAATTGTAAACGAACCACCGATGGTGATATTGCCAGATTGTGTATATGTAGTAAGACCACTAAGCGATATGCCATTATTGGCACCTGTCAAGGTAATAGCATCAGCAATTGAGATGGAGTTGTTTCCATTGCCTCCAACAAATTCAATTCCAGCAGTAATATTAGCTAACGGAACAGTCACTGTGGTAGCATCGGTGAGTAAAGGTCCGCCAGAAACTGTAGGCAATACTAAATTACTAATGGTAAGTGTTGCTCCATCATTGCTGATTGTTATTTGATCGTCAGAATCATTTTCTATATCTGTAATACTTAGTTTTCCATTGGTTAAGTCGACTAACGTTTCAAATGGATTTTCAACAACCGTAATCGTAAAAGAACAAGTTCCTGTATTTCCAAAACCATCAGTAGCTTCAAATGTATTGGTTGTTTCTCCAAGTGGAAACGTACTTCCAGAGGGAAAGCCTGCTGTTTGCGTTATAGGACTTTGAGAAAGTTCAATCACAAAACGGCGTGCTCCACTAGTATTTCTAACATCATTCCATTGTCCATCAGAGCCAATAATCGTATAATCTTCATTGTTTGAATTATTAGGTTCGCCAGGCGCCCAATTTGTATAGGTAGATGACGCGCCGCTGTGCCACTCAAAGTTTCCTTCCTCACTAAGATCATTATAGCCTATTAGGAGTGGAAATGCAGTAGGTACAGCCGATCGAAGAAAATCGTTATGATCTTGATCTAACACAGTTGCCAAATGCCCACCCAATGCTTCTGCAGCGGCAAACGCAAATTCTGGTATTTCTTGATAATTAGACACGAAATAACTCTTACCATCCCAAACTCCTACTAATGAAAAATTTGATGGAGTTTCTATTGTACAATCGGAATATACTACATCATTATAATTTACGGTAACTGGAACACCTGGATCTGTATATACAGTCCTGTCACCCGGACAGGTTAATACAGGATCATTTCCATCTAAAATAGTTACAATAGCTTCACAAGTACCAGTATTTCCATTCTGATCTGTAACTGTTAGTGTTACTGTGTTTTCTCCTATATCATTACAATCAAAAGTGCTTGGGTTTACAAATCTTGTTGCAATTCCAGAGTCAGCATCTGATGAGCCATTGTTTACATTATTTGCAGAAATGCTCACTGTATCATCAGCACCTAAAGAACGTGTAATGTTTCTACAGTTGGCTACAGGTGCAACTTCATCTATATAGTGAACTTGAAAGCGTAAATCTCTTGTAGACCAAGGACTGCTTTGATCAAAATCCCTGACAAACATATTTCCATTAGGTAATAGGTTTCCTGTGTGGAGTTCCATGTCTATTAACTGATGTTGTACATTATTTATTAAGCGAACACTGTATTCAACTCCAGCAGTTAACGTAGGCGTATCCGAAAATTGAAAGTAACGTTCTAAAGACCCTTCATTTTGATAGGGAATATCTGTGGTAACCGAAGACACTAAGGTACGACTGCTACTATTAAAAGGATTACTGTGTAATTCTACAGTTACCGATGTTTGTCCAATAGATCCTGGAACTTGATAGGTCCATAAAGAAACACCTTCTATAGGTCCTGTACAGGTAGGTGTAAATGAACTTCCCATTCCTACATTAATAATTGTAGTTGTAGAAAGCGCTAGGTTCGTACTATTTTGTATGATGTCGCTTGTGCCATCACATTGAGCTTGACTTATATTTAGCCCAAAGAGCAGGCAAAATATGGTTGAAATTAGTTTAGTGGTAAATCGCATGATTCTTATTTTTTTAAATCATGTGCAAGGTAGATGAGGTGTTATATTCTTGAAATAAGAGATGGCACGTAGATACTACGTGGTGGCACGTATTTTTGTTGGGTGTTAGGTCGCTTCGCTTTTGGGTATTGGATGTTTTTCAGAAGTCTGTTGTTTTATTGCGAGAACATTTTGTGTTTTTCTTAAAGCTTGCTGCAGGTCTGCGAGACGGTTTTGTTGATGTTTTTATTGAAGATTTTGTTGTTCTCAATATTTAGCTGTGCTTTTAGCTATTTTAAAGCTTTGATAAAAAAAAACGCCACTTCTTTTCAGAGGTGACGCTTAATCGTAATTAACTAACTAGGTCAATTACTACCATATATAGAGTTAAACTAACACTCTATTATTTTTATATTTTTAGTTATTAAGTTATTGTTCTGTAATTTGATAGGTACTAAAGTTTAGAAAGTTTTATTACATTATTAGAAAAAGAAACGCTAGAACTATTAATTTGACTTTTTGCCCAAAAAGAAACTGAATACACTAGCGTTCTTATAAGTAAACTAAACAATCTTGATTATTAATTACATATCTTAATAATTGTTTGCAATATAGGAGTGAAGTATTGTTTGTAAAATACGAGATGACACGTATTTTTTTCGTAGTAGTACGTATTTTTGTTAGGTGTTAGGTGTTAGGTGTTAGGTGTTAGGTGTTAGGTGTTAGGTGTTGGGTGTTAGGTGTTGGGTGTTAGGTGTTGGGTTGCTTTATTTCGACAAGCTCAATGTAAACGCTTTTGGGTATTGGATGTTAGTTTAGGAGTATATTTTTTTATTGCGAAAACATTTTGTGTTTTTTTAAAGAGTGCTACAGGTCTGCGAGATGCTTCTGAAGTTCAACGAAAGGGTGCTGCAGCGCTGCAGGAACGTTTCGGGCTTTCCCGGTAGCTTGTTGCATTGCTGCGAGAAGGTTTCGGGGATGATTTTACTGAGGATTTTTCAATGAAATGATGAAAAATGATGTTTTTGTCGCGAATTTCGTAATTTCATATTTTTTAATATGTTAAGAAAGCTAACGGTACTTAGGTTATCATACAAATAAAAACCTCTCATTTCTGAAAGGTTTTTGTGTATACATTACTAAAAAGTATTTTATGTTTTATAAAGAATAAGAGTATTTTAATTCTCAGGCAACTGTTCTGTAATTTGAAAAGTACTAAAGTTTAAAAAGTTTCCAGGATGTGCCAATACGTTTTGTAAAATAAAAGGAACATCAGGATTGGTTCCTAAGTATTGCGTAATTCCATCCATGTTGACATCATGATTTTTGTAGCCATTTATCACATAGGTAGGGAGATTTAAAAAGTTTCCTGGATCGTTTAGTACTTCCGATAGAATGTCTGGTGTATCTGGATTGGTACCAGAGTATTGTATTACTGTATCATCATTTACATTTCCTGTCCACAGGGCTATTTTTCCAGAAGGTATACCAAAGGTCGTTTGCGCATTGGTTCCAAAGGTGATTTGGTTTGCAGCATCGGTAAAATCTACAGTAGTGGACATACCAGATAAAGTAACACTGTTACTAGACATGATTCCTAAATGATTTCTATGTTTTATGGCTATAAAATAATTATCTGCAATGGTATTAAAACTTAGAACTGAAGTACCATCTATATTAACAATATCTCCATCTCTCTGCAATAAGGCAGAAGTACTATGTAATACAGATGTATTATCACTCTTGTCTCTTAATTCTACCCAAACCCAATCAACTATAGCATCATTTCCTGTTACAGTAAATATTGAAGCATTACATGTTAAATTATCTATATAAGGGCTTGTTGTAGGAATTAAATTAGCTGTACGCAAATCGTCTCTCATTAAAGTTTCTTCACCAGTATTAGGGCTCATAAATGATCCTTGCAAATAAATTTTTGCATTTAACTTAATAGGAATTACATTAGAAACTAATGTTACATTAGCAGTACACTCAGTCATATTACCATTTAAATCTAAAACCGAAAGCGTTACTTCATTAACTCCTATATCATCTAGTGTGAAATTTATGGATGTTTCACCATTCGCAAGAAACTCTGTAATTCCAACATTATCTGAAGAACCTCCATCTAATTGATCACCAGTAATGGTTACACCTTGAGTATCTATCTCTAAAGAGATATCTTGACATATAGCAACTGGATTTACATTGTCAATAACTACTCTGGATATTTTATTTGCACCACGCTCAGCAATATAATAATTACTTGGACTTATTACTATCCCAATAGGATTATCAATACCTGTTATTACATCAACCTCAACAGGTGAATCATCGGTAATATCTATTTTAGAAATTGTACCTGGGATATAATTAGAATAATATAAATCATTTCCTTGAAGCGCTAACCCAAATGGTCGATAAGAAAGACTTGTTATATTAATCGCAACTGGAATAGCTGCTGAAAGATCTATTTTTGATATTTTCTTACCATTCGATTCCCCAAAATATAAATAATCTCCATTAACTACCATTTGAACTGGTCTATTTAAACCAGTTAACACATCAGTTGCCCCAGAAGCAATATTGGTGATATCTATTTTAGAAATCTTATGGCTTCCATATTCAGAGAAATATAAATTAGTACCATGTAAGGCTAAACCAAATGGCAAATTAATACCTGTTACTACATCAATCGCTACCGGATTAGGATCACTAATATCTATTTTGGTAATTTTATTACCCAAATATTCAGCAATATATAGATCATTACCATTCAACAAAATTCCATCAGGTGAATTTAAACCTGTCACTACATCAATTACTACAGGTGAATTATCGGTAATATCTATTTTAGAAATTTTACCCGCTGTATTTTGTGAAAAAAACAATTCATTACCATTCAAAATAAGTCCAGACGGTCCACTTATGCCAGTTATAACATCTATAGTTTGAGCATTTGTTTGTAGCGTTGCAAAAAAAGCAATGAATAAAAGAATGAATATGTTGGATACTTTTTTCATGATTATTTAGGTATTAAAATCAAGAGCAAGATATTTTTAACTGATGTACTATGGAATACGAGACAGTACGTAGATGCTAAGTAGTACTACGTATAATAGAAGCTTTTTTGATCTTTAAAAAAAAGAAACGCTAGCACTATTAATTTGACTTTTTGCCCAAAAAAGAAATTGAATAGACTAGCGTTTTTATAAGTAAACTAAACAATCTTGATTATTAATTACATGTCTTAATAACTGTTCGCAAGATAAGAGCAAAGTTATTTTTGAAAAATACGTGATACCTCTTATATAAGTAGTGTTGGTACGTATATGGTAAATTTTTATAGTGATAAAAAAAGACTTACTCAGAACTGAATAAGTCTTTTGAAATTGTATCATACTAATTACACTATTCTGTTTTCTGTGTTTTAATCATTTTCAGGAAGTTGTTCAATAATTTGAAAAGTACTAAAGCCTAAAAAGTTTCCAGGATGTGCTAATACATTTTGTAAGATGATTGGCGTATTAGGATGGGTACCTGTGTATTGCGTATTTCCATCCATATTGATGTCATGATTTTTATAACCATTCACCACATAGGTAGAGAAGTTTAAGGTGTTTCCTGGGTCATTTAATACTTCCGATAGAATGTATGGTGGATCAGAGTTTGTACCTGAGTATTGTATAATGGTATCACTATTTACATTTCCTGCCCACATGCCAAGCACACCAGACGGCATACCAAAGCTTGTTTGTGCATTGGTTCCATACGTAGGTACACTACCATCTGTAAAGTTTATGGTAGTTACGCTAGCATCATTTAACGAAATAGGAGCAGCGCTCATGATTCCTAAATGATTTCGGTGTTTTACTGCTACATAATAATCGCCATCAGCAATTTCAACTTGTAAAATAGATAAGTCTGTATTTACTATAAAACCATCTCGTTGTATGAGAAAAGAGCCTGTAAATAGTATATTGGTATTGTCAGCAGCATCTCTTAATTCAACTTCGATCCAATCAATAATTCCTTCTTCATCATCATTATCAAAAACTATTGCTTCACAGGTTGTAATTCCATCATAGGGACTTACAAGCGGAATTAAATTGTTTTGTCGTAAATCATCTCTCATTAGATTCAATGAGCCACTATTGACATTTAAAGATGGGCCTTGTAATAAAACTTTTATTTGAAATTTGAGCGGACAGTCTTTTCCTTGATCATTAATTGTCCAACCATGCGTATCAATCAGATTTTGTCGATCGGATTCGTTATTACAATACTTACTTTTTCCACCACCGAAGATGATGTTAGAAGGAATATCGTCTATTCCATCATTAGGAATTCCACTTGAGTCATCATTCCACCCAAGGAGTGTATTATCATAATTGGATACCGAAAGTGCTATACCACTAGGGCCAGAACCAAACATGCTTCGTAAACCTGAACTGCTAGAGCCTGTATCTACAATACTCGTTAAATCCCAGTCTCCAAGTTCTTGGTCAAAGTTATCTGCTGAACGAAACATTTCATGCATATTCGTTACTTTTGAAACATCCCAGTTGCCAATGTCTTGATTAAATTCATCTGAAAATTTGAACATATAGCTCATGTCCTGAACATTACTTACATTCCAACCAGAGATATCTTGATTGAAAAACACTGCACCTTGAAACATTCCACTCATGTTTTCAACGTTACCTACATTCCAATTAGAAATATCTTGATTGAAAAGGTATGCACTGTCAAACATTTCTTCCATATTTTCCACATTACTTACGTTCCATGAAGAGATATCGCCATTAAAAACATCTGCATTGTCAAACATTTCATACATAGTGATTACGTTTGAAACATTCCAATTGTTTAAGTCTTGATTGAAAGATTCGGTTTCAGAAAATACACCTTCCATATTTTCTACATTGCTGGTATTCCAACTGTTTAATGGTTGATTGAACGTTGCAGCTTCATAAAACATATAGGATAATGTGGTTACATTACTAACATTCCATGTACTGATGTTGCCATTAAATGCATACGCATCATAGAATGTATATTGCATATCTGTTACATTGCTTACATCCCAAGCGCTTAGGTCAGCATTCATGAGTTCACACTTTTCAAACATAGATTTCATGCTTGTTACATTAGATAAGTCAGGTACTCCTGCATCTGCTGCAATGGTTAAGTTTTCGCAGCCATAAAAAGATTCTTCCATAGAACTCCATTGGATATTTCCCCATTTTTCGATGGTGAGTAATTTTTGTTTGTCGCCTCCATTGTCAAAATATATTCTTGGGAAGTCACCTGTTATGGAAACCGTGTACGTTCCTGCTGTAGCATAAGTATGTGTTGGATTATTTCCTCCAATGATATTTTGAATCGTACCATCTCCCCAATTTATTTGATAGTTGTATCCATTTCCTGTGGTTGGAATCATTATGGTAGTATCATCTGAGGTTCCTGAATTATCTGTTTTCCATGTGGTAACAAAAGGGTCAATATTTGTTACTGTTACTGTAGATGCGCAATACGACATTCGTCCTATATCATCAATAACTACTGCATATATGGTATTGTCTCCAATATCGGCCGTAGTATATGTATGTAGATCTTGAACTTCTAAATTCTCTTCTTCAAAACCACCTGAAAATGTTGCTGTAGACGGAGTAGCTTCATCACTCTGATTGATAACTACAACTTGAAGATAATAAGTTGTATTACTGCTCAAAAACACTTCATCATTACTATCAACAGATCCTACATAGGATGATGGTGCTGCATATACAAAACCATTTAAAAACCCAGTTCTTGAGGTTACATCGCCTGTATTAGGCGCCACAGGTTGGTCACTTATAAATGCAAATAGTAAGTCATTGGTATTAGTGGAACTAAAGTTAAATTGTGGCAGATAATTTCCATCTTGTGGTACCGTAAAAGAAAATGATTCATAGTATTGTGCATTGCCATTCCCAAAAACATCATCGGTTGTACTACTCGCAGTAGTTTGACCATTAAACAGCCCAGCCGAACCGCTTGTAGGATCAATTGTAGTTAGGTAAAATTGTGAACCTTCGGCAACGCATGCGCCATCAAAACCAGTAACTATATCCAAAAAACTAACGGTAGCTTCATCATTAAAATCTAAAGACACAGCTAAGTCTTGACAAAGTACTTGCGATGCTGCCAGCGTCACATTTATAGTTGCCGTACAGGTATCTTTGTTTCCTGCAGCATCATATACGGTTAATGTTACTGGGTTTGGCCCATCTTCCGTGCAGTTAAATATATCATCATCTAGAATCATAAGTGCAATTCCAACATTATCTGTAGATCCATTATTCACGAGACTTGGATCTACTTGTATATTACCTTGATCTACTTCAAAATTGATATTTTGACATACTGCAGTAGGCGCTATATCATCATAAGGTTGCCCATACGTTCCTGTTGGAAATGGAACAGGCAACGCTGTATTTGCAGCGTCATTATCAGTAATAATGTTTGCCCCTGGAATTCTCCAGTTTCCTATGACGAAGCTTCCATCAGGTCCAGTGCCCGTTTTTCGGTATACCCAACTACTATTATAGTCCCAACCTCCTACATTTCCATTTTCACCTACGTTTCCATAGCTATCAATAAGAAATTGTGTGTTAGTGTCGTCATAAAATAATTCTACGGCATCATTTCCTGAAGGATTTAAGGCATTGTTCCCGCCAAGGTCAAAATTTGGAGCAAATCCAAAAAAGTCTTGAAATTCATTTGGGTACATTGTGAGGTATAAAAAGTCGCCAGCTGTAGCTGAACCTGATAAATAATATTCAGCACCATCGGAGCCATCATTATCATTGTCTACACCAATGGCAAATAGGCTTAAGTCTGGAATATCGCTGGTTGCATAGAGTTCTATAACATGCAAAGAATCACTATTGTTCGCTACGATTCCTGTAATAATTAATGGTGGACCTGAAGACACTTCTATATTCACAATCGATCCGTAGGAGACAGCAGTTCCAGAAATAGGATTTTGAGAGATGACCGTACCTATTGGAATTGTAGGGTTATATGTTTCTGTTACTGAAACTTGTAAATTTCCATTTATAAGTGTTGTTTCGGCGTCAGTTTGTGATAAACCTACCACATTAGGAACGATGACATTTGTATTTGGGCAAGATTGGCCTGCATCAGTGATGGTCCAATTATATGTATTGATTAAATCTTGTCGGGCAGTTTCACCTAAACAGTAGTTACTGTTTCCTCCATTAAATCGAATACCTGTAGGAATTTGTGTTTCTCCAGAATCTAAGGTACTCCAACCAATTAATGTATTGTCATAATTTTCCCTAGAGATTCCAGTAGAACCAAACATAAAATTTAATCCATCAAAACCACTAACGCTTACAACGCTACTGATATCCCAGCTTCCTAAATTTTGATCAAACGATTGACAATTTTCAAACAAACGAGCCATGGTCGTCACATTACTTACATCCCAATTGTTTAAAGGTTGATTAAATGCTTCAGCTTCAAAAAACATAAAATTAATTTCCTGGACATTGCTTACATTCCAATTATTTAAAGGTTGATTAAAGTTTTCTGTACCTAAAAACATTCCTCGCATCTTTTCTACATTACTTACATTCCAATTATCTAAGGGTTGATTAAAAGCATACGCATCTCGAAACATACTCGTCATATCTTTTACATTACTTACATTCCAATTGTTTAGTGGTTGATTAAAAGCATGCGCATACGCAAACACGCCATCCATTAAGAGTACATTGCTGACATTCCATGTAGAAATATTTCCATTAAAAGCACTAGCACTTTGAAACATATAGCGCATTTCGGTTACATTGGACACATTCCAATTATCTAAATCTTGATTGAACAAAGTACAACGAAAAAACATTTGATACATATCACCTATTGTACTAGTATCCCAAGTATTGAAAGCTGTGGTTCCTACTAAAGAAGAGCAACCAAAAAACATACCACCAACTCTGGTAGCATTTGATAAATTGGGTGCATCTGAAGCTGTAACATCTAGATTAATACAGTCAATAAACGCATCTTGGGTAGAAGTCCAAGCATTGGTTCCCCATTGCATTACGTCTACAATATATGGAGCACTACTTCTTGCATCACCAAAACGAATTCTATCAATATGTCCAGCTAAAACAGTTACTGTATAGGTTCCTGCGGTAGCATAGGTATGTGTTGGAGCTTCGCCAAGATTAGCTTCAACAGTTCCATCTCCCCAATCGATTGAGAGTGTTCCAGCACTAAAATATAAAGGAAACGTAATTTGCGTATTATCTGTTGGTACTGTCCATTTTGTAATGAATGAATCTGTACTATAGAGAAGCGTTTTTTCATTACATTTTTCGGTAGTTTTCTCAGTATTTGAATAAGTATATTGTGGTATTACTATAAAACAAATGAGAAACAAAAAGGTTAGTAGGTATGAATTTTTCTTCATTGCGAATGTTTTTTTAAATCGAATGCAAGATAGATTCTAGGTTTATTTTACAGAATAAGAGACGGTACGTAGATACTACGTAGCGGTACGTATATCGCATAGATGGTAAGGTGAAAAGGTGAAAAGGTATTACAAAAGAGATATATTTAAACAAAATAAAAGGCTATTCAAAATACATGAATAGCCTTTTCCGTGAAAAAGTAACTTAACAACTTACGCTCTAATTTTTAACAAATTTTTTGGTAGCAATACCATCTTGCGCATATATTTTTAAGAAATACGCACCATTTTGTAAACGGCTTACATCAATAGTTTCTAAATTATCTTCTTTGGTGAATACTAACTGTCCATTCATATTAATAACTTCTACTTTTAGAAGGTTGTTTACTTGATTGATGAATAGTTTGTCTGTCGTTGGATTTGGATGGATAGAGAAATCAATTGTGATTTGTTCTGGCGTACTTAATGTTGGAAAAACATATGAAGTTGTTCCCGATAATCCTGAAGCATTAGCGTCTACTGCGTTTGTGAATATCGCAGAGCCATCATCGATCATATCGGCAGACATAAAGCTTTTTAATGGAGTAACTGTTGTTGCTAAGGCTGAGTCGTTTGCTAAAATCATAATAGAATCTCCTGCATTCACATTACTGTCATCGACAAGAATAGATACAATTGGATAGGCAGTTCCGCTTGCTGGTGCAGGTAGTGAAACAGGACTTCCCAAGGTTTCAGTAATTAGATATCCATCAATGGATGATTGTCCAACGGCACTTCCGTCAAAAAAGGTAGCTCCAGCACCGTTTCCTAAAGAAGAGGTTATTGTTGCGGTTACACCATCGGGTAAAATGATAGTGAATCCATAGCTTTGCACTGAAGTTGCAAAATTGGAAGTGCTCGCATTTGGAACGGCAGCAATGGTATAATTGAAAAGACCATCGTCAATTAATGTATAGGTATATCCTTCTTGCGCTTGTGTTTTATTTGAGAAAAAACAAATGCTTATAATGATTGCTAAATTTGAAATTAAGTGTTTCATGACTTTTTTAATTATTGTGTTTTGTTAGTTTTGAGGTAATTGTTCAATGATTTGATAGGTGCTAAAGTTTAGGAAGTTTCCTGGGTGCGCCAATACATTTTGTAAGATGAAAGGCGTATCAGGATTGGTACCTGAGTATTGCGTAATTCCATCCATATTGATGTCATAATTTCTATATCCACCAACAG
>NZ_JBRASR010000015.1:0-6642 GCF_056033805.1 Kordia sp. E
ATATCCTTCATTAGCTTTTGAAGGCTCAGAACATCATTTGGTAAAGTATCCTAATTTTTATGAAACTAATCCATTTTTATACAATATCAAAGGAGATTGGCGTGCGGTAAAATCATATGCATATTTAACCAAGCGTTCAGCTACAGGTTCAAAACGAAACAGTGGATTTTTTAAGAAATTCTCTCCTTTTTATGCGTATGACGCTTTAGCAGAAAAATGGAAAACAGATGATACCGATTGGACTTTTGCCAGCGAAGTGACACAATATTCTCCATATGGTGCAGAACTAGAAAACAGAGATGCTTTGGGTAGACATTCATCTGCGCAGTATGGTTATAATTATAAACTTCCTGTTGCTGTTGCTTCCAATAGTGAATACAGACAAATGGGATATGAAGGTTTTGAAGATAGAACTTCCGAAGATGTAGTAAACACTCACTTTAGAATTTCAAGTTTATCATCTACAGAAAATGAAATTATCATCACAGAAGAAGAATCTCATACAGGTCGATTTAGTATGAAAGTTGAAGGAGGAAGAAGCGCATCTATTCATAAAAGACTGTACAATGATTGTGTAGAAAGAGGGACACGATTAGATTGCGAACCTTCGTGTAATAATGGATGTGATATCATTCAATATCCTGACTGTGATTGTGACAGTGTGCCAACATGTAGCTATGAAGGTATCGGACTAATATCTAATAATGAAATTGCAATCCCAATACTATTGAATTACGGAACTGATGGTCCACTAAATACAGGCCCTTCATTAGTTTTTAATTATTCATCAGGATCAATTAGTGAAGTTTCTTATGACAATCAAACAGGGTTATATATCTATAAATGGATAATTCCTAACACAGGAGAACATAAAATAACCTATACCATAACGGATAATAATGGAGACGATCAGTGTAATGAAACCATTATGATTACTAACGGAGAGTTCGCATTTAACAATGCAAATGACTCACTAATGATATTGAACATAAGCCATTAAAAGATATAATTTATGAAATACATACTAATAATAAGTGCAATACTACTAAGTAGCTTAGTTAAGGCGCAAACATTTGACAATAATTGTTCTTCTTTTTATCCATTACCTGGCGAAAAATACATCATTAGCGGTTGGGTGAAAGAAAGTAATAGTCAAACAAAAAAAACATATACCAATGGTGTATTGGAGATTAACTTTTATGCGGGAAATAATGATTTAACTCCTGCTTTGCCTACGATTACAATGTATCCTAGTGGAAAAATTATTGAAGGTTGGCAGCGAATAATTGGAATTGTATCAATTCCCAAACCTGCTGATGACTCAAATGAAGAACCGCTTAAAGTAATCGGAATAGGTTTATCATGTCTAAACACTGGAACTTCTTGCTACTTTGACGACATTCGAGTTTTCCCTTTTAACGGAAGTATGAAAAGTTTTGTGTATGACAAAGACACACAGCGTCTTATGGCTGAGTTAGATGAAAACAACTATGCAACGTACTACGAGTATGATCAGGAAGGTGGATTGGTACGAGTGAAAAAGGAAACGGAAAAAGGAGTATATACCATTCAAGAAACACGATCAAAAAGTAAAAAACAAGCACAATAATGATAGCTATAAAAAATAACGTAAAACGTAAAATACAATTGTTAAGTATCATATTTCTATTGTGTTTTCAAGGGTTCAGTTTTGCACAAACCAAAACAGTAGATCAAATTCTTATGGAGACGCAAAACACAATGAAAGCGAACGAAAATATGCGGTTTGATATGCATTATAAATGGTATAACACGTATACAGAAGAGAGTCCATCTGTTACGTATCAAGGGAATCTTATAAAATTTGATAAAACTATGTATTCGAAAATTAACAATACATTTTTTATTTCGGATACAAACTCAAAAACTTCTATTAAATGTAATGAAGTAGAAAGGGCATTGGTTGTACAACACACTACAAATACTACAGAGAGTCAATCTCCTATAGCATTATTAGACACTTTCATAAAATTTTTCAAAACAAAAGAAGTAAAGGATAATGGTGATCAATGGATTTGCGTATTAACAACAGATGTTATAACACAATTACCTTATGGGAAAGTTGAAATTTTTATTAATAAAGAAACTGCTCTGATTGAAAAACAAATATTGTATTTCCTTTCAAATGTTCCGTATAAAAATGAAGATGGAGAAGAAAAATCTGGGAACCCGAAAATGGAAATTACACTCTTTAATTTTGAAAATAACTTGTCCGAGAAGGAAAAAAGTATTGCTCAAATAAATTATTACATCCAAAAAAAAGGATCAAAAATAATTCCTACTACAGCATATAAAGAATTCAAAATAAGTCAATACTAAATAGTAAATCATTTTACAACTTATAAAGTTCTGTCTTGACTATTCAACATATAAAAATTAACAAATGAAAGTGATGAAATCAACATATTTATTTAAAACTATCCTATGGATAAGCATTTTATGTTCTATTACTTTAGGACATGCGCAAGGAGAAATTCCTAGAGTCCATGAAAATAGCGAATATACACCGCAACAAATTCAAGATGCTCATACTAATTTTAGTAATAGTTTACCTAATGATTTCATTTCATTTGTAGAAAGTGGAAGTGCTAATAGTACGACGTATAGTCCTGAAGCATATGTATTACTTCAGATTGATACCGATTCACCGCCATTTGTTGAGTATTCATTGGAATTACAGTTGAAAATTTTTCCTGCTTTGTCAGATGGAACATTTGAAACAGATGGCTACAATCATATATTAAAAGTTGAACACAAACCGTTTGCCAATATTGGTAATAGTTTAGATCAGGTATATCATAACATACAAAATAGGTATGGTGCTAAAGTATACATAGAAAATATTACCACTACATATGCGGCCACGAATACTGTTGTAAACGAAGTTCCTGAAAATATCAAATTAAGTATTGGGTTTAATGCTATTCGTGTGAATGGATTTTCTAACACAAATATTAATACGGAAAATCTCGATTTTGTTCCTAATGGTACCACAACCATATCCGTAGAAAATCAACGTCTAAAAGTTACTGTCAATCAAAATTTTAATTATGCTATTTTGCAGCCGACTTTAGAAGCAGGAAAAACATACCAGGTCAGTTTTGATTTAGATATGGAAATTGACAGTAGATTTTATGCATTGGCAAGAAAAATAGGTGATGGAACAAATTGGTTACACCACAGTGGTTCAAACATTTCAGGAGATACGAGCTATAATTATAGCTTTACTGCTAATAGTAATGGTGTATACCAAATATATTTTGGAGGACTTACAATTCCAGGACATCCTAATGCTGTAGACTTCCCAAATCCATTAACCTTTTATTTAAATAATATTAGTATAGCCGAGGTTGGAGGCTCAAATGAAGTAGTGTATTCCAATAACTTTGCTCCTTCAGATACTCCATCAATGTATGAACTTACTATGAACCCTGATAATGCAGGTGAATATCTATTAGCATGGGATAGTTTAGAAGGAGCTGTATCGTATGATGTAGAATGGACTTGGGTTGATAATTACGGAGAAACCTTATCAACTTCTAAAGGTGCAAATGAAATTTCGCTTACAGAGAAACAATTTCAAAGAAACAATACGCGCGTAAATACAAAAAAATTACACTATGAAATTCCAAAAATATATGACAAAGGATATATTGTATGCAGAGTAAGAGCCGTTGGTCGTTTTTCTGATGACTATCTCACAAATTTTTATGGTGCTTGGAGTCAAACTGGTACTGAAAATTCAACACTGGGTGATTGGAATTATACAATCGTTAATGGACACGAGGAAAATAAAAATTGGCAATTTCAAGCAAGTTATGCAGAAGAAGGTAAAAAGAAAGAAGTCGTAAGTTATTTTGATGGAACACTTAGAAACAGGCAAACTGTTACAAAAATCAATACTGATGATAATGCTATTATTGGAGAAGTAATTTATGATAATCAAGGGCGTCCTGGTATTGAAATACTTCCAGCACCTACTACTAGTAATGAATTAAAATATTACCAAAATCATAATATAAATACGAGTGATAAAAAGTATTCACATTTAGATTTTGATTGGGATGAAAATACAAGTGACCCTAATAACTGTGAAGTTCCTACGGATGGAATGAAAAACACATCTGGGACAAGTAAATATTACTCTGCGAATTATGATGGAAATAGTGAATTTCATGATGCAGTTCCAGATGCACAAAATTACCCTTTTTCTCAAATTCAATACACACCTGATAACACTGGCCGTATTAAACGGAAAAGTGGTGTTGGAGTAACACATCAATTGGGTAATGGTCATGAAATGAAATACTTTTATGGAAAACCATTTCAAAAAGAATTAGATCGTCTTTTTGGTTCAGATATCGGATGGGATATATATTATAAAAAAAATACAGTTGTTGATCCTAATGGACAAGTGAGCGTAAGTTACGTAGATCCACAAGGAAGAACAATAGCTACTGCACTAGCCGCTGATAATCCTCAAAGCTTAGATGGATTATTAGATGAAGAAACGGATAATCTTCACAATCCAACTACGGAAGATTTACTTAATAAAATAAACAGTAGTGATCCAGATACTACAATAGATAATAATATTTTGATAAATACTGGACGCTTTGCAAACCTTAATATAAATGATGGATTGCGATACAATGGTTTTAGAACAGTTATCAAAGCAGGAATAGAACATCAACTTGAATACGATATTAAAATCAACAATACATATGTTGATGAACTTTGTGATGATATTACTGGATATACATTTAAATATGATTTAGATATAGAACTAAAAGATGAATGCGGGAATGTTTTGTTGAATGAAGAAAGAATTATTGATGCTGATTTCAATCAAACATTTTCTGTGACTCCACCCTTAGGAGATCTTGCTATTGAAAAAACATTGATTGTAAATGAAGCTGCTTTAAATGACTATGTAGATCAATATATAACGGATGCGCAAGCTACAGGTTGTCTTTTGAGTCTTGATGATTTTAATGTACAAGCTCAAATTGAAGACTGCTTTGTTACCTGTGATGAATGTGTAGCTTCCTTGGGAACTGATAAAGATGATTACACACAAACAAAGGTAAATGCATACGGACTAAGTAGTCCAGAAGACGATGATACAATCGCAGCATTAACAAGTCGTTTTGAAAGAGAATACGATTTGTTAGTAGCCGAATGTATGGCTCCATGTACAGATGGTGGTATTATAAATGCAAATTCAAATACTTCTCTAGATGCAACAAATTCAATATCATGTATAGTGACAAAGCAAATCTTAGTCAACGATATGAAAAAAGTAGGGCAATATGGTATGCAAGTCAGTGAACTTAATGGAGATGGAGAGTATGAACTTGTTGATATTGCTATTGAACTTAGTATTTTTAATGAAGTTAATCTTTTGAAAAGCGTATTTATAGATGACATCTATACTAGTTATGGACAAGCGTCCCAAGATCATTATTCATGGAAAACACCTTTAAATCTCAATTTTGATGACCCATATCATTATTATGATAATAACGGTGCTGTAGTAAAAGTATTAATTGCAATTGAAGGAAATGGATATGGGCTTACAGAAGTAGATGAAGATCCACTAAATGCTGGGTTTGCTACAATTGAACCTCAAGATTTAAACTTAAATGATTTTCTAAGCTTTTGGCAAGATCAATGGGCAGAATCTTTGGTTGCCTTTCACCCAGAATATAGTTATTCATACTTTGCAAATGAACTATGTCAACTTACTACAAATGGCTTAAGTATGCTAGATAGTCAAGGAAATACGGTGAACATTACTATAAATATTGATGGTTATCAAAGCTATTTAGAACAACTTCCGATTGCAGATGTTGAAAATAATTATTTTGGTGTAAATACCCTAAATACGATCGTCGCGAACGATCCTTTATTTAATAATTTACCTTTTGATTTCGGAACTGGGACTTCTACTCCTTTTCATCGTACGGCTATGGAAAGTATAGTTGCTAGCTATGAAGATACAAATAATCCAATGTTACTTACAGCACTTTCAACAGTTAGGTGCAATAGTATAAGTAGTACTTGTAATGTCTCACTTTCTGAAATTGCAAGCATGACTGTGGAAGAAAAAGAAGAGCTTTGGGCAATATACAGTAATCTATATCTTTCTGTAAGAGATCGTGTAAAAAGTGTACTTGCAAACATGTATGCTAATTCAAAAGGAACGTATAATGTTTGTATTGGCGAAGATGCTAATAACCCTGGAGATCCTTTATTAAACTTAGGGAACTATCCAGGCTTTGTAATGCCAAATCCACCAAGCGGTAGTGATGGCACTATTTGTGGTGTTAATGCAAATCTTTATACAGGTAAGATAAAACGTATTATATCAGAAGATGTCAATTACGATTCAAATCAAAGTGTTGTAGAAACAGGACAAGCACTTGAGGCCTTAACAGACTATCAATATTATGTGCAATCTGGGCAATGTCCAATGGGACGTGATTTAGAAGCCTTCTTAAAAGGACTTGTCACTGATAGTAATACTAACAATTCAGGATTTGCAAATTTTGATTTTCATGGGAATTACTTAAGTATGGACTTATTTGATGATTTAGGAGG
>NZ_JBRASR010000016.1:0-2020 GCF_056033805.1 Kordia sp. E
TTCGTGTTCAAAATGGAACTACAGGATGTTTTAGTATTACTAATTTTAATATCGTTGTCAGTGAATCACCAACTGTTTTCCCTGCAACACCATTAGAATACTGTGATACAGACAATGATGGTTTTGGAATCTTTGATATCAGAAGCACCGAGAGTCAAATTACAGGAGGTGTAATTCCAGGACAAGTAACGGTGACTTATCACGAAACACCTGAAGATGCTGATAACAATGTGAATGTTTTAGCGGATAATTATACCAATATCAATGCTTATACTCAAACAATTTATGTGCGTGTGGAGAATGTCCTTACGGGATGTTTCAATGTAGTATCGCTTGATTTAATTGTACATGATTCACCTGAGGTTGCTGCGATGAATGCAACGATTCTTGCTGAGTGTGATACCGATACCGATGGAATTGCTCAGTTTGATCTTACTCAAAGTGAACCAGACATTCTAAATGGAGAAGATCCATTAACTCATGATATTTCTTATTATAACACACAGGTCAATGCCGCTAATGGTACTGGTGTAGGACAGATTAACAATCCAAACGCTTATAGCAACATACCGCCAAGTCCACAAGTGATTTGGGTACGTGTGGAGGATTTAGCCACAGGCTGTTTTACCGCGACCAATCTAACGCTTGTTGTCAATGAATTGCCAACGCTTGTACAATTACCAGGTTTAGAAGCTTGTGATACCATTAGCCTTAATGATGGGATTGAAGTATTTGATCTAACGTCTCTTGCTGAGGACTTACTTAACAGCGCGCCAGGGATTAGTCTTGATTATTATGCCAATGCAGCGGATCTAGCTAGTGATACTCCTATTGCGGATCCAACCATGTATAGCAATACAGAGATTGGTGTGCAAACCATCTTTGTAAGAGCCACCAATGATACCACAACATGTGAAAATACGATTACCTTTGATATTAGAGTCAATCCACTTCCGAGTCCAACTCTTGATCCAAATGGAATGCTAACAGCTGACATCTGTGATGAGGACAATGATGGATTCCAATTATTTGATTTAAATGATCTGGTAAATGATATTATCAACAATGAGCCTGATGTAGTCTATAGTTTCCATGAGACACTAGAAAATGCACAGATGAATCTATTTCCGCTTGCCTCTCCATATACTAACATTATGATGGATAGTCAAACAATCTATGTCTTGGCAACCAATACTGTGACAGGATGTTTTACTGTTACACCATTATTATTAACAGTTACACCAATTCCTGTATTGCCACTGGTGATTACAGATTTAGAAGAGTGTGATGATGCGTCAAGTTTAGATGGCTTTGATATGTTTGATCTTACTCAGACACAGACAGAGATCTATGGAACACAAACCCCAGGAGACTTCACCCTTAGTTATCATGAGAGTGAAATGGACGCAGAAGATGATGTTAATCCTATTGTGAACCTTACAAACTATACCAACATTGTAGCCAATCAGCAAACAATCTGGGTACGTTTAGAACATAACACTACCGAATGTTTTGCCATTGGTAGTTTTGATATTATTGTGGTTGGACCACCAGTACTGGTACAACCTACTCAATTTCAACTCTGTGATGATGAGCTTAGTGGTGATACCAGTGATGAACTGACCACTTTTGATTTAACCGATAAATACTTAGAGATCACAGGTGGGGATACTAGTTTAACACTTGCGTATTATGCTAATGCTGCGGATCTAGCCAGTGACACGCCAATAGCAGACCCATCAGCGTATCAAAATATAATTAATCCACAAACAATTAGCATCAGAGCAACCAATAGCGCAGGATGTACTACCGATATCACTATGACACTTCGAGTACTTCCAGTACCAACTCCTAACACCATGCCTGAGCCATTAACTCAGTGTGATGATGATATTGATGGGATTTTGGTATTTGATCTTACTCTATCAGAGGCTGAGATTGTAGATAACGAGAATAATGTTACAGTAAGCTATCATATCAATCAGATGGATGCCATCGATGATGCCAATGCCATTGTTGA
>NZ_JBRASR010000017.1:0-2408 GCF_056033805.1 Kordia sp. E
TTGGTGTAAGTGATGCAGCTCCAAGTCAACTAGGTGATTTAACTACAAATTTATACACAAACGGATCACATACACGCTACTTAGCAGTACAATTAAATGAAACTTCTCTAATACCAGTAAATGAATTCAAAACCAAATATTTAGGAGAATATATTGACAGACCATTGCACTTCAGGTTCTTATTGAATATGGAGAAACACGATGTAAGTCGTTCTTCTTACGATTATGTAGAAGGGTATTGTATGATAGATCAATCGCGTGAGTTTTCAGTATTTTCTGGGTCGGATGGAGCTTATTATGGAGCCATTCCTATTCGATTGGAAAATCAAGAAGCTGGAACTAATGTTACTAGTGATGTCACCCTTGGAGATGCTACTATACAAACTGGTCAGACAAATCCGATTGCTAAATCAGGTTGGTTTTTTGCAAGAAAACATTTAAATAGATATGCTTATGGAACAGGTGATGATGAACCTGGTTCACCAAATATTCAAGATATTGTAAATGCCATCGGAAGCAGCTTGCCAGTACTTGCGGAAATTTTTATAGGACCAAACGGATATTTACAAGAACGAGCAATAGCTCGAAAGTTCAAGCCAGAAAAATCATGGATTCGTTTAAAGCACCCTACCAATGCAAAACTTGGAGGTGGATTACGTGTCAAAAAAGTACTCATGTATGATAATTGGGATGTAATGACTGAGAATCAGCAAACGAATCCTATAAATGAGTATAGCAATTTTTATGGACAAGAATATGACTATACTTTAGGACAAGATTTGGGTTCAAGTGGTGTAGCTACTTGGGAACCAAATATGAGTAAAGAAAATCCGCTTATTCAACCATTTTATGATAGTTCGGAGAAATTACAAGCTAGAGAATATGTTGAAAAACCGTTTGGGAAATCATTTTATCCTTCTGCAACAGTTACGTACAGTAAAGTTACTGTTAAAAACTTAAATCGAACTCAAGCAGATTCAAATGGAAATATTACCGAAACTGTAAAAAGACACGCTACTGGGAAAGTAACGAGTGAATTTTTCACATCGAAAGACTTTCCTACTAAATCTGATCATACAGTTATTGATGGAATGAATAATTATATCAGTAATCAAGCTAATATTATAGACAATCTATTGCGATTAAATGTTAGAACTGAATTGGCACTTTCACAAGGTTTTTCAATTATCACAAATGATATGAATGGAAAATCAAAAGCACAAAAAATATATGATGAAAATGAGAACCTTATTTCTGGTGTTGATTATAAATACAACGTTACAGAAGATGGCGAATTAAATAACAAACTTCCAGTAGTACACGCTGATGGAAGTATAGATGAAACCAAAGAAATTGGAGTGCATTATGATGTAATTACTGATTTTAATGAAAATTACAATTTATCAGAAAGCTTTGGTGTTGATACGAATTTAACTTTTTTCAATGCTGGTCCTTGGCCAATATTACTTGGTCAACTTCCTTTTGAATATAAAAGAAACGAAACAACACTTCATACTACCACTACTACAAAAGTGATTCATAAAACAGGGATTCTAGTAGAAAAGGTGGCTCAAGATTTAGGTGCTTCTGTGAGTACAAAAAATCTTGCTTGGGATGCTTTAAGTGGTCAAGTTTTACTTACGGAAACTTCTAATGCATTCAAAGATAACTATTATAATTTCTCATATCCTGCACATTGGGCATATAAAGGAATGGGACAGGCAGCTAAAAACTTAGGTGTTGAATGTCGTTTGACATCGCTTCATGAAAATCTTTCAGATGATTACGATCAAGATGTTGATGGGAATTCAACCTGGTATAAAATTCAAGGCGATACAAGTTTAAATACTAGCCTTGAAGAAATTTTCACTCCTGGCGATCAAGTAATGGTTTTTGATGCCACTGGAGCACCTATGGCAAATGATCCTATTTACTGGATTAGTCAAGTAGAAAATATAGACGATACAGCTACTTCCGATAAAAAGATGGTTTTGATTGATAGAGAAGGTGAGTACCTAAATGCTTGTGGTGAAGATGCAAGCCTGACTGATATTACGATTAAAATTATAAAATCTAATTACAGGAATTTCCAAAGTGCTGCAATGGCTTCTGTCACAAGTATGAAATCACCAATTAGTGATACAGATACAGTAATTAATGCTACCGATTTTACTGTTGACGAAAACACAACGACAACAAATAACCCAAGAATTATCAATGCATCTGCTGTTGAGTATAAAGATTTTTGGAATAATCCTGAAGAAAACATAGGTGTAAAAAAATATCCTTCATTAGCTTTTGAAGGCTCAGAACATCATTTGGTAAAGTATCCTAATTTTTATGAAACTAATCCATTTTTATACAATATCAAAGGAGATTGGCGTGCGGTAAAATCATATGCATATTTA
>NZ_JBRASR010000018.1:0-8538 GCF_056033805.1 Kordia sp. E
TTGGATTTAAAGCAGCACCTTGCAAGCATACTTTCGCAGCTAACATGACATCTCCACAAGCAGCATCTAGTCCACCATCGGTAATGGTCCACCCAAGGTCTATTAATTCTTGTCTTTCTGTTTCAGATAAACAATACGTGCTGTTTCCACCATCAAATCGAACAGGTGTTGGAATTCGTGTTTCTCCAGCATCTAACGTAGCCCAACCAATTAATGTTGCATCATAGTTTTCTGTAGATAGTGTTACTCCTGTAAACATACCCACCGCATTTGCAACGCCTGAGTCTAATACACTTGAAATATCCCAATCTGCTAACGATTGATCAAAACTAGTAGCACCAGAGAACATTCCTGTAAATTTTATAGCATTAGAAACATCCCAATTGTTTAAGGGTTGGTTAAAGCTTGATGCTCCTTTAAAGGTATCCCCAAAGTTATTCACATTACTTACATTCCAGTCGTTAAAATATTCATTCCCTATTAGACTAGAACATCCAAAAAACATTCTTCCCATGTGTCCTACATTGGATAAGTTTGGAACATCTGTAGCGACTACGTCTAAATTGCCGCATGTACTGAATGCTCTAAACATAGAATCCCATCGATTATCTCCCCATTGATTAATGGTTTGTATTTGTGAGTTAAAACTGGTGTTAAAATAAATTCTTGGAAAGTTTCCAGTAATTGAAACAGTATAGGTTCCAGCAGTAGCATAGTTATGTATTGCGTTTCCAGTAATGCCTATATCTACATTTCCATCTCCCCAATCTACTAAATAGTTGTATCCTGAACCTGTTGTTGGGATGGTTACACGTTCATTTGTGGTACCTGTTTTCCATGTAGTAATGAATCTTCTATTGTTACAATCAGATGTTTGTCCTGCATCAGTGATTGTCCAATTATAGCTAGAAATTAGTGTTTGACGTTCATAATCACTTGCACAATACATGCTATCGCCTCCGCTAAATGTTACTCCTGTTGGTATTTGTGTTTCTCCAGTTTCTAGCGTAGCCCAACCTATGAGTGTATTGTCATAATTAGCTGTCGCTAGCATTGCATTGGTAAACATGTCTTCCATAGAAGTGATAGCAGAGATATCCCAATCACTTAAGTTTTGATCAAACGAAGTAGCTCCATAAAACATACGATCCATTGTGTTCACATTAGAGACATCCCAGTTGTTTAATGAATTATTAAGTAATGCAGCTCCTTCAAACATGCTTGTCATATCTGCAACATTTGATAAATCAGGTGTGTCTATTGCCGTTATTTCTAGGTTTTCACAACCTGCGAACGCATTTTCCATAGACGTCCAAGCAGTAGTTCCCCATTGTTGAATGGTTTGTATTTTTGATGCGTCACCTCCGCTATTGAAATAGATTCTTGGGAAGTTCCCTGCAATTGAAACCGTATAGGTTCCAGCAGTAGCGTAGGTATGTGTTGTATTTGCGGTTACACCAGTATCTATAGTACCATCTCCCCAAACTACAGTATAGTTGTATGTTGCTCCAACGAATGTAGGTATCGTAATGGTTTCATTAGCGGTTGTCGTTTCCCAAGTAGTAATAAATCGATCACTACAATTAGCATTTATTCCACCATCGGTAATCGTCCATCCAAGGTCAATTAATTCTTGTCTTTTTGTTTCAGAGACACAATAGGTACTGTTTCCACCATCAAAAATAACATTTGTAGGTATTTGTGTTTCTCCAGCATCTAAAGTTGCCCATCCTAAGAATAAGTTATCGTAATTTTCAACTGAGAGCCCTATATTATGAAACATATCCTTAGCTGATATCAAACTAGAAATATCCCAAGTTCCTAGATCTTGATCAAAATTTTGAGCTTCAGAAAACATACCATCCATTACTTCTACATTGCTGACATCCCAATTTCCAATATTTTGGTTAAAATTTTGAGCTAGGTAAAACATATAGTCCATATGTATTACATTGGCTACATTCCAAGTGCTAATATTTCCATTGAAAGCAGTAGCTCCATAAAACATGCTATACATTGTTTCTACATTGGCTACATTCCAAGCGCTAAGATCTCCATTAAAAACGTATGCTTCATGAAACATACTATCCATATTTTTTACTTGAGCTGTATTCCATGTACTGATGTTTCCGTTGAAATTGGTAGCCCTGTTAAACATCGCATTCATGTTGGTCACTTGTGCAGTATTCCAAGTACTAATGTCTCCATTAAAAAAATTCACATTACTAAACATAGCTGTCATATTTGTGACATTGGCTACATTCCAGTTATTTAAATCTGTATTAAAGTTGATACATCCCGTAAACATTTGCCCCATATTTTCGATAGTAGCAACATCCCAAGTATTGAATACTGTATTTCCAGTTAGATTACTACAGTTATAAAACATGGAATTGGTAGAAGTTACATTTGCTAAGTTTGGTGTATCGGTTGCAGTAATATTTAGGTTGTTACAACCTGCAAACGCATATTCCATACTTGTCCAAGGATTTGGTCCCCATTGTGTAACTTCTTGAATTTTGTCGCCATCGCCCGCAAAGTTGAAAAAGATTCTAGGGAAATTACCAATTATAGAAACTGAATAAGTTCCTGCAGCGGCATAGGTATGTGTAGCGTCTGCTGTAAAAAGACCTTCTGTTCCATCGCCCCAATTTACTATATAGTTATATTCTGTATTTGTATCAGTTGGTATGGTGATACTTTCATTGGTTGTAGTGGTTTCCCAAACCGTAATAAAACTATCGCTATTGATACAGTCTGTGACTTTTCCGTTATCTGTAATGTTCCAATCATAGGTGTCAATTAATTCAAAGCGTTTAAGATCTGATGCGCAATATTGACTGTTTCCTCCGTCAAAGTTAATAGGTGTTGGTATTTGGGTTTCTCCTGCATCAGTATCTAATGTTGCCCAGCCTATTAATGTATTGTCGTAATTGGCAGTAGACAAGGTTGCGCCATTAAACATAGATAACGCATTCACTACTGAAGATATATCCCAAGCACCTAAATCTTGATTAAAAGCTAAGGCATTAATAAACATAAAATTAATACTTTCTACATTACTGACATCCCAATTTCCTATATCTTGATTAAAAGCATACGCATCAAAAAACATTCCTGACATGTCAGTTACACTACTTACATTCCAATTGTCTAGGTCTGTATTAAAATCAGTACACACACTAAACATAAACCTCATGTTTTCAATAGTAGAAACATTCCAATCATTAAAGTATTCGTTCCCCTCTAAACTAGAACAACTATGGAACATTGATATCGTAGAAGTTGCATTCGATAAATCAGGTGCATCTGTAGCAGTAACATCTAAATTTGCACAGCCATAAAACGCATAATCCATACTTGCCCATGGGTTTGTTCCCCATTGTGATACCTTTTGAATTTTATCCTTATCTCCTTCATTGTTGAAAAAGATTCTAGGGAAATTACCTAAAATTCTAACCTCATATTCACCTGCTGTAGCATAAATATGTGTTGCATCTCCTGTAAAGCCACCTTCAATGTTACCATCGCCCCAATCTACTACATAATGGTATCCTGAACCTGTAGTTGGAATTGTAATACTTTCATTGGCTGAAGTGGTTTCCCAAAGGGTGATAAAGTTATTATTAGTGTTGATGCAATCTGTAGCTATTCCACCATCTGTAATAGTCCAGCCATATGTGCCAATTAATTGAAAACGTTCAAGCTCAGATTCACAATATTGACTGTTTCCACCGTCAAAGATAATATCCATTGGTATTTGGGTTTCTCCAGCATCTAACGTAGCCCAGCCTAGTAAGGTTGCATCATAGTTTTCTGTTGATAGTCCTGCTCCTGTAAACATATATTCTGCTCCTGTTCCTGGTAAAATTCCTAAACTTGAAATATCCCAATTTCCTAGGTTTTGATCAAACGCAGGTGCTTCAAAAAACATGAAATCAATATATTCTACCTTACTGATGTCCCAATTCCCTATATCTTGATTAAACGTATCTGCCCAATAAAACATACCGTATAAACTGGTAGCATTAGAAACATTCCAGCTAGAAATATCTTGATTAAATATATCTGCATTAAAAAACATGAAACTCATATCTTCAATTGTAGAAACATTCCAAGTATTAAAGTGCTCGTTCCCTACTAAACTAGTACAATCAAAAAACATAGTGTTAGTAGAAGTTGCATTGGATAAATTTGGTGTATCTGTAGCGGTAACATCTAAATTTACACAGCCAGCAAAAGCGCCGTCCATACTCGTCCAAGGGTTTGATCCCCATTGCGATACTTCTAGAATTTTAGCAGCGTCACCTACATTGTTAAACGTTATTCTAGGGAAATTACCAATTATAGAAACTGAATAAGTTCCTGCATCTGCATAGGTATGTGTAGCGTCTGCTGTAAAAAGACCTTCTGTTCCATCTCCCCAGTTTACTATATAATTATATTCTGGATCTGGATGGGTTGGTATGGTGATACTTTCATTGGTTGTAGTGGTTTCCCAAACCGTAATAAAACTATCGCTATTGATACAGTCTATGA
The DNA here is from genome assembly GCF_056033805.1 of Kordia sp. E. Taxonomy (NCBI): domain Bacteria; kingdom Pseudomonadati; phylum Bacteroidota; class Flavobacteriia; order Flavobacteriales; family Flavobacteriaceae; genus Kordia; species Kordia sp. E. Next base: position 4,540 of record NZ_JBRASR010000018.1, read on the forward strand.
CTTTTCCGGCATCTATAATGTTCCAACCATAGGTGTCTATTAACTCAAAGCGTTTAAGATCTGATGCGCAATATTGACTGTTTCCTCCATCAAAAGTGAGATTTGTTGGTATTTGGGTTTCTCCTGCATCTGTATCTAATGTAGCCCAACCTATTAAGGTATTGTCATAATTGGTAGTGGACAAGGTTACGTTATTAAACATAGCTGACGCATTCGCTAATGAAGATATATCCCAAGCACCTAAATCTTGATTAAATGCTAAGGCATTAATAAACATAAAATTACTATTTTCTAGATTACTGACATCCCAATTTCCAATATCTTGATTAAAAGCTTCCGCATTCACAAACATTCCTGCCATAATAGTAACGCTAGAAACATTCCAAGTAGTGATGTCTCCGTTAAAAGCTTCCGTAATTCTAAACATTCCAGCCATATTTTCAACTTTAGAAACATTCCAATTATCTAGGTCTGTATTAAAAACAGTACAACTTGCAAACATAATTGTCATATCTTCAATAGTAGAAACGTCCCAAGTATTAAAGTATTGGTTCCCTAATAAACTAGAACAACCAGCGAACATTCCGTAAGTAGAAGTTACATTCGATAAATTTGGTGCATCTGTAGCAGTAACATCTAAATTTGCACAGCCATAAAACGCATAATCCATACTTGCCCATGGGTTTATACCCCATTGTGATACCTTTTGAATTTTATCTTTATCTCCTTCATTGTTGAAAAAGATTCTAGGGAAATTACCAATTATAGAAACTGAATAAGTTCCTGCATCTGCATAGGTATGTGTAGCGTCTGCTGTAAAAAGACCTTCTGTTCCATCTCCCCAGTTTACTATATAATTATATTCTGGATCTGGATGGGTTGGTATGGTGATACTTTCATTGGTTGTAGTGGTTTCCCAAACCGTAATAAAACTATCGCTATTGATACAGTCTGTGACTTTTCCGTCATCGGTAATGTTCCAACCATAGGTGTCTATTAACTCAAAGCGTTTAAGATCTGATGCGCAATATTGACTGTTTCCTCCACCAAATGAAATACCTGTTGGTATTTGGGTTTCTCCTGCATCTGTATCTAATGTTGCCCAGCCTATTAAAGTTGCATCATAATTTTCTGTTGATAAGTTTTCTATTAATGGATCGACATTCCTAAACATTTGAACTGCTGCTGTCATGCTAGAAATATCCCAATCTCCTAAATCTTGATTAAATGCTTCCGCTTCAGCAAACATAAAATTAGCAATCTCTAAATCACTGACATCCCAATTTCCAATATCTTGGTTAAAAGCATGTGCATTAAAAAACATTCCAGCCATGTTGGTCACACTAGAAACATTCCAAGTACTGATATCTCCGTTAAAAGCGTGTGCTTGTATAAACATCGCATACATAGTTGTAACATTAGAAACATTCCAATTGTCTAGGTCTGTATTAAAAGTATTACAACCTGCAAACATCTGTGTCATATTTTCAATAGTAGAAACATTCCAAGTATTAATAGTATTCCCTAACAAACTAGGACAATTACTGAACATTGATATCGTAGAAGTTACATTCGATAAATTGGGTGCATCTGTAGCGGTAACATCTAAATTTACACAGCTTGCAAAAGCAAGTTCCATATTCTCCCAAGGGTTTATACCCCATTGCGATACTTCTAGAATTTTAGCAGCATTATCTCCTTCATTGTTGAAAAAGATTCTAGGGAAATTACCAATTATAGAAACCGTATGGGTTCCTGCAGTTGTATAGGTATGTGTAGCGTCAGCTGTAAATAGACCTTCTGTTCCATCTCCCCAATCTACACGATAGCTATATCCTGCACCTGTAGTTGGTATGGTGATACTTTCATTGTCTGTAGTGGTTTCCCAAACCGTAATAAAATAATCACTATCATTAACATTATTGATACAATCTGCAGCTTGCTCACCATCAGTAATAGTCCAAGTATAGGCATCCATTAGTTCAAAGCGTTCAAATTCAGATTCACAATATTGACTGTTTCCTCCGCCAAATGAAATACCTGTTGGTATTTGTGTTTCTCCTGCATCTGTATCTAATGTAGCCCAGCCAATTAATGTATTGTCATAATTGGTAGTAGACAAGGTTACGCCATTAAACATACCTGTCATATTCGTCACGGAAGAAATATCCCAAGCACCTACATCTTGATTAAATGGTGTATTCCTAAACATATTTGACATGTTGTCTACACCGCTTACATCCCAAGATGAAATATCATTATTAAAAGATGAATTCCTGAACATTCCTGACATGTTGGTTACACTGCTTACATTCCAAGAACTTAAATCCTGATCGAAACTTAAAGCGGTAAAGAATACATCCTGCATGTTAGTTACACTGCCTACATTCCAGGAACTGATGTCTTGATTAAAATCGAGTGCTGAGACAAACATATTATTCATATCTGTGACATTAGACACATTCCAGTTGCTTATATCTGTATCAAAAATGAAACAACCTGCAAACATGTGGTTCATATCTTCAATTGTAGATACATCCCAGGTATTGAATGCCGTATTTCCAGTTAGATTAGTACAGTTTGCAAACATGGCACTAGTTGAAGTTACATATGATAAATCAGGTGCATCTGTAGCTGTTACAACTAAATTTTCACAGCCAGCAAACGCATTTTCCATAGTTGACCATTGGATTGTACCCCATTGTGATACTTCTTTAATTTTAGCCTTATCTCCTTCATTGATAAAAAAGATTCTAGGGAAATAACCAATAATAGAAACGGTATAAGTTCCGGCAGTAGTGTATGTATGTGTAGGATCATCAGTGAAAGGACCTTCTGTTGTTCCATCACCCCAATGTATAATAAAATTAGATCCTTCATCTCCAAAAATAGGCATCGTGATACTTTCATTGGCTGTTGTGGTTTCCCAAACCGTAATAAAACTATCACTATTGATACAGTCTGTAGTTCTTCCACTATCAGTAATGGTCCAATTATAGGTGCTAATTAATTCAAAGCGTTCAAGTACAGACTCACAAAATTGACTATTTCCACCATCAAAAGTGAGATTTGTTGGTATTTGTGTTTCTCCAGCATCTAAAGTAGTCCAGCCTATTAATGTTGCATCATAGTTTTCTGTAGATAGTCCTGCATCCGAAAACATTTCAGCTGCTGAATTTAGGCTAGAAATATCCCAGTTTCCAATGTTTTGATTGAAAAGCGGCGCTTCAAAAAACATATAATTAGCAACTTCTAAACTTGAAACATCCCAATTTCCAATGTCTTGATTAAATCCTTCTGCAAGATAAAACATGGCATCCATATTGGTTACACTAGACACATTCCAAGTACTGATATTACCATTAAATAATGTGCCTGAAAATGCCCCGTCCATCATGGTCACATTAGAGACATTCCAAGTATCAAGGTCTTGATTAAAATTATCTGCTCTTCTAAACGTATTGGACATGAATTCTACATTAGAAACGTCCCAATTGTTGAGTCCGCCAACACCTGTAAAATCTTCAGCGTTATCAAACATTTTTGACATGTCTTTCAGTTGTGGTGTGTTCCATGTACTAATATTTCCATTGAAAGTAGTAGCATTTGTAAACATACTATTCATTGTAGTAACATTGGCTACATTCCAATTGTTTAGATCTGTATTGAAGATCGTACAATCTGCAAACATGTTACTCATATTATCAATAGTAGCCACATCCCAGGTATTGAATACCGAATTTCCAGCTATGTTTGTACAACCTGCAAACATGCCGCTAGTTGAAGTTACATATGATAAACTGGGTGCATCGGTTGCCGTTACCTCTAAGTTTTCACAGCCTGCAAACGCATTTTCCATTGTTGACCAAGGATTTGGTCCCCATTGTGTTATTTCTTTAATTTTGTTGCGATCTCCCTCAAAGTTGAAATAGATTCTAGGGAAAGTACCAATAATAGAAACGGTATAGGTTCCGGCAGTTGTGTACGTATGTGTAGCAC
>NZ_JBRASR010000019.1:0-13760 GCF_056033805.1 Kordia sp. E
TATTCATATCTGTGACATTAGACACATTCCAGTTGCTTATATCTGTATCGAAAATGAAACAATTTGCAAACATGTGGCTCATATCTTCAATAGTAGAAACATCCCAAGTATTGAATGCCGTATTTCCAGCTAGATTAGTACAGTCTGCAAACATACCGCTAGTAGAAGTTGCATTCGATAAGTTTGGTGCATCTGTAGCGGTTACATCTAAATTTTCACAGCCAGCAAACGCATTTTCCATACTTGTCCAAGGATTTGGTCCCCATTTTGTAACTTCTTGAATTTTGTCGCCATCGCCCGCAAAGTTGAAAAAGATTCTAGGGAAATTACCAACTATAGAAACGGTATATGTTCCTGCAGTTGCGTAGGTATGTGTAGCATTGCCAGTTAAACCACCTTCTGTTGTTCCATCGCCCCAATCTACTAGGTAGTTATATCCTGTACCTGTAGTAGGTATTGTAATACTTTCATTGGCTGTAGTGGTTTCCCAAAGGGTGATAAAGCCATTGGTACAATCTGCGTCTTTTCCACCATCTGTTATAGTCCAATTATACGTATCAATTAATTGAAAACGTTCAAGCTCAGATTCACAATATTGACTGTTTCCTCCGTCAAAGAACACACCTGTTGGTATTTGTGTTTCTCCTGCATCTGTATCTAAAGTAGCCCAGCCTATTAGGGTTGCATCATAGTTTTCTGTAGATAAACCTGCACTCAAAAACATGCCATAGGAAATTAAAAGATTAGAAATATCCCAATCTCCTAGATCTTGATTAAAATTAGATGCATTAATAAACATGTAAGAAGTATTTTCTAAATCACTCACATCCCAATCTCCTATATCTTGATTAAATCCTAGTGCTTCTACAAACATAAAATCCATAGCTTGCACTTCAGAAACATTCCAAGTAGTTATATTTCCGTTAAAACTTTGCGCATTTTCAAACATTCCAGTCATATTGACAACACTAGAGACATTCCAATTGTCTAGGTCTGTATTAAAAACAGTACAATCTCTAAACATAAGTTCCATAGATTGAATAGTAGAAACATTCCAATCATTAAAGTATTCGTTCCCCTCTATATTAGAACAACCATAGAACATGAAATTAGTAGAAGTAACTTCTGATAAATCAGGACTATCTGTAGCGGTTACATTTAAATTTACACAGCTTGCAAAAGCAGATTCCATACTCGTCCAAGGGTTTGATCCCCATTGCGATACTTCTAGAATTTTAGCAGCATTATCTCCTTCATTGTTGAAAAAGATTCTAGGGAAATTACCAATTATAGAAACCGAATAGGTTCCTGCATCTGCATAAGTATGTGTAGCGTCTGCTGTAAAAAGACCTTCTGTTCCATCTCCCCAATCTACACGATAGCTATATCCTGCACCTGTAGTTGGTATGGTGATACTTTCATTGGTTGTAGTGGTTTCCCAAACCGTAATAAAATAATCATTAACATTATTGATACAATCTGCAGCTTGCTCACCATCAGTAATAGTCCAAGTATAGACATCCATTAGTTCAAAGCGTTCAAATTCAGATTCACAATATTGACTGTTTCCTCCGCCAAATGAAATACCTGTTGGTATTTGTGTTTCTCCTGCATCTGTATCTAATGTTGCCCAGCCTATTAAGGTATTGTCATAATTGGTAGTAGACAAGGTTACGCTAGTAAACATACTTGCCATATTCGTTATTGAAGATATATCCCAAGCACCTAAATCTTGATTAAATGGTGTATTCCTAAACATATTTGACATGTTGTCTACACCGCTTACATCCCAAGATGAAATATCATTATTAAAAGATGAACTTCTGAACATTCCTGACATGTTATTTACACTACTTACATTCCAAGAACTTAAATCTTGATCGAAACTTGTAGCACCGAAGAATAAATTCTGCATGTTAGTTACACTACCTACATTCCAGGAACTGATATCTGCATTAAAATCGAATGCTGAAGCAAACATATTATTCATATCTAGGACATTAGAGACATTCCAGTTGTTTAGTTCTGCATTGAAACTGTAACAACCTGCAAACATGTTGCTCATATCTTCAATAGTAGCAACATTCCAAGTATTGAATGCTGTATTTTCGGCTAGATTACCACAGTCTTTAAACATGGCACTAGTTGAAGTTACATCTGATAAATCGGGTACATCTGTAGCTGTTACTTTTAAGTTTGCACAGCCATAAAACGCTTTTTCCATAGTTGCCCAAGGGTTTGTTCCCCATTGTGATACGTCTTTAATTTTAGCCTTATCTCCTGCATTGTTGAAATAAATTCTAGGGAAATTACCAATTATAGAAACTGTATAGGTTCCTGCATCTGCATAAGTATGTGTAGCGTCTGCTGTAAAAAGACCTTCTGTTCCATCTCCCCAATTTACTATATAGTTATATCCATTTCCTATAGTTGGTATGGTAATACTTTCATTATCTGTTGTGGTTTCCCAAACTGTAACAAAACTATCGCTATTGATACAGTCTGTGGCTTTTCCAGCATCTGTAATGATCCAATTATAGGTGTCAATTAATTCAAAGCGTTCAAGTTCAGACTCACAATATTGACTGTTTCCTCCGTCAAAGTTAATAGGTGTTGGTATTTGGGTTTCTCCTGCATCTGTATCTAATGTAGCCCAGCCTATTAAGGTTGTATCATAGTTTTCTGTTGATAGTCCTGCTCCTGAAAACATTTCATTTACTACTACCAAACTTGAAATATCCCAATTTCCTAGATCTTGATTAAATGAAGTAGTGCTCCTAAACATCCATCCAGCATATTTTAACTTGCTAACATTCCAGTTTCCAATATCCTGATTGAAATTGAAACAACCGTCAAACATGAAACTCATATCTATAACTCTTGCCACATTCCAATTGTCTAGGTCTGTATTAAAATCACTACAAAGAGCAAACATGCTGACCATATATTCAACACTAGAAACATTCCAATCATTAAAGTATTCGTTCCCCTCTAAACTAGAACAAGAATAGAACATGTTATTAGTAGAAGTAACTCCTGATAAATCGGGTGTATCTATAGCAGTAACATCTAAATTATCACAGTCATAAAAAGCACTTACCATACTCTCCCAAGGGTTTGTTCCCCATTGCGAAACTTCTTTAATTTTAGTGCGATTACTACCGTTACTATTACCTAAATAGATTCTAGGGAAATTACCAATTATAGAAACTGTATAGGTTCCTGCAGCGGTATAGATATGTGTGGCATCACTTGTAAAAAGACCTTCTGTTCCATCTCCCCAATTTACTATATAGTTATATCCATCTCCTTCAGTTGGTATGGTAATACTTTCACTGGCTGTAGTGGTTTCCCAAACTGTAACAAAACTATCGCTATTGATACAGTCTATGACTTTTCCACCATCTGTAATGGTCCAACCATACGTGTCAATTAATTCAAAGCGTTCAAGTTCAGATTCACAATATTGACTGTTTCCTCCGTCAAAGATAATATCCATTGGTATTTGTGTTTCTCCTGCATCTGTATCTAATGTTGCCCAGCCTATTAAGGTTGCATCATAGTTTTCTGTAGATAAACCTGCATTATCAAACATGTAATCTCCCCTATCAAAGTTTGAAATGTCCCAATTTCCTAAACTTTGATTAAAGGATTCTGCACTGTAAAACATAGCGAATAAACTGGTAGCACTAGAAACATCCCAATTTCCAATATCTTGATTAAATGCGGTCGCTCCAGCAAACATGTTATTCATAGTTTCAACACTAGAGACATTCCAATTATCTAGGCTTGTATTAAAAACAGTACAATTTCTAAACATATAATCCATAAATTTAATAGTAGAAACATCCCATTGATTGAATGTAGGATTTCCTGTAAGTGCACTACAGCCATTAAACATGTTGTTAATAGAAATAGCTTCTGATAAATTAGGACTATCTGTTGCGGTAACATCTAAATTTTCACAGCCATAAAACGCAGATTCCATACTTGCCCATGGGTTTATACCCCACTGCGATACTTCTTTAATTTTAGTGCGATTACTAGCGTTACTACTACCTAAATCGATTCTAGGAAAATCACCAGTAATAGTAACGGTATAGATTCCTGCAGCGGTATAGGTATGTGTGGCATCTACTGTAAAACCACTTTCTATTGTGCCATCACCCCAATGTACGGTGTAATCATATCCATCTCCTGTAGTTGGTATAGTAATACTTTCATTATCTGTAGTGGTTTCCCAAACTGTAATAAAACTACTGGCATCACAAACTGCGTCTTTTCCAGCATCTGTAATCCACCAATTATATCTGTTTATTAACTCAAAACGTTGAAATTCAGCATCACAAAATTGACTGTTTCCTCCGCCAAATGTAACATTTGTTGGTATTTGTGTTTCTCCTGCATCTGTATCTAAAGTAGCCCAGCCTATTAGTGTATTGTCATAATTTTCAACAGATAGTGCCGTGTGGCTAAACATATTGATGGCATCTGTAAGACTAGAAATATCCCAATCGCTAAGATTTTGATCAAAATTATCTGCTGACAGAAACATGAAACTTATGTCCATAATTGTTTCCATATTCCATTGATTGAATGTCGAATTTCCTGTAAGTGCTTTACAGAATGTAAACATAGCACTTACATCGGTTACATTTGATAAGTCAGGAATATCAGTTGCAGTTATTTGTAGGTTTTCACAGCCACTAAATGCTCTGCTCATATTTTCCCAAGGGTTTGATCCCCATTGCGATACTTCTTTAATTTTTAGACGATCTAGATCATCACTATCAAAATTGAAATAGATTCTAGGAAAATCACCAAAAATTCTAACTTCGTATTCACCTGCAGTTGCATAGGTATGTGTAGCATCTGCTGTAAAACCACTTTCTATTGTGTCATCACCCCAATCTACAATGTAATCATATCCATCTCCTTCAGTTGGTATAGTAATACTTTCATTGTCTGTTGTGGTTTCCCAAAGGGTAATAAAACTAGTAGCTAATGTTATGGTAGCCGTACATTCAGAGGTGTTACCACTACCATCCACAACTGTAATTGTAACCTCATTATTTCCCAAATCATCAAGTGTTAAATCTATAGACGATTCACCATTGATTAAAAATTCTGCTATTTCTCCATTATCAGAAGAGCCGCCATCTAATTGATCTCCTGTCACAGTATACACTGTAATATTCTCATCAATTTCCAAAGAGAGGTCTTGACAAACAGCTATAGGATCTATAGTATCTGGTATTAAGACAACATCATTTCCAGTACCACCTACATAACTAATCATACCAACTACTAAATCAACATCTGTAGTAACAAAACTTCCTTCTGGAAGGTTATTAAAAGTACCTATCACAGCATCATCATCGTTATTACTAATTAATATAATACTTTCTACTCCTGAAATGATATTAAAATCTCCTGTAGGCACAAATTCAGCATCGGTTAAAGTCAACGTACCGTTAACATGTATACTGTCAAAGTCTGTATCACTATTAATTGTTGGGCTAAAAGTACCGCCGTCAATTTCTAGATTAGCTGTGGTTAACTGTCCTGTAGCATCTTCACTACCTGGATTGATAGTAGAATTAGCACCACCTAATAAACGGCTTCCAGTAAATGTACCAGACCCAGATAATATTGATGTGAATCTTGAATCATTTTGAGTATTGATAGTAGATGTAGATGCAAGGTAAAATTCATCACCATAGAATTCTAAATATCCGAAAGTTTGTGTAAAATCGGGTGTATCTATTAGGACATTACCGTAAAATCTAGTGAGAGTGAGATTTACAGCACCATTATATTGAAATGCTCCTGAAAAATTAAACATTCCAGAGTTGTTATCATCGAAAATAATATTACCAGCGTTGTGATTAATTATAGCTGGATTGGTATTTAATGTTGCTGTTACATCAATCCCACCATTAATATTACTATCTCCTATTCCATTTATTGTTATTTCAGTAGCATCAGAAAAGATAAACGTATTTGCAGTTATAAATAAATTGCCCACGGTAATCTCTAGTAATTCAAAAGTGTTAATATCTTCAAAAGTAAAGGAATTTATAGGGTTATCTACATTATTTACTTGTAAGGCTAAAATGTCATTGTTAGCTGCTTCTAATAACGCTCCAGAGTTTCCGTCAGGGTTTCCTTCTAATGCAAGTCTATTGGTAGTAATTGTACCCGCAGCTGTTTGATTAATTTCGTCTCCACCTACTCTTAATGTTAAATTAGAATTACCAGCAGTTAAAATTGGTCCTGAAAGATCCATCTCTCCCTCTGTGGTACCTAAAAAATTTGTTATCGTATTATCTGTACCTGTAGTGGTCACTGTACCAAAAGTTAGGTCTCCTGTAGCATTAAAAACTACACTAGAAGCCTCTAAACTAACAATCCCACCAAATTGATTAATATTTGACCCATCATTTATAGTAATAAAGTTTGATGCGGTAAGATCTGTAATCCCTGCGATGGTAATTTTATCAGTAGAATCATTGATGTCTGTAAAACCACTTATAGTTAAACTTCCTGCAGTAACTTCTGCCAAGGTGATATCATCTGTATTATTTCCAGTAATGCTAAAATCGCCACCAATGTTTAATGCTATATCTTGATCTTGTGTGTATGTATCAATGTCAGAAAGTGTTAATGAGTTTGACGCGCCAGGTAATGTAAGCGTACCTGTAGTTAAATAACGTTCTATTGTAATATTATTAGTTCCTTCGCCTCCTATAAATTCAATTCCGTTTGTAATACTTTCTAACCGTACATTAATTGTTGTAGTACCTGAAAGTATAATGTTAGGAGGATCACCTATAACATGTACAGGCGCTTCCAAATCGCTAACAGCAAATGTTATTCCAGTATTGAAAAATGTGATGTCATCATCAGACGCACTTCCTACATCTGTAATAGTTAGTTTTCCATCTACTAGCGACACTAGTGTTTCTACATCATTTAATAATGTTAATGCAACATCATTTCCAGTACCACCTACATAACTAATCACACCTGTTAAATCGCCAACACTAACTCCACTTCCTTCAGCAAGATTATTAAAAGTACCGATTATAGCATCTGTATCCGAGTTCTCAATAAATATAATTTCTTGATCTATACTTTGACTTGATATTGGAGCAAGTGTAGTATTGTTAAGTGTTACTGTCCCTGTTACATTAAGTTTACCGTAATCTGTACCACTATTAATTTCTGGCGCTAAAGTCGCCGAATTAAAAGTAACATCGTTTAAAATATTTATTGCCGAATTACTCATGGCAATGTTTCCACTTGCAGTTAAAGATCCAAAGGTGAAGCCATTATTAGCATTAGGGCTTGGAAAATAAGTGGTAACACTATTATCAATATTTGTGGTAGTTCCTGCTGCTCCTATATAGGTAATATTACCTCTGAAATCATTGGTGTCTCCATTAAAGTTAATGGTTCCTGCATTATGGTTAATGGTTGCTGTACCAGTATCGTCATCTACATCTATATTTCCATTAAAATTACTCACGCCTGTGCCTTCTTTTGTAATTACTGTAAAATCATCAGGTATTAGTGTAAATTTTGGTGCAGTAAGATTAAACTCGTTCACGTTTATCTCTCCTAAAAACAAATTAGCACTATTCGTAAAAGAAAGCGAGGTAAAAGCCACATTATTAGCGTTTTGTGTATTTCTCGTAGCTAGTATATCAATGTTGTTATTATTATTATTTAACTCTACAGTACGATTTCCAACCCCTCTAAAGATTAAGTAATGGGATTGTATAATACCTGAAGTTTGAGAAACATCTCCTCCAGCAATAGAAACAAACAAATCTGCCTCATCTCCAGGAATAGTGACATCTCCTTTAAAAATAATATCACCTTGATTTACTGTAAGTTCATGAACTAAATCATTAGTACCAGTATCAGTAGCCATTATAATTCCAAAAGTAGTATCTGCGCCTGCTGTAAAAACAATTTGACCAGCCTTTAAATTAACTTCACCAGCAAAACTGTGTCTTGATTGTCCATTATCTATATCAATACCATCTACAGCCTGCAATATGGTGACTCCTGTTATAGTAAGTGCTAATTCTTGATCTAGAATTTTATCTACGAAATTTATTGTTAAATTATTTGCTGTCAGTTCACCTAAAAGTAAATCAAAGCCAGAACCAATGGCTATGAAATCTCCTTGAATGTTGATGCTTCCATTTTGTGTATAACCATTTAAGCCTGTTAACGTAATATCGTTGTCGACACCGGTTAATGTTAAGTCATTTTCAAAAGTGATGCTATTAGTTCCTTCGCCTCCTATAAATTCAATTCCGTTTGTAATATCGTCTAACAGTACAGTAACTGTAGTAGCATCTGTAAGTGTAGGGAGTACAGCAGCGTCACCAGAAATAAATACACCACCTACTAAATTACTAATAGTAAGTATGCTGCCATCATTTGAAAATGTGATGTCATCATCAGATGCGCTTATTATATCTGTAATGGTTAATTTCCCATCTAATAGCGATACTTCTGTTTCTATATCTAATGTTAATGCAACATCATTTCCAGTACCACCTACATAACTAATCACACTTGTTAAATCATCAACAATAAATAAACTTCCTTCTGGTTGGTTATTAAAAGTACCTACCACAGCATCATCTTCCTGATTATTAATAAATATAATTTCTTGATTTACATTCTGACTTGCTATTGGAGCAAGTGTAGTATTGTTAAGTGTTACTGTCCCTGTTACATTAAGTTTACCGTAATCTGTACCACTATTAATTTCTGGCGCTAAAGTCGCCGAAGTAAAAGTAGCATCGTTTAGGATAGTTATTACCGAAGTACTCATGGCAATGTTTCCACTTGCAGTTAAAGATCCAAAGGTGAAGCCATTATTAGCATTAGGGCTTGGAAAATAAGTGTTATCACTATTATTAATATTTGTGATGGTTTCTGCTGCTCCTGTATAGGTAATATTACCTCCGAAACCATTGGTGTCTCCATTAAAGTTAATGGTTCCTGCATTATGATTAATGAAGGCTCCTCCACTAGAACTGACCACATCTATATTTCCATTAAAATTGGCAGTTCCTGTACCGGTTTTTGTAATGTTAGTGAGATAGTCAGTGTCAGTGATTAAGTTAGGTCTAATTATAAATATTGGAGCGGTAAACGTAGCTTCATTAATGTCGATTTCATATAAAGCAAGATTATACGCGTTACTAAAAGACAGATTTGTAAATGCACTTTCAGTGCTATTAAACGAATTTATAACTCTAAGTTCAAATATTTCGTTTGTCTCATTTAATGTTGCATCGCCTGTATTATTTCCATTTAAGGTTAAATATTGTGCCGTAATCGTACCGCTTTCTTGATTTATACTTTCTCCTGTTGTAATTGTTAATGTATAAGTTTTAAAATCAACAGTTCCATCTAGTATAATATCACCTTGAGAAGTCGTTAAATTATGAAAAATACGACCCGTTTGATCCAAATCAGGATGGTCTGTTCTGTTAAGATATTCAAATGTCATGGTGGCACCAGCCGTGATAGTTATTCCATTGGCATTTATGCTTATAGGGCCATTAAATTCATGATTATCTTCTCCATCATCTATAGTAATATTGTAATCTGCGGTAAGATTTGTAGTTCCTGCGATGGTAATTTTATCAGTAGAATCATTGATGTTTGCAAAACCACTTATCGTTAAACTATTTGCAGTAACTTCGGCTAAGGTGATATCTCCTGTATTATTCCCAGTAATGCTAAAATCACCACCAATGTTTAGCGAATAATTCTCACCAAAAATCTCATCTACTTGTGTGTATGTATCAATACCAGAAAGTGTCAATGAATTTGACGCGCCAGATAATGTAAGCGGATCTGTTATTGTAATGCCATTAGTCCCTTCGCCTCCTATAAATTCAATTCCGTTTGTAATACTTTGTAACGGTACAGTAACTACTGTATCACCTGAAAGTTGAAGGTTAGTAAGATCACCTGTAACAATTACAGGCCCTTCCAAATTACTAACAGCAAATGTTGTTCCATTATTTAAAAATGTGATGTCATCATCAGACGCACTTCCTACATCTTTAATAGTTAATTTTCCATCTACTAGCGACACAAGTGTTTCTGCATAATTTAATGCAACATCATTTCCATCTCCACCCATATAACTAATATAAAGAGTGGAATCACCAATAGTAACTAAACTTCCTTCTGGTAGGTTATTAAAAGTACCTACCACAGCATCATCACCCTCATTATTTATAATAATGATTTCGGTATTTGGAATCTCATTTACTATAGGAAAAAGCGTAGCATCGTTAAGTGTTACTGTTCCTGCTACATTAATTTTACTGTGACCTGTATCACCATTAATGTCAAATATAAAAGTCCCCGAAGATATTGTTAAATCGGCAAAGTTCAGTGCAAAAGCATTGGACACAGCATTAGGTAAAATTACTGCACTGCTTTCTACGATGGTAGAACCACTAGATAAGCTACCAGTGCCTGTGACTATTGTGTCTTCACCTGTAAAAGTTGCTTCGTTTAAGATATTTATTTCCGAATCAGCCATGGCAATGTCTCCAGTTCCATTTAAGAATCCAAAGGTGAAGCTTCTATCAGTGCCAGCACTTGGAAAATTAGTGTTATCACTATTAATATTTGTGATGGTTTCTTCTGCTCCTATATAGGTAATATTACCTCTGAAATCATTGGTGTCTCCATTAAAGTTAATGGTTCCTGCATTATGATTAATGGTTGCTGTACCAGTATCGTCATCCACATCTATATTTCCATTAAAATTACTCACGCCTGTGCCTTCTTTTGTAATTACTGTAAAATCATCAGGTACTAGTGTAAATTTTGGTGCAGTAAGATTAAACTCGTTCACGTTTATCTCTCCTAAAAACAAATTAGCACTATTCGTAAAAGAAAGGGAGGTAAAAGCCACATTATTAGCGTTTTGTGGATTTCTCGTAGCTAGTATATCAATGTTATTATTATTATTATTTAACTCTACAGTACGATTTCCAACCCCTCTAAAGATTAAGTAATGGGATTGTATAATACCTGAAGTTTGAGAAACATCTCCTCCAACAATAGAAACAAACAAATCTGCCTGACCTCCAGGAATAGTGACATTTCCGTTAAAAATAATATTACCAGCTACCCTAAGTTCATGAACTAAATCATTAGTACCAGTATCAGTAGCCATTATAGTTCCAAAAGTAGTATCTGCGCCTGCTGAAAAAACAATTTGACCAGCAGTTAAATTCACTGCGCCAGCAAAACTGTGTCTTGATTGTCCATCATCTATATCAATACCATCTACAGCTTGCAATTGAGTGACTCCTGTTATAGTAAGTGCTAATTCTTGATCGAGAATCTTATCTACGCCATCTATTGTTAAATTATTTGCAGTCAGTTCCCCTAAAAGTAAATCAAAATCAAAACCATTAGATATTGTGAAATCACCTTCAATGTTAATACTTCCATTTTGTGTGTAACCTTTTAAGCCTGTTAACGTAATATCGTTGTCGACACCAGTTAATGTTAAATCGTCTGCAAAAGTGATGCTATTATTTCCTTCGCCTCCTATAAATTCAATTCCGTTTGTAATACTTGTTAACGGCACAGTAACTGTAGTGTCATCTGAAAGTGAAGGTCCTCCGGATACTGTAGGTAGTATTAAATTGCTAATAATAAGTGTGGCACCATCATTTGATAGTGATAGTGTAATTTGATCATCAGTATCGTTTCCTATATCTGTTATAATTAATTTCCCTGCATCAAGGCTAACCTGTGTCTGTTCACCTACAGAAATAGAACATCCGTTTTCAACTGGAGGGTTGAACCCAGACGAGTCATCGTGATTCCAATTTTCGGGATTATGTAATACTGCCCGCATTTCTGCAGGGGTAAGAAGAATTGGAATACCTCCTGCTAAGGCACAGCTAAATCTAAAATTATCAGATTCGCGTTCTTCGTCAAGAGCATTAAGATAAAAAAGACGCACAGCAGTATCTCCTGTTACCAATACATCCGGTAACGCTGAATATATCCCTACAAGTCCTAAAACACCATTATCATTAACAGTATCCCAATCGTCATCATTTGTAGTAAAAAGACGAGCGACATTATAGTGTAATCCTGCAATAAAAGTAGGGTTTTCAATACTTCCTTGAAGGGCAAATAATTGATCTCCTTGTGTTGCCAATGTTGCCTCATTGGATAACTGACCAAGAGATAAATCTAAGGTGATAATTTCCCCAATATTATAATTTCTATCTGCTGTCCAAACAAGTTCGCCATCAGTTCTGGATGCACCACTATTAACCCCAATTCCGCCTAAACCAGTGTCATCACTCCAGCCTCTATCTGTAAAAATAATTTGTGTACCTATAGGGATATCTTTTAAAAACACAAAACTCACATTAGAGGCTGTAGTACTTCCAGATTCAGAATTAACTCCCATAAAGGCAATATCACCAGCGGTTAATGTCACTGAAGTTTCTAATTCTACAGTCACCGTAGCTTCACAGCTATCAAAATTTCCAGCAGCATCAAATACACTAAGTTCTACTATATTTTCACCAAGGTTTGAAATATCAAATTCATTAGGAAACACTGTCATTGAAGCTATACCTGAATATCCTTGATCGTAAGAACCATTATTAATTTCATTAGCGGTTAATGTATATTGTCCGGTAGCAGCTAAATTTATGGTTATTCCTGGTTTACATTGTGCTACTGGAGGCTGGGAATCTTCATAATATAATTTAAAATACAAGTCGTCATCGTTAGAATCTATTTCATATTTTGACCCAGTTACCGGCAACCTATTTACCTTAGCTCCTTCAGAATATGCATTACCATTAGAAGTAGTAGTTAGTGTAGCTTTACCTTCTGCATTTCCTGAAGAAAAAAGAGCAAACATATAATGATCACCAGCTGTAACTTGTAGTCCATCACCCAATACCACAGTATACTCTCGTCTTTGATTACGACTTTGTTGTATAGTAAAACTATATCCACTCATAATTGTTCCGTTTTCTGTATCTGATAGATTATTTAGACTGAGAAAGAAAATATTAGCAGTTTTAGTTTCTGGAGCATAATCTGTAGAAAAAGTTACGGCTCTTAATAAACCATCACATGTTGCTGTAAAAGTTTGACCTTGTTCTTCTTCCGAAGTAGCATTTACACGTGTTGAATTTTGCTGTGCTTGTATAATGTCGTTTGCACTATTACATTGAGCCTGACTTATATTTAACCCAAAGAACAGGCAAAATATTGTTGTTATTAGGTTAGAAGTTAATCGCATGATTTTCATTTTTTAAATCATGTGCAAGATAGATTCTAGGCTTATTTTACAAAATAAGAGACGCTACGTAGATACTACGTATCGGTACGTATTTTTTTAGGTATTGGGTATTGGGTATTGGGTATTGGGTGTTGGGTGCTTGGTTATCCTAAAGTTGATATATAAAAAGGTGTATTCAGAATGGACTGAATACACCTTTTGAGAATAGTATGATACTAATTACACTAGTACAGTTATTGTTTGTGTTTTTAGTTTTGAGGTAATTGCTCTTGTATTTGATATGTACTAAAATTTAGGAAGTTTCCTGGGTGCGCCAATACATTTTGTAAGATGAAAGGCGTATCAGGATTGGTACCTGAGTATTGCGTAATTCCATCCATATTGATGTCATAATTTCTATATCCACCAACAGCAAATG
>NZ_JBRASR010000020.1:0-4825 GCF_056033805.1 Kordia sp. E
TATTCACGGATCTGCAATCAGGACAGCATACTATTACGGTAAGAGATACCAATGGATGTGGAGAGATTGTTAAGACCTTTGGATTGATAGACTTTATGCAGTTCTTTACACCAAATGGAGATGAGTACAACCCAACATGGAATATTATTGGATTGCAGAACCAACCTGCGGCGAAGATTTACATCTTTGATCGCTATGGAAAACTCTTAAAACAGATTAGTCCTGCTGGACCAGGATGGGATGGAACTTTTAATGGAAACATTATGCCATCAGCTGATTATTGGTTTAGAGTTGAATATGTAGATCCATTTGATGGAACTCCTAAAGAGTTTATCAATCATTTTACACTTAAGAGATAATTTACACTGAAATAAAAAAAATAAAAAAACCGAAGGAATACTACCTTCGGTTTTTTTATGAGCCAAGATTTTGTTACTTATAAGCATTTATCTAACTTTTTAAAACTAACTGATTTTCTCTAAAAAGGTAGGGTTTTATAGGCTTAAGTTGTTATATATAACATAAGATTAAATCTAAATCTTTCCCTCTATATATAACAAACCTAATCCACTCATTGTATGAGAAAATTATCTGCTCTACTAAGTATTTTATCATTATTTACATTGCACATTGTTTCTGCACAAATTACTGTCAATACTACAACACATACTTTAGACCAACTTGTTAATGATGTATTAATCAATAGTACATGTGCAAATGCTACAAATGTAACTAGTCCTAATAATAGTGAAGTTGGAGGAGATACTTTTAGGAGTTTTGGTTATTTCAATAGAGGTACTTCCAATTTCCCATTTGAAGAAGGAGTTGCATTAACAACAAGTAACATTAATCAAATTCCTGGACCCAATGATAGTGAATTGAGCCTTGGTGGTGGAGGTTGGAATGGTGATGCAGATATTGCTGCGTTACTTCAAGTACCCTTAGGTCAAACTTTTAATGCTACTGTTATAGAATTTCAATTTACTCCAACAACAGATAGATTAAGTTTTAGATATTTAATGGCCTCCGAAGAATATACTGGTATTTTCCCCTGTAGTTTTGCTGATGGATTCGCTTTTATTTTAAGTGGCCCTGGTATTCCCACAGCACAAAATTATGATCATGATGCTAACCCAGCAACTCCTGATATCAGTGTAGATTTAGGAGGGAAAAATATAGCTTTAATTCCTGGAACTAATATTCCCGTTAGTGTTACTAACATTCATAATTTAACAACTTGTGATCCTGGACAATTAGGAAGTGTAGCCTTACCTGCTTTTTTTGATGCAGCACTAAGTGGAACAGGAGCAACTGACTTTAACGGACAAACAGTTGTACTTACAGCTGAATCTGACGTAACTCCTAATGCTACTTATACTATAAAATTAGTAATTGCTGAAAATCAAGATGCAACTTTTGATTCAGGAATATTCATTGAAGCTGGAAGTTTTAATATCGGTGGAAGCTTAGGTCAAGATAGAACACTTACTAATGAAACTGCCGGATGTACTGGAGAAACAATTGTATTAGATCCAATGGTGACAGAACCAGCAGCTACATTTCGATGGTTAAAAGATGCTGTAGAGATTACTGGTGAAACAGGTCCTACTTTATCAGTTACAGATCCTGGAGTATATACAGTAGAAGTAATTATTCCTGGAGGTTGTGATATTAATGATGATATTACTATAGAATTTGCTGAAAACCCAGTAATTGCAGCAACTCCTGATAATATTTTGCAATGTGATGACAATAATGATGGTTTATGGAACTTTGATTTTACAACACTAAATGCAACAATCTTAGGAACACAAACTGTTGCAGATTTTGCAGTAAGTTATCATGCTTCTCAAGCTGATGCAGATGCAAATAATGCACCGCTTACTTTTCCATATACCAATCTAACAGCATATACAGAGGAAACAATTTTTGTTAGACTTGAAAATAATACTGCAAATAACTGTTTTGAGACTACAAGCTTCACTATTGATGTATTTGATCAGCCCACTGCAAACACAGTCGCTAATTATGAATTATGTGATAATGATGCTGATGGAGATGCTACAAACGGATTTGTAATTTTTGATTTAACAACACTAGATAATCAAGTTTTAGTAACTCAAACTGCTGCTCAATTCAATATAACATATCACGCAAATCAAACAGATGCTGATAATGATACTGCTGCTTTACCTACTTCATATACAAATACTACAGCTGGTGGAAACCTAATTGTCGTTCGTATTGAAAATATGGATAATCCTAATTGTTTCAGTACAACAACATTTAACACAGTAGTAAATCAACTACCAATGATTGTTACAGCTCCAAGTGATATTTTGCAATGTGATGATAATAATGATGGTTTATGGAATTTTGATTTTACAACATTAAACTCAGCTATATTAGGAACACAAACTGTTGCAGACTTTACAATTAGTTATCATACTTCTCAAGCTGACGCAGATACAAACAATGTGCCTCTCACTTTCCCATATACGAATCAAACTGCATATACGCTGGAAACAATTTTTGTTAGACTTGAAAACAATACAGCTAACAATTGTTATGCTACTACTAGTTTCACTATTGATGTATTCGATCAACCAACTGCAAATGTAGTCGCTAATTATGAACTCTGTGATGATACACTAGATGGTGATGACACAAACGAACTAGCAACCTTTGATCTGTCAACACTTGACATTCAGGTTTTAGGAACTCAAGATGCAACACAATTCAACATTAGTTATCATGCAAATCAGACCGATGCAAATGATAATATAAGTGCATTGCCAACAACATATATAAATACTACTACAGGAGGAAATCCTGTTGTAGTTCGAATTGAAAATGTAGATAATCCTAACTGTTTTAGCACAACAACATTTAATGTTATTGTCCACCCTTTACCCGTAATTACGACGCCTGTTTCACTACGTCAATGTGATGATGATACAGATGGACTTACTAATTTCAATCTCACAGAAGCTAATGTATTATTATCCACAGATTCTGCTAATGAAACATTTGCATTTTATACAAGTTTAATAGATGCAACAAGTAATACAAATGCTATTGCAGATCCAACAGTATATAACAGCGCTAATAATGGACAGGTTTTCGTTAGAGTTGAAACTGTAAATGGATGCTTTAGAATAGGAGAAATAGTCTTAGAAGTTGCTACTACTCAAATTCCAAGCACGTTTCAACTTTCTTATGAATTATGTGATAATGATTTAGTTGATAATGATTACAGAAATGGTATTGCCACATTTGATTTTAGTTCAGCAGAAGCTCAAATTACAGCCTTATTTCCTGTAGGACAAAACCTTACCATAACTTATTATGAAAACACAGCTGATGCCTTAGCTGAAATAAATGCTATCGCAGATATTAGCAATCACAGAAATGATGTTTCTCCAAATATGCAAACCATTGTCGTTCGTGTAGATAGTGATGATATCAATGCATGTTTAGGTTTTGGAGAACATATTACACTTACTGTAAATCCAGTACCTGATCAAAATACAATTGCTGACTTTGTAGTTTGTAGTGATATTGCTAACCAATCTACATTTGATTTAACGACTAAAAACATAGAAGCCATTAATGGTCAAGCCAATGTTTTTGTTACGTATCATGAATCTCAAGCTGAAGCAATCGCAAATACAGGAGCTATTCTTAGCCCTTACACTACATTTTCTAGAACAATTTTTGTTCGCGCAGAAAATACAGTAACAGGGTGTGTTAGCACAGATATGGATTTTGAACTTATTATCAATGAAAATCCAATAGCTATCATGCCTACTATATTACAATTATGTGATGATACTCCTTTTGATGGTTTTTATCCTATTGACCTTAGTGTGAAAAATGATGAAATTGTAGGTACGCAAACTGGAATGGCTGTTAAATATTATGCAAGTCAAGCTGATGCAGATAATGATGTCAATGAACTTGTTATTCCATATACTAATACTAGTAATCCACAAATTATATATGCACGTGTAGAAAATAATATAACTGGGTGTTTTGCTACTACTAATTTTACAGTTACAATAAATGAAACTCCAAATGCAAATTCACTTACTGCTCTAGAGTACTGTGATACAGACAATGATGGTTTTGGAATTTTTGACATTCGTAGTACAGAAAATCAGGTTACAGGCGGTGGTGTTTCTGGTGTAAATGTAACCTATCATGAAACTTTTGAAAATGCTACTAATGGAGTAAATCCATTGCCAGATAGTTATACTAATATCAATGCCTATACTCAAACAATTTATGTTCGTGTGGAGAATGGATGTTTCAATGTTGTGCCACTTGATTTAATTGTACATGATTCACCTGAGGTTGCTGCTATGGATGCAACAATTCTTGCTGAATGTGATACCGATACGGATGGAATTGCACAGTTTGATCTTACTCAAAGTGAACCAGACATTCTAAATGGAGAAGATCCATTAACGCATGATATTTCTTATTATAACACACAAGCCAATGCTGTTTTAGGAACTGGTGTAGGTCAGATCAACAATGCAAATGCCTATAGTAACATACCACCAAGTCCACAAGTGATTTGGGTACGTGTGGAGGATTTAGCCACTGGGTGTTTTACAGTGACCAATCTAACGCTTGTTGTCAATGAATTGCCAACACTTGTACAATTGCCAGGTTTAGAAGCATGTGATGCTGTTAGCCTTAATGATGGGATTGAAGTATTTGATCTAACGTCTCTTGCTGAGGACTTACTTAACAGCGCGCCAGGGATTAGTCTTGATTATTATGCCAATGCAGCGGATCTAGCTAGTGATACTCCTAT
>NZ_JBRASR010000021.1:0-2372 GCF_056033805.1 Kordia sp. E
TTGGTGTAAGTGATGCAGCTCCAAGTCAACTAGGTGATTTAACTACAAATTTATACACAAACGGATCACATACACGCTACTTAGCAGTACAATTAAATGAAACTTCTCTAATACCAGTAAATGAATTTAAAAATAAATATTTAGGAGAATATATTGACAGACCATTGCACTTCAGGTTCTTATTGAATATGGAGAAACACAATGTAAGTCGTTCTTCGTACGATTATGTAGAAGGGTACTGTATGATAGATCAATCGCGTGAGTTTTCAGTATTTTCTGGGTCGGATGGAGCTTATTATGGAGCCATTCCTATTCAATTAGAAAGACAAGAAAGCGGTGTAGATGCCACTGCAGGAAGTTCTACAAATCCTATTGCGAAATCGGGTTGGTTTTTTGCAAGGAAACATTTAAACCGGTATGCGCATGGAACTGGTGATGATGAGCCAGGTTCACCAAATATTCAAGATATTGTAAATGCTATTGGAAGTAGTTTACCTCTACTACTAGAAATATTTACGGGACCAAATGGCTACTTAGAAGGGCGCGCAATAGCTCGAAAGTTCAAGCCAGAAAAATCCTGGATTCGTTTAAAGCACCCTACCAATGCAAAACTTGGAGGTGGATTACGTGTCAAAAAAGTGCTCATGCATGATAATTGGGATGTAATGACTGAGAATCCGCAAACTGTAAACGAATATAGTAACTTTTACGGTCAAGAATATGACTATACTTTAGGAAAAGACTTAGGTTCAAGTGGTGTAGCTACTTGGGAACCAAATATGAGTAAAGAAAATCCACTGATTCAACCATTTTATGACAGTTCGGAGAAATTACAAGCTAGAGAATATGTTGAAAAACCATTTGGAAAATCATTTTATCCTTCTGCAACAGTTACTTACAGTAAAGTGACCGTTAAAAATCTAAGTAGAAATCAAATAGCAGCAGATGGAAGTGTCACAAAAACCGTAAAAAGACATGCTACAGGGAAAGTAATCAGTGAATTCTTTACATCAAAAGATTTCCCTACGAAATCTGATCATACAACTATTGACGGAGTGAATAATTACAAAACAAATCAAGAAAATATCCTTAGTAACGTATTAAAATTAAATGTACGAACAGAATTAGCACTTTCACAAGGTTTTTCAATTATCACAAATGATATGAATGGAAAATCAAAAGCACAAAAAATATATGACGAAAATGAGAACCTTATTTCTGGTGTTGATTATAAATACAACGTTACAGAAGATGGCGAATTAAATAACAAACTTCCAGTAGTACACGCTGATGGAAGTATAGATGAAACCAAAGAAATTGGAGTGCATTATGATGTAATTACTGATTTTAATGAAAATTACAATTTATCAGAAAGCTTTGGTGTTGATACGAATTTAACTTTTTTCAATGCTGGTCCTTGGCCAATATTACTTGGTCAACTTCCTTTTGAATACAAAAGAAACGAAACAACACTTCATACTACCACTACTACAAAAGTGATTCATAAGACAGGGATTCTAGTAGAAAAGGTGGCTCAAGATTTAGGTGCTTCTGTGAGTACAAAAAATCTTGCATGGGATGCTTTAAGTGGTCAAGTTTTACTTACGGAAACTTCTAACGCATTCAAAGACAACTATTACAATTTCTCATATCCTGCACATTGGGCATATAAAGGAATGGGACAGGCAGCTAAAAACTTAGGTATTGAGTGTCGTTTGACATCGCTTCATGAAAATCTTTCAGATGATTACGATCAAGATGTTGATGGGAATTCAACCTGGTATAGGATTCAAGGCGATACAAGTTTAAATACTAGTCTTGAAGAAATTTTCACTCCTGGCGATCAAGTAATGGTTTTTGATGCTACTGGATCACCAATAGCAGATGATCATATCTACTGGATTAGTCAAGTAGAAAATATAAATGATACAGCCAATTCTGGCAAAAAAATGGTTTTGATTGATAGAGAAGGTGAGTACCTAAATGCTTGTGGTGAAGATGCAAGCCTGACTGATATTACGATTAAAATTGTCAAGTCAAATTACAGGAATTTCCAAAGTGCTGCAATGGCTTCTGTTACAAGTATGAAATCTCCAATTAGTGATACAGATACAGTAATTAATGCAGCTGATTTTACTGTTGACGAAAACACAACGACAGCAAATGACCCAAGAATTATTAATGCATCTGCTGTTGAATACAAAGATTTTTGGAATAACCCTGAAGAAAACATAGGGGTAAAAACATATCCTTCATTAGCTTTTGAAGGCTCAGAACATCATTTGGTAAAGTATCCTAATTTTTATGAAACTAATCCATTTTTATACAATATCAAAGGAGATTGGCGTGCGGTAAAATCATATGCATATTTA
>NZ_JBRASR010000022.1:0-4683 GCF_056033805.1 Kordia sp. E
AGTCGAATATGTAGATCCATTTGATGGAACTCCAAAAGAGTTTATCAATCATTTTACACTTAAGAGATAATTTACACTGAAATAAAAAAAAGAAAAAACCGAAGGAATACTACCTTCGGTTTTTTTATTTATAAATCATTGATTGCTATTTTTCAAATGATTTACTTCTTTTCTAAAGGTAGGATTTTAAACATCCTAATTGTTCTATATGTAGAATTCAAAAGCTTATTATTCTAAAAAGTATTAAACTCATAGAAGAAAATAGGGTTGCAAAAGATTTTATCAATCACTTTACTTTAAAAAGATAAATCATCATATTTGTCTTATATAATTGTAGGACAATGATTTTAACGAAAAAAACAAAACAAATTATAAAAAGTTTCACAGTAATCTTTATACTATTTAGCTGTCAACTTCATGCGCAATTAATGCCGACATTAATAGGTGACGCAAATGATATTGGAGGTGATTGTTTTGAAATTACTGAAAACATTAATAATCAATCAGGAGCAATTTGGTCAGGAACTCCTATTGATATGACAAACGATTTTATTATTGAGTTTAGAGGGTTTTTCGGTACAAATGATGCTAATGGAGCCGACGGAATTGTATTCATACTAAAAAATACTGCAACACCTGAAATTGGAACTTCTGGTGGTGGAATGGGCTATGAAGGTATTAATAATTCACTAGCTGTCGAATTTGACACATGGCAAAATAATGACTTAGGCGATCCTTTTTTTGATCATCTTGCAATTATAAGTAATGGTGCTAATAATCATAATATTGCTACAAATTTAGCAGGACCAATTCAAGCTTCAGCGACAACACAAAATATTGAAAATGGTTTAGAACACATTATTCGAGTTGAATGGACCGCAGCTACTAATACACTTGATGTTTATTTTGATTGCGATTTACGACTTTCATACTCTGGTGATGTTGTAAATAATATTTTTGGAGGAATTACTAATGCTTATTTTGGCTTTACAGGGTCTACAGGTGGAGCTGCAAACTTACAGCGTGTATGTTTTGATTATGTATCATTCGCAAACTCCTTATCATTAGACGATCAAAATATTTGTCCAGGAAATATAGTTGATTCTGTTGACGCTACCGTTACAGGCGCTACTTCATACTCATGGGCACCAGTTACAGGAGTTAGCGATCCCACAATTGCCAATCCTACATTTAATCCGACAACTACAACAACATATACTGTAAGCATTACAAATAGTTGTGCCGAAATAATACAAGAAAGTTTTACAATTACTTTTAATCCTTTACCAACTGCTAATCCTGTAAACGATTTTGCAGTTTGTGACGATCTTACAAATGACGGTTTTGCGCCTTTTAACTTTACAACACTAAATAATACTGTATTAGGTACGCAAGATCCTAACATATTTGATGTTTCATACCACTTAAGTTTGTCAGATGCCAATGGAAATCTAAATCCATTAACATTTCCATATACAAACACAGCACAATGTGAAGAAATATTCGTTCGTGTAGAAAACAATTCTAATGTATCTTGCTATGAAACAACTAGTTTTGAAATCTGTGTAAACAGTCAACCTAATGCAACTCAACCTAATGATGTATTATTATGTGATATAGGGAATGATGGTTCTGAAATTTATAACCTCTCTCTACAAGAACCTACAATACTTGGTACACAAAATGCTGCTGATATTTCAATTTCTTTTCATGCAAATCAAACGGATGCGGATACCAATATGAATCCACTTTCTACAATGCACCCTGCAATAAATAATGAAACCATTTTTGTCAGAGTAGAAAGTACAGAAGTTGGAAATGACTGTTTTGCAACCACATCTTTTCAATTGTTATTAAATGAAATTCCGATTGCCAATACAGTAGCAGATTTTAGTGTCTGTGATGATGTATCTAATGATGGTGTAAATGCATTTAATTTTACAAATCTTGATATGACTGTGCTCGGAACACTAGATCCTACTTTATTTTCGGTGACATATCATGCGAATCAAACTGATGCAGATGATGGTTTAAATGCACTCGTGTTTCCATACACAAACACAACGCAATGTGAGCAAATATTTGCTCGTGTAGAAAATGATGCGAATTCAATGTGTTACGATGTTACAAATTTTGAAGTATGCGTAAATACACAGCCTATAGCAAATCAACCAAACGATATTACATTATGTGATACAGGAAATGACGCAAGTGAAATCTTTAATCTCCCTCTGCAAGAACTTGCAATACTTGGTACACAAAATGCACTAAATTTTAATATTACATATCACGCAAATCAAATTGATGCAGATATGGACATGAATCCACTTCCTGCAATGCATACAGGAATCAACAATGAAACAATTTATGTTAGAATAGAAAGCACTGAAATTGGAAATGATTGTTTTGCAACGACTTTATTTCAATTATTTTTAAGTGAAACTCCAATAGCAAATCCAATAGCAGATTTTAGTATCTGTGATGATGTATCTAATGATGGTGTAAATGCATTTAATTTTACAAACCTTGATGCAACTGTCCTTGGCACACTAGATCCTACTTTGTTTTCGGTGACATATTATGCAAATCCAACTGACGCAAATGATGGTCTAAATGCATTAACATTTCCATACACAAATACAACACAATGCGAAGATATATATGCTCGTGTAGAAAATGATGCGAATCCAACTTGTTACGATATTACAAATTTTGAAGTCTGTGTCAATACGCAACCTATAGCGAATCAGCCAAATAATATAATAACTTGTGATTTCAATAACGATGGTTCTGAAATTTTTGATTTAAGTTCACAATTCTCAGACATACTTGGGGCACAAAACGCTCCAGACTTCAATATTACATTTCATGCAAATCCTACGGATGCGAATACAGACATGAATCCATTGCCAAACATGTATAACGGCATGAATGCACAAATGATTTATGTTCGAATCGAAAGTACACAAGCTGGAAACATTTGTTATGATGTTACTACTTTTGACTTGCTATTTGATATTCCTCCGATAGTAACAATGCCAACTGATTTAATCGTTTGTGATGATGAAGTTTCAGATGGTTTTACAGCGATAGATTTAAATGTAAAAAATGCTGAAATCGTTAACAATCAAACTGGATTTTCTGTTCAGTACTATCTAACACAAGCGGATGCTGATAATGATATGAATTCACTAGCAATTCCATATACAAACATTAGCAATCCACAAACCGTTTATGTTCGTGTAGAAAGTGGTAATTCAGGTTGTTATATTACCACTTCATTGGTAATTTCTGTAGAAGATGCACCATCTGTTTTCCCTGCAACACCATTGGAATACTGTGATACAGATAATGATGGTTTCGGGATTTTTGATATTAGAAGCACTGAGAGTCAAATTACAGGTGGAGCTGTTACTAATATTGCAGTAACTTATCACGAAACTCCAGAAGATGCTGACAACAATGTAAGCGCCTTGCCAGATAACTATACCAATATCAATGCCTATACTCAAACAATTTATGTTCGTGTGGAGAATGTCCTTACGGGATGTTTCAATGTAGTATCGCTTGATCTTATTGTACATGATTCACCTGAGGTTGCTGCGATGGATGCAACAATTCTTGCTGAATGTGATACCGATACCGATGGAATTGCTCAGTTTGATCTTACTCAAAGTGAACCAGACATTCTAAATGGAGAAGATCCATTAACTCATGATATTTCTTATTACAATACACAAACCAATGCCGCTAATGGTACTGGTGTAGGACAGATCAACAATGCAAACGCTTATAGTAACATACCACCAAGTCCACAAGTGATTTGGGTACGTGTGGAGGATTTAGCCACAGGTTGTTTTACAGTGACCAATCTAACGCTTGTTGTCAATGAATTGCCAACACTTGTACAACTCACAGGTTTAGAAGCATGTGATGCCGTTAGCCTTAATGATGGGATTGAAGTATTTGATCTAACGTCTCTTGCTGAGGACTTACTTAACAGCGCGCCAGGAATTAGTCTTGATTACTATGCCAATGCAGCGGATCTAGCTAGTGATACTCCTATAGCGGATCCAACCATGTATAGCAATACTGAGATTGGTGTACAAACCATCTTTGTAAGAGCTACCAATGATACCACAGGATGTGAAAATACGATTACCTTTGATATTAGAGTCAATCCACTTCCGAGTCCAACCCTTGATCCAAATGGTACGCTTACAGCTGACATTTGTGATGAGGACAATGATGGATTCCAACTCTTTGATTTAAATGATCTGGTAAATGATATTATCAACAATGAGCCTGATGTAGTTTATAGTTTCCATGAGACACTAGAAAATGCACAGATGAATCTATTCCCGCTTGCCTCTCCATATACCAACATTATGATGGATAGTCAAACCATTTATGTTTTGGCAACCAATACTGTGACAGGATGTTTTACTGTTACACCATTATTATTAACAGTTACACCAATTCCTGTATTGCCACTGGTGATTACAGATTTAGAAGAGTGTGACGATGCGTCAAGTTTGGATGGCTTTGATATGTTCGATCTTACTCAGACACAGACAGAGATCTATGGAACACAAACCCCAGGAGACTTCACCCTTAGTTATCACGAGAGTGAAATGGACGCAGAAGATGATGTTAATCCTATTGTGAACCTTACAAATTATA
>NZ_JBRASR010000023.1:0-3414 GCF_056033805.1 Kordia sp. E
ATTCATATTTGTGTATGAATTGATCTGGTTTTTGTGGTTGGAAAGTTACATTCTTTACATTTCCACTAATAAGATCGTATTGATAATGCACTCTTTTTATATGCGACTCACAGTCAAGCACATCTGGCTGTATGGTACAATCAGGAATTTTAAGTTCAGTAATATACGTTACCAACTCTTTTACATTTCCATGTACATCATAGTTATAGAATAACGCATTGTCAAAAGAAGGAGCTTTACCCGCCTTAATTTCATCATAGTAAGTAACAGCAGTAACTCTATTTATACTATTAAAAGCTGTATACGGAGCTGTAAATAAGTCTGAAGAGTATACAACGTTAGTAGCATTGTTTTCTACTACAATTCGATCATCATAGGTAGTACGTGTTACTTCTCTTTTGTTGCATGAATCATAATGTGTATCAAAATTATTAACACGATCATTTCCTAGGAATAATTTCCCTTCTTCTGATATGTAATAGCTGTTTGTACTATCTTCTAGTTCTCCTGCTTCAAGAATTCTTCCAAGTCCATCGTAGCGTGTGTAACTAAAGTCTTTGGTAGGGTTTTCTTGTTGTTGCTTTTCATTTTGAGAAGCAATTATTCTTCCTAACTCATCATATGCAAATACTGTAATGCCGCCATCAGGCGTTTTTTGCCATACTAATTGATTTAATGAATTGTATTTGTATTCCGTTTTTAATTCGTGTGCAGGAAGGACTTCCGTACCCAAATTCGAACTTCTATGATCGTTAATAGTAACCATTTCAGTTGGAGTGTGCGAAGCTCTTTTTACACCTTCCGGCGGAACCGTTTGTGTAAGATTTCCTGCTTGGTCATAGTAATACAGTGTATATTGATATTCTTTATCTTCGTAACTAAGATTCAGTTTTTCTATAACACTACTCATTGCTTGCTGTGTGTAGTTTATTCTAAATTCTTGCTTTACACGCTCTATGTATGTATTGTAATTATCGAGTCCGTATGCTTCTGCAATATTGATCGCAAATTCTTGACAGTCACTTATGGTGTCATTTGTTTGTACGTCAATAGTAGGAAACATTGGTTTTGGTGGACATACAGTTGGATGTTCATCTAAAAACTTAATAGTGAAGTCTCTCCAGTTTTTGTAATTTTCATCATTAGGAGTTAGGTATACCAAAGGTGAATTGCTTACAGTACTATATAAAATATAAGCATCAATGACTCCTTGATAGTTATTAAATCCATAGTTTAAAGGTGTTGCCCCAAATTCTGCAATTGTTAAGAAATAAGGTGCAGTTACATCAACATTGTGTATATCACCACCAGCAAATCCTGTAAGATAGTTTATATAACCTTCCGTGATATATTGATAGTTCATGTCATCAAAATATTCTAAGTTATAGTTACTTGGCAAGTTATAATTTGGAATATCTCCAACAGCATCCGTATATGCTGCCCACATTTCTTGCCTTAACACAGGTCTTATTGTTTGTGGAATACAAGTAATACAAGGTTCATAGTCAGAAGTATTATTTTTGATTCTTATTTGTGTTTCTGCATTTTTAAAAGCAGTGTATCTTCCGCTGTCAGTTCTTATCTTATCTAAATCACAATTGAAATTTAGTGGAGAAGGTTTGTTTCTTCGAGCGCTATATTCGGATTGAAAAATAGTACTTATTGCAACAGTATTACCATTAAACTGAGAAGCATAGGTAATTTCATATTCCATTGGTAATGTATTAGAAGGCAATCCAGTAGGATCTATGGATATGAAGTTAGCATTATTGGCAATTCCATTTTGCATTAATGCATCAGTAAGTTCAATAACAACATAGTAGTCAGTCGTTGAATTAGAAAATGTAAGCTGTACTGCATTTGTAATTGTTTGATCAATTGCTACTGGAGCTTCCCACATTGTAGAAGAGAATGTAATACTTGAATCATTTAATAGGATGCGAGCATTTTCTTCAAAGAAATTTAATAAATCGTTACTTAAATATTGTATAACTTCTTGTGAGTTATAAAACCCATTTGTGCTTAGGACACTGTTAAACAGTTGTGTCATTCCTGTATTAAAAAGCAGCTGATTATCTTTAATTTCATCTATACAATCTGCACTACTATTATCATCATCACAAACATCACCAATTCCATCACTGTCAGCATCAAGTTGATCAGGGTTTTGTGCTGATGGGCAGTTATCACATACATCACCAATTCCGTCTCCATCCGTATCTACTTGACTCGGATTATATGTTTTTATACAATTGTCACAATCGTCAGGAATTCCATCTGCATCATCATCATTTTCAGCTGTTGCTACACCGCAAGGAGTATCATCACATAGGTCACCAATTCCATCTCCATCGGTATCTACTATTCCACAATCATTAGTACTATTACTACCATCACCATCGACATATGAACAACAATCGTAAGGTAGTGCTGTAACAGTTGCAGTAAATGTATAAGAAACTGACTGTGAAGTTCCAGTGTAGTTAACATTAGCTTCTATATTAATATTTGTATTAGAATTGAAACTGATGCCTGTAAAGGCTATAATTCCATTCTGAGAAGGAACGTTACCACTTGCTAGAGAAGCGAAACTATGCGTTTCTCCATTGTATTGAAAATTTGAAAAATTAGAAAGTTCTAATACTGTGCTTCCATTAATTGTTATGGTATAATTTCCGTTTCCATTGTTATTCCAAATTCCCGTAGCACTGAGTGGCGTATCTCCTAAGAATTCTGGAAGAAAATCATCATTATTATATGCTTCTATAGATTGTAAGTTTATAGGAGAAGAACTAATTGGAATTAGTGCATTTAGTACGTTTCGCAAACTTACTGCAAATTCATCTTTGTCCTCACATTCTCCATCACTGTTTAAAATACCTCCATCACCTAAATCTTCTCCAATAGTTACACCATTAGTATCTGTAGCAACATTGTCTTGACCATCGACACTACATTCACCAATTCTAGCAATTGTGTTTCCACTGATGATTACTTCTTCAATTACTTGTGTTGTTCCAGGAGCTACTATTTTTGCAGTCATCATAAAACCAAACCTTCTTGGAGAAGCATTATCATAAGTAGTATATGAGAACTGACTAATTTCACTAATCTCCCAACTCGCCCCATAAGTACTCCAATTTAATGCAGTATTTGTTAAGGTTAAGTTTATGGCAGGAAATGTAGCGGAAGGCGTTCCAACATTGATACTAATTGCTACGTTTTGATTTGCTGCTGTCGATGTTATTGTGATTCCAGAATTAGGTACTGAACTACTTGTAGGATTTCCTCCTAAATCATCAAATAAGTCCATACTTAAGTAATTCCCATGAAAATCAAAATTTGCAAATCCTGAATTGTTAGTATTACTATCAGTGACAAGTCCTTTTAAGAAGGCTTCTAAATCACGTCCCA